>JANRKS010000001.1:0-311586 GCA_033763315.1 Deltaproteobacteria bacterium
CGAACGGCTTCCTCCCGCAACATGGCGAATAAATCGGTGACGCCTGGATCGCAGCCCTGCTGGTAAAGCAAGGTTGTGATTTGGCCACGATGATGGGTCTGATGGTTAAACAAATGCGCCACCGCCCACCACAGCGGAGACTCCTGCTTTTGACCGTGGCGAATGTAGATCAGCGATGCCGCAAGGCGATCTTGAGTGAGCGTGGCAATCCATGCAGATAGCTCGTGGTCGGTGAGCGCTCGCTCGCGCCGTAGATCCTCAAAATCAGTGTAGAGCTGCTGATCAAGCGACACGATGCCCGGCGCCATAAGGCCTTCAGGCGCTTGCATACCTTTGAACCGCGAGAGCCAGACGCGGTCGGCAAGCAGAAGGTGGTTCAGTGTGCCGTGAATCGATTTGAAGAAGGCGCCGCAGTCGCGCTTGCGTGCTTCATCGCTCAACGTGGCCGCCACAGCATAGAGCTTCTCATTCATCCAGTGGTTGTAACGAGCAGAGGCGCTCAGCCAATCGGTAGTCAGCATCATCGTAAAACTACGGCGGTGCCGCTGCGTTGGCAACGGGGCGGTCAGCGAAGGCGCGCACACAGCCGCGTTTGAAAACGTAAGGCATCGGCCTGCAGCGAACGCTCACCGCCTGGCGGGTCCCGGGGTAAGGGAACGACCTTGCGAGCGCCTCAATACGTTTCAGCCACGCTCGCGTTGAGCGCTGCGTGTCCCCTACGGTGATGACATCTTCGCCATGCGCTCTTGCATCTGTTCAGGGCTCAGGTCTTCTTTGTGAGTCATGATCGACCATCGTTGGCCAAACGGGTCTTTCAGCGAACCAGCCCTGTCACCATAAAATTTGTCCGATGGTGGCTCGAGCTGTTGGGCGCCCGCCGCCATGGCGCGGTGAAAAACGGCATCACAATCGTCAACGTATAGACAGATGAGCGAGGACGTTTGCGGCCACTCTTCGTTACCGGACGCCAACATGAGAATCGAGTCACCGATCTTTAGTTCGGCGTGACCGATGGCGCCGCCAGGCATGGGCATGCGCATGACCTCCGTTGCGTTAAAAGCTTTCTTGTAGAACTCGATGGCCTCCTCACACCTTGGCAAAACAAGGTAAGGCGTAAGACTTCCATATTGCGGTGGCACCGCCTGAACTTTGGACATGATTTTTCCTCCAGGCTCAGCCTATCAGACGTCGTGCCGCAGGCGCACGCCGCGCCTGTTTTGCGGAAGGGGCGCAAACCAGAACGAGCCAGGCCGATCGACGTCTCGTTGCGGTTACACTGTTCATCGGCGCCCTCGCCCCTCCGCGAGCGAGCCAACCCTAAGAAAGTCACGACCGAACCCTTTAAGCGCGAACTCCCGTATCCTTTTAACTGGCTCGTTCGTCCATCGTGCATGACAACCAAAGATCCCCATTCGCGCCGCCTGTATGTTTCAATGGCCATGTCCCTCGATGGCTTCATTGAGGACAAAGACCATGCCCTTGATTGGTTCGACGACCAAAGTCCTCAATTCGCGCAGTACTGCGACGAAATGATCGATGCTGTGGGCCTTGCCGTCTTTGGGCGCCGTTCGTACGACATGATGCTTGCCTATTGGCCCAACGCCGAACACCATTCAACCTCTCCGCGAGATCAGGCTTTCGCACGCAAGATGAACGCCCTGCCCAAGGTTGTTTTGTCGCGCACATTGCAACACGCTGCATGGGACAACACCCGAATCATCAACACCGACGCAGCAACAGCGTTATCAGCGCTCAAACGCGAAGGGGGCAAACCGATCGTGGCGTGGGGCGGCGCCAACTTGGTGACCGCGCTGCTGAACATGCGCTTGGTCGACGAGATTCGCGTGTTGGTGCACCCAGTGCTCTTGGGCAAAGGAACACCTTTGTTCTCCGGTTTGGAGAACCGGATCGACTTGAAACTGGTTCGTACAACCCAACTCGGCGCCAACCTCTCGGTGTTGTGCTTCGAGCCGCAGTGGACATAGCAAATGGTCGATACCCTCGATGAGATGACAGCGCAGGTGCGTGGCTCTTGGCAGCGGTTCCTCGATGTGTTCGAGCCTTTGCGACCAGACCTCTATCGCTACTGCCGTCACCTCACGCGCAGCGCTTGGGATGCTGAAGATCTGTCGCAAGATGCGATGGCGCGCGCGTTCGTGACGCTGGGCACGTTGTTTGGCGAAGTTCCCAATCCGCGTGCGTGGCTGTTTCGTGTCGCTTCAAACCTTTGGATTGATCAAAAGCGGCGTGCGCGACTGCAGGCGGATGATTCGCGAGCGGACTTGGAGATGGCGTCGCATGTTTCACCATCAGCACAAGGGCTGCGCGAAGCCGCCGGAACGTTGCTTGTGCATCTGTCACCGCAGGAACGGGCCGCCGTTGTGTTGAAAGACGTGTTTGACTTTTCGCTCGACGAGGTTGCCGAGGTTCTCTCAACATCTGTAGGGGCCATCAAGGCAGCCTTGCACCGCGGCCGCGGCAAAGTGATTTCGCCTGAAGAACGCGAGAGTCATGGCGTCAAGCCGGCGGTGCTTGACGAATTTTGCGCCGCTTTCAACGCCCGTGACCTTGACCGGCTCACCGCACTTTTGCTCACAACCGCCAGCGTCGAGATTGTGGGCGTGGTGACCGAATACGGCCAAGACGCGCCCAAGCATCCAAGCCGAGGTTCTTTCGCCGGAACCATGGCACCCATCACCTACGATGAACGCGGTGGCGTACGCCCTGAATTTTTGCAGGGCTATCGAGGCGGCGGGCCACGCTGCGAAGGGCTGGTGCACCGAGATGTCCTGTTGCTGCTGTTCTGGTACGATCATGACAGTGGCCCCGCTGTGCGTACGATCATGACGGTGCAAACGGAAGGCGACAGCATCGCTCGGATCCGCAACTATTTCTTCTCGCCGGATGTGATCGCAGACATTTGCGCCGAGCTCGCTGTTCCTTATCGGACCAACGGTTATCGGTATTGGTGAGCGTGCCGTACCCGAAAGATTAGACAGCGTCTTGCTCGTTGCCTGGAGGTGTCGGCTTGTTTGGTATAGAAACGCCACATGACAAGTGAGGTGTTCAACGTGGTTCGGCAGATCAACGTTCACGAACTCAAAGCGATGCTGGAGGGGAATGAGCGGCTGCAGCTTTGGGACGTCCGCACCGATGCAGAACGGCGCATCGCCGTGATTCCGGGCGCGCGGCACTTGGATCAGCAGGGCGTGGAGGAGCTTGACGATTTGGATCGCGAAACGCTGCTGGTGTTCCACTGCCACCACGGCATCCGCAGTCAAGCGGCGGCCGAATACTTTGCCGCCAAAGGCTTTACCAACCTTTGCAACGTCACGGGCGGCATCGAAGCGTGGTCGGTGCAGATCGATCCGGCAGTGCCACGATACTAAAACCCGATCGCGCGCCGCCACGGGAGCCGAGGCCAACGACGAGGTTTGGCGGAACGTGGGCTTTGAGCGCGCAGCCCAATGTGAGTCTTTTCAGTCGAAGTGGAAATTACTCATGAGTAATTTCAGGTGATACTGGAAATCACTCATAACATCGTAGCGCTATCTCGCGGCCGCAATCAAGGCCGACCTGGTCGAGAAGATGGTGTTTCTGCGCGGGCGGTTCGAGAACCTTGTGGCTTCACAGTTGCTGAAGTTCTGCCATTACACAGAGGACACACAAGGCCATCGCATGGAACTGCGATACTTACGCGACACGGACGGCCGTGAGGTGGACTTCGTGGTGGTCAAGGACAAGCGACCCATGTTTGCCGTGGAAGTGAAGACGGGCGATGTTGGCATTAGCCCTTCGCTCCGATACTTCAAGGAACGCACCGGCATCCCTCGTTGGTATCAGGTTCACGCCCGCACCAAAGACGTGCAAGTGGAGGGCGTTCGGATCTTGCCCTTGGCAGCGCTGTGCAAGGCAGAAGGATTGCCGTAGCCTGCGCCGTGCAAATGGTTTTCGCCGGGCCGGCGGCCGTTAACCGAAGCGACCCGTAATGTAATCTTCCGTGCGCTGTTGTGAGGGCTTTGTGAACAGCGTTTCGGTTTTGTCGAACTCGATCAGATCGCCCATGTAGAAAAAGGCGCAGTAATCTGAAACGCGCGCGGCCTGCTGCATGTTGTGCGTAACGATGATTACCGTGTAGTCGTTCGCCAGCTCGTGAATGAGCTCTTCGATGTGCGCTGTGGCAATCGGATCGAGGGCGGACGCAGGCTCGTCCATGAGCAAGACCTCTGGTTCCACAGCCAGCGCGCGGGCGATGCACAAGCGCTGCTGTTGGCCGCCGGACAGGCCGAGCGCGCTTTCTTGGAGTCGATCCGCCACTTCGTTCCACAAGGCGGCGTGCTTGAGCGCGCGCTCAACGCGGCCGGCGATGTCGCTGTTGTCCTTGATGCCACCGATGCGTAAGCCGTAGGCAACGTTCTCGAAGATCGATTTTGGAAACGGATTGGATTTTTGAAACACCATGCCCACGCGCCGGCGCACGGACACAGCGTCGATGCCAGGTCCGTAGATGCGATCGTTCTCAAGGCGCACGTCGCCTTCGACGCGGCAGCCAGGGATGAGTTCGTTCATGCGGTTAAGCGATCGCAAGAACGTGGATTTGCCGCAACCAGACGGACCAATGAGCGAAGTGACGTGCTTTTCAGGGAGATCCAAGGACAAGGGGCCCACGGCCTTCTTGTCTCCGTAAAAAACGGACAGATCCTTCACGGTCATCTTGGCGGGCGGCTTTTCCATGAACGTACGACGAGACTTAGCGGGCGCTGGCGATGCGGGCACGCATTTTCGCGCGAACAACCACGGCGGCGAGGTTTAAAGAGAACGTCAATGCCAGCAAAACTGTGACGGTGGCGTAAAGCAACGGCTTGGTGGCGTCAACGTCGGGGGACTGCGTGGCGAGCGTGTAAACGTGGTTGCCCAAATGCATAAACTGCGAAGAGAAACTTTCGGGTAGCTTGGGCAGAAAATACGCGACGCCGGTGAACATGATGGGCGCCACTTCACCTGCGCCGCGGCTGATCGCCAAAATGGTGCCTGTCAAAATGCCAGGCGCGGCTTGCGGCACGACAACGCGAAAAATGGTCTGAAACTTTGTGGCACCCAGGGCCAGCGAGGCTTCGCGCAGATCGCGTGGGATCGCGCGTAAGGCTTCTTCGGTGGCAACAATCACCACGGGCAGCGTTAGCACGGCCATAGTGAGCGACGCCCAGATCAGCGCCGGTTGCGCATAAACGCGTTCACCACCGAACAACGTCTTATCGATCGCCGGCCCCACGAATTGCACGAAGAAACCCAAGCCAAACAAGCCGAACACGATGGAGGGCACGCCCGCCAAATTGTTCACGGCCACCCGGATGGCGCGGGTGATTCTGGAGCTGGGCGCCGCGTACTCGTTCAAATATATTGCGGTGGCCACCCCTATGGGCACGACGGCGATGGTCATCACCAACACGAGGGCCACGGTGCCGATGAGCGCGGGAAAGATTCCACCCGCCGTCATGCCTTCGCGGGGCGCCTCAAACAGGAAGCCCAACGTCAGCTTGGGCCAGCCGTTCTTGATCACGTCGATGACGATGATCGCCAACACGGCCAAAATCAGGGTGGTGGCGAGGCCCGTGGCCACGCGCAAAGACGTGTCGACGGCCAAGTGGCGCCGGCTGCGTTGAAACGGCGCGGTCACGCGGCCACCCCAAGCTTGCGCTTCATACGCTGAATGATGAGATCGCCTGAGAAATTGACCACGCCGGTGATGGTGAACAACATGGCGCCCAAGAAAAACAACACCGTGTAATGGCCGCCGCCGAACACAACTTCAGCCAATTCCGCGGCAATCGTGGCGGGGATCGTGCGCACAGAGTCGAGCAAATCAAGGTTCGCCAGCGCTGCGTTGCCAGACGCCATCAACACGATCATGGTCTCGCCCACAGCACGCCCCAAGCCTAACGCCACACCAGCCGCGATGCCGGGGCTTGCGGCGGGCAACACCACGCGCACCACGGTTTGCCAGCGCGCGGCGCCCAAGGCTGTAGACGCTTCGACGTAACTGCGCGGAACCGCGCGAAACGCCTCTTCCGAAATGGTGAACACGACAGGGATCACCGCGAACGACAAGGCCACGCCGGCGACCACGGCGTTGAGCCGCGATTCAAGGTCGAACCAATCTTGCAGCACCGTGGCCATCACGATGAGGGCGAAGAAGCCCAACACCACCGACGGAATGGCGGCCAACATCTCGATGGCGGGTTTGACGATCTCACGCAGGCGCGGCCCGGCAAATTGCGAGACGTAAAGGGCGGCCCCCACAGCCACAGGCACGCCCGCCAACATCGCCACGAAGGTGACCTTTAAACTGCCGATGATAAGCGGCCATACGCCGAACTTGGGGATGTCTGACACTGGTTGCCATACGTGGCTGGCTTCGTCGTAGCCCGGCCACAACTGTGCGGTCCACATCTTGCCGATTGTGACTTCCTTGTGAACCTCGTGGCTCCACAACAGCGGCAGCGCTTCTTTGGCGATGAAGATGAAGATGAGCGCCACGGCAGCGATCGCCGAGAACGCCATCAGTTTGAGCATCACTTCCGCGACCCCGTGCCAACGCGGGGGCGGCACCAGGTTCAACCGGCCGTTCGCCGTGCCCAACCGATCCGCCGAGGCGGAAGACGTGGAGGAAGGCAGAGACGATTGAAGTGACCGGCTGATGGTTCCACCGTTGGTAGACACGGTCCAACTAAACCAGGGCCCCGTGGAAGCTGTGTGCCTCTTAAGTGACAATCGTGTGACAGGCGGAGGAAACCTTAACGACGGCGCCATGCGCTATTTTACGGGGAAATACCCCACGCCGCTTACGATGGCTTGCCCGCGTTTGCTGGAGGCGAAATCCACGAACGCCTTCACTTTGCCGGTGGCAGGTTTGGCCAAATAAAAGAAAAGCGGCCGTGCCAACGGGTATTGCCCCGACTGAATCGTGCTTAGGTCGATGCTGACGGCAGGTCCCTCGGCGCCCCGCCGCACTTTGAGTTTCTTCACGCCGACCGCGTAGGCGGCGCCGCCGAAACCAATCGCGCCACGCTCATGGGCCACCGCATTTACCACGCCCGCGGTGCCGGGGATCATTTGCGTGCCCGCCGCCAGGTCCGCCCCGTCGAGCAGGTGCTCTTTAAAAAACACGTACGTGCCCGAGCTGTTCTCGCGGGCGTAGGCAATGATGGTGGCCTCAGGCCCGCCCAGTTCCCGCCAATTCGTGAGCTTGCCGGTGTAAATGTCCTTAAGTTGCGTGGTGCTGATCTCGTCGACCGGGTTGGCTGTGTTCACATAGATAGCGAGTCCGTCGCGTGCCACCACGAGCTCGATGGGGTCGCTGCCCGTGCGTGCGCGCAACGCGAGGCGCTCCTTATCGTTCATCCGCCGCGACGCCTGACAAACGTCGGTGGTGCCGTTGATGAGCGCCACGATGCCTGTGCCGGATCCACCGCCAGACACCTGCACGGACGTGTGTGGCGTGGCGGCGGTGAAGGCCTCGGCCCAACGCTGCGCCAATGTCACCATGGTGTCGGATCCCTTGACGTTCACGGTGGTTGTCACGGCCCCGCGGGTGCAGGTCAAGGCAAGGCTTGCCCCGAGCATCAAAAAAAGCCGCGTGTGCGCTGCGAACGGCAACGTGGTTCGTCTCAACCTTCGGGAGGTTTCTCTAAGAATCGGTAGCCAACCCCGCGCACCGTTTCGATATAGTCGCCGGCCTGCCCGAGTTTTTCCCGCAAGCGCTTAACGTGCGTATCCACTGTGCGCGTGGCCATGTCCTCGCTGGCGCCCCACACTTCATCAAGCAACGTTGACCGAGACTGGACGCGGTTTTTGCGATCGTACAGTGTGCACAGCAACCGAAATTCAAGCGCGGTTAGGGTGACCTCTTGGCCCGCCACCCACACGCGATACGCTTCGCGGTCGATGGTCAGTTTGCCGAACCGCGTGGGCGGGCCGCCGGGCTGCCCGGCCGCTTCGCTCGCCTCGCTTTGCCCCCGCCGCAAGGTGACCTGCATGCGCAGCAACAGCTCGCGCGTGCTGTAGGGCTTGACCACGTAGTCATCGGCCCCGAGCTCAAAGCCCACAACGCGATCGATCTCTTCGCCTTTGGCGGTGACCATGATGACGGGAATGTGTTTGGTCTTGGGATCGGCTTTGAGCGATCGGCACAGATCCAACCCCGACGCTTCCGGCAGCATCAGATCTAACAGCACAAGATCGGGCAAACGCTCGCGCGCAAGCTCAAGCACACCCGCGCCATCGGCAGACGAGATGACCTCGTAGCCGGACGCCTTCAGGTTGTACGCGAGGACGTCTAGGAGATCTTTTTCGTCTTCGACGACGAGAATGAGGGGCATGGCAAAGCTGTGGGTTATTTGAAGACGATCAGCAAGTCTTGGCTATCGACGCGGTCTTTGGGTTTGATCGTGACCTCTTTGATTACGCCGGCCAACGGGCTGGCCACCGTCATTTCCATTTTCATGGCTTCGAGAACCACCAGCTTGTCGCCTTCTTTGACCTCGTCGCCTGGTGCCACCTTGACGTCAATCACGGTGCCGGGCATCGGCGCGCCCAGGTGGTGCAAGTTGTCTTTGTCAGCTTTGGGGCGAACCGAGCGGGCAATGCCCAGGCCCTTGTCAAACACCTGCACTTCACGGGGATGACCGTTGAGCTCAAAGAACACCGTACGCATGCCGTGTTCGTTGGGCTGGCTGATGGCCACCAGCTTGATGAACAACGTCTTGCCTCGCTCAATCTCGATCTCGCCTTCTTCTCCGACGCGCAGCCCATAGAACATCACGTCGGTGGGCACCACGGACACGTCACTGAAGGTTTTGCGGAACTCGGAGAATTCCGTGAAAACCTTGGGGTACATCAAGTACGACATGACGTCGCGGTCGGTAGGGGCGCGGCCGATCTTCTTTTCAACTTCGGCCTTGGTCTTCGCAAAATCCACAGGCGGCAGCGTGTCACCGGGTCGGCCTTCATTGACAGCGCGGCCCTTGAGCACCACCTCGCGCAACCTGGGCGGAAAGCCTCCCGGTGGCTGGCCGATGTCGCCCGCGAAATAACCGATGACGGATTCGGGGAACGACAACTCCTTACCACGTTCCACAAGGTTCTCGGCGGTCAGGTTGTTCGTGAGCATGAACAACGCCATATCGCCGACGATCTTCGACGAGGGTGTGACCTTGACGATGTCGCCGAAGATTTCGTTGACCACCGCGTACATGCGCTTGAGCTCGGGCAGCCTGTGGCCCAAGTTCATGGCTTCGGCCTGCGGGCGCAAGTTGCTGTATTGGCCGCCAGGGATCTCGTGGATGTAGACGTCGGCAGAGCTTGATTTGAGACCGCTCTCGAACGCGCTGTAGTACTCGCGTACGTTTTCCCAGTAATAGGTGAAATTAATGAGCGTGTTGAAGTCGAGCTTGGTGTCGCGCTCTTGAAATTCGAGCGCCGCGACGATCGACTCCAAGTTCGGTTGCGATGTCAGCGACGACATCGCGCCGAACGCGGCGTCTACAACGTCAACGCCTGCGTCTGCGGCGTAAAGCAGCGAACCCGCCTGAATGCCGGCGGTGTCGTGTGTGTGTAAATGAATGGGCAAGCCCACTTCGTCTTTGAGGGCTTTGACCAAGCGTCGCGCCGCGTACGGCCGCAATAGGCCCGCCATGTCTTTGATGCCCAAGATCGTGGCACCGGCCTTTTCAAGCTCCTTGGCCATCGTGACGTAATACTTGAGATCGTAACGCGAGCGCTTGGGATCATCGATGTTGCCCGTGTAGCAAATCGAAGCCTCGGCAATGGCGCCCGCGTCGCGCACCATCTCGACGGCAGGCAAGATGCCCGGCAGCCAGTTGAGCGAATCGAAGATGCGGAAAACATCAATGCCAGCGGTGGCGGCCTCTTTGACGAACGCCTTGACGACGTTGTCGGGATAGTTCGTGTAGCCAACCGCGTTCGCCCCGCGCAGCAGCATCTGGAACAAGATGTTGGGGATCTGCGTGCGCAAGATCTCGAGGCGCTCCCAGGGATCCTCGTGCAAAAACCGCATCGCCACGTCGAAGGTGGCGCCGCCCCACATCTCAAGCGAGAATAGCCCATTGAGCTGACGAGCGACCGCAGGCGCCACGCGGGCCATATCGTACGTGCGCAACCGGGTGGCCAGCAGCGATTGATGCGCGTCACGGAAGGTGGTGTCGGTGAGCAACAAGGGCTTTTGCTCACGGATCCAAGCGCTGAACTTTTCGTTGCCCAGCTTCTTCCACAGATCGCGGCTGCCTTCGGGAATGGCGCTGTCGGGATCGAACGTGGGTACAACCGGTGTGCGCAAGTTGGCGGGTTTGGGCTTGCCTTTGATTTCGGCGTTGCCGTTCACGCTCACTTCACCCACAAACTGCAGCAGCTTCGTCGCGCGATCGAAGCGCTCGGGGAACTCGAGCAACTCAGGTGTATCGTCGATGAAGGTGGTGGTGGCCTCGCCGGCGCGGAACTTCGGATGCTTCAAGACGTTGCGCAAAAACGGAATGTTCGTTTTCACACCACGCACGCGCCACTCGGCAAGCGCGCGCTCCATCTTGCGGCAAGCGTCGTCGTACGTCAGGCCTTGCGCACACACCTTTACGAGCAACGAATCGTAAAATGGTGTGACCTCGGCGCCTGAGAACGCGACGCCGGCGTCAAGGCGGATGCCAAAGCCAGCGGCCGAGCGATAATGGCTGATGCGCCCGTAATCGGGGATAAAGCCGTTCGATGGATCTTCGGTGGTGATGCGGCTTTGAATGGCAAAGCCCCGCAGGCTGACGGCCGCTTGGTTTGGGATGCCGATTTCGCGGCTGCCCAATTCATAACCTTCGGCGATGCGGATCTGCGATTTCACAATGTCGATGCCGGTCACCATTTCGGTGACTGTGTGCTCGACCTGGATGCGCGGGTTCATCTCGATGAAGTAGTAACGACCCGCGCGATCCACCAAGAACTCAACGGTGCCCGCGTTGACGTAATTGCACGCGGTGGCCAAGCGGACGGCGTCAGCGCACAACTGGGTTCGCAACGCCTCGTCGAGCTTGGGCGACGGCGCGATCTCCACCACCTTCTGGTGGCGGCGTTGAATGGAGCAATCGCGTTCAAAAAGATGCACGACGTGGCCGTGGGCATCGGCCAGCACTTGCACCTCGATGTGCTTAGGGCTCTCGACGTATTTCTCAAGGAAAATGTCGCCGCGGCCAAACGCAGCGCGCGCTTCGCGCCCGGCTTGTTCTAAGAAGGCGCGCAGCTCTTTGTCGTTGCGACACACGCGCATGCCGCGGCCGCCGCCGCCGAACGACGCCTTGAGGATGACGGGGTACCCCACCTCGTTCGCCAAGCGCGCGGCCGTTTCAGGATCAGGCAACGGCTCATCGGTGCCGGGTACCACAGGAATGTTCAGCGCCTGCGCACGCTTGCGCGCCGCTGTTTTGTCTCCCATCAGCTCAAGCGCTGTGGGCGATGGGCCAATAAACACAATGCCCGCGGCCGCGCAGGCGCGCGCGAAATCGGCGTTCTCCGATAAGAAGCCGTAGCCGGGGTGAATGGCGTCTGCGCCCTGGCGCTTGGCGATCGTGACGATACCTTCGATGTCTAGGTACGCTTTGAGCGGTTCGAGCTTCTCGTTGAGATGATAGGTTTCGTCGGCCTTATAGCGGTGCAGGGCTGCGCGATCTTCTTTCGAGAAGATGCCCAGGGTGCGTATGCCGAGCTCAGAGCAGGCGCGAAAAATGCGAATGGCAATTTCGCTTCGGTTGGCAACTAGAACTCGTTCAAATTTACGCAATGCCATGGGTGAAACGTATCCGTCGGTAGGGGCTTCGTGAGGGACGGCGCACAGGGAGAGAGGGTCCCTTCCGCGTCGCCGGCGGCAGTTTAACCGCAAACGTTCACAGGCAAAGCGCCGAGGCGAAATCGACGCGAAAAATCACCCGTGGCGTGGCACGGCGGGCGCCGATGCCCCAAGGTGTGTCGCCATGAGTGTTGGTGCCGCAAAGCCGCCTGCGCAAGCCGATTGGTTTGCCGTGGCCAACCCTGGCTTGGCGGGCCCCGTGGCGAAGGAATGGGCCGCGCTGCTGCCAAACGTAACTTTAAGCACCACAGACGCGGGTGTAGAATTCGTGACAAGCGCCACGCAGGTGCGCGCCGCCCTGCCATGGTTGCGGGCCACCACAAGGTTGTGGCGGCGGCTGTGCACAACGAAAGCGCGGGCCTTTGGCGAATTGGAGCGCAAATGGAGCGCGGTGTCGTGGGCCGATTTTGTACCTGCCGGCCACCAACTGCGCGTGGACGTGACGATCCGCCACTGCCGGCTCTACCATTCGGGTGCCATCAAAGAGCGGTTGGCGGCGGCGGTGGCGGGGCACGTGATTTTGGGCACCACCACCCTTGCTCCCGAGGCACGCCTGCTTGTGCGCGGCGAGAACGACGAATTTCAAGTGAGCGTTGACGCTTCGGGTGAGCGCCTGAACGTGCGCGGTTACCGCCAGGAGGTGGGCCGCGCGCCCTTGCGTGAAACCTTGGCGGCGGGGCTTTTGTCCCTGTGTGGCTGGCGGCCGGGGGAGGCCCTGGTGGATCCCATGTGCGGCTCGGGCACGATCGGCATTGAGGCCATGCTCGCCGCGTGGGGCGTGCCTTCGGGCGACCGCGCTTTCGCCATGGATGCCTGGCCCTGCTTTGCGGCCGAGGTGCCACGTGAGCCCCCTCAACGTGGCTTGCCAGAGACACCGCAATTGGTGCTGGTGGCTGACAAGGACGCCGTTATGGTGGAGCGCGCGCGTCGCAACGCCACGCGGGCCGGCGTGGCGCATGGCATGCGTTTTCTCGCACAAGGCTTCGAAACACTGGCGCCGCCCTCAGCTTCCGGTCTGCTGTTGTTTAACCCTCCTTACGGCCACCGCCTGGGTGCGGCCGCTGGGATGACAAAACAATTTACGGGGATGGCACGCACGCTTGCCACGTCATGGCGAAGCTGGCGTGGGGGCGTTCTGTTGCCCAAGGGCGCCGAGCTGCGTGCGGCTGGTTTGAAGCTGCAACAGCAATGGCCGCTGTCGAATGGCGGCTTGCCCGTGGTGCTTTCGCTTTACAACATCGATTGAGGATCACAGAAGAGGCGCGCAACCGTTATGTAGCGAGGGCGCGCAAGGCGCTGGCAAGCTGCGCCTTCTCAGCAAGCGTGAGTCCAGGAAACAACGGCAACATGATCACGTTGCGACGCAGGCGTTCCGAATGTGGCAAGGGCAGCGCGCGGAAGATAGAAGGGTTGCGCGTGTACGCGGGCTCTTCGTGGGCGTTGGTGAGGCCGCCGCGGGCGGAGATGCCGTGTTGCTGCAAGAGCTGCAAAATTTCTTTGGCGGCGAGCGGGCTGTGGGAGCGGATGCGCGCGGCGTAGCTTTGCCAGTTTGGTTTTTCAAACGTCCCAGACGGTGCGGGTAAGAGCACTGGGTGTTCCGCCAATTGTTCGTGCAGCGACGCCGCTTGTGCACGGCGCTCCTCAAGCAGCGAAGGCAACTTCGCGAGTTGGCACAAGCCAATGGCGGCCGCGATGTCTGTCATGCGTGCATTGAACGCCGGGAACGCATAGCCATCGGGAACGTTTGGATCTGGATGAGCCGCAGCGGCGGGAATCGCGTGTTGGCGTAGCGATCGCAAGCGTGCCGCCAACATACCGTCGGACGTGACGCACGCGCCGCCTTCACCTGTGCTGATCACCTTGCGTGGGTGAAAAGAAAAACACGCAATGGCGCCATGCGGGCGGCCGAGTTTCTGATAGCCGCCATCCATCAAAAGTTCCGTGCCCAACGCGCACGCGGCGTCTTCGATCAACGGCACTTCCGCGTCGTTGGCCACGCGCAACAAAGCATTCACGTCGGCCGCGTGGCCCAACTGATGGACGCACAAGATCGCTTTGGTTTGTGGCGACAACGCTTGCTCCACCTGCGTGGGATCCATCACCAACGCTGACTCTTGAACATCGACGAACACAGGTGTGGCGCCCACCGCTAAGATTGAATTGGCCGTGGCGATGAAGCTGTGGCTCACGGTGATGACTTCATCGCCTGGGCCCACCCCCAGCGCGCGCAACGCCAACTCAAGGGCGGCCGTGCCGTTTGACAGGGCCACAACGTGCGGCTTAACGGCGCGGCCATCGGCAAGATAGGCCGCGAGCTCTTGCTCGAAACGCTGCACCTGCGGCCCCTGCATGATCCACCCTGAACGCACCACGGACGCCACCGCCTGGGCTTCGGACTCGTCGAAGGCCGGCCGCACGATGGGCACAAGGGGAAAGGTCATGCGAGCATTGTAAAGCAAAACCCCTTGGCGTTCGCGCCGCAACGGTTAACGCAGGGGAAAGGCACTGAGAATGAAGTCGTTGCCGGATTCGTGGCACTGGGCACACACCGGCTCTGCCGTGCCATCGGCAAAGGCGCGGTTGCCATCGGCCTCGAAGAAATACCATCCGTCACCAGCACCGCTGCGCGGACCAATCTTCACCATCACCGCCCAACCCAACAGGGTTTGGCCCCCCTTGTACAGTTCTTTCACGGCCGCCGCGCCCTGCGGGTGTTCCATATTGCCCGCTTGCAGGGACGCCACAAGAATGGGATTCATGAACGTGCGCACGCGGCCGAAGTGGGGGCCTTCGGACTGATGTAGGCCGCTTTCGCCTGCAAAATCCAGATAGCGTTGCTCAAGCAAAAAATTATCGAGCGCGGGCCGCGTGACCGGTACAAGGGTGGTTTTGGGCGCCACATCCAGTTTCACTTCGGCATCGGCGGTGTTGCCCCCATCAAGACCATTGCCGTTTTGAGGATCGGTGGGCACGCACGCCGCGATCAACCACAGCGCGCCCATCATGCAAGACACGTAGATCGTCTTCACGGCACCAACTGGTTTACGGGCATCTTGGTGCGCTTATCCAAGATCGTACCGTTGCTGGCGATCACTTGCCGGTACCACTCGTATGAATCCTTTGGGACGCGTTTGCCGGTGGGATAGTCGACGTAAATCAGACCGAAGCGCTGTTTGTAGCCGTCGGCCCATTCAAAGTTATCCATCAAAGACCACGCGTAATAACCTTTGATGGGAATGCCATCGGTGAGGCCGCGCTTTAGGTTCAACAACACCCGCTGCATGTAATCGATGCGGTGAGGATCATGGACTTTGCCATCCAAGAAAACTTGGTCGCGTGTTGAAAGGCCGTTCTCGGTGATGAAGATCGGCAGCTTGTACCGTTCATAGTGGTAGCGTGGGCCCCAATAAAGCGCTTCAGGTCGCAACGGTTGCCAATCCACGCCCGACTTTGGATAGCCGGGCGGATCAGCAAGCATTTCGGGCTCGCCGTTGCTGCCTTTGCGCCACTGGCTGCCTGTATAAATGTTGAGCCCCAGAAAATCGATCGGCTGCTTCATTTCCTGTAAATCCGATGCAGGAAACTTCGGCATGTCCTTGCCATACGCCTTGAGGCCGTCATCGGGATACGCGCCCAACAAAACCGGATCCAAAAACCAAGCGTTGTTCCAGGAATTGCGATCGCGTGTATAGAAAATCGCTTTGCCTGCGGCTTCGATGTCGCCCGGTGATTCTGTGGCAGGCATGCGGATCTGTGAGGCCATCACATAGCCGATTTGGTTTTTGCTCGATGCCGCTCGCAAGGCTTGCACGCTTTTGCCATGCGCGCGCAACGAGTTGTGTACACATGTGAGGTATTCACCAAACTTCAGCTTCAGCCCCGGGGCGTGGGTTCCCATCAGGTGCCCGAGGCCAAGATAAACTTGTGGTTCGTTTTGTGTGATCCACACGTTGATGCGATCGCCCAACGCTTTGGCCACAACGTTCGTGTATTCGGCAAACCAATCGGCGCTGTCGCGGTTTTGCCAGCCGCCTTTTGCGAATAGCGCCTGCGGATAATCCCAGTGAAACAGAGTGCACGCGGGCGCGATGCCCGCGGCCTGCAGACCGTCCAACAAACGTTTGTAGAAATCCAAACCTTTGTCGTTCACTTGGCCCGTGCCTTGCGGTAGCACGCGGGTCCATGCCACGCTGAAACGGTAAGACTTAATGCCCAACCGTTTCATCAACGCAATGTCTTCGGGCACGCGGTGGTAGTGATCGCACGCCACCTCACCTGTATTGCCTTCAAACACCGCGCCCGGCTTTTTGCTGAAAACGTCCCAGACCGAAGGGCCTTTGCCGTCCTCATTCCACGCGCCTTCGATTTGGTAAGCCGCGGTGGCCCCTCCCCACACGAAGTCTTTCGGGAAACCGTTGCTCTTGCCTGCGCCGAAGGAAACGCGACGTGCGGCGAGGAAGGCACCGGCGGAGCCAGCCAGGAGGGTGCGTCGGCGAAAGGGCGTTGCGTTCGACATGCAGCGGTTTTAACACGATCCGCCGCTGGGTTTCGATCACGCTTTTGCAAACGTCAGCGCGTTACCCACCAGACGCACTTCGATGACGTCACCGCGCACGAACTCGCCCCTTAGGATCGCTTGCGATAAGGGATCGCGCACAAACCGCCCGATCGTGCGCTTGACGGGCCGTGCGCCGAACGCAGGATCATAAGCGGTTGTGGCCAACCACGCCCGTGCCTCGGACGAAAGCTTCAATGAGAGGCTTCGCTCGGCCAATAGCTTCCCAACTTGTTTAAATTGTAGGTCCACGATCGCTTCAATGGCGCTTGTGCCAAGCGGGTTGAAGATCACGACGTCATCGATGCGGTTCAAGAACTCAGGGCGAAAATGCCCACGCAAGGCCGCTTGAACCGCGTCAGTCATCGCGGCGCGCTTTTGCGCTTCATCTCCCACCGAAGCCGCCACGTCCAAAATGGCTGACGCGCCCAAGTTCGAGGTCATGATCAAAACGACGTTGGAAAAACCGACCGTGCGGCCCGCCGAATCGGTTAAGCGGCCGTCATCAAGCAACGCCAGTAAGACGTTGAACACATCGGGGTGTGCTTTTTCGATTTCATCCAAGAGCACCACGGCGTAGGGGCGGTGGCGCACAGCCTCGGTGAGTTGGCCCCCTTCTTCGTAGCCCACATAACCGGGAGGTGCGCCCGTGAGCCGCGCCACGGAATGCTTCTCCATGTACTCCGACATATCGAGACGCACCAACGCGTGTTCATCATCAAAGAGAAACTCGGCCAACGCCTTGGCCAATTCCGTTTTACCCACACCCGTGGGCCCTAAGAACAGGAACGAACCAATCGGGCGGTTGGGATCTGAAAGGCCGGCGCGTGAGCGTTTGATCGCGTTGCCCACCAAGCGCACAGCTTCGCTTTGCCCCACCACGCGCGCTTGCAAGCGATCTTCGATGTTAAGGATTTTATCGCCCTCGCCCTCCAGGGCGCGCGCCACCGGGATGCCGGTCCAATCTTCCACCACGCGCGCCACGTGCACAGGGCCCACGGCGTCTTCCAACAGCGCGCCATTCTTCTGAGCGTCAGCCAAACCTTCGCGCGCTTGTTGCCACGCCTGCTGGAGTTTTGGCAGCTCGCCGTAGCGCAGGCGTGAAGCCAGTTCTAGATCACCGCGCTTCTCGGCACGCGTGGCCTCGTCTTGGGCCGCGTCCTTGGCCGTGGCTGCACGACGCAGATTTTCAATCGCCGCCTTTTGCAGCTCTAGTACGCCGCGCAGACGTTCAAGTTCGGTGCGTGCGGCTTCGCGTTCGCTCTGCAAACGCGCGCGGGCGGTTTCGGTTTGGGCGCCGCCGTCTTTCGGCAGTGCCGCCAATTCCAACTCCGCGGCCGTGGCCTTGCGTGCCATCGCATCCAGCTCGTCGGGGTGCCCATCGATCTCGAGCCGCAGCCGGCTTGCCGCTTCATCAAGCAGATCGAACGCTTTGTCCGGCAGCGCGCGGCCGCTCACGTAGCGCCGCGACAGCTTCACCGCCGCTTCAAGCGCTTCATCGGTGATGGTGATCTCGTGGCGCTGTTCGTATTGAGGTTTCTGTGCGCGCAGCATCGCCAAGCAACGCGCGTCATCAGGTTCGTCAATGTGAATCGGCGCGAACCGGCGCTCGAACGCGGGATCCGTTTCAATCGATTGCCGGTACTCATCCGGTGTGGTGGCGCCAATGATGGAGATCTCTCCGCGGGCCAGCGCTGGCTTGAGCAAACTGGCGGCATCCAGGGAGCCACCGCCTTTGCCCGCGCCCACCAAACTGTGCAATTCATCGAAGAACAACAGAACGTCCCCACCGCTGTCGCGCGCCTCGGCCACGATGCCGCGCACCCGATCTTCGAAATCACCGCGAAAGCGCGCGCCCGCCACCAAGCCGCCCACATCCAAGGTGAGGATGCGTTTGCGGGCCAAACGTGGCGGCACGTCGCCGTCGGCGATGCGTTGGGCGAGGCCTTCCACGATGGCTGTTTTGCCCACGCCGGGCTCGCCGATCAGCACCGGGTTGTTCTTGGTGTGGCGGCCAAGGATCTGCAGCAGCCGCCGCAGTTCTTTGTCGCGTCCCACGACGGCGTCGAGTTCACCCTTGGCCGCCTGGGCGGTCAGATCGCGTGCGAAGCGTGCAAGCAAGGGCGTGTTGCTGGCGCCGTCGGCCCCACCGCCAGGGCTGTCGGCCACGGCTGTGTTCGCCGAAACCGCGCGCTCAAGCTTATCGAGCGTGGCGCCCGCGTCCTTGAGCACCTGTGCTGCCTTGGAGGTTGGCTCTAGCGGGATCGCCAACAGCAGGTGCGTGGGTTCAATGAGGCCTCCGCTGCGTTCGCCGGCGTCCGCTTGCGCCAGATCGAACACACGCAAAACGCCTTCGCCCAGATACACCTGCGGCGCAGACACCTTGGGGAAGCCGGCCATCAAAGGCGCCAGGCTTTGCGCCAATTTCGAGGGATCCGCTCCCGCGGCTTTGAGCACCGCTGCGGCCTGCGCGTTTTCGCACAGGCAGGCCAGCAGGTGCTCAAGCTCAACTTGCTCTTCGCCGCGGCTTCTGGCCAAGCGCTGCGCCGCAACCACCACTTGTCGCGCGCTGGTGGAAAGAAAATCGAAGCGCACAACCAATCCCTTAAGCGCGGCGGCTGGCTTCGATGAACTTCAACCGCAGATCGTAGATCAAGCCGTCTAAGAGCTCAGCTTCTGCGGAGGTGAGGTTGCCTTTGGTCTTGTCTTGCAGCATCGCCAACGTATCGATGGTGTGCTTCGCCAACGGCAAGTTGAGGTCGCTGGGATTTGCCTCCGGCACAGCGCCCATAAGCATCAGCGCCGAACTACCAAGCGAAATGATCAAGGTTTGAAAGTCGACCGGCGGTAGCGCCGGTTGGCTTGCAGAAGAATCACCGCTCGACATAAGGGGCAGACTACACCGCGAGGCTGCGGCGTACCATTGGCAAGTACACAGCGCCCGCGAGGCGCCTCACTTAGCCAGCTTCTGGGAGGTCTTTGACTTCCTCTTCGTCTTCGTCGTCGAGGTCGTCATCATCGTCATCATCGAGATCGTCGTCCTCGTCCTCATCATCGTCGTCCGCCAACAGTTCCGTGTCGTCGTCGTCCGCTGTGGAGGCGGCGAAGGCGTCTTTGCTGCGGTGGGTGATGGTGTACGTGGGGATGGAGGGCGCCGCGGCGGCCACAGGAACCGGCGTGAACGTGAGTTCGGGTGGGGGCGGCGCGACCTTGTCCTGCAGGTCTGGAAGCGCAGACATGACCTTCTCAACGTCTTTCGGGGAAACCAAACCCTTGCGCAAGTTGCGGTCGAGTGTGCGTTTATCGTAAAGGCGCTCGGTTTTGCTGCGATCTTCTTCGGCGGACATGGAGCCTGACTTCGTATCCGAGGGGGGGCTCGAAGTCAAGGAGTTGCGCCCGAACGACGCGGTGCGCAGGGTGCTTAGGCGGCGGAGGCGACGTCTTTGGCGGCGTCCGGGGTCACAAAAACCTCCGTGACGCGGTCCGACGGTGCCCAGTTGCCGATCTCAACGATGGGGCCGCCTTCCACCTCGAACCCGTTCCCCGCTTTTTTCACAGTGGCGTTCGTGGCGTGCACGGACACGTTGACGTGCACCAGCGGGTCAGCATCGGGTCGTGCCAGCAGCTCTTGATGCAGGCGTTCGGCCAAGCTGATGGCGTCTGCCCGCATAAGTAGGTCAAGCGCCCCGTCGCCTGGAGGAATGGCTTTGACACCGAGCAAGGCTGAGCCCGTTTGCAACACCATGGCGTAGCCAGACTCGATCAATCCCGGCTCCACGATGTCGAGGCAAGCCAGCACATCCGCCATCGCGGTGTCGCTTGCCTCGCCGTCTTCGGCCGTGCGGATGTCGATGAGGATCCCGACCGCGCGTGATTGCGGCGCCGCTTGCGTGCCGCTTGAGACGGCGTTCTTCAAGGCGTCCAAAAACGCGATGGCGGTGGGGAAGCGATCTTGTGGCTTCTTTTGCATCGCCTTGATCACGATGGCGTCCACTTCGGGGGACACACGCGCAAATTCGCTTGGCTTGGGCGGCGGCGCCTTGAGGTGCATCTGCTCGACCTCGTTTGGATCCGCGCCCACAAAAGGATTGCGACCCACCAAGATGCGGAACAGCAACACGCCAAGCGCGTAGATATCGGTGCTGGGGGTGATGTCGCCGCCGCGGATTTGCTCGGGTGCCATCGCGCTTGTGGTGCCGATGCGCGAACCAGCCACAGTTAAGCCGGCGCCGGGGTTATCGGGCCGCAAGGCTTTGGCCACACCGAAATCCAACAGCTTCACGATCGTTTTGCCATCCAGCGTGCGGCCCACGTGCACGTTGCTGGCTTTGATGTCGCGGTGAACGAAGCCGGCCCGGTGTGCCGCCTCCAAGGCTTCACACACAGGATCTAAGAAGCCCAACGCTTCTGCGGCCGTATAGCGGCCATGGCGTTTGATCGCGCTATCGAGATCTTGCCCCTCCAAATACTCCATGACGTAGTACGGACGGCCGTCCGGCAACTGGCCGTACTCGAACA
The DNA here is from genome assembly GCA_033763315.1 of Deltaproteobacteria bacterium. Taxonomy (GTDB): domain Bacteria; phylum Myxococcota_A; class Polyangia; order Fen-1088; family Fen-1088; genus JAGTJU01. The sequence continues at coordinate 20,973 of JANRKS010000001.1, forward strand.
CGTCAACGATGCTGGGGTGCTTGATCATGTTAACGGCCAAGGCTTCGAGCAAGAAGCGCTTGGCCATTGAGGAGCCCGTTTCAGAGAACTCGCGCTTGAGCACTTTGACGGCCACCATGCGGCCCAACAACGAGTGCTTGGCGCGGTAGACCGTCCCACAGCCGCCGTCGGAGATCAGATCAGCGACCACGTACGTACCGACCGGCGCGCCCGGGGTGAGGTACCCCGTGGTGGCTTCCGGCTTCGCTTCCACGGTTAAAACGCGTGTCTTCTCAGATTCGGCCATGGTGACGCCCCCTTATGCCGCACTTTGCCACAAGCGGTGGCGGGCGTCGTTCGCGAAGTGCCGGAAGCGACGTGTGCCTGCAGGCCTGCTGGTTATGAATCACAGACGAAAACCCCCAAGGGTAAATCATCGGCAGCAGCCAGCTCAGAATTGAACTAAAAACTGTTCCCCTCGCTACAAATGGCCCACCGTGGCCGTTTCATAGCCGATCGTGGCGTGCGCCCTTGCCGACCAGCTTCGGTGGTCAGAGGTGCGTCGCCAAGACGACGCGGTTCTTGTTGGTGTGCTTGGCTTCGTAAAGCGCTTTGTCAGCGCGTTCGAACAACGTCAGCTCGGTATCGCCCATTTGGTATTCAGCCACGCCAAAGCTGGCGGTGATCTTCAGCGAAACGCCATCCGAAGCCACGATTGCGTCCTGGATCCCTTTGCGCATGCGCTCGGCGACGTCCGCCGCGCCCTTGCCGGGTGTGCTGCGCATCAGCAGGGCGAACTCTTCACCGCCATAGCGGAACGCTTCGTCCTCGCGGCGTGCGCCGCGCCCCAAAATTTCACCCACCACACGCAGCGCCACGTCACCCACCGCGTGCCCGTAGGTGTCGTTGACGCTTTTGAAATTGTCGACGTCGATCACCACCAACGAAAATGTTTCGTGGTGCCGCTGCGCTGCCGCGCAAGCCGTGGCGAGGCGCTCGTCGAAATGGCGACGGTTGTAAAGGCCGGTGAGCGGATCTTTCAGCGCGGCCGAGAGCAGCCGGCGCAAATAGTCCTCTTCAACGCCGTCCATGAGCGAAAATTTCAAGACCGTCCGAGCGCCGACGCGAATGATGTCGTCGCCTGCCAGGCGGTGACGACGGATCGATTGCGGGCCTATGAACGTGCCGTTGCGGCTGTCCATATCTTCGACGTAAGCGCCCGCAGGGCTGACGATGATGCGAGCGTGATTGCGTGAGATGCCGTCGTCATCAAGCGTGAGATCGCATGAATCAGCGCGGCCAATCACGAACGTTCCTGCGACGGGTAGTTTGATCACACGGCCTTCGTGCGCGCCCGTGAGGATCACCAAATAAGGTGCGCGTGGCACCGTGGGCGCTGTGGGCGTGACGGACACGGACTGGGTCCGTTCATTGGCGTCCTGCTGCGCGGCCAATCGTTCCAGCGTGCCTTCATCCATGCACGGCAGCGCCACCTCCGTGGTCATCACAGGCGAGACCGTCGTTTCAGGAATGGCTCCCACCGTCTGGTTCAAAGGCGCGGCAGCGGGTGGGCTTTTGGGTGGGCTGTCTTTCATGCCGTTCAAATTCGTTAATGCCGTATAGGGCGTGCGGTGAACGTAGTCATGATCGCTATCGGCACGGCCACGGAACAACTGTAAGGTCGTTTCGCCCGCCGAGCCAGTTTTGTACCCGCCCCCTGCGCCTCGACGGCAGCCTAGGTGTAATCAGAGGGGTCGCCTGGCATGTCGGGAAGCATTGCGGGCATTTCGCGCGTTTCGTTGCCCGGCTCGCGCAACCCGTATTTCCACAACAGGCGGTAAAAGTGTGCGCGATCGACTCCGGCGGCGCGTGCGGCGGCACTGACATTGGCGTGGTTGCGCGCCATTTGCCCCTCGAGATAGCGATGCTCGAACGCGCGCAAACACACCTCGCGTGCTTCTTTGAGCGGCAAACTGAGATCGAGCGCAAACTGATCAAGCGGGATGACGCCCGTGATGTCCATGTCGACGCTGCCGGGTGGGCGCGACTCGCCCAAGGCGACGCAGCATTCGATGTGGTTGCGCAGCTCGCGCACGTTGCCGGGCCATGGATAACGGCCCAATTCCCGGATAAACGCGGGATCAAGAAGCAAATTCTCGATGTCGGAGGGAACGTCACCCAGCAGGTTCAAGATGTGACGAACCAAGCCGCTCAGATCCGCAGCCCGCGCGCGCAGCGGGGGTAAGGCGGCTGAAACAACGGCGAGGCGGAAGAACAAATCTGAGCGGAATGTGCCGCGTTCAACGTCGCGTCGCAGATCCCGGTTCGTGGCGGCAATGATGCGCACATCGACCGGTTTATATTCGGTGCTGCCAATGCGCTTGACGTGGCGACGTTCGAGCGCGCGCAACAATTTCGGTTGCAACGAGACGTCCAATTCGCCGATTTCATCGAGAAAAACCGTACCTTGGTTGGCCGCCTCAAAACAGCCGGCACGCGCCGCAATCGCGCCTGTGAAGGCGCCCTTTTCGTGGCCAAAGAGCTCGGCCTCCATCAACTGAGGCGGAAAGGCACCGCAGTCCACGACCACAAAGGGCCCCTTGCGCCGGGGGCTCGACGCATGAATGGCTTCGGCCACGGCTTCCTTGCCCGTACCGGTTTCGCCTTGCAATAAGATGGTGGCGTCCGACGCGGAAGCCCGGCGCAGGCGTTCAAAAACCGCCTGCATGATCTCAGACGAGCCAACCAGTTGATCGAACGCACGCATGCCGGCGTTGCGGTCGGGGGTCAAAGGGAGCGTTGGAAATTCGCCTGTTTTCGCCAAAGCCATCGGATCCTGCTGTTACGCCCGCGCACGGCAGACGAACGACAAAAACGTTGTCGCCTCCGTTTCCCGCTGCGTGACGTGTAGATTCTCGGAAGGCCGGCGCGAAACCTGAAATGGGTTGTGGTGATCAACCAGGATGGACCTAGTATTGGCCGGGCTGGGCTGCGGGCCGGCCTGGCACGTAAGAGCTTGATAAAGAAGACTGGCGAAAGCACCGATGATCTCGAAGCTTGCCCTGCTGGGGCCGCGGGAGACGCCGTGCCATTCGAAAGTTTTCTCAAACAGACCAAGAGCAAACGAGGCTTTCTTTTTCACGCCACGATTGCGTTCTCGGTATTTGTGCACGCGGGTGCCCTGGCGTGGGCTACGGTTCGATCGATCACCGAAGTGGAAGAGCTACCAGCGCCACACATGAAGGTAACCTTCTTGCGGGCGCCCAGCCTTGCGCCCGCGGCGCCCAAAGCGGCGGGTCCCAAAGAAGACGGTGGCCCCCGCAAAATCGCGGCGCCACGACGTGAGGCCAAACCCAAGCCGGCGCTCACCCAACCTGTGTTGACGCCTCCCGAGCCAACCAAGCCGCCGGAGCCAACGCCACCGGCGCCCGTGGAAGAGCCCGTGGCTGCGGCGCCGGCCGCGGCGGCTCCATCGACCAACGAGACGGCTGGGGGTGGGGGCTCAGGCACGGGCGTGGCGGCGGGTGGTCCGGGTGGCGGCACGGGCGTGGTTGGCAATGGCGTGCCTGGCGGCGCCATGGGCGCGGGCAAAGCGCTGCCGCGGAAGATGTTGCCCGAGGCTTTGGGCAAGTTGCAGCGGCTCTCGGGAGAAAAGCCTACGTTTCCTCCGCAACTTGCGAGGAATGGCTCGCTCTTTGTTGTCATGACCAAAGTGTGTGTGTCGGTTACAGGCTCCGTCGATACCGTCGACGTCATGAAGCAGGCCGATCCGCTCTTGGACGCCAACGTCGTCAGCGCCGTGCGCGCGTGGCGCTATAAGCCGCTCATTTCTGGCGATGCGGCGGTTCCATTCTGCACGTTCGTGCGGTTCGAATTCCGCTCAGAGTAGGGCGCGGCTGCCCGTCATGAGCGACCGTTCCGGCAGACCCATCTCTGCTGCTTTGAACGCGTCATCCGGACAAACATTTGGGACAACAGGGGTTTTGGCTCACTCTAGCCCGGGCGTTTTCTGAAACATTTGTCCTCAAGTGTCAGCACGGCGCGTCCGAATGATGCTGAGGGCCGTAGTGCCGCAATTTCTCTTTCTTGGACGAGGTGACAACATGTTGGGACTAGAAAAACCTCTACCGCGGGTGGCCTTGCTCGCGGGGGCGTTGTGGTTGGGGGGATGCATCGAGGCTGACAAGCCGGGCACGCCGCGCTTGGTGGCATTTGATGTCATCGACGCCACGGGCTCGGCCGTCATGAAGGATCCAGACGCCGCCGTGTTCACAGCCACGCCGCGCGCGACCTTCACTGCTGTGTTCGACAATGTGCTCGACTTCACGCAGATCGTGGACGTCGAAGCCGGGGTGGGGCTGCCGGGCCTGGTCACCATCACAGTCAAAGGGGTGCCGGCCGCGACTTCGACTGTCTATACGCCCAACGGCAGCCAGAAATACCACTTCATCACGGCCGCCGGCCCGAACATCTCGGCCACGCCGATGGGCGGGCTGCCTTCAGGTGCGAGCGTTGTGGTGGCGCTGGACGTCGCTCGGTTGCGCGGACACAACGGTCAGCCTGTTGTGGTTGACGCCGCCGTGCCTGCTCAGATCTCCTTCGAAACAGCGCCGTTTGGTGTGACAGGTGAGGCAAGCGACATGCCGTTTACGCCTGATCACGCGTTTGTCATCACGGCCAGCAACATTCCGGGCGAGACGTTCGCGACCAAGGTGAGCGCCACGAGCACCGTCGGGGCTGTGACCACTCCTGTGGAGGTCACCGTGACCGCATCGGAAGAAGATCCAACGAGTTTCACCGTGGCACCGATGGCAGGCATGTGGCCTGCGGGGGCCAAGATCACTGTGGCTGTGGCAGCTGACGCTGCTGATGCCTTTGGCGTGGCGCTGGGTCAGCCAGCTTCCATTGATTTTACCGTGGCGGCGGCGGCGCCGTAGTCGCGCTTTGCACGAACTTACGCGCATGACTGCAAGGAGAAACCACATGAGTTCCCTATGGAAGCGAATCGCAATTGTGATGTTTGGGCTGATGGTAGCGGACAAAGCGTTCGCTCAATCGACAACGGGCAACATCTTTGGCCGCGTGGTTGATGAAGTCTCGGGCAAGCCTGTTTCAGGCGTGACCGTTATCGCCTCGGGTCCCCAAGGGGACCAAGCTGGCCTCACGGAAGCCGATGGTACGTATCAACTGGCTGTGTTGCCGGTGGGTGAGTACGCGGTCCAGTTTTTTGCCCCGGATTCAACCACGCCGGTCAACGTGCCTAACGTGGTCGTCTCTGCTGGCCAGCGCGTGCGCGTTGACGGCAAAGTCAACGGTGCGATGACCCCGTCGGAGACGGTTGTGGTCACGCGTCGTGCGCCTTCCGCTGACTTCGGTACGGCGCGCACGGGTATCACATTCAATGCCGAGACGCTGCAAAGCGTTCCCCTTGAGCGTAACGCTGGCGATGTTTTGAGCTTGGCCCCCGGCGCCTTCGTTGAAGGCAACACGGGCACCGTAAGCATCGCGGGCGCCACCGGTCTTGAAAACAGCTACGTCGTTGACGGGTTGAATGTGACTGGCATCGAATATGGTTCGATGCAGGGGCGCGTACCCAACAGCCGCGGCGGCACCAACTTGGTGTTGGACTTCTTGGAAGAGATTGCGATCAACACGGGTGGTTATGCTGCTGAATACGGCGGCGCGATGGGCGGCGTGGTGAATATGGTCACCAAATCAGGCACGAACCGCTGGAAAGGCACCGTGTTCGGTATGTACACGCCATCCGCCTTTTATGGCTCACCCAAAGCCGACCTGCGTGTGTCTTCGGCGCTCACGGGGCGCAGCGATTTTAACAGCGATCTCAATTTTGGGTTTGAGGTGGGTGGGCCACTCATCAAGAACAAGTTGTTCCTGTGGGCAGGCTTTGCGCCGCGCTTGGAAAGCTCCACGTTTCAGCGTCAAGTACAGGGGCTTGTGGACGCGAACGGCGACGGCATGGCCGACGTCGACGCGGCCGGAAACCCGACCCGCAAGTTGTTGCAATCGAAGGGTTATGATGAGTATCGCAATTCCTACCAGATGGGGACCAAACTCACGTACCTGCCCGTCGACAACACGCGCCTCAATTTGTCGCTGTTCACCTCGCCAACGCATTCGCAGTCGATGTATCCGCAGAACGCTGCCATTTCGCTCGCGGCGCAGAACCCTTACTCTGGTCAATCGGAGTTCATGCGCAACAACACCGACGTGATCTTGTCGAGCACCACGCAACTTATGGACCGCAAGTGGCGCATCGACGCGACACTCGGCTTTCACCACGAAACGTTCAAGCGCGACAGCCCGTACCGCGATCTGAACAACCGCAACTCGCTTGAATATTACGGCACGAGTCTATCCAATTTTGAAAACGTGCCGGGTTGCGCGCCTGTGACCGTTGGCGGAAATACGTTTGATCCGTGTCCCGTGGACGCGTACCACACGGGCGGCTACGGCTTGATCGAGCAATCAACGGGCAACCGCACCATGGGTGAGTTGAAGTCAACGCACCTGCTGAACCTCTTCGGCCGGCACGAGCTGAAATACGGCATCCGTGGCGAGAACAATGAACTTAACTTGAAGCGCCGATACAGCGGCCCCGTGGGCAACCAAGCCGCGATTCAAGATTATGGTGCGGGCGGCATTGCGGCCTACTCGTTCTTCACCTTGCCTCAAGGTAAGTATCCGTTTGAGTTTGCTTCGGACGCTTCGCCCCTGGCGGGCTCGCCCTATTATCAGGACGGCCTGGATGCCACTGTGAAGAACAACACATTCGCCGTGTTCTTGCAGGATGGCTACTCGCCGACCAGCAACTTGAGCCTGAACGTGGGTCTGCGCTACGAACGACAAAAGCTATTCGACTCAAAGAATGAACCGTTCGCCAGCATGGATAACGTGGGTCTGCGCGCAGGCGCCATCTACGACCCAACCTCGGAAGGCCGCGCCAAACTTTACACGCACTACGGCCGCTTCTTTGAGACTGTGCCGTTGAATATGTCGGCTCGTTATTTTGGCGGCGAGGGCGTGTTGGTTCGTCAGTTTGATCCCGCCACGTGTACCACGCCATCGTCGCAATGGTCCGGTTCGGGAGGCGAATTCAACAGCTGCACTTCAGCGGGCACCTTCGCGGCCAACAACGGCAAGAACTATCCCGTACAGCCCAACATTAAGGGTCAATACCACGATGAAATCGTGGCCGGCGGTCAATGGGAACCCTGGGATGACTTCTTGTTTGGCGTGAACTTCACGCACCGCTGGTTGCGCAATGTAATCGAAGATGGCACGGCCGTTGATGGCACGTTCGTGTTGGCCAACCCAGGCAACATCCCCCAAGACGCGTTGGATAAGGCTGACGCTGACGCGATGAAGAAGCAGGCAGAGCTCGACGCCGCCACGCTCGCGATGGACAAGGCTGCGATCGATCGGCTTCAGAACGAGGTTTCAAATCTGCAATCGCGCTCTGCCAACTTGAAGGGCTTGGCCGCGGCGCCAAAACCAACGCGTCGTTATACGGCGATGACGCTTTCGTTGGCCAAGCGCCTGTCGAAGCAATTCATGGTGAACGCGCAGTACACGTACGCACGGTTGACCGGCAATCACAACGGCCTTTACGACGCCGATGTGAGCTATGCAGCGCCCAATGGCAACACCCAATACGATTTGCCGGAGATGTATCTGAATAAGAATGGTCCGTTGGCCAACGATCGCCCGCACTCGCTGCGTGTGACCGGTTACTACGAGCAGAATGTGGGCCCCGGGCGGTTGACGTTCGGTGTTGTGGCCTCTGCCTATTCAGGCGTGCCTCGAAACTACATCTCAAACCTGAATTACGGCTATCAGACGTTCTTGTTGCCACGCGGCTCGGCGGGACGTACGCCCACCGTGACACAATTCGATACGAAGCTTTCGTACCGTCAAGCCATCGGCGATTCGATGACGATGGAGGTGTTCTTCGACATCTTCAACTTGATCAACTCCCGCACGGCGTTGTTGACTGACGACAACTACACATTCGATCAAGCGGCCCCCATCGTGGGCGGCACCAAGGCCGACTTGGCCGTGGCGAAGAGCCTGCAAGGCCAGCCTTTGAATGTGAACCCGAACTTCGGCAATGGCCGTGTGTTCCAGGCACCACGCTATGGACGTATGGGCTTGCGCTTGACGTTCTAAGCGAACGAATCGAACCAATCAAACGGCGCGGCTTCTTTGGGAGCCGCGCCGTTTCCTTTTGTGCCGTGCACGCGTGCTTGGCGTTGTGGCCGGCCGTTGGTTTGTGTGCGCCGCGCGGCGCCGGGCCAAAGTTTGATAGGCAAACGGCGCCGGCTTCGGGTGAAGCGGCGCCGTTTGGCACGAGTTGAAGAGGTGATGGCTAAGACGAGAGCAACGACTGCGCTTGATCCACCAACATGTGTGAACCGGCGGCGCCTATCAACCAGCCCGAGGATTGCTCCGTGCGAAAGTATAGCCGCGGTTGCCCCCGGAACGTGCCCTTCGCCAGATCCATCCAGCCTTGGCGATCCCGGCCCAGCCAATACTCAAGGCGGTACAGCACCTGTGGTTCACCCGTGGATGGTGTCTCGCCCGCGCCCAGAGCGTCGTCAACAGGAACGCTGAACGCACCACTATGCCACTGCTCAACGCTTGTTGCATTGACCTGCAAAGCGGCCTCGGACACCAAGTGGGCCTCGGTGCCTTCAAGGCGCTGGTTCTTAAAGCCAATCGCCGCTTTGCCGATGGGTGTGATCGTCATGCGATCAAACTCGTGCAGGCCAAAACTGTGTGGCTTGTCTGGACCGAGCGCCCGTTCGGAGAAAGAGTTCATGATCAAGCGGTTGACCATGAACACAGATCCATCGTCTTCGGCCATCAGGTAAGGCTCAACGGCGCCCGGAGGCGGCGTGGCCAGCCGGTACGTGCGCTCGATGCCGCGCACCCTGACCGTCAGGCGGCGTTTTGTCTCTTCAAGGCCGAGTGCTTTGCGGCGCTCGGGTGATAGCTTGCCCAAAGCACGCATCGCTTTAAGAGGCGCAAACGCGTTCCATAGATCCTTGGCCAGTTGGCCGCCTTTAAGATCACGGTCCGGAACCTTCTCGGGCGGCACGCCTCGCGCAATGAAGCGTTCGCCCGCCGAAACGTGAACGAGGAGATCGCCCGGGTTGGCGGGATCAGGAGACACCGAGTAGTAGCGTTTGCCGTCGAAATATTTCAACGTCTGAATGTCCGAGGAACGCGCCTCCACGATCACCGCTTCGTTCATACCGATGCTTTGTCGGGTGTGGGAAAGCATAAAGGCAATGGCAAGGGCGCCTGCTGCCAAAGCCCCTTGAATGGTTGTACCGCGACGGTTCATTTACACCGCCTCCTTGTGTTGGGCATCGTCGGTGCTGGTGGGGGACGCAGAGTCTGCTTTGACGTGTTCGTCGCGCGCGCGTTCGGCACGACGGCGGCGCGTGATCAGCAAGCCCATGAGAATGAAAACCACGGGTGGCACAAAGCTCGTTAGATAAAACCACGCCAGATCTTGTTTGCGCGAGTGCGTGATCGGAATGTCTTCTTCCGATTTGACGGCGCCGGCGATCGCTTCGTCACGGCCAAGCCAGCGAATGGAGTCTTCAAACAACGACTTGTTGCCTGGGTTCTGCATGGCGATGTCCGCGAACGCGTCGGCGTCAGCAAAGGCCAAAAAGCGCCCGGGGCTTTGTTTGTTTTCGCCATCGAACGAAGCGGCGGCGGCCAGAGCAAAGGCTTGCCTTGCCTCGGTTTGGCTCGGCTCGAAATCAAGGTTCATATCCGCCCACGTGTTTGCGTCGGTTGAAATGGTGACTTCAGGTGCCGGCTTCGCGCTGTCGATCACCATCAGGTTGCCGGCGCCCATGAACACAACGGGTGCTTGAAAGCCAAGCTTGGCCAAAGTGGCAACAGAGATGTGCGAGCCAAAGCCCACGGTGGCAATGTTCGTGCGATCAGAAGGTTGGCCGGTGCGGCGCCAATGAACCACGTCATTGGCCAACGTGTTGGCGGAGAAGATCACGCCGAACGGGTTGAGCAAAGCGCCGAAATCTTGGCCGGCCTCGGGATCCAAAGCCACCATCAAGCTGCCACCATGATTCTTGACGTAACGGACGAGGGAGCCAACTTCCTCGGGCAAGAAGGGTTTCTGTGGGCCGATCACCAGTACGGCCAAGGCGTCTGTGGGCACTTCGGCCCCCAAGCCGTGCGCGATGCTAAATTCAAGCACTTCGATGCCTTGATCCGTCAGGCTTTGCTTGATCGTGGTCAAGATGCTGCGGCGATCGGTTTCGTTGACCGGCTTGAACACACGCTCGCCGTGACCCTGCGTGAAGTACACGCGACGCGCCGGGCGCGTGATGTTGAGCAGTGTCGAATTCACACTTTCGTCCAACTTGCGCAGCTCCACACGCGCGCGCTCTGTTTCCAACGGCAACGCCAGCTGGCGTCGCAATGTGCCGCGCGTAAACACGATGACCCCGTTGCCCGTGACACCCAATTCACGTCCGCGACCAGGATCAAGCGCGTGATCCAGTTGATCGATCTTCAAAAATGGGGACTTGCCTTTGAGTTCGCTCATGTAACCGTCAACCTCTTGGCCCACATCGCTTGTGGCCGGGAAGAAGGTGGTGATGGTCATCTGCTGATCAAGGGCAGACACTATTTTCAGCGTCGATTCACCCGGTTTTGATGTGCGAAAGTAGGAAAGGTCGTATCGGGTGTCGTCGAGATTGGCCGCATACACCGAGGCGAAGGCGAACACCAAGGCGAACGCCATGCCCAGGCCCGAGAGCAACGACGTGGTGAGCCGGCCTTGCTCGAAGACAGGCGCCCTTCGCATCGATGCATACGCCAGTTCAACGAAAACAACTGGCAGCGCGCCCACGAGCCACAGCGCGGGCCACAACGTGCGCAACGCTGAATGCACGGCAGGCGCGTGCCGGTCCAGTGAGGTGCCCAGCGTCAGCATCAGCAGATCTGAAGTGAGCAGATACGCCAGCAGGGCCACTGAGCCCATGGCGTAAAGCGCGAACAACGCGCGTTGGCCTGTGCGATCGCCCGTGGCGGATTTGCGCAGCGACACAAAGCGCATGGCGGCTGCCCCGAACACGCTCAAGCATCCAAGCGCCGTCAACGTCCATGCCAACGCGCCCACGGACAGCACGCGCTGCCCAACGAACACAAGGAACATGCCGCCGCCGTAGCCAATTGAGAGCGTGGGCGAATGGGCTTTGTTTGTGGGTGCAATCATCGCCATCGTCGCGCCTCCAAAGAGCGAATCGCCAAGAACAAGGCGACGTAGCTGACCATGCCGTAATAGAGGACGTCAGCGATACGCACGATGCCTAAAGTGAAACTTGTGAAGTGTCGGTGGTAAAGCGCCATTTCCAGCACCACCTCATTGATTGGATAATCGGTGACACGCGTGAGCAGCCAGCACGTTAAGAGCAGAACCACCATCACACCCGAGATGATGGCCGCCAGCACTTGGGTGCGCGCCAAAGTGGATCCCAAAGTGCCGATCGCCAGTGTGGCGCCGCCTAACAACAGCAGCCCGAGGTAGCCCGAAAACAGATGCCCCCAGGAAATTTTGCCGTGAACCAAGATCAGCAGCGGCATGTAAACCGTGGCCAACGTCATCATCGACATAAACGTTACGCCGGATAGGTACTTGCCCAAGATGATGTCGCGGTCGCGCAAGGGCGACGACGTCAACAGCACCAAGGTGCCCGTTTGCTTCTCTTCGGCCAGCAAGCGCATCGAGATCAACACGCTGGCCACCATGGTGGTGCCGCTTGAGAAATAGAAGAACTTCGTTAGCACATCCGCCGAACGACGATCGGGTTCGCCCAGCGCAAAGGCGTTGAACAGCAGGCCGTCGATCATCAGCACCAGCGCGAAAATCACATAGCCGCTGAGCGTACGGAAGTAGGCGCCTAGATCTCGCCCCGCAATCGTCAAGACGTTGTTCATGACAGCATCCCTTCCTGGGTCCCCGCGCTCTCCTTCTTCTTGGTCAACTCCAAGAAGATCTTCTCCAAGCGTGCGCGTCCGCGTTCAACACGCATCACGCGCCCACCCGCCGCCACCACGGCCGCCACGAGCTCAGGCCGGTGGTCACCGTCGGTGGTCACGACGAGCCGGGCCAGGCTATCTTGTTGCGGGCCCGTGGCCACGTTTAGAACCAGGGGCAAAGCGCGCAGCTTCTCCACAACTTGTGCCGTATCCCCTTCAAGATCAATCTCCACGTCGACCCGTGTGCCCATGGACGTGGCCAGCTGCTCTTCGGTGCCTTGGCGCACGATCTCGCCGGCTTGAATGACGAGCAGCCGATCGCAGGTCTGCGAGATCTCCGCCAAAATGTGGCTGGAAATCAGCAGCGTGTGTTGACCGCGCAACCCTTTGATGAGGTTGCGCATCTCGACGATCTGCAGCGGGTCCAACCCGCTGGTGGGTTCATCAAGGATCAGCAGCGCGGGGTTGTGCACCAGCGCTTGCGCCACGCCCACGCGCTGCCGGTAACCGTGCGAAAGCCGCCCCACGAGTTCTTTGTGCTTGTGTACGAGGCCTGTTTTTTCCTCGGCCGCGGCCACGGCGGATGCGGTGCCTCTTCGCGCCACGCCGCGCACGCGGGCCGCAAACGTCAGGTATTCGCCCACCGTCATCTCGTTGTAAAGCGGTGGCGTATCCGGCAAGAACCCGATGCGCTTGCGGATCTCGTGCGGGTTCGATAGGGCGTCCACACCGTCCACAACCACCGTGCCTGCCGTGGGCAGCAAGATGCAGCTGAGGATCTTAAGCGTGGTGGTTTTCCCGGCGCCGTTGAGCCCGAGAAAACCAATCACTTCACCCGACGCGATGTCGAAATCAAGCTGCCGAATGGCCGCGTGGTCACCATAGTACTTGGTAAGGCCTCGTACTTCGATCATAGGTTGCTGCCGTCCTCCCACAAATCCGCCTAATTCCTCGACAGTTCGAGGACGGCGCTTTAGGAAGCGGCGCAACCGCAGGCGGGGCTCGCGCGGCTAGTCGGCGAAGTCGTAAACGACCACGCGCTCGTAGTTTGGCTTGAGCGCTTTTTCTATAAATTCGATGTGCAACGGGTGCTTTTGATAAGCGATTTCGGCTGCCTTGTCGGCGACCTGGATGTACAAGCCCACTTGGTAGCTTTGGTCCACCACCGGTCGATCGCTTGGCACCATCTTGCCCGCGTGAAACACGGAGACCCCTGGGATGGGCGCCAAGTATCCGCGCATCCCCGCCAAAATGTTTTCAGCCGCGTTGGGCACGCCGGGCTTTGTCCAGAAAATCACCACATGAGACAGCATGGGGCGGTAGCGTAGTGCAACTTTGGCGCCTTGGCCGGCCCAAATTCAGGCATCGGCCAGGTTGTCGCGCCACGTTTGCAGTTGGCTCTGCATGGGGGTGGGTGTGATCTCGGCCAGCTTGAGCGCGTGATCAAGGGCCTGCCTTGCCACGTCGGGGCGTTTGCGGCGTGCCGCCGCCATGGCGCGGATGGCCCAGACTTCCATCGGTTCGAGCTGCACCGAGAACTCCTTGGAGCGAGCGAGCACGGCGTCCCACTCCTCATCCGTGGCATCGCGGGTGGCGAGGTCGACGGCATCAAAAAGCACCGCGTCGGACGGCATGTAATGCAACTCGTTTGGCGTGCCTTTGGCGGCGTCCATGCGGCGCTGTGCTTCCTGCAAGAAAGCGCGTGCCCCTTCTTCATCGCCCATGGCGATTTTCGCCCGTGCGCTAAGCAACGCCATCAAAAGCGAAGGATACGGGCTGACGCCAGACATGCGGTCCGACAGCGCCGTGTTTTGTGCGGCGTATCGCAGCGCCGCCTCAAGATCGCCCGACACCAGTGACACCTCGGCCAGGTTGTGGATGAGGTTGGATTCAAGCGACGAAAAACAGTTCTCGCGCGCCAGACGCAGCGCCTTCTCGAAATCGACGCGGATCTGTTGATAATTGGACTGTGGCAACCACACGTAAACGAGGTTGTTCAGCGTCGACACTTCATGGATGGCGTCGCGCGTTTTGGCGCAAATCTCAAGCAGTTCGTTGAGGACGGTCAGCGCTTCATCGAGCCGGCCCAAAGATCCCAAAGCGGCGCCCAGGACCGTCAACGCATCAACGCGCGTTTCATAACCAACATCACCCAGGGGGCCCGCCAGTTGGGCGCTTTCGTAATAAAGCGGAATGGAGCCCTCGACATCGCTGAAGCGGTACAGGCTGCGCGCTTTGGCCATCAGAACGCGCGCGCGCATCAGCGGATTGTTTGCATCGGGCAGCAATGACTCCGCTTCGGCGGCGCGCTCTTTCGATTGCTCGTAGTAGTGCAGAAAATCTGCCGCCGCGGCCATCTCAAGCGCGATCTCGAACTGCATGTTTCGGTCTTCGCGTTGTTTCGCCATGGCGTAAGCCTCAGTGAGGCCGGCCAGCGCGCGATCATACTGCCCCACGCGCAAAAGCATTGTGGCGTGTGACAGAAGCACCGGAAGCAAGCGTTCCGTGTCTTGCGGATCGATCTGCGTCCGTGCCTGTGCATATAGGTTTGAGGCATCAAGATACGAGTGCCGTTGGCGGGCGTTGTCACCCAAGCGCACAAACAGGGCGGCGGCCTCTTGGCGTAGCCCTGCGCGGGCCGCGTGGTAAGCCAACCTTGGCAGCTTCTCGTCGTCAGGCGCTTGCGAGTGCGCAAAATAAAAGCGATATGCCAACGCGTGAATGATCTGCCGGTTCGCTTCAGGAACCAGGCTGTAGGTGGCGTCGCGCAAAACGCCGTAGCGGAAGGAGAAGCGCCCACTGCGGTGGCGAACCAAAATGTTGGCGTCCACCAAGCGGCGCATGCCCACGTTTGCGTCAAGCTGGGTTTCGATGGGCGTGCCTTCCTCTTCGGCCAACACGATCACGCCTTCGAGCTCAATGTCGGATAGGTCGCTGCCCAAGATCGCCGCCATGCGTGCGTGACCTGCCAAATCAGGCGGCAGAGCCTCAATTTCGCGCGTGGCCAACCACTGCACCACGGGCGAATCTGGCAACTGATCAATGGCTTCCACCTCAAGTCGGTACTCGCCTTTGGACGATTGCTTGATCGCGCCGTCGCGCTTCAAGCTGCGCACCAACTCCACCAACATCAGGGGGTTGCCTTGCGTGCGGCTCACCAACTTTTGCAAAGCGGCTGTGGGAATGTTCTCCACGGGCTGCAATAAAATGCGCGCCAGCAAGATCGCATCCTCATTGCGCAGCGGTGCGAGGTTCAACGTTGGGTTCGTGGCGGCGCGCGCACCTAACAAAGGACGGCCCATCAACAACGACGGGCGCGTGAGCACGCACACCCAAACCGCCGCTTGAGCCTCTTTCAAGGTTGCGTATTCAAGACCATCGAGCAGCGTCTCGTCGGCAAGGTGCGCGTCGTCGGCCACCACAACGATCGGCCGTTTCTTGGCAGCCAAACGCAGCGCTTCGCCGGTGGCGCGAGCGATCGCGGCACGTAAGGCGCCAGGGGCGGACAACAAGTCTTTCAGATCAGGCTCATCCAGCCCCACCCAGTTCAATGCCAACGCGGGCGCGGCCCACGATGGATCGCCGTCAGGTAAACCGAAATGCTGTGACAGCACCGCACGACCTTTGTCGTCAGGAACGTCGCGTTGCAGGCCCAAGGCCCAGCGCAAAAGATCGGCAACGTTGCGGCTTTGGCCACCATCAAGACCTTCTTGGCAGCGAAACGCACACACATCCGCCTGCGGTAGCTTCTGTGTGAGGCCCGCGGCGAGGGCCGACGCCAGTTCGCTTTTTCCCATGCCGCCTTCGGCGATCACGGTGGCGATCGTCGGTACTTGGTTGGTGGCGGTTTGTGTGGCCGACGCGAACAGTTGCTCAAGTTCAACGTCGCGTCCCACGAAGGCGTGCCGCACAACACCCACGGACGTAAGTTCGCGTTGCTCGGCCTGCAGCAGTTGATGCAGGTCAGTGCCTGGCATCGACGTGGCCTCAAGCTGTGGCACCAAATCGAGCGCGGCTTGCGTGAGATAAACCCCGGCCTCAAACGTATCGGCAAGATATCGATCTTTGCGCGTGAAGGCCGCACTCACGAAGCGACGCTGCCCATTGGGCCGCACTTGCATAAGGACGTTGAACGCGTCGACGATGGCGCGATCGCACAGCCCCAGTTCGAGCGCACGTTGGGCAGCGGTGGCGGCCAGACGCACGGGGTTGTCCGAACTTTCATGATCAAATGCCACCACGATGCCCAAGGCCGGGCTTGCCGAGGCAAGCTCGCCGCCCAAGCGTTTGGCTTCAGCGGGGCCAACCGCCTGACCCTCTTTAGGTTTGAAGAACAGCAGCCCCATCGGCCGCTGTTCGGCTTTAGCTTTGGGCGCCGCAGGCGCTGCCGGTGCCCCCGGGGTCAGCGATGGCATGGCCAACGTTTCGCGCGTGAGCGAACTGGTCATGGCCATGTGTTCACCCGTGGCCAGCAAGGGCGCGTCCCAAACCTCACGCAGCGCTACGAGAAGCGCGCGCGCGTTCTCGAAGCGACGCTCGCGATCCTTCGATAAACACTGCAAGACAACCGCTTCCACCTTTTGTGCGACGCCTACGCGGCGGGCGAACACCGGCGGACGGCGGCTGCGATGGCCCTCTCGCATGTCGGCGGCGGTGCCTGCAAAAGGTAAACAGCCGGCGAGCATCTCGTAGAGCAAAACACCCAACGAATAGACGTCGGCGCGCGGATCCATCGAAAGATCTGCCGCGTCTTGCTCGGGCGCCATGTATTCGGGTGTGCCCTCGCGCGCCGAATCGGGATCCGCCGCTTGGCCGGTGGGCGCTGACAACCCAAAGTCGAACACACGCACGTTGACCTGCGTGCCGCTGCCCGCAAGGAAGAAGTTTTCTGGTTTAACGTCGCGGTGGACGATGCCGGCCTGGTGAACGGCGGCCATCGCTTCAAGCAGTGGGTTGAAAACGGAGGCGACGCGGTCCACCGTCCAATGCCCCGGCATCTGCTCCATCACGTCCGACAGCACAGGCGCACTGACGAACTCGAGTGCTAAGTACGGGCTGCCATCAGCCGCCGTGCCCTCGCCGATGAATTCGGGAGCGTAAGGGGCAGGCACCGTGCGCAAGGCCCAGATCTCCTGCGCCAAACTTTTGCGAGCCGCGGGGTTGTCGGCCAGCGCCAACTTGAGGGCCACCGTGAGCCCATCGGCTTCGCGTTGGGCCTTGTAGACAGCGCCAAAGCCACCTTGGCCGAGCAGCTTTTGAACCGCGTATCCCTCGACAACTGGCAGCGGTGGGCGCGGTGGAGGTGGTCCCCCTTCTTCAGGCAAAGGCTGTGGGCCATGCGTCGCGCACACGGGGTCGTGTGGCGATAACCGGCAACCGCAAACGGCGCAGCGAACCATCAGCTTACCAATGTAGAGCGTTTTGCCGCTTTGCGCATCAGACCCACCACCCGAGGGCTTGATTTCGGCAAGATAAGACTGTGACTTGAGTGGGAGAACCTGTGCGTTTCAAATCATTCCTGTTGCCGACGGGCGCCCAATGGGCGCAAAGCGCGGGCCCCGTTCGAGTTTCTCAGCCAAACTGACGAAAACGAAACGAGCCTAAGTGACATCACCGTCCACATACGCACTCACCCGGCTTTGCGCGAACTGTGGCTTCCGCCTGGAGGCGTCGCTGTTGCGCTGCCCCATCGACGGCCTGACTCTGGCTCCGGCGTCTGAAAACAACGCGATGTTGGGGCCCTATCGTCTTTTGCGGCGTTTGGGTCGCGGCGGCATGGGCGTGGTGTACGAGGCCGAAAACCAACGCTTGGGCCGCACCGTTGCCATCAAGCTGCTTCACCGCGCGCTGCGATCCGATCAAGTGGTTGTGGATCGGTTTTTCCTTGAGGCGCGCGCCGTCAATACGATCCGACACCCGCACGTGGTGCAAACGTATGACCTGGTGGCGGACCCGCAGGATCTGTACATGGTGATGGAGTATTTGGAGGGTGATGATCTCGCCCACCTGCTGTCCAAATCGGCCGGGCAACCGTGGCCGGTGGCGCGGGCGGTGCACGTGCTGGAACAAATCTGCGGCGCTCTGCAAGTCACCCATCGCCGTGGCATCGTGCACCGCGATCTCAAGCCGGCAAACATCTTCCTTACGCGGGCCCATGGCAAAGAAGACTATGTGAAGGTGCTGGACTTCGGCATCGCCAAGCTGGGGGCGGGAGGCAAGCTCACGCAGGAAGGGCTGACGATGGGCACCCCCGAGTACATGTCGCCCGAGCAAGTGCGCGGCGAAGACATTGATGGCCGATCGGATCTGTACGGCTTGGCGTGCATTGCCTTTGAGTTGTTGACTGGTTACCAGCTGTTTGGCGGTGGCTCTCAAACGGATGTCATGCTTTCGCAGCTTCACACTCCGCCGCAAAGCCTGCGGCGTTTCAACAAAGACATTCCGGCCGCGTTGGACGCTGTGATTTTGCGCTGCCTCGCCAAAGACGCATGGGATCGGCCGAGCACCGCTTATGAAATGGCGCGGGCTTTGGCCGAGGCGGTGGGGCTGCCGTTCGACGTTTCAGGGGCTTTTGCCGCGCTCACGCCGTCGAGCTTGCCCAAGCTATCGGATGGCCGGCGGCCCACAACAGGCGCGCTGCCTCCGGTGGCCGGCTTGCGCGAACCGTCAGGTGGGGATGAGGACGAGCTGCCTCGTCGTCGGTGGATGCGCTCCCTGACTCAGGCTTTGCCCGTGGCCGTGGTGCTCTTCGTTGTGGGAGGCGTGGTGGCGTGGCGGTCGCGCGCGGCCGCCCCCCCGGCCGATCCCGGCCCCGCCGCTGTGAACGTGCAGGTGCAATCGCAGCCCGCCGGCGCCGAAGTGATTGATGTGGCCACGCACCAGACGTGGGGCTTCACTCCCTTGCAGCGCCAGTTGCTGCCGGGAAGCCAACAGAGCGTTCAAATTCGACACGCCGGCTTCGTGCCCGCGGTGCAAACGTTCACGGTGGAAAGCGGTGGCGTCGTGGCCGTGGCTTTGGTGCCTGAACGTCCGGCGGTTGTGCCACCGCCGGCGGCTGCGCCTTCGCCGCCCGCGGAACCGGCGCCCCCGCGGGTTCACAAGCGATCTTTGCCGCAAACGCCGCCCGCCAAGGATTCGCCGCCGACGCGCGTGGGCACCAGTGGCACAATCGATCCATTCGCCCCCTAAGCATGGATCAACAATCGTCTGTGTCCCCAGCGCTTGAGCCTACGTCCCAATCCGGACCGCAGGTGGGCGATTTGGTGGGAGCCTATCGTTTGGTGCGGCTGTTGGGCCAGGGCGCCACGGGCAGTGTGTTCGAGGTGGAGCACACCAAGATTGGGCGTCGGGCGGCGATGAAGGTTTTGACGGGCGAACACGCCACGCGTCCGGGGGCCGTGCGCCGCTTGTTCCAAGAAGCACAGGCCGTCAACCGCATCAAGCACCCGAACATTGTTGACGTGACGGACCTGATCGAAGGCGGCGCTGACGGGGTCAACGCCATCGTGATGGAATTGCTTGAAGGGGAGTCTTTGGCGCAGACCATGTTACGGCAGGCGCCGTTGCCCGGGCCGCGTGTGTTGGCGATCTTGCGGCAGGTCACGGACGCCCTGGCAGCCGCCCACGGCGCCTATTTCGTTCACAGGGATCTAAAGCCTGAAAACGTGTTTCTCGTGGGGCGCGGGGACGTGGTGAAGCTGCTCGATTTTGGTCTAGCGAAAGTCGTGGATGGCGCCGGCCCGGCAATGCCCGCGCCCCAAGGCATCGGCCGCGGCTCTTACCACACGGTCGAAGGCACATTCGTTGGCACCCCGGCCTATTCATCGCCGGAACAGGCGTCTGCCAAACGCGTGGATCACCGAACGGATCTGTACTCACTGGGTGTGATCCTTTACGAGTTGCTGTCTGGCCGTTTGCCATTCGAAGGCCGCAACTTCGGCGAGTTTTTGGTGAAGCACTTGACCATGCCCGTGCCCGCGATTGCGCGGTCCCGGCTGCGAACGCCGCTGCAACGCCAGTTGGCGGCGATCGCTTATAAATGCCTAGAAAAGCAGCCTGAAGATCGCTTTGCCTCCGCTGGCGACGTTGGTGCCTTGCTGGACGCGTTGGCGGCGGGAACACCTGTGACCATCCCGGCCGCCAAGGTCGTCAAGCACGCGGCCGCCACGGGCAAACAGCGGCGGCCTTACGTCATTGTGGCGGCAAGCCTGCTCCTGCTATCGACCGTGGTGGTTGTATCCTTGCAGCGACGACAGGCACCGCCGCCGGCCATTGCCCCCAGGCAGATCATGGTTTCGTTTCAGTCCGACCCGCCAGGGGCGGAAGTGCGACGTGTGGGGCAAGGCACCGTCTTGGGCCGAACGCCGGTGCGGCTGGCGCTGCCAAACCAAGAGGCACAGCTTCAGTTCGAATTCCGCTTGGCGGGGTTTGCCAGCCAGCGCGTGGACGCCACCGCGGGCCGCGACCAAAGTTTGAGAGTGAAACTGGCGCCGGCTTTGCCCCCGGCTCCGGCGGTTGAGGCCGCCGAGCCCACCCCACCCCCGCCTAAGAAAGCCCACCGGGCGCCCCCCAGAGGCTCCCGGATCCCGGGAGCCCGGGGGTTGACGGTCGATCCGTTCGTACCTTGATCTCGGGCCGCCACCGGACGATGTAAGCTGCGTCAGCCGTGCGCCCTAGCCGTTGCTTCCTTCGAGTTCTGCTTCTCACGCCCTTGTGCGTGGGTTCGTTGGCGGCGCCCACCATGCGCCCCCGGGTTACGTGGGCGGCGCCGTCTTCGGAAGCGCAAGCGCGCGCGCTGTTTCAAAAGGCGGAGGTCCACTTTAACCTGGGCGAATTCGAGCAGGCCTTGGCGCTTTATGCCGAGGCCTACCGCCTCAAGCCGTTGCCGGGCTTCTTGTTCAACATCGCGCAGTGCCATCGTTTCATGGAGCACTTCGAAGACGCGGCCTTTTCCTACCGGGTGTATTTGGACCGCGCCCCGCAGGCCAGCAACCGCGCCGAGGTGGAGGCTCTGGTTGCCCAAATGGACCAGCAGGCCGCCGCACGCACAACGGCGCCCGCGTCGACTGAAGTGGCCCCGCCTCCTGCACCCCCGCCGCCCCCGCCTCCTGCTGTGGCGCAAGCCGCGAAGCCCCCTGTGGCGCCCGTTGCCTCGACGGTGTCGCCGTGGTTCTGGCCCACGTTGGCCGCAGGAGCTGTTTTTGTGGGCGCGGGCGTGATCACGGGGCAAATGGCCTCGAACCGCAGTGCCTCATACCGCGATCCCAGCACGCCTGTAACGGATCGGCCTGGCTTGAAAGACTCGGGCGAGAGCCTGGCAACCGCGTCGCTCGTCTGCCTTGGCGCCGGGGGCGTGGCCTTGGCGGCGGCCGCAGGGCTTTGGTTTTGGGCGCCCGCGACGGCTGAAACCACCCAGGTTGCCGCGGCCCCCGTGGCCGGCGGCGGTGTGCTGATGATGAAGGGGGCGTTTTGAAACCCCTCGCGCCGCCTACATTGGCTTTGGCGATGGCAGCGCTGCTGCTCGGCGCTTGCTGGTCGTGGAGCTTTCCAGACAACTTACTGACCGCGGACGGGGGCACATCGGATGCCGGCACGGACGCCCTGGCGACGCCTGATGCCACGTCAGGGGGAACCGGCGGTGGCATGGGCGGCGGTGGTGGTGGCAGCAGCCCAGGTGGTGCAGGTGGCGGACCTAGCGGTGGCAGCGGCGGCAGCAGCAACCCCGGCGCATGCCTGCCCACGTCGTGTGTTGCGGCCGCGACGCCGGTGTGCGACGCCGTTTCGCGCGTCTGCCGCCCTTGTCGCAAGGACAACGAATGCGCGACCTCAGGCTTGTGCGCCCTGGATGGCCACTGTGCCACCGACGATCAGATCGCGTTTGTATCGCCGACTTGCCCGGCCACCCCCACGGGCACCCGGGCCGCGCCGTTTTGCACGATCGCCGACGCGCTGGTTACCACCAAACCGTACGTTTTCGTGAGCGGGGGCGTTCACAACGACGTGCGCCTTTCGGCACCGCGGGAGCTGCACGGTACGCCTGGCACGGTCATCCACGGAGGCATGCGTTGCCAGGCCTTGTTGGTGGATGGGCCCGGCGTTGCTGTGATGGGCTTCACTGTGGATGCGGGCGTGGTGGTTACGGGCAAAGACGCCAGTTTGCAGCTGATCAACAACCAGATAGGCCCGTCCAATTGCGTGGGCGTTACGGCTTCAAGCGGCGCCGGCTTGGTGATGGAACGCAACTTCATTTACGCCAACGCAGACGGCGGCGTGTGGGTGGACGATGTGCCCTTGCAGATGAAGAACAACGTCATTGCAGGCAACGGGGGCGCCATGCGCAACTTTGGTGGTGCCAGGTTGGCCCCGCGGCAGCCGAGCCTCGTCGTCAACAACACGATCGTCAACAACCGCTCGCGGGGCAACATGGTTGAGGCGCCCGGGTTGCGCTGTGATGCCACGCTCGCCGTGGCCAACAACATTGTTTGGGGGAACGTGCGGGGGCAAGGCGTCGGCCAAATGTCCCCCGAATGCGTATCGACGTTTGGGCTCGTCCAGTTGGCGCCCGGCGAGCCTGGCACGGCCAACAACATCGCTTCTGACCCGCAATTCACGGGTGGCCCCCCGAACTTATCCGCGAGCTACCGGCTTAACGCCGCATCGCCGGCCATCAACCCGCCTTCCACACTGAACGCGCCCGCGCTTGATTTCGACGCCGAACCCCGTGATGCCAAGCCCGATCTCGGCTCGTTCGAGCACCGCTAGGCAACCGACCGCCGGTGGCTTTGCCAAAGCGACGTACCGGGCGGGCATATGTGGAAATAACTCTGCATTCCGGTTAGTTGTAAGTCCGCGTTCCGCAAGGTTCCACCGGCAAGCCGCCGGAGGCCGCCGCCGCGGGCTTTAGACGACTAGCCAGGGATAACAATGGACGTTCGCGTCATCAACGAGTTGGTTCAGAAACACTGTGGCTTCGTAGACAACCTGGCCCACGAGGTGGGCAAGGTGATTGTGGGTCAGAAGCTGATGATCGACCGCATCTTGGTGGGCCTGCTGACCGGCGGCCACGTGCTGCTTGAAGGTGTTCCCGGGTTGGCCAAGACGCTGACGGTGAAGACCATGGCAGACGCGTTGGGGCTTGAGTTCTCGCGCATTCAGTTCACGCCCGATTTGCTCCCCGCCGACATCATCGGCACCGTTATCTACAACCAAGCCCGCAGCGAATTCATCGCCAAGAAGGGTCCGGTGTTCGCGAACCTTGTTTTGGCGGACGAAATCAACCGGGCCCCCGCCAAGGTGCAATCGGCGCTGCTCGAATCGATGCAAGAGCGGCAAGTGACGATTGGCGACACCACCCACACGCTGCCTGATCCGTTCTTGGTGATGGCCACCCAAAACCCCATCGAACAAGAAGGCACGTATGCGTTGCCCGAAGCGCAGCTGGATCGCTTCATGTTGATGGTGAAGGTGGGGTATCCCACGAAGGAAGACGAACGCGCGATTATGGACCGCATGACGGCGAACGTGGGCGGGCCTGCGCCCAAAGCGTCGCGCGTGGCCGATCCGGCGGCGCTCACAGAAGCGCGCCAAGTTGTGGGCCAGATCTACATCGACGAGAAAATTCGCGATTACATCGTGAACTTGGTGCACGCCACGCGCGATCCTAAAGCTTATGGCCTCAAGGATCTCGCCGACTACATCGAATTCGGCGCCAGCCCGCGCGCCTCGATCTTCTTGAATCTGGCGGCGCGCGCGCATGCGTTTTTGCGACACCGTGGTTACGTGACTCCTGAAGACATCAAAGCGGTGGGCATCGATGTGCTTCGCCACCGTGTGAACCTCACGTACGAAGCCGAAGCCGAAGACATCACCTCCGAACAAGTGGTGCGCCGTTTGTTCGAGACGATCGAAGTCCCTTGATGAGGCGCCGTCGCCCGTACTGGGCGATGGGAGTGGCTGCTGATGCTGACCCGCGAAGTTCTTAAAAAGATCCGAAAAATCGAGATCGCCACGCAACGTCTGGTGCGCGACCGCATGGCCGGGCAATACCTTTCGGTGTTCAAAGGCAGCGGCATCGCGTTCTCCGAAGTGCGGCAGTACATGCCGGGCGACGACATCCGCTTGATCGACTGGAACGTCTCCGCTCGCATGAACGAGCCGTACATCAAGCTCTTCACCGAAGAGCGCGAGATGACGGTGATGCTGCTGGTGGATATGTCGGCGTCAGGTCAGTTCGGTTCGGTGGGCCGCGAAAAGCGTGAGGTGGCGGCGGAGTTGGCCGCCGTGGTGGCATTTTCGGCGATCAAGAACAACGACCGCGTGGGGCTCATCATCTTCACCGATGAAGTGGAGCGTTTCGTGCCGCCGAAAAAGGGCAAGAAGCACGTGCTCCGCGTCGTCAGCGAGATCTTAACGTTCCAGCCGCAATCGCGCCGAACGGATTTGCGATCAGGTATTGAGTTCTTGGGGCGTGTGGCGCGTCGACGTGCGGTGGCGTTCTTGATTTCGGATTTTCTTTCGCCACAGGATCGTTACGAGCGGCCCTTGCGCGTGGCCGCGCGCCGCCACGATCTTGTGCCCGTGACGATCATTGATCCGTTGGAAGAAGCCTTGCCCAACGTGGGCCTCGTGGATCTTGAAGATCCTGAAACGGGTGAAATCATCACATTCGATACGAGTGGCCCCGAAGCGCGTGCGTTCGCGGCAAACGTTGCGCGCGCCAAAGACGCACGCAAAGCCTTGTTTAATAAGTTGGATCTGGATGGCATTGAAGCGCGCACCGATCGGCCCTACCTACCCGCGCTGACCGCCTTCTTTGAAGCGCGTGCGCGAAGGATGCGGCACTGATGCGCGCTTTCGTGCTCGCCACGTGCATGGCCGCCGGGTTGATGGGTGCATTGCAGGTCAGCGCGCGTGCGCAACCGCCTACCGCCGCCGCGCCCGCGGCCGATCCCGATGTGCCCACGGTGGCCGCACGTGTGCTGCAAAACGAAGCGCACGTGGGCGATACCATCACCTTGATCGTGACCGCGGTGGCGCCCGAGCGTGTGCCGGTGAATCTGCCCGCGAACTTGGATCTATCGCCCTTTGAGCTGGTGGATCGCAGCCTCACAGAAAAAGTCTTGGGTGATGGCAAGCGCCAACGCGAATTCACGTTTCGCATCGCCGCATTTGAACCAGGCGAGCACACAATCCCGGCCGTGTCGCTCACCTACTTGGCAAAACAAGGCGCTGTTCGCAGCGTTTCGACAGACCCGTTGCCGGTCACCATCAAGAGCTTGCTCTCGAATGAACCCAACCCCGAGCCCAAGCCCGATGCCGCACCCGTGTCTGTGACAGTGGAGGTGCGCTGGCCGCTTTACGTGGCAGGCGCCATCTTGGCCGCGATCTTAGGGGCGTTGCTCGGCTCGTGGCTGTTGGCAAGGTGGCGCAAGCGCACCAAGTTCGTCTACGTTCCGCCGCCGCGGCCCGCGCACGAAGTCGCATTGGAGAAGCTGGAAAAACTGGGCGCCGCGTTCACCCCGACGGAAGATATGCGACCGTTTTACTTCGAACTGTCGGAGATCTTGCGCGAGTATTTCGGCGGCCGCTACGGATTCGATAGTCTTGAGCTGACCACGGACGAGCTGCTCAATGAACTGCGCCGGCATGGACGCAAGCCGCTTGTCATCTCCGATGTCGAGGGGTGGCTGGCTGGATGCGACTTGGTGAAATTCGCGCGCGTGTCCCCCAGCGAAGACGAAGCGCGCGCCGCCCTAGACGCGGGCATCAAGTTTGTCGTAACGACGCGACCTGTGCCCGAACCGCCGCCTGCACAGACCCAGGAGGCGAACGCCCGTGGCTGACGCTTCAATCAAAGACGCAACGCCCGCCCGGGCTTTGGCCCGCGTGCCTTGGATTCCCTTGGCGGCGATGTTCATCATCTTGGTGGGCGTTTACGCGTGGGTGTTGCGCGACGCCGGCGGCTTTCGCTTCGCCCACAAATACGCGTTGGCTTTGCCCGTGTTGGGTACCGCGCTGGTGGTGTTTTCGGCCTTTATGCGCCGTCGCAGCCGCGTGGGCACCCTGCGCTTCGCACGCGCACACGAGCTCGCCGTGCAAAAGAAGGGGTGGGTGTCGCGGCTTGCCGATGCCCCCACGTTGCTTCGCGTGGGCGCCGTCGCTTTGTGCGGGGTGGCGCTGGCGCGCCCACAAACCACGCGCCTTGATGACAACATCGAGCTTGAGGGCATCGACATCATCGTCGCGCTCGATGTGTCGGGCTCGATGGATGAACGAGACCTGGCCCCCAATCGTTTAACGGCCGCCAAAGAAGTGATTCGCGACTTCGTGTCGCGCCGTCCTTCCGATCGGTTGGGACTCGTGCTGTTTGGCCGCGAAGCCTACACGTATATTCCGCCCACGCTAGATCACGGCACCTATCTGAGAATGCTCAAAGATCTGCAGCTGGGCATCGTTGATGAAAAGGGCACGGCGATCGGCAACGGTTTGGGTGTGGCGCTGGGACGCCTGCGAAAGTCTGAGGCGCGATCAAAGGTGGTGATCCTGCTGACCGACGGCGACAACAACGCCGGCAACATCTCGCCGGTGGAAGCCGCAAAAATGGCGCAAACCTTGGGCGTTAAGGTGTATACGATCTTGGCTGGTTCAAGCGATTCCGCCGACGATCCCAGCGAATCGCAAGCGGGCCACCGCTATCCGGTCAACCCCAAACTGCTTGAGCAAATCGCCACGATGACGGGCGGCACGCCTTACCTTGCCACCGATCGCGCGGCCTTGGCCAAACGCTTTCAAACGATCCTCGAAGAGCTCGAAAAATCGCGCATGGACGACAGGGGCGTACTTTACGCCGAACTTTACGCGTGGTTCTTGTGGCCGGCGCTTGCCCTCTTGCTGCTTGAGTTGGCCATGCGGTTTTCACGTTGGGGGCGGCTGCCATGATGCGCCTGGCGGAACCCCATGTGGTTTGGTTGCTGCTGCTTGTGCCACTGCTTGTCGTGGCATTCGCGATCTCGTTCACGCGTCGGCGGCGCCACTTGGCCCGCTTAGGGGAAGCCGGCTTGATTGCGCGCATGACCGCGAGCGTTTCACGCTCCCGCCAGATCTTGCGCGCGGTGTTTGTGACGCTGGCAGTGATGTTTGTGGTGATGGCGTTGGCGCGGCCACAAGCCGGGGGTCGTGCGAAGCTGGAAAAGCAGCGCGGTTTGGACCTCATGGTCGCGCTCGACTTTTCAAAATCGATGTTGGCGCGCGACGTTTACCCTTCACGGTTGGAACGCGCCAAACGTGAGCTTGAGCGTTTGATGGATCACTTGGCGGGCGACCGCATCGGTTTGGTCGCGTTTGCAGGCGAGACGCTTTCGTATCCGCCCACCACCGACTACGCGGCCGTGAAATTGTTCTGGCGTGATCTGCAGCCCACCGACATGCCGGTGGGCGGTACGGCGGTGGGGCGCGCGTTAAAAGCCGCCATCGAACCGCTCGTACGGCTGCGCAGCAAAGGCGGTGAAACGCGTTCGCAAGTGATTCTCTTGTTGACCGATGGCGAGGACACAGAAAGCGAACCGTTGGAGGTTGCCGCGGAGGCGGCGCGTTTGGGTATCAAAATCTTCGCTGTGGGCGTGGGTTCACGTTCGGGTGAACTGATCCCGCAAGTGGATCAAGACGGCAAAGTGACGGGATACCTTAAGGACAAAGACGGCAAATACGTGACGTCGCGTTTGGCCGAAGACATGCTGTCGCAGATCGCCAGCAAAACGAATGGCGAATACCTGCGTGCCGATGCCAAGCAGTTCGGAGTGGAGATGATTGAAGCGGCTTTGGCCGGGCTCAAGCGAACGGAAACGGAAGCGCGCCTTGTGAAGCAGTATGACGAAGTGTTCGAGTGGCTGCTGTTCCCGGCCTTCTTGTTGCTGGTGGGGCAAGCCTGCATGAGTGAACGGAAGCGTGGCACATGAATCGCACAGCGCTGACACATACGTTTTGGTTGGGTGTGGGGCTTACATGTTTGCTGCCCGCCATGTTGGGCGTGAATCTGTTGCAAACGCACAACCGGCACGTGGAGCAGGGCAACAAGCAATTCCAAGGCGGCAAGGTGGATGAGGCGCTGAAGCTCTATGACAAGGCGCTGCAAGAGGATGGCTTGGCCGACCCACAAGCCCGCGCGGCCGCAGAGTTTAACCGGGGAACGGCGCTGTCAGCGATGGGCAAAGCCGACGAAGCCGCACAAGCTTTTTTGGAAGCGACCAAATCCAAAGACAATAGCCTGCGCGCCCGCGCCTTTTACAACTTGGGCAATACCTTCATCAAGGGCGAGAAATTCTCGGAAGCGGTGGAGGCGTTCAAGCGATCACTGGTGCTGGAGCCGCGCAACAACGACGCCAAATGGAACCTAGAGCTCGCCTTGCGCAAGAAGAAGGAGCAAGACGAGAAGAACAAGAACGACGACAAAGACAAAAAATCGGACCCCAACAACAAAGATAAAAATGGGGACAAGACCGACCCATCCAACAAGCCACAGGATGGGCAGGACAAGTCTGGCCAAAACGACACCAAGCCCAACGAGGAGAACAAGCCCGACGACGGCAAGCCGAACGAGCCGAAGCCCGGCGAAGATCAAAAGCAGAACCCGCAAGAAGACGGCCAGGGCCAACAAAACAAGCCGGATGAGCCAGCGCAGGAAAAACCAGAAGACAAGCCAAGCGAACAAGCTCAGGGCGCCCCCGAGCAGCAGCCCAAGCCTTCGCCCGCCGCCGCGGCCCAGCCAGACAAAGGCGACAACAAAGAAGACGCCAAGGGTACGGCCGCGGAGATGAAGGAAATCAACGCCATCCTTGACAGCCTTGAACAAAGCCCACGGCAGATCGAACAGCAGCGGGCGCGCGTGCGGGCGATGCAGCGAAGGGCACCGGTCAAAGACTGGTGAAGGTAATCAACTGGTAGTGCAAGCCACCCCGCGTATGATGACTGTGATGTGCTTCCGCTTTTGCCAACGCCTCCGCGCCGCGCTCGTGTGCGCCGTGGCGCTGGGTGTGACCGTTGGACCAAGCCATCTGTGCCACGCGGCCGCCCAGTCGTTCGTGGCGCGTGCGGATCGCACGCAGGTGCCGCTCGATGACTCGTTCTTGTTTGAGGTCACCTTGGTTTTGGACGAAGGCCGCGCGCAGGGATACCGCGCGCCCAATTTCAAAGACTTTCGTGTTCTGGGCGAACACCCAAGCCAAAGCACCCAGATTCAAATGGGCGGTGGCGGCACGCTCATGCAGGTGGTGTACTCGTGGCGTTACGAAGTGATGCCTCTGAAAACGGGCACGTTTAAGATCGGTCCCGCGAAGGTGCGCATCGGCGATCGCGACATTGAGACCACGCCGGTCAGCATCACGGTCACCGAGGCCATGGGCGGTCAAGCGGCCGCGCCGCAGCCGCGCCAGGTGCCCGCAATCCCCGGATTCCCCCGCGGCCTGCGTGACATGTTGGAACCGCGGCGCGCGCCGCCTTCGTCCGGGGGGCAGAACTTCGTGCGCGTCGTTCCAAGCAAAACCAAAGCCTACGTGGGCGAGCAGATCACAGCCGAATGGTACCTTTACCTAACCGAGCGCCAAGACAAGTACGAAACCCTCAAAGAGCCGCACACCGATGGCTTTTGGGTGGAGGATCTGCCCATCGCCGGCAACGAACGTGGTTTGTCGCTGAGCCAACAAACGTTCGAGGGCCGCGCGTACCTTGTGGCCCCGCTGTTGCGTCGGGCGCTTTTCCCCTTGAGGTCTGGAACGTTGACGATTGTGCCGCTTGAGGCCGAGATCTCTCAGATCGATTTCTTTGGCTCCACCATGCGGACCGAACGCATCAAGGCCGCACCGCTCGACATTGAAGTGATGCCGCTGCCCAAGACGGGGCAACCAGCCAACTTTGATCGCGCGGCCGTGGGCACGTTTTCGATCGCCGCCGTGTTGGACAAGGCGCGCGTGCCTGTAGGCGAGCCCGTGACGTTGAAGTTGCTGGTTTCGGGGCAAGGCAACGTGCGCAAGTTGGTGCCGCCTGAGCCGCCGCGCCTTGAAGGCTTCAAAGCCTATGAACCCAAGGTGACTTTTGAAGTGAACCCAGGCGAGCCTGTCAGTGGCAGCAAAACCGTGGAGGTGCTGTTGCTGGCACAAAAGCCCGGGACGTTCACAGTTCCCTCGGTGGCGCTGGCCTATTTCGATCCCAGCAAGGGCACGTATGCCACGGCAAAAACCGAAGCCCTGACAGTGACCGTCGTGGGCGAGGAAAATGCGGCGCCCACCGCAAGCGCGCCGCCATCGACCAGCGGCAACGATGCGGCCACCCGCACAGAGAACGTTTTGCCAACCGAATTGCGGCCGATTCGCAGCAAGCCCACTTTGCGGCGTGATCTCGGCACAACGCTTTATCGATCGCCGTGGTTCATGTGGCTGTTGTTGCTGCCACCGGCGGCCTTCGGGTTGTTGCTCACCACCAGCCAGGTGCGCCAACGTTTGTTGCAAGACACGGAACGTCGCCGTGGCCGTCGCATGCGCCGTCAGGTGCGCAAGAGTTTGACCGTGGCCGAACGACATCTGGCTGCGGGCCGCAAAGCAGAATTCTTCATTGAAATCGATCGAACCTTGCGCGAATTGCTATCGGCGAAACTTGGTCGCGTGGTCAGCGGCTTGTCGATGGATGAGCTGCGCACCAAACTCGCCGAAGCCGGGCTTGATCAAGCCTTGGCCAACCGAGTGACGGCGATGTTGGAAGAATGCGATCAAGCCCGCTTTGCGCCTGGCAGCGTCAGCGACGATGGTATGACCACCGCGCTAGATCGCGCCGGTGAATTGATTGTGCAACTTGAGCGCAGCCGCATGACGAAACAGGAGGCCGCACGATGAAACGCCGGCTTGGCATCGTCATGGCCGCCGCCGCCGTCATCATCGCGCTTGCCGCCTCCGCGCGCGCCGACGTCTTAGACGAAGCGTGGAAGCAGGGCAACGCCGCCTACCTGGCAGGTGACTGGGATAAGGCCGCCGCCGCGTTTGGCGAATTGGATCGGCAAGGTGTTGTGTCGTCTGACCTTTACTACAACATGGGCGTCACTTACTTCCGGTTGGGTGATCTGGGGCGCGCCGCCTGGGCGTTTGAGCGCACGTTGGGCGCCAACCCCAAAGACGAGGACGCCGCCTTCAATTTGGCGCAAGTCCGCAAGCTGTTGAGTCGTCGTACCACTGATAAAATCGAGGGCGCTGAACGTGACCCAGCGTGGATTCGCGTGGTGTCGGTGCTCACGCCCTCAGAGCAAACGTGGCTGTTTGTGATCTTCTATTTGCTGACGTTTTGGTTTCTGTTTTGGCGTCTGCGCGTGCCACCCGATGGCCGCGCGCCTTGGTCTGCGGCGGCCGCCTTGATGGGGTTGGGTGCGCTGCTTGCAGGCTTGTTGTTGCTCGGCCGTGTGGCCCTGGACCGCATACCGTTCGGCATCGTGTTGCCCGAATCCGTTGCAGTTAAAGAAGGCGCCGATGCCAATTACCGCACGAACTTTCAGGTCCACGCAGGCCTGCGCGTGCGTTTGCTTGAACAAGACGCGGGATGGACGCGGGTGCGTTTGGCCAACGGCCTTGAAGGTTGGGTGCGTGCGCCCGACATCGGCAGGTTGTGATCCGTCGGCCGGCTGACTCGCGGTTTCGTTGGGCCCGCCTATACTAGTCGCCCATGAAGCTTTGCCCGTTCTGCGCCGAAGAGATCCAGGACGCCGCCATCAAGTGCCGGTTCTGCGGATCAATGCTCAACGAAGCGCCGCAGATCGCCCCACGCGCGCAGAACGAGGGCCCGCCCCGCGAATTGTTTCACGGTAGCCCGTCGTGGAAAGCCCAGATGGCCGCGCACGTGGGCGCTGGGCTGTTGGTGATCGCCGGCATCGCCGCTTGCTTTGTGGTGCCGCGCGCGTTCGATCAAACCAATGAGGTTGGTTTCATCGCGGGAGGGGTGTTGGCCGCGGGCGGCTTGGCGTGGGCGCTGGCGTTGTGGCTGGGCCGCTTCGTTCAATTCCGCATCACCACAACGGCCATCGACGTGGAATCGGGCATCGTGGGCAAGCGTGTGGAGACGGTGCAGTTGTGGAAAGTGCGCGATCTCACCTACCAACAAACGGTGGCAGATCGATTGTTGAAGTTGGCCCGCATTCACGTGGTGACGCAGGATCCATCGTCTCCTGATCTGGATCTGTGGGGCATGCCCGCCAGCCGCGAGATCTTCGAGCGGCTCAAGCAAGCGGTGGAGGCCGCCCGTCGCAAGGGCGGCGTGGTGGGCGTCGTGGAGTGATCCGCGCGACAGTTTGGTTCTGAATATTAATGCGCCATTTGCTAGTTATTCAGCAGTCGTTTAAGACTGCCGTATGACACGCCTTCGCTTCGCGCTCGTCGTTCTTCTTTTCACAACGATCCCGGTGGTTGCCACCGCGGCCGCGGCCCCCGCAAATGTCGCTCAGTGGGACCGGTTCGAGGTCACCTTGCCCGGCCCAGCCGAAGGAAACCCGTTTGCGGATGTGCAGTTGTCCGCCGTTTTCACCCAAGGCAAAACCAGCGTCACCGTCAAAGGCTTTTACGATAACGGCGGAACCTACCGCGTGCGGTTCATGCCGCAGAGGCAAGGTGCGTGGCGCTATGTCACCCGCAGCAACGTCGCGGCGCTGAACAACCAAACGGGCAGCTTCAACGCCGTGGCGCCTCGCAAGGGCAACCCCGGACCGGTCGTTGTGAAAGACTCGTTCAGTTTCGCCTATGCCAGCGGCGCCGCTTACGTGCCCGTGGGCACCACAATCTACGCGATGGTGCACCAAGAGGACCCGTTGCTAGAGCGAACCATCGCTTCGTTGGCCAAAGCGCCCTTTAACAAGGTTCGCTTGTGCGTGTTCCCCAAGTGGTACAGCTACAACCACGTCGAGCCCCCCCGCCCTCCGTTTGTGGGCGATGGGCAAGGACGTTTCGACTACGCCCGGCCCAACCCGGAGTTTTACCAGCACCTAGAAAAACAGATCGATCGGTTGGCAGCGCTGGGCATCGAAGTGGACTTGATCCTGTTCCATCCGTACGACGAAAACCACTGGGGTTTTGATCGCATGGGCCGCGAGAACGACGAACGCTATCTCAGCTATTTGTTGGCGCGCTTGTCGTCCTTTCACAACGTGTGGTGGTCGATGGCCAACGAATGGGACTTCGTAAAGCGGAGAACGGTTGAGGATTGGAATCGCTTGTTCGATCTCATTGCCGCTGAGGATCCGTACCGGCATTTGGCGTCGATCCACAACGGCACCAAATTCTTCGACCACCACCGCGCGCCCATCTCACACACAAGCGTTCAACACCCAGACGTGAGGCGCCTTTATGCCTGGCGCAAGGAGTATGGCAAGCCGGCGGTCGACGACGAATGCGAGTACGAAGGCAACATCGAAGCGCCCTGGGGCAACATCACGCCGCAAGAGCTCACGCACCGGTTCTGGGTTGGTTTTGTGTCAGGTGGCTTTGTGGGGCACGGGGAGACGTACGTGGCGCCCGACGAGGTCTTGTGGTGGGCTCGTGGTGGTGAACTGCGCGGGCAAAGCCCCTCACGCATCGCCTTTTTGCGTAAGTTCATCGAAGAAGCCGGTGGCCTTTCGCCGCTGCCAGACCAGTGGCCTTTTGACCGCACGCCTGCCGCCAAGCAAGGCAACCGTTACGTCATCTACTTTGGCAATCATCAGCCGTCTATATTCACGTCGTTCATGACGGACCAATTGGTCAAAGATGAGCCATCGCTCAAAACGGCCACGTGGCGTTTTGAGATCCTGGACACCTGGAACATGACCCGCACGCCGATTCCGGGCGTGCATAAGGGCAAGTTCAGCGTGACGCTGCCCGGTCAGCCATGGATGGCCCTGGTGGCAACGCCCACGAAGTGAACGTTGCGCACACCGCGGAGGCTACGCCAGGAAGTCCTTCTTTTCGTAGCCTTCACGGATGTGGTCCATCGTGGCTTCTTCTAAAAGGTCTTGCATGGTCGAGCCACCGTAACGGGCGGCGATGCGGTCGTCGTATTCGTCGGCAACGATGGCAAAGTCAGCCAACGTGTCCAAGAACTCGCGGGCGTCGGCGACGTCGCGTTCAAGCAGGGTGTGGCACAACACCACCACGTTGCCCTTCGGAATGAAAGCGAAAGCGCCGAAGCGCATGGCCGCGTTGAGCTCAAGCAGCTCAAGTGCCAATGGCACCTCCATGCTCACGCCCTTGACCAACTGTGCGGTCAAGCGGATGACCACGTGCTTGCCTTTCCACTGGTGCACACTGATCATCACCAAGCTTGATCCTTGCTTGATGACATAAAGACCGGCATCAACCTTGCGGTAGGCGGAGCTCTTCGACAACAAGGCCTCGACTCGCTTGCACGTGGCCGTGACGGCGTTGAAGTTGGCAAGTTTGGCGGCGGCTTCAGCGGACGCTCTGTGGTCGCTGGATTTGCCATTGGCTTTGCTGGCTTTCGGCACAGCGGGTTTGGCCGCGGCTTTGGCAGCCCCTTTGGGTATCACCTTGGCCGGTGGTTTGGCGCTGGTCTTCGTCGGACGCGCGGTACGGCTGGGCTTCGCTTTGCGGGCCGAAGCGGCGGTCACCTGGCTCTTGCTGCCTTTGGTCTTTGAAGTCGCCATGGCTATTGGGTACCACGGCTTCCGCCCGTGGCAAAGTTCTGGTTGATGCCGCCCACAAACAAGGCCGCCCATCCCACGATGAAAGCCAAGCCGCCCACCGGGGTGATGGCGCCCAGCCACCCGATCCCCGTTAACGCCAACGTGTAGAGCGTGCCGCTGAACACCAACACCCCACCCAAGAACGCCCAGCGCGTGACGTGGCCCAATTTTAAACGCCGCCCCGCCACCGCCACGCCCAGCAGGGCCACCGCGTGCAGCAAGTGATAAAGCACGCCGGTGCGGTAAACCTCAAGCAGCGGCGGCGTGATTCGATCCTTTAAGCCGTGGGCGCCGAATGCCCCCAACGCCACACCCACGCCACCCACAAGGCCCGCGATCCGAATCCAGTTGTGTGACGTCTTGTCTGCGTGCGTTTCTTCCATGAGCTTATCCCTCGGCGCCATCGCGGTGCAGGCCGAGTGTGCGCATCTTTTTGTGTAAGTTGGTGCGCTCGATTCCAAGCTGCGTGGCCGTGCGCGAAATGTTCCACGCGTTGTCTTCCAACTTGGCCTTGATGTATTGCTTCTCCATCAAATCACGGAACTCCCGCAATGGCAGCGCGCGCGCTTCGGCCGGCAACTCGAGGCCCGTGATGTGCGTGGGCAGCGGCGCTTGCGGCCGCATCGCCTCAGCGACGATTTCTTCCGGCAGATCGCCCACGCCGATGGTGTCCTCAGAGAGGATCACCAGACGTTCCATCACGTTGCGCAGCTCGCGCACGTTTCCCGGCCATGGGTAATGCGACAAGATGCGCACCGCTTCTTCGGATATCGGTTTTGTGCGCAGGCCGTTTTCTTGGCAAATCTGCTCTACAAATGAACGCGCCAACATCGGCACGTCTTCGGCGCGATCACGCAATGGCGGCGCTTTGAGCGGAACGACGTTCAGGCGAAAATACAGATCTTCGCGGAACTGACCCGTAGCCACGCCGGCCTGTAGATCACGGTTGGTGGCCGCCAACACGCGAACGTCCACGCGCAAGGTTTGTTCGCCGCCCACGCGCGTAAACTCGCCCGACTGCAACACACGCAACACCTTGGCCTGCGCAGACAGGCTCATGTCGCCGATTTCATCTAAGAAGATGGTGCCGCCATCGGCTTGTTCGAACAAGCCCTTTTTGCGTTGGCTTGCTCCCGTGAACGCTCCCCGCTCGTGGCCAAACAATTCCGATTCGATGAGCTCGGGTGGAATCGCGGCACAATTCACTTTCACAAACGGCTTGTCGCGCAGGGGGCTTTCACGGTGCACGGCGCGCGCGATCAATTCTTTTCCTGTGCCGGACTCACCCGTGATCAGCACGCGCGTGCGTGTGGGTGCCACCTTCGAGATTTGCGCAAACAACGCCGTCATGCCGGGGCTTTGGCCCACCATCTCCCAGCGCCCGTGGGTAAGCGCGCGCAGGCCTTCCACCTCCATCGCCATGGCGTGCCGCTCTAAAGCGTTGCGCAGGGTCACGATCAAGCGATCGCGGTCCAAGGGCTTGTCGAGAAAATCATAGGCGCCTGTCTTCACGGCGCGCACGGCATCGGCCAAAGTGCCGTGGCCGGAGATCATCAGCACGCTCGGGCGCGTGGCAAAGGCGCCAGGCTTGACGATGGCTTCCAACACTTCAAGCCCTGAGATGCCGGGCAACTGAACATCAAGCAGCACAACGTCGGGTGCTACATCGGGCAGCCGCGCCAGCGCTTCTTCGCCACTGCTCGCTTCCTCCACCGCGTAGCCTTCGCCTTCAAGCACCATACGAACGGTGCGGCGAATGTTTTTCTCATCGTCAACGATGAATACGGTGGCGGCCATGAGGCGCCGAGTTTAGCAGCCTTGCCCGCCGCCGTGGGTTTCATGAGCGGTCAAGCTTACTCGCTGGGAAGAAAGCCCACTTCGCTGCCGGGGCTGAGGTTCAAACTTTGCGCCAGCTCGGGTGTCACAACCAAATGCCCCGAGACGATGGCCACCTTGGCCATGCGAGCCACAAAGTAAGGCGGCTCATCCACGGCCACAGCCACGAGACCCGCGACGGGAGTCACGCGGGCTGGCAACGGCGCCACATCGTGCACCATAAGGCGCCGCGCCTGGGTCACGAGCGTCACTTCATCCGTCTTGGCATGAAAGTGTGGGCCACCATCAAAAGGATCGATGCGGCTTGCGTACTCAAAGCCGATGCCGCGCAGCATGTGTTCCACGCCTTTGGTCTTTGGTCCCACCTGCCCGATCATCGCTTGCGCCTCAGGTGGCAGCAGCGATGCGTAGATGGGGCCCTGCGGAAATAATGTGCGGATGAACTCTTTGTTCTCGCGCGACAGCTGATCGGCCTCTTGATACGACAAGCCCGTAAAACGTCGCCCCAAGCTTTCCCACAATAAGCTGCGCCCATCGGGCTCAAGCGGCGGCATCAACTCGGATACGATCTCATCTTTAAAATCGCTTCGTCGCATCGCCATGAACAAGAAGCGCACGAACGACAATTGTTTGCCGAGCTTGGCTGCGTGGCCGCGTGCTTGCGGCTGCAGCACCAAGCCGCCAATTTCTGTGACGCCTTGATAGTCGTAGCCGATGCGCAAGATGGTGTGCACAAACAGGCGATCCAAAGTTTCGCTGTAACGTTCTTCTTTGCCCACCTCGAAGAAGATGTGCGGCGCGCGGCGCGACCCGTGCTGCGCGAAGATCATGGCGCAGCCAAGGACGTTCATGGGCTCATCCTCGGCGTGCAACACGAACATAAATTCGCGCTTTGCGGCTTCGACCTTGCCCGCAAACGAACGCATCGAACGCTCGGCGATCTGGTGAAGGCG
This sequence comes from Deltaproteobacteria bacterium, assembly GCA_033763315.1. Taxonomy (GTDB): domain Bacteria; phylum Myxococcota_A; class Polyangia; order Fen-1088; family Fen-1088; genus JAGTJU01. Next base: position 58,482 of record JANRKS010000001.1, read on the forward strand.
GTCTTTGTCGTGCGGTAGGTTTACGGAGTCGAGGTGCTTGGATACGGCATAAAGCGAATCCACATCGCTCGGCACTACGGCGCGGATCAAGAATGGTGGCATGCGTTTACGGAGCCGCGGCCGCGGTTGTCGCGAACGCGTCTGCCTGCAGGCCGAAGGCGGAAGCCATCACATCAAACATGGGCAGCTCCGGCAACGTGTGCGGCGCCAGCAAAACGGTGTAATCCACAATCCGGAAGGGCAGGCGGGGCTTTTGTTTTGCCGTTGGCACCATCGTTGTGGCGGAGGCAACCTTGCGGTTGTGCTCCTGCACCCAATCGAGCAGCCGAGGCAACGCGCGGGCGGTGGAAGGGTGCGTGTCATGCAGCAACAAAATGCCGCGGCCCTTAAGGCTCTGCAGTTGCCCAATGGCGATGGCCACGGTCTCGTCGGCGTCCTGCACCTTCCACTCTTGTGGATCGACGTTCCAACCCACGTTCGTAAGCCCGCGCTCGGCAAGCGCCTTTTCCAAGGGCGCACACGTGCCACCATAAGGCGCGCGAAACAGCATGGGATACACGCCCGTGATCGCTGCGATCATCTCGGCGTTGCCATCGATCTCGTGGGGAATCGAAGCATGATCGGCACACAACTCTTGGTGCGTGAGTGAGTGGTTGCCCACCAAGTGTCCATGCGTCGCCAGTTTACGCAGCAGATGCCGACGAGCGCGATCGGCTGGCTTGTCGCCCATCAAGCTGCGGCCATTGACGAAAAACACTGCCTTGAGGCCGCGTCGATCCAACTCTTCCAGTACCAAGGGCGTCGTTGACAGATCGGGGCCGTCGTCGAACGTCAGAAGGATTTCGTGCGCGTCGCCCGCGGGGTTAAGCGCGGTGGCATTCACGCTGGGCGGTGAGTTGAGCAGTGCCTTGCGCTTGAGAAAGCGCGGGAACAAACGCGATGAGAAAGCGGGCACCCCATCTTTGCTGTCCGCGTTGTTGTCTGCGTCGACGAACGAAACCGACGACCGAAAGCCAGCAATTCCCGCAAAGTGCTCCTCGACCTTGCCGCTGCCTCCCCCGGGCAGCGGTAAAATGACCGGAAGAACTCCGGCTATGAGGGCCAAAAGCAAACGCACAACGGACTAGTTTAAGGCGTAAACGGCTGTTTCCGCAAAACACTCCAAAAGAAAAGCCCCCAGCAGGGGTTACCTGTGGGGGCTGGTCGGCGGCGGGCGTCAAGCCCGAGCCTTGGCTTACTGGGCGTCGACGCCCGTATCGGGGGCGCCCGCGTCCGGCGTTGTCACGGGGCCTCCAAACGGCAGCTTCGCGTAGTAGATGCCATCAGAGGCGAACCCTTGGTCGATCTGGATGATCAAGGTGTCGTACTTGGGGAGGGTCATGCTGTAGATGCGGGACGCTTGCTTTTGCAAAGGCAAGCCCGCCCCACCCGAGGGCCACGTTTTGCCGTCCGGCACCCGCACATACCGCAAGGAAACGATATCGATGTCGGTGTCATCGCTGTAGATGACGCCTTCGTCGTTGACCGTGAACCAAAAGTCGATGTCCTTGGCGTACTGGGTTTTGTTCGAACAATCCGCGGGGTTGGCCACCATGCCCTTGCCGACAAGAACATTGGGATCCACGTCGTCCACCCAGAAAACGAGGCCGGCCTTGTCGAGGAAGGGCGAGCCGTACAAGTCTGTGGTGCTGCTGATCTGCAGCGCGCATCGGGGCGCGGTTGTGTCTTTTGTGGCTTCGTTGTTACGCGCCACGTAGGCGTCGGCAAGACCGGTTTGCTCGTTCACGTTCTGGCTGAAGTACGTGTAGCGCAGGTCTTGCGAGACCGACGCACTGGCGATGCCGGTGGCGATCGTTACGAAATTCGCGGGAGCGTTGCGATCACGAATAAAGCGCAACGTGCCCTTGTTTTGGGTCACGTCGGCGAAGATGCCTAGGCCTTTGTCAGCGTCGGAGCCATCCGACAGCAACAGGAACGCGCCCACGTTGTTGGCCAAAGTCACTGGGTTCACGGCCGAGGGATAATCCACCATCGTCAAGGTGCCGTTCGGGTTGCCCTGGTCGCTGTAGTTAAAACCCTTGAGGTAGTAAAGCTTCTGTGTATCGCGTGCGAACGCCCACCTCGCCGCATCGGCGAGCAAGGGTGGCGTTGTGCGCGTGCCGGAAACCACGGCGCTCGCGGGCAAGTTGGCGGTGGCGAAGCACCACAGGTTTTCGGCGTCTGTGGGGGTCCGTCCCGTGGAGTAGCAGAATTGCGAGCCATCGCGGTTGAAACCCGCGCGCCACTTTGAGACGTCGTTGGAGCGCGAAGGAAAGATGCGATCAACGCGCGGCAACTGTCCGTTTTCCACCGTCGGCAGCGGCCCCGCGAGCAGGTCGAATTCAAGGGGTTTGCTCTCGTCAGGTTCGATGTTGTCCAAGCACAAGGCCACCTGACCTTGGAAGTGGCCGGCGCAGGTGATGCCTTTGTTGCTGGAGATCTTGCGAGCCTTGGGCCAGCCTGGGCGCCACGCGTAGATGGGACCTTGGTAAAGTTCGGTCGAGGCGGAGGTCGCGTCAGCATGGAAGATCAGCGTGTCGCCATCGAACGCATGCGCGTAAGGATGCGTTGGACCCACGGACGGCGTCCCCGTCCAAAGGTTTGGCGTCAGCTTCAAGCAGTTCGGGTCAGCGCCAGTGCACTGCACCGGCGTGCCGGCGGTCACCGCCGAAATGTTGATGACCCACAAGTCGGATTTGCCCAGTTCCACGTCGCGCGAGAAAGCGCACCAACGGTCGCCCGGCGCGGGCTCTTGGTTCGTGCAACTCGTCAGCCCGGTCCCCACAAGGGCCACTTTGCCCGTGATCGGCAGCTTCTTGAGCAGCTCCGAGATCACAGGCTCGGTGCGCTGAATGCGCGTGTCTGGGTTCGTGTTTTTCGGGCCATCCAGCCCGATGTTGGTGCCGCCTTCACGGGCACCCCCATCGAGGCCGGCGTCGCCTGACCCCTGGCCCGAGCTGCCGCTGCCATCACAGCCAACCGCCCCCACCACAAGCCCACCTAACAAGCACAACAAGCCGCTGCGGCGGCCCTGAAATCGATACTGCATTCGTCCCCCTTGAATGCTGCATTGGACCCCAGAGGCACCCCATCCGGCAAGGATCCATGTGTCGATTGCGGGTCCTTTACGTCGATCCGTGTGTGATCACGGCGCTTGTCGGCCCACTGGCGGACCGAACTTTGTGCGCCTCTGTAAGCGCAGGTGAGGTCCGATCCGCCCGGCCGATGGCCATAACCGCCTAGAATGGAATGTCGTCGTCGCCAGGAGGCATGCCCATGTCGCCGCTCGAGCCGGCGAAGTCGTCGGTAGCCCCGCCGCCACTGTCTGGGCCCCACTTCTTCCCGCCGCCGCCACCGGGTGCACCGCCGCCCGCCGCGCCACCGCCGCCACCCAAAAACTTCACGCGTTCGGCGACCACGTCCGTGGAGTAGCGCTTGTTGCCGTCTTTGTCGTCCCACGACCGCGTTTGCAAACGTCCCTCCACGTAAACGGAACGCCCCTTCGACAGGTATTTGTTGCAGTTTTCTGCCTGATCGCCCCACACCGTCACGCGGTGCCATTCGGTGCGCTCTTGGTTTGCCCCCGTTTTGTCTTTGAAGACATCGCTGGTGGCGATTCGCAAACTGCACACCGCCCGGTTTCCATTGGGCGTGTAACGCAGCTCGGGGTCGGCCCCCAGGTTACCAATCAAGATGACTTTGTTTACGCTTGCCATGTTCGTGTTCTCCTACCGCTAGATGCGCGGTACAGCTCCAAGCTTGTCCCGCAGGTATCTCCTAAAAAGCGGCGCCCGGCAACCGGTTCCGCTCAAGGAAAGGCATCGACGACGAATGCCAGTTTGTTGCGTGAAAAGTGAAGGCGTGAGCATTCTTTGGCGTCGCGCAAACGCGCGCTAGTCTTGCCATCCCACGTGACATTCGTGGCCGCACCCGGAGTTCGCATGTGTTTGGCTGTCGTTCCTTTCGCTCTTGTACTTGCTGCGGCATCGCCTGCACCCTCCCAGCCGCCAGTCTTGGCAGACGCGCTCGCTCTAGGCGCCGGCGTGCGCGCCTTCCGCGCGGGGGCTTACGACGAAGCGATCAAGGAGCTGCGACGCGCGCATGCACGCCATCTGAACAATGACGATTACGCGCAGTTCTATCTTGCCGAAGCCTTGCTCGCGACGCGCGCCTTCGACGAAGCGTTGTCGTTGTATAAAACGGTCAGCCATATCCGGGAGTCGCGCTTTGCCACGATCGCGCGGTGGCGCGTGGCCGATGCTTTGTGGGACGCCCAACGCACGCCGGCAGCCGTGGCCGAATACCAGGTGTTGCTGAAAGCCAAAACCCCTAGCACTGAAGCCGCGCGCGCGTGGATGCGTGTTGGGACCGCGGCGCTCGCCAACAAAGACACCGCCACAGCGCGTGCCGCCTTCGGATCCGTTGTTGTTCACTTTGCAACACACGCTTTGGCCAAGGAAGCGCAAACACGCTTGCAGGCGCTTACCGCCAAACCGGCCGACACTGATATGGCTGCTTCCGCCCTGCCCGCCTCGTTGCGGATCGCTCGCGCCCGGCGGCTTTCGGATCAGCACCAGTGGAGCACCGCCATCGCTGAGCTCGAGGCTTTGCAGCAAGGTTTGACGCCGCAAGAAGCGGCCCTGCGCGACTTCGTTTTGGGCCAGGCCAAATACCGTTCGCGCACCGACTATGCAGGCGCTTCACGCTTGCTTTACCAAGCGGTGCCGCTTTTGCCCGAAAAAGAGGCCGTTTGGGCGGCCTTTCATGGGGCGCGCGCTTTGTCTCGCGCGGATCGAGATGACGAAGCCATCGCCGGTTACCTGCGGTTTGTGCAACGTTATCCGAAATCCAGCTTCACGGCAGAAGCGCAGTTTCTGGCGGGGTGGCTCGATTTCAATCAAGGTCGCTTTGCCGCCGCTCGCCCCGCTTTGCGCGAAACCGTGAACCGCTTTGCGCGCTCACCGTTTGCGATCGACGCCGCTTGGTATTTGGCAATGGGTGCGTACTTTGCCAACGACTTGACCGGCGCCCTTCGCGATCTCGCGGCCTTTGCAGCCATCGCGCAAAAGGGTGGCAAGCAACGTTTGTGGCCCGCCGATCGTGTAACCTACTGGCGGGCGCGCATCTTTGAGCGCCTTGCACGACAAACCGAAGCCAATGCGCTTTACACGCAACTGGGCACCGAGCAGCCCTTGCGTTGGTATGGGCTTTTGGCGACCGCGCGCTTGCGCGAGCAAAAGCTTCCCGATCCATTGCATCTGCCGGTTGGCAAAGCGAATGTGGCGCCACTTGATGCCAAGGCCTTGCGGGATCCCGCTTTGCTGCGCGTGGATGAGTTGTTGGCTGTGCAACTGCATGAAGACGCCGGCTATGAGATTGAACGCGCCGCCACGGCGCTGCTCAAGCGCTTGGGCCGCGCCAAAGGTTTGATGGCTGTCATCACACGGTCGAACGCCGCGGGTGTTTGGGCGAAATCATATCGACTGGCAGATCTGTTTGGCAGCGATGCTTTGGCATACAGGCCGCAAGGGGATGTGCGCTTGGTGTGGGAAGCCATTTATCCGCTTGCGTACCCTGACCTTGTTAAAAAATATGGACCGCCCGCTGGCAACCCTGAACATTATTTGCATGCGATCATGCATAAGGAATCTGGTTTCGATCCGCGCGTGATCTCATACGCGGACGCACGCGGCCTGTTGCAAATGATTCCGCCCACGAGCCGCAAAGTGGCGCAGCTGATGAACCAACCTTACAGCGACGAGGATTTGCTTTTGCCTGAGCCGAACGTGCGCTTGGGCGCCACATACATCGGCTCGCTGTTCAAAAAATTTCGCCAGCAGATGCCGCTGTCTGCGGGCTCATACAATGCGGGTCCCGGGGCGATGATGCGGTGGCTTGATCGTTTTGGAACGCGGCCCACCGACGAGTTTGTGGAGCTGATTCCTTACGAACAAACGCGCGAATACAGCAAGCGGGTGTGCAGCATCTACGCACGTTACCGATATCTTTACGCCGGCGAACGCTATGTGCCGCCTTTGCAGCTTGATCCTAACTACAGCCGCGAAGAGCCCAACTACTGACGACGAGAAGCTCAAACCTGACGGCGCAGCCATGGCCGCGGTATAGTCATCGGTATGGCGCGTTTTTCCGGGACGATTCGACGTAGTGATCTTGAGGGTGGTCTGCTTCAGCTTGAGGCCGACGGTGGCACGATCTATGAGCTCGAAGGTGACGTCGATGACAAATGGGTCGGGAAAGCCGTTGTTGTGGAGGGCAGCGTCGATAAGAACGTGATGTCGTTCACCATGACGGGGCCGCGGCTTGTGGTCAAATCCATCGCTGCCGGCAAGTAGCGGCTATTGCAAGACGCGTTTGGCGACGTGCACACGGGGCGATGCCGCCAGTTCGGGGCGGGCGTCTAGAATCACAGCGTCGCCCACATCGAGGCCTTGCGCGATCAACGCTTCGCGCTCTGTGCGATCTGCGATGGCAACCGCGCGCACTTCCACGCGTCCGCTCGGGGCTGCCACAAACAAGCGCTCGCTGTTTCCGACGTGCAAAACAGCGCTCGCCGGAACCGCAAAGACGCCGTCAAAACGCGCTTTCGCAAGTGACACCGCCTGGCCAGGGTTGCCTTGCACGCCCGCAGGCAACTCGACCACCACGGTGTCTTCCGCGTCGGTGCCCACGAACTCACAGTCTGCCGGCACGTCCGCCAGCGATACGCGGCAAAACGCCAAACGTTGTGCCTGTTCAGCGTCATCGTGCGGCAGCTTGAATACAGCGCGGGCTTGATGCGCCTTCAGCGTTAGCACGGCTTCGGCCGGCTTGACCTTGTCGCCCACCTTTTTCAAAACGGAATCAATCTCACCGTCCGTGGAAGCGACAATGGCCACCTGAGCAAAAGCAGCGAGTGCTTCATCAAGCAGCGAGCGCTTTTCCTTTAGCTTGATCTCGGCTTGCCTCATCTCAGGCTTGTTGCCCTCGGCGGTCATCGCCTCAAGCATCTGCTGATAGTACGCAATGCGCTCGCGCAAATGATCGATCTCGTTCGACTGGCGCTTGCCTTCGTCGGTTAAGGCCAAAACATCGCCTGCACGGTATTTGCTGCCCGCGTCCCGCACTTCCACAAGCTTGCCCCCGGCTGGCAGGGTCAACGTGGCTGGCGCGGGTGGTTGCAAAATGCCTGTTGTATCGAACCAACGATAAACCGCCGTCGGCGCGGGCAACATGGTATCCACGGACACGGGCGTGCCCGAGGGACGCAAAACGAACTTGAATACGGCGAATCCGATGGCTGCCGCCAGCGCGACGGCCACCAATGCCCAAAGCCACCACCTGCGCGCCGCCCTTTGCGGCGTCGAGGGAGGCAAGGTGATGCCCACGCCTGCTGCCAAGGCCGCGCCTTCTTCTTCAATCTGCGTGGGTGGTCGAGGCACCTGCGCGGCCGCAGCTTTCAAGTCTTGCGTTGTTTGTTCCGTGCGCTCGCCGGGGGCCATCGACGACGAATCTTCGGGCCAGGTTGCGGGCGGCAGCGGGGCGCCTGATTCGCGCGGGTTGAGGGGCTCGTCCACGAGGGGCGCATCGGCGTCACCTTGATACATTGGCGTTTCGCCGGTGCGGGCGCGCGACACCGCAAGCAAGTCGCTCATGCTGTTCATGAGGGCCGTTGGTTCAGCCTCGTGCCAACCCTGCGCTTTGGCGGGCATCGCGGGTCGTGGCTCTGGTTGAGACAATGAGGCCGCTGCGTGTTTCAAAGCCGCAAGGCCATGCCCGGCCGTGGGCTCATCATCCATCAGGCCGTTGTCGTCATCTTCGTCGTGCCTCTGCACCGCCACGGCGTCTGTCAAAGGCTCTTGCGCGCCATCCACCTCGTCTGGCGGTGCAGCGTCGTCCCGCGGGCCATTCGTCTCATCTAACAAGCCGAGCTCGTTGAGTTGGTTGATGAACGCCGCGAGTTGCTCTTCCGAAAGCGCCAAGCCGTGCCGTTGCAGCACCGCTTCTTGAACTTCGCTTAAACCACGGCCATCAAGTTCAGTGGCCACCTTGAACTCGAAGTCATAAAGCCGAAACGCTTCGCCATCCGGCTTGCGGACTTCAAAGAAAACGTACCCGTCCGCCTCCACCTGCTCCGCCGGGAGGCTGCGGCGAAAACGCACCGAGCTGGCTACCATGGGTTGCATCATGCCGCTTTGCGCTCTCGGTTGCCAATTTATGAAGATAACGCGAGGAGGCTTTAGCCTTCGTACCTCTGGGTGGCGCGCGCCAAGTCGGCTAGGCGGGTGGTGGCTTCCATGTCGGTGGCCAACTCGGCAAGCGTCATCGGCATCCGGTAGGTCCAGTTGTCTGGCGAAACGCTGCCAGGCAGGTTCACACGCCCAGCGATGCCGAGCGCGTCTTGAAACGGCACCAGCGTCAGCCGCGACGGGGCCGCGTACACCAATCTTAAGAGCGCGTCCCGAACCTCGGGCGTGAACTGGCGCTCATGCGCGAAGGGCTCTAAGCCGCGCAGCTTGCAAATGGCGTGGCGTTCGTGATCGGGCATGTCACGCCACCACTCCGCCTGCGTCTCCGTGTCGTGCGTGCCCGTCGTGGCCACCGAGATTTCGGGCCACGTGGCGGGATCGCGGTACTCGTAGCCTTCGCGCTCCCAACGCAGCACCCGAAACCCGGGCACCGCCATCTCCCTTAAGGTGGCGCGCACGAAAGGCGGGATGACGCCGAGATCTTCTGCAAGCACGTCGCCCGCTGCGCTCAGGGCGGAAAGTGCGCCGCGCCCCTGTTCCAACTGGGACGGTTCGTCTGGCGGCAAGAACCCCGGGGCCGATCCGTCGCTGGTTGTAAAGTACGACCTGAACAGACCCACCACGTGGTCAATGCGCCACAAGCTGCACAACTGATTGGAGCGCAGGGCGCGGACCCGCAGCCAATTGTAGTTTTGGTTCCGCAAGGCACCCCAGTCGTAAACAGGCAGGCCCCAATCTTGTCCCTCGGCCGAGAACTCATCAGGGGGCGCCCCCAAACGCAGGTCCAGACGAAAAATTTCCTGGTGCGCCCACACGTCACAAGCGTCGCGCGACACCACGAACGGCAGGTCGCCGCCAAACTCAACTCCGACCTTCAACGCCTCCGCGCGGGCGGCCGCCCACTGTAAGCTCAGGTTCCACTCGATGTACTGGCGGTATTCCACTTGTTCGGCCAGTCTAGTCCTGGCTTCGGCCATCGCCTCGGGCGTGCGGCGTTTGAGCCCGTCCGGCCAGTGCATCCACCCGGGTGACAGCTCGCTGGCCAGCGCGTGGTAAAGCGCATAGTCATCCAGCCAACTGGCCTCGTGTGCCTTAAAGGCCTCAAACAGCTTCGCCCGGGAGGTGTTGACTTCGGCCATCTTGAAGCGCTTGAAGGAAGCCTTGAGCGCCGCGCTCTTCAACCCGCGCACCGCGTTCCATTGCACGGCAGGCGCCGCCCGGCACGCGGCCAAGGTGTCCCGCTGCTCCGGGGTCAAAACACTTTGCTCCCCGCCCAGTGCCACGAAGTCTTCGCAATCGGCCAGCCGCACAAACACAGGATCGAGAGCGAACGCGGTCACGGCACCGTAAGGGCTCGTCTCTCCGGGCCAAACCTCGTGGAAAGGCAGCAGCATCACGGCGCCAAAGCCGGCCCGCGACGCCCAGCGTGCGAACTCCACCAAATCAGGCACTTCACCCACGCCCCAGTTCTCGTGCGACTTCAACGAGAACAGAGGCATAACCAAACCCGCCTTCTTGACCAAAGCCATGCGCCCGAGACTATGCCGCGCCTCAGCTTCTGCGGAAAGGGGGAGCTGGCAAGTTGTCCAAAGTGCTGTTGTGGCGAACGTATTTGCGAAGGTTTTGCCGTGGCCGCTGGTGTGGGTGTCTAGGATTTATTCCTTGTCAGACTTTGGGGGTCGTGGTAGCGAATGCCCCTGGCTTTTTCCAGAGGGGGACCCCGTGTCTCCAGCTGTGGATTGCCCCTATTTTTGGTCCCCCATTGCACTCCTTGCATCCCTTGCACCGACCCATTCCCACCGGACTTAGAGCGAGGCCCAGATGAAGCGTTTCTTTGCGCGCGCCCTTCCCGCGATCGCCATACTTGCGTTCGCCACTGCCCTGTCTTCGGTTGCCCAAGCCCAGCTTACCGGCACCATCCAAGGCAGCGTTTTCGACGAAGGCGGCACTCCCATCAAGGGCGTCAAGCTCGTTGCCAAGTCCGCTACAAACATGGGTGACCGCACGGTTTATTCCAGCGCGGACGGCTCTTTTCGCATCATCGGTTTGATGCCGGGTGATTTCGAGGTCACGGCCACGGCGCCTGGTTTGCGCACGAAAGTGCAAAAGGGCATCCCCGTCGGCACCAGCGCGGTGGCCGAAATCTACGTCATCATGGAAGTGGCCCAAAAGGAAGAGGCCGAAACTTTCGTGATCGAAACCAAGGCGCCGGTGGTCAACACCTCCAACGCGCAGGTTACCGAGAAGTTCGATGGCGAGTTCCTTAACAACTTGCCGCTCGAAAGCCGTGGTTCCATCCAAGACGTCTTGGGCAACCAGGTGGCCGGCGCGGTGGGTACCGATGGTTCGGCCCGCGTGCGTGGCGCCACTTCAACGTCGAACGCATTCCAGCTGGAAGGCTTCGAGGTCAACGACGTGAACGGCGGTCGTGGTCAGTTGGTCACCTTCAAGAGCTTGGCCAACCTTGAAATGCAAACGGGCGGTTCAGGCGCGGAAAACTCAGGCGCCTCAGGCGCCGTCATGAACGCGGTTACAAAATCGGGCTCCAACAAATTCGAGTATGAGGTCGATTCCTGGCACGAGAACTCGTACCTGCGCTTGTTCCTGGACGAGTACGACACGAACAATTTTGCGATGTCGACCAACATCAACCTGAATCTCTCGGGTCCGATCGTGAAGGACCGCGTGTGGTTTTTCACCAACTGGGAAGTCCGTAACGCGGTTACCGATCGTGGCAAGGACCCTACGGGCCAGCAACCCGATCCACCCCGTGGCTCCGACAACAGCATTCGGTCGACCGGCAAGGTGACGTGGCAGATGACCCCCAGGAACAAGCTGCAATTGGTCTACGTGTTTAACCGCGACGGCACCAAGAACGGCCAAGGTGGCTTCCGAAATGATCGGGATTCACAATGGAAGCGGGATTCCCTCAACTGGTTTGCAGGGCTTATTTGGGAATCGATGTTGTCCGACAATTTACTGTTTCGGTCTCAGTTGGGCGTGCAGCAGGATGATACGGATTTTGGCCCTGAACTTTGCCGAACGTCACCCCAATCGTGCGACGCCGTAAATCCTCTTCGCCAAGTGTCGCCACCTTTCGAGTTCCAGAACTGGAACACACATTCACGGAACCTCTCGGGCACGGCCGAGTTCAAAAACACGGTCGAATACTTCATCGAGAAGCCGTCGATCGGTAACCACAACGTTAAGTTCACGGCCCGCTTTAAGGCTGCACGTTCCGAGAACCAGGTCACGACGCCCGGTGACGCTATCTATGTTTTCAACGGTGACGTTCCCGACAGCAAGCGCGAGCTTTTCGTGAACGACCCCCTTGTCGAACCCGGTCGGTACGGCTGGGCGATCAGCAACGCCCAATCCACCTTGTTCCAGTTCTCATTGCAGGATCAGTTCAAGCTACCTAACTACCGATACCTGACTCTGACTCCCGGCGTGGGCCTGCTGGTGAGTGACGCTCAAGACGGTGCCGGCACTTCGATCATCAAGTTCACAACGGTCACGCCGAACATCTCGGCCGCTTGGGACGTGACGCATGATGGACGTACGTCGGTGCGCGCCAGCTTCAGCCAGAAAGTCGACCCCGGCAACCTGAGCATTGCCAACTATATCGGTCAGAGCCGCACTTTGCGCGTGTGCAAATGGGATGCAAACTTGCAGGACTTTTCCAAAGACTGCTTCTTTGAAGGCGGCTTGGGCGGCAAAACCGTGGGTTTGCCCTGTGGTTCACAAGGCGTCGATGCCAACGGCAACAGCTGCAAGACGAACCTGAAGGTTCCTCGCACGTGGGAGTACACGTTTGGTGTGGAGCGCGAAGTGGCGCAGGGCGTGGGCGTGGGCGCGGACTTCATCTACCGCGATTTCCGGAACCCCTATGAAGATCGCGAGACGAACCGCATCTGGAATACGGCGGGTACCGACCTGAATCCGGGTGGCCGTTTCCGCAATGGCAGCAACCGGGCGGTTTTCGATCTGGAAACGCCATCCGAAGCGAAGCGTCGTTATATCGGTGTGACCAGCAACATCCGCAAACGCGAAGGCGCACTGAAGCTGCAATTTAGCTACACGTGGAGCCACCTGCAGGGCAACGTCGTCGATGGTTTCCAGAATCCCTTCCTGAATAACCCGGCGCAGGACGTGTTCCAGTATGGCGACCTGCCAGGCGACGCACGCCACTCCATTCGTTCGCAGGCCACCTACCAATGGACCTCATGGCTCTCCACAGGCATCACCTACAACTACACCTCAGGCGGCCCAATCAACCTACAGCTGTTCAACACAATTAACGGAAGCTTTTCCGACTTCCGTGCGCGCCGCGGGTTCCATCCCGGTGTTGACTTGAACGACCCGCGCGACGACTACGCGTTTCGGCTTCCCGACCTTCAGACGTTCAATTTTCAGGTCCGCGCGAACCTAAAGCCCATCACGAGATTCAATGCGCAGATCTACTGCGACTTCTTGAACTTGTTGGCGCTTCGTACGGTGACCGGCTATCAAACGGAAGTCGCTGACGTCAGAGCTCCATTGAACCCGACCACACGACAGGCCCCGATGCGCTTGCGTATCGGTGTCGACTTTAAGTACTAACCGGCGCCGCAAATCGCCACCCCACGCCCCTTCGGCCTTGCCGCGGGGGCGTTTGCGTTATGTGGGGTTTTAGGAAAATGCCGCACCCGGCGATACTATGAGCGCACTAACTCATGTCTACATCAACGGGACTGGCGGTCGAAGGTCGTCGCATCTTCATTACGGGTGGCGCTGGCTTCATCGGATCCCATCTGGTGGAGCGCCTGGCGGCAAAAAACGAGATCGTCATTTTAGACACCCTTCGGCGCAATGCCTTGGCGGCGGCGGGGCTTGACGGGCACCCGCATGTGACCCTCATCAAGGGCGACGTTATGGATGGAGCCACCGTGCGCAGGGCCATGGTGGGGTGTGACGTGGTGGTTCATCTCGCTTCCATTGCCGGCGTGGACACGGTCATCAGCAACCCCGTGATGACCATGCGCGTGTCGATGGAGGGCACCATGAATGTGCTCGAAGCGGCGCTGGAGACCGGGCGTTGTAAACGTCTGATCGATTTTTCCACAAGCGAGGTTTTTGGCCGCTACGCCTTCAACGTCACCGAGTGGGACGCCACCACCTTGGGCGCCGTTGGTGAGGCCCGTTGGACGTACGCCGTGGCAAAGTTGGCCACGGAACACTTGGCGATGAACTATTGGAAGCAGTACCAACTTCCCACGTGTTCAATTCGCCCCTTCAACATCTACGGGCCACGCCAAGTGGGCGAAGGCGCGGTTCACCATTTCATCTTGAGGGCGCTCAAGGGTGAGCCTCTGGCGATTCACAACGATGGCTCGCAGATCAGGGCCTGGTGTTATGTGGATGACATCGTGGATGGGATTCTTTGCGCCATCTCACACGACGAGGCCGTGGGGCACGCGTTCAACATAGGCAACCCGCGCTCTACACTCACGATTCATAGTTTGGCGAAGGAGATCATCCGGTTGGCCTCGTCTTCAAGCCGCATCGAGTTCGTGCCCTGGAATCATCCAGACGTTGAGCTGCGCATCCCCAACATCTCCAAGGCCCGCGAGCTGTTGCATTACGAGCCGCAAATCGATCTGGAAGAAGGTTTGCTGCGCACGGTTTATTGGTATCGTCGTAACCACGGAGGTTAAGACACATGGCCGCGGAAAGTGTGCTGACCGCCGCCGGGCTTGCAAAAACGTTTCGGCTCGGCTTCTTTCGCAAGAAGGTGCAAGCGGTTAAAGACGTGAGCTTTCACGTTGAGCGAGGCGAAATCTTCGGCTTCTTGGGGCCCAACGGTGCGGGCAAAACCACCACACTGAAAATGCTGATGGGTTTGGTGTTTCCCGATCAAGGGCAAGCCAGTGTGTTGGGGCGCGACGTGGGCAACGTCGAGGCCAAACGGCGCTTAGGTTATCTGCCTGAAACGCCCTATTTTTACGAGTACCTCACGCAGGAAGAGTTTTTAGATTTTGCAGGGCGGTTGTCGGGCCTCTCATACCCGGCCGCACGCAAACGCCGAGATGAATTGATCGAACGCGTTGGGCTCGGTCATGCGCGCAACCGTCCGCTGCGCAAGTTTTCCAAGGGCATGTTGCAACGGGTGGGGATTGCGCAGGCGTTGATGGGCGACCCTGAACTGGTGGTATTGGACGAACCAATGACGGGTCTCGATCCGCTGGGCCGCAAAGAAGTGCGCGATCTGATCGTGTCGCTTAAGCGTGAAGGCAAAACAGTTTTCTTCTCGACGCACATCCTGCCCGACGTGGAGATGATCTGTGATCGTGTGGCGCTGGTGGTGGCGGGCCGCACCGTGGCCGAAGGGCCTTTGTCGCAATTGCTCTCGGCGAAACTCGTGGGCACAGAGGTTCACCTGCGCCCGCCCACACATGGCGAACTACCGCCGCTGCCACCTGGCGTGGATCGTTTGGTGAGCGGGACTGACGTGCGTCTGGATCTGCCCGGCGACTTTGACGTGGATGCATTCTTGGTTTCGGCAGTGACCGCGGGCGCCCACGTGATCTCGGTGCAGCCGCGGCGTGAGTCCTTGGAAGAATATTTCGTCGCGCACGTGCATGCGGGCAAAAGCCCTCAGGCGGTGCCATGACGCGCGTATTGGCGATCGCGCGAAATACGTTTCGCGAAGCTGTGCGCAACAAGATCCTCTATAGCTTGTTGCTGTTTGCGGTGGCGCTGATCTTGGCGTCGCTTGCTTTGGGTGAATTCACGCTCGGCGAAGGCCTGCGACTGACGCGCGACCTCGGCCTTTACGGCATTGACATGTTCAGCGTGCTCATCGCCATTTTCTTGGGCGTCAACATGCTTTACAAGGAGCTGCAGCTCAAAACGGTTTACACGATCTTGCCGAAGCCCATCGCGCGCTACCAGTTCGTGCTCGGCAAGTGGTTGGGTCTGGTGTTTACGCTGGCCCTGCAAGTGGCGGCCATGGGCGTTGTGTTGCAGGTGGCTTTGTTCACGCAAGGGGCGGGATTTGAGCCCGCGGTCATGAAAGCCGAATGGCTATTGTTTGTGAACGTTGTGGTGGTGACATCGATTGCGCTTGCGTTTTCGGCCTTCTCCACGCCCTTCCTGTCAGGCGTGTTTTCGTTGGGCATCTTTGTTGTCGGCCGCGCCATTCCTGACTTTTTGGAGATGGGTCACAAGGCGGGAGGCTTTGCTGGCACGGCCGTGGACTGGGCCGGCAAAGTGCTGCCAAACCTGCACCTGTTTTTCCCCTCGGGCGCGGTGGTGGGTGCGGCGCACGTCTCGGTGCACGGCGAGCTCGTGAACCTTGACTATGTTCTATCCACCACGCTTTATGGCCTTGGCTACTCCGCTTTGGTGGTGGCGTTGGCCGTGGCGATCTTCCGCAAACGCGACTTCGTTTAGCGCGTCCATAAACTTCCGAATCTGCGGTTCGCGAGGCAGAATGGGCGCGTGTCGTCGCGTTTTAGATCGGCCGTTCAAACAGCGTTGGGCGCCTTGGCGGTGGCCCTGCTGGTGCTTGTCTTGCGGCTGACGTGGGATGCACGCCAGTTCGCCCAGCAAGCCGAAGTGCACGTGCGCGCGGGTGCTTACGTGGAAGCTTGTGCCTCCTTCATGGACGCGGCCCGGTCGTATTACCCTGGCAACCCTTACGCCAACTTGGCGTTCGCGCGGCTTTTGCAACTGGCGGATGTGCCGGCCGAGACACCTGGGGCGGCGACCGCAGAGCTGCCTCGCCGCGCCTTGGAAGCGTTCCGCATGGCGGCCCTGGCGACGCGCTCGGTGTATGTGCCTCACGCCGCAGAGCTTGTGGTGGTTAACGAGCGGTTGGCGGCCATTTACGCCAAGTGGGAGCAAGAGACGCAAGGCGCTTACCGCCAGCCGGTGCGAGGCACAGCCCTGGCCGCGCGGCAGGCGTGGCACCTTGAGAAGCTGAAGACGGTGCCGGGGCCGTCGTGGTTGTGGTCGGGAGTTGGCCTACTGGGATTGGGGGTGTCGCTGGCGGCCATGGCGCTTTTCATCACAAAAGCCCTTTCGCCCACGTTGAAGCTCGAACGTGGTCCCGCTTTAGGCGCCGGCTTGGCCTTCGTCGTGGGTTTTGCGCTGTTCTTGCTTGGCCTCACCCAGTAGGTCGCCTGGATTCGTGCGCCGGCTGGGCGCGGTGCCGCCGGAAGCTGCGGACTTGTGATAAAACAAAGGTCCCGGTTTTCGGAAGTCTTTCGCTACACACACTGCCCTCCCATGGACGTCCGCTGCGAGCGCTGCTCCACTGAATACGAGCTCGACGACGACTCGGTACCCGATGCGGGTTGCCCGGTGCAGTGTACGACGTGCGGGCATACGTTTATGGTCACCCGCCAAGGTCTGACCACCAAGGCGCCTTCACCGGCCGTGGAAACCATGCCGTCGCCGCCGGCGGCCGACTGGTTGCTGGAGACTTCGGACGGGCGATTGCATCGCTTCCGCAACCTGACATCGCTGCAAAAGTGGATCATCGAACGCAAGGTCACGCGTGAAGATAAGATTTCGCGCACGGGCCAAGCGTGGCGCCGGCTGGGCGAGATTGTTGAACTGGCGCCGTTCTTCGACGTTGTTGATGAAGCCGATCGAGCCCGCGCCGGGCAAGCCGGCAGCGACGATTTAAAGACTGAGGCACAACGCGCACGCAACCTTGGTTCATCGCGCATGAGTCCCGTGCCGCCCCGTGGAGTGGCCCATTCTCCAGCCCCTGTGTCGCGGCCAACGCGGCCGCCCACGCCAGAGCGCGACATGATGGCCGTGGACGAGTGGGCCGCGCGTGGCGAAGACGCTTCGGGCTTCGAGGCCGACAGCGAAACGTCCGTGGTGCCGTTGAGAAGCCGCGGGCCAAAGTTCGTGATCGCGTTCTTGGTGGCGGCTGGTGCGAGTGCCGCTGCCTTCTTTCTGCTGCAGCCGCGGACGCCCAAAGAGCCGGTGGCCGCCGTGGCGCCAGCGGCTCCCCCTCCCGCTGTTCCAACACCATCGGCGCCCGCACCCTCTGCCGCCGCGCCCGTGGCCGCTGCACCGACGCCTGCGCCTGCACCGGCGCCTGCGCCCGCCGCTGCGCCCACACCCGCCCCTGCGCCTGTAACCGCGCCACCCCCACCGGCAGCGGCGCAAGCACCTCCGTCGCCCGTCGCCACGCCCACGCCGGCCGCCGACGATCCGGGCTCTGGATACGAACGCATTTTGGCCGACGCTGATCGCTTGCTAGAAAATGGCGGCACTGAGAAAGCCTTCAAGCTTTACGAGAAGGCGCTCAAGATGCGGCCTGACGGAGCGGAGGCGCTTTCGGGGTTGGGGTACGTGATGCTCGACAAAGACCGGTCCGCGCCGGCGGTGAATTATTTCGAGCGCGCTTTGGCGCAAGCGCCGAGTTACGGGCCGGCCCTTTATGGCATGGGAGAAGCCTTGCGCGCCAACGGCGACGAGGCCCGCGCGGCGCAGATGTACCGCCGTTATTTACAGGTCAATGGCGGCGGCAGCGACGCTCCGGCGGCGCGCCGACAGCTGACGATTCTGGAAGAGAAGCTTAAAGCCAAGGCTGAACGTGAAGAGCCCGTCGCGGCTCCCGCGCCTGCCCCTTCGACCCCACCACCCTCACCGTCTTCGCTGCTCAACGAGCCGGCGACGCCATAAGGGTTTGCTGCCTTCGCGGCGAACGAACGGTGGCCATAACGATGACCGGCTTTACAGAGCCTTCTTTGGGCGTTGACCCATCCGATGTCGAAGGCACCGACGTTCGCCGTTCACCGGCGGGCCCCGTTCGTTGGCTGGTTCTTCTAACGATCGCGGTCGGTGTGACAGGTGGAGCGCTGGCGCTTTATCATCGTCCGAGCGGCCGCGGCTTTTGGGCAGGCACCCATCCCGCACGCCTCGGCCTGCATGTGCAACTCGAACGCGTTTTGGCATGGGGCCACGCCATTGGTGCAGCGTTGTTGCTGTCGGGCACGGCGATCTGGGTTTACCGCACGTGGCGTCGCGAAGGGCCTTCGCGATCTTTAGGCGCCATGGGGTGGGCTGTGATCGCGCTGGCCGCTACAATCACTTCCCTCCTGGTTCCGTGGAAAACCTTCCTGCCTTGGTCTGACGTGGCCACGGTGAGCGATCTCGAACCAGCCCGCTTGAGCGACGGCGAAGGTCCATTTCCGGAACTGACGGCGGTTCGTGCACACTACCCTGTCGGAGCGGCGGATCCAGCGTGGCCCCAGAGCCTGCGAAGCCGGCGCGCGAGTGTGCTCGCTTGGGTGCACGTGCTGATAGGGCCGTTAGGCGCGTTGGCTGCTTTGTTCGTTCGCCGCGTCAGTCGCGTGCGCTACAGCAAAGACACCTAGGGCCATTGCCATAAGGCCGACCAAAGACGCGCACATCAAAGCAGGGCTGTGCAATTGGTGCCCACCGGCCGTTACCAGTGCCAGACCGTAACCGCACAGACGCCACTCGCCTTGCGATCCAAGCAACAACACCAGCGCAAACAATGTGGATCCTGCGGTGATGGCGAAAGCGCTGGCATAAAGCCGGCCCCCCGCATCGGTGAACGCGGGCAGCTCAAGGTTGAGTCCCGACGAAGCCAGCGTTTGCGTTAGATCGAAACGTGTCATCAGCAAGGCGAAGACGGCCGCGGTGCCTAACACACCGGCCGCTGCGGCCACAGCGAACGCGCCTCGTCGCCGTCGCGTTGCAGGCGGGCACAACAGGAAGCCTGCACCTATGCCTGCGGCCAACCCGAGCCATGCGCCCACGCGGTTCAAAACCGCCGCAAATGACGAAGCCTCGAACGATCCCGTGCGATCGATGACGCTGGCCGCGGCGCAAAGAATGCCTGGCAGGGCGAATAGGGTCACGCCAACGATTGGGCGCAGCGCGCGTGGTTGCGTGTGCTTTTTGAAGAGCGGCCGCAGCAGCCCTGACACGACGAACGCGGCCAGGAAGCTGTATGAGATCTTGATGTAAAGCGTGAAGCGTTCAGCCACGGGACCGATCATGGCGCGGCTCGATAGCAACACGAAGAGCGCGGCAATGAATACGAGGCTGATCTGCATGGGCCGCGGAAAAATCCGCTGCCGCAGCGTTGGGCGTGCCAACGCGGACACCAACAGCGCCAAAGACAACACGCCCGCCAGGTGGCCAAAGTACCCGCCCAGAGCCATCAACGCATTGTTGAGGCCGTTCGAAAGACTGCCAGACGGCAACAGCAGACGCGCCGTCGTGCGGCCCCAAAGCAGATCACACAGGGCCACCACCGCGGTGGCGGCCGTGAGGTTAAAAGCGGGCCAGCGGCTGGCGTTGGAAACGGAAGGCGGCACAGCCCCCAGCATACTCTGGATGTGAGGACGCTGCGTACAGCGCTGACAAATTGCTTTTCCGTGTGGCCTTCACGCGAGTGGCTTAGGGTTTTTGTGCGAGCGTTGTTATGCTGTGGATGTGTGGGCGGCTTTGTTATTGGCATCCATTGTGGCGGCCCCGCAGGCAGGCGGCGGTTTCGTTCTCGCGTTGGACGCGGGACACGGCGGCACCAATCTAGGCGCCGCGGGTGTGGCGCCGGGGTTCTACGAGAAGCGCATCACCTTGGACATCGCCCGGCGTGTGAAGAAGCGTTTGTCGCGGCACAAAGGCATAACGGTGGTGCTATGCCGTGACAAAGACGAGTTGATGCCGATCCGCGCACGCGTGCGGTGTGCGAATGACAGCCACGCCGATCTATTTTTGAGCCTGCACACCAACGCCTCGCCTGACGGCGCCTCACGGGGCACGCAGATCGGCTTTGAGCAGTACGTGCTGCCGGTGGACAACGCCGATCGCGAAGCGGCGTTGGCTGCGGCGCAGGCGCCGGATGCGGTGCAAGCGGCGTGGGAAGCCCACCGCGTGCACTTGATGGTGGAGGCCAGCCTAGAAGCGGCCAAACGGGTTCAGCTTGAACTGGCCGACGCGTTGGGTACGGAGCGCGACCGCGGCGTCAAGCAGCTGGGCGCGTCCTTGGATGTGCTGGCGGGCTTGCAGATGCCCGGCATCCTGATTGAGGTGGGCTTCATCGATCACCCTGACGAGGGCAAAGAGCTGGTGAGCGAGGATGGCCAAGAACGGATCGCCGCGGCGTTGGCGCGGGCCGTCTCCGATCTGGCCGCGCGTGCCAAACGAGCGCATACGGATCCGAACATCACCGGACGCGCTAAAGGCCGCTAGGGCCGGCGCGTTTCGTCCGCAAAGCCGCGAAGAACGTTTTGAGCCGTGCGGCGCATTCGTCGGCCAAAACGCCGGCCGTGACTTCCACGCGGTGGTTAAAGCGTGCGTCTTGCAACAACTGGTAAAGCGATCGAACGGCGCCCGCTTTGGGATCATCGCAGCCATAGATCACGCGTTTGATGCGAGCGTTGATCATGGCGCCTGCGCACATGGGGCACGGCTCAAGCGTGACGAACACTTCGGCGTCACACAGACGCCAATGCCCAAGCGCTTGCGCGGCCCTTCTTATCGCCAGAAGCTCGGCGTGCGCGGTGGGATCGTGGCCGGCTTCGCGTTCGTTGAAGCCCACGCCCACCACGCTGCCGTTCAAGACAACCACCGCACCCACAGGCACCTCGCCTTGCGCTTCGGCTAGGGCGGCCGCTTGCAAGGCAAGTTGCATATAGTGAACGTCAACGGATGATGAATCGTTCACGCTGGGTTGCGGGGTCTTCACGGCTTCACGGCAAACTGATAAACGCCTGCGCCCACTTCAACCACGGTTTCGTTCGCTTGCTTTTCCAGCAACCTAACGCCCGGGCTTTGCGCCAACGGTCGGCCGCCTTCAGTGATCTTGTCGGCGTCGGCGCTTGGAATGTGAACCTCGGCAAGGGCGTGCACGGGGACCTCCACATCCATTGTCAGCCCTTTGGCGGTTTTCATCCACGCCGAAGCGATGTCGCCACGCACCGAATGGTACCGTGCGCGCACAAACTTCAGATCGCCGCCGGGACGCGGCCGCAACACGAAACGTGCATAACCAGGGCTGTTCGGCGCGCCTTGCAGCCCCGCCAATTGGCTGTACATCCACTCGCCCACGGCGCCGAACGCATAATGATTGTAGGAGTTCATACCGCCCACGTCGCGCGGCCCCTCTTCAGGCGTGTAGCTGTTCCACCGTTCCCACATCGTGGTGGCACCGTTGTTCACGGTGTAAAGCCACGACGGGTATGTCTCGGTCACCAGCAACTTATAGGCCGCATCTTCTTGGTCAGCCATCGACAGCGCTGGCAACAAATGCGCGGTGCCAAGGAACCCCGTGTTCAAGTGGCCGTTGGCGCGATCGATCGCCGCCATCAAGTGCTTCGCCGCCAGCGGCCGTTTGTCTTGCGGCAAAATGTTGAAGCGCAAAGCGATGATGTAAGCCGTTTGCGTGTCAGACGTGATCTTACCGTCGGTGGCCACGTGTGCTTTGTTGAAGGCCTGCTTGATGTTCTCAAACAACGCCTTATACGCACGCGCGTCCTCTGTTTTGCCAAGCGCTTCGGCCATCTGAGACAGCAGGTTGGCCGCATGCGCGTGGTAAAGCGGGCTCAACACTTTGTTTGGCGTTTGCGGCGGCGGTGACACCCAGTCGCCGAAGCTCCAGCTTTCGTTCAAAAACCCCTTGGCTTTGCTGGTGCGAAAGTCCACCCACTTCTTCATCGCTTCATAGTGCCGCTGCATCGGCGCGCGATCGTTGTAAACTTGGAACATCAAATAGGGCAGGAACACCATGGCGTCGCCCCACGCAAAGTTGCCTGCTCCTAGTTGCGGTGTGGTGGGGGCCACATCGGGCACAGCGCCATCGGGACGCTGTCCGTCTTGCAACGCCACCAGATAGTTTTCGATGAAGTTCGCCGTGTCCATGTTAAAGGCCGCGGTGGGCGCGAACGCAACGATGTCGCCCGTCCAGCCGAGACGCTCATCACGTTGCGGGCAGTCGGTGGGGATGCTGAGAAAATTGCCCTTTTGCCCCCATAAAATGTTGCTTTGCAACTGGTTCAGTTTTTGATTTGAGGTGGTGAAGGTCCCAGCGCGAGGCAGATCTGTGTGCCACACCAGACCCACGATGTTGGTGATGGGCAGCGGCTTCGGCACGCCTCGCACTTCCACATAACGGAAGCCATGGAAGGTGAACTTTGGTTGAAACACTTCTTGAACGCGGCCACCCGCGATGTATTCGTCAATCACCCGTGCCGTGCGCAAGTTGTCGGTGAACAACTTGCCGTTCTTATCCAACATCTCACCGTAACGAATGGTCACCTTTGTCCCACGCGGCGCCACGAACCGCAGCCGAATCACCCCCACCATGTTCTGCCCCAAATCGAAAATTTG
This sequence comes from Deltaproteobacteria bacterium, assembly GCA_033763315.1. GTDB lineage: Bacteria > Myxococcota_A > Polyangia > Fen-1088 > Fen-1088 > JAGTJU01. The sequence goes on from JANRKS010000001.1 coordinate 81,134, forward strand.
AACGCCTGGATCCGGGGACGTCACAGCGCGCGCGCGAACCACTTGAATTTCCTTTACGGGTGGCGCGGTGGCGGCCTCGATGCGGGGGATGTTGATGGGCGGCACAAACACCGCGCGCCACTTCTGATCGTCAAAGGTGGCCGTGTTCCAGTTGGGGGTGTCGAGGCGCATGTCTTGCTGCTCGCCATCAAGCAAATCGCTGCTGCGGATGGCGCCCGTGTTGCCTCGCCACGATCCATCGGTGGCGATCACATCCTCGGTGCCGTCGGCGTACGTTAAATACAGCTGCGCGCGCAGGGCCTTTTCAAACCCCCACAGATGTTGTCCCATGCCGGTGCGGCCCGCGTACCAGCCGTCGGCCAGCATCGCGGCAATTGCGTTGGTTCCGTGGTGAATGAGTTTGGTGACGTCATAGGTTTGGTAGAGCACACGCTGGGTGTAATCAGTCCAGCCCGGTGCCAACACATCGGGGCCCACAGCAAAGCCATTAATTGTCATTTCGTAGACGCCCGCGGCGGTGGCGTAGAGGCGGGCCTTCGTCACCGTCTTGCCTACCGCAAACGTTTTACGCAGCTGCGCCACGGGGAGCAGGTGATCGATGCCGGCCTTGGCGGGATCCTTGGCATCCGTGAGCTCACCGAACACGCCTAACTCTTGGCTGGGCACATACGGCGCCTTCTCGGGGGCATCCTCCCGCCACTTTTCGGGAAGCGCGATTGCCTCTGCTGTGCGTGCCACCCAAGATCGATCCGTTTGGATGAACCGCACACGACCATCTGCCAGTTCAAGCCGCAAGCTTGCAATGACGCTCTTGCCGGCGAAGTAAGGTGATTCGATCCAGATCTGGTTGTCGCCGGTCGTAAGCAACGCTGTGACTGTGAAGCGCCGTGGATCGCCCACGTCCGCAGCGAAGGCACGCAAAGTGGTGCCATTGATGTGAATCTTGTGTTCAACGCCTGGGTCCCAGGGGCGACCGTTGCCTGGTCCCGCAAAGAACAGATCGGCGGCCACAACTTTGTCGGTGGCAGGCAAAGTGAAGCGCTTGGTGAAGCCCACGCGTTTGGTTTTCGCCGACACGGACAACGCCGCCGGTGCCACCCAGCGTGCACCTACGAGCGGGCGGCGTTCGCTGTCGTTGGCGGGACGCAGGCCAATCCATTGCCCCTTCCAAGCCGCTGGCTGCGCGTTCATCAAGCCGGTTTCGAACCAGATCGGGGTCGAGGCGGTGACGCCGTTGCGCTCGTCCCACAATTTCACCTGCACGAAGTAACGCGTGCGTGGCAACAACGCTGGACCCGCGTACGGCACGAGCACGTTCTCGGCGGAGTCCACTTTGCCCGAATCCCATACATTGGGTTGCCCGCTGCGCAGCAGGTTTGCGTCGGTCGATACAACGATCTGATAGGCCGTTTGCCGAGCGCCCCGTACAGGGGACGTGGCGATCCACGAAAAGCGCGGGGCTGCGGCGTCGATGCCCAACGGCATCACACGCTGTTCCACCATCACTTCGGGCACCTTCAAGGCGGCTCTAGCGGAGGTTTGCGTTACGAGAGCGCCAAGGGCGCACAAAGTGTAAAGGCTGAATCGGTAAGACATGGAACCTCCGAAAACGCGCATGATAAGCCACCATGCAGGTGTAAACTAGGGGGCGTGGCCTCCCTCACAGACGAGCAGCTTTCGTTCTCCCGTTTCGTTCAGGCGCAAAAACGTTCCGCTGATGCCCGCGCCCGCGAGGGAGCTGCGTATGCGTATGGCCCTGAACTGCGCACACGTCAACGGTTAGGGCGCGTTCGTCCGGTGATGATGGCGTTGGACGTAGGCCTGTCCGACTTTGACAAGCGCGGCCGCGCGCGGCTGCTCGAAGGCTCGATCGAAGTGGGCAACGGAGAGGGGGGACGGTTCCCCGTGGTTGCCAAACCGCTGTCTGTGGCGGCGGCGGCGTTGGGCGTGCCTGTGCCGCGCGCCTATGTTTCGCCAAGCGTTGGTGTTCACGAGGCTTGTGTGTTTGGCACGGAAGATGAGCCGCTCGTGGTGTTGCCCGCCGTGTTCGTGGATCATTTTTCACCCGCGGAATTGCAATGCACGTTGGCCTGCGCGCTCGGACGCATTCACAATGGGCACGCGCCCTGGCTTACGGCTTTGTGGGTGCTGCAAACCGACGCACCGGTGGCGTTGCGTTGGGCCGCCACCCCGGCGTCCGCGTTGCTGGGCGCGTGGGCCCAAGGCGCGAACATCACAGCGGATCGAGCCAGCCTTTTGGTGACGCGCAACTTCGTGGCGGCAACGTCGGCGTTGGCCAAGCGCTTGGGGGGCGGGCGCCGCTTGCTGGCCGACATTCGCACCGAATCAGCGCTCACACACTTGGACGCGCCCTTTCCCCACCCCGAAATCGGTTTGGAGCCCGGCGAATGGCACACCTGGCGAACGCGCGTCAAAGCCATGGAGTTGTTTCGTCACACGGCGTTCTTTGCGGGCGGTGCCGGTGAAGCCGCAGGCCCCGCCAGCTTGACGATGGCCCAATGCAACGATCAAGTCTCGACGCTGCTAGGAGCGCTATGAACAACACCGAAGGTACATGGTCGTTCGACGGCAATAAGGCCGCGCTAACAGATGTGTTTTTGCGGCTGGCCGGATTGGCTGAACAGATCGGCCTTGCCTCTACGGCACGCGACATTCGTGATGTGCGCCTGCCAAAGTTAGAACAAGAACGTTTCTCGTTGGTTGTGTTGGGCGAGTTCAACCGCGGCAAATCCACGCTGATCAACGCTCTGATTGGTCAGCGCCTGCTGCCCGCGGCCGCCACGCCCACCACCGCCGCGCTGGCGGAACTTCGCCAAGGCGAAACGTTTTCGGCCACGGCCGTGTTCGATGACGGCACCCGCTTGGCTTTAGATCGCAGTGCGCTTGACGGTTATCTCACGGGTAAGGTGGAACCCACGCCGGCGGTGCGTGTGGATCGGATTGAGATCGTTTTACCCGCCACAGTGTTGGCCAACAACCTCACCATCGTGGATACACCCGGCGTTAATGATCTTTCACAGCAACGCGCCGATGTGACGTATGGCTACCTGCCGCGCGCCGACGCGATTGTGTTCTTGCTGGATGGCACCCAAGTGCTTTCTGCTTCCGAGCGACGCTTCCTGCAAGAGCGCGTGCTTAAGGCTGCGCGTGAACGGCTGATCTTCGTGGTCACCAAATGTGATCTCCTGGATGAGGCAGAGCGGGCCGATGTGATCGGTTTTGCCAAGCAAGAGCTGTTGGCTGTTGTGCCCGATCCCACGCTCATTGAAGTTTCGGCCAAGCGCGCGCTGGCGGGGGACGTGGCTGGCTCGGGCATCGAGGCGTTGCAACAAGCCATCAACCGCGTGCTTGGTGATGATCGTCAACGCGTGCTGGTGGAGCATGGCCTTGATGACGCTGCTCGTTTGTCGCGGTTCTTGCGGCAAACGCTGGGCATGCGGCAAAGCTCGCTTGAGCTTTCGGACGATGAGTTGCAAAGCAAGGTGGCACAAGCGCGCGTGCGGCTTGAAGATGGGCGTGCGGCTTTGGCACAAGCCAGCCTCACCATCGCGGCGGAGGCATCGGCGCTTAAAGCGCGCGTCGACGCCGATCGGCGTGAGCTGGTGGAAGCTCTGTGTGCGCGGCTGCCCGGCGAAATCGAGGCGCAATCCGCCGCTGAGGTGGAACGCTACCTGGCGCCTTTTTTAGAAGACACGTTTCGCACCTGGCTTGAGCTGCAAGGCAAGCTGGTGGCGCAGGAATTGGAACGCATCGCCGAAGCGGCCGTTTCGGTTGCCACTGAGCGCTTGGACGCTGTTTCGCAGGACGTGGCCACGGCCTTGGGGCACGCCCGCGATACGTTGCAAGTGCCGCGGCCCACACAATCTTACGAGGCGTCTGTCTTTGCTTTGGGCGCTCTTGGCACCACGGCCTTGCTGTTTGTGAATGTGCTGGCGGGAGGCGCCTTGGCCCTGCTGACGCCGGCGCTTGCCTCGCTGGCCCGCGCCCGCGCCGCGCGATCTGCGGTAGGCCAGGCGGCGCGCAAATCACCCGAGCTTGTGCGCGGCATCGGCGATGATCTGGGCGTACGCCTGGGCGGTGTGATCGACGACTTTGCCAACCGTCTCGACGGCTTCATTGGCGAAGCGGGCGCAAGCTTGGCCCAAGGCATCGCGGAGGTTTTGGAGCGCGCCCTCGCCGAGCGTCGCACCGGCCAGGCGCTGGCCGAACAGGAAGCCTTGCTCAAAGTCGATCGCGAGCTCAAAGGCGTCGACGAGCGGGTGATCGAGCTGCGCCAGGCGTTGTGGCGGCCGATGTAGGTGTTCGCGATTTCGCGCGCGCGTGCGAATCAACCTACAATGGCGGGCTGTGAGCCGCGTGGACGTGCGTCTGCTTGAGCCTGCTGACGAAGCGGATTACACCGCTTTGGTCGGGCGCGCGCCGGGCTCGCCCTTTTCACACACCTGGCCGTACCGTAAGGCGCTGGCGGCCGGTGGGTATGGCTTGCCCATGTATTTCGGTGGGTTTATAGCCGGCCGAATGGAGGCGGCGTTGCCGGCGTTTGTCTTGCGATCGGAATTGGGAGGCGTGCTTAATTCGTTGCCGTTGGCGCAAAGCGCCGGCGATGTGATCGTGGATGAGGCTTTGCCACAAGATGAGGGGCACATTATTGCCCACGAGCTACGGCAAGCTGTTTTGCAATACGCGGCTGCAAACGCCATTGACGTTTGTGTGTTCATTGCGCCACCGTTTGCGTCACCTGCCCACGACCAAGCACAGCCCGCCGACTTCTCCGTTTTGCGCGCCACGCATGTTTTGGATTTGAGCCAACCGTTGCAGCTGCACCACGCCGCGCGCGAGGCCGTTCGCAAAGCGCAAAAGGCCACACCGACCGCGCACGTCGCGCAAACGGCCACACAAGCCCGCGCCGTATGGCAGCTTTATGCCGAAAGCATGGGGCAGCTCAACGTTGTGCCGCGCGCTTGGCCATTTTATGAGCGCCTGTTCATTGAAGCGCCTGATCAGGCGCGGTTCGTATGGTGTGAGCTTGATGGCACGCCCACATCCGGCCTCCTGTTATTGAACCACAGTGGCGTGGTTGATTATCACTTTGTAGGCAACACGGCCTTGGGCCGCACCCACCAAACCAACAGTTGGTTATGCCTGCATGAATTGCAACACGCACAAAGCCGTGGTGCGCGTTGGTGGAACTGGGGCGCTTCACCCACGCCGGCGGTCGCCGATTTTAAGCGACGTTGGGGTGGCACTGACATCACGTATGCTTTGCGCGGCTATTGCACAGGTGATGTGTCGCCGTGGCGGCGTCTGCCGCCGGCTGCGTTGGCCAGGCATTTTCCAGACTATTACGTCTTGCCTTACAGTTGGCTCACCGAACCAGAGGCTCCGTAACAAATGTCAGATCACAGCCAAGTCGTTGCACGCGTGATGTTTGATTGGGAATCGCTTGGGCCGGACGAGGTCAAACGCTTGTCGCAGCCCTTGCCACGCAAATTGTTGCGATGGCTAGGCACGCATCACCCCGACAACCGCACGCGCAAACTGTTCTTTCGCCTCACAGGCGTTCACATTGGCAAGGGCACCAACATTACCCCCGGCCTGGTGATCAACGACGGCTACAGCGGGTTGTGTTCGATCGGGGATCGCGTTTCGATTGCAACGAACGTCACCCTAGTGGCGGACTCCAATCCGAATAATTCAATCTTGGCCGAACACCCTTACGTCAAACAACACTTAATCAAAACGGCGCCTGTCATCATTGAAGACGACGCGTGGCTGGGGACCAATGCCATCGTGTTGCCGGGCGTGCGCATTGGGCGCGGCAGCATTGTGGGCGCGGGCGCTGTGGTTGTGAACGACGTGCCACCTCACACAATCGTGGCGGGTGTGCCCGCGCGCGTGGTGCGATCGCTTGGCGATGACAGCGCCGCGATTGAAAGCGACACCCAATGAACCAAGCTCCTAGCAGCGTGTCCATTGTGGTGATGGCGTTCAATGAATGCCAAAGCCTCGGCGAAGTTGTGCAAGAAATATCCGCAGTTTTGGATAAGCTGCCCACGGCGTCGCATGAAATTGTGATCGTGGACGATGGCAGCAGCGATGGCACGGGCGCGCGTGCCGATGAGATTGCGGCCAACAATAAACGCGTGCGTGTGGTCCACCATGTGGTCAACCAAGGCTTGGGCGGCGTTTACCGCACAGGCTTTGCGCAAGCGCGCGGCGATTTCTTGTCGTTCTTTCCCGCCGATGGCCAATTCCCGGCCGAGATCATTGAGCGCTTCTACTCAATGATGCCAACCCATGATTTGATCTTGGGATATATCCCGCGCGCCGACGCCGGCCCTGTGGCCAAGGGATTGTCGTTGGCTGAAAAGGTTTTGTACCGGGCGCTGTTTGGTCCCATGCCGCGCTACCAAGGCGTATTCATGTTGCGCCGTGAGGTGTTATCAAGAACGCCATTGCACACGCAAGGCCGTGGGTGGGGCGTGGTGATGGAGCTGGTGCTGAAGATCCACCGGGGTGGCTACCGCGTGAGCAGCGTGCTCACGCCGTTTCGGCCACGAATGGCAGGACGATCGAAGGTCAACAACGTACGCAGTGTGTGGGCCAACCTTGTGCAAGCCATGGCCATGCGGAGCAACCTTAAGCGTCGTTAACGGCGGCGTTTGGCTTAAGCCGTTTGTATTGAAAAGCGAGCCACGCTTTTACATCGTGCGTGTAAAGGCGCGAGAACGGGCGCTCTGACGGGCCTCCCGCCAATATCGTCAGCGCTTCGTTTTGACTCATATCAGTGACGATTCGGTAAGACGGGGCGAAAGACGTTTCGCGGCCATACGATTTCATGATCGATCCCTGCACGATTGTGGCGCGCACCCCAGGCAATTCAATGGGCCCATGATCAAGGCCCAGGAAGGCTGGCAATTGGCTGCCCAAAAGAATGTGCTTCATGCGTATGCGACGTTGGTGGCCCCATGTCACGCGCGGTTCATTGTCCAGCGCCGCAATGGTCGTGGCGACAATGCGTTTGAGCAAACCGTGGCGACCTTCGTCACCAAACCACGATTCATCCCCGTGCAATAACACATTGTCAAACAGCGCATAGTAGCTGCTGAGAATGTGCGTGGTTTCGCGGATGGCTTGCCACGCTTGCGCGCCGAACACGGGAGAAAACACCGCGTCCAGCAACGCACGGTAGATGGCTTCGAATACCGGCGCGCCATAGCTGCCCACGTTGTACCGCGCGTCCCACGCCAGCAGATCTTGTCCGCGCCCCGCATGCGGCACGTAAGGGCGAATCACGTCTAGAAAATCGTGAGCCTGCAGGCTTTCGAGATCCGTTTGTATGCGCGTCATATCGTCGATGGAAAGCCGATCCACTTCGGCCAACAGCGCCTCAATGCGCCGCTTGCGGTATTCGCCACCGTGTAAGTTCACAGCGATGGGGCCACCTTCCACATTGTGCGCTCCATTGGCACTCACCAATGTCCCTGCCACAGGATCCGTCACGCGCACCAAAGCGGACGGCGGCTGCAACCCCTGCCACAGGTTTTCCGGGTGCCATGCGGGCAAAGGATAAACGCCCGAGTGCTGTCGCTTTGGAAAGAAGCCCGATTGTTGATAGCCGATGTGGCCGTCGCTGTCGGCAATGATCCAATTGGCCGAAACGCTTACGCCGCTAAGAATGTCCTGTGTTTGCGCGACGCTTGCGCTTTGTTGCAAGCGCACGATGGCGTCCAACGATTGCGCGGCGCCTTTGTCGTGCGCGGAATAAGCCACGGCCAAGTGTAGGCCGTCGTTGCAATGGGTTGCGCCCGGCGGGGTTTCAATGAGGCCCACTGATGATCGAAATACGTTGACGGTAACGTCGGGCTCGCCTTTACGCTTGAGCACCTCCTGCGTGCACTGCAATGGCTCCCAGTGGCCGCCGCGGCGGCATTGGCCATCTTTGATGTCTTCGATGAAGTAATCAATCATGTCCATGAAGCCGTAGGTGAAGCCATAAGACACGCGGCGTGTGCGACCCATCACCAAACCGGGCAATCCAGGAATGCCAACGCCCATGCGATAGTCATTGCCCACGTGGCCAATGAACTCGTACCAGATGGCGGGCAAGCGGTTCACTTCAAGATGAGGATCATTGGCTTGCAACGCGCCGCCGGTCTTCGAACGCGCCGCCGACACCGCCCAATTGTTGCTGGCCATCAGCCGTGGCAATGGCTGCAAGAACCGCACAGCCGCTGGCAATGTGCTGCCGTGTAAATTCGTGCGTTGCAAAAGCGCAATGATCGTTTCATCAAAGCCATCGAGGTGAGGCGAGAACAATTTGCGCAATCGTTCTGCGTTCACGCCATTGGCCACGCTCTCAATGATCAGCTTCTCCACATCTTGCTGGCATTGGGCAAGACCGATGTACGTCATCATCTTGACCACCAGCAATGTGTGAAAGGGCTCCCACGCTTCGGGCGTATATCCTGCCAAACGAAATTCAAGCGGTCGGCCGCGTCGTGCAAGGCCAGCATTTACGCCGCGCACGTACGCAGCAAGAAGGGGGCGCGCCATATCGCTTACGTTCGCCACCTCATACCGCGCGGTGGCCGCAAAGCCTTGTTGGCGCATAAACGTATCGATGGCTAACGTTTCCTCATCTGCCTTCAAACATTCGCCCAGACGGCCCTCACCAATGAGGCGCATCATGCACAGTTGCACGCAGCGATCCCACGCATGAGCGAAGCCCAACGCGGTGGCCAAAGCCTCGTCATTATCGGCCCATAGCTGCATCACACCGTCAGCGTTGCGTGCCCATTGGAACGTAAAATGATCGACGTCGACGCGCGTGGGTTTGTTTGTGACCTTCACGCGCGCATCTTAGGCTGCGAGCCTGCCGGAACGCCACTGCTGCGAGTTGTATGCAAGGCCAGTGCCTGGCAATGCTGAGGGTGCCGTGTAAGCTCCTGCTCAAGACAACATGACACCAAGAAAACCAGACATAAAAATATGGGTGGCATTGCTGCCCGCCTTGGGTTTTGGAGTGCCTGCTTGCTCATTGCTGACCGTGCAGCAGCAGCCATTTGCACCTTTGCAAGTGAGCGTGGCGCGTCCGCCGGCCCCGCCACCACGGGTGGTACTCACAGCATCAAGCATCACCATCGCGGAGAAGATCCAGTTTGCACTTAACAGTGCGCAGATCCTGCCTGCGTCCGATAGCTTGTTGACTGAGATCGCGGGCGTGCTCAAAGACAACCCGCAAATTGAGGTGGTGCAGGTGGAAGGCCACACCGACAGCACCGGCACGCCTGAGCACAACAAGAAGCTGTCACAACAGCGGGCCGAAAGCGTGAAGGCCGCGATGGTGGCCCGTGGCGTGCCGGCCAAGCGGCTTGTTCCCAAGGGCTTTGGTTTGGAAAAGCCCATTGCGGATAATGCCACGGACGAAGGCCGGGAAAAAAACCGCCGTGTTGAATTCAACATTGTGAAGCAAGGGCCTAAGAAAACCCTGGTTCAGGACTAAGGACACCGCCATGACATCACAGAAGAGCATTTTATTGGGGTTGGTGACGGCGGCCTTTGTGCTTGGCTCCGGCTGCGCCGGCAGTGGTTTTGACAAAGCCGTGCGTACCGATGTGGAAAGCCGGATGACCACCGCGCAGCCCAAGTTTGGCGACTGCTATGCCGAAGCGCTGAAGCGTAACCGCAAAGCCACCGGGACGGTCGTTGTGTCGTTCGTGGCCAAAGCCAACAGCGGCAAGTTCGAGGACGTCAAAGTGGTGCGCAGCGACATCGGGGATCCGCAGCTGGATAAGTGCGTGATCGATCAAATCAGCGGCCTCACCCTGGAAAAGCCGGTGAAGAACCAGGTGCTGGTGGAATACCCGATCGCCTTTTCAGCACACGATTGAGCCGTGGCCAGATAAAAGCGGGGCGCTTCGCATTTATGCGAGACGTCCCGCGCGTTTTTTTGCATGATGCGTCCGTATGTCAGTGACGCCCACGGTGCCATCGCCACCTATGACCATCGCCGTATTAGGAATGGGCATTATGGGCGCCCCGATGGCCTCGCGTTTGGTTCGGGCCGGACATGACGTGGTGGTGTATTCGCGCACGAAAGCCAAGGCAGAGCCTGTGTTGGCTGCGGGCGCACGCTGGGCCGCGTCCGCGCGTGAGGCGGGGCGCCATCGGCAATTGGTGATCTCCATCGTCACCGATGGCCCCGACGTGGAGCAAGTGTTGTTGGGTGACGATGGCGCGGCCGCCGACGCCACGCCAGGAACCCTGTTTGCCGATATGAGCACGATCGCACCCGAGGCTGCGCGCCGTATTGGTGCCGCGCTCATGGCGCGGGGCCATCGCTTCATCGACGCACCGGTCACGGGCGGCGACATCGGCGCGCAGCAAGGTGCGCTTTCCATCCTCGTGGGCGGTGAGGCGGCCGACGTGCAAACCGCGCAACCCGCATTCGAGGTTTTGGGTCGTAGGATCACACACGCCGGCCCGGTAGGCGCAGGCGCCACGCTAAAGGCGTGCAACCAAATCATGGGCGCCGTGAATCTCTTGGGGGTATGTGAAGCGTTGGCGTTGGCCGATCGCAGTGGATTGGATCTTGCGCAGACTGTGCAAGCCCTAAGCTTGGGCGCAGCGGGTTCATGGGCGCTTCAGAACCTGGGGCCCAAAATCGTGGCTGGTGATTTTGCGCCTGGGTTCATGATCGATCTGCTGCAAAAAGATCTGCGCATCGTCAAAGGCGCCGCGCATGCCTGTGGCTTGCCCGTGCCCGGCGTTGAGCTTGCACAACGGTTTTTTTCAGACAACCAAGCGCATGGTGAAGGCCGCCTTGGCACACATGCGATGTGGCATGCATGGGAGCGTTTGCCGCGTGGAAGCTGAACCCACAACGCTGGTGCTGGGCATCGATGAAGCGGGCCGCGGCCCGGCGCTTGGCCCCCTCGTGCTGGCGGCGGTGGCGCTTGAGCCTTCGGCCGCGCGCCGCCTGACCCGCGCGGGTGTCACGGATTCAAAGCGTTTCGGTGCCGGTGAAAAGGCGCATGACGCGCGCAAACAGTTATTGGGTTTGATTGAATCGGTGGCGTCGTTCATTGGCTATGCGGTTTGCGATGTGCAAACGGTGGACGAATATGTGTCGCGTGGCGCCCTCAATGAGCTTGAACGTGAGCACGCGCGTGAATTGATCGAACGCGCCCCCGCTGCCAAACGCATTGTGGCCGATGGCGCGCGCATGTTTTCACCATTGAAGAGTGAATACCCACAATTCGAGGCACACGATCAAGGCGAGTCAATGCACGCGGCCGTGGCCGCGGCCAGCATCTGCGCCAAAGTGCGCCGCGATGAACTCTTCGGCTGCATCGCCGCTCGGTATGCACACGATTTCGGGCAGCTGCGTGGTGGCGGGTATGTGAACAAAGGCACCTATGCTTTCACCCGCGTTTACTTCGAGCGCTTTGGGCACTTGCCACCTGAGGCGCGCCACAGTTGGCCTTGGGATGGCAGCCCTAAGTTGTTTCGGGTTTAAGCGGCCAGCACAATCAGCACTTCGCTCGTCACCGTGCGTTCGGCCCAACGGGCTTTGTAATCGAGGCCCGACGATCCGAGATCATAAAACAGCACATCGGCGGGCAAACGGCGCAGCATCTCGAACTGGCACAAGTTCCCGAGCCCCAACGCACGATAGCTTTCGTTAAAACTGGCTTGCAGACCGCGGAATGTATCGCCGAACAGGCCGCCCAATAAGAAGGCCACGTCCTTGTCGCCTTGCTTTGCAAACAGCACATGCAACGACTGGCGGCGTGTGAGCCGCGGTACCATATTGCGATAAAAGGCGCCGAATGAGCCCGCGGCAATGCCCACGTCGTCGCGCCCCTTCCACGACGTGCACTCGACGGCCTGCACACGCGCAAACAGCGCCAACGCTTCGTCCACGTCGGTTGGCCAGTGGTGCTCGAAGGTGAGCCCCGCCTTGCGTGCCTGCACCTGCGAGCGTTGCAGGCTCCGGCGAAAGTTGCTTGAGCGGCGGCTCAAGAAGCCTTCTTGGCCTCCCACCAAGCTGGCCAGATGCCGCGCCGACTGCGCGTGGCGCAACACGCGAAAGCGCCTGCCCAAATGATGCGCGATGTTCATCAACAGCAGTGAACCGGTGGGCACCCCCGCCAGCAGGGTTAAATCCCAGTCTTGCCGCGTGCGTTCGAGTACATCGGCGAACCACTGCACAAGGTTGCTGGTGTCGCGTCCGATCAATGGGCACGCCAGCCCCCAACTGGATTCGAGCGGCTCCAGGTAACGGCCGCTGCCTGGATGTTCACCGCGCATAAACGCAAGCCAGCCCTGGGGGCCACGCGTGATCGCCGGGGATCGCGGCGGCATCAATTCGATCGCGGCGGGCAGCACCCAAAACGAGGATGAACAAAACTGATCGATCTCGCTGGATGCCGCCACCTCCTCATCGAACGCGTCGGCGTTCTGATCAAGTTCCGATAGATCTAAACGCAGCTCTTGCGGTAGCAACCCGGAGCCTGGTTTCATGCGCTGGCTCCGGGCCCAAAAGCGGCGAGCCAACGCTCAAAGGAAAGTAGCGTCCACAAAGCTTTGCGCCAATCGCGTTGCCCTTGAGAATGTTCCCGTACCAACCGTTGCACAACGGCGGGGTTGAAAAAACCTTCACGCGTGAGTTTGTCCGGTGCAAGTTCGTCTTGCAGCATGCCTTGCAAGGGGCCCTTCATCCATGCCGCCACCGGCACGCCGAAGCCCTGCTTCTTGCGGTTGAGGATGTGTGGCGGCAACTTGCCGGCCAGCGCTTGCTTCAATACGAATTTGCTTATGCCTTTACGCGTTCGAAGGTTTGCAGGCAGCTGGCACGCAAAGCTGACGAGATCTGTGTCCAGAAACGGTGCCCGCACTTCGAGGCCCACGGCGCCCGACGCGCGGTCCACTTTCGTGTTCACATCCCCTGGCAAATAAAAGCGCGCGTAGTGATCCATCAATCGATCGCGGGCTGTGCGGGCCAACGTCTCGTGCGCCCGCGCCTGCAGCGGCAAAAATGGATCTTCGGGCGCGGCATGAAGCACATCAGGCGTCAGCAAGCCTTCCTGTTCTTCGGGCAAGAACGACGCCATCCAGCGTTGGTGCCGCGGTGGCCCCGCCACAGCGCCACCGCGCAAAAACTGGTTCGCTTTGAAGTCGATGCTGAAATAGCCAGTGCGCGCGGGCAAAGCGGCCGCCGCCTTGCGAACAAGGCGCTGAAAGGGGGCTGGGGTGTGATCAAAGAACAATCGCCCCCAGCGGTCGGCGCCAAACGTGGGGTACCCTTCGAATAGTTCATCGCCGCCGTCACCGCCCAACGCCACCGCCACATGTTGCCGGGTGAACCGCGACAACAAGAACGTCGGCACGATGGACGCGTCCGCCAAAGGTTCGTCGATAAAGCGTGAGACTTCTGGCAACACGCGCAGCAACGCCGCCGCGTCTAAGATCTCTTCGTGGTGTTGGCAACCAAGATGCGCGGCCACCGCGCGCGCATGTTTTGATTCGTCGTAAGTGCGATCGGAAAAGCCGATGGAGAATGTTGCAATGCCGCGGCCGCCACCCAGCAGCGCGTGCATGGCTGCCGCCACGGCCGATGAATCAATGCCGCCCGAAAGGAACACGCCCAATGGCACGTCCGCCACCAAACGCCGCTCCACCGCGCGTGTAAGCAGCGCCCACAATGTCTCGGCCGCGGTTTGCACGTGCATGGCGCCCGGCTGCGCCACAAAGGGCAGATCCCAATAGCGCCACACGCGCGGCCTTACGTCGCTCGTGGGCGAAACGTCAACGCTCAAGCATTGCGCGGCGTCGAGTTTGCGCGCGCCGGTCACAATCGTCAGGGGTGGTGGCACATACTCGAAGGCAAGATATTGTCGAAGCGCTTGCGGGCACACGCTGCGGTCAAGCGAGGGCACCAACAGCAACGCTTTGAGTTCCGAAGCAAAGGCCAACAAGGGCGGCGCCCCGTGGCGGGGTATCACCGCATAATACAGCGGCTTTTTGCCCATACGATCGCGCGCGGCAAACACGCTTTGGCTGCGTGCGTCCCACACCACGAACGCAAACATGCCGTCGATGCGATCGACCACTTTGTGGCCCCATTGCAGATAGGCGTGCAGCAGCACCTCGGTGTCTGAGCGCGACACGAAGGTGTGCCCAAGCCCCTGCAACTCCACGCGCAGATCCATGAAGTTGTAGATCTCGCCGTTGAACACAATGTGCACGTTGTGTTCAGCGTTGGCCATAGGCTGTGCACCACCGGACGACAGATCAATGATCGTCAGCCGCCGGTGCCCAAGGCCCACGCCACCTTCGCGCCACAGCCCTTCGCCGTCAGGACCGCGGGGCGCCACCGCACGCGTCATGCGCTGTAAGAGCTGGGCATCAATGGGCGCGCCGGTTGGATCAACCAGCCCGGCGAAACCGCACACGGGGCCCCCCTAGTTATCGATGGCCGGAGGGTTGAGCACCACGGGTGGTGGCTCATTGGCTACGACGTAATGGAAGCGCTCTTTGAAGTCTTCCACCGTCATGTTTGAGATCTTCGCGTATTTCTCAAGCTCGATGAAATGATCGAAGTCATCACGCCGCAATCGAATTTGATAGCGTCGCGAAATGCCGTAGCGGGTGGAATGAATATCCACCATGCGCACGCGCGTTTTGCCCGTGACAGGATCCAACATGCGCGCAAAAGGAATGGGAACGAAATGCCCGCCTTGCAATGAAACCATTGCGGCATTGCCGCCTTCGAACAAATACTTGGCCGCGCAATATCCCAAATCACGCGTGTACTCGATATCCGCGGGAATGGGATCGGCGCAACGCAATTCATAGCCAATGTCTTTTGAGACAATCGTGATCTTGATGCCCAGGCGCTTGAGGCGCTCTTCCACCAATTGCTTTACGCCACGGCCGAGATCTAATTCAGAGAAACGAATGTGGTCGTGCTCGTCACGCACCAATGTGCCCAAACGCGAAAGCTCGGATTCAGGAATGCTTTCGGCCAAGCCTTCCGCCAGCACGGCGACGCCATCGCGCCGACCTTGAGCCAAGCGTTTGATAACAGCGCCTGCCAAAATGTCGACCACATGATCCAGGCTGGTTTTGCCATTGGGAAATTCCTCTGGGATCACAGTCAATGTGGCGCCGGCCGCTTTGCCAATGCCCAACGCCAAGTGACCTGCTTTGCGTCCCATCGCCACCACGAAATACCAACGCGAGGTGGTCTTCGCGTCCACCATCAAATTCTTCACCACTTCAACGCCCACATGGCGCGCTGTTTGATAACCAAACGTATCAATGTCGGCGGGCAAATCGAGGTCATTGTCGATGGTCTTCGGCACGTGCACCACGCGCACCGAACCATTGGCTTTCTCCGCCACCTTCATTGCTGAAAAGGCGGTGTCGTCGCCACCAATTGTGATGAGTTGGCTCACGCCCAACTTTTCAAGGCTGGCCACCACGTTTGCGAGGTTCTCGTCCTTTTTGGTGGGGTTGGCGCGCGACGTGCCAAGGTAGCTGCCACCTGAAAAGTGAATGCGGCTCACCTCTTCGATGCTCAAAGGCCGCACGCGATCGACCTTGCCTTGCATGATCTCCGAGAAGCCGTCCCGGATGCCCAGCACTTCAACGCCTTGGAGCAGGGCGCGGATGGTGGCAGCGCTGATCACGCTGTTGATGCCAGGAGCGGGACCGCCCCCAACCAGGATTGCAAGTTTCTCGGACTTTGGCACGTGGTGGGTCTCCTTGACGTTGCGGTTTGCTGGCGCCTTTGCGACCTCTGCTGCAACCGTTTCGACGTTACCATAGCGCCTGCGCAAACGGCAGGTGGGCTTTAGAAGCGCGTGCTGTCACGGCCTTCGAGCGGCGGGGGCGGCAG
The DNA here is from genome assembly GCA_033763315.1 of Deltaproteobacteria bacterium. Lineage (GTDB taxonomy): Bacteria > Myxococcota_A > Polyangia > Fen-1088 > Fen-1088 > JAGTJU01. The sequence goes on from JANRKS010000001.1 coordinate 97,062, forward strand.
GATCCGCGGCTTGCTGACCGGTTTCGGGGCAGGCTGCGCGGGCCGGTTGTTGTCGATCAGGCGTTGGATCTTCTGCTTCACGTCGCGATCCTTCTCGCGGCGGTTGTGCTTCTCCAGCATTTCGATGCCCTCGGGGTTCTTCGACAACGCCAACGCCACGGCGGCATCCAGGCGCACGGCGGCGCTGTCATGTTCAAGCCAGGGGCCCGCGTTGGCCAGGATCCGACCATCGTGCAACCACCCCAGCCCCAACAACGCCCGCCGAACCATGGCCAGTTCCACCTCGTTCTGTGTCGGTTTCACAATGCGCACCAATTGATCGCGCGCCACAACGGAGCCTGAGGCGGCCAAAGCGTCGATGGCACGCCCCCGCAAGGCTGCGGAAGCCTGTGCATCGCGAACGATGTCGATGAGCACGAGGTCGGCGTCCTTACCCATGGCCTGCACGTCGGCAGGGGCGATCGGGCGGCCCTCCTTGGTCAACGCGGCCTCCACGCCAGCGCGGGTGGCCGGCGCCGTGGGGGCCTTTTTCGTCTGTGCCCAAGCCACGCTGCTGCCCAGAAGAACCACGCCAATTGCCGCCAAAATCAGTCTCATGCTGGGGCGCAGTGTACCCCGCCGTCCCCTCAAGGGGCGCGTTCAGTTCAACGATTCCCGGCTCGCCTTCCGCCTGTGACTTTGCTGAAGTCATATATGACTCCCGTTCCAAGTCATATGACTCCCTATGACTCGCGCTTCCTTCCGGGTAGTCACATGGCCGCTGTAGATGACGTAAGTCACTGAATACATTGGCGCTCGTCCGTTACGCCCGCGGTCGCCACATGTGGCACCCCCGTTGCAGCGCTTTAGGTCGCCTGGGCGAAACCCCCTTTTTGCCACGGCAACCAGGGCAGCGTCACGGGAACATTGATTGTGGATCCCAGGGCGCTGTCTTGGAGGCAAATGACCGGAAGCTGAATCCCCAACCAGCTTCCGGTTATTTCTTTTTCGAACGGCTTGGCGCACACCCACAAGTTTCCGCGCTTATCTGCCGAGTTCCTGGTGCGGAGAACCGACAGGTATGCGCACCACTTCTAAAGTTAGCCTGATCTTGGGGTTGTTCACTCTCGTGGCAAGCTGCGATGCCGGCGGGCCAGAAGAATCAGGACCAGGATTCGGCTTTGGCGACGCGGGTGACAGCGGGCGCATCGTCATTGACCCGGACGGCGGCGGTCGCGAGGCGGCGGCGACGGACGGCCCGAGCATGGTTGAGGGCATCGATGTGGAGGTGGCCGTCACCAAACCGGGCAAGGACGCCATCGTGACGTACACCGATAGCTTCAAGCCCGAGGTGGTGGTGGACGTTATGGCGGATACCGATGCGCTGCTGATGGGCTTTTCCATCACGGACGTGAAAGCTGAGATCTTGGTGCCGGACGATATGACGACGCCGGTGTCGACGAAGCTAAGCCAGGTGAACCTTCAGCGGGGCCCTGAAGGCATGCGGAAGCTCACTTACACGTTCGGCAATACGTTGGTGGGCACGTCTGGCATTCCCAGCGGCAACCTTCAGCTCAAAATTACCGTCACCACCAACAACACGACGCACACGGCGATGCTTCCGTTTCGGTTCGATGGCGGGCCGACCATTAAGTTCATCGTTCCGTCCACACCCGACACGTCCTTCAAAGATTCGGCGCCCATCAAGTTCAGCGTCAGCGATTCCGTGTTTCCGCCCGTCAGTGACGTGAAGCTGTTTTTGGGCGATGCGGAGCAGGAGTTGCAAACGCCCGATGGTGTGTATGCCGCGACGATCGACTTTAAATCTTTTGTGCCACGGCTCAGTGGCCGGCAGCTGGTGACCGTACGTGCGAAAAACGGCAATGGCACTTCGTCGGTCGTGTCGCTTGCGTTCATCGCCGATGATCAGGGGCCTGTGTTCACGAAACTCACACCACAGAACGGGCAACTGATCGGCGGCATCATTGAGATCGTGGCGGAGCTCGACGATCCGGCAGGCGTGGATCCCGCTTCCGTGGTGGCCGTGATCGGCAATGGCGATGACAAATTCGAGGTTCGGCTCACGCCTCCCGCGGTGGGCATGTCGCCGGCCAAGTTTACAAAGGCTTTCGACACGCGCTTGCTTCCCACCAACGCGATCTATCCAAGCCTTTCGATGCGCGCGTCGGACAAACTCGGCAACGAAAGCACCATTGGTTACAACCTTTCGCTCGACAACATGCCGCCTCTGCTCGATCTCGATCCACCCGATGATTTTCGCTTCCTCACGCTTGAAAATGGCTTCTATAAATGTTCGTGGCCGCTTGATCCTGTGGGCCCCGATGCGGTGGACGATGGGCAATACGTCAACCAAGCCTTCGACGTGCGCGTGCGCGCTGAAGATCAAGGCAATGAGGTCAAAGCCGGCACGATCGATTTCGTGCCGTTGGCAGGTTTGAAGGCCGTGCAATTGGTGGCGCTTGACGACACCTCAAGAGCGCTGGTGGTGGATACAGACGGCGACAAAATTTGTGACGCCGTTAATCCACTGCTCGTGCCAACGACAAGGCCGATGGCTTCCAATCAAATCTTGCTGCTGGACATGGATTCGCTGGCAAGGGCGGGTGTGCCAGATAAAAACCCAGAGCTCCCCGCACCCGGCTCTTGCACCACCAATGACGGCACGTACGCGGCAACGTCGGCTGTTTGCGATAACCCTGGCGTCACGTTCAACGCTTCCAAAGGCCGCTACGGCATTTACCCGATACCAGGAAACCCGCCGCTGGTGACTCTGCACTCCGCTTATATGACAAACTTCACAACGTATGCGCAGGACAACTGGCCAGCGATCTGGACGTTGGGTCCCATTCGTCCGGGCCTAGAATGTGCGGGTCGGCAGCTTGAATCCGTGGGAACCAACCTCAGCGACGGGTGGGTGTGTTTGGCGGCCCTGGGCGAAGACAACTTGGGCCGCAAGCAGGTCAGCCGCCCGATTCGCGTCTGCATCGACGCTGACGCCAGCGGCGGCGATTGTCCTCACATCAGCATTGTGGCGGTCTCATCAGGCTCGCCAATGGCCGTGACCACCGCAAAGAACCACGGCTTCGTCACGGGCGATGAAGTGTTTGTGCAGGGGGTGGAATGTCAGACGGGCGCCAACGGCAAACGCAAGATCACGGTGACGGGGCCAACCACGTTCACGCTTAACGGCGTGGCTGGCATAAGCGAGCTCGGTTGCACTGACAGCAAGGGCTTGGTCGTTGCCACGAAGCTCTTGCCCGATTGCACCGGCAAACAAACGGCGCCGATACCCAATCCGACAGTGGACAACACAGTCAAATGCGACCCATGGCGCACCTACAAGTATCCAACTCCAGAGTTCCGCATCTACAAGTAGCCTTCTGTCGCCGTATTTGACCCTCGCTCTGACGCGAGCGAGGATCGCGCCGTGCAAGACAATTCTTCGCAGGGCGCTGCAGCCGCATCCCTTGCTCAGCGCCTCGTCCGTTCGCCGTTGGCTTGGTTGTGCGTGCTGGTGGCGGCGGCCTACGCCCCTATCTTCTGGGGTCAGATCATTTTCTTCCGTGATCCCGCGCATTGGAACTTTCCAGCGCGAGCCTTCGTTCGTCATGCCTTTCTAAGCGGACAATTTCCGCACTGGAACCCGTACGTGGGCCTCGGCGTGCCCGTGTGGGCCAACCCGCTTTACGGGATGTTCTATCCACCCAATTGGCTGTTGCTCTTGGTGCCCGAGCGCCTCGTTGCATCGGCTTTGACGTGGCAAAGCGCCGCGCACACGCTGTGGGGTGGCGCCGGCATGTTCGTCCTGGCGAAGCAATTTCGCTGCGGATCTGTCGCGTGCCTCATCGGCGGCATCGCGTGGGCGTTCTCGGGCTACACAACTTCAATGTGGTCGGCCGGCCTGCTGCTCATCGCCGACGCTTGGCTGCCTTGGGTGGCGGTGGGTTTCATCGCTGCGGCCACAAGCTATCGGCGCGGCGAAGGTGCCGTGCACGCCATCCCCAAAGCCACGTTGCCGCTCGCCTTGGCACTTTTGTGCGGTGAAGTTTTTGTTGCGATGATCAGCGCGGGCTTTGGCGCCTTAACTTTGTGGGCGTGGGCCTTGGGTGGCCACGCGCGGGACATTGCAAATGAACAACGGGCCTTGGCCGCAGGGCAACAAAAGCCGTGGCTACGTTTCGCTGCGGTGTTGGCCTCGGCCGTCACGCTTGCGTTTCTGATCGGCACGATCGTTATCGCGCCCGCGCGGGCCTTGGTTGTGGGTACCCCTCGTGCCGCCGGATTACCTTTGTCAGAGGCTGAACAATATTCGTTTCATCCCATTCGCTTGTTGGAATTGGCTGCGCCTGAAGCCTTGGGCGTGCCATTGATGGATTACCCCGCCGCCAAATATGCCGGCGAAAAGGCGATTGATGATGCGCCCCTGGCCTTCAGCAGCTACTTGGGCGCGGCCGTGATCGGTCTCGCGTTGTTGGCGTTCGGCCGCAACCGACGCAGCGCTTGGATGCTGCTCGGATATTGGTGCTTCTTTTTGCTGATCTGCTTTGGTCGCTACACGCCCATTCATGCGGTTTGGCGGCAGCTGGTTTTGCCATTTCAGTACATGCGGTATCCCGAAAAGTACTTCGTGCTTTTGGTCGGGTGGACAGCGCTGTTGGGATCAATGGGTTTTGACCGCCTGATCAAAGATAGGTCGCTTAAGCCCTGGCGCGTGCTGACGCTCATCGTTTCGTTGGTGGCTGTTCTTCTTCTCGTGGGAGTGTTTGCCGACTTCCAGCTTGCGCGCTACGTCCGCGGTGGGGCCGCACGCGGGCTGTTTGCCGCCGTTGGATTGCTTTGCATGTTTTGGTTTCGCAAACGCCAGTCCAGCTTGTTGCTGCCTTTGGCGGTTGCCGTTGTCACGTTGGACCTCGTGACGACCCTTTGGCATTTGCAGCCGTTCACTGATGCCTCGGTCGCACAGCGCATGCCGCCCGTGGCGAAGGCCATTTTGGATCGCACAGAAAACAAGGGTCTGCCTCCCCGGCTATACCGCAGCCGCAAAGCCACCGACAACGTTTCGAGTTTCCTAAAGCTCGATGGCTTCGCCGACACCGAGGCACTGTGGATGCTGACGTTGTCGCCGAACCTCGGTAGCGTGTTTGGCATCGCCACAGTTCCTGGATATGACGCCGCCACGTTTGGCACCTTGAACCGGTTTTGGGAAGAGGGCCTTGAGTTTCGTGCCACGCTCTTGCGCCTGTTGGCCGTTGAATACGCCTTGTTGCCCGTCAAGGATCCCGCGACGCTCGACAAGCGAGGCGCCGCCTATGAAGCCATCATGGACCCCGTGCCCGGCACCCGTCTTTACCGCGTGAAGAACCCGCTTCCGCGCGCGTTTTTAACCGCAAACACGCTGGTGCTGAACGATGACGACGCTCTATTGCGGCTCTTCACACCGGAGGTGGCAGACGGAAAGATCGCTTTGGTGGCCGAAGGGCAAGGCGAAAAACCCATGTCGGGAAGCACCGAACCGCTGGGCGTGTGTACGAGCCGCGCGCAAGGCACGAACCGCCTGGTTGCCACGTGCACAACCGCGCGTGATGGCCTTGCCGTGTTTGCTGAGCAGTTTGCCCCGCAGTGGAAGGCCACCGTCGATGGAGCGCCCGCCAAGTTGCTGCGTGTGAACCAGGTTATGCGCGGCGTGCACATAACCGCTGGAAAGCACGAGGTGGTCATGACCTACGAGTTGCCGCAGGTCACCTCAGCAGCGTGGGTGTCGATGCTTGCAGCCATCGTATGCGTGCTGCTCATCGCCTTGAACCTGCGTTCGAAAAGAAGAAAGGGGCCTGTGATGGCCCCTCTCTCAGATGTCCACGTCAGCTGATTATTCGGTTTCTTGACCGATGACCGTGTTGAACGAGAACGCGTTGCCCGAGGCGGAGTCCACGCGGCCGATGCGGCGGAACTGAGCCAACGTGCCATCGCAATCAAGGTCGCCTTCGGCTTCTGCGGTGAACGTTGAGCTCGTGTTGGCGCCGGCGCCGCTGTAAAGCGGACGATAGTAGTGACCGTCTGCCAAGCTGAAGTTCAAAGCGGCCCAGCTGTTGTCCGTGTTGTAGATGGCAGCAGCGCCAGGGCACTTCATACCGGTTTGGGTGCAGCACTTCGCGGCTTCAGGCGTGGCGCTGGCGGGGAACTGCTTGATCAAGATTGCGCCCGTGGCCGTGTCGTTGTGGTCGGCTTCGTAGTAAGCCACAGAGCCCTGCCAAAGCTTGTTCAGAGTTTGCGTCGCTTCAGCCGTGCGGCTCTTCTTGATGTACTTGCTGAACGCTGGGATGGCGACAGCGGCCAAGATGCCGATGATGGCAACGACGATCATCAACTCAACCAGTGTGAAACCGCTGTTCTTATTGCGCCCTTTGATCATTTTCATTCTCCCCTTGTGTGTTTCGATCCGAGGACGCCTCGTAGGCCCTCGTGTGATTACCTCTGCAGCGGCCGTGCCAAACGAATGAAAGCGCCAACAACTGCCCCTGTGTATTCGGCAAGTCTTTGAAAGGCTTGAGAACGGGAGTTTTGCTGGGTGCCAACGGAGCAAAAAAGTCCAACGAACGGGCACAAAGCAAGGCCTTCAACTGACGATTTTGGGCACAGCCCGCGGCTCGTTGGACGGGTTACGTCCATGGCGTCCCCGTTTGAACCGGCTTTTGACCCGTCTTTGCTGCGATTGAGGGGCGGCCTAATCAATCTTAAGTACTTTGGGCCGCATTCAAGCGCGAAGGCAGTGACTGAAAATGTCAGCGTGAACAACTTGGCGCTGGTCAAAAGATTGACGCCGCTAGGTGGAAGATGCCCCCAGTGCGCCTGCCGAAGCTTCAGGCTCAAGCCGCTGAGCCACGGATGGCAAACGCGCGGCGGCGCTCACAAACGAGCGCTGCTACTTGCCTTCGTTCCACTCCCGCAGCACGGGCGAGTTGTGCGTCACGGCCATCACGTGGTTGTCATTGGGCAAGCCAGCAGCCCCATCGAAGTTGCACGCGGCGATGGCATAGAACCAGGGCAAAGGGATAGCGGCGGCGCCAAGTAGGCGAACGCCGAAAGTCGCGCCAACGGGCAACACGGTGTTGGCCGGCCCTGAATTGAGTAAGTAGGTACAAAACAGTTCGGTCCGCCGGGGGCGCATGCCGATGCTTCTCCACGCCACAGGCCACAAGGCCCCGTTGGCAATTGACGTTGCAACGTTGCGAGAGAAGAATGCGGCGTCGTTGGGCGCGATGGGATAAAACGCTGCGTTGGCTTCGTCTATCGTGGTGTCGCCGTTTGGCAGCCGCAGCGGCAGATAGGCGCCGAACTCGCTGAAGTAGACCATTTCTTTGGCGCTCATCTCGGCGAGCATGCCCACCGCCTCCGTGCGGCGCGCACGCGCGATCCACTTGCCGTAACCATAGGTGCCGAGCGTCGCCAAAATCGCGATGATCACCACCACAACCATCAACTCGATGAGCGAGAAACCGCCTTCCAACCGGCGGACAGAGTGAAAGGGGCGGCGTGGGCGGGGCGCTTGAGACGAATGCATGACTCTTCCAGCGATGGCCATCGGCAGAACCAACCACGAACTGGAACCTTGATATGATACATGGCCCGTGGCGCTACGGGCGCTTGATCCACCGGGGGGCGCCCATTGTCAGGAAAAGGAGAACCAAGCCGGCGGCCGCGCTGGCCCACACACCCTCAATCATTTCTGGCGCGTTGAACTGCATCGTGACGGTGTGTGTACCCGCGGGTAGGGCGACGGCTCGCATCACAAGGTTGGCCTGAAGGACGGGCGTTGGCTCTCCATCGATCGTCGCCGTCCAACCTTTATGAAACTGCTCGACGAAGACGGCAAAGCCATCCCGGGGCGCAGAACAGGTGGCACTAAGGCTGTTTGTGCTGAAGCGGTCCACCCGGCAGGCGTGCGCCGGCTCTGGTGAGGACGGTACGAGGGCATCTTTGCGTGCTGGTGAAAGCCATACCCTTTCACCACGAAGCACGTCCTCATCAAAGATGTGTTCCCGAGCTTGAGCCGGATTGTCGTAAGTCGCTGCAAATGCGACATACGCACGCGGAAGAACGTTGTCTATTTTGTAAAGCCGCGCCAGGGGCGTCGGCTCGGCCACGACAATGAGTTTCGCGCTCTTGGCGAGTTCATCCCATTGGGGCAAACGTGGGGCAAGCAGGTAGTCGCATGAAAGCAACCTTTGCTTTGCAACCACTTGTCGGCGTCCTCGCTCCGACAGGTCCACAAATGTGGCAGGTACGGCGGCGTCGTAGCCGGCCACAGACGAGACGCCGAACACAGTCGAGGTATTGTCGGCCAACGTTTGTGTCGATTGAAACTCCACGTCCGCTGCCTCGCGAGCGCCCATTCGCAGGGCAAACAAAGGTTCAAGTTGCTTCGACCGAAACAGCCGAGGGTGGCCCGCGCCGTGGTTGCGCGCGTAATCGTCCGAGATGATGGTTGCGAGGGCAGGTTTGGTGTTCAAAATTTCGGGAGGCGCAAACCGTTGGATGGGCCAAACGGCCACGGCCAGGTCAATGGTCAACAGCGTCATGATGGCGGCCCTCAGCAGCTGTGGCCGGCTGTGAAGCGCCCAAATCGCCGTAGGCATGAGCGCGAACGCGAGCGCGCCTGACAACACGCCGGGACGAAAGTACTTCACCACGGGCGGTGGCATGAGCCAGGGACAAACCGCGGCCAAGCTCGCAAGCACCAGCACAGGCAAGGCGGCGCGAACAAACGTCGGCCGTTGCCGAAGCAGCTCCGTGGCCCCGAGGCAAACAAGAAGCGCCACCGCCGGCACAAAGACAATCAGATACTTTTCTGGATAACGAAGGAAAGCAAAAGGTGGCACGGCGCTGCGGAAGAGCTGGTGCAGTGGCGTAAACCTGCCCATGGCTATCATGAGGGTGAGGATCGCGCAGACGCCCAAGGCGCCCGCCAAACGTCGACGGCGGCCGAAAGCAAACAACGCCAAACTAAGCGCCCCCGCTCCTGCGTATGCGCTATCGGTCAAAGGCCGATTGGATAGCAACTCATCACCCACCACCAATTCGCCAGGGTAGTCGTCGAAGGGATCGCCGAAGACGCCGGGGGACGCCAACTCGACCAGGCGCCAAGGGTGAAAGGAGCCGACCTCGGCCACCTCACGTGGAAGCCGCGCACCGCGAGGTGTGTCGCTTGAACCAGAAATCGCGGGCCATAGCGTGGCTGCGCCGCCTGCCACTCCCAACAACAACGCACACGCCATCGCCACACCACGAACCACGAACGCTTTGCCGCTGCGTCGATTGAACTCAACGTGTTCTCTTGGGGCGGCGGTGCTTTGCATCCGAAGGGCCACGCAGACCGCCAAGCCGAATCCGACGGCCATCATTGAAACGAAAACCTCACCGAGGCACAGCGACATCATCAGCGGCCACGCAGCGTTCGCGACGAGCCTTGCCGAAGGCTTGGGGCTTTGTGCAAGGCCTACCATCCCATGCGCGCACCACGGAACCCAGGCGGCCGCGTTCAACAAAACGCCGGCCGTCCACCACGACGTTGTGGAGCCACAAAGCGCCCACGTCAGCGCGCCCAGCGCTGCCGCAAAGGGTGAAACGCCGCATCGACGGGCGAGGCACAACATGCCCAGGGCGCCCCAAATCAAGTGAAGGAAGCCCACAACGGTCGTTGCGGTGACTGTGGAACCGAGCAAATACAGCCAATTTCCTGGATAGAATAAGCCGTACAGCGGGTCGCTCCCCACGGCGAACCCCAGCCCGACTTCAGGGTTCCACAAGGGAAACTCGCCGTGAAGCAACGTTCGCTTAACGAAGTGGCGGGCGGGGTAAATCCAGCGCGACAGATCGCGGAAAAACAGCACGCGACCCGCAAATATGGGGGCGTACACACAAGAGCAGATGACGACAATGAGGGCAGCGACGGCGCCCCAAGGGTGGTCTGTTAAGCGCTTCTTCAGGTCGATGAGCATCGCTGGCGTACGTGAGCACAATACGTCGCTCCGATGCGCGCGGTCGAATACTCAGGTGAGAAGCGTGCACAGAGGCGCGAGCTAAGGGTGGGCGAAGGTGGGCTGAAGATAATGCGGTTGACGGCGCTGTGCTGCGGCGAGGGCAATTGATATAGTGCGCGCCGGAGGCAGCCCAGTGGCGAAAATATCTCGAATTGCTTTGGTCAGCGTGATTTCAACCTTGCCGGTCTCTCCGGTTGTGGCGCAAGAGGCAGGGGCGCCCACGCCCACCGCCGAGGCGGCCGCGGCGCCTCCACCGGCGGCGTATGGGCAGCAGTTTGGTCTTTCGATGCGCGGGCGTTATGTCACCGTGCCCAGTTGGTTTCTTGGTTTGTTCTCTAAAGAGAATTCCCCGCTGCACACCGCAGGCTTTCTCATCGAAGGCTTCCGTCGCAAAGACAACTTCGACATCGCTGTGGGCCTTGGCTACCAGAACATGTCGCCGCCCGACGGCAACTGGTTGGGCCGTGGCAAGGATCCGGCCGCCGATACCGACTTTGTGCAAGTTAAAGGTATGAGCCTCATCAGCTTAGATGTGAATTTCACGTGGAATGCGTGGGTAAACGAGTACCTGGGCTTTTATTACGGCGCGGGCTTGGGCTTGGGCATCCTGACGGGCAAGGTGCTGCGCACGTCGGCCGCCAACTGCAATTCTTCCAACGTGGGCGATGAAACCCAGTGCAAGCCGAAGGTGTGTCAGGGCACCACGTGCACCGAAGCTGAACTAGCCGCGTCCGAAGGTGGCCGCGACAACGGCCCAGATAATCCTCACCGCTTCAAAGAAGGATCGATCCCCGGCGCTTTGCCGATCGTGAATTTGATGGCGGGCGTGAACCTGCGCTTTCCCGAAGCGCCGGGGCTTGAACTGCGCTTGCTTGAAGGCGGTTTTCACAACGCCTTCTTCTTGGGTTCAAGCGTCGCCTACTTGTTCTAAGCCAAGCCAACGTCTGCCCCTTGCCGAGCCCCTCTATCGACAGGGGGCTTGTCTGCGTTTGCGCGCGCGCTACACTCTGAACGTAGGTTCAGTTTTTGAATCCGTCAGTCGATCTGTTGGTCAAAGGAGTGATCCCATGGCCCGCGCGGCAACCGTTCAAATGACTTTTCCGCGGTTTGAGTCACCAGGGGTTGGTACCCAGGGCGCCCCGTCTGTGCAACCAAGCAATCCGGTGGCGCAGGGACCCCCATTTCGCGCGAAGGCTCGCCCTTCGCCCCGCTCACCAACCAGCACAAACGCAAGGGCCAATGATGTGGATGAACGCGACGATGAGTTAGAAAAGGCGCGCCACGCCTTAGAGAAGATGAAGGAGAAGAAGCGGGTCAAGGCACTCAAGATGGAGCTGGCGCTCGCTGAATCGGAAAAGCAAACCGAGTCTTTGCTGGCGGAGCAGGAACAGGCGCATGAACGTGTTGAACACGACGCGCAATTGGAAGAGTTGCTTCGCCTCCGCAAAGCCGGTGTGCCCGTGCAAGAGGCGCTGGCGCGCATCGAAGGCAATCGCAAGCCCGCCAAAGCTGTAAATAACCGCGACATCGATTAGTCTGCGCCCATGTCCAAACGCCATGCCGGCCGCACGCGCCCGGCGTCTGCGCAAACTGACATCCGCTTAGAGGTCGCCGCGCACGAGCGTGAGGCCAACGCCGCTGGCCGCGCGCATTGGGATCTTTACAGTGAACACCGCGCGCAAGTGACGCGCTTGATTGTAAGCCGAAGCGCCGCCGTGAAGGACGCCCGCGTGGCCTTGCTGGGCGCTGGCAATTGCAACGATGTGGATCTGCAACAGATCCTCCCTCACGTGGCGCAGGTTCACTTGGTGGACATTGACATGCAGGCGATCAATGGGGCGCGTGCACGGTTGAACGAAACACAACGGGCACAAGTGAAGCTGCATGCGCCAGTGGACCTCAGCGGCCTGCTGGCCACGTGGCAGCAGGCGCGCCCGCTCCTGCCGGCTTTTGCTGAGGTGGACGCGTGGGCCGCGCAGGGCGCCACGTCTGTTGCGGCCGCCGTGCCCGAGTTCTTCGATTTGGTTGTCTCGTGCTGCGTGCTCACCCAAATGTCGTGGGGTCTGCGCCAAAGCTTAGGGCCCGATCATCCACTGCAAATGCAGGCACGCGAGGCCTTGGTGGCAGCACATTTGCGGTCACTGGCGGCGCTGGCGCCCACGGGCAAAGCCCTGCTGGTGAGCGACATGATCTCAACCGAATACCATCCGCTCGACGATTTGCCTGCCGGCACCAATTTGCAAGCGTTGATGGATCGGTTGGTGGCCGAACAGAACTTCTACCAAGGCGCCAACCCGCCGCTCGTGCGGCGCTTGCTGCGTCGGGATCCGTGGCTGGCGCCGCGGGTAAAGCAGCAAACGTGGCTGCCGCCGTGGTTGTGGCACGGTCCGCAAGACCGCACTTATCTCGTTTACGCGCTTGAGTTGACGTTCGCTTAGCGGCGCGTGCGTTTGCGTGCGGTGCGGGCCACCAACGCCACGGCGAACAGCAGCCCAAAGGCCCAGCCGCGCGGTGAGCCACCCGCGATCGACTCAGGCTGCAAGAAGCAGCCGCCGCCCGGACTGCTGTCGCACGCATCGCCCTTGCCATCGTTGTCGCGATCGCGTTGGCGCGAGTTTGTGAGTGTGGGGCAGTTGTCGCACAGGTTTGCGGTTCCGTCTTGATCGAAGTCTTCACACGCATCGCCCACACCGTTGCCATCAGCGTCTTCTTGCGAAGGGTTGTATTCCTTGGGGCAGTTGTCTTCGGTGTTGATGAACCCATCGGGTTTCGGTGTGCCATCACAGCTTATGTCTGTGTCGCCGAGATCCTCCACTTTGACGTGCGCAAACCGAATGAACTCGATGTCCACGTCAAACGCTTGCGCTGTCGACGGCACAAAAGAGAATCCCGTGAAGTCACGGTTGATGAATTCGGGCACTTTGGAAAGATCTGCCGAATACGTGTGAAACTTGCCGTCCGGGATCAAGAAGCTTGCCGGGTCTGAAGGCACGCGAATGGCGGGACCATTGGCCAGTTGCAAAATCGCGGCGCTGTTCGCGGCCTCTCCGGCGGGTAAGCGCAATCGCACCGCGAACGAATTGATGGCACCCGGATGATTCTGATCACCTTTGATGCGAATGGGCGGCTGGTTTGCGTGTGGCGTGAACACCAACGCGCCGTCTGCGCCAGGCGTTTGCACCACGCGCGCAAACGTGGTGATGATCGGCGAGCCGGGCGTAGGCAAAGGCCCGGGAAACTGCACGGCCATGTTTGGCGTTGGCACAAACGTCTGTTGGTCATCGCTGGGTTGGCCGAATTCCCAATACGCGGAATCGTCTTCCAAAGTGTCTGCGGTGGTGACCATGCGACCTCGGTAGCTGGTCAGCATGTAGTAATACGCATTCCACGCGCGTCGCCAGCGCAGCATGTAATTGATTTGCTGCTGTGTTTTTTCAGGATCATTCGGCTTCGTGACCACCACCCACAACATGCGATGCACGTGTGACGCCTCGGCAAAGTTCGGGCTGCGTTCGCCCTCGGCCGCCACCAAGGCGCGCACGGGATCCAATTGACGATCGCTTTCCGTAAACGGAGGCGCGCCGGGGCTGGGTGCGCCTTTGACCAGGATCGGCACCGATGGCAGTTGGCCAAACGATTCGGCGATCCCTGCGAATGAACGACGATAGATTTCGATCAGTTTATCGTTTTGGACCTCGATGCTCGACAGGTTCGAGTAGTCCGTGATCGGCTTCAGTTCGGAAGAGGGCATCAAGCCCATCAGGTAAAGCTCGATGGGATGAAAACGCGAAAGGCTGGTGCCCTGGAAAGGGGGCGAGGCCAACCAAAACTCACTTGGAAACGTGGTTTCCGCGAGGCCATCGCCATTGAGGCGCCAACGGTTGCCACCCATCAGCGAAGCATCGAAGGAGTAAAGCGAATTCCAGATGCGTGCCCCCGCCCCCTCCAGGCTAGGTTTGAAGCTTGGCTTGACCGCCACGCTTGAGCGCCGCGGTGGATCTGCGGGGGGCGACGCGCCCTTTAGCTCTTCAGCGCGCAAGAAGCGATCGTCGATGCCCCGTTCAATGTAAGGGCCAAATATCTGGCCCACCGCCGCGGCCAAGGCGGCAAAGCCGTTGGCAAAGCCGCTAAAGCAAATCGCGTCCTCGTCGCACTCTGGGTAAACCTCGCCATACCCTAGGACGCCCGCGGGATCGGGCTCGGGCCACTTTGTGAGCCCTGCGGGTGGTGGCAGGTCCGGCACGATGAAGTTGCCGAAGTTGGTGGTGCTGCCGCCCGCGATGTAGCCGATGAAAGGGTAGCTGCCACGCTTGCGCACGCTCAGCCCAATGCCATCCACTTCATTGACGCCGTCGGCACGAAAAAACGCCGGTCCCAAACCGCCACGCGAGCCATCCACTTTTTTCTCTGCGGGGAAATCAGCGCCAAAGATGCTGAAGGTGTCCCATTGGGTTTTGGCAAACCCTTGGCTTAACAGGCTTTGTGCCACAAGGCGTGCGGCCGTTGGGTAATTCAGATCGGTGCAAATGGGCTTCTGTTTGCCCGCCACAAGATCAAGCTGGCAACCCTTCGCGATGGTTTCGCGCAGGATTTCGCCACCGGTGCTTTCCGTTTCGACGATTGTTGACCCGTCCAAAATATAGATCTCATCCCTGAAGCAGTTGACCGTTTTGGTCTCAGTGCACAGCAGTGCTTCGGGCACGGCCGCGTGAACCGGCGGCGCGAGGGGCGCCAGGGTGAGCATCGCAACGGGAACCAAAAGCCTTCGCTTAGACATTCGCAATCGCCTGGCGGGGTGAAAAACGGCGCGGCCTCGCCAACCGACGGGCCGCCCCAACGACGCTAGGCTACCACAACACCCTTGTGGCTCGTGCCTCACAATTGACCGGCGGCGCAGGTCCGTTTCCCCTGTGGGCGGCTTGCTGTTGCGGCCCACAATCATTATCGTCGCGGGCCCATGCCAAAGCTGCCCAAAGCGCCTGGATCACCCCTGCGTGTGTCGCGACGAACCCTCTTGGGGGGAGCCGCGCTGGTTGCGGGGGTGGGACAAAGCGCGGAAGCCAAGGGCGCGCCCGCCGTGGTCCCAATCCGCCCGAACGCCGGTCCCGCGAACAAAGTGCCGCTGACCACGGCGCCGCCTGTGCCGGTGCACGCCAACGCCCACGCGTCGTGGCTTTGGTATCCCTCCGAACGCACATTGCCCAACACGTTCGTGCTGTTCCGTCGTGTTGTGAAGCTGGCTGCAAAGCCGCGCAGCGCCCCTGTGTGGGTGAGTGCTGACAGCCGCTATCTGTTGACCGTCAATGGCGTGCGCGTTCACTTTGGTCCTTCGCCCTGTGATCCGCGCGCGCTTGAAGCCGATCCGATCGATCTTGCCCCTTATCTTGAAGCTGGGGAAAACGTGATTGGGGCAACCGTACTGTTCTACGGCACGGGTGATGGGACGTGGGTGCTGGGCAAGCCTGGCTTTTTGATGATGGGCAACATCGATGGCACCGCGAACGGAAGCCTCGACACCGACGACCAATGGTTGTGTCACCTCTGTCAGTCATGGCGGCCGGGGCACGCCAAGCGATCATACTTACGGGCGCTGCAGGAGGAGTTCGATGCGCGCTTGCATCCGCACGGCTGGGATCGCCGGGGGTTTGTCACCGATGCCAGCTGGCATAAGCCCATGCTGCTGGACGCCCCGCCCACGCGCCCGCCGTTGACCTCAAGCTACCGCGATGAATTCACGGATGCCGGGGCCAAAGACTTGGATCTGCGCGTTGTGCAGCGAACGATTCCGTTGTTGCTGGAGACGCCCGTGGCAGCCACGTTTGTGGAAGCCCATCGTGTGGCATGGCGCGTTCCAGCGTCTGAGTACTTTGATTTTCGCGTGCCCAACGCCTGCACGAACGCGGGCGATGCGCACGTAAATGTGGCCGCCGGGGGCGTTTCGTTTACGGCGGATGCCAAGTTCGGCGTGGCGCTGACGTATGTGCTGCCCGAGCAGATGGTGGGCTTTCCGCGCTTGCAGATCACAGCGCCTGCGGGGACCACGGTTGAGGTGATGATTCAAGAGGCGCACGTTCCCAACAGCGTGCCCGTGATGAACACGCACCGCCACAGCTGGGCGCGCTTTGTGTGCCGCGAGGGAACGAACGAATTCACACACTTTGATTTCGAGTGTTGCCGCTTCATCCAGCTGCATGTGCATGGCGCACAAGGAAACGTGAAGGTGCAAGGTGTGGGCCTGTTGCGCCGCACGTACCCGTTCGCGCAAAAGCCGATCGTGCAGGTTGACGATCCAGCGCTGCAGAAACTGGTGCAGGCGTCGTTCAACATGATCGCCAACAACTCGCAAGAGACGATGGTGGATGGCATGGGGCGCGAGCGCCAACAGTACAGCGGCGACATCGGCCACGGCGTGATTGCGCTCAATGGTTTGCTCGGTGAATCGCGCTTGCCTGCACGGTTTCTGTCAACCTGGAGCCAAGGCCTCACGCTGGATGGATATTTTCTTGATTGTTGGCCGGCCACCGACCGCTTGAACCGGCTGGCGCAACGGCAGCTGGGCATCACGCCTTGGGGGCCGTTGCTGGATCACGGCGTGGGCTTCATGTTCGATTGCCACAACCATTACATGTACACCGGGCACCTTGATGACGTGATGGTTCCCACGCAACGCTTGTTTCGCTTCTTCGATTACCTGCGCGCGCAGATCACACCGGAAGGCCTTCTGCCTGTGGAAGATTTGGGCGCGCCGACGGTGTGGATCGATCACGACGCGTTTGTGCAGCAAAAACACAAACAATGTGCCTACAACCTTTATGTGGTTGCCGCACTTTCGCGCGCGCTGGCACCATTGGCCGTTGCTCTAGGTGAAAGCAAACGCGGCAAAGACATCACGACGTTTGCGCGGAAACTGCTGAGCGCCACGATCGCCAAGTTCTGGGATCGCAATGCGAAGATCTTCGTGGCGAATTTGCCATGGGCCGCCAGTGAAGGTGCTGCGCGGCTTGATGATCGTTCACTTGCAACGTCGGTGTTGTTTGATCTGTGCCCACGGCACGAAACACAGGCGGCCACCAAGGCCCTGATCGAGAAGCCGAAGACGATGGGGCTTTCCTATCCTGCGAACGTCGTGTGGAATGTGTGGGCGCTTGGCGCTGCGGGCCGCGCTGACGCCGTGGTGCAAGAGCTGCGTTCCCGCTGGGTGAATTTGCAATCGGTGCGCGAGAACAACACTCTTAGTGAACACTGGGTGGTGCATCCCGACACGCGCGAACAATGGTCGCATGCACCGTTGGCGCCGCTGCTGGCCTTTCCCATGGTGTTTGCAGGCATACGGCCAACCTCGCCTGGCTTTGCCACGGCCGAGATCGCGCCTCAGCTGGCGGGGTTGCCCAGCTTGCGCGTGGGTGTGCACACGCCGTTTGGGCCACTGGAGTTGCAAGCCGACGGCGTGGCCGGGCATCGCGGTGTGGCTGTGTCGGTGCCTAAAGGCGTCGAAGCCGTTTTGGTGGTGTCACCGCACGAGACGCTCAGTTTGGCGAAGGCCGGCGCGGGTCGATACAAGTTGCCCGCCGGCGCGACAACACGCGTGGTGCTGTCGCATGCCGGCTAGGCGCTGAACAACGTTACTGATTCACGCCGCTGGCCAAAAAGCCGCCATCCACGGGGAAGGTTTGCCCAGTGATGAAGCTGGCGGATTCCGACGCCAAGAAAACCGCACAACCTGCGAGCTCTTGCAGCTGACCGAAGCGCTGCATGGGTGTTCGCAATTTCAATTCAGCACCGCGGGGCGTGCCATCCAACAACGCCGCGTTCAAATCCGTGCGAAACACGCCGGGCGCAATCGCGTTCACGTTCACACCTCGCGGCGCCCATTCGATGGCCAACGATTTGGTCAACGACACCACGGCCGACTTGCTGGCGCCATACGCCGCCACTTCATAAAGCGCCACGTAGCTTGTGAGCGACGCAATGTTGATAATGCGGCCGTACTTGCGTTCGAGCATGCCACGGCCAAACGCTTGGCAAGCGCGCAGCGTGCCCGTGACGTTGGTGTCCATGATGGCGTTCCATTCGTCCTCGCTCACCTCAAGGGTGGGCGTGCGTTTGGTGCGGCCAGCGCAGTTCACCAAGATGTCAACTTTGCCCAGTTTTTCGGTCACCTTATCGTTTAGGTCCTGCAGCGACGAACGGCTTGTGACGTCCGACGTCATGGCCACCGTTTTACGTCCAGCGGCGGTGATGGCCGCGCTGACTTTTTCCACCTCGTCTTTGCGACGTGAAGTGGCCACCACGTCGGCGCCTGCCGCCAAGAAGCCGTCAACGATGGCGCGGCCGATGCCACTTGTGCCACCAATCACCACAGCCACACGGCCGGCCAGCGACATCGATGCAGGTAACGGAGCGGAAGAGGAAGTCATGGAATCCTTTCATGCGGGCGTCATCGCCCAGGGTACCGGGAAGAAACGAGACGTTGGCACCTTGTGCCGGCCGTCTCCAGACAAAACGTGAGGCTTCACCTCAATGTGTGACGAGGATCAGGAAAAACTTGCCTAGCAAACCTTATCACCAAGGCAAACCGTGCCGACGTTCCCCTATGCGCATGGTTGGCTCGAACGTCGCGTTAAGTGCCTCTTACGAGCCGCGGCGCGCCGATTCGCCGCAAACACCGGTGCGTTCATGGATGGCCGCCGCGTTGACAAGCCACGCCATGGCGGCGACCTCACGAACGACGCACACCGCCCAAAGCGACGCCGAGAAGAAGTTCGATCCCGCGCTTTTGGACTGGTTCATCTTCTTGAAGACGAAGAATCCGGATAGTGACCCAACGGCGGCCGTCGAAGGGGTGGAAGAGATCCGGCGCCTGTACAAGCAGGCGGGCCCGTCTTATGGGGCGCAGGCAAAGCCAACGAAAACGCACGTTGTCGCGTAGCGGCCTGCAACCTCAGGACGGTTTGCGAGCCAACACTTTGGCTTCCAAGCGATCGATGAGCTTCTTCTCGAACACATCGTTGTAGAGCACGTTCGCCTCCAAGATGCCCGTGGGGCTGGTGACGTTGATTTCCGTCAAGAAGCCGCCAATCACATCCAAGCCCACCAAGAAAAAACCGGCGTCGCGCAACTTGGGACCCACAACGTCCACAATCGCTTGGTCGCGTTCAGTGAGGGTGGTGGCTTTGGCCTTGGCGCCCACGTGCAGGTTGCCGCGCGCTTCATCGGGCGCGGGCACGCGGAGCACCGCGCACAATGGTTCGCCATCGACCAGCAAGATGCGTTTATCGCCCTCGCGCACCTCAGGCAGGTATTTCTGCGCCACGGTCCAACGGCGCCCCAGATTTGTGGCCTGCTCCAGGATCGAACCCGTGTTGGGATCGCCTTGACGCACGTGAAACACGCCGAAACCACCTGACGCGTCCAACGGCTTGATGACCATTTCGCCGCCTTGTTCGGCCATGAACGCGCGCAACCGGGTGGCTTCCCGGGTGACGATCATCGGCGCCGTCAGCTTCGGGAACTGCAGCACCGAAAGCTTCTCGTTTGTTTCGCGCAAGCCGCGCGGATCGTTGAGCACCAACGTGCTTTCTCGCGCGCGCTCCAAAATCAAAGTGGCGAAGTAGTAATCGAGATCGAACGGCGGATCCTTTCGCATGAAAACCGCATCGAAGGTTTCAAGCGCACGCATGGCCTGGGGGCCAAGCAGATAGTGATCGCCCTTGCGCCTTCGAACGGTGGCGGGCCAGGTGGCGGCCACCGGCTTTTCATGTTCCAGGCCCAGGTGGTTTGGCTCGCAAAACCAAATCTCATGACCGCGGCTTTGCGCTTCCAACATCATGGCGAACGTGGTGTCGCCATCGATCTGAATGCGCGCCAAAGGATCCATCACGAAGAGGAACTTCATGTTGCTCAACAGCTTAGCTTTCGTCGTGCGTGTTTTCCAGCGGCGCTTCGGCCCCATCGTCACGCGTGGTTGTGGGCAGCAAATGCTCAAGACCGTGCTTGCGCATGCGGTAGTAAAGCGTGGACCGGTTGATACCTAAACTGCGCGCGGCGTGGGCAATGTTTCCCTGCATCTGTTCCACGGCCGCCACGATCTCGGCGCGCTCTTGTTCCGACAGCCGCTTATTGAGCGAACGGCTGGCCGAGCCTGACGTCAGCGTGGACACCGGCACGGGACCATGCGGGGCGGCGGGCGGCGTGGGCATGTTGGCCAAGCGGCGGCCGAAATCCAGGTCGTTTACGGTGACCTCTGCCCCCTGCGCCAAGATCAGCGCGCGTTCAATCACGTTCTCCAGTTCGCGTACGTTGCCGGGCCACGGGTAATGCGCCAGCATCGCCAGCGCGTCTGGGGCGATGCCTGACAGGCGTTTGCCGGTGGCGTTCGAAAACTTGTGGATGAAGTGCTCGCACAGCACCGCCAAATCATCCAAGCGTTCGCGCAGCGGCGGCAACGTGATCGAGAAAACGTTGAGCCGGTAATACAGATCTTCGCGGAACTTCCCTTCCGAGATCATCTGTTCCAAATTGCGGTGCGTGGCTGAAATCACGCGCACATCCACGCGAACCGTTTCCACGCCGCCCACGCGTTCAAACTCGCGCTCTTGCAACACGCGCAGCAGCTTCACTTGCACTTCGGCGGGCAGATCGCCCACTTCATCCAAGAACAACGTGCCGCCATCAGCCAACTCAAAACGCCCCGCACGCCGGGCCATGGCGCCTGTAAACGCGCCCTTTTCGTGGCCAAAAAGTTCCGATTCTAAAATTCCTGGTGCCAAGGCCGCGCAGTTCACGCGCACGAATGGCCGTGATTCACGCGTGCTGTTGATGTGAATCGCGCGCGCCACCATTTCTTTGCCGGTGCCTGTTTCGCCGCGCAGAAGCACAGTTGACGATGTGGGCGCCACCTGCTGCACCTTGCGCAACACATCTTTGAGCGGGTTCGATTCGCCCACGATTTCGCCGAAGTTAAACGCGCCGTGCGCTTCACGCGAAAGCAAACCCGCGTATTGGGTCAGCTGATCGGAAAGGCGTTGGTTCTCGCGCCGCAAGAAGAAGCGCTCCACCGCGTGCCGTAAGATGCCGCGCAATTCCTCGCGATCCCAGGGCTTGGTGACATAGCGATAGATGTGGCCCAAATTGATGGCTTCCACCAAAACGTCAACGTCGGTGAAGGCCGTCATAATGATGCCCACGGCGTCGGGGCGCACCGTGCGAATGGCGCGCAACAGTTCAAGCCCAGTCATGCGTGGCATACGTTGATCGGTGACAACCACGGCGACGTCTGTGGTCTTCGCGATCTCAAGCGCTTGGTCGCCGCCATCCGCGAGGTGCAGCGTGAACATGCGCGCGAAGTTGAAACGAAACGCGTCCAAGTTGTCGCGCTCGTCGTCCACCACCAGGATCGGAAAGCGGTTGTAGTCCCATGCCTCTGTCGCCATGCGCCACGAAGTTAGCACGAAATGTGGCTCGGGCGGGATGCAAGGGCGGACCCAGCGATGCGCTTCTGGCGACGTTCGATGACCCAGGATACTCTGCTGGCTGTGAGCTTTTCCGACAGCGAGGTGCAGGCGCGCGAGTCGCTCGCCCCTGCGCGCTTGGGCGCGGCTTTGGCCGTGGTGGCATTCACGGTTTACATGTGGCGCGGCAGCCTGGCGCCCTACCTCCTTGATTCGGCCGAATTGGCCGCGGCGTCGTTTGGTCTGGGTGTGGCACACCCCCCGGGCGAAGGTTTGGCGCTGTTGTGGGGGCGGCTGTTTTCGTTTTTACCCCTAGGCACAGTGGCCCTGCGTGTGAGCTTGGGGCAAAGCGTGTGCGGCGCGCTGGCCGTGGCGTTGCTCTATTTCACGACGTTTGCCGCCTGTCAGTTTCTACCGTCGCTCTTGCAACCTCAACGTCGCGTGCGCGCGGCCGTGTGCGCGGCTTGCGCCTTGGCTTTCGCGTTTTCGCCCGGCGCGGCGGATGTGTGCTCGCGTCCAGAGGTCTATGCTTTGGCGACGTTGCTGGCCTTGGCAACGTTGGTGTGCGCCCAGCAAGCCGCATTCGTTGGCGACGCGCGATGGGCCGTGGGGGCGGCGTTCTTGTTGGGCCTCAGCATGGCAAATCATCCTTTGATCGCTGGCACCGCGGGCGTGGGTGCGTTGGCGGCCTGCGTGCCGTTGTTGCCGCGCGCGTATCGAACGCGCGAGCGCGTGGCCTTGGTGGTGGCTGCGGTGGTGGCGTTTGCGTGTGGTGCTTTGTTTTTGCTTTATGTGCCGGTGCGAACGGCGGCGCTGTTCGCCGATCCCAACGCTGTGTTATGGGGTGACGCGCGAACTTGGCGCGGCTGGTGGTGGGTTCTCTCAGCGCGCACGTTTGCCGAAAAAAGCGCCATCGTTCATGGCAGTGCCGACCCCAGCAGCTTGCCATTTTTGTTTGTTGAAGAATTAGGCATCGCGGCCGCCTGTTTGGGTTTTGCGGGCGCGTATTCATTGGCGCGCTTTTCGCGCGCGGGTCGCTTCTTTGCCTTGACCACAGCCTTGTCGGCCGCGGGCGCCATCGCTTCGGCGCTGGTGGGTGGCCTTGATCCGCACAACCCGGATGTCCGTGGATACCTGGGTTCTGCCTTCGCGTTGTGGAGCCTTTTTGCAGGGGTTGGCGCGTGCGCGCTCGCCACGCGCGTGGGGCGGTTACAAACGGCGGTGGCCGCGTTGTTGGGTATGGGTGTGGTGGCGCCGCATTTCATCGCGCTTGCTGCGGACGCATCGTTCCGTGATGGTGTGCGCGCTATCAGATCACCTGAGCGTTTAATCACGGAGGCAGCCTTTTCGTTACCACCACGCACAGTGCTCACCACGGGGCATTTCGAAACCGCGTTCTTGCTGGCTTACAACCGCGCGGTGCAAGGGCAACGCCCTGACGTGCAATGGTTTCACGCGGGTTGGGCAAACGCGCCGGGTTACGCCGAGCGCATCGCTCGCTTCGCGCCGGCACTGTCTCCGCTTGTCGCGGGGCATGGCGTGATCACAAGCCAAAGCGTTGAAGCTTTATCAGAGCCCTTCGCGACCGAAGCCAGCGTGCCCCTGTCACCTGAATTGCCTGCCGGGTTGACATATGGTGAACAGCTTTGGCATTGGCCCCCGCTTGCCAGGCTGCACGCTGACTTGCCCGTCGCCTCCACGACGCCGCTGAACCCGCAAGTCAAAGGCTTTATCGCGTGGCGGTTGTTTCAAGACGCGCGGCTTGCGTGTAAGGCCCAAAGCTCATTGGCACCATCATTCGTTGCGCAGGTTCAAAGCCTGCTGCCTGACGACGCGGTGACGGCGGCCTTGCCCACGTGGTGTGCGCAACAACGCGGGGCGAAGCCGATTCAACCTTCCAGATAACGGCGCTGCACGTGCGACCGCATTCGTTAACGCGGTGGCGCCTTTCGCCTCGATGCGGGGTGATGGGGTGCTTCCACCAAGATACGAAATCCGATCGCGGCGTCTTTGTACTCGGGCGATACGGCGTGGCGAAATGAGCAGCGCTGCAAATGCAGGGGATTAAATGAGCAGCCGCCGCGAAACACACGCACTTTCGTAGACGTGGCTGGACCTTGCGGATCAACGGCGTCGCCACTTTCATAGGGCGCAAACCAATCGCTGGTCCATTCCCAAACGTTGCCGTGCAGATCAAGCAGCCCCAAGTTCGTGGGCTTCTTTAGACCAACCTCCTCTGATAGCCGCGCGGTTTTGGCGAACCAAGCGTACGCAGACAAATTCTCCTCGGTCACGCCAGGCGAGAACGGTCCTGGCCCTGCCGCTTGGCCGCCGCCTTTGCATGCTAGCTCCCATTCAGCCTCGGTGGGCAAACGGACTTTGCGGCCTGTTTGTTCCGAAAGCTTTGCACAAAACGCCTCAGCGTCTTCGAAAGTCACACCAACCACGGGTTTGTGGCTTCCGACGTTCGCGGCTTCGAAGTAACGATGTTCCGTGGCTGTGGGATTGTAGCCCATCACGGCTTCGTACTGCGCTTGAGTCACTTCTGTTTTTCCCAAATAGAAATCGCGCGTGATGGTTACGCGGTGCTGGGTTTCATTGCCCTCGCGCTTGCGCTCGGTGGCGGGCGAACCCATTTGAAATTGCCCCGCACGGACCAAAACAAGGTCGATCGCATCTGTCCCCGGCACTTTCAGAACCGGCAGCGAAGGCGTCGGCTTCGCAAGCGCCAACGAAGGCAACCCAAGCATTGCAATCAACCCAAAAAGACAGCAACAACGTCGCATACCCCCATGATAGGCAAAAGCCGGTGGCACGCATCGTCACGATTGCCTAGCGATGAACACAATGGCCGCGCGAACCCAGCGCCACCTTGTCACTGAGTGTCACGTGGCGAGCGAAGCCGCTTCAACCTTCCAGATAGCGGCGCTGCACGTGGGCTTTGAAAGCTTCGGTGGAAAGAGATTTTCCGGTGGCGGCCTTGAGAATGTCGTCGCCGCTATAAAGCGACGCTTTCGACCACACGTACGTGCGCAACCAGCCGTTGAGCGGTTCGAAGTTGCCGCGCGCGATCTCGTCTTGTAGTCCTGGCAGCTGCTCTGTGGCAGCGGCAAACAATTGCGCCGCTGTGAGAGCACCCAAAGTGTAGGACGGAAAATAACCAAACAGCCCCGCGGGCCAATGCACGTCCTGCATGCAGCCATCTTTGAAATTGCCCACGGTGGAAAGGCCCAACAGCGCTTGCATGCGCTGATCCCAAAGTTCAGGGATGTCTGCCACTGTGATCTTGTGCTCGAACAACGCGCGCTCGATCTCGTAGCGCAAGATAACATGGCAAGGATACGTAACTTCATCGGCATCCACGCGAATGAAGCCACGCCGCACACGCGTTGATAAGCGTGTGATGTTTGAAGCGGTGAACGCCTCGGGGGCGCGGGCCGCCGCCTCGGGCATGCATTCGCGCATAATGGGGGTGGCGAAACTCAAGAACGCGGCGCCACGCGACACTTGCATCTCTTGCAGCAGGCTTTGGCTTTCGTGCATGGCCATGCCACGCGCGCTGCCGGCGGGCAACGCGGCCCATTCCCGCGGCAAGCCCTGCTCATACTTTGCATGCCCGGCTTCGTGCAGAACGCCCATCAAAGCTGAAGTGAAATCACTTTCGTTGTAGCGCGTGGTGATGCGAACGTCGGATGGCACGCCACCGCAGAAGGGATGGTGGCTGGTGTCCAAGCGACCGTGCGCCATATCGAAACCCACGGCTTCCATCAAGCGCAGACCAAGCGCGCGTTGCTGTGCCACGGGGAATGGCCCTTGCGGCTGCACGAAAGACTCCTGGCTTTGCTTGGCCAACACGGCTTCGGTGAACATGGGCAAAAACGCGCCCAGATCGGCAAACAAGCGGTCGATCTCAGCACACCGCATGCCCGGCTCGAAACCATCGATCAGGGCGTCGTAGGGCGAAAGATTGAGCGCCGATCCCAAGGCGGCCGCCACCTCTTTCTTCAAAGCCACCACGGCTTGCAGCTTGGGGCGAAACGATTCCCAATCATTCTTTGCGCGCAGCCCACGCCACGCTTGTTCGCTGGCGGATTCAGCCTTCTTCGACGCTTCCACCAGATCCTGAGGAAGAGCCACGATGCGCTGCCACGTGCGATGCATCTCTTGCAAGTTGGCTTTTTGAAAATCATGAAGCGATCCGGCCTTCGCTTCTTCCTGCGCGGCCGCGAACCAATCTGCCAGCTGCGGTTGCGTGTATTGCTGGTGGCGCAAACCATAAAGGCTGGCCACCGCCTCGGCCCGGTGTGGCCCGGCCGCCGCAGGCATCATCACGGCCTCATCCCATTCAAGCATCGCCACGGCGTGGTCGAGGTGACCGATGCGTCGAAACGTGGCTTCAAGCTTTGCGTAAGACATCGGCGTATTCTACGCGCCGTGGCGGCGGAGGAAAGGGGGGGCGGCTCGGGCAATGAAAGCGCAAGGAGGCGGACATCTTTGGTCGCGTCGAGGGGAAGGCGGGTCTACAATGGGGTTATGAGCTCGTCTGCAGCCAGGGCGGCGGCCCGCCGCAACACGTGGACCCATGGCGTCTCCAGTTCGTTTGCTGAAGCAGAGGCGCACGATATTGAGTTCTGGCGAAAGGCAACGCCACAGCAACGACTTGACGGGTTGTTCGAACTGGTGGAGATGATGCACGATGAAGTTGAGCGAAGACTTCCGGGATCTCCTCACGGAACTAGGCAAGGCTGACGTCGATTACCTCTTGATCGGTGGTGGGGCTTTGCGGTCGGACCCGGGCTACGACCGTGGCGGCGAGGAAGGGGGGCTCGGGAGCCTCTTGCCGAGGCTTTCTTTGTGGCAAGCGAGTTACCTGATGCGAGGCTAGCTGAACGTCACTACCAGAACGTCAGCGCCACACCTGCACGCAAGCGCAAACCACGTAGATCGTCGAGCAGCGACGAGGTTGTGAGAACGTAGCCGGCATCGGCTGTGAGATGCAGGTTCTCTCGTGTCCACAAAAACAAGCCCAAGGCGGGCGTAACGATGAATTTATTGCCGAGGCCCGACTGCGACAGGCCGCCCACTTCGAACGTGAACGTTGGAATGAGGAAATCTCTTTGTGGATTTCGTTCAAAGCTGAGTGTGGCGCCAATTCCGTAGAGGAACATCGACGACGCTGCCGCCTTGTTGCTGTCGAGCAGATCCAGCGCCAAGTAAGCGCGCCCGTGACTTGGACCACGCGCTTCGCTTTGCCGTGCCCACGTCACAAGCACGACGTCAATCGAAGCGCCGTAAAGTGTTCCAAGTCGCTCGGTTGATCGAGGAAAGTAGGAAGAGAACCTGAGGCCTGGCAAAAAGCCTGTGGTGTAACGCTGCGTGTACCGAGGCGGGCTGGGTAGGGGTGGCGGGGGCGTCGCATAACCTGGCTCCTGTGCCTGCAGAGCGTGTGCGTTTGCCAGAAGAAATGTGAACCAAGTGGCTGCGATGAGAGGGAGTTTGCTAAGGCGCCGCATACCCAAGAACCTTACCACTTCCACATCCACCGGTACCGGCACCTTTTTGTGGGTGTAAGTGACCACTCGGAGTTACAGTTGCTCTATGAAAGAGGCACTCGATGCCGATTTAGCGTTGCGTTTGAGCTCCGAGGCCAAGGGCGCGGGTGTGGATGTGCTTGTTTTGTTTGGGTCCCGAGCGAGGGGGCAAGCGCGGCCAGACTCCGACTGGGATTTTGGATTTCTCACGCAGCAGGACATCGACCTTGCCGGATTGACAAACGCGCTGGCCCGTCTGACGGGAGCCGAACAAGTTGATCTCGTGGACCTCAATCGCGCCAATGGTTTGCTTCGCTATTTGGTTGCTGCAGAGGGCGTGCTGGTTTACGAGCGCCGCACCGGGGCGTTCATGGATTTTCGTGAAGCTGCCGTTCAGTTTTGGTGCGATGCTGGCCCTGTGCTTGCGCGGGCCTATGAAGACGTGCTGGCGGATCTGAGGGCATCGTGAACCCGGGACGCGCATTGCTTGCCGAGAAGGCCGCTATCATTGAGCGGCATCTCGCGAGGGTCGCCTCGAAGCTACCCCCAGATCCAAATGAGCTTTCGCCGCAGTCTGATGCGTCCGACGCAATCATCTTGCACTTGTGGCAGGCGGTTCAGTTGGTGATTGATTTGGCGGTATCAACTTGCGTTCGCGAAGGGTTGGGAACGCCAGTGAATTACGGAGATGCTTTCAAGAAGCTTGCGGGTACCGGAATTCTTCCGAGTGACTTGGCCGAGCGACTGTCTCGCGCGGCCGGGTTTCGGAATGTTGTTGCTCACGCTTATGACACCATAGACATGCGCCGGGTGCATCAAGCGGCTGCGTCTGGCCCCGCCGACCTTCGTGCGTTCTTGGCTGCGTTGGCGGCGCGGTAGAAACTACGCCATAGGGACGTGCCTTCACGCCTTTGCGAGAGGGTTCCACACCCTGTCGAACCCCATCCCCTCGAAGTCTTTGACGTTCACGGTGGCGAACTGGGTCACACCCTGTGCGATCATGGTGAGCGCAGAGCGGGCATCGTAAAGTTTTCGGAAGGCGAAAGTGGGGGCGCGAGCTTTGTTCCAAAGGGCATCGTGCAACGGACGGCTTTCAGTGGGAAAGCCAATCAGCCGCCATCGCGGGTGTTTTCGATACACCGCAATGACGTCGACCGCTTCACGCGCCGTCAACGGATGGTTAAGTACTGCCGGGTTACGAATCAACCCATAAAGCTCAGCCAAAATGAACTCGGAGATGGCCACGTTTTCCTCGATTTGAATCGACTTCAACCAGTTGTACGCGGCCTTGTGGCGGGGTGAATCTTGGTTGAAGGCGTACAGGAGGATGTTGGTGTCAATCGAAAGCATCGGTCACTTTCGACGTTTTCGAGCCAAGGTGATTCCCGATGTGGTCAACTGGGCCTCGTCCTTGATTTGTGCGTCCGTGAGACCTTTCCACCCGAGGCGACGCGGTTGGGGTGGCTGCCACGTGAGGTCGTTTGTAGGTTCAGGACTGTAAACGCTGAGAATGTATTCGATCCCCCGCCGCGCAAGTTCGGCAAGCGAAATCTCTCGGGCTTCGCAGAGCCTTTTCGCGCGTGCAAAGGTTTCATCAGGGAGCTGAATCTGCGTTCGCGTCATGCCTACATTTTAACCGCATTTTTGCATGCCGTCAAAATGATGACACCGATGACTCTTTCTGCAGACTTTGGGGCTGCAACCTACGCAGTTGGCGCGCTAATTCGGTGGCAGCCTCACCAAGCGCCCGTCTTCAAGCCGCAATAACCGATCCACGTTGGCCAGCGTGTGAAGGCGATGCGCGACGATGAAGGCCGTGCGGCCTCGACATAAACCAGCGATCTCCGGCGCGAGTTCAGCCTCCGTTTCGTTGTCGAGCGCGCTTGTAGGTTCGTCTAACACCACAAACACTGGATCACGCAAAAACAGCCGGGCGAGCGCCACACGCTGACGTTCACCACCACTGAGCATAGCGCCGCGTTCGCCCACGGGTGTGTCGAGCCCCTGCGGCCGCGCATCCAAGAGCGTCGACAATCCCGCGCGGCGAGCGGCGGTTTCGATCTGCAACGTGGTTGCGTCGGGACGGCCCACGCGGATGTTGTCGCCGAGGCTTGCGTTCCACAGGAAAGGCTCTTGGCCAAGCAGCGCCGTGCATTGGCGAATCGTTTTGCGGCCAAGCTCAGCCACATCAACGCCGTCGTAAAGAATGCGCCCACTTGTTGGCCGGTGAAACGCAACCAACAGATCAAGCAGCGTGCTTTTGCCGGCGCCACTTGGCCCCACGATGCCCACCGTTTCGCCGGGCTCGATCGTAAATGAGATGTCGCGCAGCAACGTTCGTGGCTTGCCATCAACGGTGATCTCGAAGCTCACGTTCTCAAACACAACTTTGCCTTGCGGCCGCTTATCGGTTTTGGCGTCAACGAAGTCTTCCACTTCTTGTGCGTCCAACAAAGTTAAGAGCGCCTCGAAGCTTGGCCGTGCGGCCAACCATTGTTCAAAGCCATTCGTAAATGCCTGCATGCCCGATTGCACGAAGCCGGTCAGCGCCATGAAGCCCACGAGTTCGCCTAAAGTCGATTGCCCCACCACGAACAACCAACCGCCCACACACCAAAGCACAGGAGGCGCCAACTGCTGCACCATTTGCAAGCGCAGCGCCATACGCGTTGAAGCGATGCTTGCGCCCAACCCTGCATCGCGCATCGAATGAATACGCGTGGTGAGTGAAGCCGCGGCCGCCGCATCGTAACCCAAACTGCGCGCGGGCTTGATCGACATCAAGAACTCCGACATCGCTGCCGCGAAATCTTCGCCTTGCTCTTGCAAGTCCGCGTGCGCCTTGTTCACACGCGCGCGCAAGGCCGAAAGGGTGACAAACTGAAGCGCGAGCACGGCGATCGCGGTGGCGGCCAAAAATGGATTGAGCCACAAAAGATAGAGCGTGGTGGCAAGACCCAACACAACATTGGAAAACATATTGCCGGCAATAAACGACAAGAAGCTTTCCACTCGGTTGCTATCAACGGTTAGTTGGTTTGATAAAGCACCCGGCCCCTTGCGCGCGAAGAATGTCAAAGACAACCGCTGCAGCTGTTCAACCACCTGGCAGCGCAGGCGTGCTGTTGTGGATCGCGACAGGCGCTGGCTGGCGGCGAAGGCATGCAAAGTGAACGACGCATGCACAAACCACAGGGCTGCGTTGCCCGCGACGTAGACGGCCATCCACTTAAGCACTTGCGTGTGGCCAAGCGTGGTGGCGCGACCAAGCACACGGTCAACGAACCACGTGACTCCCGCGGCGAAGGGCATGTATGTGAGCGCTTGGCCCAACTGCAACGCGGCGGCTGCGATCAAGGCGCGCCGATTTACGCACAGCAGGGCGAACAGGCGTTGCAGGGGGGTGGGCGATTTTTTAATGACGGTCACGTTGCCTTAGTCTTTCAAATAGACTAACCTTTTAGGATGGTCACGAAGGCGAATATCCACGAGGCGAAAACGCATTTTTCGAAATTGTTGGAGAAAGCTCACAACGGCGAGGAAGTGATCGTCGCCAAAGACGGAAAGCCCTACGTACGGCTCGTTCCCATAAGTGGCACGGCAGATCGAACACCAGGCGCACTGAAAGGGCTGATACACGGTGACGTTTTGGGTGGAGTGGGCGCCGACAACGAGGATTGGGGTTAATGCCTGCGGAACACCTTCTGGATACATGCGCCCTATTGTGGTGGATGGCGGATGCGCCCGAGCTCGGCAAAGGAGCGCGGCGACTTATAGGGAATCCGAAGAATCGCATTTTGATTTCAGTGGCTAGCCTTTGGGAGATAGCTATCAAGTCCCGCAAAGGCACCCTGAGCGGCGTGGAAAGTTATCTTGGTCGATACGATGAGCTACACGATAAATGGGGCTTCCATCTATTGGCGATCGAGCCTCAAGATGCCGTGGCAGCGGGGTTGCTCGATGTTCCTCACAGCGATCCAATCGATCGAATGTTGATCGTCCAGTCACATCGGGTTCGTGCGCCAATTGTGACCTGCGATGCGGCCATAACTAAGTTTGCTCTGGCCACGGTCTGGTAGTTGACCTCAAGTGCGATCACGAAGTTTGGCTCCCGCTCGGTCCATCTCTTTCGCAAGCTCAAGCGCTCTCATGAATACCTCCCACCGCTGTGCCGGCGTGCGCGCCAGATTCTGCGCCAACAGCGTTCGATCCACGTGCTTCTTGTAGGCTTCGATTACGGGGTCGGGCTCCAGGCCGTGACGGCGCAAAATCGCTGCGTCTGGATATTCAACCGGTTCATCCTCGGAAGGCATCACGTTCAAGCGTACCCTGCTGTAAGTCCTATTGCTTCAAGTCGTCAGCAACAACGCTCGCGTTCCTGCTGTTTCGAGCAGTTGACGCAGGTCATCTGGGTCGCTCGTAATCAGCGTATCGCCATCTTTAACCAAACCTGACAACAGCGCATCGACCACGTCGGTAGAACCCGTGCGCGCCAAAAGCGCGCCAGCGCGGCGGGCGGCGGCTTCGTCTGGGGCATTGACATTGGTGGCAGCAAGCAACCTCGCAATCAGCACTTGCCGCGAGCCACCGCGCCAAACCTGCGCCACAACCGGCGCTGAAGTCACGACATCCATGCCCATTCTTCGAGCGGCCTCGAGCCGAGCCCGCAACAAGACGTCTCCACGCTCGAAGGCAATAAAAGCTCCAGCGTCGAGAACCATCCGACTCATGGTTTGCGGCGCCTTGGCTTGGAGCCCTTGGTCTTGCCGGAAAGTTCAGATTGAGCCTGAACCACAAGCTCCTCGTCCAGTGCACCAAAGCGAAGGTCTGCTTCGGCCAGCGCTCGCTCAAGAGCTGCCATGCGAATCTCGTGGCCAATCGCTTGTGCAACGATGGTGGAAACGGTGGTTCCTCTTGCCTCGGCCAGTGCACGCAACGCCGCGCCGACGCCGGCCGGTACCGTTACACTTAGACGATCTACGCTCATGCCACTCCAGTATGGCATACGCGAATATTATTCAAACATCCAAGCGCCCCCCTGGAGGATCAGAGATACCCTGCACTGACCGTCTCGAATCGGCACGCAGTGCGTCGCCTAAGCGGTTATGGACTGTCTTTTGGATGTCCTTTGGATACACTCAGCTTTCGCCTATACCTAAATGCGCCTTTTAATGAGGTGCCCTGGCCAGCCTTCGGAGGAATCCATGAAGTTCACTACCCTAAATAAGAACGTTGCTATTTTCGCTGTTTCGGCCCTTTTCGCCGGTGTTTACGCCTGTGGAGGCGGAGGCGGAGGCGGTTCCGGAGGCAGCGGTGGCGATTCCGGGGGAGCCGGCGGCGAAGCTGGCGACGACGGCAGTTCAGGTGGCAAGGGCGGCACCGCCTCAGGCGGCAAGGGCGGCAGTGGCGGTAAAGGGGGCAGCGGCAGTGGTGGCACCGGCGGCGATGCTGGCAGCGGCAACGGGGGAAGCGGCGGCGCGATGGGTGGTTCGCCTGGCACGGGTGGGTCGGTTACCCCTGGAGACGCTCCGGCTTTCTGTAAGGACAACAAGTTTTGGGTGGGATCGACGGACGGTATCCACGACCAGGTTGCCTTGAATTCATCGACCGGTGGCAACCCGGTTACGGCTGGTGCGCCCACGGGCAAAACAGAAACGGCTGACGGATTCTCCGGCGTCTGGGTTCCCGCTCAGTACGAGCAAGCTGCTGCTGGCAGCGTGGCGGTCGTCATCCTCGGTGGTGGATATACGGTCGACATTCTCAATGCAGCGTCCACCTATGCTCGGGTGTTGATCCACAACAAGCTAATGCCTGTCACCATCCTTGCAAGACCGACGGTGACGAGCCCTGCGGCTTTCAAGAGCAACATCGCCGCCATGATCAATACGCTCAAAACCAAGTACAGCAAACTCTCTTCCGACCCGAAGATGAGGGCAGTCTCGGGTCAAAGTACAACGGGCGCCGAAGCCTTTGACGTGGTTTGGGACAATCCCACCATAGTGGGCGGTGTCATCGGGCACAGTGCCAGCTTCGCTGGTTTTATGGCCAAGTACCCCTATGATGAGATGATCAAGGGTGCGGCAAAGAAAGACATCCGAGTGTCTCTTCTGGTCGGCAACTGCGACATCTTCAAGTCATTGGCTGACCGCATCACTGCTGGTTGCCCCTCCGGATCGGACGCTGGTGCTGTAGATGCCTACCAGGCGGTGCCAACGACATGGTTGGAAACTAACACGGCAGTTGCCAATGAACTCAAAGCGAAAGGTACACCCAACCAACTCCTCATTACCGGAACCAAAGAGATGCCCAAAGGCCACGAGACAGGAAACTGGACCTCTCAGCTCTACAACCAGTTCCGTTGGATTTTCCGCCACAACATCTGCGGGTCGTGATCGGGGGGCGAGTTCCCAACGGCTCGACGAAGCCGGCTGCTCCGTCTTCCGCGAACGACCTAGCCGTAACTTACGGCGGTTCAATGTTGGGCCAAGTAACATGGCCCAACATTGATTCGGGACCTGACGTTCCGTATTTCAACGACAGAGCTGAACCTTGGTCACACAGTCCGACAACACGCCGTCATCACAAACGCACCTAGTTGCCTGTTGCCCGCACGCCGGCAAGGGTTCCAGTTTACTCCAGAGGCCTGCGTAGCCGTTCAAAGTGCAGTGCTCTTCCATCGCGGAGCACGGCGAGACTGAGCATTTTTTGCAGTAAGCTGTGGTGCATTCCGAAATCGGTGTTTTCTCTGGCCCATTGCTGCAGTTCCAATCGAAGCTCCCGCACTTGTTGGGCACATCCATGAACAAAATCTTGAGTTGAACATCCCGGTAGGAAGCTGGATCGATATCGCAGCAGTCACTGCCGATGGTGACGTAGCCAGAAGGGGACGAAGTCCCGCAAAAACTTTCGCCGACCAATGCTCCCTGTCCATCTCCGTCTTGGTCGCGGTAAAAAGTTGTGCATTGACCGCTGATACAATCACCGGGTGCGCTGCACGGCTGCCCATTCTTTGCGAGACACGCGCCTGCAGGCGAACAGCTCTTCGTCCCACTACACGTGCCCGGATCCTCTGCATTCGTAACGGGCTTGCACGTGCCGGTGCTGCACTCCAAACAGCTGCCACTGCACGCTTGGTTGCAACACTTGCCGTCCGCGCAGAAGTTGCTGCCGCACTCGCCTGGCCGGCCGCACATCGCAGCTGCACCTTTTTTAGGTTTGCATGTGTTGCCGTCGCAGTAAGCGCCCGCGGCGCAATCACCGTCCGCCCCGCAGGTTAATTTGCACTGCTTCGTTGCAGCGTCGCACTTTCCGGGCACGCAGTCAGTTGTCATCGCCGCCAAGCAGGTGCCAGCTCCATCGCATTTTCGGGCGGCCGTTTGCGTGGTGCCCGTGCACATTTGAGCAGCGCAATCCGTTCCCGCTGCAAAGAATTCGCATTGCCGCGCGCCATCGCAGCGGCCTGTGGTTCCGCAGCTGCTGGCCGATTGCACCGTGCACTCAGCCTGGATACCTTTGCTTGCAGGAATCGGTATGCACTCGCCGTTGTTGCCGCCGGTGATGTTCGCGCTGCAGGCTTCACAAACGCCGTCGCATTTTGAGCCGCAACATACGCCATCGATGCAAAAGCCAGGGCTCGTGCATTCGCTGTTGCCATTGCACGAATCACCAAGTGCCCGCTTGCCGCCGCATTTGCCGTTGATGCACTGGACGCCGGCCGAGCAGTCGTTGTTGCCGACGCATCCCGTTTTGCATCCTTGCGGCGTGCAGGCGTATTCGCCGCACTTGCTTGGTGACGCCGCTTGGCAGCTGCCTGTGCCATTGCACTTTTGTGCAGGCACGTAGTCGCCGCCGGTGCACGTGGCCGCCACACACTCGTTTGTGCTGTCCCAGAAGCTGCATTTACCTGCGCCATTGCACATGCCCGTTGTGCCGCAGGTCTTCGCGTCCTTCGTCTCGCATTTGGCATGCGCAACACCTGACTTCGTCGGAGCGCACTGCCCCGTTGTGCTTCCTGTCTTGTCAAAAGTACACGCCATGCACACGCCATCACACGTGTTATCACAGCACACGCCATCAGCGCAGTGGCCCTCGGTGCATTGATCGTCGCGCACACACGCTTCGCCGCGAGATAATCCTGTAGCGGTTGGATCCGCGTCTGGCCCCATCGGTTGCGAACCGTCGTGCTCCTCGACTGCGCCACCGTCGCCTTCGTTGACCGAAACCGGAGCATCCGGGTTGTCTGCCCTAGGGTCTAAATCGATATCGAACTTCGTGCAGCCTTCGTCCAAGGTGACGTTGACCGCACGGTCTTTGGCCAACACCATGTCTCCGGCGCGAGCGCTTACAAGCGCCTTGATGACCCCGCCCTGCTGGTAGCCCGACACGTTGACCTCCACCTTGTAGGCGCCTGGGCAAGCCAACGAAAAGTTGGTGCTTCGCTTCTGCCCCGCTAGCCCTTCCAGATCAACGGTGCCCGTGATGTTGTCGAGGGCGGCAGCGCAACTGAAGCTCAACAAAACCGTGCCAGGGTTGCAGGTGCGGACTTCTGCGTCCTTTGAGCAGCCTGCGGCCACAAGACACAAAAACAAACCAAGCAAAGCGATATTCTTGAGTGTCGTCATCTCTCACCAATTGAAGCAGTGCGCCTGGTATCTTATCCGCCACTTGCGCCATGTCTAGCGGCGTCAGTCCGTTCCGCCGCGCAAGGAACCGATCGTGCGTGAAATGGAACTGCCCTGCGCGTGAAATCTCTCGGCCAGCGCATCAGAATGCCTATTTGATGTTTTGATGCTAAATTGAACAAATGCGAACAACGCTGGCCATCGATGACGATGTTTTTGCCGTGGCGCGTCAAAAAGCTCAGCGGGAGCACATCTCTGTTGGCGCGGCACTATCCCAGCTGGCGCGTGAAGGTATTCGAAACCAGCATGCTGCGTTGTCGAAGATGAAGGCACCCAAAAGCAAGTTCGCGCTTTTGCCAGCCCGCGATGAAACCATCACCACCGAACACGTACGTAGCCTAATGGATCAGGAAGGTATCTAAGGTGCGCCACCTGTTGGACGTTAACGTTTGGGTCGCGCTGCTTGATGAGGCGCACGTTCATCACGCGTTAGCTCTAGCATTCATCGAGAAACCAAGCTTGAGGATCGCCACGTGCCCTCTAGTTGAAAACGGCGTGGTCCGCGTGCTGAATCTGCCCGGATATAGTGTCTACGGGCCGGTGGGATTTGAGCGTGTTCGCAGCAAGCTTAACGAGATTTGTGCTGCTTATGATCATGAATTTTGGCCTGACAGTGTGTCGCTGCGTGATGAGCGCGTGTTCAACTGGTCCAGGATTTCGGGGCACAATCAAATCACTGATGCTTATATCTTGGCTCTTGCCGTGGCCCATGATGGTTGCCTCGTAACTCTCGATCATCGAGTGGCGCTCAGCACTGTGATTCCGGCCAGTTCTAAGAATTTGCTGTTGCTTTGAGC
Source organism: Deltaproteobacteria bacterium (assembly GCA_033763315.1). Classification (GTDB taxonomy): domain Bacteria; phylum Myxococcota_A; class Polyangia; order Fen-1088; family Fen-1088; genus JAGTJU01. Next base: position 133,558 of record JANRKS010000001.1, read on the forward strand.
GTGGCGTCTCTGTCCGCGGATGAAGCGGTGCGCCCACTCTGGGCGTAACACCAGCCTCGTTTTTTTTTCGCCGTTTGGAGCAGTGCGCCTGGTATCTTACCCGCCACTTGCGCCATGTTCACTTCCATCTTTAAGTCGCAAATCTATTCCACGCTTCGCCTCCGCATTTTTGGCGTGGCTTGCGCGTTTCACGCCTTGCTTCTTGCCGTGTGCATAGCTGCACCGGCGGCCGCCGCGCCCAAGAAGGAGCTCAAAAGAGATCCCAAAGAGGACGAAGCCGAGCAGCTGATTCAACAGGGAATCAAACTGCGACGGGTGGGGCGCGATGATGCGGCTCTTGAACGATTTGATCGCGCCTTCAATCTGGTTCCATCACCGCGCGCCGCCGCCCAAAAAGGCCTGTGCTTGCAGGCGTTGGGGCGTTTCACCGAGGCTGAAGATCTTTTGGCCAATTCATTGGAAGGCGATGGCGATCCGTGGGTTCAGAAGAATCGAAGCACAATCAAAGACTCACTTGAAGATGTGAAGACGAAGATCGGGCGCTTCGAGATCTCAGGTACACCGCTTGGCGCTCAAGTGCTTGTTGATGGCCGCGTGGTGGGGCAGCTGCCTTTGCAGGGCATGGTTCGCATCAACGCAGGACCCGCAACGCTTGAAGTGCAGGCCGACGGCTACATCGCGGAACGCAACAACCTTGCGGTGGAAGGCGCCAGCTTTCGCCGGCTTGAGTTTCGCTTGAAGAAGGACGTTGCATTGGTTGCCGCACCCCTTCCTGCCAACGAGGGCACAGCTGAAGCTGGCGCGCTCTCGGTGCGCGCCGAACCCATAGATTCCGATGCAGAAGGAAAGCCCGTTTATAAGAAGGCTTGGTTTTGGGGTGTGGTTGGTGCAACCGTCGTCGCGGGCGTGGTGGCGGCCGTGCTTCTATCGGGGGGCCAGTCGGCTAGCGGGCCCATGGCCAACGAAAAGTTGGACCTTTAGTTCTTAACTCTCTTTGGGCGTGAAGGCGTTGTTGATTCATCTTCCCGCTGGAACGTTCGAGCTGCGCAAAGCGCAGGGGGCCACCAAGCCCGCCTTCGTTAAAGCCCTTTTGGATCACGGTGCCGATCCCAACCTTGTGGGGGCGGATGGTTTAAGGCCGCTGGATTACGCTTATGAAAACAAGCAGTCGGCTGAGAAGATCGCGTTGTTGATCGAGCGAGGCGCCAAGACGAAAAAGTATGCAGAGCCCCTCTGATGCCGAGATCGAGCGGTTGCGGCAAAACGAGGGGAGCATTCTTGGCCAGGGGCGCTTTTCTGAGATGGGCAAGCGTCGGTGCAAGCTGTCAGTCAGCGTTCCCAACGGCTCAACGTTCATCGCAGGCAGTGAAGAGTGGAGCATGCAACTTGGCACCCCCATGACCATCACGGCGCGGTGTTTGGAGGGCCGCGTGTTTCATTGGGCGTTGCTCACTGGTGGGATTCTGCTTCCCAAAGGCATCAACAACGCCATGATCGATGGCGTCACCGAAGTCACCATCACGATCGTCAAGCCCGTGTCAAGCGTGCCGCTGGTGTTTTTTGTGTCAGACCGAAGCGTTATGAACCTTGCCGCCGCTGTGGAAAAGGGCGATGCCAAACCTGCCGGCATGCGCGTGGTGACAGCAGGCAACGCCGCGAACTAAGTGCGCACGGTCAGCGATCTGACTTGGTGGAAATGTGGCGGTGGCGTTCGGCATGTTCATCGTGGCAACGAGTTTGCGAAGTCTGCAAAGGGGATGAACTCGACGTCGCGTCGCTGCAATCTTCGCTGGCCTTGAAACACCACGATCTTCCTAGTAATGGCAGCGCGTTGGGACAACGCTTTCATCCCACTGGCTCAAAAGCTCGTGGGTTCGGCTCCCGACTTAACCTCAATCGCCCATGGTTCGTCATCAATTGTAAGGACGAAGTCGATTTCAGCGTCGTGGCGCGTGCGAAAGTGAAAGACCTTCGCGTCGGGCCCCGCACGACGGTGCAACTCGAAGGCGACGAGGTGTTCCAACAGAATGCCCCGGTCGTCCGGCGCGATCGCGGGTAATATGCCGGCATTCTTACCCACGCAAAGGAATGAAGCAGTGCGACAGTACGGCTAGTGGCGCCTCGGGGACGGTTATGCGCGTTCGCCGAGAGGAGTCGCAGTCGAGGGATTCGTCAGGGCTCCTACATGCGGTCAGGGTGTGGGTCAAGTAGCGGCTGGCGTGCCCCGTGCACGGGTGAGGCCGTCCCCTTGACGAGGCCACGTGGCGTGGGATGTATCCGTGATGGCGCGCGGATCAATGGCGAAGGAGGGTGGGGCTCTGGTGGGGGCGCTGCAGGTTCCTTCGTTGTTGCAAACGCTGGCAGCTTTGCAGGCACAAGAGCAGCGGTGGTGCAGCAAGGTAACGCGCGTGCGGGCGCAGGTGGAGAAGCTTGACGCTCGCCTGGCCGCGGTGGCCGAGAAGCTGCGGGAGGTAAGCGCTCCGCACATTGATATTTGCCATGAGCTTGATGACAAGCTTCATGGCGTGTTCGCCACGCTGTTGGCTCCCGAAAGCGGTTTAAGGGGTCGCGCCCGCGCGCAGATCAAGCGGCTCTATGAAGAGTTGCAGTGCAACGCATTCTTGAGCGATCGGATGGACATCGACTGTCTTGATGCGCCGGCGTTTTTTGATTTTCCTGATATGCCGCCGCCGTGTGGTGCCCTGCCGCCAGCACACAAGGGCAGGCAGAAGCAGGCCAGCCGTGATTTGTTTCGCAAGTTGGCCGAAACCCTTCATCCCGACAAGAGCCACGACAACGAGACGCCCGCGCAGCGCGCTTTGCGCGAGGAAGCCATGAAGGCCGCAAGCGTGGCCTACCAGCAGGGCGATCTTGGCCGCTTGCTTTCGATCGAGAAGATGTGGCTGTCGGGGCGGCCGGCGGCCACCGTGACGGATGTGGACGACGCGCAAGCGCGCTGTGAAGCCATCAAAGCGCGCATCGCTGATCTGATTGAACAAGAGAAGGCGCTGCGGCTTGAGCTGCGCCACTTGCGGATGGAGCCCGAGAACGATCTGCTGCGTGACATCGCGCGCGCGGGCGAAGCGGCTGTGTTCGCAAATGTGGCGCAGCAGCTCGTGGATGACGCGCAGGAATTGCGGCGTGCGATCCGACGGGGGCAAGACTTCGCCGCCAAGCGAATATCGTTGGGTGATTTCTTGATGTCGTTTCCTCAGGCGGAGGAAGACGAAGACCTAACGATGGAGGATTTGCAGGCGTTTTTTGATATGCACGCACGCGCTCCCGCACGTCCGCCCCGCAAGCGAAATCCTGCGGGCAAAGCAAAACGGAAGCGGTAGCTGATGTTGAAGGCCTGCTTCTTGAAGAAGGCTTAAGGGCTTTGCCAGGTGGCAAGTTCAAGCGAGCGAAACAACGCGTCCAAAACACGCGCGTTTAGCAGAGCGTCGTTCACGTCGTTCTCGTGCGGCGTGTTCTCGCGAACGCTGCGGCTGAACGCTTCGGCTTGAAGCATGTACTGATCCACAGCGGGAAATAGCACTTCTTTTTTTCCTGCGCCGAACACGTCGTGACCGGGATCCAACCACACGCGGCACGCTTGATCAGGTGGCGCATTAAATGGGATCTCGATTTCGATACGGCCGAGCGTGCCAAGGATCTGCACCCGCTGGTAGGGCACATGCTGCGTTCCCACCGTGAAGGTGGCATGCGCATCACCGAAATCAAGCATGCCTGACGTCAGTCGATCCACGCCTGACTGTGGATCGCGATCGCATGTGGCGATCACCCGCAGTGGCTCGCGCGCCAAGATAAAGCGTGCGGTGTTCACTGGATAACAGCCAATGTCGTAAAGCGCGCCGCCGCCGATGTCGCGCTGGTTGCGGATGTTGCCGGCGTCAGTGTTGGTGTATGAGAACGCACACGTCAACGATCGCACGGCGCCGATGCGCCCCTTTTGCACCCACGTGCGCGCCGCTTGCCATTGTGGATGGGTGCGCACCATAAACGCCTCGGCAAGCAAACGGCCGGTCGTGCGTTGAGCTTGCGCGAGCGGCGCCAACTGTTCGGCTGAAAGCGCGATTGGCTTTTCGCACAACACGTGTTTGCCCGCGTTCAGCGCCGCCACCGCCCACGGCACGTGTAGATGATTGGGCAGCGGAATGTAGACGGCTTCCACAGTCTCATCAGCCAGCAAAGCCTCATAGCTGCCCATGGCGTTGGCAATGCCTAAAGCCCCGGCGGCCGTTTGTGCTTTCGCCAAATCGCGGGAGGCCAGCGCCACCACGTGGACCAAAGGCGATTTCATCATGCCCGGCACGGATTTCGTTTGAGCGAAGCGGCTTGCGCCTAAGATGCCCCACCGAACGGGCGAAAGGGAGGTTGATGTGGTCATAAGGGCTTCAGTTTCGCCAAAACTCGCCGACACGAGAAGGGGGACCATGAAAAAACGGATGTTCAGGCAACGGGGTCTTTGTGGTGCAGGCGTTTTTGCGGCTTCTTTGTGGTTGGCCGCAGGTTGTGGTGGCGACGGCAAGGATCCCCAGGTTCCTGACGCCGCTGGCGCTGACGGACCCACCGGCGTTACCCGCGGCATGTTGTTGGTGAGCAACAGCGACGAACGTGGCGCGGCCCGTGTGGGCTCGGCCGTGTCGGGCGCCGACGTGTTGTTAATTGATGCGAAGACGCAACGGCCCGTGGTTGGGGCGCGGGTTGAGGCGGTTGAGCAGGTTGAAGGGTTTTTTGTGCGCGTATCGCGCGACGAAGCCGGATACGAACCCGAGGTGCTGCAAGTGCCGCGCGGCGGCCGCGCCACCGTATCGATCAACCCAAGCACCCCCGACATTCGCAGCCGCGGTCTGCAGGTGGGCGTGCAAGTGTTTGATGAGGATTATTTGGGTGAGGGCGACATCACCGCGGTGTTGGGCTTTGCCAAAACGCAGAACCGGCCGAGCGTCGTGTTTGTGCCACAGCTGCCTGCCGATAGCGTGGTGGGCGTGCAACGGTTCCGCGCGTATAAGGCCACCGTGCCGGGCACCTTGTTGGCGGTGCTTGCCGACGGCAGCGCCGCTGCCACCAACGGATCGGTCGTGCGTGGGCGCGGCCAAGTGGTGGGTACCCAGGGCATCGCGCGCGCTGGTGTGCCGGTGCAAGGCGAACAAGTGCAAAACGCCGCGCGTACACGGCAGGCGGTGATGACCGCGCCGCCCGCCCCCAAAGCCGTGGCGGTGACGCCGCCCGACGCCGCCGGTGCGGCGATGCTTTCGTGGAACGTTGACGACAGTATGGGGATCCTCATCGGTTTCGATGTGGGCGTGGACACCACGGTGCCGAACAAGCGCGTGGGCAAGATGATACGCAGCTTGCCCGTGAAGGTGCAGTGATCCCCGAGCGCGACGGCGCCATGTACATTGCCGCGCAAGCGGATCCGCAAGCCTTGCTGTCGGAATCAAATGCGAAAGACAATTTGGGCTTGATGCCTTTGCTGGTCGAGCCTGTGGGGCGCAACCGCGCGCCCGTGTTGTCGGTGTCGGCTACCAACGAAGGCGCAGCGGTCAAGCGCGGGCGGCCTGTGGCTTTGGGGGCCACCGCTTATGATGCCGAAGAAGGCGACATCTCGAGCCGCATTGTGTGGACCTCAAGCTTGGACAAGTATCTTGGCCAAGGCGCGAACGTATCGTTGGCAACGCTTTCGCGCGGCAAACACCGTTTGCGCGCCACCGTGCGCGACGAAGGCGTTGTGATGGCGCCCGCGCCTTACGACAACGATCGCATGCCGGGCAAAGGCCGCGGCTTTGGTTTGTTGTGGCCACTTAAGCAAGCGCCCATGTGGGCCGCTGATATGGAGGCGCCGGAGCAAGTGGTGGGCGAATTTGAAATCGAAGTGGTGGATGATTCGTTGCCTGTCAATTCGCCACCGAGCGTCTCGGCAGGCCCGGGTCTTACGACCTCTGTTGGCGTGCCAGGCATGCCGTTGGCCACGGCCACCGACGCCGATCAGGATCCCCTCACGATCAAGTGGCAAGCGTTCTTGGACGCCAACGAAGTGGCCCTGCAAGACGCCAGCACGTTGTCACCCAAGCTGATCGCGGGATCGGCTGGCGTGTACCGCCTGATCTTGGAAGTCAGTGACGGCAAAGACGTGAGCAAAGATGAAGTGGCCGTCACGGTGGTGGCCAACAACGATGCCCCCACGCTACAGGTCTCGCTGCCACCTATGGCAACCGTGGGAGTGCCTGTGCTTGCGATTGTGCAAGCCAACGACGTCAACGGCGATCCGCTCACGATTTCGTACGAACTAAAGAAGCCGTTGCAAAGCAAGGCCGTGGTGCAGGCGGAAGGCCTGGGCATGCCATCCTTCATTCCCGACCTGCCAGGCGTATACACGTTGGGCGTGTTGGCCGATGATGGCCGCGGCGGCAAGGGCAAAGGCCTTGCCGAGACCACCGTTGTGGGTGTGGCGATGCCTGACGCGGGCGCTGTTGTGGACGCAGGCGTGCCTGACGTGCGCGTGACGCCCGACGCACCGTTGGCCATGAACGTTGCGCTTGGCTCAAGCTGTAGGCAAAGCGTTGAATGTGGATCGGGGTTCTGTGTCGATGGCGTGTGTTGCGCTTCGGCTTGCGTGGGCTTGTGCCAATCCTGTGCGCTGCCAGGTATGCAAGGCACCTGCGTGGCGGCCAGCGTGGGGCAAAACCCAGACAACGATTGCCCCGCAGGTTCAAGCTGCAATGAGCTGCGCCAATGCGGACCATTCCTTGTTCGGCCGGGATCCACGTTGGTGGCCGCAGGCAATGTGAGCCTCGTGGGACGAGGCACATGGCGCGTGGGTGGCGATCCCCATGAGCATTCCGGTGCCACATGCGACGCGGCGAGTGGTTTGTGTTTGCTCGCTGTTTCATTGCCGAATATGTCGACGTTCGCGCGGCTCGTGGCTGTGTCGATCAACAACCCACAAGCCACGCCGATCACTTTGGCTGAGAACGTGAACCCTTACGATGGCTCCTCAGGGTTCCAGCAAGGCGTGGTGCTTGGTTCCGACATTCAAGGCGTGCGCTTCGCCTGGAAACCCGGCTGGGCGGCGCCGCAGTTCATCTCCACAGGCTTTGTTTATGAATGCCGTGTGGCGCCCGATGGCAACAGCGTGGCGTGTTTGATGAATCAACGTGAGGATGGCACGGGATTCACCTTCGATGTGGCCGTGGGGCCCTTATCAAGTGGTGGCAACTTACCGGCTGTTGTGGGCACCGTTCACGCAGATTCGATTGCTTCATCAAGTGTGCAAATGCAGTTTAGCCCCGACGGCCAAAGGTTGTTTGTGTTGGGCGCGCGTCAAGCCGGTGCGGTGCCATCAATCCGTTGGTGGTCCGTGACCGGTGGCAACGAAAACGTCATCATCGAGGAAGTCAGCTTGGGCGCGCAGATGGAGATCTCCGTGGATGGCAAGCGCATCGCGTTTACTCGTCTTGCGGTGGCAAGCCAAACCGGGCCCAGCATCGGCACGCTTGCGTTTGCCGCGACCACGGGTGCACCGAACGTGACGAGTTTGGATCAGAACGTCTCGGGCTTTGGGTTCATCACCAACGGCGCGCTGGCGTACATCAAAGCGATCGACGCAACGGCTTTGGGTGAAATTCGCACGTTTGCTGATGTGGCAACCGGCGTGAGTTCGCCCGTCGTTGATAAGGTTCTGCAGGATTCGGTGCGCCTGTCACGTGATGGAACGCGTATGGCCCTCCTGCGAGAGACCAACGGCAATGCGATCTCCGAGTTGTGGGTTGGCAGAACGGATGGCGCTGGTTGGTCGATGGTCACCGAGCAACCTGACATTCTGATCGAGAACGGCGATGAAGCCTTTTCACCCCAAGGCAGCTGGTTGGTGTGGCGCACAGGGATCTCAGACAGCTTGACGCCGCAGCCTCTGTTCACCACGCGTTTGCCCGTGTCTGGCACGCCGCTGAACAACCAGGTGGGCCTGGGCGTGCGGCAGTGGGACTTCACGCAAGCCGACGGGTTGATCTCGGTGGGTGACTTCGTCGATTACACCATCACCAGTGGCTTGCTGCGGATCTATGATGGCAGCATCATTCCCGGAAAAGTGGTGCAAAGCCACGTGGGCGAGCGCTTCGCGATCGTCAACGACAAGATCTTGTTCTTGATCACGGGCGATGCCAACGCCAATGGCGCTTACGTGGTTGATTTGGCGCAGCCACCGCCCATGTCGACATGCGATCCGATTTTGCAGATGGGCTGTTCGGCAGGCAACCGATGCACGCTTGCGGGCGCCGGCGATGTTGCCGCTTGCACGCCGGCAGGCACCGTGCCACTGGGCTCCGCCTGCGCACCAGCTGCGCCGTGTGCCATCGGCTTGCAATGCGTGAACAATGTGTGCGCGCGTCTGTGCGAAGTTGGCAAATCAACGTGCCCCGCAAACGCGCCCGCGTGTCAGGTGGCGCCGGGCAATGCACGCTATGGCACCTGTGTTGCGGCCGCTGTGCCGCCGCCCGACGCCGGCGTGCCGGTGACGTTCGATGCCGGTGTGGTGGTCACGGCCGACGGCGGCGCGCCCCTTTAAGTGTTGTCGCGGTATGTGTTTGGATCCAAGCCGTACCGCATGAGCGTTCGATGAACCACGGCCCATTGCCGATCTAAGGCGCGCGCCACACTGGAAACGCTGCCCTTGTGCTGCACCAAGAGCGACTGCAACTCGTCCTTGGTGGGCATGGGCCGCCGCAGCTTGCGGCCGGCTTCTCCGTTGTCGTCGCTGTCATCCAACGTTTGCGCCGGTGCTGGGGGAGCGGGCGATGGCACCGAGCGCACGTGGCCTGACATGGATTGTGGCAAATGCGCCAAGCCGATGCGGGCATCGTTGACCGCATAAAGCCGCGCCTCGCGAATCACCTTCTCAAGCTCGCGCACATTGCGCGGCCACGCATAAAGCCACAACGCCAAGAATGCCGCGGGTTCGATCTCCATCCCCGCGCCACCCGAGGATGCCAAAAGGTGTGCGACCAACGGCCCAAGATCTTCGGGGCGCTCGCGCAATGGTGGCAAGCGAATGGGCTCGCCGCCCAACCGTCCCAGCAAATCAGAACGCAACGCCGGGCCCATTTCCGCCACCACGGCGTCAAACATGGTTTGGCTTGTGGCTGCGACAAACCGTGTGTCGAGCCGCCGCGACGTGGTGGCGCCGAGCGGGGTGAACTGGCGTGTTTGAATGAACCGTAGGATCTTCGCCTGCGCGGCCGACGGCATGTCACCGATCTCGTCCAACAATAAAGTGCCGCCGCTGGCTTCTTCGATGAGACCTTTTTTCGCTTGGCCCGCTTGTGAGTGTGCGCCGCGCACGTAGCCGAACAGTTCGCTTTCGAGGAGTTCGCCCGGGACCGCGGCGCAATTGATCGGAACGAACGGACCTTTGCGGCCACTGGCGGCGTGCAACGCGCGCGCATAAACCTCTTTGCCCACGCCCGTCTCGCCCACCAGCAACACTTCTTCGTGGCTGGGAGCCAAGCGCCGCAAGCGGCTTAACATGCGCACCATTCGCGGCGACGCCGAAGGCACGGGACCAAGTGGTGACTCGGCCTCTTCAGTCATTGCCGCCAAGTCGCTGGCATCCACCAACCGGAACACAGCGGCCTGACCGCCGAACATCAAGAACATGCCGTCGTTCAACCGCACCGGCCCCGTGATCAGGCGTCCGTTCACCAAGGTGCCGTTGGTGCTGCCCAGATCGGTGATGAACCAGTTATCGGCTTGAAAGGTGATGCGGGCGTGCCGCCCGGACGCCCGGCGGTGAGACACGGCCCAGGTGTGCAGGCCGCCTTCGCCGGTGGGGCGGCGGCCGATCTCAAGGCCAGGGCGTGCCAACTCCAACCAGCGCACGGGGCCGGGAGCCCCCGCGTTGGCCGCGTCGCCCGCGTCAATCACAAGTGCATGGCGGCCCGTCAGAGGCTGCGACGATTCAGCCTCCGTGTGGAAGGTTGGCTCTTCGATTGGGAAAGGCGCCCGAGTGGACATGGAGAACATCAGCCCCATCAGGGGAAGTCATATGTGACTCATATGACACCCAGTTGACAATGCCCGGCGTTGCGAAAGCCCAGCAAAGTTACAAACGCGCGATTTCATTGGCGCGAGCGACTTTGACAGCGCCGGCCACGTTTGGCCCGGCTTTTGAAGTGAGCGGTCGCGAGGCTTTATGAAAACTTACTTCGCAGTGATTCCCGATGGGCAAACGCAACCGGCGGCCGTCTTCGCGCAACTGGAAGACGCCATTGATTGGGGCGTGGGCACCATTGGTCAAAACAGGTTTAGCATCCGGGGCGTGCAGGGCGTGGCAAGTGATTGGGCCGAAGGGGTGGTGCCCGCAGCAGGGTTGCCGGCGAATTAACAGAGGTTAGGGAGATGCGTCCGGGGGTGCTGCATCGGTGGAGGCGGGGCCAGGGATGGATGAGACGGTGCGGCGGCCCCCGGCGGGCAGTTTGGCGCGTGCACGCGCAAGCCAGCCGGGGTTTCGCGCTTGTTGGGCCTGCAGCATCTGCTGCCACACCACGCCGGCGGTGGCGGGCCGCAGGTCGGCCTCGTCGGCCAAGCACGCGCGGCAGATCGCGGTGATCTCTTGCACGGCCACGTTGCGTGAACTTGTTTCCACCACGTAGTGGCCGGGCTTGCCGGCCACGCGTTGGTACACGGGCCGTTCGCCGTGCAAGATCTCGAACACAACCAGACCCAACTGCCACACGTCTGAGGCGAAGGTGGGCTTGTGGCCCATCACAACTTCAGGCGCCATGTAACCGGGCGTGCCTCCCACGAACGTCATCGTTTCGTCGGGATCCATGGCCAAGCCAAAGTCGGCCACGGCCAAGCGGCCGTCGCCCATGCGTAAGATGTTGCGAGGCGTGACGTCACGGTGAACGATGCCCGCGGCGTGAATCGCTGTGAGGCCCGCGATTACGGCGCGCGCGTCTTGCACGCGATCTTCTTCGGAACGCTGGCTGTCGGCCTGCAATTGGCCGCGCAAGGTGCCGCCCGTGGCCAGCTGCATGGTCAAGAACGTGCCGCCTTCGGTGTGGCGGAAATCTAGAACCTGGCACACGTTCGGGTGCAGGATCTGGCGCGCGAGACGGAACTCGCGCCCAAGCCGCGTGATCCACTGCCGCTCAAGCGCCAGCTCGGGCCGCAACAGTTTGACGGCCACCGTTTGCCCTGTGTCGCGATCGAGCGCACGAAACACATACGCCATGCCACCACGGGCGAGCATAGAATCGATCACATATCGCTCTGCCAACACGGCGCCAGCGGTGGGAAGGCCACCGGCTTGCGCCTCAAAGTTTCGCTCTTGCACCTCCGTGGTGCCCTTCGAGGTGGGTTGCGGCGAATCGACAGCGGCGCTTTTTACCAAAGAGGGGCGTGAAAAGCTGAGCTCTTCGCTGGTGTGTTCTAAGAAGCGGGCTTCGGCCGCCTTGGCGACTTGATCCAGTTCAGCCAAATAACGATCCTGAACGTCGCGCGCTTGCCGCCACCGCCCAAAGGCCTGCCAACCGAACACAGCCAGCGCTCCAAACAAAGCGCCTGCCACGCGATACCAGATGCCGTTGGTTGTGAACGCAGCTACCGTGGCACCCACAGCCGCGCCCGCGGGCAGGGGCCACCATGACAGCGTTTCCACCCAATGAATGTGGTAAAGGCAACGCTCGCCACCGCGTTGTTGGCACTCGGTTTCGTTGATGATCGCAGGCGGCAGCCGCCACAGCGTGGGGATCGCCGAAAGGTACGCGCGGCGCAGGTGGCACAAATAAGGCGAAGCCTCGCGCACGCGATCGTTGGGCTGTTTCCACTCAAGCACGCCGAACCCACGTCGCACTTCATGCACTGTGATTTTGCTGACTTTGCTCAGCAGCGCCGCCACACGCGGTGTATAGGCGTACGTGGTGCGCGGCGACCCAAACGCCCGCAACAGCGGCACCAAGAAGCCCAGCGCCTTTTCCGACACCGCGGCCTGGGTGGTGCGCTCTTCCACCAGGGCCAAGCCCACGCGTTCCACCACCCAACCGGTGAGGGATTCACAAAACCGCTGCGAAACCCAGTTGGATTGGTTGCGCAGATACTCGAGATCGATTTGCCATTCGTCTAAGAAGCGGCTGAAGTCGGCGCGATCGCACTCTTCCATAGCGATGTTCAGCAGAGTGTCGATGTAACGACAGCTCAACTCAAACGCGACCGCAGGAGATGTGAGGGACCGGCCAGACATGAAAAAATCGCGACCCCTTTCTCCCTCGGCGATGCGTACAAGGCAAGCTCTTGCCTGCAACGATTACACTTGATGCATTGTTGCCAACGCTACCTCCGTCGCGTTGCGGCGCGCGTGATTCGGAAACCTGCGTGGGCATGTGCATAATCGCCAAGTGTCCAACACCGTGACGATACCGCTTTACGAGGCGGCCAAGAGCGTGAGCGTGGCCTTGCTGGTGGGCTTGCTCATAGGCCTGGATCGGGAGCGTTCGGATCGCCGCAGCGACCACAAACGCTTGGGCGGCGTGCGTACGTTCCCGCTGGTGGCGCTGTTGGGCGCGCTCACGAGTTTGCTTGTGCCGGTGTGGGGTGGATGGCCGTTGGGTTTGGCATTTGTGGCGGTTTCTGCGCTGGTGGGGGTGGCGTATTGGCGAACCTCCGCCCGCGACGTGGGGGCCACCACAGAGATGGCTGCGCTTGTGACGTTTGTGCTCGGCGCGCTGGCAGGGCAAGGCGCCTTTCTGCTCGCGGCCGCGCTGGGTGTGGTGGTGGCCGTGCTGTTGGTCGCCAAGCTGCGGCTCGAAACCTTTTCCGCGTCGATTACCGAAGAGGAATTAAATGCCACTTTGGAGTTGGCCGTGATCTCAGCCATCGTGCTGCCGCTTTTACCGAACCGCGCGTATGGGCCTTACGGCGCGCTCAATCCGTTCAAGCTGTGGCTGGTGGTTGTGCTGATTTCCGCTGTGTCATTCGCGGGCTTCGTCGCGGTCCGTCTGTGGGGTGCACGCAGGGGCTTGCTGGTGACAGCGGTGATCGGCGCATTGGTTTCAAGCACGGCTGTCACCATGAGCATGGCCGCCCGATCGCGCATGGAGCCTGCCAGCGCGCGTGTCGCGGCCGCCGGTGCTGTGGTGGCTTCCACGATCATGTGCGTGCGCGTGTTTGCCTTGGCGTCGGCGTTTGGTGGTCCGTTGGTGTTGCATCTGTGGCCGCCTTTGGCCGCTATGGCGGCGGTGGGCGTGGCGGCAAGTGTGTTGCTCTTGCGGGGCGCGCCAACGGCACCGCAAGGCGCGCCCGCTGCGCCTTTAACCAATCCTTCGCGTTTCTCAACGGCACTCGCGTTTGCTTTGGTTTACGGCCTCGTGGGGCTCATCGTGCGTGTGGCCAATGATCTGTTCGGCAACAAAGGTGTTGTGGCAGCGGCGGCGATTTCAGCGGTGGTGGACGTGGACGCCATCTCGATCGCGTTGGCACAACAGGCGCGGGCTGCGTGGTCGCCTGTGTTTGCCGTGGGTGTGGTGGTGGCGGCTGTGATGAACACGTGGGTTAAGGGCGGCATCGCGGTGTTCGCGGGGCGCGGTGCCTTTCGCGCGCAGGTCGCCTTGCCCTTGGCCGCCATGGGTGTGGTGGGAATCGTTATGGCATACCTCACGCATTTGTTACGGAACTGAAAACGATCGCGTGGCCGGGTGCAGCGATGCATTTTTTTGCAGTCACGGTGGAACGTTCTAGAACGATCGAACATGGCAAGTGGAAGCGATCAACGTCGAGAGCCCCGCGTGGCCTTTTCTGGTTTCGTGCGGTTGCGCGGCCTGGGTGAAGAAGAAAGCGTGGAGGCCGAAATTCGCAACCTCAGCGCGCTGGGCATGTTTGTGGCGTCTAAGCGTGTGCCCGAACCTGGTGCGGCTGTGTTCTGCCGCGTGGTGATCGGAAACGATCGACGCATCATCAAGGGCAAGGTGGCATGGGCGTCGCCCGGCAGCCCCGCTGAACCTATGGGCGCGGGCATCGAATTCATCGACCTGAGCCAAAAGGATTGCGAGGTGCTGCGAACGGTTGTGCAAACCAACGTGACGCACGCCCCTTCGCCCGACGCTGTGGACGTGGTTGATTCTGACAGCCTTGGCCGCGTTGAAGTGACCTTCGAAGGCTTGGCGGCCCCCGTGAACGCCCGAGCCCGCCTCACGCCCGAAGGCATCGTGCTGACCACGAAGCTGCCTTTCTTGCGGGTGGGCTCGAACGTGAAGATTCGTAATTTGGGTGCCACCCAAAGCGGATCGCCGGTGGCTCGCCAAGGCAAGCTGCAAGCGGTGTCGTTGGGTTCCACGGGGCAAGACGGTGTGCCAAGGCTGCTCGTTGAACTGACGGTGCCCACCGACGAATTGTTGCCTGCGCCACTCGACGCGTGGCCCGCCGCCGCAGCCATCCCGTCTTCGCCACCACCGGAAACGCTGGCCACGCAAGACACGGATCCACAACCGTTCACGTTGCCCATGCCAGCTTCGGCGTTGGCAGCCGCGGCGGACGTTCCTGAACAGCCAAGCGAGGCCGCCGCGTGGGTTGGAGCCCCGCGAGACTTTTCCGACTCTGATGTGACGCCTGTCTCGAACGCGTCCGAGTTGATGTCACAACTGCACGTGGACATCGATTCAGCGGTGGCGCCAGTAGCGGCGGGCCTGCTCAAGGATGCGCGGCCCACGCCGCAAGCCTCCGTGCCGGTGGCCGAATCGATCGAGCTTAACCTTACGCCTTTGCCGGCGGTGCTCGCGCCTTTGCTCACGCCGGCGCCTGTGAGCGAGCCAACGATGCGCGTGGAGCTTTTCCTCGACGAAACGGCCCCCTCGCACGCGGGCATGAGCATGACGGCGAAACTGGCCATCGCCGCGGCCGTGGTGGCGGCCGTTGCGGGCTTGTTCGCCTTGAGCGGAGACGATTTGCCGGCACCCGTGCCATCGCCGAAAGAACGTGTGGCTGCGCCTGTGGTTGCCAGCGGCATTCGCATCGAGCCGCTGCCTTCCGCCGCGCCAGTGATCGCCGATGCAAAGGCCATGGCGCCCACGCACGCGGCGGCCCCCGCGCGCGCCGTGCAAAAGCCGCAAGCGGCCTGGCGCCCCATCGCCGATCCCACGTGGCCCTTCACAGTGGTTGCCGAAGGCGACACCACCACCGTCTTCATTCCTTTGCAAGGCGATCAAGCTGATAGCCGCGTCTACGCCATCAACAAACCAAGCGGCGTTGTGGCCGTGCTGCCACACGGACGCATCCGCGGCACCGTGGGCAAATACCCTGTAAAGCAAGCGGGTGTGACACAAGTGTGGGTGGAAGAGCGTGAGACCGGTTTGCACGCGCGCGTTGTCTTCGGGCGCAGCGTGCAAAGCCACGAGGCGACGCTTGAGCCCACGGGTCTACGGGTTGTTGCCAAGCTCCGCGCTGAATAAACCGCACACGGCCGCGCGGTTCACTCGAACTGCGCGAGATCGGTTTCGATGAGCAAATACAGCGTGCGCAAGAAGGTAAGCAGCTCTTCAGTTTGCGTGAAGTGACTCATCCAATCACGCAAGGAACGCGAGCCATCCAAGAAGTTCAGCACTTCGCGCGGCGTGGGCCCCAAGCGGAAAGCCTCGGGCGCAATGCGACCAAATGGATTTGCCCGTGGCCGGTATTCGAGAAACGGTCGGAACTTACGTTCCAAAAATTCATAGGGCAGCGTCAGCAGGCCCGCGCCCAAGATCTCGAACGTGTCGAGACCCAAGGGAAACGCTTCTTGTGGGTTGCGCACGCCACGATAAAAACTGAAGTAGCCTTGCACCCAAGAGAAGATCTCCATCACGCGCTCTCGCACTTGCTGTGACAGCAAGCGGAACACATCAAGCGGCCGCATGAGCCCCATGCCCACCAACGTGTCGCCCAGTTTGCCCGAAAACCGCGGCAGGTTTTGCAAAGCCACATCAAGGTTCTGCATGGTCAGGAAGCCGCGGGAAACCAAATACTCGCCGAAACGTTCGCTTTGCAGGCTTGAGTTAACGGATTCAGGCGCGCCGCGCACCAGGTAAACCTCTTTGACGTGGGGCGAGAGCTCGAAGCGCAGCAGACCCGTTTCGTTGCTGGCCGCCAAATCGGCGAACAAACGCATCGGTGAGATGATCGAAAGATCGCCTGCTTTGTCGGGCGGACGCGCGCCTGTGGACAGCGGCCGGCTTAAGTCTGTGGTGGGTGAAGGGCCCACGGACGATGGTGACGGCTGCGTGTTCAACGTGCCCGTGCTCGGAGGGCCCATCGGTGTGGCGAAGGGTGAGCCATAAGGAGCAGACACGGCGATGGCGCCTGACGATCCCGGACGCATTGGGCCCGCGGGCGAAACGCCATAGCTGCCCGGCGGCGAAGGGTAAGGCAGTGGTCCGGTTTCACTCGCGCCCGGTGCCATCGAAGCCGGCGTGCCTGACGCGGGCGTGGGCGGCTGTTCGTAGCTATCAAGTTCGACGATCGCCATGGGTCGATCCAACGAACGGCCAATCGCATCGGCCACCCCGGCGGCGGCGCCGGCAATGTCGTCGTCGATCACAACGTCAAGCTCATCAGACGAGCGCGACGTGGGCCCAGGCGTCGTGTCGGGTCGAGGCATCTGTGCCGTGGCTTGCGGCGCGGGCGTGCGATCGGTGGGCGCGTCGTCGTCTCTGTTCAGGCGCTGTCGATTGACGGCCGTGGGAGGTTTGGAGGCCACGCGCGCCCGCGGATCCTCTTTCATCTCCCACTTGGCTGCGTGTTCTTTGAGCTTGATCAGGCCCTGCGGCGTTTGATCAAAGTAATCGACAGCAATCTGACCAAGATCGCGCGAATTCACGCGCAAACCAGCGCGGAACAGCAGATCTCCCAAAGCATCGCGGAACTCGCCGGCGCTTTGGTAGCGATCGCCCACACGCTTTTTCAGGGATTTGCGAACGATGTGTTCAAGGTCGGCCGGAATGTCTTTGCAGTATTTGTCGAGCCGTTCGAGGCGCCCGTCCCGCACCATCAACAACACATCAAGATCTGTGGGGGCCGTGAACAAGCGGCGGCCCATCAACATTTCCGCCAGCACGATACCGATGGCGAACAAATCGCTGCGGCCATCAAGCGGCGCGCCCACCACTTGCTCAGGGGACATGTAGCCATACTTGCCCTTGAGCGTGCCCGCCTGCGTTTTGCTTTCGCGCTCTTGTGCGTGTGCGATGCCGAAGTCGCCGAGCTTCACGTCGCCTCGCCGCGAGATGAAAATGTTGGAAGGCGAGATGTCGCGGTGAACCAGGCGCATGGTCTTGCCTGTGTGGTCGCTGGCGTTGTGCGCGTAGTCGAGCGCGTCCAAGACCTCCATCACCACGAAGATGCTGACGGGCAGCGGGATGCGCACTTGGCGCTGGGCGGATGTGCGCAGCAACGCCAGCGCATCGAATCCTTCGACATACTCAAGCGCGATGAAGTACTGGCCGGCCACCTCGCCGAAGTCTGACACCTGCACGATCTTCGGGTGCACAAGCTGCGCTGTGAGCTTGGCCTCGTCTATGAACATAGACACGAAGTTCCTGTCCGCAGCTAAGTGCGGCAGGATGCGTTTGATAACAAGCTGCTTTTCGAAGCCGTGGGCGGATAACATCTTCGCCTTGAAAACTTCCGCCATACCTCCGGTGGCAAGTTTCTCGACGAGGGTGTAACGCCCGAACTTCGAGGGAAGAGTGTCCTCTTTTCCCTCATTTCCCATGCACCCAACACTATATCACGCGAGGCGGGTTCCCCAAGGTTTGCCTAGAGATTGCGCAACAGAAGGCGGCAAGGCAGTGATGTGGGGCCGCGTCGGTTGGTGAACTCCTAAACTTTAGTTTGCTTGCAACGCCCGCAAAAGCGGCGGCGAATCCTTCACGATGTGGTGGCCTCGTAGTATTCTTGGAAAGTCCCCATGCATGCCATATCGACCGGCCTCTCCGACGTTGGCCGACGTCGGAAAAACAACGAAGATAGCTTCCTTTGCGACGACGCCCTCCAGCTGTTCGTGGTCGCCGATGGTGTGGGCGGTAACGCCAAAGGGGAAGTCGCCAGCGCCGAATCGGTGGAGCTGGTGCATTCGTGGGTGCGACGGTGGCGCGGCAGCATTGCCGACTTCAATGAACACCCGACCGAAAACAACGCCCTCACGGTTAGGCGCTTGCTTGAGAACGCGGTGCAGTCGGCGTGTTACATGGTGTTCGGTATGGGGCAGCTCGACCCACGCCAGCGGGGCATGTCCACCACCTTGTCGTCCCTGCTGGTCACCAAAAGGATGGCGTTCATCGCCCAAGTGGGTGATAGCCGCGTGTATCTGTTTCGGGGGGGCCGCTCGGCGCAGCTCACGGAAGATCACACGCTCATCAACTTCCGTTTGAAGCTGGGTCTCATCACGCCCGAAGAGGCGGCCAACGCGCCAGGCAAGAACGTCATCACGCGGGCGGTGGGCCACCAAGATTACGTCGAGGTGGACTGCATCGAGATCGAGATCGAGCCCGGCGATCGGTTCATGCTGTGCTCGGACGGCCTGCACGGCTACCTTGACGACGGCGAGCTGGATAGCCTTTTGATGGGCGATCGCGACGCCGTGGCCAAGCGGCTGGTGGATCTGGCCAACGAACGCGGCGGCAAAGACAACACCACGGTGGTGGTGGTCGACGTGGTGACGTAACGGGCCCGGGTGGTGTGCTAGGTCGTTTGCGGCTTGCGCAGCGACTTGGACAAGAACTTGCGAACCAGGTTGGGGTCTTGCAACTCGGTGAGCAACTCGATGGTGCGGAAGGAGGCGCGGCGCGCGCGCGCTTGGCTTTCCTCGTTTTTCGCCACACCTAGCAGCGCGAGGCGGCCTTCGTGAACGTTTTCCTGCTCCGTGGCCGGCAAGGCGCTGCGCAACAGAGCTGCGCTTTCGTGATCCCCTGCCAGCTCGGCCCAACCCGCCAAAGAATCAAAGCGCGCGAGCGTGTAAGCCCCTGCGGTCAGCGCGCCTGCGGCGGCGCGCTCTTCCACCGTTTGCAGCGACCGGAAAAACGCAAACAGCTTGGAATACCCAAGGCAAAGCGGGGAAAAATCGGCCAGGTGGACGTTCAAGTCACCAAGCCGCTGTTGCAACAAGGCGAAACGCTGGGCGGAGGCGCCGCAATAGGCCGCCAAAGCCACCTTAAAGGGCAGATCGTCCGTGTCGGTCAGCCACATGGCCGACGCTTCCATGGATTCGAGGCACGTTTTGACCTCAAGGCGCAGCAGATCCGCCAGCGACAGACGCTCGGTTTCAACCAATTCCCGGTGAGCTGCCAGAAGCCTATCGAAAGACGTCTGGTTTTTTCCCTCTAACTCGGCAACGTAGGTTTCAACGGTGGTCATATGAACAGTCGCCGATTGTGGCCGTCTGCCCGGCGGGGGTCAAGCAAGCCCTTGGTTTAAATCCCGATAGCGGCTTACGGCGGCCCCTGCCTGGGCACGGCCATGCGGTTGTGAGGCGATCGGCCGGGTGTTTTACAATTGTTTCGGCAAGGTTTCGGGCGTGGAGGCACGGGGAGGGTCCTCCCGGGCTCTGCCCTCCCGGCGGGGGGGCGCCACAGCAAATTGGCCGCGCTTTGCCCCCTGGTGCGATACTGCCCGGGTGAGCGCCTCCACCGACAAGAAAGCTTCGCGCAAAGGTGCGGCCCTGTTGTTCGTCGGGGGGCTGGCCATTGGTGTCGCGGCTTTGGTGACAGGCCTCAAGCGCCGCCCGGCCGATGCAGGGCTGGCCGGACAATTTGACGTCTTGGCCGCGCCTTCGGGTGCCTTTGAGGTGAAGGTGCCCGCGTTCTTGGGGCGCCACTATGGTGTGGCAAAGGCGGTGGCCGGGCCCGGTGTGTTTGGCGCCCGCCTAGGCGATCCTGATCGGGGCAACTTCTTGATGATGGCGCTTTCATTGCCCGATGCGCCGCCATTTGAGGGAGGCGGCTTCGAGCCGTGGTTGGGTGACGCCTACCTTGAATGCCTGGCCACCGCCGAATCCGACAAGGGGCGCAACTGGTGGGCGTTGCAAGTCAACGAAGAGCTGCAGGCGCAGCCCTTTAAAATGAAGTACGTCGTGGCGAGGAACACCATACCGCTTGTGTCACGCGTGTGCGTGGCGGGCACGAACACGTTGGCGGATGTGAATGTGCGTGTTTATGGGGCGATGACGGGACTCAACTATGAGCGTTTCGCGGCCGACGTGCGCGCGTTCATGCAATCAATCCGAATTGACGAACGCCGCTTGCGACCGCTGCTCAACGTTCGCCGGGCGGGGCCTTAGGCGTTGGTGAGATTGGCAGCAGCGGGTAAGCTCGCGGCATGCGTTTGCGCTGGGTGTGGCTTTTGGTCGTCACGATGTTTGCGCCACCGGCGCGTGGCGCGGATGGTGGCGCGGATCCCGAGGTCAACAAGACGTTCACCGATCCCGCTTTGAAGGTGGATGAGTGGGTATCGAAATTCGAGATCGAATCGCGTGAGGTCTATAAGTTTCGCCAGCGCCTTGTGGCCACAGCCCGTGTGAAAAAAGGCATGGCGGTGGCCGACGTGGGGGCAGGAACAGGGCTGTTCACGTTCTTGTTCGCCGCGGAGGTTGGCAAACAGGGACTTGTTTATGCGGTCGACATTGCAAAGCCCTTCCTGGCTCACATTGCTTCGGTGGCCAAGAGCCGAGGCCTGCCGCAGGTCAAGCCGATCGAAGGTGGATTCGATTCACCTCGTTTGCCGGAACACAGCGTGGACCGCATCTTCATTTGCGACACCTATCACCACTTCGAACACCCGAGCCTGATGTTGACGGCGCTTTCACGCGCGCTGCGCCCAGGGGGCGAGTTGGTGCTGGTTGATTTCAAACGTGACGAGGCTAAAAGCTCGGCGTGGACCTTGAAGCACGTGCGCGCCGGCGAAGCGGAAGTGATCAAAGAATTCGCTCAAGCGGGCTTTGTCGTGAGCCGGCGTGAGAACTTCTTAACGGACAATTACGTCCTCGTGTTCAAGCCGCGCGCGAACTGATTACGTTACGTCGACCCTACGGCAGTCACGACAGTTGCCTTGTGTGCTTCTGCGGTTACCGCGAGAACGCATCGGATGTGAACGAGTTTCATCGGCAACAGCCGTTGGCGTGAGGGTTGCAGTCTCGTGCCCGTATGAAAAAGCGGATGTTGGTTGCGGTGTTGGCGTTGGGGCTCATAGGTTGTGATGATGAGGCCGATGACGGCGTGGACGCGGGACTGGCGGACGCGGGCATAGACGCTCCTTTGGGGAGCGACGCGCGCGACGGCGGCTCTGATGCGAATCGCGACGGTGGTGGCGACGCACGTGTCAACGACGCGGCGGCAATCGATGCCAACACATCGGTGGATGCGTTCATGCCACCGCGCGATGGGGCAAGTGGGGATGGCAATGGTGATGGTGGTGAGGACGCACCCGTTTTACCTTCATCGACCACAGCCATCATCACCGCGGTGGCAGGTGGGCAAATCCCGCTACAAGAAGCGACGTTGCTCGCGCTCAAGGGGTCTTTGGTCAACGACAGGGCAATCACTGTGACCGCGTCGCCCGCTCTTGCAGGCACGGCACGCCACGGCGACGTCAATGGCATGATCTACGGCATCGAGCCTGCTTCCTTGCAATTCGATGCACCGGTGCAGCTGACGATCACCGCCACAGGCGCCGTGCCGGAAGGTTCACAAGCGGCTTTGGCCCTTCTTGAACCCGGCGGTACCTGGGCGATTCTTCCCTCAACATGGAACGACAAAACGTCTCAGATCTCGGGACTCATCACCCGGGGCGGTCGTTACGCCTTGCTGCTGAGCTCCACTGTGTTTGCGTGCCCCGCGGCCACCAGGTGTGGCGGCACATTGGCTGGTGCGTATGAGTACGCTGGCGAATGTACGCGCGTCGTGGCTGCCGCACCTCCCGTTGCGTGTGGCCCCGACAACGAGGCCACTGTCACCACAACGTCGTCGCGCACCGGCAGCATTACGTTCTCGGGGCTGACGTTTGCGACGAACACCACGACCAACCGCCGCGCCGACGTTCGCACAGACACGGCATGCACGGCTTATGGGCAAAATGCGGGAGACGCCACGTGCGGCGACCTTGCCAGCCGCTTGGTGCAGAGCAAGCTTTACACATGGAACTGCAGTGGCGACATCAACAACCGCTGTTTCTGCAGCGGATCGGTGCAGGAGCCTCAACAACTCACCGGCGCCTTTTTTACCAGTGATGGCAAGCTCACGCTCACGCCGCTTGCGGGGGCCAATGAAACCACGCAAGACTACTGCGTGGCAGGCAACACCGTGAAGGCGGGCGACGACAACATCGCGGTGACTTTGAGAAAGGCGCCCTAGCTTCAATCCACCCGTACGACGCCCGCACGCGACAAACCACGTGCCGGATCCACGTCCACGACCATAAAGTGCCGGCCGATGCCGTCGAGGCGTTCGGGAATGGCGCCGCCTCCCCCTGTGATGAAGGCGGGGATGCCCGCGTTGTTGAACGCATAGAACGAATGCACGTGGCCGTAGATCGTCATGTCCACTTTGCCCAAGGCAAGCCGCGAAAGCAGCTTGCTGGCTTCGAGGCGGCTGGCAAACGCGCCATTGCGTGTGCCCACGGGATCTAAGGGCGGAATGTGCATAAACACGAAATGCAGACGATCGAGACCCTCTGCCAGCCATTCATCGAGCCAATCGTAAACCACCGGCGCCAACGTGGCGCTGGCTGAATCGAGAAGGGTGAATTGCAAGCCCGCATGCACGAAGCGGAAGTTCCCGCGGCCAAAATATTCGTGAAAGATGTCGTCACGCGTGCCGAGCTCGTGGTTGCCCAAGGTGGCGTAAAGCGGAACGCGAAGGTTCTTCATCGCGGCTTGAAATTGTTGCAGCTGTTTGTCGGTGCCCCGCCGCGTGAGATCGCCGCTGAAGACCACGAAGCGCACGCCAGGCTCCAGGTTGATGCGATCGTAAATGTCTTGCACGTCGTCGAGGCGCTCTTGTACGTCGGCCAAAACGGCAAATTGCCACGGGGCCAGTGATGCGGCGTCAGGCGCGGACAGAAACAGCGTGTTGGCGCCTGGGGCGAGCCCTCGCAGTGCCCAGGTTTTTTCTGTGGGCACCGGCGCGGCCACAAGCGTTGTGGTGACACCGGGCGCGCGAAGTGTGGCATCAACGAGCACGTTCTCGATGCGCAGTGATGCCTCCGCCATGCCTGCAGGAACCGTGAGCGTGATCGTGAGCGATGGCGCTTGGGCCCACAGCGAAACACGGCCAGGCTCAATGGCGCGCACAGCGGCCAGGCCGTCTTGCACATCCACACGCATGGCGCCGGCTTGCAGGTGGCCAACTTGCGTGTCGCGCTGGGCGCGATCGTCGGCCACACCCACGCAGCCACAAACCAACAGCATCGACAACACAAGATAGGTTTTCATAGCGACACCTGCCCATAGCGATAGACCAGTGACAGCGTGCTGACGATCGCGGATCCTGCGGCAACGTCTGCCACTACGCCCCAGCGCTGCGTCAAGAACGCGCGCACGTCAGTTCCGAAGTAACCCAAGGCGCCGCTGCCCAATCCATACGTCTTGAGCCCGCCCACGAAATCATCGTGCCGGTGGTTGTAGAACACGCGCCATTGGCCCCAACGTTGAGCGGTTTTTCCGAGGTAGAGGCCGAAAGCAAATCCCCCAAGCAAAATGGTGTTGGCAACGGTGGCATGCACATCGGGGTAACGATAGGCGCCGATGCCCACACCCGCGCTGCCCTCGATGAAGGCGCCACGCAGCGTGGGTGCAATGGTCAGCAGATCCAAGCGTGTCTGCAGCTGCGCTTGCACGCCGGTGATGCGGAAACGGCTGGGAAACGCGAGCTTTTGGCTTTCCTGGTAGCGGTGATGATACGCACCAAGCTCAAGGTCCACGAAGCTTCCCGTCGCCGCTTGTCCCGTGGCCACAGGTCCCACGAATCGATAAGCCGCGTCACCTTCCATGCGGCTGGTGTCGCCATTGGCCGCAAACCACGCCGAAGGGCAAAGGCGCCAGCGACGCGTCCACACCTGCAGCGACGTGCCCACGAGCACGCTGCCAGACAACGTTGGATCGTCCACCCACTTGACGCCTGCGGTGGCTTGCAACCACGGCATTTGTCGCAAGGGATCACCTGTGCCTCCCGCGGGCGCGAGAACGCCGTACAGATCGGCAAGCCAAGTGATGGCCAACAACCCTGCGCCCGCCATGCTGGTGAGCGCCAGGAGGCTCACCGTGTGCCGCGAGGCGCCCGTAAGCGCCAAGCCTGTGGCGCCGACCAGCAAGGCACCCACGCCCACGCCTTCCCATTTCAAAAGTGAGTACGCCGTGGCGCGGTTGCCTTGCGCGAAGTGCCCCGAGCCGTGCAAGACGAGGCCGGGCATTAGCGCGGCGGCGGCAGGCAAGGCGCGCGGCTTCTCGTGCTCAACAACGTTGGTGGGCGCCGGTGCCGGTGCGTGCGATTGGTCAGCAACAGTTTGCCCATGCAGCGTACACAGAAGCGATACAAGCCCAAGCACGCCGTATCATAGCAAGGCCGCGTGCGATGGGGTGAAGCGGCCGGTCGCCCTTGCCACGCGCACGCATGTGTAACAGCGGCTCATTACGTGGCGTGCGCGAGTTTCACCACGACGCCGGCGTCGGCGTCCACCAACACCAGATCCCCTTCGTGCAGCACCACTGTTGCCCCCGCAACGCCTACAACGGCGGGCATGCCGCGCTCACGCGCTTGTGCGGCCACGTGATCCAACGGACCTCCGGTTTCCACCACGAACGCCGCGGCGCTAAGCAAGGGCAACTCGGTGGGCAAGATCGACTTGGCGATCAACACGGCGCCGCTGTCGTTGCAACCTTGGCCGGGCCTCAACAGTTTCACGACCCCCACCACACGGCCACCCGTGCCGTGCCCCCGCAAGCCTGTGGCAGCTTTCGTCGGCGGTGGGTTCAGCATTTGCGCAGCGTATGCCGCCCTGCCGAACGCGGCGGCTTGTCGCAGCCCCGCTGGGGTTTGCGGCTGCGCGGCTGCGTCTCGCACAAGCGGCAGTGGCACAAAGAACACATCCTCGGCTTGATCAAGAATGGCCTGAGCGGCCCAAGCCTCGCCCAACGCCAGCAGCGCGCGACGGACGGGGGCCTGCAACCGTGCATACAGCCAATCGTCGTCCTCGCCGCGCGCGGCACAGGCCAAACCGGTGGCATGCAAGACTTCGAGCTCGCTGTGCAGGCTTGCAGGAAGCGCGGCTCTGATTCGCATGATTGCAGCTTGCGCGCGCAACATTGCCACGTCGAGCCGTGGCCTCGTGGCCCCACTGTCGATGTTGCCCATGGACGTAAGCCTTACTTGTTCACGCAGCGTAGGCGCACAAACGTCCCATAGGCTGGGCTCGTCGCCAAACAGCTGCAGATAGGCGTGCCACGCGTGCGCGCGTGCTTGATCGTCGGCCGCCGTTCGAACACGTTCAAGGAAATGTTGGCGTTCAATGGCTTTTGAATTTTGTGGCTGCAGCGCCCACGGGATCTCGTTCACCGCAGCAGGCGCATGTCGGCTCACGAATGATTCGAACGCCTGGCGGCCTTGTTTAACTGCCGCGCCAATGGTGCCCACAAGTTCCGTGTAGTGCTTGCAAAACACTTCCAACGCGGCTTCCAACGCTGGCTGCGCTGATAGAGTTGCCAGGTCGGCATCAGCGCGGCTTTGCAGATTGGTGAAGCGTTCATCAATGGCCGCGGGATCGATGGCGGGCGCAGGCCGATTGGCGCGTGGGCGGTAGAACAAGTAACCGCCAAACAATTCCTGATCGAAGCCAACGTCACACACCTGCTGGACCAGCGCCACCAGGCCTTGTTGTGCGGGAGACAGTGGCGCCGGGTTGTGGCTCACGTCCCAGATCCATTCGTCGCTCGGAGCCACGGGCGTGGCGTCTCGGCTTTGCGCGCTTGGGCGCCAGGGGGGCGCGGGCGTGGCTGGTGTGAACGGCCGCCATTGCAAATACACAAACGCCTCGCCATCGTGGACCCATTCGATTTCGCACGCGCCGTGCGCCAGCGCGAGGCCTGTGACCGCATGTTCAAGCTCGGCAGTCTGGACCGCCGACAACGTGCCGTTGCCCACCCATACCGTGACGTCGTTGTGGGCAGCCGCCGCTGCGTGCCCCCACGCCTGCCCCGCGATGAACGGATGCACCAGCACGCACACGGGGGCGTGCAGTGGCGGGCGCGTGTGCCCTTGCGCATACGCCAGCGCCGCGGGTGCCAAGGCCGAAGCCAACACCTTCCGCACCGCCGCAGGCACATCCGCCGTGTCCACGTTCACGCATGATTCGTAAACGCCCGCCGCCAGCGCGCGCGCGTTGTCTTCGCCCGCGAACGAGGAGCGCACCGCAAACGTCGTGGAACCAAAAGGCTGTAGCCGCCATTGCAGTTCACCAATGAAATCTTCGGGCCACGGCGCGTTCATTACCTGCTCAGGCGTTAGGTTTGCCGTGCCATCTGCAAGCAAAGCACGCAGCAACGCGTCCGTGCACACGAAGCCTGGCGGCGTGCGCAGCCCGCACGCTTGCAGCAACGCCAGCGACGCCGCTTTGCCGCCGCCTACGTGCGCCTCAAGCGGCAAGGGGTTGGTGAACCTTACAGGCATAAGCGTGTCATCCATGCACGCGTGCTTGGCTAGTTGCCGTCGCCCAGGCCGAAAAATTGCTGCATTTTGCGCAAGATTTGGCGACTCTGTTCGTTGGGCATGCGGTGTTGCACGCGGCCGTCATGGCTCGACAAGGCGTCATCCAAGCCTTGCTGGCGGTTGGCCAAGATCGTTGCCAATTCGGCGGCCACCTCGGGACGTGAATGCACAAGTTGATTCACGGCGTCTCGATCCAACCGGTAACATTCCACTTCGGTGATTGCGGTGACCGTGGCCGTGCGGGGCATGCCCGTCATCAAGCCATGCTCACCAAAAAAGCCAGGCGCGCTGATGGAGCCCACCACCGACTCTTTGCCGTCGCGTGCCGCACGGATTTCAACTTGGCCCGAGCACAAGATGTAAAGCCAATGCGCTTCGGCGCCTTGGCGTGTGATGACTTCGCCGCGCGCGAACACCGCGTAGGTCAGCCGCGCGGCAAGGTGGTCGCGTTCGTCCGGCGTGATTGTGCTGAACAGATCTACCTTCGAGAGCACGTCGGTGCGCCGCTGTAACTCGCGCTGCGCTTTGCGTTCGGCATGCGCTTCATCGTCTTGCGCCACAAAGATGGTGGCGGCGGGCACGGCCAGCGGAATGCCGGCGCGTTTAAGCGCGGCAAAGATGCGCACGCGCACCGAGGAGCTTATAAGGTCATCTTGTGCCAGATCGGTCAACCAATAGCGCACGGCATAGTGCGCGAAACTGTCGCGGCCATTGTTCGCGAGATCAAAGCAAACGCAGTTCGGTGCGGGCGTGCTTGCCACACAAGGCAACGGCGCGCTTCGCAGCGATTTTTCCACCGTTTCGATCACGGTGGCCGGGCTGAAACGAAAATCAACGTTGAAGTGAACCCACGTGCGGTGTTGCACGGGCTGGCCCGTTCGTTTTCCCAACAAAGTGATGGTTTGTGAAAGCAGGCTGCTGTTGGGAACGATCACGGTGTCCCAGTTTCGGGTTTCCACGACCACATGGCGCCAGCGAATCTCTTTGACGAGGCCTTCCACGTCACTGCCAAAGCGAATCCAATCACCCACGGAGATGGAATCGTCCAACTGCAGGGTGAGTCCGCCGAACATGTTGCCGAGGGTCGCTTGCATTGAGAACGCCAAGATGGCGGTGACCACCGCCGATGTGGCGACCAAGCTTGAAAAATCAACGCCATTGCGGCGCAAGAACACGAACATCGTCACCACGTAAGCCGCGCCCAAAGCCAACTCGTGCACGATGTTCGGTACGTGCAAGCGCAGCCGCGGCAGCGCCAGTTCAAACACCACCAGGGCGCCCGCGTTGACGGCCAGCAACCGCACACACAACCACGTGACGTCGCCAAGGAAATCGATCCACGCGGGCTTGATCGTGGACGTGTAAGGCATCGCGTAGCTCAACGTCAGCTGTGCCGTGAGCGCGGCCACATAAAGCACAAATGGCGCCACCAACCGCCGCACACGCCGCCGCCGATCCGGCGCCAACCGACCCACCAGGAAGGCCACACCCACAACCAACGCCGCTAAGGCAGCGACGTGAAGAAACAGCGTGGGAGAAAACTCGATACGTTGGCTCAATGAAGGTCCTTGTTTATTGTATGGGGCAACCCACGGGCAGCGCCACCGGTGCGGGCACGCTGGTGTTTTCTAAGGTGCCAATGCCCACCTGGCCTTCGGTGTTGCGACCCCAGCACCACAAGCTGCGGTCTTGGCGGATCGCGCATGTATGCGCCGCCCCTGCCGACATGAATATCGCGTCAGTCAGCACCTCGATCGCTTCGTTCTCGGGCACAACTGCGCGCGGGTCGGGCCCCACTTGACCCTGATCGTTGGCACCTGCGCATTTCATCTTGAGGTCTGTGGTGATCACGCACGCGTGGTTCTGCCCCAAGGTGATCCCCAAATTGTCTTTGCCCCAGCCCACCACTTCGGGTGTGGCCAAGGGAGGTGAACAGAAGATGCGGCCCGCGTCTTCACCCGCGGACACCACGCACGTGCGGCCCGGGCCCACCGCCACCGCGGCGATACCCACCGTGAACGCTGCGGGCAAGACAGGCGCCAATCCCACCCCGGGCTCAGGCGCCACGCCCAACGCACCCGTTTCGTTGGCGCCCCAACAGCGCAGTTCACCTTTGGTGGTGCGAAGGCAGGTGTGATCCACCGTGGCCACCAAGGACGAGGTGGCTTCCGTTAAAGCGCCCAGCACCACGGGGGTAGGCCGATCCACGGCGGTGCCATCGCCCACCAAACCTCCGCGGCCCCAACAAAACACGCGGCCGTCGGTCAGCAGCGTGCACGCGTGTTCGCCACCCGTGACGATCGCTGAACTGTTGCCCGGCAACATCACCGGCACAGGTTTGCTGAGCGGTGGTGCGCCTTCGGGGGCACCCACCGGCCGCCCCCAACAAAGCACCTGATTGTCAGTGGCGCGTCCGCAAGAAGCGCCGCTTGAGGCACGGATCTCGACCAGTGGTTTGGGCGTGACGACGATCGCCGGCAGCGGCCGTGTCACCAGATCGCCCATCCCCAACTGACCTTGGTCGTTCGCGCCCCAACAGAACGTGCGGCCATCCACAAGCAAGGCGCAGGTGTGGGTGGCTCCGGCAGAGACGCGGGCCACCTGGCACGAGCGCGGGTTTTGCACCTGCAACACATCGGCCTCGCCGGCGTCGATGGCACCCGACGTTGGACCGGTGCCGTTGTCAGCGTCGCTACAGCCTCCGCCCAGCCACAGCGCGAGCGCACACAGAAGCCGGGTGGGAAGGCGAAAGCGCGACGCTACATAAGCCATGACCGCCATGATACACCGGGACTTTGGGTGAAGCCGTGTGCGCCAAGCGCGCAACAGAGCGCGGAAGGCTTGGCCGGCCCGCGAAAACAGACTAAGAACACCAAGCACATATGAGGGGACCCCTGTTTTCCGGCGCCGTCGGGCATCGATCGACGCTTGAGCGTTTGGCGGCTCTGGTGCGGCAACGGTCGCCCGTGGTGGTCCTCGGCACCGTGTGGTTGGCCGAAGCGCTGGCCGAGGCCACACCCGTGCTGCTGTTGGTCGAAGCGCGCCGTTTGCGTGCGGCGATGCGTGCGAGCAAACGCTGTGAGAAGGCCGGCCGGCAGCTGACGGTGGCCATTGCGGGGCCCGCGTTGCCTTTGCGCCCGGCGGGTGCGGGCGCGTTGGTGCTCGACGATCTGGTCGATCTCGAAGACGACGATCTGTTGACGTATGTGCCGGATCTTGTGCCCTTCATGAGCGAGGGCGGGCTGCTGGTCACGCTCGATCGAACCAAAGAGCCCGCCACCGAAAGCCGCATTGCTGGCAGCTTCTTGGCGGGGGGGTTGTTACGCATCGGCCAGGAGCGTCCGCGCGAAGGCGCACTCATCACAGTGGGCGCGGCGCCTGGGGCAGATGTTGTGGCGGCGCTGTCCGCGTCTGCCATTGCCCTTGGCGCCAGCGAGTAAGCCAGGCCCGCGTGCGACTGCCCACCTCACCTTTGAGCCGCGCCGCCGTGGTGGTGGCCGTGTCTGTGGCGCTGCACGCGTTGGTGGTGATGGCTTTTATGGCGTCCTCGTTGGCGCGTTTGTGGCCGTCGGCGCCGGCGATTGAGATTGAAGTTGTAAGCACGCCGCCCACCGCGCTGCCGCTCGAAGCGCCCGCGCCCCCCGCGGCCCCGCCCTCGGTGGCCACCGCCGGGGTAAAAAAACCGAAAGCCGGTCCGGGGCCCAAGCACACGCCCGACGCCGGTCCAGACGCCGCAGAACCGAGCGATGCGGGTGTGGCCAGCGACGCGCTACCGGACGGCGCAGGCGCAGATGCAGGCAAACCGGGTGGTTTGCGCGCCGATGGTCCCGAAGGCGCGCGCCTTGTGGTGCGGCTCAGACTCGATCGCCTCCGCGAGGCGCCCCAATCGACTTCATTCACCGCCCTGGCCGACGAACTGCTTAAGCTTTTGCCCGATCGGCACCGTTTGATCGAAGGCAGCGGTCTGAACATCTTCGCGGATTTCGACACGATGGTGGTGGCCACGCCGAACCCGCTCGACGATGCCGTGACCTTCTTGGCCGTGCACCACCATGTGCCCGATGCGGCGCTCACTTTGGCGTTGGGCCGGGCTGCCACCGCGAACGCACGGCCCATTGAATGGACCACGCTGCGCGGCCGCCCGGTGGGTTTGCGGCCGCCAGGGGCCAGTCCGTCGCGCGACGACCGCGTGTTCGTGTTGCCCGAACCCGGCTGGGCGGTGATCGCGCCGGCCGCTTACATGCAGTTGCTGGTGCCTGAACTTGTGAAGGCGCCCGCCGGGACGCCTGATGTGGTTGCGCCCGAGGATTTTGGCACCCTGGCGGGGCGTTTACGCGGGGAAGAAGCGGCGATGGGCGAGGGCGTGGTCCTGATGGCCACGGCCTCGCAATTGTTGAGCGCCCGGCCCGGCCAAAAATTCAGCTTGCCCGGTTCGCCGCCACTTGAAATCCCAAGCGCCGTGACGTTGCAGGTGCGCCTCGATCCCGAACCTGTGCTGGAGCTAACCTTGGGCTTCGCGGACCGCGAGGCCGCTGCCGGTTGGACCGCCGCCCTGCCACCGCTGTGTCGGCAGTTCGCTAACCACCCGATGGTGGTGTTCGCTGGTATGACCGCCGCGCTGACCCGCATCTCCGTGGTTCAAACCGCACAAGATTTGCCAGGGACGGGCGCTGATGTTCTGATTAAGGCTCCCCTTTCCTCGGACGAGGCCGCGCGCATCTTGGGCATGAGCACCAACCTGTTGCGCAGCCGGCTTCGTCGATAGACGCATGGTACGCTTATAAAAGATCCCTTCATGCCCAGCTTACTTGCACCTACCACGGGCAATGGGCGCGCCAGCCAAACGGATGGGTCCACCACCGTGGCCGGCCGCGTGATGGCCCTTCTTGAAGGCCTCAGTCGCCCCAGCGACATTCCCCGCGGCAGCCGCGTTTACGCCAACCGCAACTTGCAGCTTGATCGCGTCAAACTGGTTGGCTTCGACATGGACTACACGCTGGCGCTTTACGATCAACCGCGCATGGAGGCGCTTTCGATCGAGGCCACGCTGTTTAAGTTGATCGGCCTTAAGGGTTACCCCGAAGCGATTCGCAACCTCACGTATGACGCGCGTTTTGGCATCCGCGGTTTGGTGATCGATCGCGAAACAGGCAACATCTTAAAGCCCGATCGTTATGGCGCTCCCGGCCGCGCCTATCACGGCCGCCGCATGTTGGACGCCGCGATGTTGTTTGACCTTTACCACAAGCAGCGATTTCGTTTCTCCAGCGAGCGTTTCGCGTTCATCGATACTTTGTTCGCGTTGCCCGAAGCGGTGATGTATGCGTCGCTCGTCGATTTTTTTGATGCGTTTCCTGATTTGGCGCGGCCGTACCCGCAGGTGTGGGACGACATTCGCGAATGCATTGATCTTGCCCACCGCGATGGCGCCATCAAGGACATCATCGTTAAGGATCTCAAAAGCTACATCCAACCGGATCCGCATTTGGCCGAAGCGCTGCACAAGATGCGCTCGTCGGGCAAGAAGCTGTTCTTGTTGACCAACTCTGCCTTCGATTACACGAACTCACTGATGACGTACCTGCTCGATGGCGCGCTCGACGCGTATCCGGGCTGGCGCAATTACTTCGACATCGTGATCGTCTCGGCGCAAAAGCCAGGCTTTTTCACGGAAAAGCGGCCGTTCCACGAACTGGATGCGCAAGGCAACATCGTGGGCGAAATGGCCAATGAACCTTTTGCGCGCGGCAAAGTTTATAGCGCCGGGAATTTGAAAGAGTTCGAAGAGCGCGCCGGCGCGCGCGGTGATCGGGTGCTGTTTGTGGGCGATCACATCTATGGCGATATGCTGCGCTCACGGAAATCATCCGCGTGGCGCACGGCGATGGTGATTCAGGAGCTTGAGCACGAAGTCAAAGTGCACGATGAGTGCGTTGATTCGCTGGCGCGGCTTGAAGAGCTTGAACGGCATTTGCGCCACCTCGACGCTGAGATCGATGAGAAACAACACATCTTGCGCTCGCTCGAAAAGTTGCAGAACGGGCACACCACGCGCGACAACGTCACGACCGCAAAGAAGCTGGCGCGCGAAGTGGTGGATCGCATGCGTTCTGAGCAACGCACCAGCATGGTTGAACACGCAGAGCTTGAGGCCAAGCTAGACGAAGCGTTCAACGTGTTTTGGGGGCCGTCGTTCCGCGAAGGGCGCGAGGTCAGTAAGTTTGGCGACCAAGTGGAAGACTACGCGTGTGTTTACACGTCGCGCGTTTCCAATTTCCGTTTTTATTCGCCCATGCGCCACTTCCGTGGTCCGCGCGATCGCATGCCGCACGAACGTTAGTCACTTTGGTGAAACCGGCTGTGCAGGCCGGCATCCAAGGGGCCTCAACCACAAACGGAGGCTCACATGATCGCAGTTGTTGGTGCATCGGGGAACACAGGGAAAGCTGTTGCAGAGGCGTTGCTCGCACGGGGCGAAAAGGTGCGGGCCTTGGGGCGCAGCGCCGACAAGTTGGCGGGTTTGGCCAGCAAAGGCGCCGACACCGCGCTTGGCGACGTGACGGACGCCGCTTACTTGACCAAGGCATTTGCGGGCGCCAAAGCGGTTTATGCTTTGATTCCGCCCAACGCAGCTGCCCCAGATTTTCTGGCGTACCAAAACAAGGTTGGCGAGGCGATCACCAAAGCTGTCGCAGACAGTGGCGTGAAGAAGGTTGTGTTTCTTTCCAGCCTGGGCGCCGATCAACCAAGTGGCACCGGCCCGATTGTTGGCCTTCACAAACAAGAAGAGCGCTTCAAGGCGATCGCGGGCCTCTTCACAATAAGCCTGCGCCCGGGCTACTTCATGGAAAACCAGTTCGGCAGCCTGCCGATGATCAAGCACCAAGGCATCACTGGCGGCGCGATCAAAGGTGACCTGCCTTTCCCGCAAATCGCCACGGCAGACATCGCAGTGGCGGCGGTCAAAGCCTTGTTGGATGAAACCGGTGCCACGCAGGGTTTTGAGGTGCGTGAGTTGCACGGCCCGCGTGACTTATCGCTGAACGAGGCCGCCAAAATCTTGGGCGCACGCATCGGCAAACCTGATCTCGCTTACGTGCAGTTCCCGTACGAAGGCTTCGCCAGCGCGCTCACGCAATTCGGCTTCTCAGCGGACGTGGCGCGGCTTTACGCTGAAATGTCGCAGGCCTTCAACGAAGGCAAAGTGAAAAGCCTCGCGGGACGCAGCGCCGCCACCACCACCCCCACGTCCTTCGAATCGTTCAGCGAGGTATTGGCGGGCGCATATAAAGCGATGTGAGGTCGAATCAAGAGCGGCAGGCGCCTACCGCTTGCCGCGCCTGCGCGATCGCCGCACCCACGCGGCCCCCAGCAGCAAAACAACGCTCGCCAGGGCGCCGTTGCTTCGGCGCGGTTGGCGTCCCACCCTGCATGAGCAGCCGTCGTCTTCAGGCGCAGGTCGGCCGGCGTCGGGGCCCGTCCCCGTGCCACTGCCCGAGACATCGCCGCTTGCGTCGCGAGCTGCGCCTGCATCACTTAAAGGGCTGGCATCCGTCGTCGTCTGCAGAGCATCCATCGCAACCGCCGCATCAACCGAGGTTGCCGCATCAACGGCATTCGCATCAACACCTGCGTCCGCCCCTGCATCGGGTGGCTCCAGCCGTTCTGTTGTGCGAATGCCAAACGTAAACCCGTGCCATGATTCAGGCGTCGGCACCGTCCACGAGAAGGTGGGAAACGTGCCTAAGAACTGCACCGTTCCGTGCCCTTCGGTTCCTTGCAACACATTGTTCGGCAGCTGCACCAACGCCGTGGAACCGCCGCCCCAATAGCCGGAACCTTGGCTGACGATCGCAAACGGTGCATCAAAGTTGTAGGTGATCGTTGTGCCGGACGCGCCCAGGCTGACGATCGCCATGATGGGATCTTTGATCGCTTCGGAGAGCGTCACTTTGTAAACCTGGTTCTGCCCGCCGCTTAGCTGCAGGATGTCCGGTGAGGGTGGAAAGTTTTCGACTTCGGCGCTGACGTAGGGAGCGGTCGGGTTCCAATAATTCGTGCCGCCGTTGACCTGCGCCCCGTAGAGGTTGCCTGCGGATCCGTTGGCGTTGATGGCCTCGAAAGTCACGGTGACGGTCGACGAATCAGGCAGCGTGATGGTGCCCTTCGCTGTGCCCGCCGCCACGTTCGCTTCGGTCCAATCGACGTAGCTATAAGTTGCGGCCCATGCTCCGTGGGGCGCCAGCCCAATCAATGCACACACACTTCCCAACCAGAGCTTTGCGTTCATGCGCCACACAATACCGGCACGATTTGTTGCAATCAACGCACGATTGCAGCCCGCGCGGCACGTTTTTTCACCCACCAAAGCGTGCCGCCCAACAACAGCGCCACCACCGCGGCGGCCGCCAGCCATGGCCACGTTTCGTTCGGCGCGGATAAGAGTGTGGCCCAACGTTCAGCTTCTTCTGTGCGGTTGGTGCGCCGCAAGCAATGCATCAGATCCTCATGCAACGTTGGTTCAAGCGGTAACTTCATTTGCGCTGTTTGCAGCAGTGGCAGCGCTTGTTCGCATTTGTTTTGGCGGGCGCGAAAGTGCGCGAGTTCAGCCGTGTAGATCGGGTGAGTGATGTGAAGCTGCGTGGCACGTTCGATCACCGCCTCGGCGCGCGTGGCATCGTGGTGGCCCGCGAACCAACGCAATTGGCATGCGGTGACGAACGGATCATCGGGGGAGGCAGAAACGGCTTGCGCCAAATTTTGTTCCGCTTGTGTTTCGAACGCCAAAGTCGCATAGCCGCACGCCGCTTGTGCCAAGTGCGCGCCTCGCGTGGCAGGCGCGGGTGGTTGCACCAAAGCGATCAGCCCCGCTGGCCCGATCAAATCCAAAGCCAGCAGAGCGTGCAGACGCGCGCTGGCACTTTCATCGGCAAAAGACTTGGGCAGCCTGGCCAAGGCCGCGTCACGTTGACCGCCGGCCGCGAGCACGGCGGCTGCCACCCACGCAGGCGCATCGGTCACCCCGCCGAGTGCCGCGGCCGCCACGGCGGTGCGCCCTTGGGCAAGCAAGGCGGCCGCGCGCAACCACCCAAACAGTTGTGGGCAGCTGGCGTCGGCCTGCGCCGCTTGCACGCGCGCTTGTGGCTGGCCGGCAATGAACCGGAAATAGGTCACCCACCGTTGTTGGCAGCCCCCACCTTCCCCACGGCTGCCCAGCCGTGCTGCATACGCGGCGATGCCTTCGGCATCATCCAATTCGGTCGCGGCTTTCAAACACGTGCGTGCGGTTGATTCGCCTGTGTGTTGTGGCACCGCCCGGTAAAAGCGTTCACACATGGCAAGCGTTGCGAATCGATCCGGCACTTGTGCCAAGAAGCTGATCACGTGAGCCAGCGTGCGTGGATCTTCGCCACGCTTGAGCTCCTCCATCCACGCCTGCCACGCCTTTTGCGGCTGCCCCGGTTGCAAGTGAAGCCGATAATAATCGGCCCAAGTCGCGGACAAGCCCACGGTGTCAGACCGCAACGCCTGGGCCCGTTGCAAAAACGCCAACATGTCACCGCTGCGGCCCGCATAGTCGCTGAAGATGGCCGCACCAACCTGTGCGGCCGCATTGAAAGGTTCGCGCTCAGCGCGGCCCACCAGACGTCCGTGCGCTTCCGCCAAACGCCCCCGGCTGGCGGTCGCTTGCACCAAAAGCCGCATGGCAGGCACACAATCGGGATCGATCACCAACAGGTTTGCGAGCTCTTGCGGCGGGGAGGCGCCCGATACCTTCGCGAGCGCGGCGCGAGCGCGCGTGTTGCAAACATTGGCTGCGGCAGGCACGAACGCCGGCGGCGCCGGGGCGCCCCACAAGGGGCCTTGCTCAACCGCAAGTCGCTTGATGACGAAGTCAGGCCCTTGTGTATCGAAAGTGCGGCTTGTGCCGTACGCAAACCACAGCGCCAAGGTGGCTGTGCAGAGAACCAACACGCCCCAGACCCACCAACGTCGCTTCTTGGGCAACGAAGGTTTTGTCCGCCGCTGACCCAACGTCGCCTGAACCATCCCATCAACACCTTATGCCCAATGCGCGAACGGGCAAAGATATGGTTTGCGCCGTCAGCCTTTGGGAAGTGCGTCGGTGCTCGCGGCGTCGTTCCCGGTCGTTTGAGCGTCAAGCTTGATCGCGGCGTCTACGGCGTTGGCATCCGGCGCCCCTGCGTCCGCCTCGCCCACGCCGCAGGGGGCGTCTTGTTCACGATCAGCTTTGTCAGGGCAATCGTCGATCACATCGGGGACTTCATCGCGATCCTTGTCGGCGAGGCGGCCCCACTTGATCAACACATCGACTTTGATCTGTTTGCCTGCTTGTGCCACCGGAAGCACGGCGGCGTATTCACCCAACGTATCGAACTCACGTCGCGCACGAACCCACAGCCGCCGCGGTTTATCGAACCCATCCTCCACTTCCATGGCCAGCGTCAGCAGCTGATTGCCCGGCTGATACGAAAGTGTTTTGCCTGGGCCAGGATAGACGAAATCTTTTAAGCAATAACCGGAGGGCTTAAAGCAATTCACACTCACGGCACTGGGCAGCTGGTCTTCGGGTGGTTCGCTGCGAATGTCGAGCAGATACCCCGTAGGATCCGACTTGCCACACGCCAACGGCAGCGACGCCAAAGCCGCCGTCACAACCACGCTTTTGCCAAGCGCGCGCCGAAAAGAACTGCTGCGCATAAAAGATCGCCCGTGCCCCACGTTTAGTTCGCTGGACATTCAACCTTCATGAACCAGCGCGGTCCCTCGGGTGCAGCAACGGTGGTGCCTTCGCGGTATGTGGCGTAAAATGCGTTTTGCAAAGGCCACGTTGATACGGGGCCCACGGCGCCTTTGTTTGAGGGCAGCTTGAGTTCATCACCCACGTGCGCGCCGAACGCATTAAACAACCACACCTGCGGGCCCTGCTTGACGCCAAAGGTGACGGCCATATCAAAGCCCATTGAGGCAACGCCTGATACGGGCGGCTGATCATCGGGCGAGCCAAAGCGAATCGCGCCCGCGACGAAGTTGCCACTGACGGAGCTTGAAGCAATGTCGTAGTCGGTCACCCACGTGCCTTGTTTGGTTTGCCAACCGATGAGGTAGCCGCGGTCGGTGGGCGACACCGTGGGGCACGACACTTCTTCCGTTGAAAGGCTGACGTTGTAGCGAGCGGAGGCGCTGTCGTTGTCGCGGTGATCTTCAACCACGAACCAGGGCTTCGGCGAATTTGAGGGTTTGTAGCGCACCCACGACAGACTCCAATCCAGGCGGCTGGGCACGAACTGCAGGCATTGCCACACCTCGGGCGCATCCATCGTTATCGCTGGCCCTACGGCGGCCGCGTTGGCACCCAACGTGATCGTTTCGATTTTTGTGCCGGGCTGATCAGCAAAGGCCCACGCCACCAGCGCGCGTTGGCCCGTGCGCGAGCTGCCAACCGCGGTGCGAATGTCGGCGAGCTTTACGCCGGCGGGCAGCGCTTTGATCAGCACGGGGCCAGCGGCCGCTTCGCCCGCCACCTGGGTGAGCGCGTGCAGTTCAATTTGCATTTCTGCGTTCAACACGCCGTACACAACCACCAGCTGATCGCCGGGTGTGGCCCGCGCGGTTACCGCCAAGCGCGGTGCAATCACCGGTGTTTCCGTGATCGTCAAGGTGGATGCAGCGCCCGCCACGCCCGCGGCCGTGACGGGGGCCCAGCTCACATTCATGCCCGCGATGCCAGCCAACACGAAGTCTTTTCCAGCGGGAAGCAGCGAAGCGTCGGCCATCATCGTGGCGGCGTTTTCCGCCAGAGCTTTGGGTTCGCGGTAAACGCATTTGACGGGCTTATCTGAAGTGCAGCCAGCGGCAGCGCCCCATCCCACAAACCCCACGAGCGCTAAAACCAAGCGTGATGTCATTTCGTTCCCCAGGTCAGCAAGCCAAGATAGGCGAGCGCCAGTGTATCCGAGGTCGCGGCGTTTTCGCCATTTCGGAATGTGCATGCCTTGGTTGGTCCACCTAAACGCCGTAATGCAGATCCGTCAGCGCGGCGTCCATCACGGCCGGACGGAGGGCACGAAAACGGGCGTCGTCCCGCACCACGGGGTGCACCCGGTTCGACAGCATCACCACAAACGTTTGGCGGCGGGGGTCGACCCACACCGAACACCCCGTAAAAGCCAAGTGCCCCACCGCGCGGCGATCGATCAAACGCCCGGCCAACGAGGCGCCCGGGCTGGGCCGATCCCACCCCAGGGCCCACGTGCTGGGGGGCGGCGCTTCAAAGGCCCAAAACCGCTGCAGGATCGCGGGCTCAATCGGATCGTCGGGCTGCGGGGCGTCTGCGTGCGAGCGCAACAAGCTGGCAAGCAGCGCAGCCACGTCGTGGGCCGTGCCGAACAGGCCCGCGTGACCGGCCACGCCGCCCATCAGCCACGCGTTCTGGTCGTGCACCTGCCCCACCAAAAGCCGGCCCCGCCAAGCACAGTCCTCTGTGGGCGCCACGTTGCTGATCTGTGCTGGGTCGACGCCAAAACGCAGGGAGCGCAGCTGCAAAGGCAGGGCGATTTGCCGCTCAAACGCCACGTCTAACCGTTGCTCCAATACAAGCTCAAGGATGTGCCCAAGCGCGATGAACCCGAGATCGGAATACACACTTCGCGCGCCCGGAAGCGCCTGCAGCGGGGTGTTTTGCAGCTGTTCGATGAGTGCCGAGCGAAGTGCTGGGGCCGGATCGCCCGGGTGCACCTGGGGCAACAGCTGTTCGTAGAATTTGGCGTGCGCAGGCCAGCCGGACGTATGGCTGAGCAAATGTTCAACGGTCACGCCCTTGGGCGCGCGCGGAAGCCACCTGGTCACGGGCAAGGCCAAGTCGAACTTTGAGGCGTCACACGTGGCCACGGCCCGCATGGCCAACAGGCTGGTCGCCAGCGCCTTGGTCAAAGACGCCAAATCATAGACGGTTGCATCGCTGACCGGTGTGACCGGCGCCGAGGCGGCATCGCCATAGACCCGCCCAAAATTGCACGTGGTCTTCGCGTGGCCGTGGCTCACGCAAACGGCCATGCCAGGCACCACGCCGCAAGCGATGGCCTCGTCAGCCACGTGCCGCAGATTCGGGAAAGCCTGTTCGCCCCAAGCCGTCATGACACGCCGCTCTTGCACCACCGGGCGCCTGATTCATCGGCCACTCGCGAACTTCCGCGACGAATGTGGCTTTGAGCGCTGGGAGATGTCGTTTTTTGTAGGTACACTGGTGTTCCCATTTTTGCCCGGCACCCGCGCGTGAACGTGAATCCTTCGACGAGATTGGGCGCCTATGAGCTGCTCGAACGTATCGCTGTTGGCGGTATGGCGGAAGTTTACCGCGGCCGCGCCGTGGGCGAAGGCGGCTTTGAGAAGATGGTGGCCATCAAGCGGATTCTGCCGCACATGGCCCGCGACGATCGCTTCGTCAGCATGATGGTGCAAGAAGCACGCATCCAAGCGGGGCTTCACCACCGCAACATCGTTCAGATTCATGATCTGGGCGTGTCCGATGAAGGCGAGTACTTCATCGTTCTTGAATACGTCGATGGCCGCGACCTTGGCGCGCTGATGGAAGTGATGTCGAAGGCGCGCAAACAAGGCAGCCGCATCGGTGATGCCGTGGCCTTGCACATTGTCATCGAAGTGGGCGAGGGCCTGCAATGCGCGCACGAGTCCATGGACGCCAACGGCCAATCTGCGGGATTGGTTCACCGAGATATCTCTCCATCCAACGTTCTTATCTCGTACGCGGGCGAGGTGAAACTTTCTGATTTTGGCTTGGCCAAACGGCAAAACGATCAATCGGTTGTGGGATCGCTCAAAGGCAAGCTGGCTTATATGTCGCCCGAACAGGCGCGACGTTGGCCGCTTGATCACCGCACGGATATCTTCGCGCTCGGCGCTGTGTTGTTCGAGTTGCTCACCGGCCGCCGGCTGCGTGACATTGAAGACGAAACGGTGGGGTGGCCGCTGGTGGCCTCAGGCGTGATGACCTCGCCGCGCAGCGCCCGGCCCGACATTCCTGCGGTGCTGGAGCGGTTGCTCGAACGCGCGCTGGCGCCGGACGCCAAGGATCGTTTTGCCGATGTGGCTTCGTTCGTGGCGGCCGCGCGCCAAGCGTTGGAACAACTGCCGCGCGCACGCAATGGCGAGGCGGCGGAGCTCCAGTCGGTGTTGCGGTCCGTTTTGCCGCCGGGCGCGCCGCGGCCCGAGCTGCCCGAAAGCCGCGTGATTCGTTTGCACTCGGCGTTTGCCGATCCAAGCGAACGACAAGTGGATATGGGTGCCACACGACCGGCGGTGCTCACCATGCGCAAGCGGTCAACGCCCCCTCCGCCTCCGCTGCCATCACCGGCTCCCCAGGCCGAGGTTTCCGTGCGCGCCTCGAAGCCCACGCTGCGGGGCACGCCGCCGGTGCCATTGGTTCCGCCGCCCACTCCGGTGCCCCCGCCGTCGCAGGCCCAAAGCTCCCCCTTGACCGCGTTTCCGCCGGCGCCGGCTCACGGCATCAATGGCAATGGCGCGCGGCTGACTCCGAACAGCGCCGCGGTGGCGCGTCCGCGTGCCGCCACGCCCAGCCATCTGCGCGTGCCAGCCGACGATCTTGTTCCCGTGGCTGGGGAGCTGGCCTCGCCTCCGCGTGCCGATCGGCCGGTGGTGTCCGCGCCACTGGCGGTGGCTTTGCCAGCGGCTTCGGCGCCTCGGCCCACCCTGCCGCCGCCACGCGCGCCTGGATTAACGGCACCGCTGGCCGTCGTTGAAGCGGCAAGCACCGCAGCACTGTCGCGCAATGGTGCGGTCACCGGCCTGGATCCGGCGTCCGTGACGCCACGGCTGGCGCCTGCGTCTTTCACATATCCCGGCGCCACGTTGCCGCCGTTGCTGATCAAACCGGCGCGGCACCGTTGGGCAGGTGTGTTTGGGTTGGCCTGCGCGCTGTTGTTGGCCGTGCATTTTTTGGTGGTGCCGATTCAAGTGCTGCTTCGTTGGGGGCAGCCCGCCAAGCTTGTGGTGCAATCATTGCCAGAAGGCGTGCGCGTGGTGCTGGACGGCCACGAACTGCCGCGCACGACGCCCACATTCATCAACGTGCCTCGCGATCGAAAGCGGCACGTGTTGTTGTTCTCAAAGCAGGGCTACGAAACGGTGTCGCACGTGATGCGGTTCGATCGAGCGGTTCGGCTGATGGTGAAAGCCACGTTGCCGCCCGTGGCAAAACGCAGCTTCGAGCCTTTGGCCCCTCCGAAAGTGAACGCTGCACCCGTGGCGGTTGAAGTCCCGCCACCGGCGCCCCCTGCGGCGGGTGGCGCCCCTGCGGCCGCGGATGCACTGGTTCCGGCGGCTGCGGCTGCCGTGGTCGCCGAAAAACCCGCGCCTCGCAAGCTGTCGTTGCGCCTAACGAACAAAGAACGCTTGGCCAAAGCGCGTGCGCGCGCACGCGCCAAGCAAGCCCGCGCCGCTCGACACACCCAATAGCGTTCAACGGGCTGAGCGCGGCGGTTCATTTGCGGCCGCTGTCGTGGGTTTGTTGTCGCACCGGCACGGGCACGTGGTGTTTTGTGCACCCGGCAACGTTGCCGCTTCTGCATGTGGTGCCGTGCCTTGTGCCGTGGCGACGCTTGGGCCTGTGATGGTGAGGAACGGCCGCAAGCGCGCCAGCGTCTTCGTGCCGAAGCCCTTGACCCGCACCAATTCTGCGATCGTTCGAAAGGGCCTTCGGGCGCGGTGATCCACAATGCGTTTCGCTTTGCTTGGCCCCACACCCGGCAGCAA
Organism: Deltaproteobacteria bacterium; assembly: GCA_033763315.1. Taxonomy (GTDB): domain Bacteria; phylum Myxococcota_A; class Polyangia; order Fen-1088; family Fen-1088; genus JAGTJU01. Next base: position 176,088 of record JANRKS010000001.1, read on the forward strand.
GCTGAGCTCATCCGCTGTCGCCGTGTTGAGGTTCACCAAGCCACTGAAGGGCGGGCTTGCATACCCAGTGGACGTGCACCAAGCGAGCGCCGCCATTGCAAACGCAAGCGCGAATACATAACGTTTAAGTCGCAGCAAAGTCGATTGATTTTGTTTTTTCATACCCGCTTATCGGAGCCAGGCCGTACAAGTTGCTAACGAAGTTACGACTTGGTGTGCGAATCACTGCGGGTTTGGGCCCACGTGTGATGAGTTCTAGATTCGCTGGGGCGGATGTGTTGTTATGGGACCCTTGTGTCGTCGCGAGCGGTGCTGTTTTTAGTTCGTGGCTGGCGGTCTGCTGCCATTTTTTTATTGGCGTTGGCGGCTGCGGTTTGGCTTCACCATGTGTTTGCCGCCGTTGTTCCCAGCGCCTCATGGCTGGCGTGGGACTTGTTGCGGTTGTGGGCGTGGCAGCTCGTGTTAAGCGCCGCGTGTGTCAGCGCTGGCGTGGCGGTGTTGGCGTGGGCCGATGCAAAAGAAGGCGCCTCATGGGAGGTCATGGCCTTGGGCTTCCCGATCGGGCTGGTCATATTCTCCGTGGGCTTTTATCTGCTTGGATACGTGCGCGGGTTTGTGCCATGGGTGGCGGTGGCGTGGCCTGTGTTGCTGATCGTGTGTGGCGCGCGGTCGCTGTGGTTACAACTGCGGGCCCCACAGCCTGAACAAGCCGCTGCGCTAACGCGCGCTTTATCGCTGCAGCTTGTGATGTGGCTGTGCGGGGGCATGGGCGTGGGCTTGGCGTACCTAGGCGTGTTGTCTCCCGACAGCATCAACTACGACGCGGCGTGGATGCATCTTGTGATCGCGCAAGACTACGCGCGTGCAGGCCGCGTGATCCCCTTCTATGGCGATTGGGTTAAAAGCGTTCCGCATCTCGCAAGCGTGTTGCACACGTGGGATTTCGTTGTGCCCGGCCTCGGCCAGGCAAAGCCACTGCGCTGGATGATGTCGCTGCACACCGAGTTCACGGTGTTCGTATGGACGCTGGTGGGCATCGCGGCGGCCGTAAACATGGTTGTGGGCCGTGTGGTTCGTGGGGCGTGGACGGCCATGTTCTTGTTCCCTGCGATCTTGGCGTACGACAGCAACATGGGCGGCGCGGCCGATCACATTTTGGCGGTTTTCGCTGTGCCTTTGGTGTGGTTCGGCATGCTCGTGGCGAAACGCTTTGCCTGGAGGTTGTGCGCGGTGTGGGGCTGCGTGGCGGGTGGGGCTTTGCTGGTGAAGTTGCAAGCCGTGTATGTGATCGCGCCGGTGGCGTCGTATCTGTGCGTATGCTGGCTTGTGCATGTGTGGCGATTGTGGCGCGGGGGCGCCTTGCGCGCGCGCGTGGTCGCAGCGTTGTTTGTTCGGCTTGCCACCATGCCTGTGCTGGCCATGGTTGTGTTCGCCGTTCACGCGTTGCCCAATTGGCTTGTGCACCACAATCCGCTTTACCCATTGGCGCAGGACATTTTCGTTCACAGCCGGCCGCGCGTGGCGGGCGCCGTCACACAAGTGAAATATTTGTTTGGCGACTGGCAAGCGCATCCGCCGGCTGAGCTCGGCACGCGACTCATTGAAGCGGTTAAACTTTTGTGGTCGTTCTCGTTTACGCCGCACTATTCGTTTCAAAAGAACGTTCCCATCACCGGTTCACTGTTCACCCTGTGTTTGCCCTTCTTGTTGTTCGTTCGCGCGAATCGTCGGGTGTGGTCGCTGGCGGGGTTCGCTTTGGCAGCGGTGTTTGCGTGGGCGATGACCTACTGGGTTGATCGCAATTTGCAGGTGTTCATGCCCTTGCTGGTGGTGGTTACGGCCGTGTTGTTGTGTTTGGCGTGGCAAACGGGGCGGGTGGCCAAAGCGGGTGTGGTGGTGTTGGTGGCGATGCAGCTTGTGGCGGCGGGCGACGTTTGGTTCAGCGGCATGGATCGCATCCACGGCGCCATCACTTTGATTCGCAGCTCCGCCGAAGCGCGGGCTGACCGCCGCTATGCAACCTACCGCGCGCCATACATCACGTTGGGCGAAGCGCTGCCGCCCAAAGCCGTGGTGTTGTTGCACAACGAGCACGGCTCGCTCGGCATTGATCGCAAGGTGCTGATCGACTGGGCCGGCTTTCAAGGTCTGATCGACTACCGCACCATGAACAGCGTGCGCGACTTATGGAACACCTATAGGCGCCTCGGTGTGACGCACGTGGTGTTTGGTCCCACGCTGCACGCGGCACCTAGCAAGCAAGAAGAGGTTCTGTTCGCCGTCTTCTCGCGCCTGTTTGGCGCGGATACGAAATACTACGGCGGCCTGCAAATGTTTCCTTTGCCGCCGAACCCGCCCTCGGCGCAAGCTCTCAAGGTGGGCGTCCTGGCGGTGGGTGGCGTGCCCGACGGCGTTTACGATGTGCGTGAACTTGGCCACCTCGACGCGCTGCCCCCGCAATTCTGGGTGCCGCCCCAGCCCCTGCTCGCCACCGCGGATCCGGCGCCTGTGCTTGCCCAATCGGATGCGGTCATCGTGGGCAACAATGTGTCTGCCGAACTGAACGTTAAGCTGGCAGATGCCTGGCAAGCCCTGGTGTATACGCCGGGCTACCGGGTTTTTGCGCGGCGGAGCTTGGCAGCGGCGCGGCCTGGACCCTAGCGGGCGCGCACCGACGCGAATGTTTGAGCCGTTTGGTGGGTCTGCCGACAGTTGATAGGTAGGTCCGCCCTTGGCGTCTCAACGCAATATTCCGTCCCACTTGTCGCTGGTGAAACCACATGCGGCTTCGCAAGCTCCGTTGCCTCAAGGCCCCGTGACGTTGGATTCCCTTTATCGGCAACATGCGGCCTTCGTCGCACGGCTGGCGCTGCGCCTGTTGGGGCGGGAAGCGGATGTGGATGATGTGGTGCACGACGTGTTCATTGATCTCTCGCGCCAATTGGCGACGCTTGAAAATCCCGAAGAGCTGCGCGGTTGGCTGACCACGGTCACGGTGCGCGCCAGCCGTCGGCGCTTGCGTCGCGCACGGCTACGCTTCTGTGTGGGGTTGGACACGGTCACCGATTACGAAGCCTTGGTGGCAGATACGGCGTCGCCCGAACAAACGGCATTCTTGAAAAACGTCTATCACCTGATGAACAAACTTCCCGCAGATCAGCGCTTGGCGTGGACCTTGCGGCACATCGAAGGCGAGACGTTAGAGACGGTGGCGTTGCGGTGTGAGATGTCTTTGGCAACAGCAAAACGTAAAATTGCCTCCGCAAACGAGCGGTTGCGGAAGGGGTTGGCGGCATGGATCGATTCTTAGACAAACTAAAGGATGCCAAACAGCATCTCGCCGAGCCTGCATGGAATGAGGCGCGCGCGCGTGCTGTGTTGCTGCGGGTTAAGCAGGCACGAGCGCCGCGCTTGAAAGCCGCGCGTTGGCTGCCGTTCGTGATGGCCCCGGCTGTGGCGGCTGTGTTGGTGTGGCTTGCCTTTGTGGCCAAGGGTCCTGCGATGCCAACCACGTTGGTGATGCACGATGGATCACGCGCGCTGCCGCTGACGCCGCTCACGCGCTTACACCTGGTGGGTGACGAGGCCAGCAGCGCTTTGCTTGATCTTGAAGAAGGCCACGGCCGTTTTGAAGTTGTTCCCAACCGGGCCCGCCGCTTTCGGGTGGTTGCGGGCGCCTATTCTGTGGAGGCCTTGGGCACCGTGTTTACTGTGAACCGATTGCCAGCGGGCGGCGTTCACGTCGCCGTCTTGATCGGCCACGTCATGGTGCGCTGGCCAGGCGGCGCGCATGAACTTTGGCAGGGGCAAGAGCAGCGGTTCCCGTTGGCTTTGGCACCTGTGGCTGCGGCTGCGCCAACCCCGGCGCGCTTGGAGCAAACAACGGAATCACCTTCGCTTCCCGAACCGACGCCGCGTGCACACAAAGCCACACCGACGACGTCTCACGTGGTCGATTGGCGACAACTGGCGCGGCAAAAGTCTTTCACCCGTGCTTTTGAAGCCATGCGCGCCTCTGGCGTTCAGGCGGTTCGCGATGTGCCTCAGGAGTTGCTGCTGGCCGCTGACGTCGCTCGGCGCGCGGGGCATCCTGAAGTTGCCAGCGCGCACCTTACGCGCATCTTGCAAGCCCACAGAAGCGATCCGCGTGCGTCGGTGGCCGCCTTCACGCTGGGGCGCGTGTACGCACAACAGGGTCAGTCCCTTGCGGCTGCCGAGACGTTTGAGAGTGCCTTCGCTTTGGAACCCAAGGGCGCTTTGGCCGAAGACGCCCTCGCGCGCGCCGCCTTCGCCTGGAAAGCCAGCGGCAATCAAGCGCGGCTGCGTGCGGCCGTCGCGAGTTATCTGCAACATTTCCCGAAGGGGCATCAGGCGGAGGCGCTTGGACGTCTGGTGTCGGTGCCTTAATCTAAATGTATAGGTATGGCGTGCGGACGGTTCGCTTGCGTGGCGGTGGGGGTGCTGTGTGGTCTCGCGTTCGGTGTCCTGTCACAGGCGCGTGCGGCCACCGCCCCTCGCGGCCGCGTTGTGCTTCACGTTGATCCATGTTTCGCAACGAACGAGGCCAGCGTTGCGTCAATCCTTTCGGTGGAGATCGGCCAACCCGTCAAGCGCGTTGACGCTGGTGTGGCAGAAGCGGCGGCACATGAGCCCTCAACCGTCGTGGTTCGCGTGACCTGTGAAGGCCCAGGTCTGATCCATGTGCAGGCACAAGGTGCAATCGCTGGCCGTCGTCGCGTGGACCTTGTGGCCGTTGACGCGCGGGTGCGTGCTCGCGTGGTGGCCCTGGCGGTGGCGGAATTTTTCGAGCCAGCACCAGTGGCACCACCGCCCCCCGCGCGGCCCACGCCTGCCGCTGCCGTTGTGGCCCCAAACGTGACGCCGATGCCAACCACGCGCGTGCTGCTCGCTCACGCCAGCGCGCGCCGATTTTTGCAGAGCGAGCACACAAGTTATGGCGGTGGGCTTGGCTTGTGGGTCTCGCACAAGGCTTGGTTTGCCACGTGGACAGACGTCGCGGCTGAGCAAGGCCGCGCCCAACGCGCAGCAGGCGCCGTGTTGTTGCGATCCATATCGGTGCGCGCCGGTGCCTCTTGGCAGCGATCGTTTTCGCACGTAGGTGTCGCCCTGGGTGCGGGTGGCGTTGTAGGCTTTGTGCGCGCCGAAGGGGAGCCGCGCGATGCCACGGCCACGCCGGCCACCGTATCGGGTGCGTGGGCGGCCGGATTGGCGCGTGCAGATCTGTTCTACGATCTGGGCCGCGCGCGCCTGCAAGCTTTCGCCGAGGGTGGCCACACCTTGCTCACAATTCGGGGGCGTTTCGATGCCATCGACCAAGATCTCTGGCGCAACCCATGGGTGAGTGTGGGCCTCGCAGGAGGGTGGCGGTTTTGAAGCTTCTGCCATCCGCTTGCTTGGCGCTCATTCTGATCGCTTGCACGTCGAGCGATGGTGAAGTGTTCCGTTCACCCGCAGGATCACCGGGCCTACCATGCGTGCAAGCGCCATTTGTTGTTCAACAGACCGCCGCGGCGGCCTTTGCGGTGACTGCCACCAGCGATGGCGCGCTCGTCGTGGCCCAGGTTGGCGAAGACGCACGCTTGTTTCGCGTGCGGCAGCCATCGAACAAGCCCACGGTGTCAGCCTTCGTTGTTGGCCGATCCGGCTACACATACAGCGTGGCACCGTCCGAAGGCGCGGGCCCTTTGTGGATGGTGTTTCAGAACCACAGCTTGGCTGGGCAATGGCGCGTTTATGCAGCGGCGTGGAACGAGACGACAGGCCTAAACGAAATGTTGACAACGCTTTCGAATGATGGCGCCGAGAACATCGGCCCGAAAGCGGCGTGGCTTGGCAGCCGGTTGGGTGTGGCCTTTCGTCAAGATGCGCAGCTTACGTTTGTGGTAACTGACGGAACATCCATTGTCGGCCGTGATCTCGGTGCGGATCTGTCGCCACCGCCGGTCATCACGCGCGTGTTGACGAGGCCACAGGGTTTCATCGTGGCTTATAAACGCACCAACGCCGCGCTTGCCTATTTTGATACCGAAGGCAAGCCGTCGGGCGGCGTTGAACTGCCCTCACCTACGTCTGACGTCACTATGGTTGGCGCCGCTTTGGTGGCGATCAGTGCGAATGCAAGCGGCCTTGATCGCGTGACGTTGGACAGCAACGGCGTGGCGGCCGTCACGCCTTTGAACGTTGAGGCCAATGCAAATGTGCTGCGCGTGGCCACGCAGTCCAACCACGTAGCCGTCGCCTATCTGGAGAGCGCAGGCACAGCTGCCGCGCGCTTGCGGTTCTTGTGGAACCAAGGTGAAAGCAGTTTGGCGTATCCTGCCTTGGTGGTGCCAAACGCGGTTGACGTCGACGTGGTGCCAACCACACAAGGGGCGTTGGTGTTCTATAGAACAGACGCTGCGGTGATGGCTCGGTTTTATTGTTCGGCGACCATGCCTTAGTTTCTTTCGTGTGGCCCGCTTTTTTTTGAGCCGGTTGACCGCACACGCGACAGAGGCTTGTATGACCCTTTGTATAAGGTGTGCAGCGCTGCCTTTGGTGTTGTTGGTTGCGGGGGCCTGCTCTGGCTCTATCGGTGGCGGCGGCTCAAACGCGGGTTCTGAAGATCCGGGCGGCGGCAATGGCGGCAACGCGGCCAGCGTGGACGAACCCACCGAGGCGCCCGAGGCCTCGTCTTTGTGTGCGGTGATGCCTCAGCGGCTGTGGCGTTTAACGCCGATGCAGCTTGAGCGAACGTATGCCGCCTTGCTGGGCGGCGATGCGGTCACCCCCGGCTTGGGCAAAGAGTTGTCTGGCTTCGTGCCAAAGGGTGCGTCGTTCTACAGCAACAACGAACCCATCTTGTCCGTGTCACCAGCTTTTTACGAACAGCTCTACAACGCGGTGGGCACGATGGTGGAGCCGCTGAGCAAAACGCCCACAAAACTTGCGGGATGTTTCGCAGATGGTGTCGGTGAACCCTGCGTGAAGGCAACCGTCGCCGATCTGGGCCTGCGTGCTTTGCGGCGGCCCCTATCCGACGCCGAAGTGCAAACCTATGCTGACTTCTTCACCGGTTTGACCGGCAAAACCGACAAGACCACGGCCCTGGCACGGACGCTGCAACGTTTGCTTATGCACCCAGAGGTTTTGTTTCGTTCTGAAGTTGGTGTGAAAGCCGACAAGCTCTACGCGCTCACTGACCTTGAGGTTGCCACCGCGGTGTCATACACGTTGTCGGGCGCCCCTGCGCAAGGCGCATTGTGGGAGGACGCCAAGACCAAGCGTTTAAACAACAAAGCGGTCACGCAACACGCCCAACGCCTGTTGGCCGATCCCGCGTTGGTGCCTGAATTCTTCACGTTCTTGTTCGATTACCTGAAGGTGGAACTATCGTCCGCCGACGCCAAGGCTGCGCTCAAAGATTTCATCGTGGAAACCGTGTGGAAGGACGCGGGCGACTTCAAGACGCTGATGACTGCGCCTTACACATTTGCCGCGGGAAAGAAGACCACGACAACGGAACCGCGGGCCGGCATTCTCACCACCAACGCCGTGCTGACGGTGGAGCGCAACCGCAGCGCCCGCGGCAAATTTATTCGCGAGCACTTCTTCTGTGAAGATCCCGTGTCGGTGCCGCTCGACGTGAACACCGACATCAATGCCCGCCGGGCCGAGCTTGAACAGGCCGCGGGGCGCACCTTGACGGACGAGGAGCTGCGCACGCGCCATGTCAGTGATCCCACGTGTGCGCCATGCCATTCCTTGATTGATCCCATCGCGCAGCCTCTGCATGTGTTTGATGATATGGGCCGTTACCGCACCTCTACCGCATCGGGAGCCATCGTCACCAAAGGCAAGATCACGGGCACCTTGATGACCGATGGAGACATCGCGGATGCACCGGATCTCGCCGCAAAGCTTGCGAATTCCGGCGAAGTGAGGCGGTGCTTTGTGCAGCAGACGTTGCAATTCGTCCGCGGCCGCCCTGCCACCCCAGAGGAAGAGTGTGTGGTCGATGTGTTTGTCAACAAGTTCGAGAAGAGCGGCGGCAACATTCGTCAGTTGCTCATCGACATCATCGGCTCTGACAATTTTCGTTTCCGCAGTGTCAACGCACTTTAGATCGAGACAAAAAACATGAAACTCATTGGACGCAGGAACTTCATCTCGGGTCTGAGTTTAGGTGGCGGTGCCACTGTGCTGTTGCCACTCTGTCGTCGCTTGATCAAGCAAGCCCAAGGCGCCACAGCAGACGATCGCCGCGCTTTCTTCATTACGACGAATCAAGGCTGGAGCACTGAGGCGGATGATCGCATGGTGACGGGGCCTGGCTATAAACCCGGCGCGAACAGCATGATGTTCAAATCAAACGTTCGGTCAGAATCCGATTGGGATCTGCCGGCCATGTTCGAGCCGCTCAAGGCGCATCAAAAGCAGATGACCGTGCTGTTCGGCTTCAAGAATTTCATGAATTCAGGCGGCGCACCCCACGGCAGCGGCATGTCAACTCTCACAGGCACGGCGGTGCTAAATCCTGATGAAGACGGATCGCCTCCGGGGTCAATCTCGATCGATCGCTTCTTGGGCAAAGAGCTCAAGCAACGCCATGGCGATCTCGTTGACTCAACCAATATGGCCACGCTCATGTACGGGCAGTACCAAACAAGCACCAGCGCTGATGGCAAGGGCAAAGCGGCCGATGCCTTCGCGACGCCCGTGAAAGCCTACGCGGCCTACTTTGGTGCGGCCACCAACCTGACACCACGACAGGTGGAATCCACGTTGGCGCTGGACAAAAGCCTCTGGGACGGGCTGACCGCCGACATTGATCGCGTCCGAATGAAGCTGGCAGGCTTTGAGCGACAAAAACTGGATCAGGCGCTTGAATCAGCGCGCGCCTTGGAAATGAAATTGGCCGCCCGCGCGCAGATGCCCACAACTTCACAGAAGCCCATCGCGCCCAAGCACAACGAAGGCACGCTGACGAATGCCACGGTGCAGGGATTTGTCGATGTATCGGTGCAGGCGCATACGTTTGGCCTCACCCATGTCTCTCACGTTGCAATGCATGGTTACAACACCGAGTCCGACAGCCGCCGTTCGGTCATTCCTGACATTCGCGAAGACGACACGCACAACCGCGTATTTCACGGTGACCAAGGCAATTACGCTACCATTGAGGAGCGCGAGGCCGACGTGCGCAAGATCAACGTCTGGCAGTCCAAACAGGTGGCCCGCATTCTAGAGCAACTTGCCGCCGCACCCGGCAGCGCGGGCACCTTGGCGGACGACACGCTCATCGTGTGGATCAACGCTGGTGGCTATATGCACCACCGCGGCCACTTCAACCATCCTGTGGTAATGATTGGCAATTTGCACGGCAAGATTCGCGCGCCGTTGTGGATGGATCTCACGCAGTACGTTTCAGGCCAGCTCTACCGGCTTGAAGGCAAACGCCACATTTGCGACGCCTACGTCACGATCGCCAACGCGCTGAATGTGCCCATCACCAGCTTCGGCGACGCCAGCCTGTGCAAAGGCGCCGTGCCGGGCGTGTTGGCCTAAGCACCCGCGGCCGCGCGGCTATGTGGTGGCGCGCGCCTTGGCCGCTTTGTCCGCGCGCAGGACGGCGTCGATGGCGGGCTTGGCGTTGCCTTTGGGCGTGAATTCAAGCCCCACGGGACCTGTGTAGCCGACGCTTGCGATCACGCTCAGCACGTGGCCAAAATTGATCTCCCCCGTTTCAGGCTCATGCCGCCCGGGGTGATCGGCGATCTGAAAGTAGCCGATGAGATCCTTGTATTTGGGGATGTTGCCCGAAAGGTTCCCCTCGGAGATCTGCTGGTGATACACGTCGAACAAGATCTTGATGTTGGGCGAATTGACGGCCGTGATGATCTCCGCGGCATGATCCGAACGGAACACGAAGGAGCCTGGGTGATCCACCAAAGGGTTCAACGGTTCCAAGATCAACGTGATGTTGTCTTTCGCCACAACTTCCGCAGCGGCCTTGAGCGACGTGATCACTTCTGCGGTTTGTTGTTCGCGTGATACGTCTTTGCGGTTCATGCCCGCCACCACGGTCATCATCTTGACTCCCAGATCCTTGGCTTTGCTTATGGCGGTGGGCAAGTTCTTCAGGAACTTGGCACGGTCGTCGGGGCCGTTGAGCCCCCACCCCGCGATGAACTGCACCGGGGTCAGCTTGCGTTCGGCGCACAAAGCTGCGATGGCGGCGATGTCCTTATCGTTGTGGCCCCAGAACTCGAAGTGAGACAGGCCGTGATCTCCCACGGCCTTGAGCCGATCAAGAAACGGTTTGTCCTTCCAGAACATCTCCACGTTCACCGCGTACGTAAGATAGGTGGAGAGCTTCTTTGTTGGCGCTTTGCGTGCGGCGTGTGCCTGTGAGGCCTGCGCCAGCAAGGCGGCGCTGGCCGAAGAGGCAGCAAGCAAGGTGCGACGGTCGAACCCGGGACGGTTAGCCATGCGTGCACCTTACAAAGGGCGTATCGCCCAAGCCAAGTGCATTGTGTAAAGGCGCACACGCTTTTACTCGCTGTTTGCCCAATCGTGCGTGGACTTGCGTCTTGGATGTTTGGCGCCTACGCTGGCTTTGTCTCGGTGGATGGGGCATTGGCAGACAAAAGCACAGGGGCGATCCCCACAATAGGTTGGCGGGAAATGGTAACGCTGCCGGCGCTCGGGGTGGGCACCATCAAGGCGAAGGTCGACACCGGTGCACGCACGTCCGCGCTTGACGCGGATGAGGTGGAAATTCTACGGGCGGGGCGCACGCCCTTGGTCACATTCACGGTGCCCCATGAGCAGGATGGAAAAACCATTCGCACCCGGTGCGAGGAACCTTTGTTGGCCGAGCGTTGGATTATCAGTTCCGATGGCCGGCGCGAATTTCGTCCGGTCATTCAGACGGAACTGCAATTGGGCGACCAGGTTTGGTCCATCGAAGTCACTTTGACGTCGCGGGCCGCGATGGGCTTTCACATGTTGCTTGGCCGCGAAGCGATTCGAAAACGTTTCCTTGTTGACCCCGGACGTTCATTTTTGTCACGTGGGAAAAAGAAAACCGCCGGCAAGTCAAAGGTCAAAAAGCGGCGCGTGAAAAAGTTTGCTAGCACCGTGTCCCCGGCAGCAAAGCCGGCCACGAAAGCACCGACGCAATGAAGATTGGCATTTTGTCTCGTAAGGCGTCCCTGTATTCCACGCGGCGCTTGGTGGCGGCTGGCCTCGCGCGCGGCCACGAGGTTCGCGTAATTGATTATTCGCGTTGCTACATGAACATCACCTCGCACAAGCCGCAGGTGTTGTTGGCGGGCGAACCATTGACCTTCGACTGCGTGATCCCTCGCATCGGTGCGTCGATGACGTTTTATGGCACCGCCGTGGTTCGGCAATTCGAGATGATGGGCGTGTTTGCCGCCAACGAATCACAAGCCATCTCGCGCTCGCGTGACAAGTTGCGTGCATTGCAGTTGCTGGCACGCGCGGGCGTGGGCTTACCCGTCACAAGCTTTGCGCGATCAACGAAAGACATCGCGGGTCTCATCGACATCGTGGGTGGCGCGCCGTTGGTGATCAAGCTGTTGGAAGGCACGCAAGGCAAGGGCGTGGTGTTGGCTGAGACACGCAAGGCCGCTGAATCTGTGGTGTCGGCCTTTCGTCAGATGGACGCCAATATCTTGGTGCAAGAATTCATCAAAGAAGCGGGCGGGGCGGACATTCGTGCCTTTGTTGTGGATGGCAAGATCGTCGCCGCCATGAAGCGACAAGGGCCCGAAGGTGACTTTCGTTCAAATTTGCACCGCGGCGGCACGGCATCGCCCGTGAAGCTCACACCCGAAGAGCGCGCCACCGCCTTACGTGCGGCGAAGGTTCTTGGCCTCAGCGTTTCAGGGGTTGATCTGCTGCGATCAAAACACGGTCCTTTGGTGATGGAAGTGAATTCTTCACCTGGGCTCGAAGGCATCGAGAAAGCCAGCGGCAAAGATGTGGCGGGCGCCGTGATCGATTTTCTCGAGAAGACCGCACGCTTTGGCGCAACGAAAGACAAGATCAAAGGTTAGGCGTTGTGGCGTGGCCACCGCTTCAGGCCAGGCGCGAAGGGCGGCGCGGCTGCCAATGATCGCGCAACACATCCCCCGTTAAGTTGCAGGCCAACACGATCACGCCCAGGGTCAGCCCTGGTGCCACGCTTATGTGGCTGCTGCTCCACAAGTACGTGGTGCCTTGCGCGAGCAAAGCGCCCAGCGTGTAAGGCAGCTGCGGGCCCAAGCCTAGAAACGACAAGCTTGCTTCGGCCAGCATGACGCTGGCAAAGCCATACGTGGCTTGCACCACCAGCGTGCTCATCAAGTTTGGAAGGATGTGCCGCCCAAGCAACCAGGCTTCGCCGGCGCCTGCCAGCCGCGACGCCAATACGAATTCCTTTTGTCGTAGGGCCAACGCTTCACCGCGTGCGACCCGGGCATAGGAGACCCACCCTGTCAAAGACAAGGCGAAGATCAAGTGCGGTACACCGGGCCGCGCCATCAACGCCACCAACGCCAGGTTCAAGATGATCCCCGGAAAGGCAAGCAGCACGTCAACCACGCGCATGGCGCCCTCATCAAGCCACCCGCCACGCAACCCCACCCAGGCACCCAACGTGGCGCCGACAAGCACGCTAATGATCGTTGTGCAGGTGGCGATCCACAGCGACAGCCGCATGCCGTGCAACAACATCGATAACAGATCGATGCCGTTTTCATCGGTGCCGAGTAACGCCGCACCTCCCGGCGGCGCCAGCGCGCGCCCTAGGTTAAGTGCCGTGGGCGACGCGGGCGCCAACCACGGGCCCAGCACTGCCAGCGCAACATAAGTGCACAGCAAGCCAACGCCCACAACGCCTGCAGGGTGTTGCCACCAGCGCGCCCGCGTGTGCGTCATGGCGCCGCCGCCGGTGAGCGCAAGCGCGGATCCACCAGCGTGTACGTGACGTCCACGAGCAGGTTGATGGCAAGGTAACTGAGCGCCATCACCAAAACGGCGCCCTCGATGACTTTCCAATCGCGCACCGCCAGCGCATCCAGCAGCAAGGTGCCAAGGCCTGGTCGCCCAAACACGCGTTCGGTCACGATGGCGCCGCCCAACAGACCCGCCACTTGCATGCCTGCCATCGTGATCATGGGCAGCAGAGCCGGGCGCAACAGATGCCTGCGCAAGGCTTGGCTTCGGCTCAAGCCTTTGGCGATGGCGGTGCGCATGAAGTCTTCGTTTGTCAGGTCGAACAAAGACGCACGCAGCAGGCGTGTGAGCAGCGCCGCCATGTGAATGCCCAAGGTCAACGCGGGCAACACCAGCGCGGCCGCCGTGCTGGGATCATCAGCAGGTCCAGGAAACCAGTGCCACTGTACATAGAACCAGCGCAGCAGCAGCGGCCCCAACCACAGCGATGGCACAGCCAAACCCAGCACCGCGAACACGCTGGCCGCGGCGTCCCACCAGCTTTGTGGCCGCCACGCTGACAAAAGCGCGAGCGGGACCGCCACCGCCAACGCAAACGACACCGCAGCCAACGCCAAACTGAAAGTAAATGGAAACGCACGGCCGATGAGTGAAGCAACGGTGGTTTGCGGATCACGGCATGAGTGTCCAAGCGTTCCATTAAACAAACTCGCTGCGAACGCGGCCAACGCTTGCGGTACGCTTTGGTCTAATCCGAGGCAATGCTGCATGGCCGCGCGGTCCACCGCCTGCGCTTGATCGCCCAGCATGGCGTCCACAGGATCACCGGGCACAAGATGCTTAAGTGCAAACACCAAGAGCAACACGCCACACATGGCCACCACGGCGCCTGTGGCACGGCGTGCAATGCGATTCGCCAACGGCCGACGCTGCAAGGTTGCAAAGGATCGCGAAGCTTGTGGCATCCGCTTGCGCGCCGTCTTGTCCGCCGTAGGAGTTTACGTTGGCTCTTTGGGCGCGCAGAACCGGGCGCGGCCCAAGTCTTTCGGATCAAGGGAACTCGATCCGTGCTCTCCCACGTAGCGGCATTCGTAACCGCCGCGGCAATCGCCGTTGCCGCCACACTTAAGCGCGCAGTAACGTCGTTCGGCGGCGCGTGGCGAACAAAGGCCACCCTCGAGGCAGATCTCGTCTGCGCCGCAATCGTTGGTGCTTACGTCTTCGGTGGCGGGATCGCACGCTTGGCTCAGAAACTTCGCGGGAAAGAACCGCACACACATCGCTTCGTCGGGGCACGACGTCCGGCTGCAGCCTTCGATCGTGCAATACCCACCCGGTTGCGAGATGTCACAGGGGCGGTTGCCTTCGGTGCTGCAATCGATGTTTGTTTTGCAGCTGTCACCAATGTCGTTGCCGCACGCCAAGCTTGTGAAGGCAAGCCCCACGCAGAGGGCAAGGCGCAAGGGCCACCCGGTCACGCGGGCGGCGGGGGCGATAACAACAGATAGGGCAGCGGCTAACGGCACCCCGCGGTTTTAGCCCCGGGGTGGCCGAAGAGCAACCCAGCACGTGCGAACCCCACCTGCTAATTTCGGCAGCCTGATGCCCCCAACCTTACCCTTACACCCACGGGCCCCCGTTACGGCCTATGTGGCGTTGGGGGCCAACCTGGGCGATCGGCTCGCAAATTTGCAGGCCTCCTGCGCGGGTTTGGCTGCGGCGGGTGTGCACATCGAAGCGCGCTCCGAGGTGTTTGAAACCGACGCCGTGGCCAGCGATGAACAGCCGGCATACCTCAATGCCGCGATCCGCGTGCGAACCACGCTTGCGCCCCAGGGCTTGCTGGCCTTGGCCATGGACGTTGAGCGGCAGCTCGGGCGGCAGCGCAGCCGGGCCACGCGGTGGGCGCCACGCACCGCCGACATCGATCTGCTGCTTTACGAAGGCGTCACTATGGACGCCGACGGCCTAACGTTGCCTCACCCGCGTTTGCTTGAGCGTGCCTTCGTGCGCGTTCCCCTGGCACAAGTGGCGCGGCCAGGTTTGCGCCATCCCACGAGTGGTGAACGCCTTGATGAAGCGATTGCCTCTGCCGGCGTGCGCGTGTGGCCAGGCCATTTGTGACCGGGCCCATCCACGGCCACCGTCGGCTATGCTGCGGCACCATGGCGCGCGTTTTCGGTTTGTGTGTGGCAGCTGGCTTGTTTGCAGCCTGTGGAGGCGACGAAGCCGCCTACGATGGCCCGCGCGTTCCGCTTAAAGTGATGACGCGCAACCTGTATTTGGGCGCAGACATCACCGACGTGGTGTTGTCGCCCTCCGTTGAACAGGTGCCCGCACGCGCTGCCGCGTTTTGGGCCGAGGTTGTGCGCAGCGATTTCCCTGCCCGCGCGAAGCTCCTGGCCGATGAGATTATGGCCACGTCGCCCGATGTGATTGGGTTGCAGGAGGTCGAGATCTTCCGCCAACAGGTGCCCAGCGATTTTGCGGCCGCGCCCGGGGTCAACGCCACCGTTGTGGCCTACGATTTTTTGGCGCTTCTGTTGGAAGAAGTGGCCGCGCGCGGGCAGCCCTACAACGTGGTGCTTGAAAACACGTTGAGTGACGTCGAATTGCCAACCGCCTTGCCCGATGGTGGCTTGATGGATCTGCGCATGACGGATCGCGATGTGATGCTGGCCAAGCCCGGCGTGGTGACAGCGCCGCTGGCAAAGGCGGCGTTCACCAACTTCTTGGCTGTGAACGTGGGTGGGGCAGCGGGGCCGCGTGTCGAAGTCAAACGCGGTTACGCCACAGCCAACGTCACGATGCCCAGCGCCGTGGGCGCAGCCACGTTCATCTGGGGCAACGCGCATCTGGAGGTGGGCGGGCCACTCAAAGCGTTCCAAGAGCCGCAGGCCGATGAACTTGTGCGGCTGATGAAGCCTATCTCTGGGCCCATGATTTTCACTGGCGACTTCAACAGCCCTGCCACCGGGTTGGGTACGCGCAGCTATGGTTTCTTGCGAAGGATCTTCGCTGACAGCTATCAGCAACTCAACTTGGCTGAGCCGGGCTTTTCATGCTGCATGGACATCTATGCACCGGGTCTTGCCGGCGTGGATGAGCGCATCGATCTTGTGCTCACGCGCGATGACATCACGGCCACGGCCGCCACGGTCGTGGGAGGCATCGAGCGCACGGCTTCGGGTATTTCCGCCTCTGATCACCGTGGTGTGGTGCTGACGTTGGGGTTGGTTCCCGACGCGGCCCGGTGAAAGTTGTGCTTACAAGATCACTTGGCCAGGGCAGCCGAACTTGACTTGTGCTTCTTTGATGTCGCCCTTCTTGAGCTTGTCGCAATAGGCACCCTTCACAACGATCGAACGGTTGCCAGCGCCGTAAGCCCAGTCGTTGGAGCCCAAGCGCGAGCCATCAAGTTCAACGGCCACATCACCCGGTGAAACAGGGGGCTGCGTGAGCACGAACGTGCAGTCCGCCGCTTGTTGGGCGATCGATCCAAGCGCTGTCGTCAACTCGGCTTGGTTGTTGGCTGAATAGAATTTGGTGTCACCGTCGCGGGCGCGGCCACCCGCTTGCGCCATGTTATTCAAAACGGCGAAGGGATCCACGCCATCAACCTTGATGCCCGAGGCAGCGATGCCCACCACGAACGTGGCGAAGCCGGCGGCGTTGGCAGCGGCCACCGCGGCCACGGCGCCATCCACGTCACTGTTGCGATCGCTGCCGTCACGGCAATTCGGAATGCCATCGGTGGCCAGCAACAGGAACTTCGGGTTCATCGATGTGCGCGCCTTCATCAGCGTCGTGGCTTCTTCCACCGCCTTGGCTGTGGGCGTGGCGCCGCGATCACGCGTGGGCGTGTTCATGTTCACGGTCGACATGATCGACGTGTGTTGAGACAAGCCTGGATCCACGCCTGCGATGGGGCTGGTTGCACAGGCGCTGTCGCCTTCCTTTTTCCAGGCGGGGTACATTTTGAGGCCCCAATGAACGCCCATCTGGGTGTTGGCCAAGGTGGCATCAATGGCCGCTGTGGTTTGTGCCCACTTATCGGGGCTGCCCGTGCCGCCTTGGGCATCACGCCTCATCGAGCCTGAGCGATCCAACACCAACAAGATTTCAGGTGGCAGCCGGTTGAGCTGGAAGTTTTGTTGCGCGCAGAACTTGTCGTCGCCGCTGCCGCTGCCGCTGCCTGAGCCGGATTTGCCGCCCTTGCCACTCATCAGCTGGTCGGGAAAATAGCCGGCGCCGCCCGAGTTTATACCCGAGGTGCCTCCGCCTCCCGACGAGCCGTTCTTTGAGCCCGCACCAAAGGGATCGTTGCTATCGCTCCCCGTGCCTTGTGAAGCGCCACACCCCATCGCTGCAAAACCAATCAGTGCGGCCACTCGAACGCATGCCTTCGACATCTTTTTCCCCCGGCTGCGACGATTCTAAAGAAACGTCTGTGCCCAATAGTAGCACAACAGGTGTTAATGCACCTCGGCCCTGAAAGATCCCCGGGGTGTGGCGTGATCGGTAATTTGGATGGCCGCTGGGCGTGCCTCAGAGTGTGATGCGGAAGATGTTCCGCAAGCGCGACGTAGCCATACATTTCGTAGGGATAGGGGGGATCGGCATGTCCGGGATTGCCGAAGTCCTTTTGAACTTGGGCTACCACGTCTCGGGCTCAGATCTGCACGAAACGGATGTGACGCGGCGTTTAACGACGCTTGGCGCCCGCATCGGCTTCGGCCACAAAGCGGAAAACGCCGCCGGTGCGGACGTTGTGGTGGTGTCGAGCGCCGTCAAAGCCGACAACCCGGAAGTTGCCGCCGCGCGCGCCAAAGACATCCCGGTCATTCCACGCGCCGAAATGCTGGGCGAATTGATGCGCGTCAAAGACGGCGTGGCCGTGGCCGGCTCACACGGCAAAACCAGCACCACAACCATGCTGGCCTCTGTCTTTGCCGCCGCTGGTATGGACCCAACCGTGGTCATCGGTGGCAAGGCTCAAGCGCTAGGCTCGAACGCGCGGCTTGGCCACGGCGACATCTTGGTGGCCGAAGCCGACGAGTCCGACGGCTCGTTTCGCCACTTGTTCCCGATGGTGGCGCTCATCACGAACCTTGATCGTGAACACCTCGATCACTACGGCGGTATGGAGCCGCTGCGCGAAGCGTTCGTCGATTTTGCCAATAAGGTGCCGTTTTATGGCCTGGTGGTTTTGTGCGCCGACAACGCCGAAGCCGCTGCGCTTTCGCCGCGCCTGTTGAAGCGCCACGTGACCTATGGCCTCACCGCCGGTGATTACCGCGGCACCTTGTTGCAAACAAGCGCCGCCGGCAGCCACATGCGCATTGAACACAAGGGCAAAGTCTTAGGTGAAGTGCACGTGCGCATGCCCGGCGTTCACTACGCGCAAAACGCTCTCGGTGCGTTCGCCGTCGCTGATTTTCTCGGCGTCTCGTTCGCGGTGTACGCGGCGGCGCTGGCGGCTTTCGATGGCGTGGATCGCAGGTTTTCGATTCGAGGTGAAGCCGCGGGCGTGTTGGTTGTGGATGATTACGGCCACCACCCCACGGAGATCGCGGCCACCATTGCGGGCGCGCGCTTGTTTGGCCGTCGCCTCGTGGTGGCGTTTCAGCCGCACAGGTATTCACGCACCCGTGATCTGTTGGCTGATTTCGCGCCATCACTCTCGGGTGCCGACGTGCTGGTGCTAACCGACATCTACGCCGCTGGCGAGACGCCCCTGCCCGAGGGGTCTTTGCCCGCACTGCTGGGCACGTTCTCAAAGCCCCCAAAACACGTGGCGCGGCCCGCTTTGGTGTCCGCCCTGTGCGATGTGCTTGCGCCGGGCGATCTGCTTTTGACTTTAGGTGCGGGCGACATCACCAAAGTGGGACCTGAGGTGTTGGCGCGGCTACGGGCGGGAGCGCCCGCATGAACGACACGCCCGTGTTGCAAGTTGAATTTCCCAAGCCCAAGCGCTTTCGCCGCCGCTCCAACAAACGCGTGGTGGTGCAACGCAAGCCGCTGTCTGTGTCTGTTGTTGACGGCGTCGCGGCGCTGGGGCGAGGCCTTGGCCTTGTGGTTCGCAAACTCGCGCGCCCCGTGTTGATGCTGGCCTTCTTTGCGGCGGTGATCGTCGGCGGCCGCTGGGGCCTGCTGCACGTGCTCAAGTCGCCGCGGTTTGCGTTGGCACAGATTCTTGTGGGCCCAACCCAGCACATCAGCCACGCCGAGGTCATCAACCTGGCGGGCGTTGAGCTTGGTGCGAAGCTGCTTTCGGTGGATCCCGATGAAGTGGCCGCACGTGTGGCGCAACACCCGTGGGTGTTCAGCGTGCACGTCGAACGCAAGCTGCCGGCGGCTCTGCAGATCGATATTGTTGAACGCAACGCCGCCGCCGTGGCGATGTTGGGTGGGCTTTACCTGGTGGATGAAGAAGGCCATGCGTTCAAGCGCGCCACCACGGCCGAAGCCGCGGGCTTGGTGATCTTTACGGGCATCGAACGCGAACAATACACCGAACGCCCCGATGCCGTGCGCGCCGCCTACAAAGACGCGTTGGGCTTGCTTGCCGAGTACAGCCGCAACCCCAAACGGCCAAAACTATCGGAGATTCGCATCGATCCTCGCTATGGCTACAGCCTCCACTTTCTGCAATCGGGCGCCGAAGTGCGGCTTGGAAATTCTTCTTATAGTGAAAAATTGGCGCGTCTTGATCAGATCCTAGATGCTCTACAGCACGCGGGCCTTGATGCCCCTGGCGTGCTGCGGATCGTTCACCTGGACGGCCCGGCAGACAGCCGGGTCTCGATGCGCCTGTCATTGGGCGACAGCTGAGGCATTCGAGAAAGACAAACACACATGGCACGACGAAGTTCCGACATCATCGTAGGGCTGGACATCGGGACAACCAAGATCGCCTGCGTCGTCGCTGAGCGCGGCGAAGATGGCCTGGACGTTATCGGTGTGGGCACGCAGCTGTCACGCGGCCTGAAAAAGGGCGTGATCGTCAACATCGATTCAACGGTGGCGGCCATCAAGCAAGCCGTGGCGGAAGCCGAGGGCATGTCGGGCTGCGAGATCTCTCAGGTCTATGTGGGCGTGGCAGGCGGGCACATCAAGGGTGTGAATTCCACCGGCACCGTGGCCATCAAGGACAAAGAAGTGCGCCCCACGGATGTGGCGAAAGTTCTGGATCTGGCGCGCGCCATCGCGTTGCCCGCCGACCGACACATCGTTCACGTGTTGCCGCAGGAATACCAAATCGATGGCCAAGACGGCGTGCGCGAGCCTTTGGGCATGTGTGGCGTGCGTCTCGAAGCGCGCGTGCACATCGTGACCGCCGCCGCCGCCGCCGCACAAAACATCATCAAGTGCTGCAGCCGCGCGGATTTGGAAGTGCTGGACATCGTGCTTGAGCCCTTGGCCTCGGGCGAAGCGGTGCTCGAAGAAGACGAAAAGGGTTTGGGCGTGGCGTTGATCGACATCGGCGGCGGCACCACGGATATTGCCGTGTTTTGCGATGGCGCCGTGGCACATACGTCCGTGCTGCCGATCGGCGGCCACCAATTGACCAGCGACATCGCGTTTGGTCTGCGCACGCCGCCGCACGAAGCGGAACGCATTAAACATCACTTTGGTTGCGCCACGGCCAGCATGGTTCAAGAAGGCGAAACCATCGAAGTGCCTTCGGTGGGCGGGCGTGAACCGCGCGTGCTGTCGCGCCAGATGCTTTGCCGCGACATCATCCAACCGCGCGTGGAAGAGATCTTTGCGCTCGTCAAAGGCGAGATCGCGCGCCTTGGTTGCGAGGACATGCTGGCGTCGGGCGCGGTGATCACCGGCGGCGCCACGCAATTGCCGGGTATGGCTGAATTGGCCGAAGAGATCTTGGGCCTGCCTGTGCGCGTGGGCATGCCGAAGAGCGTGGGCGGCTTGGCAGACGCGGTGAAAACGCCTTCATTCGCCACCGGCGTGGGCTTGGTGCTTTACGGTGCGCAACAACAAGGCATGGACACGCACGCCGAAGGTCCACGGCGCCGCGGCTTCTTCGAGAAGTTCCGCCGCATGATTTCGAACACGTTCTAAGCCGTTCCTTCTGCGTATCCCTTTGAAACCATTGAGGGGCAACGCATGTTCAGGTAGGCACGATTTGTGATCGAAAATTTTGGTCGCAAGCGGTCACGTGAGATTCCTGGATATAAGGGAGATACATTTCGCATGCTCGAATTCGACGACGTTTCGGGAACCGGCCAACCAGTGATCAAGGTGGTGGGCGTAGGTGGTGGTGGAGGTAATTCAATCAACACCATGATCGAGGCCGGCATTCAGGGCGTCGACTTCGTGGTGGCGAACACCGACTGCCAAGTGCTGAGCGCCAACCTTGCACCGACCAAAATTCAAATTGGGCGTGGCTTGACCAAAGGCTTGGGCGCCGGGGCGAACCCCGACATCGGTGCGGCGGCGGCGTTGGAAGACGCACAACGCATGGCCGAGATCCTCACGGGCGCCGATATGGTGTTCGTGACGGCCGGCATGGGCGGCGGCACCGGCACTGGCGCGGCTCCTGTGATTGCGCAAGTGGCGCGCGACTTGGGTGCTTTGACGGTGGGCGTGGTGACCAAGCCCTTTGCGTTTGAAGGCATGCAACGCAAAAAGCGCGCGTTGGCCGGCATCGCTGCCTTGGCCAAAGCCGTGGACGCCTTGATCGTGATCCCGAACGATCGATTGCTCGGCCTGGCTGGCACGAAGACGGCACTCAAAGACGCGTTCTCGATGGTCGACGCGGTTTGTTTGAACGCTGTGCGCGGCATCAGCGATTTGGTGATGGTCCCCGGCCTTATCAACGTCGACTTTGCCGACGTGCGAACGATCATGACCGGCATGGGCCGCGCTTTGATGGGCACGGGCCGCGCCACGGGTGAAAAGCGCGCGATCGAGTCTGCACGCATGGCGATCAACTCGCCTTTGCTTGAGGACGTTTCAATCAATGGCGCCACGGGCATCTTGGTGAACATCACGGGTGGCCCTGATTTGACCTTGGCTGAAGTGCAAGAGGCTTGCTCCTTGGTGCACGAAGCGGCGGATCCCGAGTGCAACATCATCTTCGGCTCTGTGATCGATCCGAACTGCCGCGACGAAGTGCGCATCACCGTGATCGCCACGGGTTTCCAAACGGCGCCCGCGGTTGACGTGAACGACGGACGCAACACGCAACGTCCACCCGCACGCCGTGAGCAAATGGCTTTACCGATGCAAAACAGCGCGCCCCAAAACTACGCGCAACATCACGCCGTGCACGACGTGCGCACACAACAGTACGCACCCGTGCCACAGCAAGCGCGGCCTCAAGAGCGACTGCAGGATCGATCGCAAGATCCGTATGCCGAGCTCGAAGCGTCTGCCGCTTACGCAGAGCCCGCCGGTGAATCAACCGATCGATCACCTTACGGGATGGGTTGGGACAACACGGCTCCGCAAGAGCCACAGACGCCGGCTCCCAATCCCCACGCGGTTACTTTGCGCTACGGCTCGAACCCGGCATTCACGCCGCCTGCACCTGATTATGCGCAGTACGAACGCACGCCCAACCCCGTGCCCGTGGGCTCGATGCACCAAGGGCATGCCGGGCAAGTGTCTGGCCCTGCACCGCAATGGGAAGCGGCGCCTGAATCACGCCCGGTGATCCACGCCCCGGCCCCCGTCGCACGATCGGCTAGCCCACAACCTGCCGCTGGCCGCTGGGCGCCCGATTACTCCACGCCCGCCTTCAGTGGCGAGATGGGTCACTTCGAGAGCGAACTTGATACGCCTGCGTTCTTGCGCCGTCGCATGACCAAGGAACAAGCCGCGGCTTGGACCCCACGTCACCCGATCGATCGGGAATAGTCGTTCGAACCTGGTTGGCCCGAGCGGGCGCCTGTGAAAGCGGGCGCCTTTGCTCGTTTTGGGGAGGCTGTGTGGACGAACGCAGCGCCGCGCTCGTGGGCCCTCGCCGGCTTGCATTTTAATCTTTTGTTGCGACACCCGGTTCGGCACCCCCTCATGATCTGGGGCATTCCGAATGGCGCAAACACGCTCGATAATCGCAGGACCATCAACCATCCTTTCTATCGTGGGCGTTTGGCTCGCCCTGACCCTCGGGGTCGCTTGCAAAAATGATGACGGAGCTTTGGAGGCCTGCGTGGCGCCTTCATCAGGTTGCCCGTGCACGGACGCGGGCACATGCGAAACAGGTCTGGTGTGCCTTGCGCAAACGTGCGTTTCCCTTGCAGGCAACGCCGCGGGCTCGGGTGGGCGTGGCGGCGGCAGCGGTGGAGCCGCCGCCGGTGGCGGAGGCTCAGGTCAGGGCGACGGAGGTGGCGGCGGCATCATCGGCAGCGGAGCCATCGCGGGACAAAGCGGCGGCACGGGTGGTGGGATCGCGGGACAAAGCGGCGGCACGGGTGGTGGGATCGCGGGGCAAAGCGGCGGCATGGGTGGCGCCATCGTGGTGAGACCGATGAACCGCGACGTCGACATTCTGTTCATGGTGGATAACTCGGGGTCGATGAGGGAAGAGCAGGCCAAGCTACGCAAAAGCTTTCCAACGTTGATCGACGCTTTACGCGCGCTTCCGGGCGGTTTGCCCAACCTGCACATCGGCGTCATCTCAAGTGACGTTGGCGCGGGCAATGTCTTCATTTCGGGCAACCCGGCCTGCAACCGGCCGGGAGGCGACAGAGGTCAACTGCAAGTGAAGAAGGGCTGCGGGCTTAACGCGCAGTCCAACTTCCTGATCTCGCTCAATGGCGACACACAGAAGAATTTCTCCGGAAAGCTGGAAGACGTCTTTGCCTGCATCGCCGATCTAGGTACGTCTGGATGCGGCTTTGAGCATCAATTGCAATCGATACGGGTCGCGCTGGCGGAAACTTTCACGCCTAGCAATGCCGGTTTTCTTCGCAAGGATGCACTGTTGGTGATCATTATGGTCACCGACGAGGACGATTGCTCAGGTCCCTCGGTCTCCGATTTTTATACCGACCCTGCCTTCGGGGACGGCCAAACTGGATCCCTCCGCTGCAACATCGCAGGTCACCTGTGCAATGGTGCTCCACCTCCCAATAACCCATTCATGACGCCGCTGCAGAACTGTGTCGCGGCGCCACGCGGTCGACTGATTGATGTGCAGGAACTCACCAGTTTTGTGCTGGGGCTTAAGCGCGCGCCAGAGCAGATCATCGTCTCGGCGATCACGGGCGTGCCCGGCGATCGGGCGAACGCCACCTATGCCTTCGTTTCATTGATGCAGCCCCAGGGATCGTCTTTGTTAGACGTTGAGCCGGTTTGCAATGCAGGCATCGACGGCACAGCCGCGCCCAGCCTTCGCATCGGCGAATTCGTGCAAGCCTTCGGCGCAAACGGCAGCCTTGAAAGCATCTGCGACAAAGACTTCAGCAACGCGTTCATCAAGGTGGCCGCGAAAATCGCGCAGCACATTCGGTAGGCCGGGCGAGTGGCGCACACCGTGGCGGCGTCAGTGCGTTTACGACGCTGGCGCGATTTCATTCATATTGTCGCCCCGGGTGCATTCTGTTTCCATGGCGTTCAATAGCTCGAATAGCCGTTTGTGCGTCGGAAGGTTGAGAAACGCAGACTCCATTTCCGCATCGCTCATTTCGCGTATCTTAACCTCCAGAGCCGCGGTGGCCCGTAGGAGCACACGGTGTGCGGCGTCTGTATCGCGCGCGGCAAGCAGGGCCTCTGCAAGCGCAAGCCGCACATACATTTCGCCTTCTTCCGGCAAGACGCTCAGATCGTCTATCAAGCGGCAGCCCTCATCTGCCAATGACAAGGCTTTGGTCACGTCATTTTCGAATAGCGCCATCTGTGAGGCCAGACCCAGCGCGTATGATCGGTATGGAGGCACAAGAGATGTGTTTTGAAGAAAGGGAGCGATAAATGGCGTTGCCGCTTCGGGCCGCTTTCTCATGATCGCGAGGTGCGCCCTGTAGAGCCCCACGCCCAGCTCGATCCACGCCAGCCCTTGGCCTTCAATGCAGCTTGCTGCTTGTTCCAATGCGCCATCGGCTTCACCAAGGCGACCATCGAAAAGCAGCGATTGGCCAATGTTGGCAAGCGTAATGCCCTCGAAAAACCTTGATCGAATTTTGCGCGCGAACACAAGACTATGTTCGAGGTGCAACCGCGCTTGTTCGAGCATGCCGACTTCAAGAAGCAGAGCCGAAAGATTATTGCGGGAATTCGCCTCCAATAACGTGTTCTCCGCCTTAATGGCCTCGGCAAGCGCCGCTTCGTTGCTTTTTCGCGCCAGCCCCAGCTGCCCTTGTCGACGTTCCACCTTCGCTTGGGCATTAAGAATCTGGTTCTTCGTCTCATGGCGCAGCACGTTCGATCCCGCATTTTCAGCCTCGAACGCCAGCGCTCGCCCATCGTCGAGCATACCCGCATCAATGAAACAACCGGCGAGGTCGGCGAACGCAATACAGCGCTCGTTAAAGGCCTCGGCGTCCTGTGGGATGGCCCGTCGCGCTTTGTTTGCCAAAGCCCACACGTCGTTGTGGTGGATTCGTTCTCCAAGAATTCCTGCACTGCAATCAATCGCTTTGAACCAAGCCGCCGAGCCTTCAGGCAACAGCTTCATTGCCAACTGAGCTGGCTCCCAAGCCTGCTGCATTTTCCCCAGCCATCGGTAGCATGTGGCTTCCGTCAGTCTCGCCGTGCCCGCTTGTGCTGGCTCTGGATTGTATGCGATGGCCTTCTGACAAAAGCAGATCGCACCCTCAAGATCGCCTGCGCTGTAGGCGTGGTCGGCCGCCTTTTGTGCCAAGACGCATGACTTTGGCCAATCACAAGCGCGACTATAGTGCTCGAGCAGCACAGCAACGGGAGAAGTCCCTTGCTCCTCCAACCACTGCCCTGCCAGCTTGTGTCCCAAAACGCGATCGCCGTCTGTCAGGCTTTGGTACGTGGCTTCCCGAATCAGATCATGCTTGAAGACGATGGTGCCAGCGGCGCTGTCCCCCAGTATTTGCTCCTCTGCGAGAAGGGTGAGCCAATGCTCCAACGTATTCTGATCATCGCTGCCAAGCAAAGGCAGCAAGCCATCCCGATGGAATGTGCGCCCGAATATGCTGGCTGCGCGGAGCACGCGTCGGGCCGACGCCGGCAAATCATCGAGACGCGCTTGCACTGTCCCCAGCACAGCGTCAGGGATCTGGGTCTTTCCGCGCCGCTTTAGCGTTCGTGCCAGCTCCTCAATGAAAAAGGGGTTACCCTCGGCGCGCTCCGCTATCCAAGCCGCTGTCTCCGCTCGATCCGTTGCCAGCACCTGGCTTAGGAGCTGTTCTGACTCGACGCGGTTCAACGGTTCAAGGTTGCATTTATGGATTGACCGATCTTTCCAGATGTCAGGATGAATGTCATTGAGCTCAGCGCGTGCCAAACCGATGACGAAGCAGCTTTGCCTGCCTGCAGACTGGAACGCGCTGTTCAATAGCTTTACCGACGCATGGTCGGCCCAATGGATGTCGTCAAGGAGCACAACAACACAATGATTCGTGCACGCGGCACGGATCATGTCCCCAAAAGCCAAGGCCATTTGTTCCGCCATGAACCTGGGATCACTACGCGCCGATTTTAAGGCGTTCTCGGAATCGCCGGTCGGCGTGGCTCCGATGAGGTCTGCCAAATACACGCGGCTGCCCTCGTGCTCGTCGCCCTGTTTCGTGAAAAATCTTTCCACCAGTTCGCGACGATTCTTCCTGGGTGTGTCCTCTTGAACTTGGAAGGCGCTCATGGCGAGCTGTCGAGCGAAACGCAGTGGCGATGCGGTCTGTAGTGCATCTCCTTGGGCTTGCCAAACCACGAACCGTTCCTTGCGTTGCCTCACAGTCGATAGGAACTCTGCGGCCATGCGGGACTTGCCCACGCCAGCCGGCCCTGTGTACACGGCTATCTCAAGTTGATGTCGCTCTACGCTGCGTGCAAATTTCCGCAGCATCGCGGCCATCTCCTCGCGGCGCCCCACAAAACTTCGCTCTGCCTGCGTCGACACTGGCAGGGGGGTGGCGAATGCGTCGTCGACCAGAAGCCAAGCGTCGCGGTGGCTTCGAACCGCGAAGGTGCGGCTCATGAGTCCCGCCGTCTCTTCATCCGTGGAAATCTCCCCCGGTCCCGTCGATGAAAGCCGCTGGCTGGTTTCGTCCACCAGTTTGCCGAAAGGCAGCCCTTGCCGGACCACCGTTTTGCCCAATGAGATAGCAATCGAGGACTTAGGCCAGTGCCTCCTCAAGGTCAACGAGCAACGGGCGGCCTTCACCGCCAGCTCCGGTGCGGTTGCCTTGCCACTGCAAGTTAGCAACAGCGTTCCATCGATCAGTTGATTCACCGCAAAACCAAACGCCGTCACACCCTCTTGAACGTGCTTTGGCAGCGAAGCGCTGGCGACAGATGATGTTGGGTGCGCCGAACCTTGTTCTCGTCGGGACATTATGACGGCCACGACTCGTTGCTCATCAAGCGACAGTGAATCAGGGGCTTGGAGCTCGTTGGCGCGCGCCGTGGCATCGCGGAGTGAGGCCAACGCGGAAGTGGCGCTGGGTGATCGGTGTGCGCGGGCTTTGATGAGTAGCGAGCCAACCAAACGGCACAGGCTGGTGGAGGCGTGAGGGCAGATCTTCTCAAGTGGCGTTGGCTCGTCCACGCACACCTTGGCAAGGACCGCCATTGACGTTTCCCCGAAGAAGGGAGCGGTTCCAAACACAGCCTCGTACAGCACGGAACCCAGCGAGAATAGGTCGGAGCGTCCATCGATGTCGGGCAGCCCACGCGCCTGTTCGGGTGACATATAGAGCGGGGTGCCGATGGCAAGGCGCTGTCCACCTGCAGGCGCATCGAACAGCCGTTTCACAACGCCAAAGTCTAGAACTTTGATTCGCTCGGGACTTCCGTCGCACAGAAATATGTTCGCCGGTTTGAGGTCGCGATGAACAATGCCGCGGCCGTGTGCCACGTGAAGCGCCGAGAGAACTTGGCTTGCAAGGCAGAGAGCTTGATCGCTTGTCAGCTGTTGCTTCAGCAAATAGCTTTGCAGGTCGCAGCCGGCAAGCCACTCCATCGCAAGATAGGGCTCACCCGTTTCAGCCAGCCCGTG
Organism: Deltaproteobacteria bacterium; assembly: GCA_033763315.1. Taxonomy (GTDB): domain Bacteria; phylum Myxococcota_A; class Polyangia; order Fen-1088; family Fen-1088; genus JAGTJU01. Next base: position 204,208 of record JANRKS010000001.1, read on the forward strand.
ATCAACATAGGCGACGATGTGAGGGTGGCGAAGCTCTCCTAGCGCTTCGATCTCGCGGAGAAACGAGGCGGTGGCCGAAGGGCTTTGAGTCTTGAGGAGCTTAACCGCCACAGTCTGTGACGTTTGCCGATCAAGCGCGCGCCACACCGTGCCCATGGCCCCTTGTCCGACCCTCTGACCGAGTTCGAACCGCCCCTTCAGGGTCTGCCCGCCCCGATCTTCCACATGGAGGTCCTCGGCAGTTCTTGACGAACCTTGAACGCCGCCAACGAACGGCCGAATCAGCTGTTGTGCGACCGTCGACATCTGTTGTCGGGTGCACAACACCTCAACAAACACAAAGCCTTGTAAGTGCGTGATTTGTGACGACCGAAGCTGTGGCGCGGTCCTTGCTGTATCACCAATGGCTGCAGGGTGCGGCCAAGGAGGACGGGCAAATTGCGCAATGTATGGGCTTTGGGATTCGGTTTGGCTGTTTGTGGGTCAGCATGCGGGGCGTCTGATGGTGTGATGTTGATGGGAGATCCAACAACACAAGGCATCAAGTCCACCAACGGCTTAGCAACCGTGAACGGCCTAACGGCCCTCAATGGTTTGGCAACGAGCAATGGATTGGCGACGTCAAATGGGCTAGCAACGTCGAACGGCCTTGCGACGTCGAACGGCCTCGCCACATCCAATGGCCTCATGACCACCACCGGTGGGCGAGCCACTGTTGAGTACATTGCGAAGTGTGCTCTTTCGAGCGGCGACTACTTCGATAAGCAGGACAACTATGGCACTTGGTACCGCTATTACGGAGGCTTGGGCATAGGCTCAGGATGGAAGGCGGGAGCTTGTGACACTGGCTGCCAACAGAGGGTCACGGCCTGTCTATTGTCTCACCTGAACAGCACCGGCAACCGTGTGCCGATTTTCGTCAACGCGGATCCAAATGTGATGCCGTCTGTAGGCATGAGCATGCCGTACGCGTCCGGCAGCGACGCTGCCATGCAAGAGGGTGTGTTCTTTGGCAACGTCATTGCGCAGAACCCGCCTTTGGCTTTTTACGTCAAGGGCAACGCGTTCAAGGCGAGCGTTCCTGGCAGGTTGGGCGCAAGCTCCAGCAATCCGTATAGGCCATTCGAAGGATACCGCCCGGACGAGTCTGGCTGGTACTCGGCGCGCGCGGACAAGCTCTGCCAAACCAAAGACATAGGGGACGGCGAACACGTTGACTACAGTCAATGCCAAGCATCAGACGCGCCTTATGCTTATTGGACACGTTCGTGGTTGAATGTGATGACGACGTACGTGAACAGCAACTACAACGGATCCGTCACGCAAAATTTTGCAGTGAATACCTTCAACTTCGATACCGATACGACGGGCTTTAAGACCTCGTCGCCAGGTGAAGTCTGGAGCAGGTCGGGCAGCTTCGACTTCTCAAACGGCGTTGCTTGGTCAACATCTGGCAGGCTCGAAGTCGTGGATAACCATGGTGGCCGCCGTCTTTGCCCTGGCGGCGACCGCGAGCACGTTGTGATCACGAAGAATGGTGGCGAACCCTTCTCATTGACGGCGTTACGCTTGAACCACCGCTTCGATACAGCCGCTTCGACTGCAACCATCACTGGATATGTGAAGGGATCAAGCATGCGAAAGCAAATGACGGTCACGATTCCGGCCACCACCAACAATGCCAGCACCGCAAACGTAGCGCCTACATTCTCGGGTTGGGACAATCTCATCAAAGTGGAGATTCGCGAAGTGGGCAGTATGTTTTGCGTGGACGACATCGGTCTGAAGTCGTAAGCGAAGCGCAGCAACAACAGCAATGAGCCGGCCCTAAGGTCGGCTTTTTTGCGTGTTGTATCCCTAGGTGCAGCTTCGCAATAACAATGCGTGAAAACACCAGCAGCTTCGGTGGCGTGATGGCAAAAGAATAATCTTGAAGTTATATAACGTAAAGATTATAGATTAACGGTGCAGGAAGCTCAAACGTTGGCGCGCACTTTTACCGCGCTTGCAGATCCGACCCGCAGGGCAATCCTGGCGCGGCTGGCGCAGGGGGAGGCCACTGTGAACGAACTTGCGGAACCTTTCGCGATTTCGCAGCCGGCCATCTCGCGCCACATCCGTGTGCTGTTAGACGCAGGGCTCATCACTCAACGCACTGATGGAACCAAACGTCCGTGTCGCCTCGCGCCCGAAGCGCTGCTTGAGCTCGATCAATACCTGCAGATGCTGCGACGAGCGCTGCAAACCAACTATCGACGCCTGGACCAACTTTTAGCCACACAAACGAAAAAGGGAGAGAGGCCATGAGCGAATTGGTGCTGACGACTGAAGGCGAAACGCATGTGATCGTGAAGCGAAGGTTTGAAGCCTCGCCTGAGGCGGTGTACCGCGCGCACACGGATCCGAAGTTGATCCAGCAGTGGTGCCTTGGCCCTGATGGTTGGACGATGCCAGTGTGTGTGAACGAGAATAAACCTGGTGGCAAGATCCGCTATGAGTGGACCAACGGCGAGGGCGCCAGCTTTTTCCTTACCGGCGAATTGCTTGAACTAGAGCCCCCGCATCGCATTGTGCACGTTGAACGAATGCACATGCCGGATCCAACGCCCGACAACCATGTGACCACAACTTTCGTGGCCGATGGCTCAGGGACACTTATGACCATGCGCATGTCGCTGCCCGACGCTGAAACCCGCAAAGCAATGCTGGCCACCGGCATGGATCAAGGAATGGAAGCATCGTACCAGCGGCTTGAACGTGTTTCGGGATGGGTGAGGGCCTGATGAGCAACGAGAACGTCCAGCCCACACCCAGGCCCAGTGTCCACGTCAGCATCGATGTGCCGGAGCTTGAGGCGGGTTTGCAGTTTTATGGCGAAGTCTTCGGCTTTGTGGAAACAGCGCGGCCATTTGCCACCATGGCCGTGCTCGATGCCAACAACGTAACCGTGTGCATGCATGAAAAGCAGGCAGGCAGCAAAAGCTCCGCAGGCGGCGTCGACCAGCGCCGCTACGAACGCCATTGGACCCCGGTGCACCTTGATCTGCACGTTCATGATTTCGACGACGTGCTGAACCGGGTGCGCTCGCTGGGCGGATCGATCGAAAATGAGTTTCGCACCCAAGGCCCCAGGCCGGTCGCGTTCTGCAGTGACCCCTTCGGCAATGGTTTCTGCGTGCTGGGTGAGCGAGTGGGCTAGCGTGTCGTGCGAGAGCCCTCACTCTCTTTCGCGAACGCGCCCGCCATCAACCAGGTGCGCTGCTAGCTCCACACGTTTGTCTCGAGAACGTCCAGCATGCGTAGCGCGACAGAGCCTGAGGGATAACCGGCGGCTTCATAGACTTCCGGTGCGTGTTGTGTGGCTGTTGCACGGCGCAGTTGTGCAATCAATTGGCTCCGATCCCTGTCGATGAGAGCGCGTTCGCCATCGCTCAACTGCGGCCCGGCCCATGTGGCGATGGCGTGAGAAAGCGCGGCGTGTTTCAGCTCATCCTCGGCGATGCGGGCGAACACGGCCTTGGCGCGCGGATCAGAAGCGGCCTGCGCTTGGTAGGCCGCGACGAACGCACCGAAGGTTTCGCGCACGCAACCTTCCACGGCGTTCTCATGCGCCATGTCGAAGAGCGATTTCGGCGCGCGCCTCGGCACACGCACGTCTTGTGACGTGCCCCCCGCTCGTGCGGCAAGCTCAAACACAACCGCCGCATGCCGCGTTTCATCTTCAGCGCTGCTTAAGGCCTCCGCAATCAAGCCATGGGGCGCGTTGAGACGCCGCAAATCTTCGGCCAGCATGTGAAAGGCCGGTATGGATGCGGCTTCAAGCCCAGCGCACTCCGACCAAAACTCTGCCAACGATCCCCACCTCGCCTGCGGGGCGTTTTGTGTGTCGCAGCCATCTGGAATGCGGCCGATGGCACACCCACTGCGCTTGGTTTCGATCACTTCGGTTGTGGGCGCAGCGCCGCTGTGAGGCACCTTGATTTTCAACCATGAGTCCGTTCCGCTGCACACGGCCTGAAACGCGACGACCGTAAAAGCATCGCCGTCGCATGTCACACCGGACCGTTTGTCGCTGCATTCCAAACTCGAAGCGGAAAAATACTGCGCTACAGCTGACGCCTCCGCGACTGTGTCGATGGGTGCCAAGAATTGCGCCAGCGCCTCGGCCGTCTTCATGATGGTGATGCCCTGTTCACTCTTCGCCAATAAGAATGACTCGCCGGGATCGCAGCCACCAAATTCACAACCTCCGTCAGGGATTTGCGACGGCGGACGAACGAACTGGCTGATGGCGTCGTTGATTTCGCTTTGACACTCTTGCGGTTGAGCTTCGTTGGCGCACGACCGGCCGTGTTCAAGTTGAATCGTTCGGCCGCGGCCCGTCGCCCAATAGCTCACACTTTTGGTGGGACGAAAGCGGGCAAAATCGGGCATCACCTGTTGCGGGTCACAGCCGAGCAAGCCCTGCGCTTCTTGGCAGATGGTCGGCGCGACGCCTTTGCCGCCTTGCCCGCCACCAGCTTGCCCGCCTTGGCCACCGCTGCCAGGAACACCGGCCGTGCCTCCCGTGGGCCCTGAAATAGGGTCGCTCCCGCAGGCCGCGACACCCACGCCAATGCCAAGCCCTACCCCTATTGCCATTGCCTCTTGCAACGCGCGTTTGAGCACCCCTCGCAGGCGAATGGCTTGCTGTTCCTGTAGGGGAAGATCAGACAGAGTCGTTTGGGTCTTGTTCGGCGGTGTTGGCATCCATTGGTATTGTGCAATGGGTGGGCCAAGATAAATGCGCAGTTTCTGGATGTATTTGCTGCCCACGCGCACCAAATCTCTCGAATTGCCAAATGGCACCTGACATGAATGTCGCGAAGCCGTCACGCCGCTGCAACGCTATGGCTTACAAAGACGGCGCCTGTTCACTTGGTGCCAGCGGGCGCCTAAGAATACGCGCCCGCTGTTGTGTTTACGCCTTACGCTCGCGCCATCAGCTCAGTCACGAGCTTCGCGAACGCCGCCGGGTTCTCCAGGTGCCCGCCTTCTGCCAGCAACGCCTGCCCGTAAAGCAGCGTTGTTAGGTCCTTGAAGCCGCTGCTGTCTTTGTCGGATTTGCAGCGCTCTTGCAGCTTGAGCACAGCAGGGTGCGTGGGGTTGATCTCCAAAATGCGCTTGGTGCGCGGCACGTTTTGACCGGATAGGCGCATCAAGCGTTCCATTTGCGGCGTCATGTCGCCCTTGTCGGAGATAAGGCACGCCGCGGAGTTGGTGAGCCGATCGGAAAGGCGCACGTCTTTGACGTCGTCTTGCAAGGACGCGCGTACGGCGGAAAGCAAATCCGCGAACGTGGCTTTGTTCTCTTCCGTGGCCTTCTTGGCTTCTTCGCCTTCAGGCAGCTTCACGTCGCTGCCGTCAGCGGCCACGAACTTCTTGCCGCCGAAGCCCTCGTGGTTGTCTTGCAGCCACATCTCATCAACCGGATCCGTGAAGATCAAAACGTCGATGCCTTTGGCCTTAAACGCCTCGAGGTGCGGCGAATTCAAGGCCAAATCGGCCGTGGGGCTGGTGAGGTAATAGATCGCCTCTTGCTCGGGCTTGCACGCGTCAGCGTACTCCTGCAGCGAGATGAGCGAGCCGGTCTTCTGCACGGACGTGGCCAAAACCAAGTCCAAAACCTTCTCGTTGCGCTCGGGCGTGTGCAGCAGACCTTCCTTCAACACAGCACCGAATTCTTTCCACAGCGCTTCGTAACCCGCACGATCGTCGGTGAGCTTCTTGGCGAACCACTCCACCGTCTTCTTCACCAGCTGCCGCTTGATAACGCGCACTTGCCCGTTGCTTTGCAGCACCTCGCGTGAAACGTTGAGCGGCAGATCTTCGGCGTCCACCACGCCCTTCACGAAGCGCAAGTAGTTGGGAAGCAGCTCCGTGCATTCGTCCAAGATGAAGATGCGTTTGACGTAAAGGTGCACGCCAGCGCGTGACATATCGGGGCGGAACAGATCGCGAGGCGCCGTGGATGGCACAAACAGCAACGCGCGCGCCTCGATTGTGCCTTCGATCTTCGTCAGCACGCGGCCCGCGGGATCATGCCAATCATGCGTGAGGTGGCGGTAAAACTGCTGGTATTCCTCATCTGTCACTTCCTTTTCAGGACGCATCCAGATGGCCTTCATCGAGTTCAGCGTTTTGTCTTCAAACTCGATGGTCTTGTCGTCGCCGTCGCCGGTGGGCGCCTTGCGCTGTTGCGTGATGATGGGATACGCAACGAAGTCGGAATACTTTTGCACCAACTGGCGCAACGTCCACGTGTTGGTGTAATCGCCGATGCCTTCGTCGTCGTTGGCAGGCTTTAACAACAAACTCACAGTGGTGCCCACGGGGGCGTCGTCCACAGTTTCGATCGTATAGCTTCCGTCGCCCGTGGAAACCCACTTGTGCGCGAGCGTCGTGCCGGCCTTGCGCGACACCACGGTCACTTGATTGGCCACCAGGAAGCTCGAGTAAAAGCCCACGCCGAACTGACCGATCAAGTCAGGTCGCGATTGAGCGTCGCTCTTAGAAACTTGTTCCAAAAACTCTTTGGTGCCCGAGCGCGCGATGGTGCCCAAGTTGTTGACCAAATCTTCCTTGGTCATGCCGATGCCATTGTCGCGGATGGAAAGCGTGCGCGTCGGCGTATCCACATCCAGACGAATATGCAGGTTGTCTTCGGCGATGGCCGGCTCGGTCAACGCGGCGAAGCGTCGCTTGTCTAAGGCATCCGACGCGTTCGAGATAAGCTCGCGCAGAAAGATGTCTTTGTTGGAATACAAGGAGTGGATCATCAGATCCAACAGCCGCTTCGTCTCGGCCTGGAAGTTGTGTGTTTCTTGCGACATGGTCCGAAAGGTTGTGCGGGTTATGACGCGTGGGCGTCGATGTGGCCTGCAGTGTAATGCAGGATTGTCCGTGGGCAAGGCCACGCCATGGGCAGCCCCGGCGAAGCCGCGTAGACTGTAGTCACCATGAACGCGCCGTCTACTGGTCCTGTAAAAGAGCTTTGGTTGGTCCGGCATGGTCAAACCACCAGCAACCGCGATGGCCTTCTGGCCGGCTGGGATGACGTGAGCCTCACAGAGGTGGGCGAAGCCCAAGCGCGCGCCTTGCGTGAACGTTTGGCGGGGGAGCTGTTCGATCAAGCCTGGTCGTCAGATTTGTTAAGGGCGGTGCGCACGGCGGAGCTGGGGTATGGGCCCGTGCCCGCGGACCGGCGGCTGCGTGAAATCGATTTTGGTGAGCTGGATCGTTTGCCGTGGACCACCTTGGCCACAGAACACAAAGACGCGCTTTTGGCGTTCGATGGCTTCGTAGCACCGGGGGGCGAATCGCTAATGCAGCTTGAGGAGCGTGTGGTGGGCTTCATTGATGAATTGCCGCCTGGCCGTCATCTCTTGTTCACCCACGGCGGCGTCATCCGTTTGTTGTGTCACCGGTTGGGCCAGCCCGAATTCGTGCAGCCAGGTACGATCACGGTCATCGATTGGCATACCCGCACGTTACTTCGACGAAGCGCGTGATTGACGCGCCTGCCAGGGTGCTTCCGTGGTACACATGCGAAGTTTTCAGGTTGGCCGCATCTTCGGTTTCCCGATCAAGGTGAACTTATCGTTCTTGATTTTGCTCGGCGCCGTGTGGCTGTGGTTTGGCGGCTTGCCAGGCGTGGCTTTGATGGCCGTGGCGTTCACCAGCGTGGTGGCGCACGAGTTGGGGCACGCCTTGGTGGCGCGGCAGCTTGGCGTTCGGACGAAGGAAATCGAACTTGGTTTTCTCGGCGGTGCGGCGAAGATCTTAGACCTGCCCCGCCGCCCTGGCGACGAGATCGCCATCGCCGCCGCTGGCCCCGCCGTATCGTTTGCTCTTGCAGGCCTAAGCTACGCCGTGGCTTCGTTGATTGATAGCTCCGCGCTCGCCTGGGTCGCGATCATCAACTTGGGCATCGCTCTCTTCAATTTGGTGCCCGCCTTGCCCATGGACGGGGGCCGCATCTTGCGCGCGCTGCTGTCGATGCGCATGGGTTATGGATCTGCCACCCGCGTGGCGGTGAAGGTAGCGCGCGGTTTGGCGTTGGTGTTGGGCGGCGTGGGCCTTGTGACCTTGCACCTGCAACTGGTGGCAGTAGCGTTCTTCGTGTGGCTCGCCAGTGGCGCCGAATTGCGCGCTGCGCGCTTTGTGAATCCGTATGCGGATCACGAAACGCCCGTGGCTGTGGAATACATTCCGCCGCAAGCGTGGCCACCCAAACCGCAGCCGCCGTTTGCGCGCGGCCCGGTGCGCGTGGTTGTGTTTCGCACTTAAAGAACGGGCAACACACGACCAGCGCTCAAGTCGTCTTCCAGCTGAGCGCGTCCCGATGCGTTCTGCACTCCGCAAGTGGCGAACGCTGTTTCAGCGCAGCCGAACCGACCATTGCCCTTCGAAGAACAGCCACGATCCGGTTTCGTTGACCCACTGAGGTGCAACCCAAACCACATTCTGCTCGGGCGGCATACTCCACATGCCTGAAACCCAAACGTGGCGATCATTGGTCCACGCCCAATACCCAGGCACCCAGATATGCCGTGGCGAAGGCGCCTCAGGCCGGCGCTCCACCACGGGCGCGGGCGGCGCCACCTCCACCTTGTACTTCGCTTTTCGCGCTTGCCCGGGGGGCGTACCTCCCTTAGGGCCGCCGCCTTTGTGAGGCTTCTGCTTGTGTTTGGGGCCGCCCGCAGAGACCCGGCTTACAGGCAATGCAATGAGCGCACAGGTTGAAACAAGGCTTTGCAAGACGCGGCGTCGGTCCATGGCTCTACCGTATCGGCGGCGCACAAGCCGAGCTCAAGCTTGATCTGCACCTTGTTAAAGTTGGGGCGCAAGCAAGCGCGCAAAGGAGGCCACAAGACGCGGAACAAACGGCGATTTTGCTTCGTGACGTTTCTGCAAAGTAGCGTGCGCCAGGTCGGCCTCAAAAGCGCGAGCCAAATCAGTCACGCAGGATCCCCCGTAAAACGCCGCGATAACCTCGAAGTTCAACCTGAAGCTGCGGTTGTCGAGGTTGGCCGTGCCCACGATGGCCAAGGCGTTGTCGACGACAGCGGTCTTCGCATGTAACATTGCCGGCTCGTAAAGATAGATGCGCGCACCGGCATCCAAAAGCTGGTCGTGAAACGTGCGGCCGGCCGCGTCTACCAGTGCTGAATCGGTGCGCCGAGGCAGCAGCAACCTCACATCGACGCCACGTTCGGCCGCACTCGCAATGGCCGCCAAGATCGCTTCGCCAGGCACAAAGTATGGTGTGGTCAACCATAGGCGTTCGTGCGCACTTGTGATTGCGGCGAAGTAGAAAGCTTCGATGGCATACGTGTTTCCGTCAGGGCCCGAAGCCACGATCTGAGTTGTCTGCGTGGTTTTGGCTGACGTGTTGGTGGCCTCGTCTGTGTTCTGGGCAAACGCCGCGATGTCTGATAGTTCAGATCCGGGTGGGGTGGGCGGAAAGTACAACGCAAACTGATCAGCTTGCTTGCACCCGAGATCGTCGCCGGTGGTGAAGACCCAGTTTTCAAGAAACGTTGCCTGTAAGCCATGTACGGCGGGTCCAGCCATCTTGACGTGGGTGTCGCGCCAAGCCGCCTTGCCGCACGCGCGGAAGCTGTGGTGATCTGTGACATTCATGCCGCCGGTGAATCCGATGATGCCATCGATAACCACGATCTTGCGGTGCGTGCGAAAATTCATCAACCGCCGCCACAAGCGGAATATCCGCACACCATTAAAGATGCGAACCTCAACGCCCGCTTCGCGCATCCGGCGCATGGCCGGCCGGCGCAAGCGAGCGCCGACAGAATCAACAAGAAGCCGAACGCGCAACCCTGCCTTGGCGCGTTCGACGAGGGCATTCACGATCCGTTGGCCCGTTTGGTCGTCACGAAAGATGAAATACTCAAGGTGCACATGGTGTCGTGCGCCCGAAATGGCTTCAACCAAAGCGTCGTAACACGAGTCGCCGTCGAGAAAGAGTTTTACGTCGTGAGCCACTTCAGGCGGCAGGCTCGATAGGTGCGCGCCGACGCGCATCAGTTGACCCTGCATCGATAGCAGATCTGCCTTGGCCTTCTTCCAGAGGCTCAAGATGCTGCCAATTCGCTTGCGCGCCAAACCAAGTCGAAACTTCTTACGCTCCAGCCGACGTGGCCCTACAAACAAGTAGATGGGCGCTCCCAAGAGCGGCAGCGCCCCCAGCAACACAATCCAGGCCAGCGTCGCTGTTGGCGAGCGCCGTTCAAGCACAACGTATACAGAGATCCCGATAACCCAAACGATTTCGGCAACCAGAAGTATCGGCGCCCACGGAACATTCATTGGGACGACTGTAACAATTTTTCACCTTCACCACGGCAGCGTTTGGCCGTTGGCGTGAAGAAATCTGCCAGTGGTGGCGAGTGTGGTTTCGTCGATGCGTGCCAATAAGCCCCGTGCCGAATCGATGGGTTCAACTTGGCCGTGATCACCGGTCATGTCTGTTTTCACCATGCCCGGATGCAGGATCACCACGGCGACGTTTGCGGCTTTGAGATCCTCGGCCATCGATTTGCCAGCCATATTCAGCGCCGCCTTGCTCATGCGGTATCCATAGGCGCCACCCGATGTATTGTCGTCGATCGAGCCCATGCGGCTGGTGATCAACGCCACCTTGCTGCCGGGGTGCAGGTTCTTTCGCAACGCCGCCGTCACACGCAAAGGCCCAAGCGCATTGACTTGAAATTGGCGTTCAATGTCCTCGAACTTAGGTGATTCAAGCGAATCGCCCCACACCAAGATCCCAGCGTTGTTGATCAAGAGATCCACGGGGCGATTGCCCACGGCGGATGCCAACGCGCTGACCCCTGCAGCGGTGGCAACGTCGATGCCCTCAATCACCTCCACCTGCAATGCAGCAAGCGCGGCAGAAGGCTTGCGGCATGTGGCGATCACGTTATCACCGCGCTGCTTAAGCAGCGTTGCCAACGCCAACCCAATACCCCGATTTGCACCCGTTACCACCGTTGTTGTCATGCGCGATAGGATGGCCAGGGTTTGAGGCGGGCGCAAGGCGAGGGGTTGTTCGCCGCCCAACACGTTGTTACTGTTCGACACTTTGATACATAAACGTTCTTTGTCTCGGGGATGCAGCCGTCAGAAGTACGTCCAGAAGCACGTCTTGATGTCTCGTAGTAACACGGCGCGCTTACGGGGCTGCTGCTCTGCGCTCTTGGCAGCAGATTCGAATGCCGATGTTGGTTTTGATGAGGAAGGGCCACAAGTAGCAAGGTTGCTACGTAGCATGATTGCTACCTAGAGTTCTTAGGCGGCTGCTGTCGTCTATCTTTCAATCTCATCTCGGCCCACAAACTCAAGCGCCATCTCCTTGCCACAGGCCACAAAGCCTGCGCGCTCATAAACGGGGCGCGCCCGCGGCTCGGCGTGTAACGAGAGGCGGCAGCAAAGGGCAGCCTGCGCGGCAGTGATGACGGCATCAAGCAAACGCGCAGCGATGCCACACCCTCGCCACGCCGGCAGCGTGTACATGTTCATGATGTAACCTTCGCGGCCGTTGAAGTTCGAATACGAGGGCGGCTTCCGCAGAACCACGAGGCCGCTTGTTGCCACGACACGGTTCTCGTGGCGTGCAAGATGAGCGACGAATTCTCCCGTTGGGACCGAGTGGCTAAAATAGGCGCGCAGTTCGCTTTGCAATGAGGCTGGCGCAGGGGCGCCGTTGACCTCTTCGAGAAACGCAAGTCGCATCGCGACCAAAGTCTCGATGTCATCAGGCGTGGCGGGAGAGAATGAGAGTGAGCCGAACATGTTGGTGGAGAGCACTATAGGCCGTCGTCACAGCAATCCAACATCCAGCCACCTAGATCTTCCGGCGGGACAGACCTGAACAGGGACGCTTCGCTCAGAAATTACGGGCGAACCTCCGCAGCCATGCCCCATGCACGATCAGCTGTTCGAGGGGGAGCTTCCGCGTATTCATAAATGTGACAACGTCACTGCCGACGTTTGTGTTGGCGAGAATAGCGCCAATGGGCATTTAAAGGCAGGTTGATGGCAGCCCTCAGGCCACCCTGGCAAAAGCACCGCCAGAACAATGACGCTCGAATATCTTGCGACGGCCCCCAAAAAAATGAGCCCTGGAATGGACGGCGGGGCCCTTCAACAGAGGCCTCCGTGCGTTTGCACGCTTTGGGCCTACAATGAACGCTCTGGTCATGTCCAACGCTCCCCCCCGAATGGCCCTGGTCCCCCCGGCCCGGGTCGATGATCTCGATCAGGATGCGGCGTTGGCGCAGGCCGCCCTGGCGGGGTTGCCGGGCGCTCACAGGGCTTTGTGGGAGCGGTTCGTTCCCATGGTACGGCGGATGATCAGGCGCCAGCTGGGCCCCACTTCCAACAGTGACGTCGACGATGTGATTCAGGATGTCTTTGCGCTGGTGTTCCGCGATCTGAGGAACTTGCGTGAGCCCCGTGCCCTCTGCGGCTTCGTCGCAACTTTGACCGTGCACGCTGTGCGGCATGAGCTTCGCCGCCGCAAGTTGCGTCGCTTGGTGAGCCTCACATCCACGGGGCATGCGCCCGATGTTGAATCCGCAGACGCAGATCCCGTGGCCCGCTTGGCCCTTCACCGTCTTTATTCGGCGCTTGAGCGCTTCAAGGTGGTTGATCGGATGATCTTCGTCCTTCGTTATGTGGAGGGGCATGATGTGCTTGAGGTAGCCGCCGCCTTGGATCTTTCGCCGGCCACCGTGAAAAGACGAGCGGCGCACGTGTCAGAACGCCTATCCAAAGTGGTTGCCAACGATCGGTTCTTGATCGATTACCTGCAGCAGGACGGCGGGCAATGACACAACAAAAGGGAGCAGACGCCGAACGAGTTGCGGCCAAGGTTGCCTCCTTGATCCAAAGCCAGTATCCAAGCGAAGGTTCATCACCTGTAAAGCTTGTGTCGTTGGATGCTGTGACACACCACCGCGTGCGCGCGTGGAAATGGGCGTTGCTGTTGCCGGTGCCAGCGCTGGCGGCCGCTGCCCTGCTGTTCTACATCGACACGAAGCCACTGACATTCGCATTGTCTGGCGGTCACTTGTCGCCCAACCAAGAAGTTGTGGCGGATGGTGAACACGACTCCGCGTTGCGCTTCTCTGACGGCACACAGGTAGCCTTGTCTTCTCGAAGCGAGGCAAAGATTCAAGCGATCACCGCGCATGGTGCAAGTGTGAGGCTAGGTCGTGGCCGTGCGACCGCGGCTGTGGTGCATCGGCCGCGCGCTCGTTGGTATTTTTTGGCTGGTCCATTTCAAATCGAAGTGGTGGGCACAAACTTCAGCGTCGACTGGCAACCACAGGACGAGCGACTTGAGTTGACCATGCACAACGGCAAAGTCCGCGTCACGGGGCCGCTTGTGCCCGACGAAACCTTCTTGACGCAAGGCCAGCGTTTGCTCGTCAGCAAAGCGGACCTGCGCATTACAAACATAATGGATGATGTGGCACAACCGACCCTGGCTGAGGCGCCGGCGCCCGCAGCTGTGGCGCCTCCTTCTGGGGCCGCGCGTGTAGAGCCACCGGGTACGCAAGCAACAAACGGTGAGCGTCTTTCAAAGGCGTCCCGCGGCACACGAGGCAAGTCGCCAATCATTGTGGATGTCGCGCAATTGGTCGCGAAAGGCTCTTACGCCCAGGCGCTTGCCCACGTGCAGGCCAACGGCTTGAGCACGTTCTTGGAACGGGCGCCTTCGCACGATCTTGCCGCGCTGGCGGAAGCCGCCCGCTATGAGCAAAATGTGGATGTTGCGCGCGCCTCGCTTCAGGCTCAACGCCAGCGCTTTGCTCGCACGCGCGCTGGATCAGAAGCGGCCTTTCACCTGGGGCGCCTGGCCGAAGACGTGGACAACATGCCTGCGCGCGCGGCAGAGTGGTTTGGCCTTTATCTGAGGGAACAACCGACGGGCCGCTTTGCCTCTGAGGGTTTGGGGCGCCAGATGGTGGCCACGAGCCGCATGGGGGACCGCGCTGCGGCTCGAGCCTTGGCGCAAGAGTATGTGAGTCGTTTTCCGCAAGGCACTTACGCCACGGTTGCGCGCCAACTTGCGGCGCCCAAGCTCTAGCGAATGTTCAATCGGGCCGTTGCGCTGGTGCCTCTTCTGATGGTGTTGTCGTTCAACGCTCGTGCGTCTGCACGTGTTGTGATTCTGCAGCCTGTTGGGCAAAAGACGGCGGCCCTTGAAGGCGCTTTGCAGCGGATTGCGGCTGAACTGCGGCTTGAGAGCTATGCACCAAGGGTTCAACCGTGGGTGGTAACTGCGCCTTCTGTGGAACAGTTGGAAGCGGCCGCCACGCAGCAACTTGCTTTTGGCGCTTTGGTGCTGCTGAACCTTCCCGAAGCAGGGTCAGTGCAGGTGCTTTCGTTCGACGGCACACGGAAGACGTGGGTGCTACGCACGGTCGCGCTTGAGCAAGAAGGTGACGCGGCTTCGGTGTTGAGTATTCGCGCGGTTGAGATCATGCGCGCACATTTTCTCGAACGTAGATACAACCCTGAAGTCGTCGCTCCTGCGCGGATAGCTGTGCCGACGTCGCAAACTCTGTGGCCACATAGGTGGATGTTGGGCGTGCGCGCAGCGCGGGTGGTTGCATCGCAGGCAGATGGCGTTCGGTCTTTGCGGTTGGATGCCGCATTATCGCTGCACCAATGGGCGATCAAAGCCACGGTTGTTCCCGTAAGCACTTCAATCGAAAACCAAGCCCCTGCCGGTGCCGCCACGATGTCACAGCAATCCGCTTGGCTCAGTGGTGCCTACCTTCTGCGGATGCGAACGCGCGCGGTGATACCTTACGTTGCCGCTCACGCGGGGGCCGCGAGGCTGCAAGCGCATGGCAGCGCCACGCTGCCGTATCAGTCAACGAATGCGGCTTATGTGACGACGTTGTTTGGCGCGGGCGCGGGCAGCGTGTGGTGGGTCAACGACCAGTGGGGCCTGTCGTTAAACGCGGATGTGCTGTGGTTTGCATCCGGCGCTTCATTGCAGATCGATGGCGTTGAGCAACGCCGTTTGGGGCAGCCGCAGTTGCTTGCGTCGTTGGGCGCGATCTTCTCGTGGGGGCAAGGACGTTGAAGCGGCTAGTTTGTCTCGTTGCGTGTTTCGTCGCCTGTGACGCCACGCCCTTGAACGTCGTGCAAAAAAGCGGGTGTCCGCAAGTGGAGGGTGCGCGTCAGGCCGCAAGCACAAGTGCCTTCTTTGATACGTTGGGCTTCAACGTGGCTGTCAGTGAGTTGGAGAACAAACGCGCTGATGGCTTAACGCCGTTGGCACACCTGCAGGCGCTTGGGGTGAAGCATCTGCGCGGCAACGCGAGTGTGCCGTTGGGCTTGAGTGGCGCCTTGGCCACCACGCTGTTGAACGCTGGCATGCGCTACACGTTTGCGCTTTCGCTCAAGACCGATCTGGATGCCTTTTTGCCCATGACCTTGGGCGTGACGGAAGCCGTGCAGGTGGCAAGCCCGGCCAACGATTGGATCGGCCCCTATTCAGTGACTGAACTTCCGGCCGCGGCCGAACGATGGCGGGCGCAATTGAATGCATTGGACAGCGCAAAGCGGCCAGCGTTGATCGGGCCCATCATCTTTCAAACCATGGATGCAATGGATCTGGGGAGCGTTGGCCCTTGGATCGACTTTGGCGGCTTTCGCTACACCATCGGTCTTGTGGCGCCTAGTCGTTCTTTTGGTGGCGATTGGGAACAGATGGCTTTGAGCGTCTCAGGTGGAAAACCACTTGTTGCATCGAAAGCTTCATACGCTACCAGCCGGCCCGGTTTGCCGGAGCCACAGCTTTCAGAAGATCTGCAGGCGAAGTACGTTGTGCGGCTATTTCTTGAGGGCTTCAACCACGCGGTGATACGAACGCACTACGATAAGCTCTATGACGACGACTGCAGTGAAAGCGGATGCACGAGCGGCCTCATACGCGTGGATGGCACATCCAAGCCTTCGTACCTTGCGTGGGCCGCGTTGGTCAAAGCTTTGGGCGCGCCTTCACAGCCGCCCACGCCGCGGGCGCTGCCGCTGACCATCGAGGCGCCCACAAACGTTCATTCTCTGCTGCTCAGCAACAGCGAAGGGGCCTTCTTTCTTCTGTTGTGGCTTGAAGTCAATGGCAAGCCTGGCGAGGATCAACAAGCCCCAGCCGTTGTGCAAGTGGGTGTGCCGCTGGCCTCAGCCCAAATGCTTGATCTCCGCCAACCCGGGCAAGCGCCCAGCGACTTGGGGAAGATGGGGCGTTTCTCGCTGGCGGTCTCTGACGCACCTATGCTCATCACGCTCACGCCCGCGTGTTTTTGATCACCGACGAAATATTTGAGCCGCGTTCGCTGAGTCACAGCCCCTTGTTTATTAGCCAGCCGCTTTGGGTGGCCAAGGGAGTTCCTCGGATGAATCGGATAAGCAGTTCACGTTCAAGCCGGTCAAACACGCCCCGTGCCAGGGCCGTTGTGGTGGCGCCCTTCCTCGTTGCTTGGTTCGTGTCAGCGCCGGGGTGTTCGGGCCATGTGGCTGAGCCCGCTGGCGGCGGCGACACGCAAGATCCTGGCGGTGCCAGCCCAGATGGTGCCGATGTCACGGGTGGCAACACCCTCAAGGCAGAAAGCGCCGGCCCCAAACCCTTACGACGCCTGACGCGCGACGAATACAACAACACTGTTCGTGACCTGTTGGGCGACAGCACGGCACCCGCTGCGGCCTTTGCCGACGACGTGCGAGGCGAGGGTGGGTTCTATTCACCCAACCGCGTGTCCGGCGTGGAAACCAGCGCTTACAGAGACGCGGCAGAAACGCTGGCCAGTGCGGCTGTGCAACGAACGCCGGCGTTGGCCAACTGTTCGGGCGCAGAGCCCATTTGTGCTGACGCCTTCATCGAAAGCTTCGGCCGCAAAGCCTTTCGCCGCCCGTTGAGCGCGGTAGAAAATCAGTCGCTTAAAGCTCTTTATACTAAGGTGCGCGCCGAACCCCTCAAGGCGCCTCACAAAGAAGCCATTCAGATCCTCATCGCGGCCATGCTGCAAGCGCCTCAGTTTTTGTACCATTGGGAAGCGACCAGCTCTGCGCGTGAGCGTGATGGCAGTCTGGTGAAACTGGATGGCTTCGAGATCGCTTCGCGGTTGTCGTACTTCCTGTGGTCATCAATGCCCGACGATGAACTTTTGTCGGCGGCCGCCGCGGGTGAGCTTGATTCACAATCCAAGGTGGCCGAACACGCGGAGCGCTTGCTTGCTGATAAACGCGCTTCAAGCACAGTTTCGAGCTTCTTCGCACAGCTGCTCGACCTTGAGCGAGTGCCTGGCCTTGTCAAAGACCAAAGCGCCTACCCGGCGTTCAACAAAGATCTGGCCAAAGCGATGGTGGCCGAAGCAGACGCTTTCGTTAAATACGCGGTGCTCGACGACGGCAAGTATGAAACGCTGCTCACGTCACCCGTATCATTCATCAACGCCGACCTGGCGATGCTGTATGGCAAAGCGGGGGTGTCAGGCGCCGAACTTCGTAAAACCGAACTCAACCGGGATCAACGCTTTGGACTATTAACCCAAGGCGCGTTCTTGGCGGGCCAGGCGAACACATATGAAACGTCGCCGGTGCTGCGAGGTAAGTTGGTGCTCACGCGCTTGTTGTGCGAAACCGTTCCGCCGCCGCCGCCTGATGTGGACACGAGTTTGGGCACGCCCCAACCAGGCCAGCAAACACGAGAACGCTATGAGTCGCATTCAACGAATGCGTCCTGCGCCGGTTGTCACAAGACGCTTGATCCGTTTGGCTTCGCCTTCGAGAGCTATGATGGCATTGGGCGGTATCGAACCATGGACGCGGGGCGCCCCGTGCGCACAGATGGCAAGGTCAGTTTGCCCTCCGGTGACATCAGCTTCTCGAACGCCAAAGAGCTTGTGAGCCTCATTGCCAAGAGCCCCGAAGGCTTGGGCTGCATGGCGACCCAGTGGCTGCGGTTTGGTTTGGGACGGGCGGACGACGCTGCTGATGAAGGCTCACGTGAGCGCGCCTTGGCTGCGTTTAAGCAAGCGGGCGGAAATTTCCGCGAGCTGCTTTTGTCGATCGTGAAGTCCAAAACGTTCCGATATCGGGCTTTGTCCGAAGGCGAGGTGCTTTGATGTTTCCATCACGTCGAGGGTTTCTAAAGGCAGCTGGCCTCAGTGGTGCGATGTTGCCGTTGCTCAACGCCGATCTCGCTCGTGCCGCGGCGCCACCCAAACGTTTGGTGGTGTTCTGTTGGAGCAACGGCATTCGTCGCAATGACTTCTGGCCGGAAGTGGGACCGACCAAAAGCGCCACGGACTGGATATTGCCTGTGCCCGGCACAGCGCCACCGCAACAAACACCTGTGGCTTTGCCGATGCTTGAGCCATTGGTCAAAGAATTCCGCAACGACATGATCATCGCTGGCGGCTTCGACGTAAGCGCCCTCTATGAAGCCCGCAAACCGAATTACCAGGCCACGCCTTCCCGTGGCGCCGGCCACAACACAATGTGTTGCTTGCTCACGGGTGCCTATCCAGCGCAATACCGCGATGGCTTTCAATCATCGGGCGGCCCCTCGGTGGATCAAGTGATCGGCCGCGAACTGGCCAAACGCCACGGGTTGGCCTTCCCGTCTTTGGTGATCGGCGGCCGCGCCAACGCAGGCTTTCAAGGCACCATCTCTTACGCAGGTGTTGACGATCCGGGCATCACGCCCGAAAACGATCCCAGCAATCTATTCAAGACCCTGTTTGCGGGGCGCAATCTTCCGAAGGGCACCTTCGATCGCGTGGCTGCCACCCGGCAGAGCATCCTTGATTACGTCGCTCCTGAACTCGTGCGGTTCGGCGGCAGATTTGGCGGCGAAGACAAGCAGAAGATCAGCGCGCATCTGCAAACCATTCGCGATCTCGAAAACCAGCTCAAAGGTGGCGCCAACCCGGTTGAATGCACGGCGCCCACGACGCCCACGGCGGACTACAAACCCAACGACATGCTTCCTGCGTTGCTGAAGATGCAATCAGATCTTCTGGCCACAGCCTTCAAATGTGATCTGACCCGCGTCGCCACTTTCAATTTCGAGAACACGGGCGGCAACAACATTGCGTTCAGTTGGCTTGGCCAAGAGTTCGTCGGCAAGGGCGACGAATACCCCACGCGTCAGCACCACGACATCGCGCACAATTTCTTTCGCAGTGACATAGGGGCACTTCGTCACAGCCGGGTGAACCAGTGGTTCTTCGAGCAGGTGGCGTATTTCGTGCGCCTGTTGAAGAACACACCCGAAGGTGCGGGCACCATGCTTGATAACACCGCGGTCGTGGTGTTGAACTCGATGGGCCAAAACCACGCCTCGGCAGGTTTGCCTTGTGTGATCCTGGGAAGCTGCGGCGGATACTTTAAAACGGGTGGCCGCTTGGTGCGCATGAACGAGTTCGCCACACAAAACAAGTATCCGTTTTACTGGGGCCCCGGCGAGCTGGGCATGCGCGATGGCAAACTGATGGAGTGGAACGCCTATGCTGTGGCTGGTGCGCCCATCAACCGCTTGCTGGTGTCGTTGGCCAACGCTATGGACGTTCCCACAGCCACGTTTGGTGAGCCGCAATATGGCGGCGAGATTACGGAGCTGCGCGGGTAAGCAGCCTGCGCCGGCGCGTGCGCTCGCTCGGCTTGTCTCATGAGATGTGCTTGATGGACGCGCCCGTCATGCACCCCGAGAGGGTCATGTTCCGTGACTACGGCATCACCAAGGGCGAGCTGTGTGCGCACGATCAGTCCGTGGCCCCCACCCGGTGATGATCCCAAATCGTTACGTGCGGCGCCTTTGGCGGTGCGGGATCTGGCTTGACGAATTGAAGTTGCCTTCACATCGCCCTCGCTGTGGACGACGATACGGATTTTGAAACCACTGGGCTGTTCGCTCGTGGCGCGAGACGCGGTGCTGGTCAACCCGCCGTCCCGTGTCGCGTAAAGCGAAACGCAAGCCTTAAAGCGCGGGCGCGCCGGTCGGGTTTGCAGCGCAGGCGCCGATGAGTTTAAATTGGCGGTGGTGGAAGGGTGATGGGATCAACGGATTTCAAGCTCCTGTTCGAATCCTGCCCCGGTCTTTACCTAGTTTTAGACCGGGAACTTTGCATTGTGGCCGCCAGCAACGCGTACCTGCAGGCGAGCATGACCCGGCGTGACGACATCCTTGGACGAAACATCTTCGAAGTGTTTCCGGATAACCCCGACGACCCGCAAGCCACTGGTGTTTCGAATCTACGGATGTCTCTTGAACGGGTGCTCGCCACGTCCGAACCGGACACCATGGCGGTGCAAAAGTACGACGTACGCCGGCCTGACACAGGGTTGTTTGAGGAAAGATTTTGGAGCCCGTTTAACACGCCCGTTCGCAGCGAGTCGGGGGAGCTGCTCTACATCATTCATCGTGTTGAAGATGTCACCGAGTTTATCAAGATGCGCCAAGCGGGCAGTGAACAATCCCGGATCAACGACGAGCTTCGCCAGCGCGCTGGACGCATGGAGGCCGAGATCTATCGCCGCGCGCAGGAAATTCAGGAGGCGAACCATCGCCTCTTGCAAACAACCGCCACACTTGAACGGCACGTGGCTGCGGGCGCAAGTGACTTGCAGCAATCAGCCGAGGCACTGGCGCTCGAAAGCCGTGAACGGCTCAAGACGCAAGCCGCGCTTCGGCAAAGCGAAGAGCAGCTGCGCCAGGCTCAAAAGATGGAGGCGGTCGGTCGCATGGCAGGCGGCGTGGCACATGACTTCAACAACATGTTGTCGGTGGTTCTAAGTTATGCGTCCGAGCTCGTTGAAAGCGGTACATTAAGTGAATCGAACCTGCTGGCGGCACAGCAAATCGAACGCGCGGGCGCTCGGGCCGCAGACTTGACCAAGCGACTGTTGACGTTTAGTCGCCAACAAGTCACCGATCTGCGGCCGATCGACTTGAACGAGGTTTTGGCTGGTACGTTCAAGATGTTGCAACGCGTGTGCAAGGAGAACATCGCCTTAAGCATGACGCAGGGGCATGAGCTTGGTCGCATCCGCGCCGATGCAGGTCAAATCGAGCAGGTGCTGATGAACTTGGTGGTCAACGCCCAAGACGCCATGCCAGACGGAGGTCAGATCAACGTTTCAACGTTGAACGTGAATCTTGATGAGGCTTACACGCGCGAGCACCTTGGTGTGCTGCCGGGCCCTTACGTGTTGCTTTCCGTGAGCGACACAGGTGTTGGCATGGACAAAGAAACGCAATCGCGTGTGTTCGAGCCGTTCTTTACCACCAAGCCCCGTGGCCGAGGTACAGGCCTTGGTCTTTCCACAGTGTTTGGCATTGTGAAGCAAAGTGGCGGCAGCATTTGGCTTTACAGCGAGCCGGGCGTGGGCACGACGTTCAAACTCTATTTTCCGCGCATCGACGCTGCACCTGTGGCTCCTGTGGTCACCGTCGCCTCAACTGCAGTGGGTGGAACAGAAACCATCTTAGTGGTTGAAGATGACATGCAAATCCGTGAGGTCGTTTGCCGCGTCCTGCAGCGCAGTGGTTATCAAGTGATTGAAGCCAAGGGGCCGCTGGAATGTCTGGAGTTGATGACAGGCCACACATCTCGAATTGATTTGCTCTTAACAGACGTTGTCATGCCCCAGCTAAATGGTCCGGAGCTTGCGCGCAAGATCCAGGCGCTTCACCCCGAGATCAAGGTTCTGTTTATATCGGGATACACCGATGACGCCATCGTGCACCATGGGGTGCTTGCCCCTGGCGTGCAATTCCTGCAAAAGCCGCTTACGCCCCGGGCTTTGACCACACGCGTTCGCGAAGTGCTCGACCAATAGCCAAGTTGCCGCCGATAGATGTGCTACGTCTACCGGCGTGTCAGCTTTCGCCGCGCTTAACCTCCCCGTCTCGATGACCCGTGCCTTGGAGGTGCTGGGCTTTGCTGAGATGACGCCGGTTCAAGCGCACGCGTTGCCACCGTTGCTCGCAGGAAAAGATGTGATTGCGCAAGCGCGCACGGGAAGCGGCAAGACGGTGGCATTCGGCCTGGCGCTGCTCGCGCGCTTGGACATGGAAAATCGCCACACGCAATGCCTGGTCCTTTGCCCCACGCGGGAGTTGGCGGATCAGGTCAGCGCTGAGCTGCGGCGCCTGGGGCGCTTCATTGCCAACTTGCGCGTTGTGACCTTGTGCGGTGGGGTGCCCGTCCGCGAGCAGGCCCCCTCGCTGCAGCAGGCACCACAAGTCATTGTGGGAACGCCGGGACGTCTGCTTGATCACATTGAACGCGGCACCATTGATCTCAAGCATCTTGCGGTGCTGGTCTTGGACGAAGCCGATCGCATGCTGGATATGGGTTTCTTTGAAGCGATTTCCGCGGTGGTTTCAGAAACACCCGCCACGCGTCAAACGATGTTGTTCTCCGCAACGTTTCCGGACGCCATTCGCAAGTTGAGCCGGCAACTGCAGAAGACACCGGTCGAGATCACCGTAGACACTGCGGCGCCAGAGGCCGAAATCACACAGTTCTTCTTCAAGGTGCAGGCGCAGGAAAAGCCCAACGCTTTGGTGGCGCTGTTGCAAGAGCACAAACCGGAAACGGCGCTTGTGTTTTGCCACACCCGCAACGACACACGTGATGTGACCTCAGCGCTTGTAAGGCGTGGATACGACGCGCTCGCGTTGCATGGTGAGCTAGAACAGCGGGAGCGGGATGAGGTGCTTCTGCGTTTTACGCACGGATCGTGCCGCGTGCTCGTTGCAACCGATGTGGCAGCCCGTGGCCTTGACATCAAAGGTCTTGCGCTGGTGATCTGTTATGAACTTCCTGTGCAGACGGAAGTGCACGTGCACCGCATTGGCCGCACGGGCCGCGCTGGCCGTTCTGGCCTTGCGTTGAGCTTGTGCGCCCCCAATGAACAAGATCGCGCCGCAGCCCTTGAACAGGCGCAAGGCTCGCCCCTGCACTGGGCGCCGTTGCCTGCGCTTGCCGAGGACGCACACCCCACGCCTGCGCCCGTCGTTACCTTTGCGATAGACGGTGGCCGCCAGGACAAGCTTCGGCCCGGCGACCTGCTCGGGGCACTCACGAACGCGGCGGCGCTCCCGGGTGAATCCGTGGGCAAGATCGACGTGCTCGCAAAACGCAGTTACGTATCTGTCAACCGCACGCACGCCCAGACGCTGGATAAGCTTGGAAAACTGCGCGTGAAAACCCGCAGTTTTCGCATTTCACGTTTGGGCGGACGCTAAGCCGGGTCTCCTGAGGGTGGGGCACGTTGATTGCAGCGCTACTGCAAGAAAGGCATCAGCGGATGTCGAAGGCCGACCGGTTCGTTCGTCGTCCAGATGGGGCCGCGCAGGTCCCTCATTGACAGCAAGACAACAGGAGAAAAATCATGCCAAGTACCGTGCGTCTACATCGCGTGTTTGCAACAAAGCCGGAAAAGATTTTTAGGGCCTTCGTTGAACCAGACGCCATAGCCAGTTGGTTGCCGCCGTATGGCTTCCTTTGCACCGTTCATTCGATGGATGCCAAAGTGGGTGGTGGCTACAAAATGTCATTTAGAAACTTCACGACTGGGAAGGAGGACTCGTTCGGAGGAAAGTATCTTGAGATTTCCCCAGGGCAACGTCTTGTTTATACGGATGCCTTCGACGATCCCAATTTACCCGGTGAAATGCGGACCACCGTTACCTTTAAGGCGGTTTCGGTTGGCACGGAAGTGAACATTGAACAACAGGGAATACCCGACGCGATCCCCGCCGAGGGCTGCTACCTAGGGTGGCAAGATTCGCTGAAGAAGCTGGAAAATCTGGTTCTGCCTGAGATCAATGAGTGACATCAGGCGCCTCGCGCACCACGTCCCGCGCTTCCCTATCGAAGTGCGGGGCGAGCACGCGAGGGTGACGAAGCTGTCCGTGCCGTGAGCGCGACACTCCCTCTGCACGTCACCGGTGCTATAGTCGGCCGCGCAGGAGCCCACCCATGTCGACGTTTCAAGAAATTCTTCCGTTAGGCCCCGATACCACCCCTTACGAAAAGATCTCGGGGGATTACGTTTCTACGTTCGAGGCCGCTGGCCAAACCTTTTTGAAGGTCGAGCCGCAAGCGCTCACGATGTTGGCGAAGCACGTGATGCGAGACATTTCGCATCTGTTGCGTCCGGGGCACCTGCAACAATTGGCGAACATCCTCAAAGATCCCGAAGCCTCGGCGAACGATCGGTTCGTGGCTTTGGATCTGCTGAAGAACGCCAACATCGCCGCGGGTGGCGTGCTGCCGATGTGCCAAGACACAGGCACGGCCATTGTGATGGGCAAAAAGGGCCAACGTGTGTTTACAGGTTTCAACGATGAAGCTGCGCTTGCCGAAGGGATCTTGCAAACGTACGCCGAAACGAACCTACGTTACTCGCAGCTGGCGCCGTTGGATCTGTTTCGCGAGGTGAATACGAAGACGAACTTGCCCGCGCAGATCGAGCTTTTTGCCACTGAAGGCGACGCCTATAAATTCCTATTCATGGCCAAAGGCGGCGGTTCGGCCAATAAGAGTTATCTTTATCAAGAAACCAAGGCGTTGCTGAACCCCGAGAGCTTGGTGAAGTTTCTCGACGCGAAGCTGCGCACGTTGGGAACGTCGGCATGCCCGCCTTACCACTTGGCCGTGGTGATCGGTGGCCCCTCGGCTGAGTTCACGTTGAAGACGGCAAAGCTCGCGTCCGCACGTTATTTGGATTCGCTTCCATCCACCGGGAATGAGCTGGGCCGCGGCTTTCGCGATGTGGAGTGGGAACAAAAAGTGCTGGAAATTGCGCAGAAAACCGCGATTGGTGCGCAGTTTGGTGGCAAATACTTTTGCCACGACGTGCGCGTGATTCGCTTGCCGCGCCACGGGGCTTCATGCCCGGTGGGCATCGCCGTTTCGTGCGCGGCCGATCGCCAGGCTTTGGCCAAGATCACGCGCGAAGGCTTGTTCGTGGAGCACCTTGAACACGATCCAGCGAAGTATTTGCCCGCGCCCACGCATGAAGATCTCGGTGGCGATGTGGTGGCCATCGATTTGAATCAGGGCATGGCGCAAGTACGCCAACAGTTGTCGCAGCACCCGATCAAAACGCGTTTAGCGCTCTCGGGTACGATGGTTGTGGCCCGCGACATCGCTCACGCCAAGATCAAGGAACGTTTGGATCAAGGCCTTGGTATGCCTGAGTACCTGCGCAACCACCCCGTGTATTACGCAGGGCCGGCGAAGACGCCCGCCGGATACGCTTCGGGTTCATTTGGCCCCACCACGGCGGGCCGCATGGACGCTTACGTGGATCAATTCCAAAGCGAAGGCGGCAGTTTGATCATGCTGGCCAAGGGCAACCGTTCGCAGCAAGTTACCGACGCCTGCAAAAAGTATGGCGGCTTTTATCTTGGCTCCATCGGCGGCCCCGCCGCGCGTCTGGCACAAGACTGCATCAAGAAGGTGGAAGTCTTGGAGTATCCCGAACTCGGCATGGAAGCTGTGTGGCGAATCGAAGTGCAGGATTTCCCTGCATTCATCGTCGTGGACGACAAAGGCAACGACTTTTTCGCAGAGTTAACCGGCAGCAAGCTGAAGGTGGTTTCTTGACCGGGCGTTAGGCAATGCGCCTAGAAGAGAGAGACGCTTCATGGCGATGATTTGGAGATCTCATCAGGTGTGCGAAAGCTGTGGATGGGCGGGTACGACAAGAGCGCATCAGTTGAACATCGTGAGTGGATTGCTTTACGTAACGGCATCGATTGTGCTCGTGTTATTGGACGCGATTAAAGTTGTTGACCTCAAAAGGATCGTTACTCTGCCCATGGTGGTGTTCGCTCTTTTCTGGTTCTACGGTGTGCCGCGCATCCTTTGGCAAATGAACACCTGCGGGGCGTGCAGGCAACGCATGCCAGTAAAGTTGTTGTCGGGCCGCGCCACCCACCCCGCGGCTGCAGGCGACCAAGATTCGCCCCGAAGCTGAATCCAGCTAGCATCGCTCGCAGTGCTGAGGTGCAAGTGAGCAGCGGTGGACCGGAAACAACTCACCGAAACGGATTCTTAGGGTCGTCGGCGTTGTAGCGCATGCGGCAAAGCACTTTGTTCTTCGTATTCTTCAGCGCTGAGAGCACGCCTTGCCCGGCCACGCTTGGCAAGTTGTGAAACGCTTCGCACATGACGTCGGCCGCATAAGCGCGGCAAGCAGACATATCACGCGAAGCGGCTGCTTCCGCTTGTGGGGCATACGCCAAAACATGCTGCCACGCGCGCCGTTGCAGTTCATGCGCAAGTGGCAGTGCGATCTCGGGTGGCGGCGCAATGCCCTCTGCGCTCTCGCCGAACAACGTGCTGTAGTGAATCGCTGCCAAGAAGTAGGTGCCAATCGGCGTCAGATGCACGTCATCGCGAAACACCGCACCGATGCGTTCGTCCGGCGTCGCGCCCACGATGCCCAGCACACGGTCGGCCATGAGATCCTGCACCAGATCGGCGAGCGCCGTGGCTCCGGGCAACACCAACACGCGTCCTGGGGTTCCCTGTGCTGCGTTCATGCGGTTGACCTGGCTGGCCACACACTCCCACAGCGGCAGTGCGCGGCGTTCGTAATCGACGAAGGCCTGCGGCGAGGTTCGCGCGCCGCTCATCCACACGTGATAAAACCATGTGCGCCCCGCGGGGTTCTGCTTCACGTGGCGCGCGTGCAGTTGCGATAAATGTTTGACCGTCTGTTCGTGATAGGCGGCGTAAGGCAGATCATGTCGTTCGGTTGCCACCAGAGCATCGAACGTCTGTTCGTCGGGCCACGCCGCCCGCTCGCGCAAAAGCGAACCTGGCGCGCTTCGAATCACGTGCGACCAGCTTTTGCCACGCGCGGCCGCCAAGCCGGCGATCACCTCAGGGATGCCATCCGACAGGCTGTGGCCCGAGTAAAACGCGCGCAACGCGGCGGGCGCACTTGCATCAACCGTGGAGCCATTCTGTGTGGTGGTCATCGTGGGGATACCCGAAGGCTTTTGACAGGCACCCAACACCCACCACGCAGCGATCGTTGCGAGCGCGAGCTGACGTTGGGCCATGCGCCGTCACTTTAATACGGATTTCCCAAGGCTTTGCACCACTTAACGTACGCCTTTGCAAATCGACTTGACGCTGGCGAGGGCGCGCTTCAGGTTTGAGTTATGCGTGAGGCATGGTGCCCACGTGTCACAAAGCCCGCGGGGTGCGATTGCCCCTGCGAGAAAGCGATCGAAAATGCATAGAGGAATGATGGTCCACCCTGCGTGGTGGGCACAGCACGGCTACGGATACGGACACCACGGTTATGGTCACCCCGGTCACGGGCATCTCAGCGAGTATTCCTGCAGCCCCGGTGGTGGCGGCAGTTGCTCTCCCGGGGGCGGTGGTGGCGGCGGTGGCCAATCGGACGACGATGGCAGCGGTTGGAATTTTGGCGTGCGGCGTCCTCTGCGGTTTCTGGCTCATAAACTTGAGCTCGACGAACCACAGGTGGCGGCCCTTGCGAAGATTCTCGATGAACTTAAAACCGAACGCGCCCAAGCCGAAGTGGATCGCCGCCGCACAGTGGCTGCGTTTGCAGACGCCTTAGGTGGCAGCACTTTTGATGAAGCACGCGCCAAAGAAGGTGGTGTGCTGCGTGTGCAAAGCGCAGAACATTTGCGCGACGCTGTGGTGGGAGCGTTGGGGAAAATCCACGCCCTGCTCGATGACGATCAACGTGGGCGTTTGGCCTATTTGATTCGCACGGGCACCTTGAGCTTGTAACAAAAAGAAAGCGGTCGCCTGCTTGTGGTGGGCGACCGTCTTCTCTGTTCGTGGCCTCGCCGCAGGCTTGGCGAAGGAGCACCATATGCAATTTTGGGAATCATTAGAGGCAGACGTCACGTTAGATCCTTCTCCCGGTGCGAAACTGCAGCCGGCGGCCCGCGTGCCCACCGAAGGCGAAGCGCTTGATGCCTATTCTCGTGTGGTGGTGGATGTGGCCGAGCGCGTGAGCCCGTCCGTTGTGAAACTTGAGATCGAGCGCATTCCCACGCCCGGATCGCAACGTCGGCGTGGCGCAGCGGAGGACGCTCCCGGCAGCGGATCGGGCTTTGCGTTCACACCTGACGGATACATTTTAACCAACAGCCACGTCGTAACAGGCGGCAACAAGATCACCGTGATCAGCCGTGATGGCACGCGCCACGTGGCCAACGTTGTGGGCAACGATCCGCACACTGATTTGGCCGTGGTGCACGTCACCGGTGCCGACATTCCGCCCGTGGCGTTGGCTGATGATAAGTTACGCGTGGGCCAATTGGTGGTGGCCATCGGCAACCCTTATGGCTTCGAGTGCACAGTGACAGCGGGGGTGGTGAGCGCGCTCGGCCGATCCATGCGCACAGGGACGGGCCGTTTGGTGGAAGACGTCATTCAAACAGACGCTGCGCTGAATCCCGGAAATTCGGGTGGCCCGCTCGTCAATGCACGGGGTGAGGTTGTGGGCGTAAACACAGCCATGATCCGTCCCGCCCAAGGTATCTGCTTTGCCATCGGCATGAATACCGCGCGCTTTGTGGCTTTGCAGTTGTTGCGCGAGGGTCACGTTCGCCGCAGCTTCGTGGGCGTCGCCGCGCAAACGGTTCCGCTGTTGCGCAAGGTTGTGCGCTATTTCGATCTTGGCACCGATAGCGCCGCATTGGTGACGGATGTCGACGCACGCGGCCCCGCAGGGCGCGCTGGTTTGCAGCCCGGGGATCTCATCGTGCGCTTTGGTTCGGAATGGATCACAGGCGTCGACGATCTGCATCGACGCTTGCTGCCTGAATTGGCGGGACGCTGGGTGCCGATGCAGGTGGTGCGCGGCAAGAGCCTTGAATCGCTTGGCATCGTGCCTGCGGCCGCCGCGCCGTAAAACCGCTAACGCACGTCCGGTAGCGGGGCTTGCAAGACGTTTTCACGCTTGCCTGCGAGGCTGTCGAACGTGCCCACCAACGCGGCAGCACGATCGAGCCAAGTCATGTTCCACGCGGGCGCTTGCGAGACGGCGTCGCTGTTGTCGCCTTCATCATCCAGAATCTGCGCGAGCAACGATTGCTTCTCGGGATAAGTCACGAGTTTCACCTGTGCGCTGGACGAAAGCTTCGCGGCCTCTTTGGCCAGAGCCACGGCTGTTTCCATGCCACCTAACGCATCCACCAAGCCCAGCTCTTTGGCTTTGCGGCCGGGCCACACGCGCCCTTGCGCCACTTGCTCCACCACCTCGGCCGATAGCTTGCGCCCTTGCGCCACCTTGCCCGTGAAATCGTCGTAAACGAAATCAAGCCAGTGGTTGAGTCGCCCGCGATCTTCCGGCGAGAAATCTGTGAGTGACGACCAAAACTGGGCGTTCGGCGATGTTGTAACGGTGCCAAACGTGACGCCAAGTTTCGCCCACAGATCGCGTGTCACCAACTTGAACGCATAAACGCCGATCGATCCCGTGAGTGTGCCGGGTTCGGCCACGATTTTGTCGGCGTTCATGGCAATGAAATAACCACCCGAAGCGGCCACGTTCCCCATCGATACGATCAGGGGTTTGCCCGCCGTTTTCAGCTCAATCGTTTCGCGCCAGATGGTGTCGGAAGCAACGTAAGAGCCGCCAGGTGAATCCACGCGCAAGATCACCGCTTTGACGTCCTTGTCGCGCGCAGCGGCTCGCAAGGCGGCCGCCACAGCGTCGGCGCCCAATGACGTTGACCCAGACAAGGGATCAAGCGATCCGGAGCCTGGCATGATTGTGCCCACGCCATACACCACGGCAATCTTCTCGCCTGGCAGGGCCGAAGGGTCAGATGTGCCTGAGCGTTCAAGATATGCCGAGGCATATAGCAAATCAGCCGTGCCACCCGCGCGGCCCTTCACAGCCGAGATCAACTGATCACGGTAACCGATGTGATCAACCAACTTTTCCGTGAGCGCGTCCTGCGCCAGGTAGGGCCCCCGCGCGAAAACGTCTTTTGCCTTTTCAGCGTCCAGCTTACGGGCGGCCGCAATGTCCGTTGTGAGCTGATCCAGGGTGTCGGCCAAGAGCGCTTCGGTGGC
Organism: Deltaproteobacteria bacterium; assembly: GCA_033763315.1. Classification (GTDB taxonomy): domain Bacteria; phylum Myxococcota_A; class Polyangia; order Fen-1088; family Fen-1088; genus JAGTJU01. The sequence goes on from JANRKS010000001.1 coordinate 234,390, forward strand.
GGCCTTGTGGGCCTCCGTGAAGGCGTTCTGTGTGAACATGTTAAAGGCATTCTTATAAGCCTTGCGCTGTTCGCCAACCGCGTGAACGCCGATGTTGTTCAGCACATCTTTTACGAACGGCGATTCGGCGCGCAAGCCGGTGATGCCCACAGAACCCGACGGCTGCATCCAGATCTCATCGCACGCCGTGGCTAGATAATACGGCCCGGAGCCGCCAACCATTTCGCCAAACGAAGGCGCAAAAGCATAAGCAAATTTGCCGGCTTTGCGAAAGCGCGCAATCGCGTCACGCAACTCTTGAATGGTGGCCACACCGTGTTCGCCACCCACATAAACGATGGCACCTTTGACCTTCGTGTCTTTGGCGCCTTGATCAAGCGCAAAGATGGTTTGCGCCAAGGTGGGCTTTCCCGGCTTTATCGCGTCGATGAACGTTTCAGACCCGGGCCCGGATTCAAGCTTTCGATCCAGCCTAAGTTCCAGCACCGTGGAGGCGGGAACGGGCTTTGTTTTGGTGGCGAAGTAGATGACGAGGCCTACGGCAAGCGCGCCCACAACGAAGGTGAAAACGCCGAGCCACATGAACAGGCGCCCCAGCTTGCGCGCAAAACCACCCGATGCCCCTGCTGTTTGAACCATGCACGGATCTTGCCTTGTGAACGGCGCGGGCGAAAGGGGTGTGCACCTTCGCCCGCCACTTTCTTTGTCTCCGAGCTATCGCAGTTCGTTCGTCCACACGCAACGGAACGGCTGCGGCGTGGGGCCAAGATCAAGCCACGTCATATTTGCTGGGTATTGATCCGCAAACGCCGGTTCCATCATGTTCCACTTCACAGCCGCCGCGCGCAAACCTGCGCTGCCGCCGCCACCATAGCCAAGGTCTGATGTCTGCAGCAGTTGCATCGAGCCGTTGGGCAAACCCGCGCGGATGGCTTCGGTCAGATCGCGTTCGGTTGCCAAACTTGCGCCGCGCTTGCGGCAAAGGGCGATGGCGTTCTCCCAGCTGGCAGGCGCTCGGTCGCTGCTGTCGAACCACATCACGCCCAAGCCTTGCGGGGCTGCCACTTTGAAGCAGCCGCCGGCGCAGTCACTCGGGGCCGGCTCTTTGTAAGCGGCATTGATGGGGTAATACACGCAGCGAAACTCTTTCATCGGCTCGCTCTTATAGGCCCACGTGATGCCGGACACGGCGTTGGTGAGAAAGTGAGGAAAGTCGAGCGCCACGCCGGCCCACGCAATCACCGACGTTAGAAACTGCGGGTTGCTGTAGCCGGTGCTATCCGCCGTCCACAACCACTTGCTTGATCCTCCCGGCAAGCCCTGCATGATGAGTTCCGAAAGCGCGGCTGGCGTGGCCAAGTGCCCGCCGCGCGCAAAGCACGTTGCCTGCGCTTGCACCCAAGGGGCCGCGGGCGAATCCATGGTTTCGCTCTTAAGGTTGCTGCGGGCGCCCACGAACTCATTGGCAATAGTGGCGGGGTATGGGTTGGTTCGTGACTTGGCGCCAATACACCGGAACGGCCGCAACTCATTGAAGTTGCCGATGCTGAGGCGGTCCGAAAGGTTCCAAACAGGCTGTTTCCCGGTCCAACGCAGCACTACGTTGGCCGAAGGCGAGACGCTATCCGTTGTGTGGACCCACGTTGGAAATTGGCCGTTGGGCAGCTCCGCAAAAATAGCCTCCACCATGGTGCGCGAATCGGGAAGGTGAGCGCGCGCTTGCGTGCATTCCCAGATCGCCGAGCCCACCGTCTGTGCCGGACGATCTTGAATGTCGGCATTGTGTTCGTTGTCAACGGCGAAGCAGGCAGCGTTGGGCGGGCCGTAGCATGCATTCCCTGTAAAGCTGGGCGGCGCAGGTGGCGGGCACACGCAACGAAACGGTCGCTTGATCGTCGCGGGGCCATCAGTGAGCGCTGAATCGCTGAGACGTACAGCGCTGCGGCTGTTGGGGCCTCGCGGGTTGGCCGCCCAAATGAAGTTAGTGTGAATCGTTTGGCCCACGCCCGCCGCTTGTGTGGCCCCCACCCGGTAAAGTTCGCTGATGGTCGGCAAGCGGCCACCAAACTGCGCGCAAGTCGCTTCGGCCACCGGTTGCGTGTCGGGCGCGCGCTCGGTGCGATCCCATTTGATCTTCCAGTCGTCATCTTGCGCTTCACGCAGGCTCAAGCGGCACGCCGCCCGGCAGGTGCCTGCAGCGCACTCTTCGTTGGCGCCACACGCGTTGCCGCAACGTCCACAGTTCTGTGCGTCGTTTTGAAGATCAACGCACGTAACGTCGCACAGCGCTGCTCCCTCGGTGCAAATGGGCACGCAACGACCCGCCGAGCACACTTGTGTCTCAGTGCAAGCCACACCCACAACGCCGCAGTTCTTGTTGTCGGTTTGCGTGTCGATGCATCCGCCGTCGGCACCCACGGGGCCACCGTCGCATGCGTCCGAGGTGTCAGCCACGGCGTCGGGCATCGACATCGGCAGCGCGTCCACACACCCCGCATCGCCTGCGCAAGGATCTCCCGCCACGGGCTTGGCCGTCACGTGAATTTCGCCACAGCCAGCCACCGCCAGCAAAGCGAGCAAGTACGTTCGATGAAACCGTAGGATAGGGGCCGTCATGACGCGCCCAAGATACTCCGCCTGCGCCGCCTGCCAAGCCGGCAAATGTCGTTTCATAGCCCCTCGGGGTGCGATTTTGGCGCGGGCGGCATTCACGGGAGGGTGCCTCGACTCGGACGAAAAGAGCTGGATACAAGCGCCGGGTGCGATTTGGCGGCTTACTTAACCGCTTTGCGGGCCTTGGTGGCGCGTGGCTTGGGGGCGGCCTTCTTTGGTTCCCCTGCTAGGGGCCGCTGGCTGAAAGCGACAAATCCAACTCTAAAAGGTCGCCCGTATTTATAAGTTCGCCACCCATGCGTGAAATTTGCGATGTGGCCAATGAGATGGCGTCACGCGTGTCCACATCCGCTGATTCGGCCTGCTGGCTCAACAAACGTTTGATGTTGACGTGCAAGGCGCCCAGCGCCGCACGATTGCTGAACACCGCCGGCCGGCGCTTTTCGCTGTAATACCACCCTAAACCGTTATCTTCATTCGATAGAGCCAAGCCGATGCGGTTGCCCGGCAAGCTCTCAACGCCCGCCGCTTTTGTTTCGCCCGCCTTTGAAAAAGACCACAGGCGCGGCGTGCGTTGCCCGAACGCCGCGGCTTCAGCGGGCGCATCCGCGCGGCTTGAGAGCCACGCGGCCACGGCATCTGATTTTTGTGCGTCAAGCGACGCCATCCACAACACCGAGGTCGTTTGATCGGCTTGCACAGGGGCACGCACCGCCACGGCCACATTGCGCACGTTTTTTCCCAGATCAGGCGACGCCAATCCATCAAGCGTTTGTGCAAACGTTCCCAGCATGAGATGCGGCCAAAACCGTGTGAGTGTGATCGCCATGGATGCAAAGCCACACGCTTGCCATTGGGTCTGCGTGTCTTGCCATGTTTTGCCCAACACGGTGGGGCGCGGCACGTTCATCCAGGCTGAGGCGTCATCCAGATACAAAGCCGCGGCACCAAGACCGGCGTCAGCCAACGATCGCGTATCCACCAAGCCATCGTGGCTGCCACCTTTGCGCAGCAGCGCTTGCATGCCGAGCGCGGGTGCAAACGACAGGCGTACCTTCCAATCAAACGGATTGAGCCGCGCCACCAAAGCGGCGTCACTAAAGAACGCGCCTGCATTGCTGCTGAATTTGGCGCGACAAGCGGCTGGCAACACAGCCACCAAGTGATTGGGTTGCACCACCACAGCCAACGACGCGCGTGCCCCCAACAAAGCGCGCGTGCCCTGCGACCACACCGATGCCAACGTTGTGATGTTGGTTTGCGAAAGCACCGCTTGCATGCTGCTTGTGAAGATCCCGCTTGCCTTCTTGCCGGGAGGCTTGGGCAGATCGGGAGTGAACACATCAATCAGGGCCACGACGGCGTCTTCCACCGTCACAAAGCGAACCGAGGTGCCTTGCGCTGTGCTGGCATCAAACGCCCACAGCTCCACCGCTTGCTTTTTTGCGAGGCTGGCCAACGGTTTGGCCCACGCCGTGGCTTTGGCGCTGGAAAGCGACGTAGAGAACTTCGCGCGCTTGAGCACGCCTTCAGCGAACGTCAGGAACTTTGCTTTGTCGTTCACAGGCACAACCAACCTGTGCGCGAACCCGAGCACCGCACGTGGCAGCTTCGGTGGCACCCGAAACAACGCCAAAAAGGCTGGTTTTTCCGCTTGAACGCCTCGATCCAACAATTCGGATTCTGAAAACGCGGGCAAAGCCAGCGGCGCGCGCAGCGCTGTTAACGCTTGAGCCACCTGAGGGTAAAGGCCTGTCAGTAGATCCGCGAACGCGAAGCCATCTTCCGCCTCTGGCAAACGCAAAGCCACCAGCAGCGCGGCGTCGGCAGGCACGTGTTCCGCAACGGCGGGGGCAGCGGCTTCTTGGGCGCGCGCCGGGGCGCTTGCGATTGCCACGATCGCCGCACCCCAGGCAGCTGCTTTGAGCCAAGCGTTCACGAGTGCGCGAATCTTAGCCCAGCTTACGCTGCGTCTTACAGAAAGTTTAAGAAGGCGGCCGGCCGGGTGGGGCCATGATCATCTCATTAATGATGGCCTCCACGGTGGCAACGGGCGCGGCGGGTACCAAGTAAGCCTGGTCTTTCACGGGGCTCGGAACCCAGGTGTTTTGAGATTTTTCGTGATGGCTGCCGGGCCACACCTTGCCCAGCATCTCGTAATGGTTGGATCCGCCTTGCACCAAACCAAAGTATGTGACGCCTCCAAACGCGGCGCCTCGCACCCCGTAAAGCACGGAAAGCTCATCCCAGCTTTCGCGCTTCTGGCCGCCGTTGAAATGCAGCCATGACAGGGCCACGGGGTTGCGGCTGGCATTGGGCAGCTGCTGCAGCTCGCCTCCCACAAAATACTGGCGCCCGAGCTCGTAGCCCCCGAACACGGCGCGGCCCGGCCAATTGTTGATCACGCGTTCTGCGGCGTTGCCGTAATGGTCGAGGTTAAATTCTCCATCTTCACCCGACGTTGGATAGCCACCACCCATGCATGACCACAGCTTCACTTTGCGCTCCACAAGTTCGCGGCCGGTCAGTGGCGAAAGCTCATCGGCAGGCGATTGCAGCAGACCATCAAGGTTCGTGAGATAACCAACGCTGATGATGGTGACGCTGGCGTCAGGTTGTGCCGCCAACAAGCGCCGGTAAAGCTGAACGCCATCTTCTGCATCGGCGCCGGTCTTCAGATCGTGCGGCAAACCGGCCTTCACCACTTTCTCAGCGTATGGACCCACGCGACCGATGTTTTGGTGTGGCCCCTTAAATACACCGATCGGAATGTTGGGCCGGCCGTAATAAGTGTTCACCACATCGACGAGTGGCGGCGTCCAGATGCCATCATAATTTTGCAAACTCTCGCTGACCACGACGCCCAGCACTTCACATTCACCGGCGTCCTGCATCTTGTGCAACATGGCCAATCCGCCGACGTCATCCACATCAAGCGCCATATCCGTGTCGTAGATCACCTTGACGGGCGCCTGCGCGGCCGGCGCAGGTGCGGCTGCCTTGTGAGCACAGGCCGCGAGCAGCGGTGCGGCGATCAGCAGCGCGGTCATCCATGCCGATGTAATCGTTTTCATGCGCGCAATATAGGCCTTTGGACGTCGGCGGGCAACCTGGCAATTCTGCGGAGGGGGTGGGGCAGGCCGGGGTTTTGCAAGCGGCCTAGATGTCTTCAAGCGACTTGAGCAGAGGCCCCAGCATTGTGGCCGGTATCTCAAGCAGCGATTCTTGCTTCGAAGCAACCGCCCCTTGCACCAGCATAACGTTCGCCGCCGTGAGCTCGCCTTCAACGAAGTCCTCGTCGAATTCGAACACGCGCGCAGGTGGCACATCCGCAGATGGTGTTTGTGCCTGCGCGTTCGCGGGCAGCGCGGGCTTTCGTGGTTGATCAGCCGCCACAGAGATGACGCGCGGCCGAGACGTGACATGCATCATCGCAGGCGCCGCCGCAGGCTGTGTGTCGGGGTTTTGCGCGATCCGCAGCGGCTTCGTTGGCAGTGCGACGTGAGCGAAGAGCGCAGCGCCCATGGTGGCCGTGGCCATCGGTGCATAGATGGGAAGAAAGATCGCGCGCAGGGGTGCAAGCGTCAGGCGAAGCCGTGCGATGCCCCGATGAACATGCACGCGTGCGGTGCTTAGAGGCTTGACTTGCTTGTCGCCATCGCTGAAGAAGCGTTCGCGTACGGCCTGGTTTAAGGGCGCTGGCAGCGATTGCAGCGCTATAGACAAGGCGCGCCGTTCTTCACACGTCACCACCGTGTCTTCAGGTGAAGGCGCAGGGGGGCAAGGCATCAACGCGAGCCCGGCGTGAGCGCGGGAGGCGCGCGAGATCCCACGCAACCGATCCAACGCCACGTTGCTGAAAATTCGGTTCACCCAAGCGCCCCAATGCCCATCCGGAGGCGGCGAGGTGAAGGCCCGCAATAGTGACTCCGAAACGATGTCGTCGCGCTCAGGCTGCAAAGGCAACGGCAGGTGACGGCGCCTTAGCTGCTGGGCAAGCGATTGCCACAGCGCCTCGGGGCAGGACGAAGACACAACGCAAGAAGACTCAGGTACGTGCGGCATGAAACGTTCTCCTGCTCCTTTAACGATACAGCCGGCCGATCGTTTCAGGCCAAGTGTTTTTTGAGGCAAGCCGCGCGTCATACCCGCGAGTCAGAGGACTCACGCTGCGTCACGGCCGATGGGCCGGGGCAATACACGGCGCATTTCGGATACTCGAACTCTGTCGCTGACTCGGTGCGCGCCCGTGGGGACGAACAACAAGTTCACGCCTTCGCCGCTCGATCGGGGGCAACCTGTGCTGTTTGCGCCGGGGCGACACGTGGATGTGTTCACGGGTGGCCTTCAACGGCTCGAACCTTGTGTGGAAGCTTGGGCCGCGGACGTCAACGGCGTCGGCCAACTCCACACGCTGCCAGGTGCCCGCCGCGGGCGCTCCCGATGCAGCGATTCCAGACGCCGCCCCTGTCGACCTCTGCGCACCGGTGCTGAGTTTCAGGTTAAACTTTACGACAATCTGCAGAGGTTTGGGATCGTGAAGCCCATGTCGATTTACCCTGCCACTTTTTATAGCGGCTACATACATCATTGGGGACTTCAGGGGGCAGAAGGTTTTCCCAGCCGCGAGGTTGCTATTTCGGTTTGGAAGCTTGAGGATCAGCCAGTCTGTCCGATTGGTTTTAGTCGCGACGACCAAAGTTTTGCACACTGAAACACGATCGGAAGATAACCACGAGATGGTTGTTGTGTTGACGACAGTTCTGTCTTGGTTTGTGTTCCTCGTTTCAGCATTCATCGTGGACGGCTGGATGCTCAGCGCACTGTGGTGTGTCGGTTTAGTCTTTGCGGCTTTGCGAAGGCGAACTAACAGGCGGACCACGGGCCAGGCCATGGTCTTCGCTGGGTCAACTACCCTCGCGGCAACCATCGCCGTTTTGATACTGAACCATTACATTGCCGCGGCTCATGCCAGAACGATAGTCGAGGCCTGCGAGCGTTCGGGCGCGTTCTAAACGAGTTGCTCTCATGAAAGTTCATGTTTCTTTCGCAGTTGTTGTCTTTGCCGTCGCATGCACTCGAAATGTTAGGCACGACTCTGCCGAATATCCAACAGACCTAAACATGGCCACGCAGCGTATTCAGGAGCTGGCTTGTGTCTCAGAGCGTCTCCACCACACTGGAAGGGCTTACGAGCGCGCAGAACTACTGCGTCTTCTCGGTCTTCCGAAGAATGTTAGAGGCCGTTACTCGGAACTAAATTTTCTAAAAGGCGAGACGTTCCGCCTTTCGCCCAAGTACTACCTGAGCTTTACTCTTGCCGGTGATTGCCGGGATAAGTTGGTGCTTGAAGAAATGACAGACAAGCGGGGTAGGTCGCAGGAACGCCGAGAGGAAATACTGTATGCAGAACAGTGCACGTTCGATGGGCCTGTGGTCGTTGAGTCTACATTTGCGATAGTCAAGAGCCCAACCGAATCCTGTGAGACTTGCCTAGGGTGTGCTGAAAAGCGAACGACTAGCGATTGATAGCTGTTGATGGCCGAATTGAGTGCGCCGGGATAAAGTCGGCGTTCAATTGTACGTGTTAGGGGCCGATGCAGGCGCGGCGGTAATTGAAATACGATGTGCTTGGGCGGATGGCGTAGTTCAGATCTTGTTCTTGGCGCCAGTGGTGCTGCAACAGCACGCGGTTCGCCTGCTGATAAGAGCGTTTTTGCCTGTTCCGCAGCGTGAATTGAATCGCGCCTCAACGAGAGTCATGGCCCATGCCTCCGCCCTCTAGGGCATGCGCCATGGTCGTTCGATTGTCGCGCGGCCAATGGAGGGTTTGGTGACCTCTCTGCCGCGGATAGCTCAAGTAGCTAACGTTGTCTAGCCTGCTGAAAAAATCTGGACGCCTGCGTAAGGCGCGTTGTACTTCACGTTCATGCTTCCGAGATTTATCAACGGACTCGCAATGAGCTCTGCCTTGGTCGTTCTGATTGCCGGCAACGCGATGGCGGATGGCGAAGCACCGAACACTGAGGGAACGGCGCCAACCATTTCCGTGCCAAGTCCAAAATTGACGCCCGTTGTAGGTGAACCGCCCGCTCCTGCGCCAAACGTGCCGCAATTCTTTGTGACCCTAGATCAGCTCGCGCAGCTGACTTACAAGGATCCATTGGTAGCGGAGCAGTTGTCGCGACTTATCGCTGAACGGCAGAACGCGCGATCATGGCTCATCACCGGTTTGATCGCCGGCGGCGGCGCACTGGGGACGGGGCTGCTTCTTCGCCATTCGTGCGGTGATGATCCAGATTGCGACAGCGGTTCAAGGATGGTGCCGCTCGGCATCGGCCTGGTGGTGTTGGGCATTTTGGGTTCGTACATCATGTCGCCAACGCGGGCCCAGGTTGTTGACGTGGTCAACACGTGGAACGGGCGCCACCCAACGCAGCCGATCTATCCGCATTGAGCGATGCGTGTCTCGGGCAGACACCGGCGTTTTAAGCTAAGCCCTGTCGCCACTGGTCCATGCTATTCCTTGCCGCATGGACGACGTGAATGCACTCAAGCTTGCAATCGATCGTGACGCCGGCTTGCGCGCTTTGCTGCAAGAGGTGGCGCCGAGGCTGGATGACGATCCCGGGCACGATCTGCAGCATTGTTTGCGTGTGGCGCTTTGGGCCGTGCGAATTGGGGGCGTCACTGTTGTGGCACGCAACGCCATCGCCGCAGCGCTGCTTCACGATGTGATCAATTTGCCCAAAAACGCACCCAACCGAGCGCAAGCCAGCCAGATGTCCGCGGACGAAGCGCGACGTCTGCTACCAGCGCTTGGTTTTTCACAGGCCGATGTGGAGCAGATCGCCGACGCCGTTCGCGACCACAGCTTTAGCCGGGGCGCTATCCCCGCCACGCCGCTCGGTAAGGCTTTGCAAGACGCCGATCGTCTTGAGGCGCTTGGAGCGCTGGGGCTGTGTCGCACGATCTCCACCGGCACGCGCATGGGCGCGCGGTACTTCCATGCCGACGATCCATGGGCGCGACAGCGTGCTCTCGATGATCGCGCCTTCTCCGTGGATCACTTCTTCACGAAGCTCTTTGGTCTACCCCAAACAATGCAGACCGAGATGGGAAAGAAGGAAGCGCAACGTCGCGTAGCTTTCTTGCGCGCGTTTTTGGATCAGTTGGCTGACGAGCTCGGCGTGCCGCTGGCCGCTCAAACGGAGCCAGCATGAAGACCCCAATAATTTCAACGGTTTGAAAATTTATCGTCCGTCCTGTCGATTGTCACAGGCCCCGATCGTGGTTCTCACAGGATGGCATGTCGCTGTTCCTGCTTTTCAACGTCTTCGAGGAGTCAATGATGCGCTTTTTAGTGATGCACAAAAATGATGCGAACACCGAAGCTGGGAACCCGCCGCCCAAGGACGTGCTTGAGGCGATGCCCGCGTTCATCGGTGAATACGCGGCGTCGGGGCGGCTCATTGATGGGGCGGGGCTTGGTGGCAGCAAGACGCGCACGCGGTTGGTGTTTCGCGACGGGAAGTGCACTGTTAAGGCGGGGCCCTATAAGGGCGAGCACGAGTTGCCTGCGGCCGTGCTGAAGTTGAAGGTGCGCACCCGCGAAGAAGCCATCGGATGGGCGGAGCGCTATGGAAAGATCTTGGGCGACGGTGAGATTGAGTTGGGCAAGATCAATGAACCTTGGGACCTCGGCTTGATGCCTGAGCCAGAGAACGCGCCGTTGCAGATGCTGCTTATCGATAAGGCCGATGCCGCTTCTGAAGGTGGCGGCCGCAGTGCTGAACAGAAGGCAGCCATCTCGCGGCTAAAAACAGAGATGACGAAGGTCGGTGTTCTGGTCAATTCGATCAGTTTGCAACCCAGCGCCAAGGCCAAGCGACTGCACTTCACGAACAATGAGCTGCGCGTGGTTGATGGCCCCTTCATGGAGTCGAAGGAGCTCATCGGTGGTTTTGTGGTTATCGACTTATCCGGGATGGATGAAGTGATTTCGATGTGCAAAGCCTACGCGAAGATCTTGGGCGGAACGTTGCAGATCGACGTCAGGCTGTTGGAGGTAAGCGAACCGACAAGCTAGCGCAAGGCCACACATTTCAGCGCTAAAGACCCGCGCCCTTGCGCACCCGCAATCCCGCATGAACAGCAACGTTGTCGAACATCACGTGCGCCACGTCGCGCGGCACCCACGTGATGTCGAGCTTTGGATCCGCTGGCTGGCAATACATCGGATCGGCGGGATGCATCTGGCAAAACAGCCGCTTTTCCTCGTTGCCGCCGAAGAACGTGCTGAAGAAGATATGGCGAATCAGTGACGCCTTCGTGGTGGTGGCGCGAAAGCGCATGCCGGTGATGCTTTGAGCCAGCTTGCCATCGAAGTAAACTTGCGCGATGCCGTCCTTGGCCGTGGCTGAGCTGTTCAACTTTACGTAGACGGTGACACCGCGCCATTGGCCCGTCACGAAGGGCATTTTCGTGCGCAGGCGCGCCCCACACAAGCCTGGCGTGCGGCTTTGTTCATAGACGTAGAGTTCGGCGGCGCCGTCTTCTCGCCACATCACACGCACGCTCCAGCGCGCTGCCCCTGGGTCTGTTCTCAAGCCATCGCCAACAATGCTGCAGCCGCTGTCCCATTCCTTCGCTGAGAGGCCCGGCAATTTGCCGCCGCGGCTCCAGTCATAACCAGGCTCGAAATAGATGTCGTAGCTGAGCGAATATTCCGCTGCATACGGCAGCTCGACCACGTCTTGCAGGACGTCGGTGGCCGTGTTCGTGTAGTAAGGAAAACACTGGCCCGTGGAGCCTGGTGGGTAAGGTGGCCTATCGTTTTCCGGCGGCAAAGGAAACAGGGGCGGCTCTTTGGTGAAGGGATCATGCTTGACGTGCAAACACGGGGTGGACTTCAAGCCGCACGTCGCTTCAACGCGTACGTGCTTCTTCCATTTACAGGCGTTAAGCCAAGTGTCACCTGCGCGCAAGCCGTCGAAGTTTTGGCTGTACACGAGCTTCGCGTTGGGCGTTTCAATGAGCACCGGATCGTCGATGTCATCGATGATCCGCTGCACGGGTTCATCGACGTCCGTCGGATCCATAGACGGGTCATGGGCGCCTGTGCCACCGCTGTCTGGCGCGCCGCCCGCGCCTTGGGGCTGATTGCCACCAGATCCGCGCTGCGTTTGACCTCCGTTGCCACCGCCACTGTTTGCGTTGTTGTCCGCACTTTGATCACTTTGGCAGGCGAACAACACCATGGCGAAGCACAGCAACACACGGCAACCTTGAATGATCCTGTGAGGGCGAGACATGCTCGCCGATCTCATCGCAAGGCGTGTGCCTGCTCAAAGCGTGAACGAGGCGAAGCGCTTCAACGGTGTGCGCACACGCCTTGTGGCGAAGCTGCGCAACGTTGTCCCTTTCTTGCACAACGCGGTTCGTGCGAACACGCGCTTAGATTCCGTCTTTAGACGCCTTCTTCTGCCCCTTGTTCTGCGCTTGGGATCGCTGCTCTTTCTCTGACATGCCCGCCAAGGGGTCGTCATTCAACTTCATCTTGGGCGGCAGTTTGGGCACGGTGGCGGAAGCGGGCACCGCCTTGTTTTGTTTTGCGGCGCTTGCGGTGGCCGCCGCCAAGGCCTTCGCTGTGACTTCAGACGTCACACGATCGGGCGCCACAACTTCGGCCTTCTCCACCGGAGGCGCAGCGGCCTTCTCCTTCTCGCCAGGAAACTGCATCCGCTCCTTCGTGGCGGCGGGCGCCTTCGTCGGTTCGGCCCGCGTGTTGTGGTTCAACAGCCCATCCAGCGAATCTTTCGGCGCGGCGGCGACGTCCTTTCTTCGTGCCGGCGGGGCCTTGGCTGCACCGGTGCCAAGCTGCATTTCATCCAGGGTCACGAGCTCTAGATCTGCAGATTTGGGGGCAGGCGCTTTGGCGGGAGCGGCCGCTTCCGAGCGCTTCGTGGCGCTTGGTTTAGGGGCGGCCTGGCAGGGGTGCGTTGTGACGACGGCCATCGACGCGAGCGCGGCCACACCTAAGCAGAGGTTGCGCGGCAGGAACCCTTTGGGCGACTTTGGCGGTGACAGGCGTGTCGTCAGCGCTTGCAGGTATGGCATTGTCCTTTTTGAACACGTAAGCCCGAACAAATGGGAAGACCCGCCTCACATGTTTAGGGGGGCCTGATGCGCTCTGCCCTAAATCGGCATAGACTAAACGTATGTGGTTCCCCGTCGACGAGCCCTGGCAATACCGAGTCCTGGATCAACTTGCGCCGGGGATCGATTCTGAGCAGCTGATCCAGGCGCGTGCGGCGACGCCGACCGAACGGGTCGAGGCCATGTGCCGCTTGGTAGAGCTTGCAGAGCAGATCGGGCGCTCCCTGGCTCGCCAGCGCACGGACGAGCGATCGTGACCAACTTTGCCGAGCTGTTCGGCCATCTCGCCTTAGGGAGCTCGCGGGATCAGACGCGCGCGTTGTCCACCAAAAGGCATTCGATGTCGTCCACCTGCAACGTTGGCCCCACCGGCCCCGGCCGATCGAGGGCGGTGGCTCGCCGACCGGCCAAAGCGGACTTGAGGTTCACGGTTTTGCGCTCACCGCCTTGATTGAACAAGAACCAGGCTTCGCGCTGCTCAAGCACAAGTCGCCGCCTTGGGACGCCATCAAGGTGGTCTGCTTCGATGCCCAACGTTGCGAACAGCCGCTTGATGAACGCCGCGTTTGCCGTATCTGCATTTAGTTGTCGCGCGATGCCGGGGTGCGTTCCCAGCAGCGTCAACGTGCCGGAGGCCTCGGCGCCTACTTTGGTGGCGGGCACGTGAACGCCAACGATTGTGTTTTGATCTAACAGCACGGGTCGGGCCGCCGAATTGGGCCGCAGCTTGAATTCCTGCAGAACGTGGCCGGGCGCGATTTGGGTGTCCTTGCACGTCGACGATCCAGTGCACATGTGAAATGGCAGTTGGTCGATAGTTGCGTTGCTACCTGAAGCGGCGATCGGTTGCAGCGCCTGGCCATCCACACCCAACCAATCTTGCAACACGGGGTTAAGGAAGGCCGTGGCGGCCACGCCATGCTCATTGAGGTGGCCTGCACCGGCTTCAAGGATCACATGACCGCCGCCACGGACGTGCGCGATCAACGCTTGCGCCGTGGCGTTCGACATCGCGATGCCAAAAGGCCACCACAAAAGCTTCGGCAGCTTCTCCGTTGTTCCAAGCGAACCCACGTCAACAAACGTTGCGGGCACAGCGGCGTCCCATGCCAAGCGGTAGGCCCCGCGGTAAGCGGCTTTGAACGCACGCAGAACCTCTGCGCCTGTGGCTTGCGCGATGTGCTCTGCGTCTTGCGACACGATGAGGCCAAGTGGAGCGGGTGCAGGAGACGCTTCCGAAAAGAAGTCTGCGTGCGCCGCCAACGCACGCCCCATGTCGCCCGCCGCTTGGGCCCTGGGCCCAACGCTGCCGTCTGCCTCTAAGAGCCCAAACCCATGCGCTTCATTCCACAACAGTTCAGGTCGGTGGTTCCAAAAGCAAATGCCCCGCGCGCCGATTGCCAAACTGCACATCATCCAGCGCCGCACATCGCGCGCAGACGGCGTGCGCTTTAGCCCCAGCCCTTCGCCGATGGGCCCACCCTGCAGTTCTGCCGCCCAAAACGGCTTGCCGGCCGCGGCCGCGCGCGTTTGCTCCAGGGCCATCAGCGGCGATTCCCATTCGCCTGTGGCCCAATCCGGATAAACGGAAGAGCCAAATACATCAACGGAGCGAGCCAAAGCGAAGTCCGACGACGAGCCCAACGTGGGAGCTGAGACGTGTGTCATCACCGGGCGCCGCAGTGGATCGCCTTTCGCGAAAAAACGCGCCTTCCACGCCAACGCATCCTCAAAATAATGCGCGTCCATGAACGCACGCCAATCGGTGGTGGAAGGAACCATGTGAAACACCCGCGGCGGTTGCACATCCGAGAACGCGACGTAGGGCGTAAGCCACGCCTCGTTGAGGCGCTCAATCGATCCGTATTTTTCCCGTAACCAACGCCGAAAGGCAGTCAGCGTGTGAGGGCAATAACAAAGCTTGCCGTGACCCGCACGCAGGGCCCACGAATAAAAGCCCACCTCTTGCCACACATTCCACATGGCAATGTTGCTGTGTTTGGCCAGCCGCTTGACCACGGTTGACATGAATCGCCCCGCGGCCGCGCGCACGCCTGGATGATGCCAACACGGACCCGGTTTGCCATCGGCCGGCACCACGTAGGCGCCAGGATCAACGTTGGGCAACCCATCCTCGAACACCATCACGGCGTCCGGAAATTTCTGCCACAGCCACACGGGCGCGTGCTCCATCGTCACGCCGAAGAACACGCGCAAGTCGTTCTGCTTGGCGGCCGCAATCACGCGCTCCACATTCGAAAGATCCACGTCGCCTTCGCGGCGTTCGTCATAAGCCCATGATTCTTGAATCTTGATCATTGAAAACCCGAGCTTCTTGAGCGCGGGCAGATCGGCCAGCAACTGCGGCAAGGGCAGGTGTGGCTCGCGATAGATGTGCGTGCCGAATGGAAACCAAGGCGGCTCGGCTGCGGCGCGTGCCACAAACGGGGAGGAGAGGGCCGCCGCAGACGAGGCCAAGGCCGCTTGCATGCATTGACGGCGGGTTGCTTTCATCATTGCACGGCGAAGCGCTGAAGAGCCTTCATGTCCAATTCGATTCCCAGGCCTGGCCGCGTGGGCGGATGAATCAAGCCATCTTTCATGGTCAGTTCAACCGAAAGCAAATCGCGGCGCAAAGGCGAATCAGACATATCCGCTGGCACATACTCCACGAATGGCACGTGAGGTTGGCTCAAGGCCATGTGCACCGAGGCCGCAATGCCAATGCCCGTTTTCCAACAGTGCGGCACAACCAGGCGCCCGTGATCTTCGGCCATGTGGCACACGCGCAAAGCTTCCGTGAGGCCACCAACGCGGCCCACATCGGGCTGCACCACGGCGAGTTGCCCGCGATGAATGAGATCCGCAAACTCAAAGCGCGTGTTCTGCCACTCGCCCGCGGCGATGCGCATCGGAGCATGCGTGGCCAGATGCGCGTATCCTGCCAAGTTATCGATTTGCAAAGGCGTCTCCACGAAGAACAAATCAAGATCGCCCCAGTCACGCAAAGTGCGCAAGCACGAATGCACATCCCACCAGCGGTATTGTACGTCCACCATCAAGGTGAAGTCCCGTCCGGCGGCTTTGCGGCACGCGGTGAGGATTTCGGTCATTTGTTCATCGGTGCCCGAAAGGCCCGCGTGCCGATACGGCCCCGCCAGCGTGCATTCGCATTTGGCCGCCCGGAAGCCCGCCGCCTTCACCCGTTCGATCCAATCGATCAACGAGTCGCCATATTCGCGCACGGTGTTGCCATAGGGCTGCAGCGACGCGTAGGGCGTGGCCCCAGGCCTGTGCGCGCCTCCCATCAGCTTGTAGGTGGGCAGCCCCGTGGCTTTGCCCTTGATGTCCCATAACGCCATGTCGATGGCGCCCATGGCGGCGATCACGGCGCCACGACGTCCGGTCATGCAGGTATACGTGTAAAGCTTTTGCCACAGCGCGGACGTGTCGAACGGATCGGCGCCGATCAGAAGCTCTTTCATGCCCAACGCCATTGTGTGCGTGCCTGGCGCCTCAATGGCCGCACGCGCGACGAACGGCCCCGTGTCTGTCTCGCCAACGCCGGTGATGCCTTCGTCGGTGTGCACCAACACCACGATGTCGTCTTGTGCAGAGCTTGTGGCGTCTTTGCGGATCTGCGGCGACTGCAAGACGAAACATTCGATGTCACGGATCTTCATTTCACATTCCTTTGCGATGGACGATTCACGTAAATGCGGCACAGATGCGGCGCCAGGCCGCGCACCGGTGATCGCAAGTGAAACAACGCGCCGCCGGTCGGCTGCGCCGATGCACTTATGGGGGCCAAGCGGCTGGCCACACGCTCGGCGGCGGTGGTGATGAACACGTCGCACAGATCATCACCGCCAAAACACAACGACGTCACCTGACTTGCGGGAAGCGCCACGCGTTCGACGATGCAGCCGGCTGGGTCCAATCGTAGAACACAGCCGCCCCAAAACATCGCGCACCACAAAAAGCCGTCTTCGTCTACGGCGAGTCCATCCGGAACGCCCGCGTCGATCCCGAAGGCGTGCAATGTGCGACGGTGCTGAACGCGACCTGTTTCCGCGTCGTATTGATAAGCAAATATCGAACGCCTTACGCTGTCGGTTGCATACAACACACGTCCGTCGGGAGACGTGGCGACCCCATTGGCCAAGTGGTACCCACGATCAAGGGCCGTGGCGGTGGCCGTGCGCCCTTCTTCACTGGCAAGGCTCCACAGCGATCCAGGCGCATAGTCGTGTTCTTCACGAAAATGCTCGGCGCCGCCAATCATACGTCCGCGGGCGTCCACGTAAACGTCATTGAGTGCAGGGCCAGCATGGCCATGCCCCTGCACCTCGATTGGATGCACCCCTTTATCTAAGTAACGCAGGCCTTCAGGGCCCGCCAGCACGAGCCCTCCGTCGACGTGCTCGCACACACACGCGGCTTGCCATTCATCGCATAAGGTTGCGGCGCTGGGCTGCGCACCGAGGTTTATCTGCAAAACCTTTTTGTCACTGCAGTCGGTGACGACGAGCCTGCGTTGGTGCGGAAGCCACACGGGCGATTCGGCGCACTTCAAATTCAGATCTAGGATTGCAGAGATTTTCATGGTTCCGCCGCCCGAGCATCAAAACGCATTACGAGAAGGGCCCCGGCGAGCGTCAACAAAGCGCCCGGCACCACGGCCCATGTCAGCGGCTCGCGCAGGAACAGGGCGCTCAAGATCACGCCAAACGCTGGCAGCAAATACGTGGATAGCGACGCCACGGTGACATCGAGCCGCGCCAGCGCGCGGAACCACAGCAGCATCGCCAGCGCCCACGGAAACGCGGCCAACACGGCCATAGCCACCCACCCGCGAACGGTGAGTGCGCGTAGGGCGTTTACGGCGCCGGGCTCGAACCAAGCCACGGCGATCAAGCCAGCGCCTGTGGCCACCAGATAGCTGTAAGCGATCAATTCAACGCCTGACCAAACAGTGAGCACCCGCTTCGCAAGCGTGTTGTAGATCGCGCTTGATAAGCATGAACCCAGAACCAAAGCCAAACCCAGCGCCGCTTGTGTTGGCGCCTCACCCGACGAAAGCGCGGTGCCATCCCCCGGTTGGGCAAGTGAAAGCCACAGGCCGCCCGATAAAGACACAACAAGGCCGATGAGACGCACCAGGGTCAAACGTTCGCCGAGCAGGGGCCACGCCACCAGCCCTGTGAGCACGGGCGTTGATAAACCAATCAGCGCCGCGCGTGAAGCACCAACCTTGCTTTCTCCCCAAGCCAGAAGGCCCACCGCGGGAATGAGGCCCAGCAAACTGGCGGCTGCAAACGCGGCCCAGAAGGCACCGGTTTGTGGCTGAGCGACTTGCCGCTGTCGCGTGCGGCGCACCGCCACGGGCAAAACCAAGAGGCAAGCGAGGCTGAGGCACACGACGGTGAGGGTGAGCGGCGGAAGCTGCGCAATCGCTACGCGGCTGGCGGGGTATTGCAACGCCCACAGCGCATTGACCAGCACCAAAAGACCCATGTTGCGAAGCGCAAGTCCGCGTCGCAAAGTGGTTAAACCACTTGTGGGAACAAAGCTGGGTGAAGTGTGCAACGCCGCCATGGTCAGCAAGCTCAGAACGTGATGGTCAAGCCGCCATCGGCGACCAACGTGTGGCCGGTGACATAGCTGCAATCATCAGAGGCCAAAAACAGCGCCACGGCTGCCACCTCGCTGGCGGTGCCCGGCCGCGCCAAAGGAATCTTCCGCTTACCTACGTACCATTGCGCGAAGTCTGCGGTGGTGGTCTCGTCGACGCCGTCGACGATCGATAGCGGTGTATGAATGCAACCGGGCGCGATGGCGTTCACCAAGATGCCGTCAGGCGCCAGATCAACCGCCAACGATCGCGTGAACGCATGCAGGGCGCCTTTTGACGCCGTATACGCACCCAATCTGCCTTCCGTCGCGATCGCCTGCGCCGAACCCACATTGATGATCCGGGCGTGGTTGCTTTGCCGCAAAGCTTCGAGGCTGGCTTTGCAGCCAAGTCGAACCGCCCCAAGGTTGACGTCCATCACCCGTTGCCAGGCCGCATCTGTATCGTGCGCGATGTGCGCGTACGGCGAAACGGCCGCATTGTTCACCAAAATGTCGACGCCGCCGAAGCGCGTGCGGGTTTGCTGCACACAGGCCTGCCACGCCTCGGCGTTCGTGATGTCAAACGGGAAGGCATGTGCACCCAAAGACGCACACGTTTCCTTGAGCTCCGTCTCTAAAACGTCAATGCCAATAACGTGTGCGCCTTGCTGAACAAAGGTGGCAACGATGCCAGCGCCTATGCCACGCGCCGCCCCTGTGACGATGGCCACGCGCCCCGCAAGTCGATCTCTGCCAAGATTCATTGGCGCGCCTTCTGCAGATTGTGGAACTCGAGCGCCGCTTGCTGCAGATGCTTCGTCATGTGCCGGCTTGCGGCGGCGGCGTCCCGACGTTTCACGGCCTTCAGGATCTGCACATGCTGTTTGAGTGCCTGATCAAGGTCGTGGTGTTCAGAAATGTGCCGCGCTTCGCGCTCTTCAATGACGTCGAAAAGGACCTTGCACAAAGATGCCAAAACAACGTTCCCGGCAGCCTCAACAAGGGTGCGGTGAAACGCAACGTCAGCGCGCCAAAACGCTTCGGCGCGACGTTCCTTGCAAGCGGCCTCCATGGCCGTCACCGCCGCCGTAAGAGTGTCTATCTGGACAGGGCTCGCATGTGTCGCCGACAAAGCCGCGATCGGCGGCTCAAGAATAAGCCGCGTTTCATACATCGTTTGCAGTGGCACCTCGTGCAAGCCGGACAACATGGAGAGGCCTTCGCTCGGCAGGCGCGGGGGACCATCGACCACGAAGGTTCCCGAGCCATGGCGTGAATCGATCACGCCCAAGCCAAGAAGCGTGGAGAGCGCCGTACGAAGGCTGCCCCGCGATACGCCGAACTTTTGCGCCAGCGCACGCTCGGCGGGCAGCCGCGTTCCAGGACGCAACTCACGCCGATGGATCATCTGGCGGATGCGTGCCACCACCATGTCTGACGTGGCGCCGCCGCTGGGTGCACGCTGCGCCTTTGCCTGCGTGGCGGTGCGGAGCGCGGGAGACAACGATCGCTGCGGCATAAGTGGTTCGACCACTTTGGCGCGCGCCGGAGCCTGGATCAAGGCGAAATGCAACGCAACATTGGTTTGCCGACTTAGATCAGCGGTGCAAGATATGTCTCAAACCACCTTGGAATAGAAGAGCGACCCGCCCGTTGCGTCGCCATAGACCGCTTGACCTAATCCGAAACGCTCGTAGGTGCGGCGCGCGCGATGGTTGTTCTCTTGCACTTCAAGCGTGATCTTCACGCAGCCGAGCGCCTGCGCTTTGGCCTGCACGGCACAAAGCAAAGCGTGCCCCACACCACGCCCACGATGCTCCGGCAACACCGCCAGATCGTGAATGTTGATGAGCGGCCGCGCCGCAAACGTGGAGAACCCAAGAAAGCATGTGGCGATGCCGACCGCACTGCCCTGCACCAAAGCCAAGAAGACCATGGTGGTGGGATGCGCCCGCAGCGCTGGAATCAGCCTTTGCAGCACCTCGGGCGCCAAAGGCGCGCCGTTGCCCATTGCATCCATGGCGTAAGCGGAGGTGAGTGCGACGATTGACTGTTGATGCGAGGGGTTCGCCAAATCAGCTTCGATGATCTGAGGCAGGGATGTTGTCATGTCGAAGTCTTCGGGGGTGGATTCCACAAGCGCTGGTTGCGGTCGTGGTCCGGTATTTTGAACTCGGCAACGCGGGGCTTGGATTTGCGTCCCTCACGCTGCGCTTGCTTTCAGCTGACAGTCCTACTTCACACAGCGCCTATAAACGACTTTGCCGCCGTGGCCGACCGCGAATGGCTCCCATCCTTCTGGTGCCGTATCAGTGTGCGGTTTGTCCATCTCTGGCAAGGGGGCATTGAGGTCGATCACCGGTGGCAGCGTTGCTGTTTGCCATTGTTTGCACACCGCAGGAGCACCTTCGTAGCCGGCTTTCGCGAAGGTCGCTTGAAAGGAAGCGGTTGCCAAGATTGTGGCCGCCGCCGTCCCCACGACCCATACCCACACTTTTAAATTGCCATTGCGCATGGAGCCTAGTTTCCCCCCGACGTTTCACGTTGGCCAGCGGAACTTACTGTGCTCACCGTTGTGATACCATCGATGACCATGGCGCAGACGACGGCCCTCGGATCGATCACGGTTGTTTTGTTGATCACGTTGAGCTGCTCGTCAGGGGGCAACACCAGCGAAGATGCAGACGCCGCTGGTGCTGGTTCAGGCGGCGTGGGTGGCCGCGCTTTCAGTGATGGCGGCACAGCAGGCGATGGTGGCAAAGCGGCCACCACGGGGGCGGCCGGTGGCGGCGGCCAAGCAGGCGGCGGCGGGGTGGGTGCAGCTGCAGGTGCGATGGCCAGCGGTGGAACGGGGGGCGCAGGATCGGGCACGGGCGGCATGGGGGGTGCGAGCGCTGCAAAACCAAGCGCTGGTTGTGCGAAAGGCACCGGGCGCCCCGCAGGCGGCGTGGTCGCGGTGGCACAAAATTATTCGTTCACGTTTCCCGCCACGTACGACGGCAAAACGCCGTTCCCGGTGTTCATTGGCTTTCATGGCTGTGGCGCGGGAAACCGCGGCACCGAAACAAGCAACACGGAATGGATTTC
The DNA here is from genome assembly GCA_033763315.1 of Deltaproteobacteria bacterium. Taxonomy (GTDB): domain Bacteria; phylum Myxococcota_A; class Polyangia; order Fen-1088; family Fen-1088; genus JAGTJU01. Next base: position 255,864 of record JANRKS010000001.1, read on the forward strand.
GCTTTCTAAGGGCACCGCGTTTGAAACCCAATATGTGCGCGCGGTGCCCGTCTCGTCGGACGCCGGTGGCTGTTGGAACTACGCGAACGACATTCCACGCGTCACCAAGATGTTTGACGAGTTGCTGGCAAATCATTGCGTTGACACAAGCCGCGTGTTCGCAACTGGCCACAGCTCAGGCGCACAACTTCTCGTTCAAATTCTCACCGACAAGCATGTGGCCGACGCGCAGCATTTGGGCTTTGCAGGTGTGGCGCCCGTGGCCGCTTCCGATTACGGCGTGATCAAGGGACCGATCCCCGTGATGTACATCCAGGGCAAGATGGACAAGGAGCGTTCGAACGGTGATGGCCACGAGGCGGTCGCTCGGTTCACCGCCGCGAACACGTGTGGTGGCACCTCTGCCGCTTACACGCAGGTGGTGGCTTGCAAAAGCCAAGCTGGTGGCGGGCAGGTGAATCCTGGGTGCGTGAAGTACGACGCTTGCAAAGCGCCCACCATCTGGTGCTCGCACAACGATCCGTTCTACAGCGGCACTATGCACGGCGTGCCTTGCTTTGGCATGAAGGCCATGGTCGACTTTTTTGCCAGCGTGCCGTGATGGTCCGCGCGCTTGAAACGTGGCTGCGCGACGCTTCTAAACTTTGATCTCGCTGTACTCGCCTGGGGGGCCGAACTTGCCGAATTGGTTGATCGGCGCGCCGCCGGGCGTACGTAGGCCCATCACGTTGGCAAGCGTGGTGAGCAGCTTGTTGCTGGGGGCGTCTTCGACAAGGGTTTTGTTGCCGAGGGCCAAGGGGTCGGGGTTCTGGCTTAGCTTCATGTATGCGCCCTGCTTTAAGCTGCCGCCGCCACTGCCCGCAATGACGAACGGCAAATCGCGATAATGGTGCTCTTTGCCCTCAGACAACTCATTCAGCCAAAGCACCACGCTGTTATCTAAGATTGTGCCGTCCACATCGATGTAAGCGTTAAGTCGATCCACAAGATAACGAAACTGCTGCGCGTGCCAAGCGTCGATCTGTGCCAAGAGTGTGCTGGCGCTGGCGAGAACGGGACCACCGAAAGAGACCAAGCGGTGCGAAAGCAGATGGTGCTCTTGTTTGTGGCCAAGCCAACCAAACGTATTGGTGTGAGCGCCCGGGCCGAACATCATTGTGGCCACGTGCGTGTGGCCGCACGCGATGGCCAGGCTCATAACGTCCAAATGCAAGCGCGAAAGCCGCTCGAACCAATCATCGGCCGCCAGTTTGGTTGCATCAATGCCATCCAGCTGGGCCGAGGTGCTGGCGTCCAACGCGCACGTGGCGTTGAGTTGACCTTCCACTTCACGCAAGCTTGTGAAGTGTAGATCCAGCTTGTCTCGATCGCTTTTGCTCAGCCTCGATGACGCCTGCAACGACGTGAACTGAGCGCGCACGACGTCCAAGATGCTTTCGCGGCGTTTGGTGATGCGCGCCAACACTGCGGGATCTGCAGCGGAAAGGCCGGCGAAGTCTTTGTAGATCTTGGCGGGATTTGGCTCTGTGGGCGTGGGCTTGCGCGGCGCCGTGAACGACAGATACATCGAATCGCCTTGGCCACGCTTGCCAACGATGGCCGCGAGACCGGGGCGTTTGCCTGGATTGATTTGCGCGGCGATCGCTTGATCCAAAGAGATCCCATCCGCCAATCCGCCCGACACCGAAGACGCCGTCAGCCGCGTGCAGGTGCCCAGCTGGTGGTCGTTGACGTTCACATCTTTTCCATGGCCGCGCGGCGCCCCATGCAGGCCCCGCAGCACCAGCAGCTTGTCCTCAATGCCTGCCAATGGGGCCAGGCCCGTGCCCAGCAGCATGTCTTTCGATAAACGACCCGGTTGCCCCTTGGGCCAGAAGCTGGTGACGTCGATGCCGCACGATTGAAACATCACCACGAATCGTTTCTGTGCCGCCGTGGCCGCGCGTGCGGACGACAACGATTCCAACCAAGGTACAGCCAACGCTACGCCCCCCGCTCCACGCAAAAACAAACGACGAGACGCTGGTTTCATGGGGCCTCCGTTTCGTCGCGGTGAAATAGGAAGGCGTCACTGGTGGCGATGTTGGCCAGCAGTTCCACCAGCGGCAGTTCCTTCGACTTAAGCGCATCGGTTACCGCTTGCACCGCGCATTCGTCATCGCTGGTCAGGGAACGCGCGAGCGCATAGTTAAGCCAGGCGCTGCCGTAACACGATTTGGCTTCGTCGCTTTGGGCGATGCCACGGATGAGTTCCAAGGCGTTCGCGAAACCCACATCACCCTTTTCTAAAGACACGCTGCCTTGCGTGTTCACAGGCTGCCCGTTGTCCGTGGTGCGTCTTTGCCCGACGCCATCGAAGCCTTCGAACGCAAAACCGGGAGGGTTGATCAGCTGGTGGCAGCCATTGCAAGCCGGCGCGGCCGTTTGCTTGGCGATTAAGTCGCGCGTGGTCATGCCCGCTTCAAGCGGCGGCAGCGTGGTGTCCACATCTGCCGGAGGCGCTGGCGTTTGCATGCAGAGAATGTTGCGAAGCACAAAGGCGCCGCGAAGGACCGGTGCCGTTGCATCTGCGTGAGCGTGCGACGCCAAAAAGCCCAGCTGGGTGAGCAGGCCGGCGCGTTGATTGGTGTCAAGCTCCACCTGCACCATTTCGGCGTCCGACGCCGCGTTGATCGGCACACCATAGAGTTTCGCCATGCGTCGGTTGGCAAACGTGGTGGTTGAAGTCAGCAGGCTTTCGAAGCCGAGGTTCTTGTGGAACACGTGGCGCGCGAACAGTTGCACTTCGTTGTCGAAAGCCGGCCCGAGATCGGCGCCGAAATCTTTGGATAGTTTCGGATCACGTTGCAAATCCAGATAAGCGTCCGTGGCCATGAACTGCGCGTGAAAGTCGCCCACCACATCGTCGGCGCGGGGATCAGACAGCATGCGTCTGACTTGTGCTTCAATGTCCCGCCGCGCGGACAAGTGCCCCTGGCGCGCCGCCTCGAACAGTTCGTCGTCGGGCATGCTGTTCCACAACAGATACGAGAGCGAAGACGCCAATGCATACGGTTCGGGCAACCGCGCGTTTTGACCCACGCTGATGTCCTGCAAGGCGGACCTGTAGATAAACTGGGGCGACATCAGCATCGCCTGTACAACCCACGATACGCCGTTTGCGAATGCCTCGTCCGCGGTCCCATCCATCTGCGCTGCGCGAAACAGCGCCTCGAACGATGTCTGCTCGGGCTCGGTTAGCGGACGCCGAAAGGCCTTGGCGCCGAACGAGCGAACGAACGCAGCACTGCAAGTGGCTTCAGTGGGTGAACAAGGCACCAGCTTGCCGCGTGTCATTGGATCGCGCATCAGCTTCTGGCCCGCGGCTTCAGCCACGCGTTGATAATCGCGCGCAAGCGGGCCCGGCACAAACAGGGTTTCGTCGTTGTTGGAAAACCGCGTAAGCGACGGATCTAGGGTCATCGCTCCCACCGCGCTGGTTTCATCGCCCAGCAAGTCTCGGAGTGTGTTGCGGTATTGCCTGTGGGTCAGCCGCTGCAGCCGAGGCTTAACCACCAGCCGGCTCGGGCAGCCCACCGCGTTGGGGGTGGCCTTGCCGCCCGCATCGTCCTCGCTTGGCAGGGGGTTGCGAGAGGTTTGCGCACCAGGCGCGCAAGCGGCGACCGCGGCCGAACAGACAATGGCTATGGCACGTGAGGACCGAAACAACATGGCGCCTCCATCCCACAAGACCGTGGGCTTGATCGTGGATACGGCTGTCCCGACCACAGATCAAGCGGAACTAAACAGAAATGTACCTTATTATCACAAAATATATCGTAAACGTCCCAATTTATACCATTGGTCATAGGCGGTCAGGCATAAATGCGATGGCTTTCGGGGTGCTGAAACCGTTGGCCGCGGCGGACGTATACGCTCCCATGAAAAAATGCGTTTATGTGCTGTGGCTATTGGCGGCTTGCGGTTCAGATGGTGCGCCCGCTGCCGACGATAACGATGCAGGCTCGGGTGGCGCCGCGGCCGCGGGCGGAAGCGCCGGGGCTTCGGCGGGTGGCGGGGGATCTGCTTTGGCTGGCGTGGACGGCGGCCTTGATGCCTCCGCCGGCGGGGTGGGCATAGACGCTGGTGGCATAGACGCTGGCGCTTTAGCCGGGTCAGGCGAAGCTCAACTGCCACCTACGAACCGGAAGGCGCTGGAGGCCTGGATCGAAAAGGGCTTTTATAAAGCTTGGAAATGCGAAAGCAGCGTCATGAAGGCCAGGCCCAACGGCGCGCATGGACGCAACCGCGTGTGCTCAAACGCGCTTGCCAGCGCGAACGCTGGTGGTCCCTATGCCGTTGGTGCGGCTTCGATCAAGGAGATCTATTCAGGCGACAAGATCTCCGTTTACGCTGCCAGCGTGAAGGTGAAAGAAGGAACCGCTGCAAACACCTGGTACTGGTACGAAGGCAGCATTGAAGGCATAGGCATCTCAGCGTGTGCTGGCTGCCACGCGCAAAGCGCACAGTATGGCGGCCACGACTATGTTTACATCCAAGTGAAGTGAGCTTTAGTGCCCGGACACTTCCGCGCCGGTGCCCGCTTTTAAGAAGTTGCCGTAGCCCACGATCACGGTGGAACCGACCAACACCGCCAGGCCTAAGATCACCAACGTTCGTGTGCGACGGCTGGCGCCCTTCCATTCACCAAGGCCTACGCCCCAAAGGGTGCTGAAGATGATGATGCTGGCCATGTGCAGCGTCCAGCTCGAGAACTCGTACTGGCCCATGCGCGTACTGCCCATCCCGTAGAAGAAAAACTGCATGTACCAAGTGACGCCTGCGAGGGCGGAGAACAGGTAGTTCATCAACAAGGGCACGGGCAGGCGCTTGCTGGGCGCGCCCGCTGTGCCTGTGCCCGACAGTGCGTTGCCGTGTGAATCCAACACGGCGCCTTCGTTGCCGGCTTTCACCTGCAAGCTGCTGAAGTATTCGCGTCCGCTGCCGTTGCGAATGTTCAGTATCACGCACCAGATGAAATTGGTGGTGAAGCCGCCTGCCAACACCACCACCAAGACTGGCAGGTTTTGCCAAAGATCGGCCCTGCCTTGTGCGACCAATTGCGCCTTCGCCAATTCTTTGATCGGCGAACCCGCATCCAACCCAAACGCCATGCAGGCGCTCATGATGCCGGAGAAGGTGGCGATAATGAGGCCCTTCACAAAGTTGAATTCCTTGATGACGGCCTTCTTTTGAGCCTCGGACATCTCCCGCTCTTTGGACATTCCCGCGGCGCCGCTTAAGCCGATGCCCGCCAAACAAAGACCCACGCCCGCCAAAATCACTTGCGAGGGCGCTGAAGAAATCAGCGTCTGAATTTGCCCCTTGAAGATCGGCGGTATCAACGTGCCGAAGGCGGCACAGAAACCCAGTGCCACGGCCATGCCAAGCGCGATGCCCAAGTAGCGCATGGTGAGGCCAAAGGTCAAACCTCCGATGCCCCACATGGCCCCGAAGAAGTACGCCCAGAAAATGCTCTGGCTAGGGGCCGCCCGCAACACATCCAGGAAGCCCGGCACCAACAGCGTTGCGAGCAACCAGGGCGCCACGATCCAGCTGAAGATCCCACCCACCAACCAATAGGTCTCCCATGACCACCGCTTCACGCCGCGGTAGGGAATGTAAAAGCTGGCGGAGGCCAAGCCACCAAGCCAGTGGAAGATCACGCCAATAAAGGGATTGCCTTGCATTACAAGAACTCCTGCCGTGGGGTCGCTGGGGGTATGCAGTAACGGTCTTGGTGATGGCCAGCCGTATGACTTAAGGAAAGGCGCGCACCATACCGTTTTTCATGGGGCGCGCAAAGCGCCGCGCGTGCCGGAACCTGGCTAAACGTAAAGGGCAAATCCTCCCAGACGAATTGTCTCGGCCAAACGCCAAAGATATATACAATCAGCGCCCCAAATGACGCTCTCTGCCTTACTAGCTGCAATGCCCTCGGGCGCGCCGACCACCTCGTTAACGGGCATCGATTGGTTGATGATTGGTGCCTACTTTGCCGTGTTGCTGGGCGTGGCCTGGTGGGTGGTGAGAAGCAGCAAGGACACGGCTGACGATTACTTTCTCGCCGGGCGCAACCTGAGCTGGTGGATCGTGGGCGCTTCGATTTTCGCCTCGAACGTTGGTTCAGAACACATCGTGGGCCTCGCAGGTTCGGGCGCCCAAGATGGCGTGGCCTTGGCACATTATGAATTGCACGCTTGGTGTTTGCTGGTCCTCGGGTGGGTGTTCGTGCCGTTTTACGCACGCTCGCTGGTGTTTACGATGCCCGAGTTCCTCGAGCGCCGCTTTTCAGTGAAATCGCGATACGTGCTTTCGATCGTGTCGCTGATCACGTTCGTGGTCTCGAAGATCGCGGTCGGCATCTTCGCGGGCGGCGTGGTGTTCGGCACCTTGCTGCCGGAAATGCAGATTCACGTTGGCGATTCGGTCATCGATAGCTTCTGGATCGGATCGATCTTGGTGATTGTGCTCACCGGCCTTTACACGATGCTGGGGGGCATGCGCGCCGTGGCCTACAACGACGCCGTGCAAGTGGTCGTGTTGATCGGTGGCTCCGCCTTGCTCACTTTGTACGGTTTAGACAAGCTGGGGGGATGGTCCGAGCTGCGTCGCTTGTGCGGCTCCGATATGTTCGATTTGTGGCGCCCGTTGACGCCGGCCGGTGTGCAAAGCACATGGGCTCCCGTGGTGGAACGCAACGCCGCAGGCGCGTTGGTGAAGCAAGCTTGGTACTTCAACAACAACTTTCCTTGGCTGGGCATGGCGATCTGCGCGCCGGTCATTGGGCTTTGGTATTGGTGCACAGATCAGTACATCGTGCAGCGCGCGCTCGGTGCCCCCAATGAGCGCGTGGCCCGCCGAGGCAGCATCTTTGCTGCGTTCTTGAAGCTGTTTCCCGTCTACTTGTTCATCGTGCCGGGCCTGATCTGTTTCGCGCTGGCCAAGAGCGGCAAGATCCCGGCGTTGTCGGAGGTTTATGATCCCGCCACGGGCAAGGCCACCGCGCATGCGCAAGCGGCGTTTCCTTTGTTGGTGCAACACTTGCTGCCGCCTGGGTTGCGCGGCATCGTTGTTGCCGGCTTGCTCTCCGCGTTGATGGGTTCGTTGGCCGGCGTATTTAACGCATGTTCAACCTTATTCACCGTCGACATCTACGAAAAGCTTCGACCGGGGGCCACGCAGTCACAGATCGTGCGCATGGGCCGCATCGCCACGGGCGTGATGGTTGTGGTGGCGATGGCCTGGATCCCCGTGGTCAAGGGGGCGCATGGCCTTTACAACTATTTGCAAGCCGTGCAGGGTTACCTGGCGCCACCCATCTTTGTGGTGTTTTTCTTGGGTGTGTTCTGGAAGCGCTTGAACGCCGCCGGCTGCTTGTGGGCCATGATCGTCGGGTTTGTGATGGGCATCTTCCGCATGGCTGTGGACACACCGATCACGATCACCGAGAACGCTAACTTTTATGAAGCTGGTTCGTTCTTGTGGGTGGTGAACAACATCAACTTCCAATACTTCAGCATCCTGATCACGATCGTTTCAGCCATCGTTATGGTGGGCGTGAGCTTGGCCACCCCGGCGCCCAACCCGGCGCAGATCGTGAGCTTGACGTTCGGCACGCAAACAGACGCTGATCGCGCGCAAACCAAAGCCAGCTGGTCAACGGCAGATCTGTTGGCCTCGCTGGTTGTGATGGCCGCCATCATCTTCGCTTACATTTATTTCACGGGCTAGCAGCCTGCCGATTCGAATGAACGACATCTACCGCCATGAGCAGCAAGGCGCCGTTTGCATTTTGGCCAGCCCCACCGCTTTGCCTCAAGCGGCGGCGTTTTTGTGGAACCGGCGCATGATGTTGCACGTGAACTGCCGCGGTTACGCCGTGTCGCAGTTCATGCAGCCCGAGCCCGCGAAATACGCTCATCAACCGGTGCTTGAAGCCAAAACCTTCATGCAGCCCGAGCAGCCGTACTTCACGCACCACCCGGGGCGCTTTTTTTATGTGAAGGACGAGGACAGCGGGCGGGTGTTCTCGGTGCCGTTCGAGCCCGTGCGCGCGGCGTTGATCAAGTTCGAGTTTGTGGTGCGCAAATACGAGGTGGGGTGGCGCGTTCACTGCGACGACTTCGAGGTGCACGCCTTCGTGAGCGTGCCCGTGGATGACGTGGTGGAATTGTGGCGGCTGACGGTGCGTGACGTTTCAGGCCGAGCCCGCAGGCTAAGCGTCTACGCCTATTTTCCCGTGGGCTACGCGTCGTGGATGAACCAAAGCGGCGAGTGCCGCCCCGATCTTGGCGGCGTGGTGGCAAGCTGCGTGACGCCCTACCAGAAAGTGCAGGATTACTTCAAAAACCAGCACTTCAAAGACAAGACGTTCTTGTTGGCGGATGAAGTTCCCACGGCTTACGAGGCCAACCAAGCCGCCTTTGAAGGGTGGGGCGGTCTTGCCGCGCCCACGGGCGTCACGCAGCCAAGTTTATCCGGCGGCGACGCTCGCTACGAAGTGGCCGCGTGTGTGCTGCAATGGCGACGGCTCATGCCTGCGGATGGCGCATTCGAGGCGCGGCTGATCTTCGGGCCCGCTGAAACCGTTGATGAGATCCGTGCGTTGCGGGACAAGTATCTTCGCGCCGGCGGCTTCGAGCAAGCGGCGCGCGCGTATGAACAGTATGTAGCGTCTGGCAGTGGGTGCTTGCAGATCGAAACGCCCGATGAGGCGCTTGATCATTTCGTGAACCACTGGATGGCGCGGCAAACGTTTTACCATTGCGACGTAAATCGTCTGACGACCGATCCACAAACACGCAATTACCTTCAAGACGCGATGGGCGCCGCGTTCGTGCAGCCGGTGTTGGCGCGGGCGGCGTTTATTCGCGCTTTGTCACAGCAGCAATCCTCTGGCGCCATGCCCGATGGCATCTTGTTGGTGGAGGGCGCGGAGCTCAAATACATCAACCAAGTGCCACACATGGATCATTGCGTGTGGCTGCCGATCTGTTTGTCGGCCTACCTCGATGAAACCAACGACTTTGCGTTGTTGGAACACACGCTTCCGTTTGCCGATGGTGGCAGCGCCAGCGTGCGCGATCACATTGATCGAGCGATGCAGTGGTTGCACAGATCCCGGGACGAACGTGGCCTCAACTTCATCGCGCAAGGTGATTGGTGCGATCCCATGAACATGGTGGGCTGGAAGGGGCGTGGCGTTTCGGGTTGGTTGTCGCTGGCCACGGCGTACGCGCACCAAGTGTGGGCGTCGATCTGTGAACGCGTGGGCCGATCCGATGAGGCGGCACGCTTGCGCGCGGCGGCCGATGAAGTGAACGCGGCCGTGAACCATCACTTGTGGGACGGCCAGTGGTATGCGCGTGGCATCACCGATGATGGTGTGGCGTTCGGCGTGGCGGCCGACGAAGCAGGCAAGGTGTTTCTCAACCCGCAAAGTTGGTCGATGTTGAGTGGCGCTGCTGATGCGTTCAAGCGCAGGCTGTTGATGCAAGCGGTGCAAGACTGGTTGGACACGCCGTTTGGGGTGATGAAACTGGCGCCGCCTTACCAGGCTATGCGCGAAGATGTGGGCCGCGTGACGCAGAAGCATCCGGGGTCGGCCGAAAATGGCGCTGTATACAATCACGCGGCCGCGTTTTACGCCTACGCGCTTTATGAAGTGAAGGAAGCTGACGCTGCGTTCAAGGTGCTGCGCCAGATGCTGCCTGGACCGGATGTGGATGACATCGTGGCGCGCGGTCAGTTGCCGGTGTTCATTCCCAACTACTATCGGGGCGCCTACCGAGAATTCCCGCGCACGGCGGGGCGTTCAAGCCAGCTGTTCAACACGGGCACGGTGGCGTGGTTCTACCGCTGCCTGGTAGAGCGGCTGTTCGGGTTGCAGGGCACGCCCGAGGGTTTGCTTGTGCAGCCACAGCTGCCCGCTGCGTGGCAGCGCGCCCGCGCTGTGCGCCAGTTTCGCGGGGCGACGTTCGACGTGACGTATGAGCGGCGGCAGGCGCCACCCGAAATAACGTTGGTGCTTGATGGCGAACCCGTGGCAGGCACACTGGTGAGGAACATCCAAGCGGGCGCCACGTATCATCTGCAGGTGCTGCTGCCGGCATAGGCCGTGACGGCAACGGACTGGCGCCCAGGACGCCCCTTCCCACGCCAACGCTGGCACGGGAGCCCCTCGTGCAGCTCTTGCTGGTTATTGGCGGGGCACAATGTTATGCCAATCCACTGTGTCCCTCGCCCAACCCGCACAAGCTCACAAACCCCTGCGCTGGCCCGAAATGCTGGGCTACGCCTCGGGCGACTTCGGCTTTAGCTTTTATTGGAAGGTGTTCGAGTTCTACCTTCTGATCTTTTACACCGACACATTTGGGATATCTCCGGCCCAGGCGGGCACCATGTTTTTGGTGACGCGTGTGTTAGACGCCGCCATCGATCCGTTTATGGGCATGATTGCGGATCGCACGAAGACCCGGTGGGGCAAGTTCAGGCCTTATCTGCTGTGGTTCTCGTTGCCGCTGGCAGGCGCGGGCATCTTGACCTTCACCACGCCTGATCTGGATCATTCGGGCAAGCTGGCGTGGGCGTACGCGACGTACACGTTCATGATGTTGATGTACACGGCGGCCAACATCCCTTACGGCGCGATGCTGGGGGTGTTGACGCCGGATGTGCAAAAGCGAACGACGCTGGCAACATTCAAACTCGTGGGCGCCAACGCCGGTGGTACAGCGGTGACCTGGGCGACCTTGCCGCTCGTGAAGTGGCTGGGCAAAAGCAACGCCTCGACGGGCTGGCAAATCACAATGGCGATTTACGGCGTTGTGGCGCTTGTGATGTTGTTCATTGCCTTTTCGTCCACGCGCGAACGTGTGCGCCCACCGGTGGATCAGCAAACGTCTATGGGCCGCGACGTGGTTGATCTGCTGCGTAACGGTCCTTGGCTGACGTTGTTTGTGTTGGGGTTGATCGTCATCTTGACGATCGCCATTCGCAACGGTGCCGGCGCCTATTTCTTGAAGTACTACGCAGGACGTGAAGATCTGGTCAGTTGGTTCAACACCGTGTCGAGCATTGCGTATCTGCTGGGCGCCGCGTGCACCCCTTTGTTGACGCGATTCTTCAGTAAAAAAGCCTTGTTCACTATGTTGATGACGGTGGTGGCGGCGCTTTGTGGCGTGCTGTATCTGGTTCCGCCCAAGATGGTATGGCTGCTGTTCAGCGTGAACACTTGCATCTCGTTTGTGCTTGGCCCGAAGTCGCCTTTGTCATGGTCGATGTTCGCTGACACCGCCGATTATGGCGAGTGGAAGAACAACCGGCGCGCCACTGCGTTGGTCTTTGCGGCCGCCACGTTCTCGATTAAGGCCGGCGCGGGCTTCGCCCAAGCGGTCACCGGTTGGCTGTTGTCCGCGTTTGGCTATGTGGCCAACCAGGTGCAAACGCCCGAGGCCATGCGTGGCATCTTGATGCTGGCCACAGTGATTCCTGGCGGCTTCGCATTGCTGGCCGCTTTGGTGGTGCGTGTGTATTCGCTCGACAGCACGCGTTTGGCCAACATTCAAACCGAGCTGCAGGCACGACGCGTGTCGCGCGGTGAGGCCTAGAGCACGGCTGGCATTGCCCCGCTATAGTCCCGCCCGATGAACGCAAAAGAGTTTGAGACGGCGCTCAACGAGTTGCGCGAACAACTTTTGGGGCCCGGCGGCAACCAAGCCAGCCTCAACTGTCGCGAATGCGAGAACTGCATCCGTTGTATGTTCTGCACAACCTGCGACGATTGCTACCACTGCACCCACTGCACCCTGTGCCGTGGCTGCACCGAGTGCTCGCACTGTGAACGCAGCAGCGCATGCCATGGCTGCACGCACCTGACTGACTGCGAGAGCTGCCACGGTTCGGCCTATCTTGTGGCGTGCGCCAATTGCAGCGATTGTACGTATTGCTTGGGCTGTGTGGGCTTACAAAACAAAGAGTTTCACATTCTCAATAAGCCATACTCGCGCAAAGAGTACTTCGAGACGCTGCGCTCGTTGTCGCTCGGATGACACGCTGCGCATACTTGGGCCTTTGGCGCCCGCTTTTGCCCCCCAGGCCCACCCAATGGTAGATTTTCCGTCGTGAGATTTTCTGGAGCCGCTCGGCCTCCTGCAACCCCAGCTCTGAGGCGCCCATGAGGGTGAGGTTTTGGGGCGTGCGGGGCTCGGTGCCGGTGCCAGGGGCGGCCACTGTCCGTTACGGCGGAAACACGTCCTGCGTGGAGGTGGAATCGGCGGCGGGGACCCGGGTGATCATCGACGCGGGCACGGGGTTGCGGCGGTTGGGCAAACAGTGGGCGAAGGGCGATTTCGCCGAAGGCAAAGGCCAAGCGCACATTCTCATCAGCCACACCCATTGGGATCACATCCAAGGCCTGCCGTTTTTCGCGCCGCTTTACCAGCCCGGCAACAAGCTGAAAATTTACGCGCGTGCGCGCGACGATCTGCGGCTTCGCACCGTGCTGGCCGGTCAAACAGACGCGCCATTTTTCCCCGTGGGCATTGATGCCGTGCGGGCCGATCTAGATTTTGCGGAGCTGCCCGATGGCCATCGCTTTAACGTGGCCGAGATCAAAGTGAGCACCGCGCGCTTGAACCACCCCTACATCGCCACCGCGTACGCCTTGGAGTCAGCGGGCCGCAAGGTGGCTTATGTTTCGGATACGGCGCCGTTCGAGCAGATCTTGTTTGGTGAGGAGTTCATCGCGAAGCCGCCTGCACCGGGCACCGTGCTTTCACACACCGATCAAGTGAAGCTGGCGGCGATGCGCGACGACGTGGTTCGTCTTTGCGAGGGCGCCGACCTTGTGATTTACGACACCATGTTCACCGACGCTGATTATCAGCGCGTGCCGCATTTCGGACACTCGCGCCCGCTTGATGCCATCACCGTGTGCAAACAAGCTGGCGTGCGACGTTTGGCGCTGTTTCACCACGCGCCCGAACGCAGCGATGATGATGTGGACAAGATGCGCGATGACGCGCGCCAAATGGCCGCCTCTGTGGCGCCTGGCTTAGAAGTGATCGCTGCGTTCGAGGGTTTGGATCTAGGTCTGGGGCTGGCTTAGCCGCGCTTTGTGTACTGTTGTACAGGAGATCGATAGGCCTTTCGATGGGCTTACCGTGATCTGAAACATGCGTTTGAGGCCGAAGCGTAAAAGGTGGGTGAGGGTTGCGGCAAGGTGATGCACGGGGCGCGAACTTTGTTCACTCTTTGCGCCCATGCCGTTGCTTTCATCTTTGCGATTGCCTTGCACGTTTTGCCTAGCCCTCACTGCGTCTTTTGTGGCCTGCACCGCCGCGCCACTGCCGCCGCCGTCGCTGGCTCCCGTTCGCTTGCAGATGACCTTGTCGACGCCCGCCGCGCAACCGCTTGATGTGGTGGTTGCCAAGCTTGGGGCGTCGCCCTCGCCGGGGGCCGTTTTGCAGGTGCGCGATGGTGCTGGACGCGTTTACGCGCAGCTGCCGATCGCAAGTGGTGATGCTTCCTTTGCCGTGGCGGGTGCGCTGGGCATTCACCAGCTGACTGTGCTTGATGACGAGGGGCGCTTGTTGGCTGAGGCCATCTTGCCCGTGGATTGCACCACGGGACTGCAAGGCGAGCAACACGCAAACAACGAAGGACAACCTTACACGCAGTTGTTGGCGGCGCTTTACAACACCATGAGCCGCACGGGCACCACGATGATGAATGGCAAAGCTCATCATGTGTTTGTGCCGTGGATTCGCGACCACAACCATGTGCTCAAGTCGATGAAGTACTTCTACGACGACGTGCTCACGGGCGTGGATCTATACCGCGACACACAGAAGCCCAATGGCATGATTTGGGACAACCATTCGCGTGCGCCCAAACTCAACCATTGGGACGAGCGCTTCGCCGAGTTCGGTTTTGTGGGCCGCTTCGACAACAACAACATGCAGTTCCGCCGCATCCCGGTGGAAGCGGACGTGGAATACCTCTATGTCGAGGCAATGTGGCACGCGTGGAAGGCCACGGGCGACGATGGTTGGCTGGCAAAGACGTTGCCAAGCGGCGAACGCGCTTTGCAATATTCCCTTTCAGATCCGATGCGCTGGTCATCGTCCCTGCGATTGGTCAAGCGTGGCTACACCATCGACACGTGGGATTTTCAGAACGAAGAAGACGCACAACGCACGGGCGACCCGATGAAGATCGATCCCAACAAAACCCGCTTCGGCGTGATGTTTGGCGACAACACAGGCGTTTATCACAGCGCCTTGCTGCTGGCCGAGATGCTGGATCACGTGGGCCAAAAAGATCGCGCCGCGAAATGGCGTACGGACGCTGCAGCTTTGCGCCAGCGCTTGGATGCGTTGTCCTGGAACGGCAAGTTCTACACGCATCACGTGCCTGAAGAGGCATCGGTGCATCGCGATTTGGGCGTGGATGAAAAAACACAAGTGTCGCTTTCGAACGCCTATTCGCTCAATCGCGGCATCGAGCTTGAGAAACGTCAAGCCATCATCAAGACGTACCAAGACATCCGCGATCACTTGCCGCAAGGCTCGCCTGGCGAGTGGTACACCATTTACCCCACGTTCAAGAAGGGCTATGGCGGCCACAACGACGAATGGCAATACATGAACGGTGGCGTGGTGAGCATCGTGGCCGGCGAGTTGGCGCACGGAGCCTTTGAGGCGGGATTCGAGGATTATGGCGCCGACATTCTCACGCGCGTGTTGGCGCTGACGAAGAAGTACGGTGGGCGTTTGCCCGTCACACTCAAGGGGGCCAATCCGCCTCAAGGCAAACCGCAGTTTGTGCCGGTGTCTTTGGCCGCGAAAGCAAACATCGCGCTGACGGTAGACGCCGCCAACGCTCATGGCGGCAAAGCAAAACCATTTGCCTGGATCGGTGAAGAGGGCAACGATTTGCCCGGTTTTCCGCGCGGCCAACAAGACTTCAAAGGCGTGCCTTTCGACGTGTTGGCTGACGACGCCAACCGTGCGCGTGTGGCCATCGGATTGTCGAAGGCTGCGGGGCGGCCTCCCAAGGGTATGGTTGTGCCGAAACCTTACGCAGAAGAGGCGACGCTCAAGGTGGCCGGTAAGGCCGCCACTGTGTTCCTGTTGCACGCTGTTTCGAACGCCGCGGACGTGGCGGGCCTGGTGGAGCTGCAATACAAGGACGGCGGCAGCAGCATTGCCTCTGTGAAAGTGGGAAGCGATGTTTTTGGATGGTGGTATCCAGAGCCCGCCGCCCCGGCGCGCGAGGGTGAGGGACGCGGCGGTGCGACGCGCGCGCTGGTGGCGTGGGAAGGCAAGAACGCGCGCGCCCTACGCGTGGGCGTGAGCCTGCTTGGCGTGCGCAACCCTCACCCCGAGCGTGAGCTCAGCGGCATCAAATTCACAGCGGCTCCCAATGGTTCGCGTTGGATGATCTTGGGCGTGACGTTGTCGGATCAAGTGGCCGCCTTCGGCGACACCAGCGTTTCGTTTGGCATTCCCGACAATTGGGGCGCGGCCGCGGTGGCGTATGCGTTGCTTGAAGGGCTGGCGGGCGTCAAAGACACCAGCACAAAGATGCAAACCGTGGCGTTGGCGCCCCGTTGGGCAGCCACGCCCGTGACCGCGATGACCAGCACTGTGAAGTACCCCGCGTCGCAGGGCTACGTGAAGTATCAATTCAAGAGCGACGGGCAAACCATTCGCTTGGCGATCACGGGCAGTGGCCGCCAGGCCGACGTGGCGCTGTATCTGCCGCCCGGCAAGACCGCGGCAAAGGTCGTCCGTCGTTCATCCGACGGCAAGCCGCAAGACCTTGCTTTCACCACGAGCACCATCGGCAAATCAAGCTACGCGAAGTTCGGCGTGCCGCTGAACGCGAGCGAGGGCGTCGAACAGATCGAAGTGTATTTGGCGCAACCTTGAGCAAAGCAGCTAAATGGAGACATGGCACCCGCGCCTTGACCTGCACACCGTGAAGGCTGGGGCAAACTTGCGGGCCAAGCTCGATCATAGGTTTGGGACACGCCGCCGGGTGCGATACAATAGGGGGCATGGAGGTCACCTTTTGGGGCGTGCGCGGGTCGATACCGGCGCCGGGCCCCGGCACGGTTCGGTACGGCGGCAACACCGCGTGTGTTTCTGTGCGGCTGCAAAACGGCGAACTGGTGATCTTGGATCTGGGCACCGGCGCGCGCAGCCTGGGAACCACGCTGATGGAAGGGCCGTTCGGCAAAGGACAGGGACGTGCCACGGTGTTGTTGTCGCTGTCGCAGTGGGATCACATTCAAGGGTTTCCGTTCTTCATGCCGCTCTATGTGCCCGGCAACGAGTTCACGGTTTACGGTGGCACGAACCACACCAACGAGCTTGAAGACATCCTGGAGCGGCAGATGGCCGCGCAGTATTTCCCTGTGCAGACCTACAAGAACATGGCTGCGCGCATTTCGCTGCAGGCCTTGCCCGCGGGCAACACCTTCAAGGTGGGTGACGCCACCGTGCGCGCCGTGCGACAAGATCAAGGCCCACTCGGGGCCACGATCTATCGCATTGATGACGGCGGCCACAGCTTCGCGTACGCTGGCCACGGCACGTGCCGCGACGGCGACGCGCGCACCGAACTTTTGCGCGACGTGGATTTGATGGTGCATGAATGCTCGTATAGCCATGGCGATTGGGAGCGGTATGCGGATCGCGGTTTGTCGTCGGTGGATCAAGCGGTGGCGTGTGCCATGAGCGTGCACGCAAAGCGCTTGGCGCTGTTCCACTATGACCAGGACTACACCGACGCGGAAGTGGACGCGTTGTTGGCACGTGGGCAACGTTTGGCGCAAGAGCAAGGCAGCTCCACCCAGGTGGTGGCGGCCACAGAGCGCCAGACGTTGACGGTGTAGCTTGAACCAGCGCCTTACGACGCTTGCAGGTAGCCGCGATCGAGCAGGCTCTTGAGCGCTTCGCCTGTTTCGAGATCGGGCATTTTAGATCGATCGAACAGGCTTTGCAGCGTGCCGCCGGCCAAGGCGAGTTGAATTATGTCCAGCTCATCTGGCTTGAGATCACGCAGCTTGGCTTCCAACGGCCGCGCCAAGGCGATGACGGCCGAAGGCGCGGGCAGCTTTTCGCTGACCACCTTCAACTCATCCATCTGCCGCATGCCTTCCATGAGCAAGGCTTCCGTGGATTCTTGAATCTCTTCAAGCACGGTGCGGTCATCTGGCGGTTCAAGCTCGAAGAAACCCGTGGTCCACGAGAGCATGCGGTACATGGCTTTGCGTGGGCTCACGTCGAAGCCTTCGTCGATGCTGGCGAAATAGATTTGGCCGGTGCGAAAGTAGATGCGACCCGTGCCGAGATCCGAACGCAACACCAACAAGCCGGACTTGCGGCTGGTGGAAAGCAACTGAATGAGATCAGGCAGCGGAATCTCTTCGATGCTGCCCGACATCGTGCGCGAAGGTGGCCGGCGCGTGGCCTCCACCTGCATCTTTGAGCGGGCTTCGTTCTCAGAAATGTTGGCGGCGGCCAATTCACCCGAAAGGCCGACCAGCTTAATGATCGACGTGCCGATCAAGATCCGATCACCGTCTTTGAGCTCAACGCTGCGAATCTTTTCGCCGTTCACGAACGTTCCGTTTGTGGAACCGAGATCGGCGATCGTGATGCTTTTTTCGTTTGTGGTGATCTTGGCGTGCTTGCGCGACACCATGTCTTCCACGAGCACCATGTCCAAATCAGACGAGCGGCCGATAATGATTTCCCGGTTGGGGCGAAGTGGAAACTCGCCGCCTTGGTACTTGCCGGAAATGAACCGCAACGCCCAAAGCGCTGTGTCCGTTGCCCCACTGTTGTCGTTGTCTTGCACGCGCGTGATTCGGCTTTAAGTCTGGCCAGTTAAGAGACTCACCGTCATGGTAAGGCCGCTTGCACACCCCGTCAACTGAACGCACATTAAGGCACGCTGGATGACGGTGGGTTTGGCGCCGACGGCACGGATTGGCCCCGCAGCAGGCGATCGAGGGCATCCGCGACCGGCTCCTCCACCAGCAGACCTGAATGGGTCGTTGGCAGCGTTACGTGGCGCGCCCCCTGAAGGATGGTGGTGCGCATGGGTGCGAAGAAGTCGCGATCGCCTGAGATTGTGACCAGATCCACGCCGGCGGGCAAAGGGGCTTCCTGCAACTCGCGCAGAAAGCTGCTTCCTGGCAGCAGCTGCCGGCTGGCGGCGCCCAACGGCACCGTGACGAGGCCAAAGACGGCGGACCACGTGCCCGCGGCGGGGGAGCCCAACAGGATCAGGCGGCGCACGCGGTGGCGCCCGCCCAAACGTTTGAGGTAGTAAAGCCCCACCAAACCGCCCATTGAATGCCCCACGATGTCCACCTGGGACACGCCCGTTTGCTGCACAAGCGACTCCACTTTGCGGGCCACGAGACCGGCGGTGTCGCGGATGTCGTGCAGGTTCATGCCGCCGCCCAGCTTATAGGTCATCACCACGTGGCCGCGCTCGTGCAAGCGCCGGGCGAGCAGGTGCACCGAGCCTCGGTTGGCCAAATACCCCTGCAGCAACAGCACTGGGGCTGGGGGCGTGAGGGGGTCAGCGGGCGCGGGAACGGGGCTGACGACGCTGGCGGCGTGGGGCCCGCGGTTGCCCCGCATCAGCTGACGGACGTAAACCGCAGCTTGGCTGGTGTCGCTGACTTGTTGCTCGATAGTCCGCGCGGCGTCGCGGAGGCGGTCCAGAAACCCCATCTATCTGTCGATGGTAGCACCCCGTGGACGCTTCCATGAGATCCAACGCCGCCGAGACGCGGCCGCAATACAAGATCTTGGGACGCTTCCATTGCCAAGAGGCATTGGAGAGCGTTCCGCCGTTTGTGACCTACCGGGCCCGCACGCAGGGGCTGGCTGGGTTCGAGCGCGTTTTTGCGGTGAAGGTGTTGCCGGCCGATGCGCCTGTCACCCGCATTGATGCTGGGCAACGCTTGCTTGAGGCCGCGGCGCGCGCCACCGCGGCCAAGGACGTGCGCCTCGGCCAGGTCGTGGATTCAGGCACGGCGCCCGACGGTTCAATCTATGTCGCCACGGAATTCGTTTTCGGCCTGAACCTGGCCTCTTTGCGCACGGGACTGCTGGTGGATTCGACCGGTGAGCGAACGGCGATGACGATGCTGTTGGCGCATCTGGCAGCGGAAATTGCCGGGGCGTTGGCCGCCGCGCACGAGATGAAGCCGCCGTTGGTGCACGGCGCCTTGGGGCCCAACAACATCTTTTTGACCGTACGGGGCGCGGTGAAAGTCATCGACTTTGGGCAACGGATGGCGGTGGCGCCTGGTCGTTTGGCAGGAGCCAAGCGGCAGCTATCGGCTTATGCGGCGCCTGAATTGTTGTTGGCTGGCGACGGATCGGCGGAAGCCGACGTGTTTGCCTTGGGATCGATGTTGTTCGAGATAGCCACCGGCAAAACGCCTCCTTCGGCGCGCAACCCACGCAGCGCATCCGACTTGGCGCGGTCGCTGAGTGTGTTGCCGCCCGATCTGGCCGAAGTGTTGACGTCGCTGCTGCGGGCGGATCCCGCCAAGCGGCCGACCGCGCGCGCGGCGGAAGTGGCACTTCGTCAGTCGGCCACGGGCTTGTCGGAACCTGAGCTTCGCGCGCACCTTGCAGGGCTGGCACGCAGGTTGACCTCACCGGCGGCGGCGCCTGCCACTTCGGCTGAAAGCATGGTGGTGCCAATGCCTATGCCGGTGCAGAGCAATCCCACCGCCGTCGCTGCGCCCGCCACAGCGTCGCGCGAGGATCTGCGCAAAACACGCCCGGCGCGGTTGCCCAGCGAAGCGGATCCCGTGCGCCACACAGCACCCACGGCACGGCCGCCGGAGCCGATGATGCCGGCCGAGCTTGAGGCTCGTGGTGCGGTGGCGCCCGAGCCGATGAACACGCTGCCGTTCGCGGCCCTGATCGAAAGCGGTTTGGCGGGCGCCGTTCCCGGGCAAAGCAGCCAAGCGGGTCAAACGGCCGAAGTGGCACCGAGTTTGGCCGATGTGGCCTTGACGGCCGAGGGCGCCGCGGCCGATGGCGGCGTGCAGGCGGCGGTGGTGGGCGAGGGCTCAAGCATGCTCGAGCTGTCGCTTGACGACCTTGAGGCGGTGCCTGCGCCGGAAGCAGAAGGGCTGGCGCCGGTGGCGGCCCAAGCGGTGCGCGAGACCTCGGGGCCTACGGCGCCTCTGCGACCGCCCAAAGTTCCGCCGTCACCTGTGGCCGGCATGGCTGCCGCCAGCGTCAAGCCGAACATGGAGAACATCACGACGGGCGAGATGAACGCGATGTTCGCGCCAGGAGTTATGGGCGACGTGTTCGACCCGGGTGCCACAACCGAGGCCCCCGGTCTTTCGGAGGCGAGCGATGACGACTTTGAGGATGCCGAGACGGGCGCGTTTCGGCGCGGCATGTTTGCCAAGCTGATGGGCAACGACGCCGAGACGCCCGTGCGCCCACCGCCGCCGATGGAGTTGGTGTTTCCACAAGACGCGGACGATCCCGCGAACGCTTCAACGCCTTGGAACCTTGAGGCCGAAGCGCCAAGCGGCTTTCACAGCGCGGCTGTGGAAGGCACAAATGAAGTGGGCGACGAGCAGCTTGTCATTTCAGGCGTGCATGCGGCCGCGCCACCGCCTCATCTTGAGGGCCCCAGCGCCACGCCGGCCTACGAAGAGCCGGCCGAAGAGGACGCCGGGGGGGCAGATTCCGACGAAGGCCCAGACGCTGATGAGCCTGAAGCCGGGGCGTACGTGCACCAGGCCTTGTCGGACGACAGCGACTTGGACGTTGCGCCGAAGGGCAGCGGCAAGCGACGTCTGGCCATCACGCTGGCCACAGCCGCGGTTGTGGCTTCGCTGGGCGGCCTGGTGGGCGGTTACTTCGTGGGCCGCAAACCCGCGGGCGTGCGACAGCGGCCGGCTTTGCCCGAAGGTTTGGCCTCTGCGCCGATCGCGGCGCCGAGCCCGGCCGAAGAGCCAACCCCGGTAAGGGCAGCAGAGGCGGAAGCCGAGCCTACCCCGCAAGCCAAGCCAACCCCGGTGAGGGCGGAAGCCGAGCCGCAGGCGGAAGCCAAGCCAACCCCGGTGACGGCGGGGTCAACCCCGGTGGGAGTGGGGCAAGGGGGGCCAGCGCCGCGGGATGTGCAAGGTCGGTTGCATGTGACGTTCAAGACGCAGCCCGTGGGAGCTGTGTTGTGGATCAACGGCGGGGAGCGCGGTTTGACTCCCGTGCGCACCGAACTCAAAGAGCGACACAAGACGTTGGTTCTGATCAAAGCTGGGTTCCGGCACATTGTTGAAGAGTTGGATCACAGCACGTTGATGGCGGAACGTGTCTATGAGCTGCAGCCGGTGGCGGCGCCGCAAGGGTCCGCGGCCGTGCGCGTGGAGTGCGAGCAAGAGGGCAAGTATCCGATCCTCATTGACGGTGACGACACGGGTCTGTTGTGCCCTGCGCTGGTGCGTGCCAGCGCGGGTGAACACATCGTGTCGATCTATGTGCCGTGGCGTTTTAAAGCGTACGAAAACAAGCTGACGTTGAGCGCAGGCAGAACGAAGATCACCAAGTTCGCAAAGTAACTTTTGCCGCGGCGGGCTCAAGGCGCCTCAAGCTTTGGTGGCGTTCTTGCGATCTATGGGCGGTGCTCTTTTACCGTTGAGCTGGCCAAACGCACGTCGCAAACGCTTTTGGTATGGGCGTTCGCTGTGTGTGTCATTGCAAGCGTGTTTGGTGGCTGCGATGTCGCGCCTGCAGGCAACCAAACCACCGTTGTGTCGCAAGCTTTAACGTGCGTGGCGCCCGCGGTTGAAGTGGCGTGCGTGAACGATTCTGATTGCAACCGGCCCTGCGCCACGGGGCTGTGCTCGAAGGCCACGGGCACGTGCCAATTTTGTTTATTGGATGCGAGCACGCAGTGCCGCGCGGCTGATCCAACTAAGGCGTGCGACGCCGCTGATTTTTGTAACCCCGCGGGTGCCACGCCATGGTTGTGCCCCGGTGATGCACCGAAAGCCGCCGGCAGCGTGTGCCGGCCGACGGCGGGATCGTGTGACCTTGCCGAGACGTGCGACGGCACATCATTCGCGTGCCCGGCAGATAAGTTCAGCAGCGCGGCCACCACGTGTCGTGCCGCTGTGGCCGGCGGTTGTGACGTGGCCGAATCCTGCACAGGCACCTCGGCGGCGTGTCCGGCGGACGCGGTGAAGAGCGCGGGCACTGTGTGTCGCGCCTCCGCTGGCGCGTGCGACGTTGCCGCTGAGACATGCGATGGCACAAGCAACACGTGCCCCGCAGATGTTTTCAAACCATCGGGCACTGTGTGCCGTCCTTTGAACGGCGCGTGCGACGCGGTGGCGGAAACCTGCAATGGCAGCACGGGTGTGTGCCCTGCCGATTCGTTCTTGCCTGCAGGCACCGTGTGCCGCGCCGACAATGGCGGTGGCTGCGACGTGGCTGAAACGTGCACGGGCAGTTCAACGTCGTGCCCCAGCGACGGTGGCAAGGCCAATGGCACCGTGTGCCGGGCCAAAGCCGATCTGTGCGATCAAGCTGAAACCTGCAACGGCACTTCCCAGGTTTGCCCGGCCGACAAACTTGCGGCCGCGGGCACCACGTGTCGTGCGGCCGGCGCGGGTGGCTGTGACGCGGCGGAGGTGTGCACAGGTGCCAGCATCAGTTGTCCCGCTGATGCCTTCGCCGCCGCGGGCACCATCTGTCGCGCGGCCGCGGCGGGTGGCTGTGACGTGGCTGAAGCTTGCACGGGTGCAACCGGCACGTGCCCGGCCGACGTCGTACAACCAGCAGGCACCGTGTGCCGTGCGCTCAATGGTGCGTGTGACGTGGCTGCCGAAACCTGCACGGGCAGCAGCAACGCGTGCCCCGCCGATAGCTTTCGACCAAGTTCATTCGTGTGTCGCCCTGACAACGGCATGGGCTGCGACGTGGCTGAGAGATGCCCAGGCAACAGCAACGCGTGCCCCGCGGACGCGGGCAAAGCGACGGGCACCGTGTGCCGCGCGAAGGCGGATTTGTGCGACGCCGCGGAAACGTGCAATGGCACACCCGCGGCCTGCCCCGCGGACGTGATCGCATCGGCGGGCACCGTGTGCCGCGCCGCTGTGGCGGGCGGGTGCGACGTGGCTGAAACGTGTTCAGGCAGCGGCATCGCGTGCCCTGCGGATGTGGTGCGACCCGCAGGCACCGTGTGCCGTGCGCTCAATGGCGCGTGTGACGTGGCTGCCGAAACCTGCACAGGCAGCAGCAACGCCTGCCCGGCCAATACGTTTGCGCCCAACACAACGGTGTGCCGACCCGACAACGGTGGCGGGTGTGACGTGGCGGAGATGTGTCCCGGCAACGCCGCCGCATGCCCCTCCGACAAAGGCAAAGGTTCAGGCGTTGTGTGCCGCGCCGCCAGCGATCTGTGCGATGTGGCTGAGACCTGTGGTGCCACTTCCGCTGCATGCCCCACCGACAAGCTGGCCACGGCGGGCACAACATGTCGCGCGGCTGCACCCAATAGCTGCGACGCCCCTGAGGTGTGCTCTGGCATGACGGCCGCGTGCCCTGCGGACGTGTTGAAACCAGCGGGCAGCGTGTGTCGCGCGCTCAACGGCGCCTGCGACGTGGTGGCTGAGACGTGTGATGGAGCCACGAGCACGTGCCCGGCCGATACATTCAAACCCGCAGGCACAGTGTGCCGCGCCGACAATGGTGGTGGTTGCGACGTGCCCGAAGCTTGCACAGGCAGCAGCAACGCGTGTCCCGCTGACGCAGGCAAGGCCACAGGCACTGTGTGTCGCGCCGCGATCGATACATGCGATGTGGCTGAAGCGTGTGCAGGCACCTCTGCGGCGTGTGGCACCGATAAGTTTGTGTCCGCGGGCACCACATGCCGAACGGCGGCGGGCGCCTGTGACGCGCCCGAGGTGTGCACAGGAATGACGGGCTCGTGCCCCGGCGACATCGTGAAAACATCAGGCACTGTGTGCCGTGCGGCCGCCGCGGGTGGTTGCGATCTCGCGGAGACGTGCAACGGCACAGCCATCACGTGCCCCGTCGATGGCTTTCAACCGGCGTCTACCGTGTGCCGAGCCACCGCGGGCGCGTGCGACGTCGAGGAAAACTGCACGGGCTCGGCGGCGGCGTGCCCCGCGGATGCGTTTGCCGCGGCGGGCGTGACGTGTCGTGCGGCCACCGGCGTGTGCGATGCATCCGAAGCGTGCCCTGGCAACGCGGCCGCGTGCCCCGCCGACGCCAGTGCGCCCAACAACACGTTGTGTGACGACGGCAACGTATGCAACGGCATCAGCAAATGCCTAAGCGGCGCTTGCAAGCCCGGCACACCGCCCGTTTGCGACACGGGCAACCCCTGTGTCACCGACAGCTGCGATCCCGGCACCGGATGCAAAAGCGCTCAGCTGCCCAACGGCACGGCGTGTTCCGATGGGCGCTATTGCACGATCAACGACGTGTGCACCAACGGCACCTGTGGCGGCAACGCACGCGATTGCGGCACGCCGGCCCAAAGCTGCCTGCTGGCCGCTTGTGACGACGCCACCTCAAGCTGCAAGTTGCAAGCGAACCCTTCGGGCCCCGCCTGCAAAGACGACTCAATCAAGCCGTACATGATGGTGATCGTGGATACCTCAGGCTCGATGGACGCCAGCACGGGCGTGGGCAAAAACTCGTGTGGGCGCACCAAGAGCCGTCTTTCCGACGCCAAATGCGTGCTCACCGACATCGTGAATTCATACGGCGATGTGGTGTTCGGCCTTGAACGCTTCAAGGAGAACACAAGCGGCACACCCATGTCGGGTGCCAATGGCTGCGGGGCGCATGATTGCCAATCGTCATGTCCCGAAAGTTGCAATGCCTGCACCGTGAACACGTTGTTGTGCAACACCTGTGATCCCACAGCGGCCACGCCCGCCGCAGGCAATTGTCCGGCGTTGGGTGGCGACGCTTCACAAGGTGAGATCTTGGCGCCCATCGTGGATCACCAGCACGATCAGCTGCTGAAGTGGGTGAACTACACCGTCAATGGTTGTGAATCCACGGCCACGGATCCCGAGCTATCGGCCGATACGTGGACGCCCATTGGCGGCGCTCTGCGCGGGGCACGCCGGTATTTTCAAGGCGGCGATTCAGTGTTTGCCCAAAGCCCCATCGATCCCACGAACGCTTGCCGGCCGTATTACGTGATCTTGCTGACCGACGGTGACGAATCGTGCACCACGTTTACCGAAACGTTAGCGGCCACCGATGAACTGCGCGCCACGGCCTATGGTGGACGCACGTACGACATCAAAACGTACACGATCGGCATCGGCATCACGCCCGCAAGCCCGTCAGGCACGCGGCTGCAAACCATCGCGAGCCATGGCGGAACCACCGCGTATTACGCAAGTGATGAGCAGTCGCTGGCCCTGGCGTTCGCGAAGATCTTGAAGGACTCGCTGCTTGTGGAAGTGTGTGACGGCAAAGACAACAACTGCAACGGCCTGGTGGACGAGGGCTTCACGCTTTACTGCGACAAGAAGACCAATCACCCCACGGCCGATCTGTGCGCGAACCCAGGCGATCCTTGTGACGGCGTGGACGACAATTGTTTTGGTGGCGTGACGGATGAAGTGCACAACGCGTGCGGCACGTGTGGCGCGGCGCCCACTGAAGTGTGCAATAGCCTGGACGACAATTGCGACGGACGCGTTGACGAAGGGTTGAACTGCACGTGCATCGTGCAGCCTGAGATCTGCGACAACGTCGACAACGATTGCGACGGCGAGACCGACGAAACCCTGACGCGCGCCTGCGGCTCAAACGTTGGCGCGTGCACGCCTGGCGTTGAGACGTGCCAGGCAGGCGTGTGGCAAGGCTGCACCGCCAATAATGGCATGCCAGAGTTGTGCAACGGCATCGACGATGATTGCGATGGCGTGACCGACGGCATCGCGCAGGCGTGTGGCCACCCGGCCGTGGGCACGTGCCAACCGGGAACTCAGGTGTGCAAAGGCGGCGCGTGGAACGCGTGTGCGGGCAACGTGGAGCCCGTTGCCGAATTGTGTGACGGCCTCGACAACGATTGTGACGGCGAAACCGATGAGGGCAACCCCGGCGGTGGCGCCGCGTGCGACACCTTGTGTGGCGCGGGTGCAGTGACGTGTGTGCAAGGCAAGCTCAGCTGCGTGAGCGCCGCCGGCAGCGGCAAGCCCGAACTGTGCAATGGCGAAGACGACAACTGCAACGGGCTCGTAGACGAGGGCCTGGATATGTTGGGCTCGTGTGACAACAACGGCCTGCTGTGCGTGCCTGGCCAATCCAAGTGCCTTGCGGGCAAAGTGCAATGCGTAGGCGGTGCGCCTCCCGAAGTTGAAGTGTGCGATTGCAAAGACAACAACTGCGATGGCCAAGTGGACAACGGCAACCTGTGCGGTGCGGGCGCCACGTGTTTGGGTGCGGGTTACTGCCAGTGCGCGTTTCCATGCGCCGGCGGTGAATTCCCGTGCCCCGCGGGATACCGCTGCGCCGATGCCAGCGCCACGGCGCCCGGCTTTTGTGTTCAGGATCCGTGCGCGCAGGTGCGTTGCCCGCGTTTGCCCAATGGCACCACGCAGACGTGCGTGGACGGTGCGTGTGTGCCCCTGTGCAACATCATCACGTGCAACGCGGGATCGGTGTGCCGTGCGAATGATGGCCAATGCGTTGCCAACAACTGTCTGGGTTTGCCCGAGTTGTGCGGCCCCACGCAATTGTGCGCGGGTGGCACATGTGTTGAGAATTTGTGCAAAGACGTCACCTGCCCCGCGGGACAATTCTGCCGTCAAGGCGCGTGTGTGGGCAGTTGCAGCGGCGTCGTTTGCGCAGGCAAAACCAGTTGTCGAGACGGCACCTGCCAAAGCGATCTCTGCGCAGGTGTCGGGTGTCCCGCCAACGCTGTTTGTGATTCCGGCACAGGGCAGTGTGTGGCTGACGCGTGCTTGTTGGTGGTGTGCGGGCAAGGGCGTGTGTGCAACAACCTGTCAGGCCAATGCGAGGCGGATCCATGTACGGGCATCACGTGCCCTGCTGGACAGTTCTGCGCCAAAGGCAACTGCTTCTCCCCGCCAAACCCGGACGGCGACACGCCACGGCAGTACGTGGGCGTGCGCGGCACAGGCGTGCTGGGATGTGCCTACGCAAGCAAGGGACATGACCACAGCGGTCTGTGGCTGTGGCTCGCCATGGCGCTCGCCGCGGGCCGCGTGATCAGGAGGAAGCGATGAACGCTTTGCGCGCCTGGGCCATGTTGGGTTTGGCCACGCTTGCTTTGCTTGCCTTGCCTGCGTGCCAACAGCGTCTGTTCTGCGTAAACTGCGGCGACGCCGGCGTTGGTTGGTTCGATGCGGCCGTGCCACCTCCCGGCGACGACGGCGGCGTTGATCCGGGCGGCGATGCTGGGGTGATTTGTGTGCCGGCCGCGGAAACATGCAACGGCAAAGACGACAACTGCAACGGTCTGATCGATGACGGCGTGCTTGTGGACGTGGGCGTGGTTTGCGGATCCGTGCTCGGCGTATGTAAGCAAGGCGTAACGGCGTGCGAACAAGGGCGATTGGTGTGCCAAGGCGAAACGCCGCGCGCCCCAGAAACGTGCAATGGTTTGGATGATGATTGTGATGGCGTGGTTGACAACGGCAACCCCGGCGCAGGCGTGCTGTGTGGCAACGGAACCGGCGAATGCGTGCAGGGCCTCACGATGTGCCAAGCGGGCATGATCGTGTGCGAAGGTGGCACCGGCCCCACGCCTGAGGTGTGTGACGGCTTTGACAACAACTGCGATGGCACGATCGACGAAGGCGATCCCGGCGGAGGCGCCCAATGCGGGGCAGGCGCTGACGTGTGCGTGCCCGGCAAGATCCGCTGCACGGGCGGCCAACTTGTGTGCGTGGGCGCAGGGCCTGCCATCGCCGAGCTGTGTAATGGTGTTGACGACAACTGCAACGGCCAAGTGGATGAAGGTTTCAACACAGCGATCGATCCCAACAACTGCGGTGTGTGCGGCAAGGTTTGTGGGTTGCCGTTTGCGCGCGCCGCGTGCGGCGCGGGCGCGTGCCAGATCGAACGCTGCACAACGGATCACTGGGATCTGGATCGTGATCCAAACAATGGCTGTGAATACGCGTGTGCGCTGCGTGGCGTGGAATTGTGCAACGGCTACGATGACGACTGCGATGGCGTGATCGACAACGGCGTGACCGCGCCCGACAACTGCGCCAAACTTGGCGAATGCGCCGGCACGAAGCCCTCATGTGATGGCAAGAGCGGTTGGGTTTGCCGTTATGGCGGGCTCGTGAGCACGAATGGCTCGGGGCAGATCGTTCCGGAAACCAACTGCGACGATCGCGACAACGACTGCAACGGCCGCACCGATGATTTGTTCCCCAACCGCCAAAAGGGCTGCACCGCCGGTACCGGGGCGTGCGTGGCCCAAGGCAAACAGGTGTGCAACGCCACCCACGACGCCTTGATCTGCGACGCCCCCACACCCGCGCCGGGCAGCGCCGAGATCTGCAATGGCATCGATGATGATTGCAACGGCCAAACGGATGAAGGCGCACCAGACGCGTGGGTCACGTTCCGCGTGGGGGGCGCGACAAAGCAGATCTATAAGTACGAAGCGTCGCACCCGGATGCCACGGCGACCAGCATCGGTGCGTTGGTGCACCGCTCGTGTTCGCAAGCGTTGCGTCTGCCGTGGATCAACGTGACCTATCCAGAAGCGCAAGCGGCCTGCGCCCAGGCTGGCGCGCGCTTGTGCACCGAAACGGAATGGCAAGCGGCGTGTGAAGCCGAGGCCCCGCAGGCGTGTGCGTGGTCGTTTGCGAACAGCTGCATGACTTATCAACCCGGCGTATGTGCCGACGCCAACTACGATCTGGACCCGGCGTTGCCCGGCTACCAGAATGGCTTGGTGGCCACCGGATCGCTCGCAAGCTGCAACACAAGCTGGGGCGCGGCCGGCGGCATCTATGATCTTTCCGGCAATGTGAAAGAATGGACCGCCGCGCGCGCGCCCGGCATCAACCCCTTGCGTGGCGGCGCATACAACAACCCCGTGGGGGGCGCCACGTGTGGCAGCAAGTTCGTGGTGGCGGACGATACGTTCTTGTTCGGCGATGTCGGATTCCGCTGCTGCAAGGATTAAGGCAGCACGGCGGCTAGGCTTCTGGATCGCGCAACCCGTGCTTCCTTAGTAGCTCACGCAAATGTTTGCGATCCAGCTCGGCGGCGCGTGACGCCGCCGATAAGTTGCCTTTGTGGGCCTCGAGCAGATGCGCCAAGTACTCTCGCTCGAACGCCTCCACCATCACGGCCTTGGCTTCTTTGAACGGCAGATCAAATGGCACGTGTGCGGGCGTGGGCGTGCTGGAAGGCGATCCATCACCAAACGTCTTTGTGAAATCGAGTTCGTCGTCGCGCGACAGCGCAACCACGCGTTCAATCAAGTTGCGCAGCTCGCGCACATTGCCGGGCCACGGGTATTGTTTGAGCTGCTCAAGATCGTGGGTCCGCGCGCGCAGCGAACGGCCCCGCGACAACTCTTTAATGAAGTGCTGCGCCAGCAGCGGCACGTCTTCGAGCCGGTCGCGCAACGGCGGAATGGTGATGCGTACGACCGCCAGGCGATAATACAAATCCTCTCGAAAGCGCTTCTCGGCCACTTCTGCCCGCAGATCGCGGTTCGTGGCCGCCACCACACGCACGTTCACCTTGCGATAGGCGTCCCCGCCCACGGGGCGCACCATTTGTTTGTCGAGCACACGCAGCAACGTTGGCTGCAGATCCAGATGAAGCTCGCCGATCTCGTCTAAGAATAAGGTGCCGCCGTCAGCTTCACCAAAGGCGCCGCGGCGTTCGCTGATGGCGCCCGTGAACGCACCCTTGACGTGGCCAAACAACGCCGACTCGATCAATTCGTGCGGCACCGCCGCACAATCGAACACCACCAAAGATTGTTTGTTGCGGTGGCTGTGCCTGTGAATTTCTTCGGCGAAGCGCTCTTTGCCCGAACCGGTTTCGCCTTCGAGCAACACCGTGGCGTCGGTTTGCGCCACATCTTCGAGCAGCGAAAACAGCCGCCGCATTTTTGGGTCGCGGCCAAACAACGATCCAAAGCGTTCTTTGTCACCGGGCGCCACATCAACGGCTTGTTCGTCCGGCACGTACTTGATGATGGTTTGGCCAACTTGAATTTCAGTGCCGTAACCCAGCTCCAGTTCGCGGAAGCGCGCGCCCTTGAGGAACGAGCCGTTGGTCGAGCCGAGGTCGCGCAGCAGCAAACCGCCTTCGCCCAATCGGATCTCCATGTGCCGCCGCGACACTGTGGGATCAGTGAGTTGGATTTGGCACTCGCTGCCTGAGCCTAACGTCAGCGGGCTTTTGTCGAGCGCGAACGATTCGCCCCGGTCTTGCCCATGCAGCACGATGAACCGCCCGCGCCCCGACTGCCGCACGATTGAGGCTTCGGGGTTGATGATCCGGGTGGGCGATTTCGGAATGGTCATTCGCGCGGGGAGGGCGCCGACGGAAGCCGGTTGCGGATCGTGTCGCCCATGGCATCGATTCCATCAATGGGCGTGGCCTCTTTGCCCAACTGCGCGTGCATCGCCGGCGCGGCGCCCAAATCCAACCGCTGGGTGTCTCCTGTGACCGCTTCGTCGTGCGCCCATCTTTCAGGATCAGGGCCAAGCAAAGAGGTCAGTTCGTTGGACAAATCTTTGGTGGAATACACCAAGCCATAACGTTGCGTCACATCGCGCAGCTGCTGCGAGAACTCAAGCGCCGAGCCATAACGTTGTTCGGGATCGGGTGCCAACGCACGCGCAAACACCATATCCACCTCCGGCGGAATGTCGGGCGTGAGCTGGGACAAGCTTGGCAGCGGGCGGCCATAAACCTCATCAGGCGGCGTTTGCAGATCGCCCACGAACAGCCGCGAGCCCAAGAACGTTTCGAACACACACACAGCCACGGAGAACAGATCGCTGCGGGCGTCTATGACTTCGCTGCGTGCCTGTTCGGGCGACATATAGCCCACCTTGCCGCGCACCTTGTAGAACACCGACGCAAACGCTGTGGCTTTGGCGATGCCGAAGTCCGAAAGCTTCACTTCGCCACGTGTGGAACACAAAATATTCGAGGGCGAGACGTCGCGGTGGATGATGCCCAGCGATTGCCCCCCTGAATCCGTTTTGCCGTGCATATACGCAAGGCCCGCCAAGACCTCTTGCGCCACGAACAGAACCGCGGCTGTGGACAGCGGCCGGCGTTTGCGGCGCGCGCGCCAGCTTATGGTGCGCAGATCCGTGCCAGGCACGTACTCCATCACGATGAACAGCGTATCGTCCGAGCGCACGAGATCGTAGGTGCGCACGATGTTCACGTGATCAAGCGACGCGGAGATGCGTGCTTCCCGGAAAAACAGATCGCGGAATTCGGGGCGCGTTGTGAATTCAGGCAGCAACTGCTTGAGCACCACGGGGCGCTCGAAGCCCACGGCCCCCAGCTTCTTGCCCAAGTAGATTGCACCCATGCCGCCTTCCGTCAGGTAACGCTCGATACGGTATCGACGCATCGCTGGTTGTGGCGTGGGCGTAGGCAACATACGTACCCGCCAGCCTAGGGGCTGGCTTTGCAAGAAGCAAACAGAACTGACAGCGCGGTCGCGTGACCGCACCGGGGTTAGCGAGTGGCGAGCACCGCCAAATGGGGGCGCCCCGGCAGCGGCACGGTCTGTCCGGCCTTTGCGGATTTGGCCAGCAGGGTCCGCTTGCCTGACCAAGTGTCCAGCAGCTCAAGGCGGAAGCGCCCTTGCGGCAACGCAAAATCCCATCCGCTTGGCTGGTTCACGCCGAAGTAGAACAGATGCCAATCGCTGCCTCTGCTGGCCGCCCAGGGCGACACCTTGCGGCCGCTCGGGGTCAGCGGGGCGTCGGGTCCTGACTCAACGATCTGGCGCAGAAACGCGAGGCGGGTTGGGCTTTTGCCACGCAGCACACCGCCATGCGACCACCAGAACTGTTCGCTTGGGTGCATGATGGTTTCGCTGTGTCCGTTGTACCCGCCCGTGATGGTGGCCATCCAGAACCTGTGCACAAGGGCGGGTGCCGGCAAGGAGCCCCAATCGGTGGGCACGTTGCCTTCGTAGCGGTTCTCATCAATGACAATCGGCTTGCCATACGCCCGGCGCGCGGCCGCCATATCTTCGTAGAGCGGGTCGTCAAATAGTTGCAACGATGCGTGCGTGATCCAATCACGGCTGTGGTCATAAACTTTCCAACAATTGTGGATGGAGCGCAGGCGTTGGTGCGGATCGATCGCCTGCACGAAGCGCCCCAGGCGATCAAAGTCTTCAGCGGATTTCGTTTTGAACAGATCCCATTCGTTGGCGAGCGACCACCACACGTGGTTATAAGCACCGAAGCGCGCGATCACGTAGCGCAGATACCGGCGATCTTCGTCGGCGTTCATCATCGAAAACCCCCAGCGATCGTAGGGATGAAACAAGATTATGTCGGCTTGCACGCCAAGTGGCTGCAACGCTTGGATGCGCTCATCGAGCGTCTGAAAATACGCTGGGTTGATGTCGGAAAAATCCCAAGCCCAATTTTTGGGATCGGCTTTGGCGGCTTGGCCGCGTGCAATGGTGCGTGCACCAAACGGATACGCGGCAGGCTCTTGCAGGTTCCACCTGTAGTGCTTCGGGAACAAGCACATGCGCATTTTGTTAAACGGACTGCGGGCCAGCGTGCGCAGCGTTTGGGTGGCACGCGCGGGTGGCTGCAACGCCCAAACATACGAAGTGGTACCCACGCACGAATGCGGCGTGCCGTCGGCGTGGCGGAAGGCGAATGGGTTCTTGCCATCCACGTGGACGGGGCCGTGATCATTTCGCGCGGGGGGGCCCACCGTGAAGGTGCCCGTGTGGCCCGCAAGCGCGGCGATGTTGCTTTGTGTGACGTAGGAAACGCGGCCGCGGGCGCTCGGGGAAAAGCGCACACGAAACACATCGTCACCATCCCAAAAACCGTCCACCGTGACGGTGTGTTTGCCTTGCCGAAAGGTGGCGCTCAATTGAACGTCGATGAGCGGTCTTGGCGGCGCGGACGCGCGCAGGGTGAGCTCAAAGACGCCCCATTGGGGAATGGTGCTGCTGGGCATTCCTAGGCTGTAACGGAATCCGTTGGCCCTGTCGAATAACAAACGACATGCGAATGTTTATGCTCGCCTGCCAAGAATTTTTGCATGCGGTAAGTTGACGTGCACTGAACATATGTTTAGTCTGGTTGGACCAATGACTCTTCCCCCTCGGCGGGGCGACGTGCGCCACGACAGTGAACCTTCTTTGGGCGTGCGTCGCCTTGTCCGAGGACGGACGGGACCTGCGCCACAGCACGCGTGGTAACTTGGGAGCGTGTCTGGGCCGTTCAAGCTGCAAACTCTCCTGTCGCTGCGCGAGCAGGCGCAGGCAGAGGCTGAGCTGAAATTGCGGGGCGCCGTTGAGCACCTTGACGCGATGGTCACCGAGCAGCGTCGGCTGACCACTCTATTGCAGAGTTACGAAACCCATTTGCTGCAGCTTATGAACGGTGTGGCACCAGGTCGCACGGCTGCGGCGTTGCAGGCGCGCGATCAATTTATGGTGCGTCTGCGCGCGGACGTGCAGGCCGCAAAGCAGGCGCTGGCACACCACCAACAGGGGCCCTTGGCGCAGGCGCTTCGGGACGAGCAGCAAGCGCGCGATGAGCTGCTGTTGGCCAAACAAGAGCTGGAACTGCTTCACCGTCACAAAGATCAAGCCGAGGCGGTTGAGCGCAAGATCGCCGAACGCCGCGAAGACCACGCTGTGGATGACTGGGTGATCAGCAAGCGGCGATAGAAAACAGCGCCGCAGTTTCCTGAGAAGCTGCGACGCTGCGGTAGCCTAGAGGCAAAGCCTATAGGCCTGTGCCTGTGGTGCCCGTGCCTGTTCCGGTGCCCGAAGTGCCCGTGCCTGTTCCCGTGCCCGTGCCGCTTGTTCCAGTACCTGTACCACCGCCGATGCCAGTACCCGTGCCCGTACCACCGCCCGTGCTCGTGCCCGTACCGCCGCCCGTGCCCGTGCCAGTACCCGTACCGCCGCCGATGCCCGTGCCCGTACCGCCGCCGATGCCGGTGCCCGTACCGCCGCCGACGCCCGTGGTGCCGCCGGTGCCTGTGCCCGTCGCACTCGTTCCGCCTCCACCTCCGCGCCCGAGCAGGCCACCGCTGCCCCCGTTGTTGTTGTCATCGTCATCGCAGGCGGGGGTTGAAACAAGCAGAGCTCCGCCGAACAAACTTGCCAACGCCACGAACCCTAATTTGTGAAGTCTCTTCATACGCCATCTCCTTGCAGGCTTAGGTGACCTTGCAAGGACGATGCTCACGCGAATAAGGACCCGCCCTTTTCTGTTTTACGTCAGATCCAGCGGCATTTTGGCTTCTTTTCCAGGCGCGCCCCACGTCCTCACGTCAGTCACGCCCAGCACGTTGAGCATGCTCAGGAACAAACGGTTCACATCCACCCACGATTCAATCGGCGCGGTGAACTTGCCGGGCTCCAACGTGGGCGCGTAGTTCACGTGACGTCCTGTTTTGATTTTGCCACCGGCGCCACCCAACAACAGGACAGGCAGGTTGTTGTAGTTGTGTGCGTTGCCATGTGAAATCTCGCTACTAACGTAGATCAGCGTGTTATCGAGGACGTTGCCGGTGCCATCGGGGCGCGCCTTCAAACGATCCATCAAACGCACGATCAGTTCCATTTGCTTGGCACAGTAGGCGGTTTGGATCTTCTTCGTGCTGTCGTCGTGTGAGATCTGATGATGACCACGATCGTCAGTAAACTGTTCCTTGATCCAATCGCCGATGTTGGTCCACAGCGGGTACATGATGTAACGAGTGGCATCGCATTGAAACGCCGCTGCCATCAAATCAAACAGAAGATCCAATCGATCCAAGGGCGGGCCACCATAAGAATAAGTCCATTGCCACGGTATATCCCCCGCCTCGGGCCGCGTGGGAGGCGTGCACGCCGGCACCGTTTGGCTAGCATCCACCTCCAACCGCCGCTCCAGCTCGCGCACAGCCGTGAGGTGAGCTTGCACACGCAACTTATCGTTGGCTCCCAGTTGCTTGTCTAAGCGTGTGGCATCGGCCTTTACAAAGTCGAGCACGCTTTGCCGTTTCTTACGTATCACTTCGGCGCGCGCCTTGGCCTCGGGATCGCTGCCCGTGGG
The DNA here is from genome assembly GCA_033763315.1 of Deltaproteobacteria bacterium. Taxonomy (GTDB): domain Bacteria; phylum Myxococcota_A; class Polyangia; order Fen-1088; family Fen-1088; genus JAGTJU01. Next base: position 291,250 of record JANRKS010000001.1, read on the forward strand.
TGTGTTCATGAACAACTTATCGAACACCTGTTGCGGCTGCGTGTCGTAGGGAAAGTATTGGCCCTTATCCACCCAGGATAAATATTGCGTGGTGCCGCCCTGCAGGTCTGCCGCTGATAACGCCAACGCAGGGATCTTCGTTTGCTTGCCGAAGCGCTTGGCGGCCACCTGATCCAAACTTGGGCCGCCCGCCAGCTTGCCACCACTGGCCGGCGGCATGCCGGTGGCGAAGCACAGCCTGCCCTTTTCGTGGCTATCACCTTCACCTATCTGCGCACCCATGTTCGCCAAGCCCGAGAGCACAAGCGTTTGCGCGCGGTGTTTCTCAAGCGGCGCCAAGCTCGCCGGCATAACGTAAGTGGCGCCCACCGTGGTGGGCGTCCATGTCGACATTTCGGCCCCGTAAGGGAAGTGCAACATGATCAGACGCACGGGTGGAGGCGCAGCGGCAGCAAAGGCAGACCCTGCCACGTGACCCTTGCTGTCCAACATGGCCTCCAGCAACGGCAACCCAACGGCCACCTTGCCAACCCCACGCAACAACGTTCGGCGATGCATTTTCATGATGGCTCCTCGGGCGCTAAAGCTTCGTCTCGGCCGCGGTTTGGGTGGACAAAGCCGGACGCAAGCGAAACGCGTCGCTTGCCACGAACGAGGCCAGCCAGGCGGGAAAGTTCTCTTTGGCGTCGACGAACGCTTGGGTTTGCCGCGCGATTGCGCAGCGATCTTGTTCAACCTCGCGGCGGCCGAGGGCAAAGCGGAACGCCTGCGTCACCATGCACCTTTGCACTTCGGGCGATGTTGCGAGTGCCTCCGACAGCTCAGCCGCACCCTTGAACTTAAGGTCGATGAGATCACCACCACGTTCAAATCCCATCACGATGCCTTCATCGTTGATCGGCTGTCCGCGGTCGTCAGCCATCTGCTGCCCAATCGCGTTGAAGCGCGACAGGCCGAACCCCACGGGGTCCAATAAACGGTGGCAGCCTGCGCAGGCCGGATCCTTTGTGTGTCGTTCGAACCGTTGGCGTTCGGTTTCCTTTCCCTGCGCCGGTTCAAGCGGTGGCACCGAAGGGGGCGGTGGCGGAATGTCCGAGCACAGCACTTGCTCGCGAACAAAGCGTCCTCGACGAATCGCTGAGGCGTGATCTGGCTTCGACGTCTGCGTGAGCACACTTCCTTGCGTGAGCAGTCCCACGCGTTCGCTGTTGTTGTCCCACTCTATCCGTTGCCATTCGCTGCTTGGCGCGGGCACGCCATAGAACTTGGCAAGTTCAGCGTTAACGAAGCTGTGTTTTGCTGTGAACGCCGACAGTAGGCGACCCTCGGTGTTCCAGATGTAGCCTTCGATAAAGCGCGACGTTTCTTGCCGCATGGAATCGGCGAGCGTGGGCTTCCAATCGGGGAACAACTGGCTATCGAACGCCACGCCGCGCAGGGCATCAAGCTGCAACCACTGCTCATAAAAGTGTGCCACCGCCGCCTTGGCTTGCGGCTGCTTCAGCAGCGCCTCGGCCTGGCTGCGCACGCCTTGCGGTGAATCCAGCTCCCCGCGCATCGCTGCATCCAGCAGAGTGGGCGACGGCGTGGTGCCCGACAACATATACGAAAGCCGTGTGGCCACTTCGTATCCCGTCAAAGCCACCAAGCCCTCATCGCTGCCGCGCCCGACTTCGGGGCGAAACAAAAAGTGGGGTGACAGCAGCACGCCTTGGATGACTTGCACGATCGCATCGGTGTTGCTTTCACCCGTGGCCGCAAGCTCATTCAACGCTGTCAGTTCATCGCTTGTGAGTGGTCGGCGAAAGGCATTGCGTCCAAACGTGCGAACGAAGCTTGTCACGCAATCCTTGGCCGCCACATCACACTTGGCTAAGCGATTCGCGGCTGCCATGGTGCCAGCCACCTTTTGGGCCAGGCCTTCAACGGCGATCTGCAGCTTCTCAAGAACAGGCGTTGATATCGTGATGCCTTCGGCATTGTTGTCGAAGCTCGCCACGAGCGCGTCATTAACCAGGCCGAATTCTTTGGTGACGCTGCCCGTGTAGCCAAGGAGATCGCGCACGGTGTTGTCCAATTCCCAGTTGCTTAAGCGGCGCAGAAACATCGGTCCGAGATCAAGGGGCGCATCGGTGCAGCCGTCTGCCACTTCGGTGCCCGTGCCCCCGTTCCCAAGATCCCGCCGGCCACCGTGGCCACCGTCGTTGGCGTTGGTTTGGGGGCCCATGTCTGGGGACTGGCCGCTGATGGTGCCTGTGCAGGCGGCGTGTGAAGAAACCACCAGAGCAAACAATGCAAAGGTGGCTGCGTGTGTGCCGGAACTTCGGGGCGCGCGCATGGACCGTCCTTGGGGAAAAGGAAATACTGATCAGCGTTTGTTAATGCGGCCATCTGCAACCGCCTTCACACAAAAACGTTGTCGTCCCGCCGGGCGCTCCCTCCCGGCAACATTTGGGCACAAATACGGCGGGTTACGCGCGGGCCGTGGGGTGTGGGTGACTTAAGCCTCGCCTGCCACCTGCCGAACCCTTAGGCAGGTTTCATGCTCGCTGCCAAACAAGCCGCCACCACCTTCACCGCTGCCGCGTCGCCCGCCGACATCGGCGGCCTGGCTTTGGCTGTGGATGACTTGGTCAAAAGCGGCTCCGTCAAAGTGCCTATGCTGCCGCAGGTGGCAACCCAGGTGTTGCAGGCCGCCAGCGATGATAAGTGTGATGCCGCCCGCTTGTCGGGGCTCATTCACAAAGATCCCGCATTGGCGGGGCGTGTGCTGAAGATCGCAAACTCACCGCTTTATATGGCCAAGTCGCCGCTTGTGTCGCTTCAGCAGGCGGTGGCACGTTTGGGTTTTGCCACGCTCACTGAGATCGCGTTGGCCGCTTCCGTTGAAAGCGGGGTGTTCGCGGTGCCTGGGTTCGAGCATGAAATTCAAGCCTTGTGGCACGAATCATTGGCCACCGCCGCGTTTGCGAAAGAGATCGCGCGCCTGCGCCGCTTGAACGTTGAAACGGCGTTTTTGTGTGGCTTGCTCGCCGACATCGGACGCCCCGTGGTGTTGCAGGCGGTGGTGGATCTGGCGCGCAAGCAGAAGCTTTCGACCGGCGCACCAGAGGTGCGCGCTTGTTTGTTAGATCTGGCGTCTCGCTTTGCGGGGGCCACCACGCAATCTGTAGTGAAGGCGTGGCAGTTGCCTGCCGCCGTGCAAGCGGCCGCTTCGCATCGTGATGAACCCGCCGCTGCAGGGCCGCACGTGAAGGACGCGGCCATCGCCGGCGCGGCACGCTGGTTGGCGTTGAACCTCCTGCACCCATCGGCAGACGCGGTGCCGTTGCACGAACAAGGCGCGTTTGTGCTTTTGAACCTCTACCGTGACGATGCGGCGGCGTTGGTTGCCAAAGGTGACGCGGTCAAGAAGGCCGTCTTGGGCCTTGCGAGCTGAGATGATGGAACCAGCCGAATCGTTTGACGTTGTGATCATTGGCAGTGGCCCTTCAGGACAAAAGGCGGCGATTCAAGCTCGCAAGGCCGGACAGAAAACCGCCGTCATCGAGCGCGAAGCGGGCGTGGGTGGTGCGTGTGTTCATCAAGGCACCATTCCCAGCAAGACCTTGCGCGAAACCGCCGTGCAGATGGTGCGGTTGCGTCGTGGCGCCGATGTGTTCAACGCCACGATAGGCGCCGGCACGGAAATCAACCGCTTGCTCACGCGCCTTGATCGGGTTGTCAACGCGCACGTGACGTACATGCACGATCAACTCGTGCGCAACGGTGTGGTGGTGATGAAGGGGCGCGCGCGGTTTGCTTCGCCCACCACCATCGATGTTGAAGCGGTCACAGGGGAGGTCAAACGCCTGCACGCCAAGTTGGTGGTGATCGCCACGGGCTCGCGGCCGCGCAACCCGCCTGAGATCAACGTCGATCACGAAAACGTGCTCGATAGCGACTCCATCTTGTCGCTGGCGTATCTACCCGAATCTATGGTGGTGTTGGGCGCGGGCGTGATCGCCAGCGAATACGCTTCAGTGTTTGCACTCCTGGGCGTCAAGGTCACCATGGTTGATAAAACCGATCGACCGCTGAAGTTTCTCGATCCCGATCTCACAACGCGCTTTCTGCGTGAACTGGAACGCAACGACGGCCGCTTTATCGGCGGCTGCAGCGCCAGCGCGGTGTCCTTCGATGGCGTGGCGCACGTGCAGACGCATCTGACAAATGGCGAGACTTTGACCAGCGAGAAGGTGCTGGTGGCCCTGGGGCGCGAAGCGAACCTTGAAGGGCTTGAACTGTCGGCCGCGGGTCTTGTGCCCACGGCGCGCGGTCTGCTGCAGGTCGACGCCCACTGCCGCACGGCCGTGCCTCATATCTATGCTGTGGGCGACGTGATTGGCCCGCCTTCGTTGGCGTCCGCCTCCATGGAACAGGGGCGCCGCGCGATCTGCCACGCGTTGGGTTTGCCACCCAGCGCCAGCGCCGATCTCATTCCCACAGGTGTTTACACCGTGCCTGAAATATCCAGCGTGGGCCTTTCCGCAGAGGAAGCGCAACGCCGCGGGCAAAAGGTGATCGTGGGCCGCGCCAGTTTTGATCAAGTGGCGCGCGGCCAGATCTCTGGCATTGATGACGGTTTGCTCAAACTTGTGGCCGACGAGCACGGCAAGAAGTTATTGGGTGTGCAGATTGTGGGTGATGGATCCACCGATCTTGTGCACGTCGGCATGATGGCGCTGTTGGCGGGGCAGGATGTGGACGTGTTTGTCGAAAACATTTTCAATTTCCCGACGCTGGCCGAAGCTTACCGCGTGGCTGCGTTCGATGTCATCGAGCAGCGCTCGCGCTTGCCGCAGCCTTAACGGCGCTAACCGAGCACGCCATAAGCGCCGTCGTAAGGTCCCGCTTGCAGACCGGCCCCATCGACGCCCATCGCGTGGCAAAGGTCCAATAGGAGCCCGCTGTGCGGCTTGTAACTTTTGTTGGCCGCCCCGGGCACATAGCGAACCAAACGGCCGGGCTTGAGCTTGCCATTGCCCCCGCCCGCGATCACAAACGGTATGTCGTTCGCGCTGTGCCAGTAACCGTCGCTCATTTGGTTGGCGAGCACGACGATGCTGTGATCAAGCATGGTGCCGTCGCCCTCCTTCACGTTGTCCATGGCTTGCAGCAGATACGCGAACTCGCCTGCAAACCAACGATCCACCAACTGCTTTTGTCGAACCGCTTCGGGGCCTTTGGAGACGTCATGGGCGATGCCATGCTCGTCTTTGTAAGGACCCGTCGTGTTCGCATCTTGCACCTGTGCCTCACCGTTGGCGGGGAAGCTGAACTGCCACGAATCGCCGGTCCAACCGATGCACGCCACGCGGGTGAGATCGCAGCGCAACGCTGCGACAGTGATGTCTGAGAACGCGCGCGCGATGCGGCCCTGGTAGCGAACCTCACCCGCTGCATAACCCGAGGGCGCCGCAGGAACCATACATCCGGTGCCGCCGCTGCCCATCACGCGCGTCTTGAGAGCCGCCACCGCGTCCCAATGCGCAGCAACCGTGCTTGCGTTTTGCTTGCCCACCCGTTTCGCTAGCACGTCCAAACGGCGGCTGGCATGGGCCAAGACGGCTGCGTCTTCGGCCTTGCCACGGCTTGCAGCGTCGCTGGTCAAATCAAGATTGCCAAACAAGCGCGTGAACAAGCTTTTGGGATCGGTGTCGGGCGTGGGTGCGTTGACCTTGTTGTTGATGGGTGGTCCTGCGATCGAAAGATAACTGTCGTTGCCGCGGTATTCGCCCGTGCGCAACACCAACGAAGAGACGGGCGATTGAACGCCTTGCGCTTTGAGCTGCTTTGCCACGTGCAAATCGATGGATGGTGCGCCGCCCGTGAATTTCATGCCGTCCCATGCGCCTTCAAAAGGGGCGCCGGGTGCGGCCGTCAACACGAATGGCGTTGAGCTGTGTGCCCAGGACGCTTTGGCGTCGTACATGTTGGTGAGCGCCAACCCTCCAACCACGAGCAGCTTCTTTTCAAATGGTTTGAGCGGCGCCAGACTTGAGTTCGGTCCCGCATCGATCACCAAGTCTCCTACCGTCCTGGGCCAAAAAGTATCGTGGCGCACGCCGTTCGGCATCACCACCACAACCAAGCGTGTGGGAAAGCCACTGTCAGCCGCGCGCGCCGGCCGCGCCAAGCCTTCTGCCAGCAACGGCAAAGACGCCGCACCCAGCCCCAAACCGCGCAGCAACGCTCGTCGATCAAGCCCCTTCATTGTGAAACCTCCTCAAGCTTTTCTTGTCGAAACGCAGCGGAACGCGTGACCTCGGCAAACAGGTCTTTGATGTTGCCGTCGGCAAAACCTGTGAACAGGCGTTCCATGCCCGCGCTGTCGGCCGCCGTCACTTGGCGCCCGAGCGCGAACCTCACCCATTGCGTTGCAAAACAACGCCGTGCCTGATCGCTTTGCGCGAGCTTTGCGAACAAATCGTCTTTGTTGGCGAAGCGGCTCGTCGTGCCATCGACATCCACCAGCTTGCCTGACGTATCAACTGAGCCTGCCACCGCACGCCCGAGGTGATCATACCCGGCGAAGGCAAATCCGATTGGATCCATTCGTTCATGGCACACGTTGCACGAGGGGTTCCGGCTGTGCTCGGCGAATCGTTCGCGTTCCGACACGGGTGTTTGTCCAGGCTCAGGCAACACGGGCACGTTGGGTGGTGGCGCGGGCATCGGGTCGCACAAGATCCGCTCGCGCACCAAACGTCCTCGCTTGATGGGCGACGCTTCGTTGCTTTGCGACTGCGCAGCCATCACCGCGCCGGCCGCCAGAAGGCCCTTGTTGATCAACGTAACCAAGCGTCCGTCGCCGGTCACGAGCGTATCGTGAATCAGCTTTGCCAGGTCGTCGGCAAGTGCGCTTGCGCGTTCGGCGGTCCAAGCCTTGTCTGCGCTCGTGCGCGTCACGGAAGCCAAGTTGGCGGTGCCCAAGAGTTCATCGAAGAAGGCGATCAGACCGCGCTCGCTGCGTGGATCCTCGCTTAATCGTTTCACTTCGGAAGCCAACACGTCTGGGTTGTGCAGCTTCTGTTGTGTGGCCAACGCTGTTAAAGCGGCGTCGGGTGTGGATCGCCAGAAGGTGGCGGCCAACTTTGCGGCCAACGCTGTGTCCGTCACCACAGCCACACCCGGAGGTCGCTGGTCTGGGTCCTCATCGTGGTAAAGAAACGCGGGCGACGTGAACACGGCAGTTACGCCCGTGTGCAACGCGGTTAAGAATGTCGAGCCTGTGGCGGCCCGCGCGTCGGCGAACACCTGCACGAGATCTGCTTTCTCGTCGGTCAGCAAAGGCCGCCGGTAGGCACGCGTCGCCAGCGCTGCGAGCGTTGCGGTGGCACACGTGGCTTCCGCTTGTCCAGCGGCCACGGTGGCGCTGCAAGCGATCAACGGCTTTCCGTCGACGCGTGTTTCAAAGCCAACGGTGGCTGCCGCGAGCTTGGCTTTTTCAAGCAGGCGATCCACCTCCACCAAGCCGAGCGGCCCGGGCTGCGCAAAGCCGTGTTCGCCCACCGATTCAAGCGGCATGCCCTTTTGCAACGACTGACGAAGAGCCTCGCTGCCGTTAACGAGATCCACCAGGCTCCACACGAATTCGTCGTTGCCGATGCGCTGCAAACGCCGTGGCATCACAACCAAGTCTTCAATCGAAGGCGTTTGGCCCCCTTGGCTTGGTTGCCCTGCCTGGCCACCGGTGGTGGGCCCCCCGCCAGTCCCCCCCGACGCGTCTTCACCCGAAAGCGCGGCCACACGGCCCGTGCATGCAACGCCAAAAACAAGCGCGAGGCTGACCCGCGCAAAACGTACCGCATGAACTGCATCGGCCATGGTTGACCGTCACTGCAAAGGACCTGCCAAGAAAATGCGCAGGCAAGGCGCCGGTGTTCTCACAGCGTTGCGCCAATCTTGGCGCAAGCGTGCGCGATCTTGGCGCAAGCGCGCGCGTTAAGCGCCGCGGTGAACTTCGACCGTCAAATGCGACAAGTTCACGACGGCCAGCAGTTTGCTGCGGTATTCGCCCACGTCGCGCGGTGTGTTTGTGACCAATGAAACCACGCAGCCAAAACGTCCCGGGCCGATCTCCCACAAATGCAGATCGGTGATGCGCACATCATCGATCGCGCCCAACACCTGGCGTATTTTCGTCTCTGTGGCCACCGAAGGCGCCAAATCCAAGAGTTGGCGCGCCGCCGATCGGCACAGATTCACCGACCATTTCAAGATCACAGCGCTGCCCAACAAAGCGATCGCCGGATCAAAAACGGTGAAGCCCCACAAACCCGCGGCCGCCAAGCCGGCGATCGCCAGCACGCTGGTCAGGGCGTCCGCCAGCACATGCATGTAGGCGCCGCGCAGGTTGTGATCCGTATGATGATGATCGCCGTGGCTGTGGTGATCATGGTCATGATGTTCATGCGCGTGCGAGTGGGTGTGCGCATGAACTTCGTCCCCACCACCCAGAAGCCACGCGCTGAACAAATTCACCAGCAGTCCCAACACCGCCACAGGCAACGCTTCGCGCACGGCGATGGCTTCGGGATGCTGCAGGCGGTGCACAGCCTCGATGCCCATCCACACCGCCACGATGGCCAGCACCACGGCGTTGGTGTAACCCGCCAAGGCATAGACCTTGCCCGTGCCAAACACGAACATGCGCTGCGTGGCACGCGCGCGCGCCAACCAATAAGCGCCCGCCGACAAGCCAAGCGCCCCGGCATGTGAGCCCATGTGCCAACCGTCGGCCACCAAGGCCAACGACGAAGACCAATACCCCGCCGCCAACTCCATCACCATCATCACGAGGGTGAGACCCACCACCCACAACACGCGCCGTTCGGCAGGCGGCGCGCTTTCATGCGCGTCGTGTAGGCAGCAGTCCCAAGGCTTCGTGGTGGGTGCTGTGGACATCGGTGTTATCCGGCCACAGTCAACACTTCCACACCCGTTTCCGTCACCAACACAGTGTGCTCGAATTGCGCCGATCGCCGGCCATCCGAAGTCACCACGGTCCACCCGTCATTCCACAGCCGATCCTTCCACGAGCCTTCGTTAATCATGGGCTCGATCGTGAACGTCATGCCCGGCACGAATTGAACCGTGGCGCGTGGATCGAAGTAATGCGGGATCTGCATGCGGCTGTGAAACACCTCGCCGATGCCGTGGCCACAATAGCTGCGCACCACCGAGAAGTTGTGAAGTTTGGCGTGCGCTTCGATGGCGCGCCCAATGTCGCGCACCATGCCGCCGGGCTTGACCGCGGCGATGCCCAAGTCGCACGCCTGCCGCGTGACTTCCACCAAACGCCGCGACGCTGCGTCTACCTCGCCCACGAAGAATGTGGCGTTCGTGTCGCCGTGCATACCGTCGAGGTAAACCGTGACGTCCAGATCCACGATGTCGCCCTCTTGCAAAGGTCGGCTGTCCGGGATGCCGTGGCAAATCACTTCGTTGACCGACGTGCACAACGATTTGGGAAAGCCACGATAATTCAACGGGCTTGGGTACGCGCCGCCACGAATCGTTTCTTCGTGGCAAATGGCGTCGAGTTCATCGGTGGTGACACCCGGGCGAATCCACGCCGCGGTTTTCTCCATCACCTGGGCGGCGAGGCGGCACGCGCGGCGCATGCGTTCGATGCGTTCGGCGTCTTTGACGTCGGGGAAATTGTTCGGTCCCGGGCGCCCTGTTTCGGCGTAGTCAGGCCTAGGGATGTGCGGCGGCACGGGGCGCATCGGGCTGATGGTGCCGGGCGCGATCGGCGTTGAACGGCGCCGCGGCAAGCCTTCGCGGGCGGCGTCGGCGTCCTGGTCGCGGTGGCACCGCTTGTATTTTTTGCCACTGCCGCACCAGCAGGGTTCGTTGGCCCCCACCTTGGCTCGCCCTGTTGTTTCAACGTCTCGCAAAGCCGGTTGATCGTAGTCGATGCCGGCCCTTCCCGCTAGCGAACCCGCCGGTTACAACGGCTTGCTGGGGCGATCGGCGTGCAGGCTGGGAACCGGCGCGGGCTTGATGGCCCCCACCCTCACGGCTGCCACAGTGGCGTCCTGGCGGGCCTCAACGTAGCTTCGTCGTGCCGATTCAAAGGCCGGCATCCACACGGGTACAGGGCACCCTTCGATCCCTGGCGTCTCGCAGCGGCTGCCCAGAGACACCAGTTTTTGGGCGAGGCTTTCCACCAACAGCGCATACCGCACGGCTTCGCCATATTTTTGCTGGCTTTGCAAAGTGGGCTTGGCGTTCAAAAGCGATGTCACCAAGCGCATGTGCGTGGCAAGGCCGTCCATCAGGCTGGCAGGCAACCCCCGCCCCGGATCGCCCGGCGATTTTGCGTCGAGCACGCACTGCTTGGGTCGACACGCCCCGTTGCTGCACACTTCGTCATTGGTCTCGCAACGAAGGGCCGGGTCACCGCAGCCACCGCGGCACAGCCCAAAGCGCAGGCCTTGCCGGTAATCGGTTTGCGTGGGATCGATCAGGTATTCGAGCGCGTTGTTGCCCAACAGCTGCAGCACGGCCGCCCAGCCGTCTTGCATTTGATCCACGCGCTGTTCGCCGCCCAACCCCGCGTGGTTGCTGGCGATGAAGGAATGCAAGGCGATCCATTGCTGCAAAAGCCGCGACAACGTTCGGCGTGAAACCTGTGCGCGTTCCTGTTCAGGTCCGTTGTCGAAGATCCCGGCTTGCGCCAAGTGCACAAGCGCCGAGACGTGCCCCATGCTCACACAATCTGCTTCGTAATTGAGGTAGCCGTCGCGAAAGCCCGTGAACCCCGCGGTGCTTTCGCCGAAGCGGCCCGCAAAACCCAGCGGTGGGCGGCGTTCAAGTTCGTTGAGGCACACCTTTGACAAGCGATCGGCGTCAAGCGGCGTCACGATGCCCACGTCTTCGAGATCGGCGCGGTTCACAAGCGGCACAGGGCCGCGCGCACGGGCCCGCAGCGCGGGATCGGCGGGATCCAAACAAAACAGATCTCCGGAGCGTGGCATCACCGGCCGCGCCATCGTGCTCATGGTTGGCACAGTCCACTCGCCACGGAAACCCAGGGCGTCGCTGGCGCACCAGACGTTGGCGGCACCCAATGACGACGGAACTTCGGGGCCATACGACCACTGGCTCAGCCCGTCGTGCACAGCGTGCAGTTCGAGATCGCCGCGAAACTCACCTGGCGCAAAAAGCTGTTCGGCACAAAAGCCCGTGATCGGATCGCATTGGCTGCCTGCACCGCAGCTGAGGTCGCACGCCGCAAGGTCGCGCGGGCGCAAATAAAAGCTTAGGCGAAGCGGCTCGAGATCCGCCCCCGACGACGGCACCCGCATATACGCTTGCCCCTTCACATCCCCGCTCGTCGCGTGTTGCAATACCTTCCACCCAGGTGACTGAAGAACATCGCGATCAAGCGAGATCACTTCGGCTTGCACGAACGCCCGCCCATCATCGCGCTGCAACCATTGCGAGGCGCCTGATTTGAGGGCCAACTGCCCCGTGGCGGAAAGCGTTTTGGTGGCGTCGAAGAAGTACAGATCCCAACCAAGGGCCGGATCCACACTGCGGCCGGCGCGCGCCGAAACGTTGACGCCCACCACATCGCCCGCGGGAGAAGAAATCCAGACGGTGCCCTCGAACGTGCCCTTAAGGTCGGTGGCGGGACGAAAGCCAAGCGCCGCTGCCGCTTCGTCGGCCTCAGGCGCTTCTATCGGTGCCGCAGGGCCTGCCGCCGCTTCGTCTTGCGGTGGTACGGGAGCCGTCGAGCCATTGTCACAGCCCGTCGCGATACAGCCCGATAGAATTGCTACGCACACCCAGCCAGCGCCTGGTTGACCCACGATCGTCTCCCTTTTTCCCTTACCCCCGAACAACCCGGCTAAGTGGATTCGTTAATCTGGCGCTGATGTAAACGAGGACCGATGTAGGGTCAAGGAAGAAGATGTAGATTTTGATCCAGCGTCCGTCACACCTCGGCGATTCCGTCGACTGGCTTACAAATGACGCAGGACCCGCCTGTTGCGCCACGTGGCCGGCGCCGACGCAGCTTGGCAGCGCCTCCGGGTGAGGAGACGCCTAAAGGAAAATCAGATTGTCGTAGCGAAAGGTGCCCACGGCCTCGTGCAAGACCGAGAACTGGCAATCCAGATGCGGCTCTTTGAGCGCTTTGACCACCTCCGCTGGCAAATCGAAAACGACCTGGTTCCAGCCCATCACCAGCCCCCTGAGCCCCTTGTAGCCGCAGTACGCGTTGTACACCATCGCGCTGGGGCAGTTGAAAGACAGCTGGATGTTCTCCTGATACGACATCGTGGGCTCCATGTACACGGAGATGCCCAACTTGCTTGTGGCACCGGGCACTTCTGCCGTGCTGAACGCGCGGCTGCGGAGGGTGGCTTTGTCGGCCACCGTGAAACCCACGGAACCCGTGCCTTGCGCTTTGACCGTTGTGTCTTGGGTCAGCGTGGTTCCGATTGCAGACCAATCAGCCACGTTGTCGAACGAGAACACGGCGTTGATCACCACGGGCGCGGCGTCAGGCGCCACCACCGCGGCGTCGGGCGCGGCGCCACCCGTGCCAGTCATGCCAGCCACGCTGGCATCGCTCACACCGGCATCGAGCTTTGCGCTGCCGCCGTTGCCACCGCTGCCCGGGTTGCCGCCCGATCCAGGGCCGCCGCCTGAACCAAACCCGCCCCCCATGCCGGCCCCACCGCCTCCGCCGCTGCCACCCACGTTCGCCACGGCGTTGGGATCGCACATGTCGAAGTCACCGTTGCATTTGCAATCTTGCACTTGATTGGCCGAGAACGCGGCCGCCACGGGCGCCAACGTGAGCGTGGCTTTGTTCTGTGCGTTTGCGGCCACTTTGAAGCAAGCAAAGCTGCGCGCATAAGCGACCGCGGCGCCCGATGCACTTTCCGCCCACACAAATACACCCAAGCGGCCTTGTCCCGCGGGCACCTGAAAATCAATCGTTCCGGGCAGCGATAATGGTTTGCCTGCTTCGGGGAAGGTGAACGTGCTTGGCAGCGCGCCCGTGCCATCCACCACGCGCAGCTTCAGGGTTTGCGCGCCGGACGCCTCGCCTTCGAGCCGCAGCAGAATCGTGGTGTCGCCTTGGCAAGACACAAAGCACGACGCCACGACGGCCCACAAGCAGCCCAAGCCGCACAGCCACAGCACGCGTCGCACGATAGGTGAAGTCATGTTCTTGCACGATGATAGAGCACGGCCAACGCTCAACGCCAGCCGCGGCTGCGATCAATCTGGATTGAAGACGCCACACGGGAACGAGATGAACACACCTTTGCTGTCATCGCTTTGGATCTTGCTGCACGCGGCGCCCAGCAATTCCACTTCGGTGGCGGAGTTCAGCTTCCATCCATCGGGCTCATTGTATTTCACCGGCATGCCATCAATGGCCACCAAGCCTTCGGGCGCGCGGTTCATTTCCACTTCGCCCTTCAAGCGGAATTTGCAATCGCGCACGGTGCCAATGACTTTTTGCAAGTCACGCGCAAGGCCCGCGGGATCATCGGGGCGGTAAGCGGTGGCGTTGGCGGGCGGTTGCGCCGGTGCCATCACGCGAATCTCTTGCGAGTTTGGATCTTTAGCGAGATCCGCGTATTTGCCTTTCAAGTTGGCCGGAGCAATGTTGCAAGAATAACGAAGCCAATCGTATTTCATCTGGCCCAAGATTGGCTGCAGACCTTGGCCCACGTTTGCGAGCGCCTGCAGGTGGTCTTGGCCCACTTCGTTGCCTATGGCCACCACGAACGTCTTGATGCCTTTGCTGTAGGCATCGGCGACGGCCGCCACCGATTCATCTTGGCCGCAGTTCGGATCGCGCACGGGGCCGCAGCCATCGGGTTCACCGTCCGTGGCCAGCAAAATATATTTGGGGCCTTGTTCTTTGATCGCCACAAGCTTATCGGTCACCGCGCGAATCGTTTCGGCCGTGGGCGTCTCACCTTTGCCGTTGGGTGTGGTGGCGGGGCCATAAACCGCGTTGATCGCGTCGAAGTTGCCAAGCGCGAAGTCCACTGAACCCAGCATCGGGCACGTGGGCTCGCTCAGAATGCTGGTGTACATCGCCAAGCCAAAGCGAATCTCGCCTTCGAGTGACTTGAGCACACCCAGTTTTGGATCAGGGTTCAGCAACACCTGCTTAAGCACGTCCCAGCGGTTGCCTGTGCCATACGTGGTGGTCATGCTGCTTGAGCGATCGATCACCAAAGCCACAGTGGGGATGGTGCGCTCAAACTTCACGGATGTATCGTTGCAGCCTTGTCCGCCCTCGGTGGGCACGCCCATCAATGTGCCGCTAAAGCCGCCCAAGGTGAAGCCACCGGTGGCGCCGCTGCCATTGCTAGCACCCGCACCGTTGCCACCTTTGCCATTGCCGCCGGCAGCACCATCGACGTCGGCCTGCGCGCACGCCAGCCCCAACGCCAAACACGCCGCGGGCAACGCCCAGCGAACCATCGATCCACACATAAGTTTGTTTTTCATGACCACGACCTCGGGTAAGACGTGCGTTTAAAAAGTGGCGCGCAGACCAGCGTTGACATCGAACGCCAACGCGAAATCCGGCGCTCCGGCCAACAAATTCGTTTCGAGCGTGAAGTCGAGTGTCTCGGTCAGGCCATAGGCGTAACCGCCGCCCGCGCCGGCGACCAGGGGCCCGCCACGCACGGTGTCTTGTTCACGCGTGGTGGTGCCGGTGGCCGCGTTCTTCACCACGGGCGACATCTTCAGGCGAAAGCCTTCACCACCACCCGCTTGCAAGATGCCGTAAAACCGCGAGGGCCCCGTGCCCGTGAAGAACAACGCCCGCACAAAAGCCGCAAACGCGCCGCCGGCACTCACCGTGTTGGGTCGCGGGATGTATTGCACGCGGCCTTGCACGCTGATGCCCACGTGATCACTCACCATGTATCCGACCTCTGGCAACGCGTGACCACCGCCAGCGAACAACATGCCCGGCGTCACGCTGCCGCCGTATTGCCCATACACTTCAAGCTTGGGATCGGGGGAATAACCCGCGCCTGATCCTAAGCCTAAGCCGATGAACCAACGGCCGGCGTATACACCTTCTTCCTCGCCCTTTTTCCCCTTCTCAAGCGGGTTTTCTTCGTCGTCACCGTTCGCAGGATCTTCTTGCGGCCGCTTGCGTGCGGATTTGCGCACACTGGTGTCTTCACCTTTGACCGTCAAAATGTTCGGGCTTTCGTACCGCCCGGCCAACGCGAGCGTTTCGCCGCCTTGGTCTTTGGCTTCAAAGTAAAACGGCACCCACTTGCCTGAGACGTCGCGCGCGGGAATGCTGGCGCTCCACATGGCTTTGTTGTTGCGCGCGGCCTTGGACCGCATCGGCAACGCGGTGAAATCTTCTTCACCCGGAGCTTTGTAATAGAGCACCACGCTGGCCGGGGTGAAGCCCGGCGTGGTCACGCAGCGAAGGGTGACGTCGTCGCCTGCGAAAACGTCGCCCGAACTCGGGCAACGCAACGTGGCCGCTTCGCTGCTGCCCTTGGCGCGCGTGGTTGCGGCCTCGGGCTCTTTGTTGATGGCTGCGGCTTCCTTTGCCACCGCAGGCCCCGATCGTGCGGCCTGCAGCGCCGCCACCGCTTCGGGCGTGGTGAATTCCTTGGGCAGCTGGTAATCGGCTTTGACGGCCAAGGCTGATTGAAAATAGGCAGCGGCCTTCTCGGCATCCTTGAAGCCAGCCGCAAACAAGATCCCCAAGTTGCCGTAGGTTTTCGCGGCCACCATGTGCGATTCGAGCTGCGCCGAGCGAATCGTGGCCACGGCTTCATCAAGGCTGCGCTTGGCAAGCTCAAACTCCAGCTCTTCGTAAAGCTCCATCGCTTCGCGGTTGAGCGTCAGCACCTTTGACGCCTGTTCGAGGCCCGCGGCATGGGCCACCGGCGCGCTTAGAAAGAGGGGCCAATGGAGACCGCGCGCGGGCGTCAGCGACGTCAGCGCAGGGGCGGCGAAAGCCATGCACAGCACAGACAAGCGGCGGGCGTTCTTCATACGGCAGCACTCCACGAGGTAGGGACCGCGAGCCTGCAACTGGCAGTACCCGCGAAGTGATTCACACCCAGACCCGGCAAAGTGGGAAAACCGCCAGCGCGGCGCGCCGTGATATCTCGTGCCCAGCGTGCGGCCGCGCTCGGTCGGCGTTCCCGCTCCGTCGTGCCCCGCGGTTACGCACCCGCCCGTGTTTACGCGCGCAGGCCCGGCAACGGGTCGCTGGCCATCGTGAAATAGCGGGACGACGTATCTACATAGTGGTTGCGGTAGTCTTTGACGTACGACTCCTGCGATACGTAGGGGTATCCATAGCCTTTATGCCCCCAGCGCTCCCATTCCGACGCGGGCAAGCCCATCGCACCCAAGACGGTGGCCAGCCACTGGTTGTAGAGCAGGCCCTGGTACGTGGAACTGGACGCTGACTTCGGGTTCCCCGTGCGCCGGTAGTCGAACAACATACCGGTCTTGAACGCGCCGGCCGCGCTGCCGAACGTGATGACGGGGATGGACGTGGCGCTGTGGGTTGTGGATCCGCACTCTTGGGTCCACGCCATGAGCGTGTTATCAAGCACCGTTTTGCCGCCGCCATCCGCGATGCCATCAAGCTTGCGCGCCAGATCCAGAAACAGCCCTTCGAACACCACACGGTACGCTTGCACGAGCTTGGCTTGGCTGTCGGGCTCTGCCGCCCGGTGCGCGATGTCTTGGTGCCAACTACCGCCGTAGGCCACGGCGCGGGCTTGCTCATTCCAGGCGCTGCCGTGAACGGCCAATCGGCTGGCCCCGCACGCAAACGCGGCTGCGATGACGTCGTTATATAGACGCGCTTGCGCCACATAATCGGTGGGGTTGTTGCCGCCATGGCGGTCGGCATCGTCGGTGGGCGTGGACATCGATCCACACGCGGCACTTGTGCCCACGGTGAGTTTGCGTTGCAGTTCGCTCAACGCGGCCATGTGGTTGTCCAAGCGCACTTTATCTTCTGCCGACAACCGCTTGTTGGATTGACTCAGGCTTTTGTAATTCGCGAGCACACGATCCACAATCGGTGGCCGTGTTGCCATCATCTTTGGCGTTTCACCGGGAACAAACACACGCCCGAACAACGCCAATGTGCTGCGCGTGACGGTGGCGGGAATGATCCCACCTGAGCGGGCCATGGGGTTGGCGTAATTCCACGAATAATCCCCAGGGCCACCCACCACGATCACGCGCTCTTTGACGCCCGCGAGGCTTGAATAAAACTGCGGCGACCAAGCGAGGATTTGATCAATCGTGGGCCGCGGAAAACCCTGCACGAATTGCCCGCTGGGCGCATCGCCGTTGTTGCGCGCGTAGTTGCCCAGATGCAGCCCTGTGTTGTGCGCGATGGAAAACGGCACATCCAAGCCGCGCAACACATTCATCTTTCGCAGCAGCGTGGGCGTGAGATTGGCGCTGCTTGCTTGCAAGATGGGCGACACGCCAAACGATCCACCATTCGTTGCTCCCTGCAGTGCCCCCACGCGCACAGGATGATCCGGGAACAAGCTGATCGTGTTGTCGGCCATGCTCGCGCTCGGAAACATGTTTGCTTCGGATGCTGCCCCGTGGCCGGTGCAAATCCAAAAGAGTCTGGGCAACCCAGTGCTGGCGGCCTGCGCTTCGCGCGGAAGCAGCGAAGGCAAAAACGGCAACGCCAACGCAAAACCATTCGCGCCCACGAGGAACTGCCGACGGCTGGAGGGCGGCAACGATGAACGGCTCATGCGCGGCTCCGGGGCTTTGCGCTGGTGGCACTTCGCGCGGCGCAGGCAAGGGCTGCGAAGCAAGCATCGGGGTGAGACGCGCCTCGTTCGTACAACGTCATGAACAGCTCTCCGTTGTTTTTTTTGCGCTGGCGGCAGCGGCCCATCCACACCGCCAGCGACAACGGTTAGCCTGTGCGATTGCCAGCAAGCGGAGTACGGAAGATCCTCCGGAGAAGCGGCCGGAAAATACCGTGCGCCTTACGCGCCAACCCCGCGCCGCCCTTGGAACGTGAAGTGCCCCGGCACGGGCTTCACAACCATGTGAGGCAAAAATTGCTCAAGCTTATCGAGCACACGCAATTGACGGCCGGCGTGTTGATCGGCGCGCAGATGCACACCGAGGCCGAAGCGAATAAACAGCTCGTCGATCAACAATGTGCGAAGGCTTTGACGAACGTGGGGCGATCGCAGCGCCAACAAACTTTGCGCGGGATCGGCGGGGTGACCCAGGCGGTAGCGAATGCCAGGCGAAAGTTTCAACGGGGCGCGCTGCAGGGCTTGTGACCAAACCTGCTGCGAGACCGCCAACTGCCATGCGGGTTCGTCTGTATCAACGAAGGGCGGCTCGTCAGGGTCTGCTACGGGCGGTGTGCGCTGGCGTTGTTCTTGGGGCGCCAAGCCGGTAAGCAAGTGCAACGCTTGAGCGCTGGCGGTGGCTTGCTCTGGGTTGGCCAGCGCAGCGAGCAGCACGTCAACGCCGCCGCCATCACCCAGCAAACCCGCCGCGGTCACAGCGAACACGTCGCCTGTTTCGATGTGTTTGCTCAACACGGGCAGCGCACGGGGGCCGCCCAAGAACGCCAACACGATCGGCGCCCACAATTGATTCAACGCTTGAGCCACAAGCCATGCCGCCATTTGATCTTCTTCGGTGCGGCACAGCGCCAAGGCGGCCGCGCGACAGATCTCGGCATCGGCCTCTTCGAGAAACGGCAACAAGGTGTCTCGCGCTTGCGCTTCGCCAATTTGCCCAAGCGCCCACAGCCACGTGGCAGGCTCGGCAACGCCGGCCTTTAGCCCAGCTTGCAGAGCGGCTGCCGCGTCCCATCGTTGATAACCGGCGGCATAGGCCAAACACGTGGTCAGCGGCGAATCGCCGCCGGTTGAAAGCAGACGCTGTGCTTCTTGCAGATCACCTACCCACGCTTCGTGCGCAGATGCGGCTTTAAGCGCAGCCAAGCGCGGGGGCTCGCCATTGGCCAAACGATCGGGATCATCGGGCGTGGCGAGAACCGTTTCCGTGAGATCGCTCCACGCAGCCACTTGACCTTGCCGCAAAAGCGCACGGGCGCCTGTGTAGCCGCCGCCGGCGGATTCGGCTGCAGTGGCGGCGACGCCGGTTAATGCATCGTCGCCACCGGCGCACAGCAAGTCGAGATGCGCTTCGATGCGCACGTCCACATCCAGCACGTGATGAAGGCCAACCGTAGGCGGATCGAGATCCTGGCAGCGCTGCGTGTAAAGCGCTGCCGCCTCGTCGAGGCTTTCGCCAAGAAGCTCTTCATGAAACCGAACAGGCATGCGGCAAGCATCATAAGCGAGGGGAGGGAAGAGTGGGGGCAAGAATAGGTTTGCCGGCGGGAACGTGCGCCTGCGGCCGCACGAACAATTAGGTTAGCGCTGAACACCAGTATTGGCTTATCAAGACTTTTGGCGGGACCATTAGGTTATCGACACTTTCGAGTGAGGCCCCGCCTAGTGGTTCGAGTTGCGCGGCCACGGCTTTCCCTGCACAAAGTCGAGAACATGGGATATCGTGAACGGTACAATTCACGTTGGCCAGACACGTAACAAAGCCTGAAAGTTTCGGCCATGAGCGGGCCGCGATCCAAATCGCGCTTTCTTTCTAAGCTGCTCAGGCAGAACCACACATCTACGAAGGCCACCTTGGGCAACGTCTGCTCACAGGCCTAACGGGCGTGTCGCACGGGCGAGCTCGGTACCGGTGAATCGTTGATGGTGTGGCGCTGCCGGGCCAAGTATCTCTCCTTTCATTGTGGCTCATGCTCGCAACCGGCGATGTACGCACGGGCTCAGTAGTCGGTGCTCAGTGATGGGCGGCGGGCAACTTCGCCTCGATACTCAACGACACGAAGGGGCATGCGCCAATGCCAGCATGCTGCAAGTGGCGGCGGTGGCATATTGTTGCCAGGCCACCAACTCGAAACTCGGGAATGTACCGCTGCATGGTCCCCACATTGATTTCACCTCCCCCGCTGTCCAACCGGGCCTTGAACTTGACGAAGCCCGCGGGCGCCTCCGAAAACCTAGACACGCTCCTGCTGTGCGGGCACTATGGGGTCGCGGGCACTTGCGGTTTGGGCTTCGCAAGTTAACGCCACACACGTTAGCCAGATAGGTCCGCGACTCGATGACGCTTGCTTTGACATTCGGAGCCCCCTGCCACGGATGGCTGCGCGTGGGGGTGGCGGGGCCAGGGGGCGAACAATCCTTGGATGTGGCCGACGTACCTGGCGATTCC
>JANRKS010000002.1:0-582221 GCA_033763315.1 Deltaproteobacteria bacterium
AGCCCACGAAGCGCATCGCGAATGTTTGTATAGCCCCACCCCAAGGTTTCATTAGCCAAACGAAGGACAAGGTTGCGAACTTCATCAGCCTTTCGCGGGCGACCCACGTTGCGCGAGCGTGAGCTGTCATATTTGCGGGCACTGAGCTGCCGATACCAGGCGAGGATGGTTTCGGGGCGAACGATGTGGCAGCAGTCCTTGCGTTCCTTGGCCGTCAAATCCTTGCCCTTGATGGCGAGGCGGCGTCGATGGTCCGAGGCGAAAGCAAAACGCTTCTGGCCGGTGGCCTGCTGCAAGAGCTCGATGAGGATGCGTTGCCCTTCACGCATATAGTCCATCTTCCGCGTCAGCCGATCAGTCAACGCCGAGGCGAGCATGGCGATGAAAAACTGAACGGTGGCCGGAAGCATGGAAGGCGTCCAGAATCGCGTGCTTTGCCGCGACTTTCAAGACTGACCAACGCCGCGAATTCATGCGAGAATCGTCGCGATGCGTTTATGTACATCACGCGACAATGAAGCCTATGCGCATCTTGAGCCATGCCACTGTAGCGAAATGTTAACCACTACCTCTTTTGCCAACGACATCCAGTCGCGAACGAGCAGCTCGACTCATTGCTGTAGGAATTACATGGCCGTCGACTGCCGAAACAACTTTTTGAAAACCGGTTCCACTGGCAAGGGGACTGGCATGAATACACATTTGCGAAGCTACACGAAGGAGGAAAGCCAACGCACCAGTACCGGTCTGGCTGGGGTCTGGGCTTGAATTTTATCGCGCTTTGGTTGACGTCGATCGATTCGTCAACTGTCTCGGAAACTTCAGCGAGAGACGAGTTGTCTTCGTCTGGCGGAACGTCGCCGCATGCACCCAACGCTGTTGTTACCACTAAAGCTGCAAAAAATACCAAGTTCTTCATAAAACAACTCCGTTAAACGTGTGAGAGAAATGTTCGAGGTAGGGGTGATGGTCAGATCAAGTCGTAGTCATCACAAGCGATGTCGTTACGACCATTCCCATTGAGATTCGGAAAGTGCGCTACTTTTGCTGATCGTCGCTGTCGAGCAGGTAAACGCCGTTCCATGTGCAGTACACGCTTTCCTTGTTCACGTAAGACGTTCCCATGCAGAGGGCCAGGCCCTCGTTGCAAGAGACCGGCTGCGAATGGCCTTGGGCGTTTTCTGACGTAAACTCATAGAAGCCGCGTCCGTCTAAGCCGGCGCAGACGCTTTCGTCACACTTATCTAGACAGGCGACGAGCGTGTCTTGTGCGTGGGAACCGCATTCCGCCTCGGCGAACACGTGTGGGTTTCTGATGGCAGCAACACAGTCGTCGTAGGCGGCGGCGTGCACTTGCTCGCAGCCACACGCCGGGCCAAATGAAGATGAAAGCGGGGCAGGAGGGACGTCAAGCTTGGGCTTGTGTTGGTCTTGGCTTTCGTCGTCGACTCGATCGAGCGTGCCATTTTGTTTACGCAAGGCCTCGTCGAGGGGGCCTCGATAAACATCACAGCCGCTTGTGACAACCAAAGCGAACGCCGCGAAACATGCGTAACGAGTGAACATGGGAACCTCCTGAAAGTGTCGTCGTCAGAAAGACAGATTCGTCTTTTAGGAGGTCTTGCTGCGGTGTTGGCGTCCATTACAAAGCGCCACGCGCTAAAACGGCGCAAATGCATTTGTCTAGGTAATGTGACGGATCAGTCTCCTCGGGCACGTACGCGGCTCGAATCTCCGAAACAAGCTTGTACGCGTCCCTTTCCGTTGGCATCTGATCCCGCAGGAGATGCCTGTGCATCAGGATCACGGGCTAGATGTTTGTGAAATCATGCGCAATGCCACCCGCCAACTGGCCGACGGCTTCCATCTTTTGTGATTGATAGAGCTGTTGCTGCACGTTGCCCAATGCCGCCTCGGCGCGTTTGCGCTCTTCCGCCTCAACAAACGCACATTCTCGATGGCGACGTCGGGCCGCTTCGCCGTTTCGTGTTCACGGTGCGCTGTACGTGAGCGTCAGACCATCCACCAGTTTGCTGGCGTTGCAGCTGTAGCTCAACGCAGCTGCCGCTCCACCCTGTATGGCTGCTGTGGCACTACGGCCTTGGTTGTAGGTCGCGCTGCCTGAAGTGGTGGCCGCGTAGCAAACCTGAATGTCGTTGCTGCCTTCTTCCAGTACCGCACGAACATCGACGGGCGTCGAGCCGCCACCAAAGATGGTGCCCGTCCATTGCACGACAAACCGGCGGTTCGGTGCCGCTCCGAGCGCTTGGTGATAGACGGCGCCGTTTGGATGCAGATGCTCCCAGAACACCGCGATTTGCGGGCTCGTGCCACTTGGCAGGCATGAATTGGTCGTGCTGGCGGTGGTCCCATCGAAGTTCAAGGTGCCTTGCGCGCTGATCTGAACCGCGGTCCGCGCAATGCCGTAGAACGTGAATGAGAAGGGTAACGTCACAGCTACCGAGCCGTGGTTGGCAACGCCGGTCCGTGTGCCACTCAGACGAATGTCTTCGCAAGGCAACGTCGCCACGGGCACAGTGCGCTCGCAGCCGACGTATCCTCCGCTCATTCCGAAGGACTGACAGCCGATCGAGCCACAAAAGCCAGTCGTGCACATGCCGGTGGCGCAGTCGGTGGGGGCGCTGCACGATCTGAAGTCGGCGCAGCGCGGACATGTGGTGGAACCGCCGCAGTCAATATCGGTTTCTCCTTGGTTGCGCACGCCATCAGAACACGATGGCGCCGCGCACATGCCGGCGCTGCACACTCCGGAGGCACAGTCGCTGCCCACCGCGCACTTTGCGCCCACCACGCAGTCGGCGCAATCGGCGCCGCCGCAGTCGACGTCCGATTCGGTTCCGTTTTGCACCATGTCGGTGCAGGCGGGCGCCACGCAGACGTTGTTTGCGCACTTCTTGCTCGCACAGTCAGCCGCGCCGTTGCAAGCGCGTCCATTGGCACAAGCCGCACATGAAGTGCCGCCGCAATCGATGTCGGATTCGTCTGCTGTGAGCTTGCCATCGCTACACGATATGCAAATGCCGCCTTGGCATCGAGCGCTTCTGCAGTCAGCGACCGCCATGCACATTTTGCCATCCGCGCAGTCACCGCACACGGTGCCGCCGCAATCAACGTCGCTTTCGTCCGCGTTTTTCACGCCGTCGGAACATGAGATGCAGACGTTCGAAACGCAACGCTTGCTGCTGCATCCAGCGTTGCCTGTGCAGGCCAGCCCATCTTGGCACGCGCCACACAGGGTGCCGCCACAATCAACGTCCGTCTCGTCCCCGTTCTTGATCTCGTCGTTGCACGAGGAACAGACTCCAAGTTCACAGCGACCTCCAGCGCAATCCGAGGCGTTTGTGCATTTTTTCGTATCTGCACACTTGCCGCACGCTGATCCACCGCAGTCGACGTCCGATTCACCTTGGTTCTTGGCCTTGTCCGAGCAGGTCGGCGCAGCGCAGGTGCCACCAGAGCACACCAAACTCACGCAGTCGCTAAAGGTCTTGCACGACTTATTCTCGAAGCAGGGCGCACAAGCGCCGCCACAGTCGATGTCGGTCTCGTTGCCGTTCTTCATTTGGTCGCTGCAGCGCAGTTCTTCGCATTTGCCAGCCGCGCAGACGTTGCTTAGGCAATCGCGATGGTCGCCGCACGCCACGCCGGCGGGACACGCGGCACAGCTGCCGCCACAGTCGGTGGCCGTCTCGTCACCGTTCTTCACACGATCGTTGCACGTGTTGCCGGGCGCATCCATGTCTATGGGAACCCCGCCCTCCGCGGCGCCCGAGGCGCCCGCCTGGCCCGCGTCGCCGGCACCGGATCCCCCTTGAACCATCGAATTCGCGTCCGCTGCGGGTAGAGACTGCCCGTCGCCGCCTCCGCACCCGCACGCCCACGTAATCACGAAGCAAAGAACGATCCCCACCTGTCGTTTCATCAAGCCGCCCTTCCGATTTGCTGCCGTTGCCGCAGCGTTATTCAATAGTCCGTCGCTACGCCGCGGCACGCGCAGGTCCAACGGAGAATTCGACCTGCGCGTCGACGAAATGACGGGTAACGTTCGATTCGGCTGGTTGATGCTCTTGCTTGAGGGCGATCCGACATCCGCAGCGTCGGGCTGCGGGGCAGCCAACGCGAACGCGGGAATGATGGGCGAAGTGCGGGTGCCCTGAACGCCCGGCCGATCCTTGCCACGCGTCGTCTCATCGCAGCCGAACGTTACGCAGTCGCAAGGCGTTTGCGATAACGGATACAGAGCTAAGACTCATGGCGGCGCTCGCCAACATGGGGCTAAGAAGCCATCCGAAGAGGGGATAGAGGGCACCCGCGGCGATCGGCACGCCCAGCACGTTGTAAAAGAATGCGAAGAACAAGTTCTGCCGGATGTTGCTCATCGTGGCTTGGCTTAGGCGGCGCGCTTTTAGAATGCCTGTCAAATCGCCGCGCATCAAAGTGATGTCTGCGCTTTGTATGGCCACATCGGTGCCGGTGCCCATCGCGATGCCAACGTCCGCTTGCGCGAGCGCGGGGGCATCGTTCACACCGTCACCGGCCATCGCCACCTTGTGACCTTCTTGCTTGAGCTGCAGAATGAGGGCGCGCTTCTGTTCGGGCGTTACCTCCGCTATCACCTTGTCGAGCCCGAGCTTCTTGGAAACAGCCTGAGCCGTCACCGGATTGTCGCCAGTCAACACGATGATCGACAGGCCCGCGGCCTTCAAACCAGCAACCGCGGTTGGCGCCGACGCTTTGATCGGGTCCGCGACGGCTACGGCACCCGCAAGCGTGCCATCTACGGCGAGGAATATAACGGTTTCGCCTTGGGCACGACGTTGCTGCACTTCTTCGTCCAGCGTGTTGGTGTCGGCGCCCGCTGATTTCATCATCGCGGCATTGCCCAAGTGCAAACGCTTGCCTTGCGTCGATGCCACCACACCTTGTCCGGTGATCGATTGAAAGTCTGTGGTTGGTAGAAGAGCGATGTTGCGCTCCTTGGCGGCTGCCACAATTGCCGAAGCCAATGGATGTTCGCTGCCTGTTTCCACGCTGGCCGCAAACTGTACGACTTGTTCCTCGGTGAAGGCGGCCCCGACCAAAACGCCTACCAACCTCGGTTTGCCTTCGGTCAAGGTGCCGGTTTTATCGATCACCAAGGTGTCGACCTTCTCCATCGTCTCCAACGCCTGCGCGTTTTTGACCAGCGTTCCCGCGTGCGCTCCTGCACCCACACCAACCATAATGGACATGGGCGTAGCGAGACCCAAGGCACAGGGGCAAGCGATGATCAGAACGGCCACGGCATTGACGAGGGCATGCGGTAAACGCGGAGCCGGCCCCAAAAAGAACCACACCGCAAACGTTGCCACGGCGATCAAAATGACTGCCGGCACGAAATAGGACGACACGCGGTCCGCCAGCTTTTGAATGGGGGCCCGGCTGCGCTGCGCCTCACTCACCATCTTTACTATCTGGGCAAGCATTGTTTCGTTGCCCACCTTTTGCGCGGTGATAACCAAGCTGCCCGTGCCGTTGACCGTGCCGCCCGTAACGCTGTCGCCAACATTCTTTTGCACGGGCAACGATTCACCTGTAACCATCGATTCGTCAACAGCGCTGCGTCCTTCATTCACCGTCCCGTCCACCGGCACTTTTTCGCCGGGACGCACGCGCACCCTGTCGCCCACTTGCACTTGATCTAGACCGACCTCTTCGTCTTCACCTCTCGCAGAAGTGCGCAAAGCGGTTTTCGGCGCCAAACGCAGAAGACTTTTGATCGCACCCGACGTTTGGCTGCGCGCACGCAGTTCCAGTAGTTGCCCTAACAATACCAGCGTCGTGATGACGGCGGCCGCTTCGTAATACACGCCCGCCGCGCCGGTGTGCGTTTGCAATGACGCCGGAAACCAATCGGGAAAAAGCGTCGCAGCGACGCTGTAAAGAAATGCCACGCTGATGCCCATCGCAATCAGCGTGAACATGTTGAGACTACGGTTCTTCACCGACGCGTATCCGCGCACAAAGAACGGCCATCCGCCCCAGAGCACAACCGGAGTCGCAAGCGCGAGTTGCAGCCAGTTCAGTGCCTGCGACGAAATGGCGTGTTGCAGCGGTGCCCCCGGAATCAGATCCGACATTCCGATGAGGAACAAAGGCAACGACAGGGCGGCGCTGATCCAAAAGCGCCGACGCATATCCACCAGCTCAGGGTTTTCGGTGTCGGAACTGGTGACGGTGCGCGGTTCAAGCGCCATCCCGCAGATCGGGCACGAACCCGGGGCGTCACGTACAACCTCCGGGTGCATGGGGCATACGTAGTCGGTTTTCGATGGTGGCCGCGGCATTTCGGGCTCAAGAGCCATTCCGCATTTGGGGCACGCCCCCGGATGATCCTGCCGCACTTCTGGATGCATGGGGCAGATAAACATGGTGCCCCTGGGCTGCGCGGGTGCCGCCGGCTTTGGCTGAGGCGACGCGTAAGTTAATGGCGCAGCAACAAACTTCTCGCGGCAACGAGGACTGCAGAAATAGAAAGTCTTTCCGTCGTGTTTGGCCGTTCCGCCCTTGGCTGTGTCTGAGGCGATCGACATGCCGCAGACTGGATCAATGACCTTGCCGTCTACGCGGGCGACATTCTTTTCGTGTTCGTGCAGGTGTTGCATCTCTTCCTCTATAAGTGAAACGCAAAGCTCCCTGGATCATTACAGCCACCAACGCCGCCGTACACCCATTTCACCCAATCGCAGCATTGAAAGGTCAATTGGCATTCTACGCCGACAAGCCGACGAGTTTCACACCTTGCGTGCCGTGGCCTTCGAAGCAAGTGAACGCTTCGGGCAGCAATCTCCAGTCGCGTGCAGCTTGGCGGCGATTCGTTGCCAATGGCACTGGTTTCAGTGCGCCACGGCCGCTGCGGGTGAAAGCTCCGACTCTGAATTTGCGCCGTTCGCTGACACCGCGTAGTAATAGGTTTTTCCTGCTTCGTCAGGCACGTCGGTGAGTGACGTTGTTGGGCGCATCAGTGCCACCGAAAGCCAGGGGCCGTCGGCGCTCGAAGCGCGATGAAGGTTATAGGAAAGGGCGCCTGGCACCGCTGTCCACGAGGCTTTCACCACGCCCGAAGCGGTTTGCACTGTGGGCATGGATGGCGCATTTCCGTTTGGCGCAACACCTTGACCCAACCAATCGTTCTTTGGCCACATCGCGGCTCCGAAACGCGCCAAAGCATTGACCACGCAAGGATGCACGTTCACCGCTCGCAATTCGGGCAACCCCGAAAACAAATTGTCTGCGAGGCTGCGGCTTCGCGTTTCGACTGACCCTTCGCCGACCACACGATCGGCATTTAGAAAGTTGGCGCCGTCTTCCGTTTTGTCATAGTTCTCGGCACGCCATCGTTCCACCGACCATGAGCCGATCTTTTCGGCCCACACCTGCACGGTGGCCTCCAACGCCTTTCGCCGTTGGGGATGCGCGCTATCTGCCCACCAGGCGCGCACTTCGGGTTGTCCAAGGCCAATGGGACGAAGTGGGTTGGACGTCGCCAAGCTGAAACCATCGTAGAACTTTGGACCAAGGCCAGTGTCGCGCTCCTCCATGGCCTTGATCCCCCACGCAAGACGACGCCCTCCTTCGTAAAGCCCGCCCGTTGCGGCCATAACGCTGTGAAGGAATCCGTACGCGTAGCCGTAGTCGGTGCATCGATGCCCACCGCAACTGCGTTGACCGCCATTCAGAGAAAGCTGTAGGTGATACCAACTATTGCTGAGGTATTCGTAATTGACCCGCGTGTTTCCGATCGTGCTGCCCGTCCAACGCGCGTCTGAGGAATCGGCGCAAGGCTCAAGAGGGCAGGTGGGGCCGCCGCGAATTCCTTGCAGAAAGGGCGAGGTGTCAAACAAGTGCCGCTCACTGAACCACGCGCGTGGTTCGCCCGTGGGATAGGCCTTGGGCGCGTAACCCTCTAGGCCGTACTTGTTCATCAGCTCCCACGTCTTGACCTGTCCCCACACGGCTGCCGAATAGACTTGCCGAGCCAGCAAGTCGCTCCACGGTCCCTCGAAAGCGATTTCGGGTGGAACTTTGAGGATGCGTCTACGCAGCTCCCACAACGCGTCCCGCCAGCCGATAAAGTCGCTACGAGCGCCTGCCGTGGGGAACAAGAAGGGCGAGGGATTGGAGTTAGCAAGGTAAGCGTCGAGTTCGGTTTGTGACTTTGATTTTTCGCGCAGTCTGTCGCGTAAGGCCTTAAAGCGCTGGCTTGCCAAAGTGGTGTCAAAATCGTCCGAGATGGCATCTTTGGGGTGAATTTCAGGAAGCCAGTGGTTCCAGTCAGGCAATTGAAGACCCACGGGCACATCGATAAGCGAAAAGCGCTTGAGTTCGTTCCCTTGTGCCAACGAGTCTCGATTCCAGCCAGCCTTGAAGATGGCCGCGAGCGTCGCGTCTTCGTCCACGATTGAATCGAGGCCAGCGCCGGCCGAAAACGCTGCAAGAGGGCGGCTCGAATTTCCGGCCCCGGGTTGAAAAGGTGGGTTCCAGGGGCGTCCGTAGACGCCGACGTCCACGTCTCGGATATACGCGGCAATGTCTTCGCCCTGCGCCTGCGTGAGCCCATGAAACTTTGCACGTTCAATGATGGCGTGGTTCGAGTAGGCGAAGTACTTAAGGTCTCGACCATCTTCCGCGTGGCAATCGCCGCAATGAGCTCGCAGCGTCTTCGTTGATTGGGCGCCCTCTGTCAGATCTGCCGATTGCCACAAGGTGGCACCGGTCGCGGCGTTCGCACCCGCCGGCGCTTTCCAGGCAAGGGGATCGTTTTCCTTGAACAAGGTTGCAGGCAAAAGGCGAGTTCCGTCGGCGTCGAGGAAATTGAAGCCAAGGACCCGAAATCCCATCGACAGACCGTCGCTTCTTTCGAAACGAAAGCGAATGGTGTTTGAACCCGTCTGCACGGCGCCAGGAGGTAAATCGAATGACAGCGACAGAACGGCGAATCCACCGCCGATGCCACCCCACGACCGTGCCGGCCCTTCAACGTTGACGGCTTCGTTGCTCAAGCGCACCCACGGCGCATCGTTTACTTGAACGCTTGCTTTGAGGGCGTACCGAACGTTGTGGAGCTTGACCCAGAGCTTGCGAGAACGAGTGGCCACGGCGGCTGTGGCCACAACGGTGACTTCGCTCGTTATGCCGTCTTTGCCGAAGATCTCGATCGGTAGGGTCACGACATCCGTGGCATCTACGTTTGGCTTCGTTGTGCCTCCGGACCCCCCACGTTCGCCTTCACCTCCGTCGTTCGTTCTGGGGCTACCATTAAGCGAGTCGGTTATTGAACCGGAGCAACCCGGCAGCATCAGGCCGAGAAACACAAAGAACACTTGTGTCTGACTCTTGGCGTTTTTCATGCAGACCAATGTTATTTAGCATATACCCCGTGATGAGCGGTCGCCTTGAAAAACCGATCGCACGAGCTTTCAAACGAAGGTCATCTACGCAAATCATGCAAGAATCTGTGGTCCAATAGACGCGGCGCTACCGCTTCAACCCACAGCTGCAGTCGAGGCAACCGTGCTCGGCGCAGGTGCCGCAGGATCGTTTGACCTGGTTGCGCAAAGCTTCGCGTGCGCGGAAAATTCTGACGGCAGCGTTGCCCGTTGAGATGCCTGCTTCGGCCGCATAGTCTTTGACAGCCATCCCTGCAACCTCCACGCGATCGAGCGCCGTCGCATACTCTGGCTTAAGCGTTTGTGCCAAGTGGCCCACGCACGCGCATATCGCGGTTTTCATGCCTTCGTCGGGCTCGCTCTGCTGCGCAGATTCGCATGCGAACGCTTCGAGAGCTTTGCTGGCCGTCTTTTGCCGGCGGTGGTAATCGATCGCTGCATTTCTGAGCGTGCGGTAGAACCAGGCGATCACAGACTCCTCGTTGTTTCCCGAAACGTGGCCCATGCCGCGAACGAACGCGTCTTGGAGGATCTCTTCTGCGATCGCGCGGCTGCCCACGCGACGTTCCAAGAAACCGAGGAAGTTGCGGTGGTTGTCTACGAACACACCGACAACATCAGCCACCGGGCGTTCGGGTGTGTCCCCGCTTGCGGCCAAGCTCTCGTTTTCGCGCATGTTGATCATTCTACCTCGGCAGCACGCGAATGTTCCCGTGGATCATGTTCATCCCGCAGTGAAAAGCGTACGCGGCGAACGGGTGCGCATTCGGTTCGGCAACTTGTCGCCGATGGATCATCATCCCATTCATTTACACGGGCTTTCGTTCGTGGTCACAGGCACCGACGGTGGAAACATACCCCTCTCGGCGCAGGTGCCTGAAACGACGGTGCTGCTTCCCACCGGCAGCACGCGCGTGATCGAGTTCGTTCCCACCGAGCCCGGTGATTGGCCCATGCACTGCCACATGACCCACCACACGATGATGGAGATGCCGCTGCCCCCCAACAGCGCACCCATGCGCGGTGGCCCTGGCCCGTTCAGCTACATCGACATGGGCGGCATGTTCACGCTGCTCAAGGTGCGTGAGCAACCTCGCGCCGAAGACGCGCAGGGCTGGTACGCGCATCCGCCAGGCACCGTCGCAGGGCCTGCGGATCTCGCGCGTATGCGCAGCGACGGCGTGGTCGCAGAGGTCTCGCAAGCGCCATAGTCGTTAGGTCTGTAATCCCGCGGCTCCGTTTGCGTCTTCATATATGAGCAACCAACGCTGGAAAGGACATGGTCATGAAAGAGCAACAAGAAACAGTCATTCAGGTTCGAGGCATGACGTGCGGCGCCTGCGTCCGCCACGTGACAAAGGCACTCACAGACGTGGAAGGCGTCACCGACGTAGAGGTGCACAGGCGTGAAGGGCGCGTGGTGGTAAGGCACGACAGCTCGGTGGCTTCGCTGACGGAGGCGGTGCGGGCGGCGGGCTACGATGCTGACAGCGCCGTTGCGGAGCTGACGTAACGTCTAGCGACGCGTGCTCATCGGCGCTTGTTCAGTGCCGGTGCCGGTGGTGCGCGTCTGATACGTGCGGGTGAGCGTGCACAAGTGGTGCGTGCCGATGGTGATGGCTGTGCGCACGCTTAAAGGGAAGTAAAGTTCCGCCGATATGGCGATCGTGGAAACCTGTCCGCCGTTGGCACTGCGATTGTCTGGCACTGTGCGAACGGCTCTGGCGCCATTCGACCTTTCCGTACTCGAAACGGAAACCTACACAATCTACGCGTTGGGTCCTAATTTTGAACTGGGGTACATGAACCCTGCCTGGTTCAAGTTTGCCGACGAAAATAACGGCAGCGGTGTTCGAACAAGGTTCACTCTTGGTGTGGAGGTTGTACGGGGGATCGCACCCCCGCTGCAGGATAAATATGTCTCGTGCTTGCAAAGGGCGCAGATCTCAGGTGAACCGATCGAGGACAACTATCTTTGCCCCAGCCCTTCGCTTGCACGAACCTTCCGTCTTCGTGTGTTGCCCTTGCCCGCGGGCGGTTGGCTTGTGCACAACGCGTTGCTTGTGGAACGACCACATGACGAACCCGAATATGTGTTCAACGAATCGTACAAAGACGCCCGTGGACTTATTGTTCAATGCTGTAGTTGCCGACGTGTCCGCCACGGGACGGACACAAATCGTTGGGACTGGGTTCCCTCTCTCCTCGATTCAGAACCGGGACCAATCAGTCACGGATTGTGCACTCCTTGCTTGGGATTTGCGTTTCCTCCTGCGCCATAAGGCGAAAGCGACACGTATCCTCGGGGCGGGCCGCCGCCGTCGCCCGATTTCGCGACCGCGCGGTCAGCGGATATTCACCAGAAGGCGGGGCGCTCGGGCATCGGCGCGTGGCACTTGCCGCAGCGCCGGTGGTCGTCCGAGACATCCTCAAGCGAGGCGCAGGACGGGCAGCGCACCCAGATGCGGTTGATGCGCGTCGGGGTCCAGACGCTGGTCCACACAGAGGCGACGAAGTTCTCGCCGAAAAGCTCTTTCATCGCCACCGCGTGGTGCTTGCCAAGCGCCCGGCTCATCGAAGTCTCGTCTTCCCAAGCCGTGACGGTGAACCCACGCAGACCCGTGAATCCCGTGACAATCGAGATGAAACCCGGTTCGGCCATGAAATCCTGTACGTTCTGCCGCGAGTGCGCGCGGATGCGTTCCTTCTCCTCTTCGTTGGCGCCCTGGATCCATGTGAGGGCGATGACGCCCGGTGCCTTCTTGTTCGCGGACGGAACCCGCATGGAGTAGCCGTACTTCGCCGCACCTTGCTCGACGGGTTGGATGAGAGCCATGAGGCCGAAGCTCTCGACGAAAGCCTTCTGGTCGAAGTAGCCGCGCACCGCGCGGATGCCGTCGTCGCTGACGTCGAAGACAGAGACGCCTCGAAGCATCATCGCCTTCGCGGTGGCGTTGATACCAGTTAGGAGTGGACCACGGTTGTGTCCGCGCAGGGTCCACTCCACCACAAATTGGCCATCGTCACCGATCGCTTTGGAGCGCTCGAAGGAAAGATCGGGGAAAGCGGCGCAGAGCGGATCGACGACACGCGCGATGTCTGCGCCAGGGACCGTGCCACCGGTTGTCATGTCTTCGTACGTACCCTGAGCGTCGAATGTGCGCGCGACGGCAGAGGCGTCGTGGGCGTTCCATCCGTTGAAGTACGCGTCGACGAACGCCCTGTGCTTGGTTACGTCAGTGGCCATGCGCAAGCTTCCTTTGTGGTGAGGTCAGTGCTCAGCGGCCGAGCGTCTCGATGATGAGGTTCGCGGTCTCAGTGCCCGAGAAGTTCTGCTGGCCCGTGATGAGGTTGCCGTCGCGCACAGCGAAGCTACGCCACATGCCCGCCTGCACGAAATTGGCGCCGAGCGTCTTGAGCTCGTCCTCGATACGCCACGGCATCAGGTGCTTGTCTTTGGGAAGCGCGCCCATGCTCCACACCGCGTTGTCCGCAAAGTCTTCCTCGACGTTGGCAAAGCCCGTCACCGTCTTGCCCTTTGCGAGCAGTTCACCGTTCCCAAGCTTGGCATAGCGCAAGAGCGCGACGCCGTGGCAGAGCGCGCAGGCAATCTTGCCGGCTTCGTAAAACTCTACGAACTTCTTATGCAGGTCCGTCGCCTTCTCGAAGCTGAACATGGGCGCTTGGCCACCAGCAACGATGATGGCGTCGAAGCGCGCGACATTGATTTCCGAGACGGGTTTGGTCTTCTCAACGAGCGCAGCGAGGCTCGGGGTGTTGATGAACCCCATGCTGATGAGGTCGGACGCAGAGTACCCGCTCGCGTCGCGGGGATCGGACATGCCGTCCGCATCGCATTTGCCGCCCGCGGGGCTGAAGATCTCGACCTCGTAGCCCGCCTCGTGGAAGGCGTAGTACGGGTGTGTCAGCTCGGACCACCAGAAGCCGACCGGCCAGCCCGTGGTGCTGGAGGTTGTGGGGTTCGCGATGACGATCGCGACGCGCTTGGGCTTGCTCTTGTTCGACGGGTTCGGGTCTTTAAGGCTCATGTCGTTCGCTCCTTTGTGAGGACGGGATGTCCCAGTGCGAAGAACTATCGAGCCTGGTTTACATGCAGACAACGCAAGATCTCTAAAGTCATAGTTGCAATCAATGCAACTATCGCGCGCGGCCCCTTCGCTTGCGCGTCTGGCCCGAGGTCGGGTCGGTCGCATCGAGGCGGGTGCGTGGCTCCTCGTGACGGTCTCCGGCCGCCTCTGCAGCCGCACGCAGGAAGACCTCGCGGAGGAAGCGGTGTGCTGGATCCCCGTCCATGCGCGGATGCCACACGAGGCTGAGGGCGTAGGGCCTGAGCTTCACCGGCACCTCCAAAAGCTTGAGCGAGAGCGTCTCCGCATACCGCTTTGCGATGCGCTCCGAGATCGTGAGCACGTAGTTCGTCTCGGCGGCCAGCTGCAGCGCCGTGACGAAGTACGGAACGGCGCGAGCGACGGTGCGAGACAGGCCACGATCGCGAAGCACGTCGTCGATGTAACCGCCGGGCTTGCCCCGCGGAGCGACCTGGATATGCGGGATGCCCACGAACTGCTCGATCGTGAAGCGCTTCTTCGTTGCTGGGTGATCGCGCCGCACGACGCACACGAAGCGATCGGTGAGCAGCGGACGACGCCTCATCTCCTGTGGCAGATCACCATAAATGCCGACGGCGAGGTCTGACCCCTGGTCGCGAAGGAGGGCAGGGTCGTCTGGCGTGTTGGGGATGAAGCGTACGCATACCTTCGGCGCCTCTTTCCGGAGGAGCCGGTCGACCGCGGCGCCAAGGACACTGAGCACGTAGTCGGTCGCGTGCACCACGAAGGTCCGCGACAATTCGCTTGCCACGAAGGGGCGCTCGGGATCGAGCGTGCGCCTCGCCTGGGTGACGACGCTGTGGACCTGCGGTTTCAGCGCAAGCGCGCGTGGCGTGAGCAGCATGCCCCGCCCCGACCGCACAAGGATGGGGTCGGCAAGCCGCTCGCGGATCCGTGCGAGTGCGTGGCTCATCGCCGGGGTCGAGAGCCCAACCCGACGGGCGGCGCCCGTCACGCTGCCCTCTTGGAGAAGCGCGTCGAGGCTGACCAGCAGGCCCAGGTCTGAGGATTCCATCTGGTGCAACTATGATGTTTAGTGGTTGCTCTGGTCAAGATGGAGACATTGCAGCCACCTGCCGGTCGCCTGACGAACCTGGAGCGCGCCATCGAGCCGGTGCTCAAGTGACAGAGGCCGCCACTGCACAGCGAAGGGTGGCTCACTATAGAGCGCGAAGGCTTAGACTCGCATTAGCTGGGCGATCGTGCCGCTGCCGGGGTCGTTGTCGCCGAACTTCTCAATCGACATTCCGAAGGCCTGTCCGATGGAGGTGAGAAGTCGCTGATGCACAACCCACTTCGCCACATCCAGTTTGCTGCCGGGACTTCTGGCCGGGTTAGGCAACTTGATCGCCTGCCCCGTTTTGAAGGCGAAGTTGCCACCCCCTGCCATCCACAGCGGGAACCTGTGGTGATTATGCGGGCCAAGCGTGGACGTTTGCAAAGTGGTTGTATCCGAGCCGAAAAGAATCAGGGTGTTGTCCAACACCGATCCGTTCCCTTCTTTGATCGCGTCCAACCGGTTAAGCAGGTAAGCCCAGCGAGCTGCGAACCAGCGATCGTACTTCTTGTGATTTTCGATATCGACTTGTTGCCCCTTGGCATCGCCGATAGCGTGGGTCGTGTTGTGCTGGTTCACCCCAGGCACGGCATCGTCGACGCCGCCATCGCATATTCCCAATTGAAGGGACGCCGAGCGCGTTAGATCACAAGCAAACGCCGCCGCGATCAAATCCATCTGAGTGTGTACACGATCTTCAATCTTCGATGGCGGGCTGAATGCCGGTTTGGCACACCCTTGCGACGCTGTTCCGGCAGGCGCCGGAGTTGACGTTCCCGAGGAAGGCGCTGACGGTGTGGTCGTGCCACCGGCCATCAGCTTGAGGCGATTCTCAAGACTACTTACGCCATCGAGATGTTCATCAATTTTATGCTGATCAGCTTTGCCTGCCAGGCCGCGGACGCGCGTCAGGTCAGCCTTTACCAA
The DNA here is from genome assembly GCA_033763315.1 of Deltaproteobacteria bacterium. GTDB lineage: Bacteria > Myxococcota_A > Polyangia > Fen-1088 > Fen-1088 > JAGTJU01. The sequence continues at coordinate 15,564 of JANRKS010000002.1, forward strand.
GTTGAGAACCGATTGCTGTTGCTTGCGGTTGCGCTCGATCGCGCTCGTGTCGATGGCCGGTGGCGGTGTGCCGCCACCACCGGTTCCGCCAGAGCCGCCGGGGGCCGTAGGCAAGTTCGAGCCCTTAAAAAGCATATCGAACACCGCTTGCGGGCTACCTTGCGCCGCAACGGGTGTTTGGCTCTTGCTGAAAAACACACCTGTATGATCACTGGGCGTGCCTGCGTTCACGCCCAAGGCGAGCGCGCGAAACTGTGTCTTGGCCTGCGCGTATTGATGATCGGCCACCGCTTGTTCGATCGAGGGACCCGTGGCAAAGCCTGCCTTCTTGGAACCGGTGAACACCATCGTGCCACCGGCAGCGTGTTCATTGTCATCGTTGCTGAAGAACCATTGGGGGCCATAAAGGGCCAGTCCGTCGAGGTAGATGAGCTTGCTCTTCCACTGGTTCAGGGCCGTCATGGTTTCACCCAGCGTAAGATCAGCGCCTGTGCCCGTTGGCCAAAAGGAGTTCTCCAGATAGCCCATCGGGTGGAAGACGGAGAGGATCCGCTTGGGCGCTGAGGCCGCGCGAACGGACTTCGGCAAAAATGGCGCAAGCCGGCTCACTCCGCCCGCGGCCGCCACCGCCGCTAACATACGTCTACGTGAAAAGGATGTGGTGCTCATACTACTGCCCCCTATAGAAACGGAAAGAATCGCTTACGACCAACGACAAGACGGCCGACTTGATGTCGCCTTTGCCTTTGAGGAAGGCGTTTGAGACACCGGCGAGTGAGCACGAATCTTGGTCCTCGGGATCGCGGCCCAAAGAGAAGCGCAGCCACTGCTGCGACATGCACTTTCGTACGGCTGGGCTCTTTGAAAGGAGGCTGGCCAACTCTTCTGTATTCTTGAACTTGCCATCGCCTTCGATGTTCACGACCTCGCCTGATGTTTCAATGACGTTTCCGCCATCGTCTTTGGTCCGAAAGGCGCCCATAGCGTCGTAGCTTTCGAAGCCAAAGCCGATTGAATCCATCAGCTCGTGGCAACCCTTGCACGTTGGGTTTTCCTGATGAACACGAAGCAGCTCCTGTGCCGTCATGTTTTCCGCACCGGGTGGCAATGTGAAATCCACCGGCCCCGTTACCGGCGGAACCGGCTCGCAAAGAACCTCACGCCGCACCAGGTGTCCGCGGTTCACGGCACCGCGCGGGGACAACTGTTTGGGGTGCGAGGCTTGAACGCCCGCGAGCGTCAGCAGACCATGTCGCGAGCCGTCGGTGATTTCCGCGCGGCCGTCTTCGTCCGCCACAACGCCACCGTAAACGCGTGACAGGGGCCCCTCGGGAAACACATAAGGCGCGCTGAACATCTCTTCGATGGAGCCGCTGCCTTTTGTCATCACGTAATCAACGAACTTGCGTGGCTCTTCTGCCATCGCCTTTCGCATCTCAGATGTGAAATCCGCGAACTTTCCTGACTTGCTAACCTCTTCAGAGGTGACGTCATCGAAGCCCAACAACTCCACGTGAAATTCCTTCGCAACCCCAAGGAACCTATCGGACGAGATCAGCTTCTTTGCGTACTCCTGCACGCCTTCGGCCGTGTCAAGCTCGCCCGCCTCGGCTGCCGCAAACAGCGAAGAATCAGGCATGGTTCCGGTGAGCACGAACGCCAGTCGCGATGCGATTTCATAACCGGTGAGTTTGCGCATCCCGTCTTGCTCTTCGCCACCAGCTTCGACCAAATAGAGGAAGTTCGGCGATGAAAGCATCGCTTGAACCACAAGGCGAATGCCGGCGCTGAAATTCTCTTCCTTGCCGGTCTTGTAAACAGATTCGAACGCGGCTTCTTCGTCGGCCAGAAGCGGCCTGCGGTAAGCCCGTGCGCCAAAGGATTTGATAAACTGGGCAGCGCAAGTGTCTTCGCCCATAGCCTTTGTGTCGCATGACAAGAGGCCGAGTAGATTGGAGACGGCCTTCTCCGAAAGCGTTTTGGCCAAGGTGTCGTAGGCACCAACGTCACGTTCGTCAACCGGCTGCAAGGCGTTGGCCTTGAATGCGCCTGTTCGGAAATCACCAAGCAGCACAGACGTATCCGGACGCTCACCAATTAAGTCTTGTACAGCATTGGCGTACTGGCTGGCCGTGAGCCTGCGCCACCGCCCTGCGCCCACGCCGCGTGGACCTTCGCAAAGGGGCGCATCGTTTACATCAATGTCGTCCGGCGGAGGCTTGGCGCCGTCAGGGTCAACGCTGCCGGTGCAGCCCGGTGTTCCGCCCAGCAAGGCACCACTTACGAGGCTGAGAGCCCAAAAGCCGCGCGTTAACCAGCGAGGGGCGGCAGGCGCCCGGACATTTAAAAACTTCACAGTCATGGGTGCTCCTTGGTACATCTGACCACCTGGGGTCCGTCCAAGGATGTCTGATCTGTGCCCTCATTCACACGGGACTAAGGTCCCAGTCGGCGCAAAATCCCCATTTGTTGAAGCAAACGCTGAAAAGGTGCAAGGCAGGCGTTCGGGTTTTGTCTGCGCGGGTCGTCTTTACCGACTGACCCGTGCATTTGACACAACCGGCAATTGGCCGTTATCTGGTGCGCACGAGGGCGCTTGGTGACGGCATGAAGGATCATGGATTTGGCGTGGTGATTCGGCGGAGCGTGGCCGTGGCGTGTTTGCTTTGCTTCATTTTGTTGGCCAACAGACACGCGACAGCCGAGGCAACGGTGAGCTCGTCTGATTCGGTGCTGGCGAAAGGGGCTGTGACGGTGGGGGCGGGCGTCGAGCCAGTGCAAGCTTGCAACGACAAGTTTGATTTCGAAGGCGTCATGCAAGGCTTGTTTCCGTTGCTGGGCACGGGCAAGGTGGACGTGCTTACCGCCACCGTTCCGGATCCGATAGACACTTCGTTTGCTTCATCATTCGATCAGTTTCTCGGCGCCATTCGAGACGCGGCCGCCTCGGCCGGATTCAGCAGCGTGAGCCACTGGCTGCCGTGGCAAACGGATGTGCGTCTGCCGGAAGTGGTGCCAAACCATGATGTGGATGCCCACAGTTTGCGCCCATGGGCGTGTTTGCCGGGCGTTTTGACGTTCCGGCGTGAAGGCGAAACGGATTCGTCCTTGATTGTGTTTTTGGTTGGCGAATCCGCCACGCAAGGTGTGCATCGGGTGGCTATGCGCGTGGCGCTTGAAAAGGCGCTCTCAATTCTGGAAGAACGCCACCTTTGGATCTTAGGTCCAACCTTCTCAGGATCCGCGTTCTCGATCCGGCAAGTCCTCGACAACATCGATGACCGACAGAAGGACGAATTCATCTTCACCATGCGTTCAGGCAGCGCCACCTCACCCACAGTGAAGGCCGCCGTAACGGACGCCGCGAGCCCACGCAACCGCTTTTCAGCAACGGTGGTCCCGGACAACGTTCAAACGTGCGCGCTTTACCGCTACTTAAGCGACACGCTTGAAGTCGCCATGGACGATGTGGCGGTTCTGGTGGAATCGAACACCGCGTTCGGGAATTTTCTGAAAGACTTTCAATGCAAGGGGACCGACGAAGCTCCCCTTGCCCCTCGGCTGGTTGTGCCATTTCCGCTGCACGCTGCGCAGATGCGCTCGGCTTGGAATGGCAAAAGGGACAAGAAGGCCGAAGCGGCGGCCGCTTTGGTGCCTGCACCATTTGCGGCGGCCGATCTCGCGATGACTGTGCCTGAATCCACGGATCAAGTACCTTTGTTGGCACCTGACGCGGGCAACGCAGGGGCTCAACTTCTGACGGAAGATGTGATGACCACCATTTGCCGCCAACGCGTGCGGTACCTGGGCATTTATGCATCTGACGCTCGCGACGTGCTCGCCCTGGGAACGGCTGCCTTACAATACTGCCCACGCCTTGCGCTGTTTACGCTGGGGCCTGATCGCATTTTGCATCACGTTCAAGCGAAGGCGCTACGTGGGATGCTGGTGGCCTCTTCTTATCCGTTGCACGCCAGTAGCCAAGAGCACGTCTTTCCGTATCTCGGGGGCAAGCGACTGCTGGCCTTTGCCAACGAAGCGGCCCAGGGCGTGTTCAATGCAACCTTGTTGTTCTTGGGAGCCTCAGAGTTTCTGGTTGATTTCGCCGAGCTTGACGTGGGCGGCTATGCAGAAAAAGCGAGAAACATCGCCCGTCCGGCGGTCTGGATCTCGGCGGTGGGGCGCGATGGGTTGTGGCCCATTGCCGCACGTCCTTATGGCGATGGCGATCGCGATTTCGTTGAACGCGTTGAAATTGGGACCAGTGACAAGACCCTGAGAAAGGATCGCTTGCCCGCTTTTCGTTCAGCGCCGCCAACAGGATTTTTGGCGCTCACGTTGATCGTGCCCCTGTTTGGCATTCTGAATCTCTGTGGCTTGCTGGCGCAATCGAACCCGCGCGCGGCGCCCAGCCGAAGGCGTTCGTTGTGGGGCTGGTTGGACCTTTACCGGCGTGTTTCACCACGGTTCGACGTCAAACGACGCATGACAATCGCGGCGCTGTTTTTCGCCTTGATTCTACTTCACTGCGCAGTGTTGCTGTTGCTTTGCATTCCGCTGCAACTTGGCCACCGTGTGGGGCTGTGGCCGCAGACCTTGTTGACGGCTGTGGTCTTGGGCCTTTTGGTGGTGGCGTTCGGCTCTGTGTTGTTGCGGTTGCCTTTGTGGGTCCCACGCCGCCGGGTCATGCAGTTGGCATTGGATCGTTTGGCAGCGCGGCTGTGTTTGGGTGCGGCCTTGGGGTTTGGTTTCCTGGCCGGTGGACTTCACGCATCGGAATCGCTTGGTGTGTTGGGTCTGAGCTTGGCTCTGTTTTATGAGCGCGTCACGAACGTGATGTCGGGGCTTTCACCCGCTGTGGGCGGTCTCTTTTATATGATTGCCCTGGTGTTTGCGGCCGTTTCGGAACTGAATCGGTTACGTTTGCTGAGCTTCGCTCACCGCTTTTCGTGGCGGTGTTTTGACTTCACGATTCCGTTTTCGGGCACATCGAACGTTTCGGAAAAACTTGCCGCTTCGCTTCGTACCAAGCCGTGGGGTTTCGTGGTCGTCTTTGCCGCGATGATTTTCGGGCGTTGGTTTGGCTCGGCTGACTACCATCATCCCTTTGAAGGCGCGTGGCTTGGGATCCTATTTTGCCGTGTTGGACCTTACGTGGTGGTGGGGATGCTGGCCTTCCAAATGTTGCGCTTCGCTCGCATTTGGGTCGTCCTGCGGCGCCATCTACGTGCAGAGGCCGAAAGCCATGCTGTGCCTGATCCCACGAAGCTGTTCCCCTCGCACATATTGATGTGTTTGCAGCTTCCCTTGGATCCCACGCTGGAAGATCAATTGGTCCGCCACTTTCGGGGCTTGCGGGCGCCCGGTCCAACTCTGTTGGAGGAAGCTCGCTGCGCGCGGTTGATGTTGTTCGTGAGTTATGTGCGCGCGCATATGCACAACCTCATGACATTCGCCACCAGTTGTGGCGTGGCCTTGCTGTTTATTTCAACGTCCTATCCATTTAAGTTGCAACACTCCACGTCGATCATTACGGGCCTCGCGATCGCCAGCGTGTTGGCGGTGGCGGCGTTCGTGTTGATTGAAATGAACCGAGACAACGTTTTGAGCGTGATGAGCGGCACCACGCCAGGAAGCATCTCGCTCGACGCCAGCTTTGCACGTTCGTTGATCTTGCACGTCGCGGTGCCGGCCCTGGGCCTGGCGGCAACGTTCTTCCCCAGTCTAGGCGCCGTCGTAGGTGATTGGGTCTCGCCATTGCTTCAATTGTTCAAAAGCTGAGAATCGCCATCATAAAGTCACGCTGAGCTATCGCGTGCCCCGACCCCGGTTCCCTTTTCGGATCCACCAGAGCGCGGCCGAAATTGCGGAGGGACTCCGTTCACGCGATACCCAGCAAGCGCGATGGGGCCGCCAAAGCCGAATGTGCCTAGATAAAGGAAGTACTTAAGTAGGGCAGGAAGGCCCGGGTTACGCGTAGACTGAATTGTATTGTCGTTGATTTCCATGACTGCAACCGACCTTCCCTATAGAACATTGGGCCCAATGCATGTGGGCCGGATGGCGCCCGTGAGCCCAGCGTGTGCCAGTCGCGCGGGCAATCCGTAAACGCTGTCTCAGGTCTAGCGGTGCAGGTCGAACCTATCTAAGTTCATCACTTTGTTCCAAGCTGAAACAAAGTCGTGCACGAACTTTTCGTTGCCATCGGCCGACGCGTAAACCTCGGCGATGGCACGTAGCTGAGCGTGTGAGCCGAAGACCAGATCGACAGCGGTGGCCGTCCACTTCGTGTTGCCAGCCGCATCACGGCCCTCGTAGATGCCTTCGGAGGACGGAGGTTGCCACTGCACGTTCATGTCGAGCAAGTTGACGAAGAAGTCGTTCGTCAACGTCCCCGCACGGTTCGTGAGGACGCCGTGTTTCGTTCCGCCGAAGTTCGCGTTGAGCACCCGCATGCCGCCCACGAGAACGGTCATTTCAGGCGCCGTGAGTGAAAGCATGGTGGCGCGATCAAGCAGCAACGTTTCGGGTGAAAGCTTTTGCTGGCCTTTGATGTAGTTTCGGAAGCCATCGGCGCGCGGCTCAAGCACGCGGAACGATGCCACGTCGGTCTGTTCTTGTGAGGCATCGGTGCGTCCCGCAAAGAACGGCACCGTGATCCCCACGCCGCCATCTTTGGCCGCCTTCTCAACGGCCGCGCAGCCGGCAAGAACGATGAGATCCGCCATCGAGATCTTCTTTCCGTTCGGTTGTGTGCCGTGAAAGTCAGCTCGAATGGCATCGAGAGCCGATAGCACCCGTTGCAGCTGCGCCGGTTCATTGACTTCCCAGTCCTTCTGGGGTGCCAGGCGAATGCGCGCGCCGTTGGCGCCACCACGCTTATCGGTGGCGCGGAACGAAGCCGCAGATCGCCACGCGACTGAAATGATCTGTGCGGCGGGAAGGCCCGCGGCCAACACCTTATGTTTGAGCATGGCGATGTCGTTCGCGTCGACGAGCGGATGATCCACCTTTGGCACAGGATCTTGCCACAGCTGCTCTGGTGGGATCCAAGGTCCGTGGTAGCGCGCCAGGGGGCCCATATCGCGGTGGAGCAATTTGTACCAGGCCTTGGCGAAGGCCGCTTCAAACTCTTCGGGATGTTCCATGAACCGGCGAGAGACCTTCTCGTACGCAGGATCGAAGCGCAGCGCGAGGTCAGTCGTCAACATGCTGGGGGCGATGCGTTGGTTTGGATCGTGCGCGTGCGGCACGGTGCCGGCGCCGCCGTTGTTCGTGGGCTTCCACTGGTGAGCACCCGCAGGGCTGGTGGTCAGCTCCCATTCGTAATTGAACAGATGCTTGAAGAAGTCGTGGTTCCACTTCGTGGGCGTTGTGGTCCACGTGACTTCGAGGCCACTCGTGATCGTGTCTTTGCCTATGCCGCTGCTATGCGTGCTTTTCCACCCAAGACCTTGGTGGTGAAACGGACAGCCTTCGGGTTCAGGACCCACGTGCTTGGCATTGCCGGCGCCGTGGGTCTTACCGAACGTGTGGCCGCCAGCGATGAGCGCCACCGTTTCTTCGTCGTTCATCGCCATGCGCGCGAACGTCTCGCGAATGTCGTGCGCGGCAAGCTTCGGATCGGGCTTGCCGTCAGGGCCTTCCGGGTTCACGTAGATGAGGCCCATTTGAACGGCGCCAAGGGTGTCTGCCAACGCGCGATCGCCGCTATAGCGTTCATCGCCAAGCCATGTGTCTTCGGGCCCCCAAAATACTTCACGTGGCTCCCAAATGTCCGGGCGACCGAAGGCGAAACCAAACGTCTTGAAGCCCATAGACTCAAGCGCACAGTTGCCAGCGAACACCAGAAGATCAGCCCAGGAGACCTTACGCCCATACTTTTGTTTCACTGGCCACAAAAGCCGCCGCGCCTTATCAAGGTTGGCGTTGTCGGGCCAGCTGCTCAGTGGCGGGAAGCGCTGCGCGCCTTCGCCGGCGCCGCCTCGGCCATCTTCAATGCGATAGGTGCCCGCGGCGTGCCAACTAAGGCGGATGAACAAAGGACCATAGTGCCCGAAGTCTGCGGGCCACCAAGGCTGCGAGTTCGTCATCACGTGCATCACGTCTTGCTTAAGCGCTTCGACGTCGAGCGCCGTCAGCTCTTTGGCATAGTCGAAGGAAGGCTCCAAAGGGCTCGCGCCGGGCGATGGCGGATTGAGCACGGACAGATCCAGCAAATTGGGCCACCAGTCTCGATTGGTGCGCGGTCGCGTGCCTTTCGGCTGGGGAGAGGGGATGACTGGATTTTCGCTTTCACTTCGGCTCATATCAACCTCCGTTGGTTTGTGTGCTTAGGATGCATCAACCAAAGCCATTGACTCAAAGACAATGTGGTTATGGCAGTGATAGCTTTATCCTATGCGCCGCAAAAACGCACGGTGGCGCCGTGAAAGAAAAAGCCGCTCTGAGATGCGGCTCTTCCTCCCTGGCGATTCAGCGAATGGTCCGCGTGGCGACAGGCGGGTTAGAGCGGCCTGCGGCGCTTGAGCCAGACGCCGGCAGCAATGATCAGCAGCCACAATAGACCCGAATCCGGTGCAGCCGTGGCCGCGAATGCGCAACTGCCGGTCACCCGTTCACCGTTGCGCGAGTGCCCCTCCTGTTCATCTTGGTCGTTCGTATCATCGTGCGTTGTCGGATCGGTTTGCTCGTTCTGCCGGGGTGAGCCCTGGGCTCCCGTGGCGTCGTGTCCGCCCGTCGTGCCGCCACTGCTTTGCATGGCGTCGCCGTTCGCCGTGGGGACGTCTGCCTCGGGCTGCGCGGGTGCATCGGGGACCTTCGGCTCGGTGACTTCCTCATCGGTCGCCGGATCCGCAACTGTGGCAGCCGAGGTCGGCACCGCCAGACCGTATTTTGTCTTCATCTGCCAGGCCCACAACGACGCTGTCGGTGCTTTAGGCCGCGCCGGCATGGCGTATGTTGGCGTGACGGTGTTGTTTGTATCGACATCCGGCCGGTCGAACCCCAAGTACTTCTGCGCCACGGGAATACCGATGAATGCGTTGTCGATGAAACGGATGTTCTTGCCCTGGGCGGGCTGGTTGGCCGTCGGTGTGCCGTTGACAAAGCCCGCGCCAAAAAAGACGCCGCCTTCCGTGCCGGGGTTCATCCTGCGCGCAAACACGTTGCCGCGGATGAGCAAACCATCGGACAGATCTTCGATGCGTAGCAGTGCCCCGTTTTGCCCTGCCAAGTCGACCCGGTTATAGCTGAAGATCCAATTCTGATTGAGGCCGCCGAAGATAGGGCCTGCGCCCCTCTGTTTTACGATGAAGTCGCAATTCCAAACCACGTTGCGCGGGCCGTGCACGCTATGCAAAGTGCTTTGTAACCCCGTGCTTCCCATGATTTGGCTGGCACGCAAGATCTTCGGATAGGTCTCTTGCTCAGAGCCCACTTGGCCATCGGTCTGCACAAGCAAATTTTCGAAAAGATTTTCAGTTGTCCAATTCGTGTGCCACTGCGCGTCCGAGTTGTAGAACTTGCTGTTGCGAATCACATTTCCCGAAGCTTGGTCCTGAAGGTTGGGCGCATGGCGCATATCGTATGTGGTGACGTTGTCCATGAGGCTGTCGTAGGTGCTCCAAAAGCCCGCGTAGCCTGTGCCATTTCCACCGCGGTCGCGGACCTTATCGAAGACCGCGTCCCGCACCTCGCCATGCTTGGAATTGCCGAAAGCCACCGAAAAGTGGCCGGCCTGGTTGATCTTCACGTTCTTTAGCCAGCACTCATATGTCCGATCGAATGCAACGCCGTGGAACGATCCAGCGATGGCCTGCTCCACCGTGAGATCTTCGACGCCACATCGTCTGACGGCCCCAAACTTCTTCACCACACCGTTGGATTTGGCTCCGCCCACGCGAACGGGCTGATCCAATGTGACTGTGTTCCCTGTGACCTTCACCACGCGATAGATGTTGCGGCTATATACGCCTGCACCAAACAGGGTCTGCGTCGCTGGCGTCAAATATGTTTTGGGGCCTGACCATTCAAGCGCAAGCAAATCGCCCGCCACGAAGGCATGCGAACTCAATGCAAGTTCCATGGCGCCTCTTGGAACATCCATGGCCAAGGCGCGCGTGTCGATATTGCCCTTTCCCTTGAACGTTATGATGCCAGGGGCGTTCCAAGCGTCCTTGCCGCCGACGCCAGCACGCAAAACGATGTGAGTTTTGTCCCGGCCCGCGCCACGTAGAACCACGCCGTCCGCTTCGATTCGAATGGGTGCGTCAAGCGTGATCTCGCCTTCAGGAAGCTCCACAACGCCGCCTCCTTGTTTTATGGCGGTCTGCACACCAGCTTCCAATGCTGCGCGCGTTCGGGCCGTAATACGCGCCACCACGGGCAGGTCACTTGGGATCCCGCCTTCAATTCCAGCGTACGTGAAGTCTGGGTAAATCTCGCCGTCAGGACCTTTGAAGTCGATGAAATCGCGGTGGCTCCTGCCGCTCAACGGCTCCGCGGCCTGCACATGAGACGCTGCAAGAAGCAACAAGCTGGCAATCGCTTTCGTGAAGCCGCTGCCGCCGAACAACCTTTTAGCTGCGTGATTCGGTGTCATGAAGAATGTAAGTGGTGCGGGGCGCTCGATCGGTTGAACAAAAGTCAGCGTGAGACGCGAAATATCTGCAACCGCGTGGCCAGCAGAAACAACGATAAGGCATGGATGCACGCTCGCTCTGCAAGCTCGGCCTGTTGTTTACATTCAGCCTAGGCGCATGCGCCGCGGCGGATGATTTCGCTGCCAATACAGACGAAGTAGACGCAGCCCGCGGCACACAAGCGGGCGGGGAGGGGCACGGAGGCGCGGGCGGGCAAGGGGGGCGCAACCTTGGAGGCAAAGGAGGTGCCATCACAATGGTTACCGACGCCGCGCAGTCCGTCGACGCGGTGGCCGTGAAACCCGATGCCGCTGTAACGGATGCGTATATCGATCCGAACGGTCCGAAGCATTTGCTCATTTACGTGACGCCTCACGGTCAGCTACACGATTCCTGGCGGCCGAACGTGTCGGGCGAGACCATCGTGAACTTCGCAGGCACGTTGGGCCCACTGCAGCCCTACGTGGCGAACACCTTGATGTTCGAGTTTGCGCCCATCGCGCCTTTGCCCAAAAACGATCCGGCCGTTGCGACAGAGCATACCTTTGAAGGTCTTGTGCTGTTGACGGCACAGGCACCACCTTCGTGGAAAGGCACGGTGGCGTCCGCTTCGTCGCTGGATGAGTTGGTTGCGCGGCATATGGGCGGCAAGGCCTTGCGTGTCGGCGTATTCGGATCGGGGCCAGGTCCATGTTGGGTGAACGAGGGTGCCGTCGTGCAGCCAGTGCCGCTACAGCCCAACGTTACTCTGGCGTATGCGTCTGCGTTCGGCACGACTGCACCTCCCCCATTCGATGTGTCGCCCACGACCAATGATGCGTTAATCGAAAAGCAGTTCGGCCTGGTGGCGAAAGCTTTCGTCACGGGCGGCGAATTTCCCGTCGCCGTTTTGGGTGCCACGGATCCACCCCCCGAGCTTGTGGGCCCAGGTGGATACCATCAGTTGGCGCACGACGCGCACGACAAGCGTGACCAATGGGTGAAGGCAACAACGTGGTACACGACAAAGCTTGTCGCGTTTTTGCAATCCTTGGATGACAAAACACGCAAGGAGACGGTGGTGTTCTGGATCTCAGACCAATACCGCCCTTGGCACCACACACTCAGCGATCAGACAGCCGGCGATGGGGTTCCCGTAGTGATCATTGCGGACCGCGCGGGGCCGTTAAAGACGGGGCGTTTTGTGCATCCGCGTGGTTATACACACGGGGATCTTCTTCTCTCGGTGGGTAGCCTGTTTGGTGTTCGTGCTCTGTCGCCGGGGGCGGTCACAAAAAGTGTCGTGACCGAATTGTTCTCTGCAAAGGCCGGCAACTAGGCAGTCTTCGCTTCCGTGCCACAGTTCCCCTTGAACGCGGCGTGTGCGGCTCACCTACTCTGGATTGGCTCGCAGTCGTCGTTCGGCGTCCGCGCGGAAGAGCCCGTGTGGGTAGCGTTGCAAGTAAAGGCGTAACGACGATTGGGCCCGCTCGTCTGCAGCGAGGCTTTGCCACAGCTTTGCCGCCGCAAACAACGCGTTCTCTCCCGCGCGGGTCGCAACGTATTTTGCGGCCACCAATTCGTACTGCCGCGCGGCCGCAGATAGGTCGCCACCTATCTGGTGGCACTCTGCGAGCAATGTCTCAACTTCGGCGCGCACATTTGGTTCAAGCGTCTGCTGCAAGATCCGCTTTGCCAATGCGGAAGCGCTGGCTGATTCCCCTTGAGCCATCTTCTGACGTGCTTGTGCAAGCAGGTCTGCGTATCCGGCCGTGGGCGAGGTTGCAGGTGCAACGTCGGGCAGCATCCACCGTTGGCCACGCCTGAGCGAGGGCACCAGCACGCGTCCAGCAAGGCTAAGGATGCGCACCTGGCCCTCCTGCACCACCACCGACTGGCTGTCCACGAGGGCACGCGCTCCCAGAACCTCGACGCGAAAGAAGCGCGTTTGCACAACGTATTTGCGCGCATCGCCGGGAGGCGCCGAAATTTGGACCCGGCCATCTTCTAAGGCCAGGTCCACGCCCCTTCTTGGTTTGCCGAAGTGGGCCTCTCCAACACGTTTGACTTGTGTACCGCCCATCGCCATGCCGGTTTCGGCGTCAGGCGCGGCATGCACCCACGGCAAGGCGACAGGCGGGGCAGCCGTCAGGCGGGACAGAAGCGGCGGCTTGCTTGGCGACAAGGCCGCAGGGGACGCATCGTTGGACTTTCCAGGCCGAGAAACGAAAGCATAAAGGAAGAGCGAGGCCGCTGCTGCGACACTCAATGCCCCCATTGTGCGCCACGGCAAAGGCTGGGAAGGGCGAGGCGCAAATGCGGCGTCGACAGCCACCTTCGCGACATTCGGTCGTGGAGGCGGCGCTTCGCCGTAAGCAAACGACAGGTCGCGAAAAGATTGGACGAAACGCCAATATTGTTGGCATTCATCGCACGTCGCGACGTGCCTTTGCTGCGACGATTGCGCTTTCATCGGCAACGTCCCACTGAAGTCGTCTATCCAGGATTGCGTCACCTCGCATTCGTTTGTCATCCGCACCCTCCCGACTTCCCTTGCTCCCAGGCCGTATCTGGCAATGGTTTCATGAGGGCGCGCAACTCCGGATCTCTGCGCGCCCTTTCGAACAGAAATTTCCGCGCCCAAAAAATCCGCGACTTTGTGGCCGATGTGCTCGTGCCCGTCATGACCGCCACTTCATCAATGCTGTGGCCCTCAACGACGTGCAGCACGAAGGCGAGTCGCTTGTCTGCATCGATGCGATTCAGCAGATCGTGGATGCGCGACAGCTGCTGCCTGTCTTCCGCTGCCAGTTGCGACTCCCGCCACGCTTCTGACGACTGCTTCTCCAGGCCAGCTTCATCGAGCGCTACAATTCGTCGTCGGTCGGGCCGCCTAAAATGGTCTCGCACCACGGCGGCCGCTATGCCACACAACCAGCGCGCCACCGTCGATTCACCCCGATATGCTGGGAATGCTTTGACGGCAGCGATGAGAGTGTTCTGCAAAAGATCGTCTGCGTCGGTTCCAGGGCCCACCAAACGCCGTAAAAAGCGCGAAAGCTGCGGCGAATGCATCGAGAACATTCTCTCTAAAGCCACCCGATCGCCGGCGCGGCACGCCGCAACCAACGCGGAGTCGTCCGCGACCTTCGAGGAAGCCACTGATTGCATTCGCGAGAACACCCTTGAGGAGAGCAGTTGCCGGGCCAGATGAATCGGTTGAAAGAAAAGATCAGAATCCGACCGTGCGCAGTCAACTGTGACCGACGTCTCCAGAATTACCCAGATCAAAACGAATGGCTGGATCCACAGCCACCGCTGCTATTCTTGTGACGGATGTACCGTGCGCTCCTCGCAGCAGGCCTGCTTATGACTTTCGGCAGGTTCGGCTCTGCCGTCGCCGCGGTGCCCGTGGTCCTATTCCTGCCAAGTGCGCCATTGAATGACGACGGCGTCCTGATCGATGCGTTGCGAATTCACCTCCATGGCGTTGCCACCTTGGCTGTAGATGCGGGCCTGGCCCCCGTTGATGTGGCAGAGTCGCTGGCTCACGCGCAGAGCCGCCTCGAGGCAACCGGAGCCGACGTAGCTTTGTGGACCTTGACCACAAAGGATGCGGATACAGTGGTGCTTCATGCCGTCAAGCGGGCCAGCCCCCACGCGATGCTTGAGGTTGCACGACTCAATGACCCGCCGGGCCCGGCTCGCGCCAGAACTTTGGCGCTAAAGGCGGGTGAGCTCGTGATGTTATCGCTGCCCGTCGACACGGCACCGACGGCCCACACGCTTAGCCATTCGGCGGACACGCTTCACAAAGTTGCGGCGCCGGGCTTCGTCCTTCGCCTCGAAGCGTTGGCGTTGCTCGCAGGGCCGTATGCGGGGGGCACCGGTTTGGCAGCGGTGTTGGCCCGCCGGTTCTCGCAAGGAGTTTGGGAAGCCGGGCTTGAGTCAACCTTCGTTGACCTTTTCGACGGCACGGTGAACGACGCGCAATTGCACGAGCGCCGGTTGTCCCTGGCCGCGGTGGCCCACCGATCATTTTACTGGAAAAAGTGGCGCTTCGGCGGAGCCGCAATCGCAGGAGCTGCGGCACATCAGGCCAGTGTCAGTACAGCCACGCAGAGGGGATCAGAGATCGACGTGTCACCCTTTGCGGCGGCACAGATTGATGGTGGCCGCGCTCTCGGACGTTCCTGGGGATGCGCCCTCGTGTTTCGGGACGAGGTCTTTTTACGTCGCTGGAATTATTTGGTGGAAGGAGCAGCGATCCGCACAACACCACGATCGAACGTATCGATAGGGCTGCAATTTTGGGTGATGCTGCCATGAGCTTTCGCCGCACAACACTTGCCATCTTTTGCCTGGCTTCGGGGTGCGCGCCCCAAGACGTGACGTTGGTTGCGCCACGCAAAGATGCAGGTGCGGATGCCTCATTGCAGGCTTGCTCGCCGTTGTCTAAGCCCCAACGTGGAGCCTTTGCCTATGGGGAAGCGTTGCAGAAATCGTTGTTCTTCCTAGATGCTCAAAGGGTTGGGCGCCTACCGCCAGACAACCGCGTCGCGTGGCGCGGCGACAGCTTACTGCGCGATGGTGAAGATGTGAGCCGCGATCTTAGCGGCGGATGGCAAGCAGGCTCAAACGCAACCAAGAACACCACAGTAACTGCGTACACGGTGGCGATGCTGTCATGGGGGCTGCTGGAAGCGGGCGGTGCCTTCGGTGCGGCCTGCCAAAAGAATGCGGCGCTCTCGAACCTACGCTGGGGGGTGGATGATCTGATTCGCGCGTTTACGCAGGACGGGCCCACGCGGTACGAACTGTTTGCGGGCGTTGGGCGTCAAGCCGAAGAATCTACTTTGTGGGTGCCGCCAGAAGTGCGTGATCAGCTGTCTTTGCGCCCGTCATTCAAAGTGGACGACAAAGTTCCCGGCCCTGACATCGCGGGCCACGTCAGCGCTGCCTTTGCCGCAGCATCAATGGTCTTTCGCAGCGCCGGCGATGTTGTGTTTGCGAATACGCTACTGACGAAGGCGGAGCGCGCATTCACATTTGGGGACAATTTTCGCGAGAATTTGTTGAATCCCGACTTGGACGGCACGACGGTCAAGGACGCGCAGGGACGAATCAGCCACGATGTTCCTTACCGGTCCTTGGCAGCGGACAAACTTCTGTGGGCGGCCGCTTGGCTTCACAAAGCGCATCACGACCAAGCAGGGTACGACGGCAGATATGCACGGTCGGCGAATGCCTATTTCGATGAATTGAAGAACCATGAGGCGACGCCGCTCATCCACTGGAAAGATCACTCCGTATTCCTAGCCAACAAGGGGGCATGCTTGCTCCTTGCCCAGACCACACACGAACAACGCTTCGTGGATGTTGTTCAAAACTACATCGATTGGTGGACCATCGGATTCGTTGATCGCGTTACGTATACACCGGGAGGGTTGCCATGGCGGCAACCTAGCAAGCCTTTCGCTTCTGCACTTAACGCTGCATTTTTGGCTTCGGTTTATGCCCGTTGGGTGACAAGCGGTGTGTGCGAATCGACGAATGCGAAAACGAGCACACATAGCGGTGGAAAATGCGCGCAGGTTGCTGACGCGTTCGCAGTCACAGTGGCCAACTATCTGCTTGGGCAGAATCCCAGCCGCCGCAGTTACATGGTTGGCTTTGGAAGCAATCCGGTCTTGCGGCCGCATCACGCAGCAGCCATGGGTGCCTATGCTGGAGCCTTGCATTTTGCTGATCCAAAACATTTCTTCCCGCGTTGGCGTCATACGCTTTATGGCGCCGTCGTGGGGGGACCCAATGCACAAGACGAATGGGCGGAAGCGGCCGTGGGCCAGATGCCGAGTGTGATCGAGGCTGAGCCAGCCTTGGAGTTTTCTGCTGCAGTCCCCGGGTTGATGGCGATGCTCTTCGAATCCTGGGGTGGGCCAGCGTTGGCAGATGTCTTTGCGCCGGCCGTTCCCGGACCCGAGGAGGTCCAAGTCTTTGCGGAGGCGGCACTGTCCCTTGATGGGTCACTCGTGCACATTTGGATCAACAATCGATCATCGTGGCCCCCGGTTGTGCTTGATCGGTTGTCGGTGCGCTACTTCATCACGCTTGAGCCTGGTGTCAGCTTGACGGACGTTGAGGTCAGCCTGGTTCGTTCTGACTGCTTGCAGGCGAAGCCACCTCGTCTGATCGCTTGGCGCGATCGATTGGCCTATATAGACATCGACTGCACGGGCACCCCCGTCTTCCCCGGGGGCGTCGACGGCGCAGGCGGTGAACGGTTTCGCAAACACATTGAAATGCGCGTCACCGCCCCTGTATGGGATCCAAGCAACGATCCGTCGTTCGACGTCGGGCTGGTGGGCGCCGGAGAACCAGGGCGAATGACTGACAGGGTTGTGGTGTACGACCAACAGCAGCGGGTGTTCGGCCGCGTGCCATGACCATTCGCGTGGCTTGAAAGCGATTTCAGGGCTTCTTCGGCAAATGCCTTCAACCGCGCGGGTGAGGCCTGCAACTTCCTTTGCAAGCCACCGTTCGCAAGCCACCTTGCGTGAGTCACGGGTGCTTTGGGATGTGTCAATGAAGTACCGATACAACCGTTCCGCGAGGTCATTCATAGGCCTCATTGTTGCGTTTTCCATGGGCTCTGCATGCCAGGGGACCATCTCGTCGACGCAAAGCAACTCGGGTGAGGAAGGGGACGTCGGTGGCAAGGGTGGCACCAAAGATGAGCGCGGCGCTGGCCGCGCCGGCAGCCCGTCAACCGGCGACCCACGCGGCGAAGGCGGAGGCACTTTAGGTCAGGGAGGCGCGGACGAACTTGCGGAGGAACCTCGCAATCCTTTTACCGGCGAAGAGCCACTGTCATGCGACAAAAGCCAATCATTGCCCTTGCCCCGGCGGCTCTGGCGGCTGACGCCCATGCAGTACCGAAACACGGTGCACGCCGCCTATGCTGGGCGAGGTGTGCTTGGGGTCTGGAAAAATGGAGCACCGGCACGCATAGACGCCTTGATCCCCTTCGATGGCGTGAACAAGGCGGACCGGTACTCGAACTACGCTGGTAGCTTCACGATGTCGGATCGCGAGTTGTGGTACGCCGTAGAAGCGGCAGCCGATCTTGCGCGCCAGTTTGGTGGCAGCAAATGCGCCACCGTGGCAGATGATAAGTTTGCGGCGTGCATCCGCGAGCGCGTGTCTTCGACCGGCGAGATCTTGTTTAGTCGGCCGTTGCTGGACGCGGAACTAGATCTTTATTCGTCACTGGCGACAGACAATGTAGCGGCGCTTGGAAAAGCTGAGGCGCTCATCCTTGCATACCAGGGCTTGCTGGCCTCACCATCGTTTTTGTTTCGGTCAGAAATTGGCATGGGGCAGGCGCCCGAAGACGGGCGCGTTCGTCTATCCATGTTCGAGATCGCGGCGGCACTGTCGTACTCGCTTACCGATATGCCCCCCGATCCCATCCTTTATGATTTGGCCAAGGCAGGCAAGCTGGATAGCAAGGACGCCATTGCTCAACAGGTGGAACGCCTGCTGACGCTGCCCATGCAGAAGGACGTGGTGCGGCCCACTTTGAAATTCTTCCGCGAGTACTTTCACTACGAAAACGCCCCCGCCTCGTTCAAGGAAGTCACATGGCACAAACCTGGGATGCTTGTTTCAGACACCGACGGCTGGTTTGACAACCTGATTCGCACCTCGGGGCGCAAGGATTTTCTCACGAACGTGCTGACAAGCAACGTCATGATGGTGCAGGGATACACATCACGCAACTATGACCTTGAGCTCGACAATAAAGTGCAAAGCACCTTGATGCTTTTGAATGCCACGCAACGTGCTGGCATTCTCACACAGCCTTCCTTCCTCGTGGCGTTTTCGCAAAACGAGCATACACAGCCAGTGCAAAGAGGGCGCTTTGTTCGTGAGTCCCTATTGTGTGGAGTGGTTCCCTCTTTGCCAGGAGGCAACGTGCCACCGTTGCCTGATCTCGGCCCGAACCCAACATTTCGAGCCATTCACGAAGCCCACTCGAAGAACCCAACTTGTTACGCCTGTCATAAATTCATGGATCCTTTGGGCCTGGCCTTTGAGAGCTACGATGACCTCGGTCGGTACCGCACGATGGACGGTATCAAGCCGGTCGACGCAAGTGGTGTGCTGGAAGGGGCGTCGCCCGCGGTCGACGGTGCGTTCGACGGCGTGGTGCAACTTTCACAGAAGCTGGCCAAAGCAGACGTCGTTCGGCAGTGCTTCGTGGTTAACAACTTTCGCTTTTGGTCCGGCCGTGGCGAGGACCTAAGAGCAGACGGCTGCACGTTGCTTGCACTTGACGAGGCCTTCAAGCGCGGCGGCGATTACGTGGCGATGCTGAACACGTTCTTTAGCTCCGATGCCTTCTTGCAACGCAAAGCCAATTGAGGCCAAACATGATCAGCCGCCGCCGCTTCGTGGAAAATCTGGGCCTGTCTTCAGGCGCGTTATTCCTTAAACCTATTGCCGAATCCTTGTTCAACCGCGCGCAGGGCGCCGCGGTCCGAACCAAGAGGGTGGTGTACCTTTTGAGCGGCAACGGCATGCGCCGTGATTGGACTTTTACGCCGCCGGAAATCTCGCTTCCGAGCAGCGGGTGGGATCCTGTGCTGCCTGGAAAGACCAGCTTCACGTGGCCGGCAATGTTCAAGAAGTTGGAACCTTACCGAAGCCGAGCCCTTTTGATCGATGGCTTGGCAAACCAAATGCCGGGAGCGATGCACTCCACGGGCTATGGCGCTCTTTCTTGTTTCACAGCAGCGGGTGGTGCATCCAACGAGGAGTTGGCGGCCCCGGGTGGAATCACAATCGACCAGCACATCGCGAAAGGCATGAATACAGCCTTCAAATCCGTGTTGGTGGGTGTGGGGCCAAACAAATCAGTGTTTGCCTCGGGCCGGGAACGACCTGAGGCCGCGATCACCGACCCGGCTCAATTGCATCGCGCTCTGTTCGGGGCCAGTGCCTCAGATACCAACGGCCTTGCGGGCGGCAATCGGTTGCGACAGAAGGCACTGTTCGATGTCTACAGAAAAGATATTGCACGCCTTACCCGGGGTTTGGCCACCAGCGAGCGCATCCCACTTGATCGGTATTTGGAGGCCATTGAAGGTTTAGATCAGCAGGCGCGGCTGTTGGCCGGTCTTGTGTGCCCAGCGCCCAGCGCACCGGCGGCGGCAGCCGTGGTCGAGGACACGTTGGAACAGGTGGTGACCTTCGCAAACATGGCACTCATATGTGGAATTACGAACGTTGTTGGCATCTCTGCAGGCACGAGTAAGTCGCACAACCACTTCCCGAAGTACACGCGCGCCTTGCGTGACGCTGGCCTTGATCCTGCCGAACGAGATTGGACCTATGGCCACGATGAAGACTCGATCGTGCGCCAAGGCATGACCGCTGTTTACAACTACCTTTCGGGCATCTTCGTCTCAATGATTAAGGCGCTTGAAAAGGTGCCCGAAGGCGATGGCAACATGTTCGACAACACCGTATTCATCATGTTGAGCTGCAACGCCGAGGCACATCACGCAAATCATGAGGGATGGCCGATGCTGGTGGTCGGCAACGCTGGAGGCGCTCTTAAGGCGGATGGTCGGTTCATTCGGTACCCTCACAAAGGCAGCAGCAAGGAGTATCGCGGCCTTTGCGATTTTCACAGCACCATCGCAACGGCTGTGGGGGTGGCGACCGAGTCATTCGGCAAGGGTGGCAGCGAACCGCCGAAGGGCGTTCTGTCAGAGCTCCTCGCCGTCTGACTTAGACTGCTCGGCTTGTTGCAGCCGAACCGCGTTTTGTGACAAAACGGTTGGTATGCTTTACGCAATTCTTTGTTACGACTCCGAGGACGCCGTCTGGTCGTGGACCAAAGAACAGGAAGCGGCTGCCATGGCGAAACTCGGCGTGGTCAGCAATTGCTTGGCTTCTTTATCGTCGAGTGTGAATCGCAGGCCCAAGCCATCGAAACCGCGCGTGAGTTCGCGCGCGCCAGCAGTTCAGCGGGCGCCTACGAGATTCGGCCTTTGGCTCTCTTTGCACCGGGGCCCGCTTCGACTTAGCTTCGTTGCGCAGGTGATTGCTTCGGGCCAGCGACGACGCTCAACCCCGCTGCGACTCCGGAATTTGTCGTGGCGTAGGTTACGGGTCCAAACCATCTGACACTGACGTCTAGCAGCACAGGCCCGTTTTCCGTGCGCCAACCGCGTTGTCATAGTCGTGAGCGACCGACACCCGGGGTGTTTTGGGGGGAGTCCCAACCCGACAGAAACGCGACACCGATGTCGCAGAAATTCAACACTTTCACCACTTCCTAAGCCGTTCGAAGCCATAAAACACAGTGGTTACGCGGTGACTTGCATTGGTTAATGTGAGGCACGACCATTGCAGAGTGGCGCGTCGAAAGTGAGGTGCTCCAAATGAGCATCAGACTGCGACCCCTTGTGACCGTACGATCCTCCTCAATTCTTTTGCACCTGTCCTGCGTATGTATTGGCTTAAGCCTCGCCGCGTGTGATGGAGACAAACCCACCGATCCCGATCTGCGCGCGATTCTTGATGACGGCGACTTAGGCGCCCTGGTGCAAGGGCAAGCCCAGACCAAAGGCGATCCGGGTGGTGCCGGCGGCGCCGTTCCTGGCACCGGCGGAGACACAGGTATGGGCGGCAGCGGCGGCTTTGGCGGCATGGTTCCTGGACCCGTTGGCGGCAAAGGTGGCGCGCCACCGCCTCCACCTAAAGGTGGCAGTGGTGGCAGCAGCAGCTGTGGACCTTCGGGCACCGGGGGCTTCTTCTCAACGGACGCAGGCATGCCGCCCCCGAAGGGCCCCGCGGCGCCTGTTGACGGGGGCATGCCAAGCGGTGACGCCGCTGTCGCCGATGGCGGTGGTGCGGGCGGAGGATCCTGCTTTAACGGACCTCTTGGTTTTTGGGAGTTCAATGACTGCAACGACTTCCGCACGCAGTTGAATGATTCATCGTTCAATGGCAACACGGCCTTCCGTTCAATCAAGGCGAGCTGCGCGGCAGGCTTTGCGGGGCAGGGCGTCTCGTTGCCCAACCTCACTGACCTCGTATACGTCCCCGACCAACCCACCTTTACGTTCGGCCGCGGCGTCACAGTGGCTGCGTGGATTAACCCGCGCAAGTTAGGTGGTGTGCAATCGCTTTTCCGCAAACGGCAGAGCCTGACCAGCTCATTGGCTTTGGTGTTAAATGGCAAACAATTGCAGTTTGTCATCGATCGCAAAGGCGCCTTGCCAGCCTCGATCGAATGGAAAGGCATCAAAGAGGGCACTTGGACGCACGTGGCCGCGCGCTTTGATGGCGCGTCTTTGGCGTTGTTTATCAATGGCAAGTTGGTCACAGAGAAAAGCGCGCCCGGCACCATCGCCGATGGTGAAGGGCCGCTGCTGATCGCGAACGACGCTTTCTTCCGTCGTTTTGATGGCGTGGTTGATAACGTCTGGTTCGCGACGTCGCCTGCGCCCAATGACGTGGTTGCGGGTTTGACATGCGCACCACGCGCTCCCACTTTGGTGGCGACGCCCAGCAACAGTGGCCCTGTGGCGGCCGGCTCGTCATTCACGTTTGATTTGGCATTGAAAAACAACAATTCGTCCAGCTGCGCGGCTGAATCATTTTTCTTTTTCTCGAACAGCTTTTTCCCCGACATTTCGATAAACCCAAGTTTCACTTCGCTCACATTGGGCAGCGGCGAAACGCAACACATACCTGTGGTGGTCACGTCGCAAAGCGAATCAGAACCGGGGGAGCGTCAGCTTTCCTTCCAGGCGCAAAGCAACCAGCGCTTCAACGATGGGCCAGCTTTCGCCAACGCCACGTTGGTTGTGGCTGAACAAACAGGATGCCACGTGAAGACCTCGCGCGAGCTTCTGATCAAACACCTGTCAGTCGTGGATGATCCGGTTCGCACAGCCGATGAAACACCAGGCGACCCGCGCAACGCGCAGTGGACTTTCAAGCATTTGATGGAGCAAATGGCGCCCTCGCCTGAGGCGGCACCTGACATGGTGGAAGAGATGTTCAAAACATGGCTCACGCCACAAATGGTGAATGACTTTACGATTGATGCGCGACCCGCGATGCAAGATCTTGTTTTGCAGTCGTGGCCACGCACGGCCAATGGCAAGCTTGATTTGGCGCATCCACCGTTGCAGCTGCAAGCGATCGTTAACCGGTTCGATTTGCGCAACCTGGAAGAGAACAATGCGGGAGAGGGCCGCTTTGTGTTTGCTGTGCTGAACCAAGGGTTCCCTATGCAGTTCACTTTGATCCTTGAATACAAATTGCCCGCGCATACGCTTGCCGAAGTGCAAACGTGGGCCAACGATTGGCACGCATTGGGCGCCTTGCCGTTCCCCTCAGAGGCCTACAACGCCGCGCTTGCAGATCTCACCGAACGTTTTGTGAAGCACGGTGCCGCTCCGGGGCGGCCCAACGGCAGTGCCATCAACGCGGTTCGCACAAACGAAATCGCTTTGTCGTTTGAATGGCAGTTGCGTGAGTTCGATCTCGATCCAACGACGGGATTGTTGCGACCAACATCGATCAAGTTGACGCCTGACATTGGCTTCAACAACACGCCAGCGCTGGCCGATTGGATCAACGCCAACCAGGCGGCCATCATCGCAGAAACGCACGACGTGCCCGCCACGTTCAACGGTGCGCCGTTCTTGGGTGGCGCCGTTCGCAACGATTTGACGGGTTGGAACGCGCCGGGCGTGGATCCAGAAGCGCGCTTTCACTTCTCGTTGAACACCTGCAATGGCTGCCATTCAAGCCAAGAAACCAACACGGGCTTCTTGCAGATCTCGCCGCGGTTCCCTGGCACCGAGGCGTTTTTGTCTGGGTTCATGACAGGCACATCTGTGTTTGATGGGTTCTCAGGCACAATCCGTTCGTTTAACGATCTGGGCAGGCGCAACACCGATCTGAAAGGCATCGTGTGCGGCTCCGACCCAGCGGTGGCTCCTAAAGGCGTGGCTGCCACTAGCCGCATCGCCGCTCCATCGACGGATAAACTGCGCCACGGCATCCGTCGCGTGCACTAACGCAGTGAATTGAGTGATCAGAAACGCCTGTGGCTTCGCGCGGAGGCCACAGGCGTTTCACATACACCATACGGGGGCGCTTCTGCCAGCGGTGTGCAGCACCCAGCGGCTTATCAGCGGCGACCGCGCGACGACCGACTTGGCATTCGCTCTGGGGGCAAACCCGGTGCGGGTGGTGTTGTGAAGCCTGGCGCGGGTGGTGTTGTTAAACCTGGCGCTGGTGGTGTTGTGAACATCGGCGCGGGAGGCGGCGTAAACATGGGAGCTGGAGGCGATGTGAACATCGGCGCTGGAGGTGAGGCCAATTGCGCGAATCCGCCTGGCATCAGCGCCGGCCGAGCAGCATTGCCTTGTCCTAAGTAAACCGAAGGCCGTGTCGCATTGCCTGGTATCACCCAGTAATCCGGACCTGCAGGTGTGGGCGCGGTCGCGATGGGTTCAGGCGCGGGGTCATCCTCTGGTTGCGCCGTGGTGACGGCCTCAGTTTCAATCGCAAGGGCCGAGGCTTCGGCTTCTTCTTTGGGCGCCGACTCTTTGACTGGCGTTTCCGTTTGCATACTCTCATTCTCCAACGTAGTCGTGGGCGGCTCTTGAGGCGGCGCCTGATGCGGCTCTTCGGCGATTACGGCTTGGCTAGCTGCATCGGCAGGATCCAATAGCTGCGCGAAGTCCTCCGGCGAAGGAAAGGCAGATTGCGGGCTGGCATCGGGGGTGAAAGGAAGGATGGTCATTGCCGTTTCTGAGCTGGGATCCCGATCCGCTTCCTCCGATTCTTCGGAGGGCACTAGGGTGGCATCATCCACGCCGCGATCGGCCCGAAGCAACGGCGCACGGATGCCATAGCGAAGCATCGTAACAACGCCCCCCGCAAGCGCGCCTGCGATCATCAAAACCGCCACAAACCTCAAGGCAACAGAAAGCGGCCGCCTGGGGGGCTGCTCTTCGTTGTTTAGGGGATCGTGGGGAGGCATCGGCCGTCAAGCTTACCGCGGCGGCGCATGAAAGCCGCAACAGATGCTGACGGCATAGCCAGCGCGGCTACGATTTTGGGGCATGGGCGTGGTCACCGCTCACTGATCCGTACCCGAATTGAAATGAGTGCGTCGGGGCTCGGTTCGAAAGTTATCTCCGTGCCCCACGAGGCCCACCAAGCGTCAGGACGTCATCAATGCGGACGCAACTAATCTTGTTTCAGGAGCAACGAGACGTCATCCGTCCAGCACGTGGGGCTGCCGTTGTTGTGGATGAACACAAACATCCACGTGGCCGCGGCGGGCACCACGAAGTCTCTCGCTTCTGTTTTCCAGGTGGTGCCAAACGGCGATGCGATGTTGCGTTGGATTTCGCCATCCACGTCATTGCCGCACACCACACCCACAGTACACCCCACAACGTCACCTTTGCCCGTGGCGGTGAGCACGTACGTTTGACCTCGGATGAATCCCGGTGTCTCCTGCTGGCACCAAGCGGCTGCCGTATCGCTTCGCAAAGCGAAGGCACTTGAGGGGCCGGCGGCAACGGCGGCGGTGTTGCCGTTCACCGTCTTCCATTTGGTGACGCCTGCCTCAAAGCCTCCGTTGCTGATCAAGTTCACTGGCGCAGGCGGTGCCGTGTCAACCACGGGTTTGGGTGCATCGAGATTCGCCATCGCGGTATCTGTTGCGCTTGCCGCTGCGTCTGGTTTGGGCGTTGAAGCTTCGGCGTCCGTTGGTGAGGGAACTCCTGCGTCTCGATTCGTCGGAACTGAAGGTGTATCGCTTGTGGACGATAAATTTAGTTGCAGGCGTCGCGAGGCACCCGCTCCGATCGTAACGCCTAGAAGTTCGGCCTTCGCGATAACGGCGCCCGCGGACACGCCAGACACAGAAATGTCTCGGGTGGCAAACACATTGCCGTCGAGTGTGATCTGCACGGTGGCAATTGGATTTACGTTGCTTTTGAGCGAGCCCTTATCTGGCACCCGCAGGTCAACAACGGAAGGCGTGCCATCGCGGAGGACTGTAATCGACAAATACTCGGGTAGGGCGGCCGCGGGATCTTTATCGATCGCAACAAACAACTCCGTTTGCGTCGCGGGCCCGCAACTGGTTGCCGCGATCGCGAGCCAGGTGGCCGCCAAGGTAACGCGCGCCGAAAACATTGCCGCTTAAGTCTAAGTGCACACTGATCCATGGTCGAGGCGTAACTTGAAATACGATTGCAGCAGGCCATGAAGAGCGCACGTGAATCACGTTAAGCATGCCTGATGCTCTCGTTTGGCTACGTCATTTTGTCGAACCGCTGACTGCAAACCCTTGGCCCGCTGCTGTCATCTTTGTGACGTAAGGGGCGCCTTGATGGTCCGTGGATCGCAGCTAGCGGCCATTCGATTCGAAACCGTAGAGGAGAATGCCTTGAGCTTGCGTTGCGGAGCCATCCACGAAACCACAGCTTCCAAGCGCTCCGTGGCCCTGGTAAGCGCCGAAGTTCGGCGCGTAAAGGCAGGCCTCCTTGTTTTCGCACAAGCCGTTGTCATTGCCAATGCCATCTCCCAAGAGCTCAAGCGCACTACCAAGGAAAGTGACCTTCTGCAGCTCATCGTGAATCGTTCTCGATCCATTGACCGACGAAGGACACGGTTGGCCCGCCACAAAGGGCTCGGCTGGTGTGGAGGCGCGGCCCGTGCCACTTCGGAGCGTGGTGTCGTTGATGCGAAGGCTCCAATCAAAGATCAAGCAGCTCGAATCCTCCGGCGTGCATAGCGCTTTTCTTGTGGCCGGAGCAGGAGCGATCTCAATGCCCCACGCGCGTTCTGGGTTCTGCAGCGGCCACCACTGCAGGTCTTTGCTGTAAGGCGCCGCGCCGTCAACGTCTGCGGGGCTGGCATCATCGTTTGTCACCTTGCCGATGAAGGAGCTTTTTGCGGAAGCGCCGGCTTGAAATGCCACCTCAGATTGCGCCTGCGGCTGATTAAGAGGACGGCAAGCCGTATCGAAGGAAGCAGGGGAGTCAGGGCCCGGATTACACGTCGCTTGCGCGCCCACCAACAGATCACCCGAGAAAGCCAGGCTGTTCGCACCGCTGACGCCGAGACTGTTGCCCACGATGTCCAACAGGGCCGCTTGCGAAACCGATAGGTTCCGCCCGCTGCCGAAAAAGATCCCTGCACCCGCGTCGTGCACCAACACGTTGGCCACAAGGTTGGCGTCACCTTCGAGTGTGATGCCCCAAACCGTGTGAATGATCGAAGCGCCCGAGATCATGTTGTGGTGGCATCCATCGCCAATCGAAACCGTGGAACGGCTGGATGAAATGCGCACACCGGTAAATGCATTGAATGAGGTGCGCTCCTCGAGATAAAGCGCGTAGCCCGCATTGAAGATGCGCGTGTCCCAGAAGATGTTGGCGTGGCAATCCCACAGCTCGAGCGCTGCGTTGCCGAAGTTGGCCCAACCCGTTCGCCGAATGTGGCTGTGGCGCATGCGCACGGCCCACAGACCCAAGGTGCTGACGTTGGCGGCGCGCCTATCGAAGCTCCCCTCAATCCACACTCGTTCACGATCCGTAATCAGAAACAGGGCGGCATAGTTGGGCGCCTTTTGATCTGTGGGTGGATACACAAACGAAAGGCCCTCCTCCACGAGGCTGACCACGGCGTTACCAAGCGTCACCACCGACACGCCATCGGCCACGATCGCATAACCGCGGCTGCGCTGATCGGCCGCCGCGACATACACCGCGCCCGCTTCTTCAAGTTTGGCGAAGTTTTGGCCCGCATCGCAACCCACGCCCAGGGAGGGCGTGCAACCATCGGCGTTTGCGGGCAACGGACGAACAGGATTGCTCCACCACGCGGCCAGCTCTGAAACCGCACGCCTCCGCCCAGACACGATCACTCTGTTTGGCTTCCAACCCGATGCGGTCACCAAATCCGCGAGGCCGCGATCGGCGCGCAGATGCCCAACGAACTCGGCGCCGCTGGCGCTGTTTTCACAGGTCCAATCGAATACGCCCAGCTCATCTTTCATGACGAGCCCGTCGCACGACGTGCCGGTTATCTTTGCGCGCCGGATGGCTCCGTAATGTTTGCACAAGCCAAAGGCATCATCGCTGGGGCCGCAGTTGAGCGTCGGATCGCTGGCAGCGCCGTAGTCGTTCCAGTTTGGCCGCGCGGCAACGGGCTCGACCGTGATCGTGGGGGCGGGCACGTCGCCACCGTCAGGTTTCGGCTCCGCGTCCAGCGGTGGCGCGAGTCCATCAGGGGCGGAGGTGGCATCACCAAGGTCGTTGCCGTCGATGGACGCATCCACGGGCCCGCCCTGCTCCGGCTCTTCGCCAGAGCACGCCCATGACAACAGGCCGCAGATAAAGATCAGACATCGAAGGAGCGAGGCGTGCTTGAGCAGGACGCCAGCGCGAGACATTCGTTGGTGAAGGGGCAACGGGTTCACGCGCGCTTTATTAGCACGAACCGCAACGCCGTTTGCTCACGTCTTGAGAAAAGGTTGTTGGTGGCCAGCAAGGACGCGCCGGAACATGTGCTGTGCCGGCGCGCCGATGCCAAACGACGTTGCGATCGAGTTTCTAGTAAGCGACTTTAGACCAAGCGCGGTTCTTGCTGGAAGCCACCACCGCGTCGCAGATGAGCAGTTGGTTGTGCCCATCTTTGAAGGTGGAAAACGTTGGGGTGCCTTTGGCGCCCGCCGCGATAAAGCCATACACGTTGGCGAACAGGTTGTAGGGCCCTTCCGAATAGCCTTCCGGGTGCCCACCCGGGTAGTGCGAAAACGAACGCGCCTCGGGGTCCATCAGCGAAGCGTCTTTGATCATGTCTTGATTGGCGACGTCGCGACGACCAATCCACAACGAGTTGGGCTGCTCTTGATCCCAAGACAAGGCGCCTTCTTGGCAATCGGCTTCAAGGTAGAGGCGGTTCTTGCGGCCGGCCGAGACCTGGCTGATGACGCAAGAGCCAGAGGCACCGCTTCTTGTGCGGAACAAAATTGTGGCCGTGTCTTCAGTGACCACGGGCACATCTGTGTAGTCGTCCGCAGTGAGGATCTTGCCCGAGTATGTTTGCATCGCTTGCCGCGGCTTCTTGCGCGATTTGTGCACGATGTTGAGATCGGCCATCACTTCCACCACCGGATCGTTGGTGATGAATTGCACGGTGTCGAACCAGTGGCTGCCGATGTCACCCACAGCACGCGACTCACCGCCTGATTCCACTTCAATGCGCCAGTTGTAGTCCGTTTCTTTGATCAACCAGTCCTGCAGGTAAGACCCGTGCAGCAAGAATAGGCGACCCATGCGGCCGGACTGCACCATGGCTCGCATCTGCTGAACCAGGGGATAGTTGCGGTAGTTGAAATGAATGGCGTTGACGACGCCCGTGCGTTCAGCGATCTGCACAAGCTCCGCAGATTCGCGCGACGTGCGCGCCAGTGGCTTTTCCGAAACCACGTGCTTGCCCGCTTGCATGATGGCTTTCGACATCTCGAAATGCATCGAGTTTGGGGTGCAGTTGTGCACAACTTCGATTTCGGGGTCGGCGATCAGTTGCAGGGCATTGCCGTAGGCTTTCGGTATGTGCAGCTCATCGGCCTTGCGGCGTGCCAATTCTTCGTTGGCTTCGCCCAGCGCCACAACGTCCACGTAGCCTAAACGGCGAAGGGCCTCTGCATGAATCGGCCCCATCATGCCGCTGCCAATAATTCCCACTTTGATGCGTTTCATGGGCCGAACGGTATCGGCCGCCCCAGGCCCTGTCAAACGCTTCGGCCCCGTGCCCGTGATTTCCGCGACGTCGCGCGGAGCATTGGCAAAAACGTCCTGACTCGGCAACTGGCTCCGCCGATGCACGGCGTCGACGCGAGCCTCATGGGCAACCGATGCGCGCTTTGTCGATCGCCACATCATCGAACCAGAGGTCAAAGCCTGCAGCTTCTTCTTCGCCATACATCTGCCATCCAATCCACAAACGGTTGAAAGTGGGCGCGGGCCATGTGGGGGCATCCGATGGCATGCGATGTAGCTCGGCGACTTCGATGTTGTCTTGCCAATAGCGCAATTCATTCTTGTTGCCATCGAACAACCACTCGGTGCACACCCAACGGTTGGTGGGGGCCGTGTATGGCACCGTCTGGCCTTTGCGATCGAAGAAGCGGTTGGTGGGGATCCCGTCGTCGCGCGAGCCGGTGTAGTAGTTCGCCATCAAACGCTGCGTTTCTATGCCATAGCGATACTCAGCAGAGCCGCCCGCAGCCACATTGCCCGAGGCCGCGAACAAGCTGATGTGACGAACCGGCGCGGGGGCCGCCAGGTAGAGCCACACGCGGCCGTAAACAACGTTGCCCAGGGGGACCAAAGGTTTCTTCACCACAAGGCGCACGCCGTCGTCGCGCTTATTCGCCGCATGAAGGTGCAGGGCACGTTTGCCGCCGTGCACACGCGCCGTGTCGACGGTCAATGTGTTGGCATTGCCCGAAGCGCCGCCTATTTCCACCTTCCACTGTGCGGTGTCGATGGCCGTGGTCTCGAAATCGTCGCAGAGCCAGCGGGCGTTTGGATTGCACACGACGGTCAAGCCCCCGTCGGCGGCCGCATCAGGTTTGGCGGTTGCGATGGCTGCGTCGGACTGTGGCAAAACCGCCGCATCGCTCACGTGCTCGGGTGGGGAGCCCGCATGGCCGCCGCGCTCACCCCTCGCGGCATCGATGGTGCCTCCGCTTCCGCCCTGGGCCGGTGTTTCGCCCTCGGCTTCCGCATCGACAGGTGGGTCGTGCCCCGTTGTACCGCACGCGGGCACTGTGAATAGGGCGCAGACCGTAAGAGTTGCCAGAACGTTGGCACGCGGAAAGGCTTGGGTCATCCAAAAGCTATCGTTTGCGCCTGGATTGGCCTTCTACGCGCTCAAAACTTTCTTAAATAAAACGGCAAGGGCCATGAAAGGTCGGGTGCCTCCCCTTCGATAGGCTTACGTGGCAAGACGGCAGTTCAGGACTTGGCAGCAGCGCTGTGCACTTCTGTGTGTGACCCTGGCAACGGCGTGCATGGGCAACATTGAAGGAAGCTCCACCGGTTCGGGTGGCACTGACGGCGACGGAAAGGGTGAGGGCGGCGAAGGGGTATTTGCTGAGGGCGTCATTCCGCCTTTGCCCACGGCCGAGGCCAGTGCCTGTTTGGCGGGCACGGCGGCGCCCACAACGGCCAATGCGGTGTTTCGCCGCTTGAACCGCACCGAATACGACAACACGGTGCGCGATCTGTTGGGTGATCTCACGCGGCCAGCCGGTAAGTTCCCGGCCGAAGAGCGCGCGCTTGGCTTCGATAACAACGCCGCCGCTCTCACCACATCGCCTGTGTTGATCGAGCAGTACGTATCCACCGCGGAGGCGCTCGCTGCCAGCGCCATCAGCAAGCTGCAGACGTTGGCGCCTTGTGATAACCCCACGACCAACGCCCGCGCGTGTGGACAAAAATTCATTGACGGTTTTGCAAACCGGGCCTTTCGGCG
This sequence comes from Deltaproteobacteria bacterium, assembly GCA_033763315.1. Taxonomy (GTDB): domain Bacteria; phylum Myxococcota_A; class Polyangia; order Fen-1088; family Fen-1088; genus JAGTJU01. The sequence goes on from JANRKS010000002.1 coordinate 46,790, forward strand.
GCCTTTGCAAGACAGCGAGCGCACGGGATTGCAAGCGTTGTTCGACGAGGGCGCGAAGGTGGACTACGTCTCCGGCATCCGCATGGTCATCGAAGCCACATTAGGTGCGGCACCTTTTCTTTACCGCGTTGAAATCGGCGAGGGTGGGGGGCCCAATGGCCTGCGCAAACTGACGTCATGGGAGATGGCGTCGCGCATTTCATACTTCATTACCCAATCCATGCCCGATGCCCCACTTATGACGGCGGCCGCGGCCAACGAGTTGCAAACACCAGCGCAAATCAGGCAACACGTGGACAGGCTCCTGCAGACACCAGCGGCCGCCGATATGGTGGCGCGATTTGCAGACCTCTGGCTGAAGTTTGAATTGCTGCCCGGCTTGGTGAAGGACGCCAAAATGTTTCCCGATTTCGGCGTCAACACCATTGCGTCGCTGCAAACGCAGGCGCGCAAATTTATAGACGAATGGATGGTCAAAGATGGCGGCCGCTTAGACGCCTTGATGAATGCGTCATACACATTCATGGACGCGGGGCTGGCGAAGATCTACGGAGCGCCAGCCGTCACGGGGAACGGTTTTGTGAAAACGACACGGGAGGATTCCCGCCAGCGCGGCGTTTTGGCACAGCCAGCCTTAATGGCGATGTTGGCACACGCCAACCAAACGGCACCGGTGCACCGCGGAAAGTTCGTGCGCGAACAATGGCTCTGCGATGAACTGCCGCCGCCGCCCCCAGGGCTTTCGATCGCAGGGCCTGCCTTGGATCCCGGGTTAACCACCCGTGAGCGGTTTGCACAACATTCCGCGCAGCCAGCGTGCCGTGGTTGCCATCAACAGATGGATCCCATTGGGCTTGGGTTCGAGAACTTCGATGCTTTGGGAAAATTTCGCACGCAAGAAAACGGCAAACCTGTGGACGCGCATGGCGAGCTCACAGACACAGACGTGGATGGCACGTTTGACGGAGCCGCCGAACTGCAGACGCGCTTGGCTCAAAGTTCAAAGGTGAAACAGTGTGTGGTGAGGCACTGGTTTAGGTTCGCCTCCGGCCGCAAGGAAACACCGCTTGATGCATGCACATTGCGACGCCTTGCCGACGCGTTTGATCGCAAAGACGCAGGCTTTCCCGAACTCATCATGGCCATCGCACAAAGCGATGCCTTCCTGTTTCGCAACGTCGAATCGCTGTAGAGGACGTCATGGCATCTCATCTTTCCCGTCGCACGATTCTGCGCAGCGGCTCATTTGCCGTGGGCCTGCCGTTTTTGGACGCCATGATGCGTCCGCGACGCAGTCAAGCAGCCACACCCAAGCGGTTTGTGGTGTTCTTTCAGCCAGGCGGCAACCTGCGAGAAAAGTGGCTGCCCGGCGGCGCCGATACCAATTTCACTTTGTCGCCTCAGCTTGCGCCGCTGCAGGCGTGGAAGAGCAAGCTTGTGATCATTGACGGCGTGGCCATGAGCTCCACGCGCAGTGGCCCCGGCGACGATCACTTGCGCGGCATGGGACACCAATTGACCGCGCAGGCCTTACAAGCGGGAAGCAACCTTGGTGCCGGTTTGGCAGGTGGCCCCTCTGTGGATCAAGTGATCGCCAGCAAGATTGGCGCGGGAACACCATTTGCCTCAAAGGAATTCGGTGTGCAAACATGGACGGGCTTTGCGCCAGGAGGCGGCGGCACCGCGTGGGACTATTTGGCCTATGCATCGGCGGGGAAGGCGTTGCCAGCTGAAGACAATCCAACCACAATCTTTTCGTCGATGTTCAAGGGGTTGCCAGCCAAGGGCGCAACCGGCCCCGATCCCGCGCTTGTGCAGCGTTTGGCCCAGCGTAAGAGCGTTCTCGACTTCGTGAAAGGCAGCTACAGCACGCTGTTGCCAAAAGTCAGCCGCGAGGATCGACAACGTCTTGATGCCCACCTTACAGGCATTCGAGACATTGAAACGCGTCTGACGTCTTTGAACCAGCCCCCTGAGATGAGCTCAAACTGCATGCAGCCGCCGCTTTCCAACGTCGGTTACCACGACCGTTCAAAATATGGCGAGGTGGGAAAACTGCAAAGCGATCTATTGGCGATGGCGTTGGCGTGCGATCTTACCCGCGTGGCCACCTTGCAATACCACCGCAGCGGCAGCGACGTGGTGTTCTCGTGGCTGGGCATCACGGGCAACCACCATGGCATCGATCACGAGCCTGACAGCAACGCAGACGCACAGGCTAGCATTCTCAAAATCAGCAAATGGTACAACGAGCAACTGGCGTATCTTTTGGCAAAGCTTGACTCCTACAAAGAGCCAGGCGGCTCGGTGCTCGACAATTCTTTGGTGCTCCACACGGTTGAGTTGTCGCGCGGCAACGTGCATTCGCACAACGCACAACCGTATGTGCTGGCCGGAGGTGCGGGCGGCGCGGTGGCCACCGGCAGGTTCTTGAAAATCCAGAACCGCAGCCACAACGATCTGTTGCTGACCTGCATGGCGGCGGTGGGCGCGCCCGCGGCAACCTTTGGTGATCCATCGCTTTGCACCGGCCCGCTGCCTGGCGTGCTCGTGTAAGGGCTCGCTTTGTGAGCCAGGTGTCGGGTTATACTCGGCTCACCCGTGTGGATCCTGGCGGCCGCTCTAAAAATTGTGTTGGGTGGCAGTGCTGTACCAATCAGCCCGGCGCCAGCGTGCCCGGCCGTCGAAGCTGTGGCGCAAGCGGCGCGCCATCTTGGCGTGCCCGCGACTGAACTTGAAGCCCTTTTGCCGACGTTGAGCGTGCAAGAGACACCGCAAGGTTTTGACGTTGTGGCCGCGGGGCAGACCCGAACGTATGTAGATGCGGAGCGTGATTGTGAACGGCGCGCGCGGTGGGCGGCGGCGTTCGTTGCGCTTGTCGCCACGCCCGCGGAGCCTGCGGAACCTCTGCCGCCTGTGCCACCACCCCCACCAGCGCCAACGCCTCCCGCGCCCATGACGCTGCCTGCGCCGCCCTTGTGGCACGTGAGCAATGAGCTCTCGATTGATGCTGTAGCGAGCGCCGATGTTTCATCCGCCGCGGTGGGCGGGTTGTGGCGGATCGCGATCATGCGCGCACGCTGGGGCGCCGCGATCGGTGTCGGCTCCCCTTACCAACAAACGGCGACGTTGGACGTTCCTGTGCGAGTGCGCCAAAGGCGCTGGCCGCTCGATGTGGCCGTCCGTTGGCAGCTCCGGCCCATGAGCCGGGCTTGGGATCTGGTGTTGGCGGCTGGCCTGGGTCTCGTTCATATGCGTGACATGGCATTCACTCCCAACGGCACGGGCGCCCAAGTGGCCGCCTGGCAAACCGGCTTTAAAGCCGAATGTTTGCCGCGCGTGAAGATCTTGTCATGGCTTTGGGCGCAAGCGGCTATTGAGCTCACGGCCTTTCCTGCACCATCTTCGTACCGCCTGGAGCCCGAAGGCCGCGTGGGCACCTCCGAACGGCTCCTGGCCCGTGCCAGCCTTGGCTTTGTTGTGGATTGGCCACCCCTTCCATGATTTTTCTTCGGTCAACATTGAAGGTGGCGCGCGTTTGTTTCGATGGGATCTAAGTAACACCTGTGTTTGCGGCAGCCATTTCACCCGTGCGCTCCCAAGACGCCGCCAGCGTTGACGCGCAGGCGCGCCCTGAGGCAGGGCATCCGCCCCCCGAGCTGACACTCGAGAAGCTTTACGAGGATTGGCACGACCAGGTGCAACGGTGGGTGAGCGCGCTGGGGGGCCCGCAAATGGATCGCGACGACGTGACCCAGGATGTATTCATATCGGCGCGCAAGCGCTTGGCGTCATTCGATGGAAAGAATTTGCCCGGTTGGTTGTTTGCCATCACCAAGCGGCGCGTGATCGATCACCAACGAGGCGCGTGGTTCAAGCATGTGTTTTCTCGACGTGACGAGCGGGCGTTGGAGGAACTGCCGGCACCAGGCGCTCACTTGGACGCGCAACTCGAGCTGCACACGCGCCGCCGGGTCTTGCACGCGCTGCTCGATCGCATGAGCCTCAAACGCCGCACCGTGTTCGTGCTGTTCGAGATCGAAGGGCTTTCTGGCGAAGAGATCGCGACACTGGAGCAAATACCGGTCAACACGGTGTGGACGCGTTTGCACCATGCGCGCAGAGATTTTTTTGCCATGGCGGCCGAATTCCAAAAGGACCGTGTAAAGGGCGGGGAGCCTGGGTGAAATGATGAAAAGACTCTTGGAAGACGCGGATCAAGCCAGCACCTTTGGGGGATCACTTCTGCAAGCGGCGGAAGTGGTGTCACCTGATCCGCGTCGCAAGCGCGCCAACTGGGTCGCGTTGCAAAGCAAACGACGGCCGCGCGCGTGGCTGTGGCGGCCCGCGCTGGTCACGTGTTTTCTTGCGTCAACCGCATTGGCATCCACATTGTTGCCTCGCTTGTTTTCACATGCGCCAGCCACGCCGTCGGCCAAATCCATGCGCGTGATTGCCCCGGCGGCTCCCGCGGTCGTGCTCCCTGCGCCGAAAGAGGCTCCCACACCAGCGCCGCCCGTTGTGGTGCCATCGCCTGCGGCGATCCACAAACAAGCCAAAGCCACGGCACAGGCGGAACTTGTGCGAAAAGCCGATGCCGACGACGAGGTGCTCGCCGCCATCCGTCTTTTGCGCGCAGGCAAGGATCCGGAACTGGCTTCGGCGCTGGCCGAGCTATATTTGCATCGTCATCCTGACGGCGTGCTGGCCGAGGAAGCGCTGGCGGTGCTCAGCCGGTCTTATGAAGGGCGTGCGCCCGGCAAAGCTGTGCGCCTGGCGAAGCTCTATTTGCAGCGCTTTCCTCACGGTGCCTACGCAGCGTCCATGCAGCGTCTCGTTGGGTCTTCGCCGTGAAACGCTCGCTGTGCCTGTTGTGCCTGGCGCTCGGCGCCTGTGGGCCCACAATGGATCTTGGCCGCGATCCAGACATCATATGGTGGTCGAACTTCGAGTCGGGCACCACGTCTGATCTCACCACGCCGCCCTCGACCATGGGTTTTGCCGATACCTATGGTGGGGCGTCGTTGGCGATCGAAAGCGGAGGGCACTTGGGTTCGCTTGGGGCCAGGTTGCGCTTGCCGGCCGCGGTGGATTGTTGTGTGGGCGCACGCCTGGTCCGGCAAGACACGATGCCAATGCAAGGTTTCTACAGCGCCTGGCTGCGTATCCCCGCAAATGTGACGCCGCCTGCAGGCTACTGGGCAATCATGAAGCTCACCGATGTGGGGACTGTGGGGCGTGACGACCTGCAGATGTTCGATGTGTTCGCGGTCCGACGCAGTGGCGGCGTGGCGCTGTCGCTTTATGTGCACCCGCTTGGCGGTAGGCCAGGGCTCACCGTCATGCCGCTGCAAACTGTGGCGGTGATGGCGGACCAGTGGACGCATGTGGAGCTGTTCCTAAACCAAGCAACCGACCAAACGGGGCTCGTTCGCCTCTGGCAAGACGGTACCTTGCTGTTCGAGGTTAAGGGCCCCACATCATTTCCCACCGCACAAGTGCGCCGGTTTTCGCTCACCAGCGTGTCGGAGAACAACCCGCCGCTCGAGATCTTCGTCGACGATATGGCAATCAGCTTGCGACGGTTGGGCCCTGAGACATCTTTGCGAACGGACTTTTCGCCTCGACGTTAGACGCGATGGCAACCACGCGCATCCCTCACGGTTGCCCGTAGTTGCACTCTTTCGCTTTGATCTCGCTCAAGGCGTTGCCGCGGCCGATAAGAAACAGAAAGAAGCCCAAAGTGCCGCTGTTCTTCAAAAGGGTGGCCATGCCGGTGCGTTCCACACAGCCAAGATCGTCCCAGTTGTCGCCTTGCTGCAACCATAGGCCACACTTGTTGTCGGGGCGGCAACAGTCGGCGCTTTGGATGAAGGGAATCACTGTTTCACCGCACGCGGTGGTGGCTTTTCCCATCGGTTCAATCCCGCGCTCGATGCACTTGCCCCCTGTGACGTCCGGATTCGAAAGGCCGCATCGGCCGGCGTCGGTGCAACAATGCCGGGCAGCATATTGAGTTTCTTCGTTAACGGTTGGCCTGCAGTGCACAGTCCCGTTGCTGCACGTGGGGCCGGGGTATGGATGCTCGAACGCACAGCCGCATTGTGTGTAAACCCCGCTGCTTTCAAGGCAGATCTTCGTGCCCGTCAACGTCATCGCACCCGCAGAGGCACATTCACAGGCGACTGTTTGGCCGGGCGTGCACACACCTGGCGCGTGCTCCTGGGCGTCGTCTGTTGCGCCTGCGTCCTTTGTCGTCGTAACGCCAACATCGCTTGCGCCACTCTGCGCGTCCACGTCGCGCGTGGCCTCGGTTTCCGCCGGCACGTCACCGCCGCCACAAGCCGCCAATGAAAGCAAAAGCAACAAGAACGTTTTCATGCGCGCACCTCTTGCAACGCACCCACGGAATCAGGTTCAGTGAATTCGCCAACGCTTGCACCGTTGTTGATGCCCATGGCTTGCACGATCGACGTTAACAGCCGCGTGTGTCGTGGCGCATTCGCCAGATGCACCCAACGCTCAAGCGCCAGGTGCCCGCCGCCTCCGCCTGCGATGAAGAAGGGCATGGGCCCATTCTTATGGTTGCCCACCGCCATCTCCGAGCTGCATACCACCAGCGTTTCGTCCAACAGGGTGCGACCATCGCCCAACGCAACGGCGTCTAAGCTTTGCAACAGCTTGGCGATCCGGGCCATGAAGAAGTCGTTTATGCGAATGCGTTCCGCAACGGGTCGCTCGTGCATCACCGTGTGAAGCACATAGTTTTCATTGACGCCTGGGAGCCGCAATTGGCCTTCGGTGTTTGACAAGCGCAAGGTGGCCACGCGTGTAACACCGCACTGAAGCGACAGCGTCAAGAGACTGGTTTGCAGATCGCACACAAGTGGGAAGTTGGCGTCCTGCAACGCCGCCGCACGAGTCAACGACGAACGCATCGGCGGTGTGCATTGCACTTGCGCCAACGAGTCCAGGCTCTTCTCTAACGTCTGCACACCTGCCAGATGTTGATCGAGCTTCGGGCGATCGCTCGCACCCACCTCTTGACGCACGGTCGCGATTTGGCCTTTGAGGAAGTCGAGCACACTGCCGCGACGCCGCCGCAGTCGTGCGATCGCCGCGGCATCTTGGCCTGGCAACTTACCAAACACCTGATCAAAAACGGCGGCCGGGTGATCTTCAGAGGGTATCGGCTGATTGGGCCCCGCATAGTGCAGGTGGCCGGGGTTGTTCGACGTCACACTCGTTTGCACGCCGAAATGCAACGAGCGAAAAGGCGTTTGCTGGCCGATGGCGCGGCCCACGATCTCATCCACCGACGCCAACGACGAAAGGTTCTTCCCGGCGGCGGGGCGCGACCCGGTCCACAACGTAAGGGGGCCTTGGTTGTGGGCATCAAGCTCGGCGCTGATGCCGCTTTTGAGGCCGCCAATGATCAGCAGTTTCTTGCGAAACGGCTCAAGCGGCCTTAATCGTTCGTTCAGTTTGAACTGACGTTCATCGCCTGTGGGGTGCCAGCCCTCTTCCAGACCATCCGGCCAGGTCAGCAGCACAAGGTTGCGTGGTGGCAAACCCGCGGCTTGGGCGGACTTTGTGCGGCTTAACAGGTGAGGCGCCGTCAAGGCGGTGGCGAATAGGCCGTGTATCAGCGGCCGCCGTGAAAATCTTCGCGGCACCATACGGTGTGCGGAATCAAGGTTGGTTTGAGCACGTTGCATAGGTCTACTTCCCTCCCTTAGAGCTGCTGGCTGGCCGAAACCGGAATGCGTCGCTTGTCGCCAGCGCTATGACCAGCTCGCGCATATCGAATCCGGACGTTTCAAATTCGCGCGTCAGCTCCGCCAGTCCACATGCGTCCTCGTCGGTCTCGGACCTGCCCAGCGCGAAACGCAGAAGTTGCAAAGGCACGCACGCGTGCAACTCATCGGAGGCCAGAAGTTTTTGGCTCAACTCGACGGCGCCATCAAACGGCCCGTCTACGGCTGGGTTTCCGATGTTGAGGATACCTTTGGCGTCAACGGCCTTGCCCTCGTCAGTCGCGCGGTAGCTGCCAATGGCGTCATAGTTCTCGAAACCGAAACCGAGGGGGTCGATCTGCAAGTGGCACACAGCGCAGGCGGGGGTGCTCGTGTGAACGGCGAAGCGTTCGCGGTTGGTTTGGTTTGGTTTAGGTTCAGGCAGTGGCGGAATTTCGATGTTCGGCAAGGCAATGCTTTGGCAAAGCAGATTCTTGAAAACAAACACGCCACGCTTTACGGGTGAGGTTTGCTGTGGGCCTGCATGTGTGGCCAAGAAGCCCGGCAGCGTTAACGCGCCGGCGCGCTGTTTGGGATCGAGCGCTGTGGGCTTTGTGGGATCCAGAGTTGGCGATGATGCCAATCCATAGATGGGAAGCAGAGGCTGACTTACGAACGAATACGGGGCGGTCAACAACGATTGCAAGGTTCCATGGCGCAGCCCATAGTCAAAAAACAGCGCGGCCTCATCCTGCATCGCCTTTCGAGCCGCTTCGCTGAACCATAGAAATTGCCGCGGATCCTTCGTCAAGCGCTCGATCGAGCTTAGATCAAACCAGTGCAAGCCAAACTGCCTGGTGAAGTTCTGGGCCCTATCGTCGCTTAGCAGCCGTTCAGCCTGGGCGCGCACGCCGTCAGCTGTTTGCAGTGATCCATCACGTGCAGCGGCCCGCAGTGGATCGTCGGGCGGTCCGTTCCAAAGAAAGTAGGAGAGGCGAGACGCCATTTCATGGGGCGACAGAGGTATGGTCGCCTTCTGCTGTGAAGCGAGAGATTTGTTCTCGATGAGATAAAGGAAACGCGGCGATTGCAAAACGGCTTCGATAACCAACTGAACGCCATCCTTGATGGACGATCGCGCGCGTTCGCCACTGTAGAGCGTCAGAAGTTGGTTGGTCTCAGCGTCAGGCACGGGCAGGCGAAAAGCGCGCTCAGCGAACCGGCGGATGAACGCTTCGGCGCAAGCGTCGGAGGGCGCGCAGCCCAAGAGTGCGTCCAAGTTTGATGTGGCTTGCACGGCCAGGGCTTCCGCGGCCTCCATGAAGCGACGCACGTGAACGTCCGACACCGGCTGCGTGGCGTTGGCGGGGAATGGCCCTACGCGTTCATCGTCTGGCAAGCCGTCGCTCTCTGTCCCGGGCAATGACAGTAAGTCCCCGATGCTGCGCGCGTATTGGCTGCGCGTCAGGCGGCGCAGCGGCGTATCCGCAAAGGCTGTGGTCCGGCTTGCGCACTCTTGGGTGGTGGGCGCGGGCGATCCCACGGTGCCCCCCTCACCGCCTCGTCCATTCCCACCCGAACCGTCGCTCGGGTTCTCTGCCCCCGTGCAAGCGCTGGCCACCCAAACCGCGATGATTACGTTGTTGATCCTGCGCATCCTGCGATGACGTTCAGCAATGAGCGTGCCGGGCAGCGGACGCGGCAGGTGACGCGTCAAGCGCGGTTAGGACCACTGAAGGTGTGATCCGTCAATGCGCAGCCATGACCGTTGAGTGAACTGCGAGATCACACTCTGTCGCTTTTGTGAATGACGGCCGCCAGCGGCCCTGATCCTCAAGCGCCCCGCGATGGCTCTCGCTTCGAAGACGACGCCAACAGATTTTGTAGGGTGGTCACAAGAGCGGTGATATCCACCGGCTTTGACATGTGTTCGGCGAACCCTGCGTTCAAAGCGCGTGTCCGGTCGCTTTGCTGCGCGTATCCTGTGAGCGCGATCAGTTTGGGGGTTTGATTGCCAAGGCGAGCCTGCAGGCTTTCAGCCAGCTCGTACCCATCGATCTCGGGCAAACCGATATCCAATATGGCTGCGTGGATCGGCGCGCCTGTGGCGAGCGTTAGTGCCTGCTTTGCGTCGCGAGCCACGAGGCAATCGTAACCAAGATCGCCCAAGAAGGCGCTCAGCGTTTGGGCGCTGTCTTCGTTGTCATCAACAATCAGGAGCCGCTGTCCTCGCGCGTCGCGGGCCAGGCGTTCGGTGGGGCCAGGCAGCCTTTGCCCCGCCGCTCGTGATGCCATCAACGGCAATCGGATCGTGACCGTGGTGCCTTGGTCTCGCCCGCCGCTTTCGATGGTGATGTGGCCATGATGGCTTTGGACGAGGCTGCGTGCGATCGCTAGGCCGAGCCCTAGACCCCCGCTGCGACGGTCGGACCCCTGCTTCCCTTGCGAAAACAAATCAAACACGCGGGGCAGAAGTTCCGCGTCTATGCCCTCTCCCTCGTCGCGCACGCTGATCACCGCCTTACCTGCCTCTTCGAAGCTGGCAAGGTACACACCGCGGCCCTCAGGCGTAAACTTCGCCGCATTCACAAGCAGGTTGGTGACGACTTGAACCAAGCGTTCGGCGTCGCCATCAACGACAAGGGCGGGGCGGGTATCAACGGAGAGGCGAAGACGTTTGTCATCGAATAGCTTGGCCGTGCTTTCAGTGGCTTGCTTGATCACATTGGCGACGTCGATCGCCGAGAACTTCAGTGTGAGTTTGCCGGACGTGATGCGCGAGATATCCAGCAAATCATCCACCAGCCGCACCAGATGGCGCGATTGCCGTTCAAGGATGTCGAGCTCACGGTTGCTCACGCTTCCGCGTTGGCGAATCAATGACGTTGCCGTCAAGATAGGCGCGAGCGGATTGCGCAACTCGTGTCCGAGCATGGCCAAGAACTCGTCCTTCTTCCGCGTGGCAAGAGTCTCTGCTTCTAAAACGCGGCGGATGGCCTCGCGCTCACCCTCTGCCAGGCGAGCGCGGTGGATCGCTTGCCCCCACAGGTTCGCTACGGCGGTGAGATAGGCGCGTTCATCGTCATGAAAGATTCGTGGGCTTGGGAAAATCACGCCCATCGCGCCTACACAGGCTTCGCCGGCGATGAGCGGGATGGCGGCGCGGCCCCCCAACTGCAACAGTGGCAGGTACCCTTTGATGCTCGGAAATCGTTCTAAGAACTCTGCTTGATCATGCAGCCAGACGGCCTCGCCGGTGCGGGCCGCCTGCGACAGAGGGGTATCGGCTTGCAAGGGCAACACCGGCCAGTTGCGTGCCGCGGCGTTCAGCCCTTCCGTGGCGGCCAACACTTCAAGTCGGTCGTCGTTGCGCGTGTAAAGCGACCAGCCGTAGGCCCCCACGGGCGACGGAGGCTGCGCCGCCTCGAACGCGCGCGCGATGGCAGCCACGTCATAGGCCCGAACCAACTGCATGGCAGTGGCCTGTAGGTGTTCGGCACGTTGTAAAAAGATGTCTTTGGTTGCGTTGGCCACGCGCAACTCGTGAACGACCAGTGCGCTTTCAATGGCGTAACTTGCCCGACGTGAAAGTTCCTCGGCAACGCCAAGATCAGTTGGTCCGAAGTGCCGTTTGCTCTCGGCGGACGCGAAGCTGAGGGCACCCACGGTTTCGCCCTTGGCGACAATCGGTACAACCATGCGCGACTGGAGCGCCAAACTTTGAACGAGGTTTAGAAGGTCTGGCTGTTGGCCTAAGCGCGCGAGCGCTTCGCTATCGTCCATGACTTCCACGAGCTCAGGTTTGCCTGTGCGTATCACAGCCCCAACGCCGTGAAGGTCGTGTAACGTTGGCGAAAGGCGAAGCCACAGGCGCTCAGCCAACTCACGTTTTGCGGGATCGCTGTGAGCGACGGCCACCCGCCTCAAGTTGCCGTCTGGTGACACGAGATCGACTGCTGCCCAATCCGCGATACGCGGCAACGCCAGCGTCACGATGCGTCCCAGCGTTTCGTCGAGATCAAGCGAGGTGCTGAACAGGCGTGATGCCTCATCCAGGAACGCTTGCGCCTCTTCAGCGCGCTTGCGATCCTCGATGTCACGGAAGATGGTCAGGTGCACTCCCGGGGATACATTCGCCACGGCGCCGAACTCCACGCGCCGGGTGGTGCCATCGGGCATGACCAACGCGGTTTCGTCCCTGAAGGTGCCGCTCGCAAGGAAGCGCTCCACGTTTTCATGGGAGCGGTCGCGATCTAAAGGCGACAAAAGTTCCAGGCCCGCCTTGCCGAGAATCTCTTCGCGGCTTCTTTGCAGAATTCGGCATGCCGCTGGGTTGACGTCCAGCACTCGCATGCTGTCGTCAAGCAAAGCGATGCCATCAAGGGCGTTTTCGTAAACAGCGCGAAAGCGGTGCTCTAGGTCGCGACCGCGATGCTCCAGAGCCTCATATTCTTGCTCAAGCTGGGCGCGATCACGCACCAGCAGGATGAACACCGGGCCAGAGCTGGTGGGCGCGTGACCAAAGGTCCAAACTGTGGCGATTTCGTGGCCATCGCGATGCCGCCCGGGAAGCTCCACTGTTGTGAGATCCGGGGTGGCCACCTGAGGTGGCGCATCGGGTTGATGATAGCGTTGGGGTAATAGTACGTCGGTCTGCACACCATCGAGGGCGTGTCGGTCGTAGCCAAAGAAAGCCTCTGCGGCCGCGTTTGCCGTTAACACCTTTCGCAACGGTGTGAATGCAAGCAGAGGGGCCTCGCTCGCCCGTAACGTCTCAGCCAACAGACTGGGATCGTCAGACACAGCCGCGATGATTTCACGGAGGAGTTGATCGGCTGCCCGGTGCTTTCGGGATCCATAAACCGCGGTCACGACGCAACAACAATACACCAAGCGCGGCGCCAAACGCCTGGTTTGCTTGCTTACACGGTGAGATGATTGCGCAAGGGCCAGGCGTGAGTGGAAAAGGTAACGGCAAGCACGCTTGCACGCCCGCACCCGTGCTCCCGCGGCCTAAGACAAGTGCGAAGGCCGCGCTTCAATACCTGCGCTTCAACGCACGTCGGATGAACGTGGAACCCGATCGCATCTTGTTTTGGGCACGGCGCAAGCCATGCGACAATGAAGGCCACATGGCTTTTGTGGGGCGTGTTGCGTGCATTCTAGCCGCGGTGATTGCAAGCAAGGCCGCCGTGGCCGCCCCCGCTGCTCCGGCTGACGCTTACGCGGGCCGCGATGTGAAAAGCGTGGACGGCGATTTTCCTACCGTGGGTGCGATAGCCGCGACGCCGGATGGGTTCTTGTGGCTGGGCGGGCAAACCGCGCTTTGGCGCTTTGACGGGTCGCGGTTTGAAAGAAAGACAGACGATCTGGGTGAGCCTCCCGAGGCCCGACGGTTTATGGTCTCTCACGACGGCTCATTGTGGATCGCAACCGGCTCTGCGCGCTTGCTGCTATCTCTGGAGAAAGAGGAATCGGGCAGCAGTTGGCGGGGTGGCAAGCCCGGCCTGGTGAAGCGATCGCCACAGGGCATCTTCTTGAGATCGCCGCTTGTTGATTTGCTGCCCAATCCTTGGGTCTGGGCCATGGCGGAGTCGGCCAATGGTCGGCTTTGGTTTGGTACGGAGGGAGGCCTGTTGGCTGTTAATGCCGATGGCAGCGCTCCGAGGGTTTTTACAACGCGAGATGGTCTGCCCAACCAGCACATCACTGCCATTACCGTTGACGGCGACAAAACGTGGATCGGGACGATCGATGCGTTGTCGGTCATTGAGCAAGGGAAGGTTCGCGTTGTGCTTGAAAGATTTCCCGTGGCCACAATTCTCGCACGTCCAAATGGGAGATTGTTTGTGGGAGGGCCAGGCGGCGCGGCCGTCTTGGACAACGGCGTTCAGACCACGCGGCTTAAGGTCGGATCGGTGAACTGCATGCTGGCAGATGAAGCCGGAAAGATTTGGATCGGAACGGTCTACGACTTAAACGTAGTGGACGAAAAGACGCTGGCCACTTCTTTGCCATTGGAGCGGACCATAGGCGTCATGGCCTTGGGACGCGATCGCGATGATGGCCTGTGGGTGTTCAGCGCTGAACGGGGACTGCTGCGCATGACGCCCACGCCGTCCTTGGCCGTGGCTGCTTTGCACCGCGATGCGATCTTCTCGGTGCTGGCCGCCCGTGATGGCACGGTGTGGGCCGTGACGATCAAGGGCGTTGTACAGTTGCGCGATGGGCAAGTGGTGTCGCGCTTCGCTCTTGGGCGCGAGATTGGCACCTGGTCGCCTCGCTCATTGGCGCAGGCACCTGATGATTCGATCATTCTTGTTGGTGGTGGTGCCGTCGCGCGATTCAGTGGAGGCGTTGTCACGCAAGCGCATCCGTCGGTGGGGCAAGAGCCACTGCACCCAGACACCGTGTTTGTTGATCGCAATGGGGATGCTTGGTTACCCCGCAACCGAAGCGGCGTGGCGCGGTTCGCGGGCAGTGATTTTTCTCGCGTCAGCGAAACTCTTGGTGTCGAGCAAGGCCTTTGCGAAGCGATGGTGGGCCCCATGGCCGAAGACGCCAGGGGCGTGATGTGGTTTGGCACGAGGAGTGGACTTGGCCGTTGGGATCCTGTAGGTCGAAAGGGCAAATGCTTCACACGCCGTGATGGCCTTCCTGGCGATGAGATCGCAGTTATCTACGCGCGCTCGGGTTCAGTGTTGGTTGGCAGCACGCAGCCCGTGGGTCTGGGCGAAATTCGCGGGGAAGAAGCGCATCCGCTGAAGTTGAATGGTCCGGTGGACACATTGCGGATCTTTGGCGTGAACGAGCACGAGGGTCGGCTCTGGTTCACCTCGGATTTAGGTGTGTATGTGTCTCCACCCGCCGCTGGGCTGCCAAGCGGCCAAGGTGGCTGGCGGCAGATAACAGCGGAGGATGGCCTGCCGTCGTCAACGAGCATGGCATCGTTTCAGCCGTCATTGGCACGCACACCGGACGGGCGATTGTGGATCCCAACGCTATTGGGGCTTGGTGTGTTGAATGCCACCTTGCCCGCAGCGCGACCTATGCCTCGTGTTGTGGTCGAAGAAGTTCGCGTGGGAGGCAGGCGCGCAGACAACATCAGATCGATTTCATTGTCCCCCGGCAACGCCACCTTTGCGGTCACGTTGGCGGCACCCAATTTTGCGCACCCCGATGAATTGATGTTTGAAACGCGCATGGAAGGGTTGGAAACAGGGTGGAGCCCACGCGGCAGCGGTCGAGAGATCGCCTACGCTGGGCTTGCGCCGGGCCGCTACGCTTTTGCCGCGCGCCTGGTAAACCGCAACACCGGTACAACGGGAAAGCCTATCCACATTCCCGTGGTTGCCGTGCCGTGGTGGTGGCAAACGCTTTGGTTTAAGGTCGTGGCCTCCGTGGTTCTGGCATCTGTGATCGCCACGGCCTTCATTCTACGGGGCCGCCGCATCCGCGCTCAGTTTCTGGCCATTGCGCAAGAGCGGGCGCGCATTGCGAGAGATCTGCACGATGGGTTGGCCCAAGGCTTCACCTCAATCACACTGTTTGTGGATTCCGCGATTCTTGAATTGCAAAAGCAAGATCCAGAACCACGCACGAGCAAAGCGGCCCAAATTCTTGGCGCCACAAAAGGGATCATTGATCAATGCCACCGCGAGGTGCGGCAAGCGGTGTTCAACTTGCGCGCGCAGGAGATGGGGCGCGTATCAGTTGAGGAAGCCATCGCGCGGGTGATCGATTCTGCTCGTAAGGCATCGGCGGTTGAGATTTCCTTCGTGGCGCGCGGCAAGCACATGCGAGAAGCCGCAGACGCTCGGTTAGAGCAAGAGCTCCCGATGGTGGTGCAGGAAGCGATTTCAAACGCTTTGAGCCACGGAAAAGCCGAAAAAATCACGGTCAAACTGGAAAATATGGATCACGTCGTCAGGCTTGAAATCCACGACAATGGCCATGGCATCTCCGATGAAGCGCTGGGGGCGAGCGGGCAACCCAACGCGGGATTTGGTCTTGTAGGAATGACCGAGCGTGCCGCAAGGGTGGGTGGGAAACTTACGGTGCAAAGAGCGCCTGAAGGCGGTACAACAGTGTCGCTCACCGCTGAACGAAACCGATGACCAACGCGATCACTGTTTTAATCATCGACGACAACCAGCTTGCACGGATGGGCGTTGCCATGCTGTTGTCCACTCAAGACGACGTCAAACTTGTGGGCGAGGCTGCTGATGGCCCCAGCGGGCTTAAGCTTTACCAGGAGGTCAAACCGAATGTCGCTTTGGTTGATCTGCGTTTGCCGAATATGGATGGCGTCGCCGTGCTCGAAGCCATTCGCCGATTGGATCCGCACGCTCGCTGCCTCGTTTTGTCTCACTACGAAGGCGACGAGAACATTTTCCGTGCCTTAAAAGCAGGCGCGGGTGGTTACCTGACAAAGCAGGCCTCGGGACCGGAGATTCTCAATGCGATTCGGGCGGTGTTCGCGGGCAAACGATATCTACCGCCCGAGATTGCCTCGCAACTTGCCGATCGCTTTGGGCAGTCGGAACTCACAAAGCGCGAACAAGAAGTTCTCGTGCAAGTGTCTGAAGGCAAATCAAACCGAGCGATCGCAGACCTTCTGCAGATCTCGGACCGCACCGTCGCCACCTATGTGAGCGCGATCATGGCGAAGTTGCAGGCCAAGAGCCGGACCGAAGCGGTCAGCCGCGCGCGCACGCGCGGGCTGATCCCGAAAGACTAGCGATGTTCTTCAAGTGAGAAACGGCAGTGGCTGACTGGCCGAGCTGAAGACGATTGGATCGTGCTTTGCAAATTGGGCATCCCAACTGGAAAAGCCCACGCCCATGCAGCCAAAACCAGAGTTCGGATCGTTGTGATAATCGATTTCCGAAGGCGAAAGCCCTAAGGCCGTGGCGACGGTGAACAGATATTGATTGTAGGTCAGGCCCACATAGTCAGAGAGCTCGCGGGCCTCTAACTTGAGCTTTCGCGCCGGTGTCTTATTGCGATAGTCGCAAAACAGGCCAGTCTTCAGATTGCCGCCCGCACCACCTAAAGTGACCACGGGTAAGTTGATTGAGTTGTGCGTGCTTACGCCGCACTCACTCGTTTGCATGAGGAGGGCGTTGTCGAGGAACGTTTGCCCTGGGACCTCTTCGACATCCAGTCGACGCGCGAGTTCCAACAGAATGTTGTCGAACACCCACCGGTGGTGGAGCACCACCTTCTCCCGCAAAGCGGTCACGTCGCCCGATGCTTCTGAGATCGTGTGAGCTTCGGTATGCCAATCGTTCTCGGTGTGGGGCAGGAACGACATGATGCGGGCGCAACCGATCGATGAGGCTCCGCAAATCATACCGGCAGCGGCAACTTCAACCAACGCTCGGTAGCGATCTGCCGATGTGTTGACGAAACTGGGGTCGCCGGGACGCGTACAAGAAATTGAAGAAGACAAAGAGCTGGCCACATCGGACAACATCGACATGTGCGCTTCAAGCCTGTCTTTGTCTGCTGCCGAAATGCGTCGGTTGCTTTGTTTGAGCCGCCGGTAATCCTCAATGACGGCATCGATGAAGGGCTTCTTCGTTGTCGGGTCAACGGCATTGGTGCCGAACAGATTCTGAAACAGGGTTTTGGGGTCGAAGTCGTTTGCGGTGGGCACCCTCACCACGGGGCCCGATCGGCTCGTGGGGTTCTGGTAAGCCCAACGCATCGTGCTGCTGTATTCGCCAAAGAGGAACGATCGCTGGGCGGGCGCGCGGCGGTAGAAATTGGGCGAATAGGCAAGCGCATAGTCAATCGTGGGATTCGGCGCAATGTTCTTTACAGTGGCGGTTGTGGGTGGCTTGTTTTCGGCGATGAACGAAAACGTGGCGTAGTAGTTGCCCAGCGCCATGCCTTCGTTGTGGCCGACGTACCAAGGGACGTCGAGGCCAGCAAGAACGTTCATCTTGCCTACGAGTTTGTCCGTAAGCCGGCTGCTGGGCGCGCGCAGCCAGTCTGAAACATAGGCATCGCCGCCAGCGAGCTTGCGAACGAGCTTTCCCGATCGCGCGTCGTGCCCCGGGAAGATCGTCTTTGTTTCGGTCAAGGTGTCGAGGCTTGGCAGAACGTTTTCCGGATACATCATCCCGTGCGAGTTGCGCACGCAGAAGAAGCGCTTTTGTGTCGTGAAACCCGGCGCGCCAAGCGCTCTGCCGGGGATTAACGACGGAAGAAACGGTAATCCGATCGTTACGCCGCCGAGGCCGCGCAGCACTTGTCGACGGGTGGCATCAATTGGCTTGAAGTTCATTGAAATACGCGCTCCCTAAACGAAGGCTGCGAAACAGCGGTCACCAACATGTCTCGAAGTGTTTTTCCCTCCATAAGGCTCTTGCGCAGGCTCTCTAATTGGCAACCATCCCTATCGTCCACCTCTCTGCGTCTGTTCAAGAACCGGAAGTATTGCCTGGCCAAGGAAACCTCAAGCTTTCCGCTTGAGGCAATGGCATCTGCCAGATCAGCTGCCCCTGCCACGCTTACATTGTCCGCGTGGATTTGCGCATCGGTTTTGGTGTTGATCTCGGGCGTGGCAACCACTTTGCCTGCGCCGTCAAGCACCGTTTCCTTGGTACGAATGCGGCCCAAGGCATCGAACCCTTCAAGGGCAAAGCCCAGCGGGTTGATGAACGTCAGGTGGCAGGATGCACACACGGGACGTGACTCGGTGATGCTTGCGATGCGCTCTCGGGTGGATGCCGTCGCAGGAATCGTCGTCGCTTCCATCTGCGCAATGGCGTTCGCGTTGTCAGGTGGCGGCGGCAGCGCGTCGCCGAGGATTTGCACCCGCACAAACGTTCCGCGCAAGATCGGATGGGTTTCCACCGTGGGCGTGGCAAGCAACGCCACCCTTGTAAGCAGGCCTGGGCGTTCGGCAAGCCTGGGGACGTCTGACTTGCCATCCCAGACCGATACGCCATAGAGACGAGCCAGCGCGGCGTCTTTGGCAAAGACACGCGTGTCTTTCATCAACGCTTGCGGTGAAGCAGGGTTAACCAAGAACAGATCGCGCGCCAAAGCCAAAACATCGTCTATCGCCGCCTGACGTAGGGTCATCGTTAGCAATGCGCCATCCGCAGCCGCAAAGCTCTGATACCGCGATTCCTGCTTCAAAGAATCAAACCTGGGCACGTCGTTGAGCAGCAGCCAGTCTGAAACGAATTCATCAATGACTGGCAGCGCCTTGGGATCGGCCAGCATGCGCTTGACCTGCGCATCGTAAGTGGCCTCCTCCAGAAGCTTTCCGCTTGTGGCCGCCTCCCAAAGCTCGTCGTCGGGGATGGTATTCCAAAGTTGCAAGGCCAAACGGGAAGCGAGCTCCGTCGCCGTTAGGGCGCTTTGCCCTGGGCCTGGGCTGGAATTTTCCGTTCCTGATTCAATCGTGTAGAAGAAATCAGGACTGGCAAACAAGATCCCGATGAGCTGGGCGAGAGCCGTGGCATCCAGGGCCTTCGCGGTGTATTTGCTCATGTAGAACGTTTCGTCATCTGCCGTGAGCGGTCGTCGCAACAATCGAGGACCCACGCGGCGAAGGAACTCAAGCACGCAAGGTTTTGTGTCTGCCGCGGCGGCGCAATCACCCAGCAACGCACCCACGCGAGCGTCTGTGGTTAACGCTAGACCCACGGCCTCCGCCGTACGATAAGAGGCGGCAACCAACTCCGTGACGACACCCAAGTCCATGCGACGATATAGCCCTCGCGTCTTTGAACCTGCCGCGGGCGCAACATCAGAGGGCCAGGTGGAAAGAGCCGACGCCACTTCAGCCTGGGCGGCCCCGGCGAGATCAGGCTTCTGCAGGGCCATGGCAATCAGGTCATTGACCACGTTCTTTACTTGCGTGGCGCTCAAGCGTCGCAGCGGCGTGTCGAGCGGTGAAGCTTTGGAATCGCATTGGAATGCCAGGTCCGCCGCACTGGCTGCGCCCCCTTGGCCGCCGCTGTCGCTGCCGGCACTGTTTCCAGCGACGTCCGCGCCGCCGTTACCTCCGGTGGCATCGCTGCCGTCGTTGCTCACCGATCCTGTGCAAGCGATGGGGATAAAACTCAATAACAGGCCGGCCAACAGCAGCGATCGAGAAGGGGGGTCTTGGTGCATCATAACCTCCGTAGGTGGCCGTCAAACAGACATTCGGCCTTTCTAGAAGGTAGGTGAACGGCAACCTTTCCCCATGGTTCGAAACATGATCGACGTTCTCTGTATAAATACGGAGACGCGGTGCTTTGGGCGGTGGCTGCATGCCTCTGCGGGGATTCCTCAAAGTCACGGTGGCCTCAAACGGGGCTGTGCGAAGTTTGGGTGCTGGACTCACTGGGTCTCGTGGTACTCCTTTTTGACGGTTGGCTGAGCGCCCCTATGGGTTCTTTGGGATGGGTCTTGTGCGAGGGCTGAACTCGGTCGGATCAAACAAAGTGCCTTGGAGACCTATTGAATGCGATCAATGATATTTGCGGGTCTGATGCTGTTGCTATCCGACGGGTGTGACTCGGGAGGCAATGCGGCTAGCGGTCAACTACGTCCGCCCGATGAAGCCAACCTCGCGAAGTTCAAGCAGTGCTATCCCGAGTGTTTCGCGGTGATTCTGGCACAGCAGGGGTGCGTGCCCGCAGGGGCGTGCATGACCCAAGCAGGAAAAGGGGTCTGCTACGACAACGGGGTGCGACTCCTGTTCTCGTCACAAGCCGGCGTGCTACAGCAACGCACGGTTACCAAGGATGGCGCCACTTGCTACATCAACCAGTTCTCACCTGACGCGACGACGGTGAAGGTGGTCGATGCGGCCGGCGCCCCGCTGGCACAAATCGTTAGTCCGTCGGGGCAGAAACGTATGCAAATCACGTGCGGCAACGGTGAAACCTTTGACGTCGATACGAGCTCGGAAGCCTGCTCGGCAGCGAACGCCATCGAAGGTGCCGCCGCCGGTTGCTCGACTGGCACTTGCCAGTAGGAGCTCAGTTGCGGTGTTCCCATGGAACGACGAAAGCGCGTGCTAGGGGTCGCGGCCGTGGGCAACCGCCTGCGTGCGCAACTCATTGATGAGGCGGTACCATTGCGCGGGCGGACGATCGAGGAAGGGTTGATTGATGCGCGTCCAGGTTCTTGCCTGCGGTGCGAGCTCGCCCAAGCAGCCGCCTTGGGGCCGGTTGTGTTCGATGCCACCGTAACAAGTTGGAAGAAATTTTTCGTAGCGTTGGCGTTCGTAATCTGAAAGTTCCGCCATCGACATGGTGAACCTTAAAGGTGGCAAATGTTCGCGTCGCAGAGGCGCCGGCTGCGTCTCTCCCGTAAAGCTGAAGTAGTCATGCCGCGACAGTTGGCTGATGGGCCGGCTGGCTTCCGCGTACAAACGCGCGCGCCCACGCGTGGGCGAGTAAAAGTCGATCCTTACGGCCTTGCCTTCTTTGACGCTGCAATACACGTCGACCACGATCACCCGTCCATTCTGATAGGCACAGGCGTATGAGCGTTGAATGCCTTGCCACGGCCCCGTCCCGATGTGCTGAAGTGGCGCCAAAAGGGCATCTGCGAGCGCCTCCTCAAGCGTATAAAGTGCAGCCGAGGCCGTGGCGTCTGGTGGCGGGGAAGCCGCGGCGGTGGGCGGCGGCAAAGGCGCGATGTTTGAAGATGGTGGCGCCGGCCGTTGAGCCACTACGCATGCCGATGTGAGGCACGCTATCCCTACGATCAGTCGCAGACGACCCATCTGGAGATTGTAGGCGCGGTGGAGTGCATTTTCCAAATCGCTCGTGTGGTCGTGCCGGCGGAAATGTCCTCGGTTTCTGTCGAGGCTTGAGCTTGGGGGGAAATCCAGGTCTTCAACGCGCCATCATCCGCCTTCAGACGCGAGCTTGAAGATCGCGCTGTGGTCTAAATCGCCATCGCCTTGAGCAATGAGTTGAGCAAACTGGCGCCGCATCAAGTGCAGCAATGGCGCCTCCAACCCGAGGGTTCGGGCCACCGCGGAGGCGGCTTCTAGATCCTTCACCTGGTTGGTGATGGTTCCACCAGGCGCGAAGTTGCCTTGCAACATGCGCTCGCCATGTTCTTGAAGAATGCGGCTGTCCGCGAATCCACCCGCCAACGCGTCGCGAACCGCTTTCGGATCCGCGCCTGCACGCCGAACGAAGGCTAGCGCTTCCGCCACGCCTCCAAGAGTGATGGCCACGATCAACTGATTGGCGAGCTTGGCGATCTGACCCATGCCGTTGGGCCCCACGTGAACCGGGCGGCCCATTGACGTCAACAGGGGACGCATGCGCGCAAAAAACTCCGCATGGCCTCCCGCCATAATGGCAAGCGTGCCGGCGGCGGCGCCCTTGGTGCCACCTGAGACCGGTGCATCCAAGGCAGCGATGCCCAAGGTTTGCAATCGCCGCGCGTGCTCGATCGCCGCGTCGGGCGCGATCGAACTCATATCGATGACCGTTGCGTCTGCGGGCAATGCGGATGCCACGCCCGTCTCGAACAGCACGTGCGCCACAGCATGTGCATCGGTGAGCATGGTGATCAGAACGTCAGAATGTGACGCCAGCGCGGCGGGGCTGTCGAAGAAGATCGCCCCGGCGTTCACCAGTGGCGCGCACTTGTGGGGTGATCGGTTCCAAACCTGCACACGATGACCTGCGGCGAGAAGGTTTGCCGCCATGGGAAGACCCATGCGACCTATGCCGATAAAGCCGATGCTCCGCGGGTTCATGTTTGCGGCCGCTGGTTGAGCTCGTCTTCGATGAAGTTCTGCACGATGGATCGGACCTCGCTGTCGCCGCGAAAGCCCAACGCCACGGCTCGATCGGCGTGAAAGCGCACAGGCCAGCCATTGACGATGTTCAGAATCTTCTCGTCAGGTCCAAAACTGACAAGCGACGCCGCGTCGGCGCCGGCCACAGAGCCAACGGCATCAAGCATGTCGCTCACAGGCAGCGTGAGACCGGGAAGTTGCACCGCCGTTGTATCGCCAAGCTGGTGCCGCGACAGCGAGGCAGCGTGGATGAAAGCGTCCACGACTCTGCGCACTGACAGCAAACTCACAAGGGTTTCGGGAGGAACAGGGCAGCAAAAGCGACGGCCTTCTAAAGGTTCACGCACCAGCGAACTCGCGAAGGATGACGCCGCCAGATTGGGTCGTCCCGGGCGCACAACGATGGTTGGCAGGCGCAAGCAGCAACCTTGCAAGAAGCCTCGGCGGTCGTAGTCGTTGATCAAAAGTTCCGCGATCGCCTTTTGCACCCCGTACGAAGTTTGCGGTGCGAGCGCCGTGAATGTTCCAACGGTTGATGGCATGTGGCCGCCATAAACGGCCGCTGAGCTTGCCATCACCACGGTGGGGTTTGTATTTAAGGTGCGGCACCGCTCCAGCAGGAGCTGGGTGCCCTGCAAATTAATGCGGTATCCGAGGTCGAAATCCGCCTCAGCTGCCATGCTTACGGCCGCCGCCAAGTGGAACACGATGCGTGTGTCTTTGTTCAACGCGCGGTGCAAAATGTCAGGATTCGTTGTGTCGCCGTTGATCGCGACCAAGCGCGGGTCAGTGGAGGATCGAGGGGTGGCAACGTCCAACACGACGATGCGGCTTATCTCTTCTGTGCCGCGGGCTGTTTTCAGCGAGCCCTGCCGCAAAAGCGCGCCGCACAGTTTGCTGCCGATGAAGCCAGCTCCACCCGTGATCAATATCTCCATGCTACGTCACTAGCAAAGGCCCGTTGTCCAGAACCGGCGAACATGCACACTTTCGTGCGCGTTATGGTTTTATCCCTGGTTCTGTTTTGGTTGCCTGTTTCGGCGGGCCCGCGCCCAAATCACCAAACGCTCCGCGGGCCAAAAGCCCACAAAAGCCGCGCCGGTGAGAGGGTAGGGAAAAGCCACGGCCATCAGTAGCAGAATTCCCGCATGAAACGCCACGATGGCGATGGCCCAAATCCGCAGCGTGCGCCACGAAACGAGCGCCAGCGGCGCCAACACCTCGAGTGCCAGGCTGGCGCTGGCAAGCGGCGCGAACAGCGCTGGATGAGCGAGAGCCGCTGACCCTATGCTTGAGTAAACCGCGCCAAGCTCGGCTTTGCGGACGTTGTCGAAGGCGATTTGGTTGCGAAGAAATTCTCCTGCAGCCCAATGCAAGCCATCACCTCGAAGCTTAGCCACACCGGCCATGAAGTACACGGCCACCGTGAGAATGGCCAGCGTGGCCAACGGCCACCCATAGCGTGGCGAAGCGACGGGCGTGGGGCGTGTGCGTGCATCGATAGAGACAGCGTCGGCGGCCGGGGCGAACGCGATCACGATCGCGTGCAATGCCAGCAGATTCTCGGAGTGAAAGATCATCCCCCAACTGCAACGATAGGTGCTTACGAAGAGAAACGCTGCCGCTGCCAGTGGCCCCGTCACGGTATGGCGCCAACCCACGGCCACAAGGAGACCGGCGGCGATGGCCACGACGTTGATTGCCACCACCAGTTCCCACGGTGGGGGTGCAACAAAAGGTGCCAGAACACCCACAGGACGAAAGGCGTCTGTTCCCAAGTTGTGCGTGCGCAGCGTGGCCGGCAGCAGGCCCACGGAAGTGGCGGCCAGGAACAACCCAATCACGATGCGCACCACCGCCAGTCGTTCCGCTGGCGCGGGAGCGAAGAACGCGTTGTCTGCGCGTTGCAACCAACCAAGCCCAAAGGTCTTCGTCATGGCGCATCCGTTTCGTGGGGCACCGGGCACCGCGCGTGCTCAACCCGTTGCAAGGGCAAGCGGCCGCCGCTGTTGCGAAAGTAAGCAACAGAGTCATAGGTGCTTGTGGCAACGCTGAGCTCGTTGACACCCATGCGCGCTTGCTTGCTGAGGTTGCGTGCAACTCGTTCGCACAGCGCGCTCGCGTTGCCAAGCGCGATGGCTCGGCCGATCGTGGCGGCCGCTTGCATCACGGCACCGTTGGCCACAAATTCAGGCGCCACAGGCTGGGCACTCCCATCGGCGGCCAGCGCCAACACGTGCACGGTTTCCATCACCCGGTCCCGCTTGTGCGTGAACATCGGGTACGACGAAATCGGAAAATCGTCGCGCCCCACCGGCCACCCCAGGGGCAGCAAAACGCCCGCGAGCAGCGAGACAAGGACACCATATGCACGCAAGCGCATTTCGAGCGGCAGCCTTAGCACGCCCGACGTGTTTGAACAGCGCGTCTGTGCGTAAACTCGCCATGAGTCAGGCGCGGAATGCTGTGGCCCGAGAGGCGGGGTGCGCAGGCGTGCGCCATTATGACCGCGCGCCGCAGCGGACCCACAACAGCAAAAGGTCTCGCTCGCCCTCGGTGATGGCCGGGGCCTCGGGCGGCGGCATCGCGCATCTGAGCAATTCGTCACGCACGGCTGCGGCCCAGTCGGCAACGTGCTGATAATCAGTCAGGGGCCACGGGCCCATGGGGCGTCCATCATGGCAGGTCACACAACGGTTCGTGATGATCTGCGCAACCTCCGCGTATCGAGGTGCGGGCAGGGAGCAAGACGAAGGGGCTTGGACATTGCACAGCGCCGCAGACGCGTCGATGTCGCCTGCAGCGTCTAACCCAAGAGGTATTTGTGAATCGTCTGCCACCGAAGCATCAGCCTCACCGGCGTCATGAAAGGCCGCGTCGTTGTGAGCGAGGTCTGCGCTATCGGAATCGCACGCTCCGAACGCCACTGTGATGAACGCTAGCGCGCAGTGGATCGACGCTCGCAGGGCAGACATGCTTCGCAATGTACGCAGCTTCCTTCGATGCTTCAAGCTTGCGGGGGCGGCGGTGAGGCATCTGCGACAACAAACCGCACCGCGGCTGCGAGGCCGATCCCGTACACTGGCGCACCAAAGGAGAAATTGATGGGAAAAACAAGCGCTCTTCTGTTTGCCGTAAGTATCGTGGGGTTGTCAGGCGGAGCGGCCAACGCCCACGTGTCTGTCGTAGGGGGCACAGGGTTCGCGAACCAAACACAAGAAATCAAGTTTGGGGTGGGCCATGGTTGCGCCGGCGTCGATACCTTAAGCGTTCGGGTTGAAATTCCCGCAGGCGTAACTTCCGTGCGCGCCATAGGCAGCACATTGGGGGCCCCGACGGTTGAACTGAACGACGCGGGCGTCGTCACGGCCGTGACATGGCAAAAGCCCACCAGCGCGCTCGTGGAGGGCGATCCCAACTACTACACCGTATCGATCCGCGCGAAGTTACCTGACGCGCCGTTTTCGACCCTGTATTTCCCGACGCGGCAGATATGCAGTACACCCAGCGGCGTGAAGAGCCCCCCAGTTGACTGGAGCGCCATCGGGGAGCCGGTTGATGCAGGTGCCGACGAACCCGCGCCAAGCTTGTTGTTGCTGCCGGCTCGCAGCCCCGGATGGAACAAATACTTGGTGCCGAAACCTCTGGCCAATTTGAAGGCCGCGTTCGGCGACGCTCAGATCGTTTGGCGTGGCACAGCCGCCTTCAGCGCCAACGCTGCCACAACTGAACTCATCAGCGCCACGTCGGGCGTCACAGCGCTAACGGCTCTTGCCGCCGGCGACATCGTGTGGGTGAGGTACTGATGCGAAGGCTGCTGATGGCGGTTTGCGCTTTGATGGTCGTCATTGGCGGTGGCGCCGCCGTGATTTCATGTGACGACGATGACGGCACCAGTACGGATGCAGGGCAAGTTTTGATTGACGCCGCCGCAGACACAGGTTTTCAGGAGGACGCCGCGCGCGCGAACGCAGCAACCCTTTGCGTCGACCGGCCTGGTGAACTGCCCCGGCCACCCGCAGGGATTCTGCCTTGCGACCTGATACCGCCAGGGCTGTCTCTCTGAAGCGTCGCTAACCGTGCTCACCTACATCACGGCGCGCACCAGGCATTCGCCTTCACCGCGAAAGTGCCCCACTGTGCGAGCGAGGGCCGTCATGAAGTCGCCTAAAGTGGCGACTTGGAAGCCCGAAGGATCGTAGGTGCGCACATCAAGTGGTGTGGCCATGAGCTCCGCCATCGTGATTTCGTTGTCAGCGTCGCGATCGGCGTTGGCTTTTTCTGCAAAGCGCAGCGACGTGACGACCGCGGGGTTCGCTGAAGCGCGCAGGCGATCGTAAAAGAAATGATCGCCGTGCGTTGTTAGTTCGCTCACGTCATTGCCGCCGTTGGTCACCACGATGCCTTCGATCTCACGTCCACTTTCGGGCGTCTGTTTGCAATCCGTGTATTGCGTCGCGGTCTTAAATCCCCAGTGAAAGGTTTTCTGCAAGGGGATGCTTGCCTCGATTTTGGTGGCTGTGCCCTCGACATAAACCGAATAGCCGCCGGCCACCATCAGATCCTTGTCGGCTTGCGTGGCGGCGACAAGCGTCGTGTCCACCGCCACAGGACTAATTTGATAGCTCACGGCACCCCACGCTTTGGCTTTCAACCCGGCGAAGCTTGTGAGCGTTTTACGCCCGGGCCGCACGTTGTCGACCAGGAATGAACCTGTGGTTGCGCCGCCGACTGTGCCTTTGGTGTCAGCCACCTGAATGTTACGAAAGGTGACCAAGAATTTACTGTACTTGATCGTCCAGCCATCCAAGAAGCCCGACTGGCCTGTGGGATCAGGGGGGATCTGCTGTTCAATGTATTCTTCGCCCCAGGTTGTAAAGGATGCGGTGCCTTCGCCCGCGTCGCTGCATCCGAAGCATGCGACGCAACCAACGAGAGCGACGAGTAAAGCTTTAATGTGATTCATGAGTTTTGTCTCTATTTCGGCCACCTTCACGGCTCGTGGTCGGCGGTGAAGGAAAAGTGATAGGCGCTCAGTTGCACAAGCCCCAACAGGAATGCGATGTGTGCGGTGGATCCTTTTGTGATCTCGGTGGGCGCTTCGGCCGATCCCGGCGCGATGTCGGCAAAATCAACAAGGTTGAACCAAACGTGCGGCTTGATTGTCAGTTTGACGACGCCGGCTCGGTCAACAGTGGCTTCCTCGAAGCTGCACCCTGGCACCAATCCATCACGAGCGTGCTCCCCAATCGTGGCAAAGTCGACGGCGATACGGAAATGCACGGTGCTTTCGCCCTTGGTGGCGACGCCCGTGGCCGTCACGGTGTTGCCCTTAAGGTTCGTCAGCGCTGCGCCATCGACGGGGGACGAGAAAGAAAACGTTGCCGATCGATAGAGTCCCGTGACGCCGTTGCCCGCCGGAAATGCGATAGGGCCAGCAATTAGATTTAACGAATACTCCTTCAACATTTGCCCTTTGGCCACACCCTCGCCGTAATGTCCGGGGTGAGCGTGTGCAGGCGGCAACAGCACGCGCTTAAGCCTCTGCCATGGGGTTCGCGCTTGTTGCATAACGAACGCGGGCGAACCATCGAAGTAATAGAACGGCCCCGTGGCCATTGCCGCTTCAGCTAGCTCGACATTCCAGCCTGAAAGTGTGGTGAAACGTGTATGCACCTCGCGTGCGGGCTCCACTTGCGTGCGAAGGATGATGCGCTTGCCGGTGGTGCCGTCACTGCAAGCGATTCCAGCTAGGGCCAGAATGAACGTTAAGATCGCGCACTGCTTTTGCATATTCCGTCCTAAAGAAAAAGGCTAACCTCGAATAACATAGCCCTTGGATTGCCCACGGTGACGAAGCGTTCGGGAACCACACTGGCCGCGCCGTTTTGTTGCCACCGCGCCGCGAACGCAAACTCACCATCATACCAATCGCGGTTCAACACATTCCACACAGACATTCCCGCACCGATGGCGCGGTAGCGCACCCGCAACGCCGAATCGACCAAAAAAATGCTGTGCCCCCACTCTCGGTAGGGCAACGGTCGCCCCATCAACAAAGACAAGCCCGTGCCGAACTCGGCGCGCAACGCATGGGCGCGCACGGTGATGTCCCGCCTGAACAACACATCCGCGCGCGCCACCCATTGCGGCACGTAGGGCAAAAGATCGCCCTTGCTGAACTGGGCGTCGCTGCGGGTGAAACTCGCGCGCGTGAATGTTCCGCTGGCGGTGGCCAGCAACCAATCAAGGTGCTGCCACGTGAGATCCAATGCCATCCCCTGACGCTGTGATGCGGGGACGGTTTCGTTGCGGGTGGTGCGGGGATCGAATACCAAATCTTCTGACAGGCGCGTGACGAAGCCCGCCACCGAAGCGTTGCCCCAAGCCCCGTTCGCTCGCACCCCCAGCTCGCCACTGCGCACACGCGCAAACGGCGTGGCCTCGCCGTCTGCCAAACTGCGTGCCTGAGGCGAGCGAAACCCTTCGCCGTAGCTGAGCAGAATATGGCCATCGGTCCACGCACGAAAGTCGATGGTTGCCTTTGGGCCCGCAGATAAACCCTGCGCTGAGCGCGATTGACCTGCAGCGCGGGCGCCGCGATCGGTGGCGGTGAATCCCAAGGCATTGAGCCGCACGCCGCCTCGCAACGTGAGTCGTGGGGAAGGATGGAGGGCGGCATCCAGATACGCTGCGAGGGTGTTCGCACGCACCACGGCCTGCACATCATCACCGGTCACGCGGCCGTCGATCGATGAGAGGCGCTTCTGCGATTGTGTGATCCAATCAGACCGTGCAACCAGTCCCAGCTCGATGGTGTCTTGCGGGGCCAATAGGTGAACACGTTTGCGAAAATACGCGTGGCTGCCGGCGGTGACGGCGTCGTTGATTTGTTGCTGTGCATCGCCATTGGGATCGGTCAAGAACCCTGTGAAATTTTGGCGCAGACGCATGCCGTGCGTCACCACGTACGCGGACAAACCCGAACGTTGGCCCGGCCTATCTTCACCAAGTTCAACCAAGGCCTGCGAGCGTGACGAAGCGCCGCCTTGCGAGGGGTCGTATGTGGCGAAACGATCGACGGCACCGCTTCGGACATCCGAAAGCGCAAGCACACCAGCCGACGAAAACCGTGCGGCGTAGGATGAGATCAGCACGCGCAGCTTCAGGCCATCGGGCAGCGCCCAGACCGCTTGCGATAGCGCCGAGGCCCGTTCCGCCGCGCGGGCGGGACCAAAACCATCCGTGTGATAGTGCTCGAACGCCGCGAACGTCTCGTCCTGGGTGTCGGGTGGGTGATAGGCAATGAATTGGCGCTGCGTTCCGAACGATCCTAAGGCCGCCTTCGCGGTGACGCCCGGTTCCGCGTATCCCAAGCGAAGATGCAGCGACCCGGCCACGGCAAAATCGCCTTGCCGCGGATCGTATGCGCCCGCTTGTGCGCGAACCTGTTGCACAACCTCGGCAGGAATGAAATTCAGATCCGCATAACCTTGACCGTGGATGTTCGAAACATCGTTGACGGGGATGCCGCCGGCCACAACCTCAATGTCCTGGCCATGGATCGCGTCAAAGCCACGAAAGAACATTTGCGAGGCTTTGCCTTCGCCGCCGTGATGGGTCACGAACATCCCCGGCACCACCATCAACAGATCGTCAGCGGTTTTGTGGGGCGCGGTGCGGAGCGCTTCCCGATCGCGCACGCTTTGTGAAGCGCTACGCGGCGGGGCGGGCGCCACAACAGTCACGTCGTAAGGTGAAGGCGTCGATTGTGCGAAAAATAGAACCCAAATGAACAGAGGCATTGTGCAAACTCCCGAACGCGCGCTCTCGAAAGGCACGCCAATGCGCGCGCTCGCCGCTCATGCACGTGGGTGCGTGAACAGGCTGGCGGCACCAGCGGCCGTTGGTGCGATTGCTACGCGAGTGCGGGCGGGCCACGAATGTGCGGCGGGATTGTGTGCGGGTGGCCGTACCGCTCGAAGCGAACGGCTTCGTCGAGCACATGCAACCGTAGAAGAGCGGGCACGGGATGTAGGCTGGGTGTGCATCCGTGAAACAGCAGCCCGAAGTGCAGCAGCGAGCCGTCGCCTTGCGCGAGTGGTTCGGTGGGCGAGGGCGTTCCGGATCGACAGGTGGCGCTGCTGCTAAAGCGGGCGGCCGCCAATGCCGTGTCGTTGTCCCCGGATCCGAAAGCGGCCCCGCGCACTTCGTCGAGCACCTCTTGCAACGACGATGGGCGCTCTTCGGCTTGCACCCTGCCATCCAGAAACAACACGCCGTTGGCGGTGTGGATGTGGTCGGCCCAGTGGTTGTAGATGTGAGCGGCTGGCGCCACCAAGGTGCCAACGACAAAACAGAGCAGCGCGGCCCACCCCGCGCTCAAGCGACGCCACGACCTCATCGGGCGACAACGCCGCCGCTGTTGAGTCTTTTCGGAGGTGACGTGAGCCATGGCCACGAAGCCCGGACGTTGACAGAAAGTGGCTGCGGGCGCCAGGCCACGGTCCGAGACATCCGCGCGTTGGGGACGTTTCGCGCGTTGTCGCATTTGAATTGCAATAACGGTACAGGTGCAATATCTTCGCTGGCCATGCTTCCGGGTTCATTCACTTACTCCACCCGTCCGCTTTTCCGGCGGCGGGGGGGGGCTCGCCTCGGGGCACCCAGGCGTGCCACTTTCGCAGGCCGCCCTTCACTTTGGGCGTGGTGAACCTGCTATTGGAATCAGAAGCCATGGGGAAGCCATTCACATCAACCCTGTACCGAGCCGCAGCGACCGGCGCTTTGGTCATGGTTTGCACCCCCGCGGTGGCGCAATCCGCGGCGTCACCGGCGGTCTTGGCGAACCACTGTGCGGCCACGCTTGATGTGCACATCATTGAAGCGTTCGACCACGAGCCTGTGTCGGCCGCCAACATTACGGTCAACCACACGTTTGCGGGCAGCACCGATGAACACGGCCGCTTGAAAGTGGAGGGACTTTGCGCGGGCAAGGTGATGGTTGAGGCGGCCCACGATGCGTTCGAGCCAGGCGCCCGTCTCATCACACTTGGGCCTTCAGGTTCCGTTGAGATCGAACTCAAGTTCAAGGTGGAAGAATACGCCGTTGAGACGAAAGTCACGCGCACGGTCGACATGCGATCCACGGCCACAATCTCCGATGAGGCGCTCGAGCGAAAACGCGGCCAATCACTTGCAGAAGCGTTGGCAGATGTCCCGGGCGTAAGCCAGCTGCGCTCAGGAAACGGCCTGGCCAAGCCCATTGTGCGCGGCCAGTTTGGGCGGCGTTTACCGATCATCGTTGATGGCGTGCGACACCGCGCGCAGGATTGGGGCCTAGACCATGCGCCTGAAATCGATCCGGCGATCGCCGATCGCATCAGCGTCGTGCGCGGCGCATCGGGTGTGCGCTATGGGCCCGATGCCATCGGTGGCGTTCTGCTTGTGGATCCTCCCGACATGCGCCGCAGCCCCGGTGTCGAAGGGCAAACCCACCTCGTCGGGTTCTCCAATGGGTGGGGCGGCGACTTATCGACCCGCGTGCAAGCGGTGCCCGCGTCGCTGCCCGCGCTGACGTTGCAGCTTGAGGGCAGCCTCAAACGGCAAGCGGCTGCGCGCACGCCGGATTATGCGTTGGACAACACGGGCCAGGAGCAGTGGACGGCGGGTGCCACGCTCGCCTACCGCGCCAGCGAGGCTGTGTATCAATTGTCATTCCGGCACCTGGCCGCTGAACTTGGCGTCTGCCTTTGTTACCGGATCGATTCGCCCAGTGACTTCATGGCGCAGATCCAGCGCGGCAAGCCATCTGGTTTTGAGCTTTACCGCGCCGATGCGAACATCGAACGCCCTTATCAAGCGCTGGCACACGATCTGGCCGTGGCGCGCGCCCGATGGACGCTGGGCAATGTGGGCACGCTCACTGGCACATATGCGTTTCAATACGATCACCGCCGCGAATACGCCCTTGTCCGCCAGGCCGTTTCGGGATCGCAATTCGCGTTTCGGTTGTGGACGCACGACATTGATCTGACGCTCGAACACACGCCCGTTCATCTTTCCGATCACCACCATCTGATCGGCTCGATCGGCGTGGTGGGCATGGCGCAAGTTCACTCTTACGACGGTTTGCCGTTGGTGCCTGATCATAAAGCTGGCAGCGCGGGTGTGTTTGCTGCCGAACGTTTGATCGCGGACGAGTATGAGCTGGAAGCGGGCGTTCGCTACGATTTCCTCGCGCGCACGGCGGCCTTGGACCGAGATGATTTTTTGCGGCTTGTGCGCAGTGGTCAGCTTCTCAACGATGCTTGCGGCGGGGTGACGGACGCGACGGCGAAAATAAATTGCTCCTCCACGTTCCACACAGTGTCGGCGTCGCTCGGCGCTCTCCGCCGTTTCACGACCGAATGGTCGAGCAAACTGGATCTCTCTGTGGCGTCGCGGCCACCCAACCCCGATGAACAATACCTCAACGGCACCGCGCCTTCGTTTCCCGTGTTCGGCCTCGGGCGACCCAACCTCGGCGCCGAAACGACCTACTCGGCCTCCATAACCGCCACATACAGCTCGGCAAAGCTTGCGGGCGAGGCCTCTGCCTTTGGCAACTACATCGCCGACTACATTTATTTTGCCCCCGCCATCGGGGCCGACGGTATGCCGATCTTCGACGTGCTCATTCGCGGCGCGTTCCCGCGCTTCGTCACGCGGCCCGTGGATGCGGTGTTTTATGGTGCCGACGGTGGGCTCACAGCGGTGCCGCTGCCGTGGCTTGAGATTGGGGCGCAGGCGTCCCTCATCCGCGCGCGGAACGTCACTGATCACTCGTATTTGGTGTTCGTGCCTTCAAACAACGTGCGTTCGTCGATCACAGTGAAACGCGCCCAAGTTTGGGGCATGAGCAACGTGATGGCATCGGTGGCCGGCTCATACACCGCTCGTCAATCTCGCTTCGACCTGGCTGCCGACCTGGCGCCACCGCCCGAGGCGTATTTTGTTTTGGGTGGAACGATTGCGGCCGAAAAACGCGTGGGCAATCAAGTGATCAAGTTTGCTTTGCAAGGCGCGAACGTGCTGGGTCGTCGCTATCGTGAGTATACAAGCCTGATGCGCTACTTCGCCGATCAGCCGGGGCGTCAGGTGATGCTGCGGGTGTCATTGTTGTTTTGAGAAACCTTAACCAAGTGGAGATTCTTATGCGCAATTTGGGTCGATACATCAGTGGTCTAGTTTGGTTCTGTGTGGTTGCCATCGTTCCTGGTTGTGGTGGCGACGAGGTCGGCAATATCAATGAGCCTGAGGTCATCACCACGATCACTTTGACGGCCACACCCACGGGCGGCGGCGCCTCCATCGTGGCTGGTGTTGACGATCCCGACGGCGATGGTGGCAACCCTCCCATCGTCACGCCCCTGGTGCTTTCTCCTGGCACGTATGACATGACGATCAATCTGCAAAGCAAGCTTTCCACGCCACCGGCGGACATCACTCAAGAAGTGCGTGACGAGGGCATCACCCATCAGCTTTTCTTTACAGGTCCGGCGGTGAATGGCCCTGCCAGTGCACAGCCTGCGGCACCGCTCGGCCAGGCTTACGCGGATGCCGACAGCAATGGCCTGCCGGTGGGCCTGGCCAACAAGATCACGGCATCCGCTGGCGCAGGCTTGTTAACCATAACGCTGCGGCATATGCCTGCAGTGAATGGCGTCGCTGTAAAAACCGCGGCCCTTGCCGAAACCGTGAGAACGATGGGCTTTTCAGGCATCGGCGGCTCCACCGATCTGCAGGTCAACCTGCCGGTGACAGTGCAGTAGCCTCGGCTGCGGCCCGGCTTTGGCAACAACACAGCGCTTCTCTTTCGCGAAGAAAGGCCCAACGACAGCGGGTTTAGTAACGATAAGAGCCAACTTTCAGATACCATGCCGTCTTGCCTCCTGTAGACCGAGACGACCAAGGCACCGAGCGCGACCAAACCGACGAAAGTCTGCGCGTGGAACGCGAACGCGCCGACGACTCACTGATCGAGATCCTGGCGGCTATCGATGAGACAGCGGACGCTGTCATCACGCGGGCCCGTGAGCGCGCGGATCGCGTTGTGGCCAAGGCGCGCAAAGACAGCGACCGCAAATCGCGTATGCCTTTGCCCGACGCGCATCTGACACGTGAGCGATTGCTTGAGGATGAATCGTTGTTACATGAACGCGCCACGGCCGACGAAGCTTTGCGCGTCGAACGCGCTGCTCAAACAGCTCTCGTTGGCCTTGAGCGAGCCGAAACCGATCGAGATCTATCCAGTGAGAGGGCGCGTTCGGATAAGGCCCTTTCGACACGCGATGAGTTTTTGGGGATTGTGAGCCACGATCTTCGCAATTTGCTCAACGGGGTGGTGGGGTTTGCATCGCTGATCGAGCAGGGCATTGCACAAAAGAAGGAAGACGCGACGTTGCTCACATACGCCCAGCGGATACGCCGCTCCGGCGCGCGTATGGATAGGATGATTGGCGACCTCGTCGATGTCGCAAGCATCGACGCCGGGGCTCTCGCCGTTACACAAGAGGTTGTGGATCCAACCAGCGTGGTGCAGGAAGCTGTTGAGACCTTTGCCGCCCAAGCGTTGGCGCGATCCATCACCGTTCGCGCGGAGATTGAGCTTTCGCAAACGCAGGCCGCGTTCGATCCAGCGCGTGTGTTGCAGGTGCTCACGAACCTGCTGAGCAACGCGATCAAGTTCACTGGGGCCAACGGCAGCGTGGTGGTGCGCGTTGCCACGGTGGGCGATGAGTTACGGTTTTACGTCAAAGACACGGGTATTGGCATTCCTGCGTCCCAACTCGCGGTTGTGTTCGAGCGCTATAAACAGATTCACCAGAACGATCGCCGCGGCGTGGGGCTTGGCCTTTACATTTCGAAATGTATCGTGCAAGGGCACGGGGGCAGGATCTGGGCCGAAAGTGAAGAAGGGCAAGGAAGCACGTTTCACTTCACGCTGCCTGCCTTCGCGGCTTAGCCAACCTTGAGTTGCAATTTCGCGATAACAGCACTGACGGTTCCAGTAACCGACTTGCGCAATGACTGAACGTGTGTTTAGTATGCAGGCAGCCAAGGAGGCTTCGCCATGTCTGACACCACCAGCCCCATTTCTGAACCGTTGCACGATTTGCTCCGCCTCTTCGCTGAACATCTTGCCGAGGTTCGGTTCGGCGACATCGACAAAGGCGTTCTTGAGGCGCAGGCCGCGCGCGTGTTGATGGCCGCACAAGCCGCAGAGGAAGCTCAGGCCGCTTTAGACGCGGCACGCAGCGCTTTGACGGCCGCACAGCAAACACTCTTGGTGACTGGCCAGCGGGCGTTGGCGTATGCGCGTATTTATGCTGAGACGTCACCCGAGCTGCTTGGGCGCTTGAACGTCGTATCGTTAGGGCCAGGCACCCCCTTGCAGAAAGCGCGCGAGGTGGAAATGAAGGTGGCACGGCGCCGCCCACGCAAGGACGCAGAAGATGAAATGCCAGCGCTGCCCGGCACGGTTGGTGAATCGTCGGTTATGGCGGCGACAGCCTCCGCATGACGTTTTTGGCGATTGAGCGTGGCGGCTTGACCCACTCAGCAAACAGCGTATCGTTTTTTGACGATGTCCGCTCGTGAAGCGTCCACTCGCTGTTGTCCGCCGACGGCGGCGCTGGGCATTCACAGCGGCGCCGCCTTTGCGGCGGTGATCGGTCCCTTGGTTGAAGTGCCGGCCTTGATCGGGCTCGTGCATGTGGCTTTGTGGGCGGAGCGCCGGCTCTTCCACGCGACGTCTGCCGAAGCTTCGTCGTCCTTGTCCCACCCCATCACGCAGGAATAAACCATGATCAGGCACGGTGAAAGCATCTTGTTTTTGTGCGTCGCCAACGCGCGCTTCCGTACGGCGCACGACACCATACGAGGCCTTCTGCAAACGTTGGAAAAGTAGCGCCGACGCAGGCGCTGCGCTGCTCCAGCGCCGCTTGACGCTGCCCGGGCTTGCGGCGTATGACGGCCGTGCCATGAACGAAGACGCTCGAACGTCGCTGGCCGAATTGGCGCGGCTGTTTTTGCGTTTGGGCGCGACTGCGTTTGGCGGGCCCGCGGCGCATATCGCAATGATGCAGGATGAAGTGGTGAAGCGCCGCAGATGGCTCACGGATCAGCGCTTCTTAGATCTGCTCGGCGCCACAAATCTTATCCCCGGGCCCAACTCCACCGAGATGGCAATCCATATCGGGTGGCAGCGGCGACGTTGGTCAGGGTTGTTGGTGGCAGGTGTTTGCTTCATCGTCCCGGCCATGCTGATCACCGCGGCGGCCGGCTGGGCTTATGTGCGCTTTGGCGCGCGCGTTGAAGCCCAAAGCGTGCTTTACGGCATTAAGCCCGTGGTCCTTGCTGTGGTGGTCCAAGCGATCTTGGGTTTGGCACCCAAGGCGGCAAAGACGACCACGTGCAAAGTCATTGGTTCGGCCGTTGCTGTGGCCGCGGCCTTCGGCACAAACGAACTTCTGCTGTTGATCGGGGCCGGGCTCGCGGCGCTGTTTGCGGCTCGCAAAAGCGCGCTGCTTCCAAACACTTTGTCGCCGGCTGTTCCGGCGCTTGTTCCAGCGGCCGCCGCCGCCGCAGGCGCACCTACGCTGCCGGGTTTGTTCTGGGTGTTCTTCAAAACGGGCTCTGTGCTTTACGGCAGCGGCTATGTGTTGCTGGCCTTCTTGCGGACGGCATTGGTAGAGCAACGACATTGGCTCACCGACGCACAACTCATTGATGCCGTGGCGGTGGGGCAAGTCACGCCAGGCCCGGTGTTCACAACGGCCACCTTCATTGGTTACGTCTTAGGCGGGCCGCACGGCGCGTGGGTTGCCACGCTGGGGATCTTTGCACCTGCCTTCATCTTTGTGGCCGCAAGTGGTCCTTTGATCCCGCGGCTACGCGCTTCGTCCAGCGCTGGAGCGTTTCTTGATGGCGTAAACGTGGCGTCGCTCGCGCTCATGGCTGTGGTCACGGTGCAGTTGGCGGCCGCCGCCCTGGTGGATCTGCCCACGTGCCTTCTTGCGGTGGCCAGCGCCGTGGCGCTTGTCCGTTGGCGGCTCAACTCTGTGTGGCTCGTGTTGGCGGGTGCGCTGGCCGGCTGGTTGCTTCACGCGGCGGGCTTCGCGCACTAAGCCTTTTTTCGGAACAATCGCCGCACTCCCAGCACCAGGGGCACGATCACCGCGCCTGCAATGATGCCCAACGTTGCATTGAACAGCATAGGTGCCACCACGGCGAGCGCCGGACCTATGCCGGCGATCGTCTTTACGTGCGCCGCCCACGCGTCGAAGGTGAGCGCGATAAGGGGCACGCCGTGGCTAAGAATGCCACCGCCCACCAAAAACATCGCAACAGTGCCGGCGAAGGAAAGCGTCTTCATTAGAAGCGGCGCCGTCTTGAGCAACAGCGTTCCAACTTTGCGCTGTACCAACGGCGCGGGCGCTCCGGCCCTCGGCCGCAGCAGATGCGTGCCCACATCGTCCATCTTCACGATGCCGGCCACCAAGCCATAAACGCCGACCGTCATCAATGCCGCAATACCGGCAAGCACCGCAACACGGGTCACCAAAGGCTCGCCCGCCACTGTGCCCAGCGCGATGATGACGATCTCGGCCGACAAAATAAAATCAGTGCGGATGGCGCCCGCAATCTTTTCCTTTTCGACCGCCAAGACCTCGGCTTCGGAACTGGCTGCCGCCTTCGCCAGGGCCGCTTCGTGTGCCCCTTGTTCGTTCGGGTGCAGCCACTTGTGCACCAGTTTCTCTACGCCTTCGTAACAAAGGAACGCCCCGCCGAGCATCAACAACGGCGTGACGACCCAGGGGGCAAAAGCGCTGATCGCCAAGGCGCCGGGCACCAAGATGGCCTTGTTCCAAAGTGATCCTTTGGCAACCTTCCAGACCACCGGCAGCTCACGTTCGGGACGAACGCCCGCCACTTGTTGTGCGTTGAGCGCCAAATCGTCGCCCAACACACCGGCCGTTTGCTTGGCAGCCACCTTTGTGAGCGTGGCCACATCGTCAAGCACAGACGCAATGTCATCCAGAAGTGTAAATAAGCTCGCGCCAGGCATTCGGTATGCGAGTTAGTGTTGCAAGCGGCGCGAGAAAAGCAAACATTAGCCGGCTCAGGCTGCTTTGTTACGAGATCAGGACGAATCAATGACGAAATCATGTTGGCGTGTGTTGTGGCTGTTAATGTCGATGCCCTGTGTTCTTTCGTGCGCGCGGGTTCAGGCGGCGCCGAAAGCCGCTGCGGCGAAGGTTTCCCGTAGTCCCAGCATCCGCCTCATCGTGCGAGGTGATGATCTGGGCGCGTTGCATGGCATCGACGCCGGCGCAGAGAAAGCATTCACCCAAGGCATCATGACCGTGGCACACGTGATCGTGCCTGGCCCCTGGTTCCCCGAGGCCGTGCGCCTGCTGAACGCTCACCCCGAAGTGGACGTTGGCATCCACCTCGCGATCACGAGTGAATGGTCGAACGTGAAGTGGCGCCCCTTGACGCACGCGCCGAGCTTGGTTGACGACGACGGCTTCTTCCGCCCCTTCATTTGGCCCAACAAGAGCCTGCCTGGCGCCTCACACAAAGAAGCGGGCACGTGGAAGTTAGAAGAGATCGAAGCGGAGTTGCGTGCGCAAATTGAACTTATCAA
Source organism: Deltaproteobacteria bacterium (assembly GCA_033763315.1). Classification (GTDB taxonomy): domain Bacteria; phylum Myxococcota_A; class Polyangia; order Fen-1088; family Fen-1088; genus JAGTJU01. The sequence goes on from JANRKS010000002.1 coordinate 85,998, forward strand.
GAAGCGCCTGCCGCGTGTGTCCAACGGCGGTTGTCACATGGGCTGCGATTCACTCGATCCCAAGGTGCGTGACCTGATCGTGCGCCTGCTGCGCGAGTATAAGCTCACGCCTGATCGCACAAACCTCAAGCATCTGCCAATCGAACACCCGAAGGATCGCGCAGGCAACACCTTGACTTGGCAAGAGCGCGAAGCCGCCTTGATCAAGGCGTTGGAAACCGTGGGGCCCGGCGATTACGAAATCGGCGAACACCCCGCCACCGACGATCCTGAGATGCGTGCCATTTCGCATCCTGGCTACGAGAACGTGGCCGAAGACCGGGCGGCTGTGATGGCCGTTTGGACGAGCGCCAAGGTCAAAGAAGTGATCGCCCGCCGAGGCATCGCCTTGATCGGATTCCGTGATCTTCCCAAACAAAAGTAGTTTGGCGCCTTCGTGAAGTCTGCCGCACAGCGAGCCCGGATTGAACGTGGCGACTGGCAAACGCCGCGCACGCTCGCACGTGAGGTTATGGATGTGGTCGCAACCACATCGCCGCCACCCGCCAGCGTGCTTGAACCCACGTGCGGCGTGGGTGCGTTGTTGCACGCTGCCGCTGAGTTTTTTCCTCGCTCGCAGTTGTTCGGTTTTGATGTGGCCGAGGCGCACCTAGAGGCGGCGCGCGCGGCACTAACGCACACAGCCGCCACCTTCGTGTGTGCGGACTTTTTCAATGTTGACTGGGATGATGTGGTGGCGAAGTTGCCGCAGCCAATCTTGGTGCTGGGCAATCCACCATGGGTGACGAACGCGGCCGTCGGAGCCCTCAACGGCACCAACTTGCCAGCGAAGTCAAATTTCAAAGGGGATCGCGGCCTCGAGGCGCGCACGGGCCGAGGCAACTTCGACGTGTCCGAGTGGATGCTGCTGCGGCTGCTGCGCGCGTTGCAGGGAACACACTTCACCCTGGCCATGTTGTGCAAGGCAGGGGTGGCGCGGCAGGTGTTGCTTCAATCCACGGGGATGAAGGTCGCGGGTGCGCTTTATGAGATTGATGCGCGTGTGCACTTCGACGCCACCGTGGACGCTGTGCTGCTGGTTCTGCGATCAAAAGAGCGGGTGCAGACCGTTTGGCCGGTGTATCCGAGCTTGACCGCCGCCGCGCCCACGCGCACTTTGGGAATGCACGACAACGCGTTGGTCAACGACGTTATGTTGGCGAAGGAAACAGCATTTCTTGAGGGCCCTTCAGACCTCACGTGGCGTTCGGGGCTTAAACACGATTGCTCGGCGGTAATGGAATGGACACAAGCAACGGGCGGTTGGCAAAATGGCTTGGGTGAAGTGGTGCCCCTTTGGGACGAGGGCCACCTTTATCCCTTGTGCAAGGGCTCGCACGTGGCCGCAGGGCGCGGCCCCAACCATCGCGTGCTCGTCACGCAAACGAAGTTAGGGCAAAACACGCGAGAGCTTGAACAAGCGGCGCCCCACACGTGGTCTTATCTGCAGCGGCATGCCTCAAGGTTTGCCGCGCGCAAAAGCCGCATCTATAACGGGCAACCACCGTTCGCGATGTTCGGCGTGGGTGATTACTGCTTTGCCAATTTTAAGGTGGCGATCTGTGGCCTTTACAAGCGATTGGCGTTCCACGTCGTGGGCCCTCACGACGGGCGTCCGGTGATGTTTGATGACACCTGCTATTTCTTGCCGTGCACTTCGCTAGAACAAGCGCAATCGCTGACGCAAGCGCTTAACGGCGATCTAGCGCAACGATTTTTGCGGGCGCGTCTGTTCGTCGACAGCAAACGCCCGGTGACCAAGGCTTTGTTGGCTCGGCTGTCGTTGCCCCGCCTCCTGTCACACTCTTAAGCCGAAAGCGCGCTGATCTCGCCCTTCGAATCGGCGAACGCCGTCACTTTCACACCCATCCGGCCAAGCAGCGATAACCACAAGTCACTCATGGGCGTGCCGGGCGGCATCTTGATGTGCCGACCGGGTCCAAGTGTGTTGTTCCCGCGTCCGAATACCAACGTTGGTAGGTTCCTGTGCTGGTGTTTGTTCCCGTCCGACAAGCCGCTGCCGTACACCAACATCAGCGAATCCAATAAACTGGCATCGCCTTCCCGCGTGGCTTTGAGCTTGGCCACAATCCGCGCCAGCTGGCCCACGTGAAACGCATCAATCTTCTCAAGCATTGCAATCTTGTGCGGCTTATTTGAGTGGTGCGAAAGATCGTGGTGTCCCTCGAAACACTCAAGCGACGGGAAGGTGCGGTTGCTGAGTTCACGGCTAAAGATGAAGGTGGCAATGCGCGTGCTATCGGTTTGCAAAGCCAACACCAACAGGTCGCTCATGATCTTCAGGTGTTCTTCATATGTCGCCGGAAACGCCGTGGGGCGGTGCGCGCCCTTAGGGATGCGAGGGGTGGGAATATGCGCGGCGTTTTGCAGCTGCAGTTCCACCGAACGCACGGACGTATAATATTCGTCCAACTTCTGTTGGTCGGCCTTGCCTACCCCGCCGCTCAGCTTCTTCGCGTCTTTCGCCACGAAATCCAGCACACTTCGACGCTCCTGTATCCTGGCCGCTTGTGCCGCCTTTGCCCTCGAATCGTGTGCACCGGTTGGCCCAAAAATGCGTTCGAACACAAGCCGCGGATCCACCTCCGGTGGCAGTGGGCTGGTGGGGGACCGCCAAGACAATGTGTTTTGATAGGCGCAGCTATAGCCGCTGTCACACGCGCCCGCCTGTTGCCCGCGATCGCAGATAAGCTCAAGCGAGGGCAAGCGGGTCAGGTGCCCCAGCTCCGCGGCCGCGAGCTGATCCACCGACACACCCAAGGAAACGTCGGCTGCGGTCTTCTTAGGGTGTGCACCGGTTAGATAGCTTGCGCAGGCGCGCGCGTGATCGCCAGGCCCATCGCCCAGCGCTTCGCCATTGGCGTGGTCGAGCCCCGAGATCACAAGAAAGTCATCGCGAAACGGCGCCAGGCCAGCCAAGGTGGGCGATAGCGTATAGCCTTTGCCTTCGTTCTCGGGCAGCCACTTGTTCATGATCATCCCGTTGGGCGTGTACATGAACACCAAACGTTTCGGCGCAAGGTGGGCCGGCGAGGCGGCGCTGGCTCGATTGCCTATGGCTGACATGGCCTCAAGCCAAGGCAGCAGTAGTGTGGCTCCCAGCCCGCGCAACGTCGCACGCCGTCCCAGGGTTTTGTTTTTCAACACGATCATGGTTGTGTTTCCGAGGCTGTTAAGGGCGGGGTGTTCGCGGGAATGCGGAATTGGCGGGCCGGCTCTTCGTCGCCGCGCGTGTATAAAAACAGTGGGCTTTGCACCACCGCCAAGATGAAGTCGCGGAAGCGATAGCCCTTGGCCTGCGTGGACTGCATGATGGATTCCACCACGCACTTGTCCGCAGGGGCCAGGCCGCGCGCCAACGCATACGTCAACAACCGTGTGGTGAACGCTTTGACGAAGGCTTCGCGTTTGCTTTCAGACAAGATTTGCAGCAGTTCGGCAGAATCCTTGAACTTCTTGCCGCTAAATTCCCCGCTGGCGTCCACGGGCTCGCCTTTGTCCCTCGTGCGGTATTCCCCGATGCCGTCGAAGTTCTCAAGCCCAAACCCAATGGGATCCATCCGCGCGTGGCACGTGGCGCATGCAGGGTTTTTGCGATGTTCCTCCAGCAGGTGGCGCACGCTGCCTTTGACGTCGCGGCCCTCCGGCAGCTCGGGCACGTCTGGCGGTGGTGGTGGTTGTGGCGCGTTCAGCAAGGTTTCAAGCACCCACTTGCCTCGTTTCACAGGTGACGTACGTGTGGTGCTTGAGGTGATGGTTAAGATGCTCGCGTGGGTCAGCACCCCACGCCGAGGCGTGCCGGCCAAGCTCACTTTGCGAAATTCAGGACCACTGACATCGGCGAGTCCATAGTGTTTGGCCAGGAGCTCGTTGGCGAACGTATAGTTGGCGCTGAGAAAATCCAACACTGATTCATTGTTCTGCAGCACGTGCGCGAAGAAGCGCACCGTTTCTTCCTTCATGGCTTCACGCAGAGGCTCGTCGAACTTCCTGTAAATGAAGAAGGCCGGCGCCGCGTCGTCGATGTTGCGGAACTGCAGCCACTGGCCGCCGAAGTTCATCACTAAACGCTTCGCCTTGGGATCGTCAACCATGCGATTGACCTGGGCCCTCAAGTTCTGGCGCAGCCGACCTGCGTCTGCGTCCGCGCGCAAATTCTCATCGGGGGGACCGCTCCACAAAAAGTAAGACAGGCGTGCCGCTAACGCATGATCGTCAAGCGGCATCACCTGCCCCGACGCGGGTTGCGATGGGGCTCGATCAAAGCGAAACAAAAACGGCGCCGACACAAGCGTGGCTTGCAGCGCGCGGCGCACGCCGTCCTCGAAGGTGGCTCCAGCATCCCAGGCCGCTTGCGCCAAACGCAGCAGCGGTGGCACTTCATCATCTTTCAGCGGGCGGCGGTACGCTTGTGAAGCGAACCGCGCAATGATGGCCGTGGCGGCGGCAATGCGGTCGCCTTTTGTGGGCTGCGTGAAGAACACACGCTCGTAGCCGGGGCCTCGGTCGCGCGGCGGCGTCAACGGCCCCTGCAGCTCCAACGTATGCACGGCCATCTCCATGCGAAATGAAGGCGGCAACGCGAGGCCGGGCGGCACTGTTTCACCTTGTGACGCCAACGCCAACGCCGGCGCATCGCGCTTGGCTGCGACGCTGATGTGATGCTTGCCGGCGGGAACGGTGAGCACAGCCTCAAACCAACCTTTGCGTTGCTTGCCAAATCGCACGCGTTCTTGGGTCTTGTCGTCCACCACAAAGCTCACCACGGGATGCTTTACCGTGATGCTTAACGCATTCTTCGCGTCGGGCGGTGGCTTTGAAGGCGCGCCAGGAATCGGCGGCCGCGTCCAGTTCTCTGCGAAGACGCGCAACCGATACTTCGTCTCGAAAGGTGTTTGCACATCAACGCCCAGTTCATCTTCTTGATCGCTGTTCAGGATCATCCAGCCGTCGCCGCGTGGACGCGTGCCGTGCCCAGCCTCGGCGAGATCACCCGGAATGATTTGTTTGCGCGGTTTGATTGTGGTCGGATCGTAAAACGCCGCGTTGAGGGCTGTATCAGCCGCGTCCATATAGCGTTCCACCAACAGTGGCGATGAGGTCAATGCGTTGGCTATGTTGTCGAATCCGTAACCGCTGGTGTCGGCAGGCAGCAACGCCTGGAGTGGCAGGTCGATGCCCAAAAGATCGTGTACCGAGTTTTCGTACTCCTGGCGGTTGAGCCGGTGCGCTGTGGTACGGCCGGGATCGATGGCGGTGCAATCAAAGCGGAGCACTTTCGCGTCGATCCAGTGGGTCAGCAGATCGCGCTCTTGCAGCGTGGGTTGAGATTCGTCGTCGGGAGGCATGGCGAAGGCCTCGACTTGATCCACGACGGTCTGCCAGCGGTTGTGATCCGGGTTGGGGGCTGCCAACAATTCCTCCAATGAAAGCCCGCCACGCGACTTGCCTTGCCCGTGGCAGGTCAGACAATACTTTTGCAGCACTTGGTGGGCCGCAGGGGCAACGTGGTTGGGTGCAGCCTGCGAAACCACGTGAACAGGTGCGGTGGTGCTCGCATGCAGGCGCGGGCCGCACGCCTTTGATGCCATCGCCGCGATGAAGCAAAGCGCGCAACGTTTGAGATGTGGCAGAAATGTCCTCAATTCGCTGAACCGTCGGACAGGAGACTGCCGTGATAGCGCCTTGACAGCCAACTGAAAGCGGTTGCGGGTGCAGCCGTTTGCGCCGCCGACGTAGGCGTCGTCACAGTCTGGTGGTACTCGCCGCTTATTTCACACGTTTGTGGTGAAGGGGGTGGGGGGACAGGCCATTACTAAGTGGCATGCGATTTTTAAGCTGTGTCGCAGTGGCCCTTGGCCTATTTTCGGGATGCTCACCACAGGGCCGCGGCTCGTCACCTGCGGAGGTGGACACAGGTGGCCAGGGCGGCGGCACCCAGCAAGGGGGCCAAGGAGGTGACGAGGGGGTGGCCGGTCGGGGCAAGGGGGGCATGGGCGGAACCGCTCTTAACGACGCCGGAGCGGCAGGTGCCGCGGGGGGCAGCGCTGTGGCAGCCTTGCCAGCAGGCCCCAAGATATTTGTTGCCACCAGCGGTAGCGACAGCGGCGGCGATGGTTCTGCGACGAAGCCTTTCGCAACGATTGGCGCTGCCGCTGCGGCGGCCAAACCGGGAGACACGGTTGTGATCCGCGCCGGCACCTACCGCGAAACAGTTACGCCTCGGCTTTCAGGCGAGGCTGCCAATCCAATCACCTTCATGCCCTATCCGAACGAGATGGTCACTGTGTCAGGCGCCGATCCTGTGACTGGATTCACCAAGGACGCGAACAACGCCTACGTGGCCACCGCGAACTTCACCTTCACGTCCACCACCAACCAAAGCGATCAGGTGTTTTGGCAAGGCGCCATGATTCATCTGGGACGTTACCCTGATTACGGTGCCGACATCGCCCGCCCCAAGAAAGCCTCGCTCACCAAATTCATCAGGAAAAGCCGCGCCGACAATTGGACCACTGGTGTCTTTGAAGACGCAAACCTGCCCGTCAAGCCTGATGGTTTCTTCGCGGGCGCAGGAATCTACATGCAACCCGATTTTCAAGCGTGGAGTTGGACTTTTACGGGAACCGTCACCGATCACAAGGGCAAACAACTGACGCTGAAATCGCGCAACGACAGCGGCAACACATCTGACGGTTCATCTTACCCGGTTGGTTCTCGGTATTACCTGTTTGGCAAGAAAGAGCTGATGGACGCTCCCGGCGAATGGTATTTGGATCGCGCCGCGAAAAAGCTGTTCATCATTCCTCCGGACAGCAAAGCACCTACCGACGCCGATGTGCAAATGAAGCGCCGCGAGCTTTGCTTCGACCTGGACGGCAAAAGCTTCATCACCATTCGCGACCTAACCCTGTTTGCTTGCGCCATTAGCACAGACAAAGCCGCGGGTGGCGACAATGTCGGCTACGAGAGTGACGGCAAAACGCGCTACCCGTGGCGCGGTGGAGGATCCGTGGCGGCCAGCCAAGGTGTTGTCATTTCGGGCATCACGGCGCGCTACATGGATCACATCACCGATCTGTCGGGCCACTTTTATCTGCAGTGGGGCCAAAGCACAGGCATCGTGCTTTCAGGCAAGGGCCATCGCATCGAGAACAGTCGCTTGGGCCCTTCTGCCTGCAACGGGATCACGCTGCTGGGGCAGGGCCATCGCGCCACCAACAATCTGATCGAGAACGTTGATTACGTGTCAGTGGATTGTGCGGGCATCAACACCGGAGGTGCGGCGCCAACATCAGATCACGAGATCGATCACAACACCATTCGGTTCACGGGACGCAGTTGCATGACCACGCGCAAGTTGGCCAACTCAGACCTAGGCAACCTGAAGGCGCGCGTTCATCACAACGATTTGCATCATTGCATGTTGCAGGACTGGGACGGAGGGGGCCTTTACACGGCCGTGTCAGATCTCAAGTGGCAGCGCATCGATCACAACTGGGTGCACGACATGGACGGCTTCGCCGTCGCGGGGCTTTACACCGATTGGTGCAAGAATGTGATCGTGGACCACAATGCCATTTGGAACGTGGAGTGGGGCATCCTTCACCAAGGGTATTTCGACGACAAAGCGAACAACGCGCTTTGCTACAACAATAGCATCGCCGTTAAGAACACATCATCCACACCGTATGGACCGTTCGGCTTTGGAGGCAACAAGGGCAGCAATATGGGCACCGTGCTCCGCAACAACCTTGTGATGCTGTTAAATGAAGGCAAAGGCTATAAGCCCGTGAGTGACGCTTATGGGTCTGCGCAGTTGTCTGAAAACATGTTCTCAAACGGAAGTTCTGGTCCCGATCTGGGCTTCACCAATCCAGCTCAGGGCGACTTTTCTTTCAAAGTCGCGAACGCTCCTGGCATCAATGCAGGCAAACCAGTGGGCTCGATCAGTCGTGATGGCTTTGACGTACCGTCTTTTAACGATGTGGCGTCGGGCGCGCCCGATCTTGGTGCTTATGAACACGGCCAGCCCGCATGGACGGCCGGGTGCTCACTCGCGGGCTGCAACTAAGGGTTCTGCAACGAGGCCGTGCAGAACGATTGCAGGTTGCAATAGGGCAGGGCGCACGCGCCAGGGTTGGCCCCCGGATCCACGCGAAGCGCGAACTGGCCCAGCCGGCCTTCACAAGCAAAATCACGGCTTGCGCCTGGCATGCCGGACACGTCGATGGCGATGTTGAACGCCACCTTGCCACTTGGTGCCCATGCAGCCAATCCGAGCGCCGATGCCGTCACCAAGGCCTCCACCACATATCCGTCTGTTGTCCGCCGCGCCACGAGGCTTGGCTGCGACCAAGGGCCGAGCCGTTCATAGGTTCGATAAAGGTCCGCGACCTCACTGTCACTGTTAGACGCAGGCGCTGGTATCACGATCTGCACGGCACCAGGCGCGTCGTAGGCGGGCGCTTGGCTGAACGTGCCGTCGGCATCCACAAACAGTTCAACGGCGTCGCCACAAAATAGGTTGGGGATGACCGACGCCTGTACCCGGGGCGTTGTGATTTGCACAAACGCATAGAGTCCGTCGGGCCGCCACGCCATCGCATAGCGCGCCACAAAGTCTTCAGGGAAGGGGGCCGACGTATTCCACCCCCGCCGTGGCAATGGCTGCAGCGCCAGCCCGGGCTCCAGCGTCCCGTCAATGACGGGTGCATCAGGCAGCCGCATCAACTGTGTGCATGCGTTGCTTTCGCGCGCCAAACTGACGTCGGGCGCGCAGCCCCCAAGCGGCAACAAGCAGACGAGAACGTGCGTGATTTTTGAACTCACGGGCCATCCAACAAGCGCTGCGCCCGCTTTGCGTAGATCGCCCCCGATCGGCCAGCCAACAGCGAGCGCAGACGGCTGCGTGCTTGCTCGGGCTGCTTGAGAGCCATCCATGCTTGCGCCGCCAGCAGCTCGCGTTCCGCTGCCAAAGCGCCGTTGGGAAATCGACCTTTGTGTTCGTCAGCGGCCGTAAGCGCCTCGGCAGGCGATGAAGCGAGCCGCTTTTGCGCGCGCACCAACAAAGCTGTCTCGGCGGCCAGATCTTGTGTCTCGGGCAGCGCGACGGCCGCGGGCGCGGGTTGTGCGCGGTGACTGCGGCGGGTGGGCTTTGCCGGGGCCACCGGATCGATGGCGGCCTCAACGCGCGGCCCCTGTGGTGCCAGCACGGGCGGTGCTGCCGGCCCGCTGACCACGGCGCGGGCCGGCAGCACCGGAGCGTGTGTGGCGTGCTTGCGGAACATGATTGCGCCACCTGTTACCACGGCCAACAACGTGACAGCCGCCATCGCTTTGTACCAAACGCTTGCGGCTGTCACGCCACCCACGGTCACGATGCCTGCGGCCAAACGGTTACGCATGCGCTGCTGCGTGATCATCGAGAGCGATTCGCTTTTAGGCAAACCCCGCACCGCCGCCCTCAACTCTTCGGACACATCGGTGCTGTCAATCAGTCGACGTGGTTCCATCTGCGCCCTCCTTTGCCAAATGAATCATCGTGAACGCCCCGGTTTCGTTGATCTCTTCTTGCTCTTGGTGCCTTGGGCCATAGCAACGAGGTCACGCCGCGCATGGTGCAAACGCGAATAGACGGTGCCCACAGGAATGCCCAACTGCGAAGCGATCTCATCGCATGGCAGTCCGTCAATCTCGAACATCACAAACACAGCGCGGTGCTCAAGGTCCAACCGATCGAGCCAGGTTTGCATGCGTTGCCGAAACTGGTTGGCCGCGGCCCGCGCTTCAGGGGATTGGCCCTCGTGGGCCACCGCTGGTGGCTCCTCGCTGGTGAGCTGCTCTTGCCGTCGGTGTGCGCGGCGTCGGTAGGCGGCCGCCACTTTCAAACAGATCCCAAACAGCCACGCCGTGAGCTTCGCCGCGCGATCATATGTGTGCAGGCGGCGGTGCACGACGATAAAAACATCTTGGCACGCGTCCTCAAGATCAGAAGCCCAGATGCCCATGCGCTGTAGCGTCAACCACACGAAGTGAGCGTGGCTGTCATAGATCGAATCCACCGAAAGTGGTCGGGCCGGAGGAAGCTTGGATATGTGGGCGTGCTCGGGCACCGTTATGCTTTGGTAATGTGAGCTTCGGCCGTTTCCTTCACTGAAATGAGACGCCCAACCCCAATCCGGCGTGGCTCCCAACGGCACTTGGCTGAAACACGGTGCGTTCGGTCCCCTCAACAAAGAACCGGTGGCGCACAACGGGCGCAACCAAACCTGCATCGAGGGCGATATGCACCGGTCCCCACAGCCTCCAGGCCGCGCAAACGTGAGCTTGGCCGGCCACATAAAGCCTGTCGCCCGGCGACGTGGGTGCGGGGCTGTAAGTGACGGCGTGAATCAATCCCCCCAACAGGTTGGCGCACCCGGTGACCCGCCAACGTTCCCGCACCCAGCCACGGCACAGGCCCACCCAGGTGGCGGCCAACCCAAACGCGAAACTGCTGTCGCTGACGGGGCGCACTTGCGACAAAACCAGCGCCCCCGCCTGCAGCTGCCAAAGCGCGGCCCGCGCATCGGTTTGTTTGTGCAACGCGATCTCTGTGTGCGTGCCCACCCCGTAAGCGGTTTGTGGCAAGAGGCCATGCGATACCACGCCCACAACAGCAACAGACGCATGCCGATCGGGTGCCTGCGTCGTCACAGGTACGCTTGCTTTTGCAGCCGGCGGTGGAGGACTCGGTTCGGCTTGCAATGACAATGGATCGATCAACAGCGCGACCGCCAACGCCACGGCTTCACCCAAGGTTTGGCATTCCTCTTTCGTGCCGTGGAAGGTTCTTTCAGCGGCGGTTTCATCGCCTTCAGCCATCCACACCCGCGCCTGCACATCCGTGCCGACCTCCGTCAGCAGAACCTCCACGCGCCGCTTGACCGCGTTGGCCGCAAGCGTGAATGGGTTGCGTCCCAATTTGCCAACCACGTTGGCGGCGATCGCGACGGCGTCGGGGCACAGATTCAAATGCGGCGTGCGCACCACTGACAACACGGTGTCGGCTGGCACTTCCGCAAAAGCAGGGGAGCACATCAACGTCAACGTCCAAACGGCACCGACAAACCACAGGTTCATGCGGTTGATTTGGGCGGGCTGCACCACGGCCCCAAACTATGCCATAACTTTGCGAGAGCCTCGTGGCTTTCGTGGACACCGCCAGCGCAGGCGGTCATGCTGCGCGCATGTTGTTGCGAGACGCCGTGGTGCAAGGCCTGCGGGCCGCCCGGGCGAACGTGCGGCCTGGCTTGATCCTGTGGGCCATGGCTTTGCTGGTGGTTGGTGGTTACTATTTTTCCCACCAAGCGCGCGCAGCCTTGGATGCGTTGGCGGCGTTTAAAGAACGGTGGGGCTATGGGTTCGCGATCGTGTCCACGGCCTTGTGGGGGGCCGTGATTCCGTCTGTGTTTTTGCGCCTGTTCCACCGCAAGCACATGCTTTCGCTCGGCTCATTCATCTTCTTGGTGGTTTTCTGGGGCTGCAAAGGCGCCGAAGTGAATTGGCTCTACGAGGTGTTGGCCCGGGTTGTCGGCACCGACTCATCGCTGCGCACGGTGCTCATCAAATGCTCTTTGGATCAATTGCTCTATGGGCCGCTATGGGCTGTGCCAACTTTGGCGCTGGCTTACTTATGGCGCGACAAGGGCTTCTCCTGGCGGCGGACCTGGGCGGCCCTCGATCGCCATTTCTACGAAACAACGGCCTTGCCCATGTTGTTGGCCAACTGGGGGGTGTGGATTCCCACCGTGGCGGCGATCTACGCGTTGCCGACGGGCTTGCAATTGCCCATGCAGAATTTGGCGCTGTGCTTGTGGTCACTGATGTTGGCGTTTATGACCGGCAAGCCAGCCACGGCTTGAACATCTCATGTCAACAACCGAGCCCGAATCCCCAGACGTTTCCCTGCCGCCCCGTGAGGCGGGAGCGCTGCGCGTGTGGGCGGCCGCCCATGGCGTTGAACCGTTCTTGAGCATGCTGGCCGTGGGCACGCCCGACTCGCCCATTCCGCACTACATGGCCAGCGGGCAACAAACGGCGTTGACCTTCGAAGACATCCTGACGGGCAGTCCGCGCTTGCTGGGTTCGCTTGGTAAGTTGCTGCAAGACGCGGTGGCCGAACGCCTGCAAGCCTTTGCGCGCGCCCGTCGCCAGGCATTGCTCGAACTGCACACACGCGCGGCCTATGTGCCACCCAATGATCCCGTATTGGCGGGCTTTTTTGATTGGTTGCGCGCCTCCCTGCCGTTTTTAGATCAAGCGCCGCGGCTGCTCGGGCGCTATTGCGGCAGCACGGTATCGCTTTGGCGCGAAACCCGCCCTTACCTCGTTTTCAAAGAAGAAGATCTCTATGCGCCCACCTCGCGCAGCACCACCTACTGTTGCTTGCAACTGATGGGTTGGGAAACGGCATTGCCGCGGCTCACGTTGTGGACCGATCGGCGCCACACAGATGTGGCCCCCCCTCGCGACGTGCAGTTGGCCGCCACGCATGCGTTCTTGAAGTTCATCAGCGACGCGTCAGCGTCGCAAGCACGCGACCTCAAAGACGTGCTGGCGACGCCGGGCTGGACGTATGTGTTGCGTGAACTTGATGAAGAGCTTGATCGATCTGATCTATCTGCGCCGCAAGACACAACACCTGAACGCATCGGGTTTCGTCTGCGCACCGTTGGGGGGCGCTTCACCGTGGAACCCGTCTTGCAGAAGCGCCGCAAAAACGGCCAGGGCTATTCCACCGGGGCGCGCCTCGACTGGCGTGAGCTGCGGGTCAAATCGTCGAGCTTGGACGCCCACGATCTGCGTGTGGTGCGCGCATATTTTGATCCCATGCACTTTGATCCCACGATGGCGCCGAGCAATGGCGATGCGGCTGTGTTTGCTTGCTTGTCGGCGATGGCGGATCACCCGCGCTGTTATGTGGAGGGGCAGGGCGAAACGCCACTTGTGATCGAGAACGCACGTTTGCTCGTGCGGTTTACCGAGGATGCGGGCGGCAATCTTCTGCCGGGGTTCGAGCTGGGGCCGCTGTCGTTGTCACCCGCGCAGATGATGAAAGCCGCGCGGGATGGCCGGCACGTCATCGCTGTGTCCCCCGTAGATCCCAACCACGTGGTCTTGGCGGCATTGAATCCAGCCACCGCCGCTGTGGTGCGCGCGTTCGCCGCAGCACCGGTGCCCATCTCCGTTGAAGCGAAAGAAGATTTATTGGCGCGCTTGCAGCCCATCCAGCCGCTTGTGGATATGGAGTTGCCGGCGAGTTGGATCGGCGAGATCAAACGCCAGGAGCCACGCTTGGTGGTGCGTTTGGTGCCCGAGCAAAACGGTGCCTTGGGCGTCGAGGTCTACGTGCGGCCGATGCCCAACGGTCCCGCTTGGCCCGTGTCACAAGGGCCAAGTGTGGTGATGGGCGGCGTGTTCTCGCAACGTCATTCGGTGCAACGCGATTTCGCCGAAGAAGAAGGCTTGGCCGCTGCGTTGGAAGACAAGTTGAAGCTCAATGCATTCGCCATCGAAGGCGCGCACAAGTTCTACTTACCCGCGGGCGATGGCGTGTTCGATTGGTTGACGGAGCTCAAGCAGCACAGCGAAAGTCTAGATGTGCAGTGGCCGCGCGGAGGTGCCTTGCAATCAGGCGGGTCGGTGGGCAAAGGCCAACTGCAGTTGCGCGTGAACACGCAGCGCGAATGGTTCGCCGTGGATGGCAACGCCCGCCTGCAAGATGGTACCGATGTGCGCTTGGCCGAACTGCTCACGGCTGCACGAGAAGGCCGCCGGTATGTGTTGGTGCAGGGCAACCGCTTTGCCAAGCTCGAAGAAGAGTTGCGCACACTGTTGGCCGCGGCCGATGGCGATCTGTCCGTGCACCAAGGTGCGTTCAAGGTGGGCCGCACGCATGTGCAGTCACTCATCGAACTCGTGCAGCATCCCGAGCAAATGGCCGCCGATGCGGCGTTTGAAGCCTTCCGTCGGCGCTTGGACGAAAGCCAAGAGGTGGTGCCGCGCGTGGGTGAAACGCTGGGCGCGGCGTTGCGCCCTTACCAATGGGACGGGGTGCGGTTTCTCGCGCGTTTGGCCCATTGGAATGCGGGCGCCGTGCTCGCCGACGAAATGGGATTGGGCAAAACGCTGCAGGCGCTGGCCTTGCTTGAACACCGCGCGGCGCTGGGGCCCGCGATCGTTGTTTGCCCCACATCTGTGTCAGCGAACTGGCTGCAAGAGGCCGCGCGGTTTTCGCCTGATCTCAAGGTCATCTCATATCGAGAAGGCGCCCGCGAAAAGCTATTGCCTGGGGTGGGAGCGGGGGATGTGCTCGTGGCCAGCTACGCGATTGCTGCGCTCGATGTTGAGGCCCTATCCACTGTGCCGTTTGCCACGCTGGTATTGGATGAAGCACAATCGATCAAGAACGCACAAACAGATCGCGCGCGTGCCGTGAGGCGCTTGCAGGCCGATTGGAAGCTGGCGCTCACTGGAACGCCGCTTGAAAACCGCTTAAGCGAATTGTGGAGCTTGTTTCACACCATTTCGCCCGGTTTGCTTGGCAGTTGGCAACGCTTTCGCAGCGTGTTCGGAGTGCCCATCGAACGCTACAACGATGCGGAACGCCGGCGCCGCTTGGCGCAGGTGGTGCGCCCTTATCTTTTGCGCCGACGCAAAACAGACGTGGCGCAAGAGCTGCCCCCGCGCACACCGATGGTGCGCAAAGTGGTGCTCTCGGCGGTGGAGGCGCGCCACTATGAAACGTTGCGCGCGGCCACCGTGGACGCGCTCTCGAAGAAGAAACGCAAAGAGCGCGACGAACACCCGGACGTGCGCATGATGCTGCTGGCAGCGTTGACACGCCTGCGACAATTGGCTTGCCACCCGCGCTTGGTTCACCCCGACGCCGGTCCTTCCTCCGCGAAGTTGGATGAACTTGTGCGGTTGGCGCTTGAGTTTCACGACAATGGCAGCCGCATGCTGGTGTTCTCGCAGTTCCGTTCGTTTCTCGACATTGCCGAGCCCGCCTTGAACGCCGCCGGATTAACCACGCTGCGCCTCGATGGCACCACACCTGCGCGGCTGCGTGGTGAATTGGTGGATAAGTTTCAAGCCGGGCAGGGCGATGCGTTCTTCATCTCGCTCAAAGCGGGCGGCGTGGGCTTGAACCTCACGGGCGCCGATGTGGTGATTCATCTTGATCCGTGGTGGAACCCAGCCGTTGAAGATCAAGCAAGCGATCGTGCCACCGCATCGGTCAAACCAAGCCCGTCACGATTATGCGCTTGGTGGCGCAAGACACCGTTGAGGAAGCCGTGCTGGCCCTGCATGAAGACAAACGAGCCCTGCTTGAAGGCGTGCTTGAAGGCACGGACGTGGCCGGTGCGTTGTCGGTCGATGATCTGGTGAGCCTCATCAAATCGCCTCGCTCCGCCACCGGCTTCGGCCTGGCCTAGCGGGGCTTCTTTGCCAGCACCAACAAGCGGTTCAGACCCGTGGCATTTGCGCCAACAGACACTGGATGAACCAGCTTCGCTGCCAACCCCGCTGCCCGCAACGCCGCCCGCACATGCGGTTCGCTGTGCCGGCAGCCGCCCGGATCGTCGCCCGCGACCCCCAAAGTGGTGCCTTCTTCGGCGTAGCCGACTGTGAATGCCACTAGCCCCTGGGGGCGCAGTGAGGTGGCAAAAGCAGCCAACCAGCTATCTAGTGTGCCACTCGACGAGCTTGCCGTCGCGCAGGTCAGAAGATCGAAGGCACTTCGATTCGCGCGGAAGAACGATGGGACATCCGCCGTTACGACATCCGTGTAGACCCTGGAGCCATCATGGCGCAGACGTCTCGCCTGATCGGCCAGCGCAGCCGACGGCTCCACTCCCACGAGGGTTTCGCCTAGCGGCGAAAAGATGGGCCCACATAAACCGAAACCACAACTGGCCTCGGCCGTGGCCCCCTTACCGCAAACATACCCCTGGTATTCCAACACGACTTCGGACACGAAGCGGGCACACCCCAAGGCCAGGTCCATCGTCGGTGCAGAGTCTTCGTGCTCTTCCAAAGGCGTGACTTTATCACGTCAAGAGACCTTCCTCTTGAAGGCGTGAGCCCAATGAAAATCATCGGTGCGCTCCATGAGCAGCGTGTGCGTCGAAAGGGCCAACGACGTCTTGTGTAACATAGACAGACATGTGGGTCCCCGTGCCCGTCGCGGCCCTTTGTTGAGGTGCATGGCCGCATGAATCGAACTTTTTTCCCGTATTGCCTAAGTATTTACTCACATTAGACACACCTTAGCGCTAAGACCACGGGCTGCGGCGCCCTGCGCACGGGCCCCCAAACGACGCTTGGTTGTCTCTTAGGAAGTTCCGATGCCCATGCAAACGTCCACCTTTCTCACGCCCCTGGCACTGGCCGCTTTTGTTGCAAGCTGCACTTTAGGCGGCTGCCAGCCCCAAGGAGAGGACGGCCCTAGCGGTGAAGGTGGCGCGGGAGGCGAGTTCACGGATGACGGCGGCAGGGCGGGCAGCGATTCGCCCATCGGTGGGGGGGGCGGCGCCGCTGGCGGTGGCCAAGCCGGGTCGTCTCAAGCGGGCAGCGGTGCTGGGGGCCAAGCGGGGGCGTCTCAAGGCGGCGCCGCTGGCGGTGGCCAAGCTGGTTCTCAAGGCGGCAAGGGAGGTGCAGCGGGTGCGGCACCTGTGCGTGTCGACTTTGGCATCGATAGCCTGCCTGACAACACCACTTGCATCGCCATAGCGACCGCCACCGATACAATTCCACCCAAGCTCAGCGACACGGGATGCGTGCAGAAGCAAAACCCCCGCGAGCCCGCAACAGGCGTGATCCCCTACGACGTCGCTTCGCCCCTGTGGTCTGACGGCGCCAGCAAACGTCGTTTTATGGCGTTGCCTGCAGGCGGGAAGATCAAGGTCCAAGCGGATGGCGACTGGGAGCTTCCCATCGGCACCACGCTGATCAAAACGTTTGAGCTTGATGGGCAGATGCTGGAGACGCGTTTCATGGTCCGTCTCAAGGACGGTTCGTGGCTCGGTTATACGTACCAGTGGCCGCCGAATGGCACAGACGCGATGTTGCAAGACAAGGACGCGGCTGATCGAAAGGTTGGCAACATCAGATGGACGTTCCCCAGTCGCGCCAATTGCTTGGCCTGTCACACCGAGGCGGCGGGGCGATCGCTTGGGCTTGAGACCGCGCAGCTCAACTCCGACTTCGTGTACAGCGGAAACAAGGTGGCCAACCAGTTGGCAACCTTCACTCATCTGGCGTTGTTTACAGCGCCGATTGGCGATCCGGCGAAGCTTCCCGCACTGCCCAACCCGTTGACCTCCACAACGGCCACCACAGAAGCGCGCGCTCGTTCTTATCTGCATTCAAATTGTTCACACTGCCACCGGCCCGGCGGGGCCATGGAGGTCTCCTTGGATCTTCGCTACGCCACGACATTGGCGCAAACCAAAACGTGCAACGTGGTGCCTTCCAAGACCACCTACAACATTCCTGGCGCCATGTTGATCGCGCCGGGCAGCGCGGGTCCCGACAGCCAGTCGATTGTTTCTGTTCGTCTAAACAGCACCATTGCAAACATTCGCATGCCGGCCCTAGGCACCAGTGTCCTCAATACGCAGGCGGTCGCTCTCATCGACGCCTGGATCACTAAATTGAAGGCGTGTCCCTAGATGTTCGCAGGAACGCCCGACACCTAACCATCTTAAGAGGTCCAATGAAGCGTCACACTAAGTTCGTTGTTTCCATGCTTGCGAGCGCCACCGCCATGGCGGTGGCCGTCGTTTCCTGTTCGTCGTCATCGTCCAATAAGGGCGGTAACGGTGGCGATTCCGGAGGCTCGGGTGGTGAGGATGTCTCTGGAGGAAAAGGTGGTGATTCTGGCGCTGGTGGGAGCAGCAACAACACCGCGGGAGGCTCAGGAGGCAACGTAAACGGCGGCAACGGAGGTAATGGCGGGGGATCGGCTGGTGGCAGTGGCGGAACCTTATCCGTCGTGAACACAGCTAGCTGCGTTCCTCCAAAACTCAAGTTGACGTCCGTGGCCACGGCGTCTGACAGCGTTATGGCGATCGCCCAAGCGGAAGGCGATCCACGCATCTTCGTGGTTGAACTGAGCGGCATCATTCGAATCTTGCGCGATGGCAAACTTGAGCCCACGCCGTTTGCAGACTTCACCGACAGCGTGATGATCGCGGGCAATGACGGCACGTCGGAGCGGGGCCTGCTCAACTTGGCCTTACATCCGCAGTTCAAAACGAACGGCCGCTTCTTCGTGTTCTACACGCGCAGAGCGGCGGATCCCCTTTCCTCGGGCGCTGCGGGCGACATCGTCATCGCTGAGGGCAAGCAATCCACGACGCCCGACAAAGCGGAAACAACGCTGAAGGTCTTCACCACCGTGACACACCCCGAGGACAATCACATTGGCGGTATGTTGGGATTCGGGCCTGATGGCAAACTCTATGCGGGCATTGGGGATGGCGGGGGCGGTTGGGACAAGTTCAAAGCGGGCCAAGACGATAAACAGAAGCTGGCCAAGATCCTGCGATTTGATGTCGATAAGCCGTCCGAGACCGTGCCCGGCAACCTAAAGGCCGCTGGCGCCGACATTCACTCGTGGGCCAAGGGGGTGCGCAACCCATTCCGAGGCAGCTTCGATCGCGCCACCGGAGATATGTATTTTGGCGACGTGGGAGAGGCTAGCTACGAGGAAGTGAACTTCGTACCTCCGGGCCAAAGTGATCTGAACTTTGGATGGGGATACGACCCCACACTGGTTGAGGGACAACATCAAAAACAGTCGGGCATGGAGGGATTGCATCCTTTCCCCTATTTCACGGCTGTGGCGTGGCAGCCTAGAGATTATCTGCCCGTATTTGAGTACCCACACGATGGCCCCGGATGGAGTGCCGCCGCTGCGTCCTATATGAGGATGGGGTTCTCGTGCGGCGGCGGAGATAGTTCCGCCTGTTCGGCAGCGGTCGTGGGCGGATTCGTGTACCGAGGCAAGAAGATCCCTGCGATGTACGGACGCTACGTGTTCGGCGACAACCCGCGCAACAAGATCAATTCGTTCATCGTCAAAGACAAGAAGGCCACCTGCGAGGCCGATCTGTCAGACGATCTAGAGGTGAAGGCCGCCGGAACTCGTGTAGGCGGGCTCAGTGGCTTCGGCGAGGATGCAGCCGGCGAACTTTACGTCCTTGACTTGGATAAGCACATCTATCGGATCGAAGCCGAGTGACAAAACGACGGCGTCGGATGAGCGCAACGCGACTTCGGCGCCGTTGGAATGAGAGCACGGGGCCTAAAACACGCCCGTGATAGGCCCGGGCTTGACGCCCTTGGCCTGGGTGCCGAAGGTGGTGTCCTTCTGACCGAACGCCTGCAGCACGGTGACGTAGAGGTTGTTGAGCGACTGATCGGTGGAATTCCACACTTGCTCGACGTCGGTGAACGAAAGCAGCCGCCCCATCTTCACGTCAGGACCCAGGCTGCCCGCCAACACCGCATGCACCGAATTGCCGTTGTGGCCCGCGCCATAGCCGAAGTCGCACGTCCATTGAATGGCTGTGTGATCCAACAACGATCCGCCTTCTTCCTGCACCTCAGAGAAGCGCGACATCATTTTCGCAAACCGCGACGCATACCAACGGTAACCCGACAGCAGCCCGCTGATGTTGCGCTTGGATTCCCCCGCGTGCACCATGTCGTGCCAGTTCGCGTATCCCGAAAGAAAGCCGCTGAAGACGCCCGGGTCGTGATCGTCTGTGAACTCGACGGTTGCCACGGGTGTGAGGTTGCACGCGAACGCCATCGCCAGGATCTCGATTTGCGCTTCGGCGCTGGCTTCGTGGTTCGCGTCGGGGTTAAAGCCCGCCGGCAAGGTCAGCTTCGGGGTTGTGCATGACGTGCTGCCTTGCGCGGCAAAACGCATCTCAAGCTCGCGAAGCTTATCTGAGTGTTGATCCAAACGGCGTTTGTCTTCGGTGCCAAGCCGCGAGCGGAAGCTGGCCATATTCTCCTTCACGCCGTCGAGCACTGACTTGCGACGCAAAGCCAAACGTTCCAGTTCTTTGGCCGACTGATCGTTCGTGGTGAACAGCGAAGCCAGCACCTTGCGCGGATCGCCCTGCGATTCAATGCGATCGCCGGGGCCCGCATAAAGCCGTATCTTCGCCGAGCGGCCCACAGCCAAATTCAAGCTTGAGCGCTGGCCCGTTTTGCGAATGCGCGACGACAGCACCTGATCAAACGATGGCCCCGTGCCATTGGGGGCGCACGTCAAACACGTGCTCTGCTTCGTGGTGTGGCCATCGCCGGTCGCGAGATCCGAGACTTTGTTGTCGATGCCGCGCAGAAACAGCATGCGATCTTTGTAGGGAGCGATCGGCTCCAAAATGGAACCCAGCTTGAAGTCGGTGGGGCTGGTCCCCGGGATCGCCCACTGGTTGTATTGCGTTCCCTGCCCTTGGTGCCACAACAAGAAGCGCTTTGGCACGCCGGGCGCGGCTTGCGCTTTGCCGCTGAGCGCTTCGATGAATGGCAGACCCAAGGTGATGCCGCCCACGCCCCGCAACAGCGCGCGTCGGCCCAAAACGAATGCACCAGTCTTGTGCGCTTGTGCGTGTTGTAACTCTTGGTCAACCCGCTTTTGATCGGCGGCCACTTTGCGATTCATGGTGGTTCCTCCTGCGCTCATTGCGGCACCCGGCGGTAAAGGAAGTTGTCGCTCAGGCTCAGTGCCACCAACAGCTCTTTGAGATCGCCCTTGGCTTCCGAGAATTTGTTTTCGATGAACGCGATCGCGCACGCATCGTCGTCGCCATAGCTGCGCGCAATGGCGTATGAAAACAGCTGCCGCGCGAAGCAGCCTTTGACCACCTCACTG
Source organism: Deltaproteobacteria bacterium (assembly GCA_033763315.1). Lineage (GTDB taxonomy): Bacteria > Myxococcota_A > Polyangia > Fen-1088 > Fen-1088 > JAGTJU01. Next base: position 106,999 of record JANRKS010000002.1, read on the forward strand.
CTGGCCAAACGCTTTGCCAACTCGGGGCCGCCATTGAACGCGCCACTGATGTCGCCTGCGTCCACCAGCTCGCCGCTTGTGTCGACCGTCAAGTTGTTGCCCTCAGTGGTGCGGAAGCGGCCAAGCGCGTCGTAGCCTTCCAAACCAAAACCGATCGGATCCATCATCGCGTGGCAACCGGCGCACGTGGGATCGTTGCGATGCTGGTTAAACCGTTCCCGCCCCCGCACGTTCGGATCCACGGCGGGTGGTTCGATCACGATGTTGGCTGGAATCACGATGTCTTGGCAAAGCATGTGGCGCCGCACGAAGGCACCACGGGCCACCGGGAAGGACTCCTGAGAACCAGCGTGCGACGCCAAAAACGCCGCCGATGTAAGCAGGCCCGCGCGCTGGCTTTCGTTCAGCGAAACCTTGGCAAACTTGTCACCCATGCTGGAATCGGCACCGTAGATCTTGGCCAACGACGCGTTTACCATGGTGCTCTTGCCGGCCAACAAACCAGCGATCGAGCCGTCGCCACGGAACGCCAATTCAGTGGCGGCTTGGCTGACCTCAGAGCGCATGGCTGTGGCCAAACTCTCATTCCATTCGGGGAATCGGGCGGCGTCTTTGGTTTGGCTATCCAAACGATAAAGCTCAAGCCAATCTTCCAAGAACGGTCCGTACACGTTGAGCGCGCGGGGATCAGACAGCATCTTGCGCGCCTGCGCTTCGACGTCCTTCGATTCGTGCAGCATGCCGTCGTCGGCCAGTTGTGAGAGCTCATCGTTGGGCGGGGAATCCCACAACAAGAAGCTCAACCGCGAGGCAATTTCGTGGTCCGTTAATGGCACCACGTCCCCTGAAGCGCCTGTCTTGGCGCCGAATTCTGAGATGTATAGGAACTGCGGCGACTGCAGCACAAGTTCCACGACGGCGCCCAAAGATTCGGCCGGTGTGAAGGCGGCGCCAATCAGTTTGCTGTAGGTGTTATTTAACGTATCGAGCTCGGCCTTTTCGAGGGGCCGCCTGTACGCCTTGCGCGCAAGCTTTGCGATGTAGCCGCGCGCACAGGCGTCGTCCGCGGCGTTCGTGGGGGCGCAACCGGCCAAGGCTTTCACGTCCGTTGTAACCTTGGTGGCGATTGTTGTGGCCGCTGATGATATTTGTTCTGCGCCGTCCGCGGTCACGCTGTTGGCATCAACAAACGTGCGATAGCCCTCGCGAATCGAAGCCTTGGGAAATGTGTTCGCCGTGGCAGCCGCCGCGCCGAACAGCTCTTTGACCGCATTTTGAAACTGCGACTGTGTAAGACGACGGTTCAGAACCACGCCAGGCTTGGGTGCCTTGCACAAAGGTGCGGGCGCGCCGGGCTCCGATAGCGGAGGACTGTCGGTGTTCTGGTCGCCGTTGGCGACGTCGTTGCCATCAGGGCTTTTCTGGCTGCTGTCACCACCGCTGATGCTGCCCGTGCAGGCCGTGGCAAACACAATGGCAGCGTACAAAGCTGAGCGTGCAAAGCTTTGCGCCTTTGCGAACGCGAACCGGCAAACGAACTGCTGCTGCATCGGATCCCTCCACCCACAAAACGACGTATGGGTAATTCGACTAGCGAATAGGGTAACATTGGGTCGTTTTGGTGTCGCCCATATTTACCCGTTGGGTAGACCTTTTTATCTAAACAGATATACGTAAAATACTTACGGGTGTGTGCGTATGTAGCAGGGTCAACCACGCCGCCAACCGATAAGGCGCAGCCACTCTAGGGTCAGGCCGCGTTTGCGTTTGGATGCCCTCGGCCACCCGATGGTCACAAGCGAAACGCGGGGGCCTTGCCGGGTGTTACGGTCACGTTAGTGCGGACACCCATGAAACTCATGCCAGCTTAGGGCTCGCTGATCCTCTCGCGCTCTTCACGCCGCTTGAGCAAAAACTCAGCCAAGGCCCCCTGGGAGTGGACTCCCAACTTGCGGTAAATCGCCTTGAGGTGGTTACGGATCGTGTGCGGTGAGATGCCCAACGCCGTGGCCATCTCTGGCGCGCGCCGCCCTTGCAGCAGCAGGCCCAAAATATCTTTTTCGCGCGCTGAGACGGAACCGCGCTCTTCGATCGTTAGCAGCTCATCCAGCGACCACACAGACGCGGCTGCAGGCATCATCGAGGGGGTGTGGCGAGGCGCGTGTTCTTTGAGCACGCGATCCACAGCGGCGGTGAGTTGCTCGGGGAAAAACGGCTTGCGCAGATAATCGGCGGCGCGGTTGCGCATGGCTTCGATGACGTCTTCGATGTTGCCCGTGCCGCTCATGATGATGACGGGCAGATCCAGGCGGCCTGCGTCGCGCAGGCTTTTGAGCAGCGCGTGGCCGCTCATGTCGGGCAAGCCCAAATCCAGCAGGATCAAGTCGATTGGTTGCTTGAGCAGGGCGAGCGCTTGCTCAACTGAACTCGCCGTGTGCGTCTGTAGGCCCTGGCGCTCAAGCACCTGCCTCACCGACTTGGACAAGCCAGCGTCATCGTCCACGATAAGAACTGTTTTCTGCAAAAGCGGCATCTCCCCCCCGGACCCAGTTGCCACGCTCAAACTGCGCCATGGTACGTGAGACGCACACGTTGTCACGAGATTCGCTCAATTGCGGCACCCTTTCATAGTTTTTCACGTCAGCCTCGTTACAAAATGGCTCACTATGAGTCAGTTGTCTGTTCGCAATCGGCGCGGTGGTGTCAAAGAAACAGGACAAGCTGCCGATGTTCCGATTTCTGCCATGACCTCGGACGCGTCATCGTCGCCAAATCGAAACGAGCCTGTGTTCCTCGGCGAATACCTCGTTCGCCTTGGCTTCGTGACGGAGCCGCAGCTTGCCGCTGCTTTGGCGCTGCAAAAGGAGGTGAACCTCAAACTTGGCGAGTGCGCGGTGGATTTGGGGTTCCTGTCACGAGCGGATGCGTTGGCCGTCTATGAAGCGCAACGAACCAACGATGTGACTTTTGGTGTGCTTGCGGTGAAGTTGGGCAAACTTACTCGACTTCAGCTTGAACAGGCGCTTGAGTACCAACGCTTTAAACACCTTCGCATTGGCGAGGCGTTGGTCAAGTTGGGCGCGATCTCAGCGCCTTTGCTTGAACAGGCAGCGAAAGCTTTCGAGGATCTGTGGCCTAAACCTGCAGCGAAGACGGCCGCCGCGCCCGCGAGCAAAGTGGCGGAATCTGAGCTTGTGGATTGTACGCAGCGTTTGTTGGTACGCGTGGCGGGGTTACGCACGAAACAGACGCCCTGGGAACCCTTGGACGCGGGACCTCGGGTTGACCTTCTCACCACAGGGATACAGCTCAATGGGCGGGCCCGCCTGGGTTTATGGATTTCAGTCTCGCGGGTGACCGGTGCCGCTTTGGCCAAAGGGTTGCTGCCCGGTTTTGAGGGCCATGACGTTGGCCACCTGGCGCTTGATGAACTTGTGAACATGGTGTGCGGCCATGCCGTGTCGGCGCTTGAGAAGGTCGGTTTACATTGGAGCAACTGCCCTCCCAAGCGAGGCTGGCCCGAGTTACACACGCAAACGGGGCACGTGGTGACTTTGGTTGCCCCGGATGATGAACGCTTGGAGTTACGGGTGACGCGCTAAAGTCTTCGCGCTGGCTTAGACTTTGCGCGCTTCTAGCTTTTGACGTTCGCCTTCAAGCTCGAGCGAGAACGATTTGGCTTCTGAGCCCACCTTTGCTGACAAAGCGGCCAGCGGCAAGGCCGCGCGGGTCACGCCGAAATCCAGCACGGTTTGCGGCATATGGGGCGCCACACAATCGGCAGGCTCTTGCACAAATACGGCCCCGCCCGCGCCCGCAATGGCTGCCGCACCCAGGGCGCCATCGCGGCCAAGCCCCGTCAGCAAGACGCCAATGGTGAACCGACCGCAAGCCACGACCAAGCTTTTAAACAACGGATCGGCCGCTGGTTTAACGTAGTTTTCGGGCGCTGTGTCGAGCAGCCGAATGCGCCCTGTTTGTGAATCCAAAACCATATGGCGTTCGCCTGGCGCGACGAAAACGTGGCCCGCCCGCGCCACGACACCCGACGTGGCCAATTCCACCGGCAGCGCAGATCGTTCCCGCAAGCGCTTGACCAGATCCTCCATCATCCAAGCCGGTCCGTGTTGCACGACGAAAACGCAGGTTTCGGGTCCCGGCGTTAGGGCTGAGAGAAACGCGCCTAAGGCGGCGGGGCCACCTGTGCTGGCAGCCACCCCCAGCGCCACGAAGGGAGGCACACCCGTGTGTTTGACGGGACATAGGTCGGCGGACGAAGGGGAGGGCTGGGCGCGCCTCGCCAACGCTGCGCGCACCACCTGCGCCACCACGGCGGGTTCCGAAGGTTTACCGAGAAAATCATCGGCACCGGAGGCGAGCGCGTGGCTGCGAGCTTCCTGGCTGGCCAGTGCCGTCAACATGATTACCGCAGGCCTGTGTGGCACCTCGGCCCGCAAGCGGCGGCACAGCTCAATGCCATCCATCTCGGGCATCAACCAATCTGTCACGAGCGCGCCAAATTCCACTTGCTTGAGCAGGGCCAGAGCGGTCTCACCGTTGTCGGCGCGACGAACGTCGAAACCAGCGTGCGCCAATGCGACCTCCAATAGACGACCCGACACCGGATCGTCTTCGGCGATCAGCACCCGCGAAGAAGCTTCGGACACGACTGTTTCATCGACAGCCAAAGGCCGTTCTTTAGATACCGCCCTTGTTGCCGATGCAAATCCATATGCAGGTGCGTGAGGAACGGGAAACCGTCAGCATTGATCGCCTCGCGGCCTTGCTTGGGGGGGACGCTCAGGGCGCACAGGAGATCCTTAGTCTGTTCTTGGCAGAGATCCCACGCTATGCCCAGCGCTTCGCGGTGGCCACGTCGGTGCCTGAGTTTGCGGGGCTGGTTCACCGGCTGCGTGGTTCATTGCTGCCGCTTGGGCTGCTGACGGACGCGGCTCGGTTGGCCGACATTGAGCTTGACGCGCGATCATCAACAACGATAGACGGCGACGCCATCCGTTGGATCGCTACCTTGCTGCCGGCGCTCGCCGCGGAGACCCAGCAGCAGCTGGACTCACGCGGATCCCAACGAACAAGGCAAGGCCTTAAGCCATGACGGGGTCTGGCCGATAACTTTTGCCGTGAGCATCTCTTCCAAATTAGTCACGGCGGCGTTGGTGGGAACCGCTTTGCCCACCGTGGGGGGCATCGTGGGGTTCGTGATGCTTACGCGAGCCAGTGATGTTCCACCCATGTTCTTGTGGGGCGGTCTGGCGGCTTTGGCCCTAGGTGCTTTTGTTGGCGGCGCGGTGGTGTTGTCTATGGTGCAAAAGGTTTCGTTGCGGATCGAAAGCCTGCGCGAATCGGTACATGAATTGGCCGGCACGCCCAAGAACTTGACCAAACGCGCAGCCGTTGACGAGGCTGACGACATTGGCAGCGCCGCCGAATCGCTTAACACGTTTGTATCGGACGTGCAGGGCGTCGTTTCGTCCATCGGCAATGGTCTGTCGTCGCTCGATGACATTTCCGAGCGCATTCGTTCGGCGAGCGAGGTGTTGGCCCGCAACGCAGGCGCCGTATCCATATCCGCCCAAACTGTTTCGGCGTCCGCCACCGAGATGCGTGGCAACGTGCAAACGGCCGCCGAAGGAACTTCGCAACTTGAAGCCAGCATCCGCGAGGTGGCTCGCAGCGCCGCACGCGCTTCCACAATCGTTCACCACGCCAGCGCCGTGACAAAGGAAGCGGCGGCCACGATATCGAAGTTGGGGAAAAGTGGTGAAGAAATCGGCGTCATCATGGCGGCGATCAATGAGATCACCGAACAAACCAATCTGCTTGCCTTGAACGCCACGATTGAAGCGGCTCGGGCGGGTGAAGCAGGCAAAGGGTTTGCGGTGGTTGCATCGGAGGTAAAGGAATTGGCGCGCCAAACCGCAGAATCCACGGATGACATCGCCCGTCGTGTCGCAGCCATGCAGGAAAATGTGGCGGGGGCCGTGGCAGCGATCGACCGCATCGAGCGGGTGATCGGCGAAGTGAGTGAAGCTTCAACGTCGATTGCCGCTGCGGTGGAAGAGCAATCGGCCGCCACCGCCGAGATCGGGCGAAACGTTAGTCAGCTCGCCGATGCCGCCAATCTGATCGCCACGGAAATCGAAGGCTTTGCATCTGTTGCGGTACACGTGGCAGACAGCAGCCAATCGGCCAACGGAGCGGCGCAGTCATTGGCGTCCATCTCTGGCGAACTGAAAACAGCAGTTTCGCGTTTTCAACGAGCGGCCTAGGCCTTCGCATGAACACTTGGTTGGTTTTGCGGACGACAAGGGATGGCTTTCATGCTGGCGGGTAGCCCAGTGTCGCAACTTGACGAAAAGAAGCTGGTCAGTTGCGTGTCGGACGTAACTGCGGCCATCTGCGGCATTAAGTTTATGCCCGGCAGCCTCGTGGAAGGAGACGCGTGGATCGCGGCGTGTTTGCCCATCAAAGGCGGCGTGCCCATCACCATCGCCCTGTTGAGCGATGAGAGCTGCTCCCGCGCTTTGGCCGCCGGCATGTTGCAGATGGAGCCACACGACCTCGATCGTTTGTTGATTGAGGACACTCTGCGAGAAATTCTGAACATGGTAGCCGGTCAGGTGAAGACGGCGCTCAATCTAGATCAAGCGCTGGGCTTGCCCACGATCGTTGCCCCCGCTGAACTGAACAACCGGCTCGCCAATGGCTCAAGGCGCATTGGCTTAGCGTCGGGCCCCTTATCGCTGATGTTGGCTTTGGCCCCAGGACCGTAACTTTAGAGGACGTACACATGCCATGCATCTTGACAGTTGATGATAGTCGCGCGATCCGCATGATCGTCTCCCGCGTCGTGCAGGAGATGGGCTTCGAGGTCGACGAAGCGGAAGACGGCTTGCAGGGTCTATCCCATCTTGAAGAGATGGAATATGCGCTCGTCGTTTTGGACGTGACGATGCCGAACCTCGATGGCCCCGGCATGCTTGCCAAGATGCGCGAGGCGGGTAACGCCACGCCTGTGCTGATGCTGACTTCGGAATCCAAACGCTCAATCATCGCCGACGTCATGAAGAACAAAATTGAGGATTACATCCTCAAACCGTTCAAAAATGACGAACTCAAGGCCAAGATTCTGAAGATTCTAAAGCAAAAGGATCCCGGCATTTTGTCGAGCCTTGGCACCGCCCAGCCCGAGCCTTCTCGTGGCGTGTCATCGTCGGAGCGCGAAGCGATGGGGGTTTCGGCCGCGTCACCGGACGCTGGCGCACGCCAGTTCGGCGATATCTTGGTCATCGACGACATGGAGAACGTGGCCAAGAAGCTGCGGACTTTGATCCCCCAACACTTTTCGTTGTCGACGGCGCTGAACGGGCAGGCGGGCCTCAAGATCTGCCGCGAAAAAACCTTCCGTCTCATCTTGATCGACCGCGAATTGCCAGACGTTCAGGGCGCGGTGCTGCTCAAACAACTGCGCGTGCTGCAACCGGGCACGGCATGCTTTGCGATGGCTCTGAAGAGCTCGAACAATCTGGCCCAAGAGGTCAAAGATGAAGGCTTTGACGACTTGCTCGCCAAGCCGTTTACGGGTGAAGCTGTTGATGAGATGCTGGGGCGCTTCTTTGATGGTCAAGAGCTTGTGACGCGCGAAGAAAACGTCCTTGCTGTTTCGGCCTTCGTTGGCAAGGAAGATCGCCTCGACCGATATTTCACGCGCGTCAAGCGCCTGATGAAAGACTCGGTGCAGGAGATCGCCGAAGCATGCTTCGAGACGATTATCATTGACGCCACAAAAATGCCTGTGGACATGCAACGCAACGTTCAAGTCGTGCAAGAATTGGCCGAAGCCAGTAAGAAGCTTGGTCTCTCAGTTTGTCTGGTGGGGCCGGCCGAAATCAAAAAGAGTTTGGAATTGTTTGAGGAGACGGCCGGCGTACAGGTGTATTCAACGTTGTCGGAAGCTCGCGCCAGCATGGATGCCTAGGAGTCACGGATGCCGCAACCAGGAACAGCAAATGACTCTGATGCCGCCGCTCGCGTGGCGGCGCAGCTTGAGCAGATCGCGCTTGCTCGCATTGAGCAAGACAGGCTGGCGTTGCCCGCTTTGCCGCAAGTGGCCACCAAGAGTCTGGAGATCTTGCGCAAGAACGACTTTAGCGCCAAGAAGGTCACTGACCTTATCGAAACCGATCCCATTTTGGCGGTCCGTATCCTTCGCACCGCCAACAGCGCGGCGTTTGGCGCGCGTCAACCCATCACCAACATTCAGCACGCCGTCACCTATTTGGGTGCGAACAAGCTCAAGACCGTTTTGATGGAAGCGGCCGCGCGGCCAATCTTTGAATCGCGCGACTCGCGCATCGCCGAAGCAACCAAAGGCTTGTGGGATCATTCCATCGGCGTCGCCATTTTGGCGCGTGATCTATCCGTGCTTATGGGCGTGGGCGATCCCGAAGACGCGTATTTGGCGGGTTTGCTTCACGATGTGGGCAAGCCTGTTTTGGCAACGCTATTGCTTGAGGCCGAGAACATCATGGCCTTGCGATCCACAAAAGAGTGGATGGATTCGGCGGTTTGGGTGGACACGTTACAGAAGAGCCATCGCAAGGTGGGCGTGGCCGTGGCCAAGCGCTGGACGGTGCCTGAAAAGGCCATCCAAGCGATTGCCGATTGCGGCGACTACGATTCAACGGACCGAACTTCGGCGGCAAATCTTGTGCGTTTTGCCAACGCCATCACGAAGCGTGTTGGTCTTTACGTCGGTAAGGTGGACAGCGACGAAGTCGAAACGCTTATCATGATCGGCCGATCGCTCTTGGGGCTCGACGACGAAGGGCTCACACGGTTGGCGACGGGCTTGATCGATCGCGTGCGCGGCCGAGGCTAAAGCCCCGCTGCGCGCGAGGCGGTGTCCAGCACCGTAACCCTCACCAGTGCCTGGCCCACGGGAACGTCCACGCTGGCGAGCTGCCCAACGGAGGGGAATACACCTGAGGCGCCTTGCTCGGGAACGCTGGGCAACGACATCTGCGCTTGCCCCAAGATGCCCTTTATGTTGCCCGCGATCATGTTCGCAAATTCGTGAACCGCGTCCTGAGCTTCATCCAATGACGGCGCTTGGTCGCCCGACATGTACATGCGACGAGCCAGCTCAAGGGCCAAGCCTGTGCTGCATTTGACAGCGATCATGCCTTCGAATCCGCCCTTGAGCGCGACGCTGCTGCGCACAAATGTGTCACCCTTGTCGTTGAGTTCATGACTGACCGTTATCGAAAGCGATTCAAAGATCGTTTCCACCAACGCAGCAACTTGCTCGTTCAAGGATGTCGCACTTGTCATGGCTAACTTCTTCCTGCCAGCTTGTAAGCGATGGAGCGGCCAACGGTAACGCTCGTGAATGTATCAGTCACACCAATGAGTGACTCGGAAGCGCCCAAGAACACCACGCCGTCTGGGCGCACGTGAGCCACCAGCCTGTCCATGATCAGACGCCGCGTGGCCGTGCTGAAGTAGATGAGGACGTTTCGAAGGAACACGATGTCTAACGACGGCAAACCTGACCACGGGGCCACGAGGTTCAATTGCCGCCACGAAATTGCGTTGCGCAGATAATCCTTGGCGCGCCAACCGTCGGTGGTTCGCTCAAAGTGTTTCACCATCAACTGGGCCGGCAGGCCACGGCCTATCTCAACTTGATTGAACACACCTTCGCGCGCCCGATCGAGGATCGACGTTGCGACATCTGTGGCCATAATGTCGATCTGCCAGGAGGCCAGTTGCGGAAAATGCTCGCGCACCAACATGGCGATGCTGTAGGGCTCCTGGCCTGTTGAACAGGCCGCGCACCAAATGTTGATCCGGCGTTCGCTGCTGCGTGCGGCGATGAGCGCAGGTATGACGTGGTGTTTGAGTGCCTCAAACGGATGTACATCACGAAAGAAGCTCGTCTCGTTGGTTGTCATGGCTTCAACCGACGCCAGGGCCTCGGCCCCGTCTGGATGAAGCCTGCACTGAGTCACCAGATCTGAGAGATCCTTGAGGTTGAACTTGCGCGCGACAGGCAGCAAGCGCGACTCCGCAAGATACGCCTGCCTGTCGTCAAGCACGATCGAGGTGCGCTTGAGAACCAACTCCCTCACGAAGTCGAAGTCTGCTCGCAGAAGGCTCACGGCGTCCTCCGGTGCGTCGGCAACCCGCCGCGGAGGGTCGACTCATGCACCTTTGTCAGCTCTGCCGCGATGGCATCCAATGGCAACACACGGCACGCATGGCCCGCCCGCAGCACAGCGCTTGGCATGCCCCACACCACGGAGCTGGCTTCATCTTGAACCCACACGCTGCCCCCGCCGGCCACTGCGGCGCCGCATCCTTTCGTGCCGTCGGCGCCAAGTCCCGTCATGATGATGGTCAGAAGATGGCTGCCGTAGTGCCGCGCCGCTGAACGCAGCAAAACATCAACTGAAGGGCGGCAGCCATTTTCAGGGGCGTTCTTGTCGAGCACCGTTCGCAGCTGACCATGGGCGTCTGCGGCCAACGTCATGTGTTGATCACCGGGTGCAAGCAGCACCACGCCGGGTTTGATGACCTCGCCTCCAGTGGCTTCTTGAACCTTCAGCTTGCCTGTGCTGCTCAGCCGCTCGGCCATCATCTTGGTGAACGTGGCCGGCATGTGTTGCACGATGAGGAGCGGGACGCTGAAGTTGGCCGGCAAGAACGGGATGACCTGTGCCAAAGCCACGGGGCCGCCCGTGGAGATGCCAATCACGATGAGGCCGACAGGCGCTTGTGATGGCGCGGCCAACATCGGCTGCGCGGTTGGACCCGCGATCGCCTTGCGCCCGGATTCTGTGGCAGAGTCGCTTGAGCGGCGTGTGGCAAGCGCCACCACCTTTGGCACGAGCAGGTCGCGCAGCAGCTCGCGTGATTTATCGATGCCGCCACCCGTGGGCTTGCTGAGGTAATCAGAGGCGCCAAGCGCCAAGGCGTCCAGCGTGGCTCTGGCGCCGCGGTCGCTCAAGGTGGAGAACACAACGACGGGCAGGCGGCTGTTGCGTTTGCGCAGCTCACGGAGCACGCCGAAGCCGTCGAGGTTGGGCATCTCAAGGTCAAGCACCATGACGTGCGGGTTAAATGTGGTGACCTTTTCAAGCGCGGCAATGCCATCTTGAGCGGAAGCTGTGGTGATGTTGGGTTCACGCCCGAGCTCGTCGCAAAGAACCTTACGAATGACCAGCGAGTCGTCGACGACGAGGACGCGTATGCTCATGTCAGGCGTCCAATAGCCCCATCAGAACCAATTTTTCCCTGAAGCCATCTCGGCTAAAAGGCTTGATGAGATATTCATCCGCGCCTGCGTCGAGGGCGTCCAGGATCTTGTTGGCCTCCGCTTCGGTGGTGACCATCATCATGCGAACGGCGGCGTGAGCGGGGTTCTGCCGTACGATCTTCAAGAATGAGAAGCCGTCCATTTCGGGCATGTTCCAGTCAATCAGTGCCACGTCTAGCGGCAACGAGCGCGCGAACACCTCCAGCGCTTCGCGGCCATTCCCCGCCTCAGCGACGACGTCAATCCCCAGCTTGTTCAAGAAATTGCGCAGCATGCTCCGCATGGCTCGCGAGTCGTCTATGATCATTGCCCGCATCTGACCGGTTCGCTCCCTCAATACGCAAATTGCGAAAGCACCTTCTTGAGCCCGTCTGCCATGCGGGTAATCTCGTCAGCGGCACGGCGCGTGTCGGCCGCGCCCGACGACGTGCTTCGCGCGGCATCCGCCACACCGGCGATGTTGCTGCTGATCTCTTGCGTGCTACGCGCTCCATCACCCAGCGTATGCGCGATCTCTGAAGCGATGGACCGTTGCTCCTCTAAGGCTGTGCTGATCGCGCTTTGCATGTCGTTGACGCCGGAAATAACCGCCTTGATGTCACCGATGGCGGCGACGGCAGATTGTGTGTCACCGCGGATGGCTTCAATCTTCCGCGCGATGTCCGCCGTGGCGCGCGCCGTTTCGTTGGCGAGTTCCTTTACTTCATTTGCTACGACCGCAAAGCCACGTCCCGCGTCGCCTGCGCGCGCGGCTTCGATGGTGGCATTGAGTGCCAAAAGGTTGGTTTGCTCCGCGATGCTGTTGATGATGCGAACGATTTTGCCAATGTCAGCGCTAGAATCGCCCAAACGTCGAATGGCGCCACTGGCTGATTCCACAGCCTTAACCGCTTGCATGGAGGCGCCCGTCGCTTTGGAGCTGTTGTCCGAAACCTCCTGAACAGACGCCTTCATCTGATCGGTTGCGCCCGCCACAGATGTCACATTCCGCATCACTTGCGCCGAGGCGGCCGTCACCACGTTGGCCTGCGCGGCGGTTTCTTCGGCATTGGCGCTCATCTGCTCGCTCACCATCCGCAGTTCGTCCGCGGCTAGTGTCAATGTGTCGCTTTGCGACTTGACCTTCAAAAGTGTGCTTCGCAATGTCTCAACCGTTTGGTTGATGGAGTTCGCTAAGTCCGAGAGCTCGTTCTGATCCGCGTTGTTAAGCCGTGCGGTCAGATCGTTGTTCGCCACGGCTTCAAGTACGCGTTGGGCTTCCTTGATCGGCAAATCGAACGAACGAACGATTCCCCCGGCCACGGAACGGGCAAGTACGAAGAACGCGATCGCGGTGGCAGAGCAGATCACGACGGGCATAACGAGGCTCCGCCCCGCCGCGGCCTCGCGAAACGCGAAGAATGCAATTGCGGTTTGAGCCCCAAGGCCCACAAGCGTGACCGAGGTGACTCGTGAGAGCCCGCGGCGGATGGAGCTACTGGTGTTTGAAGGCATCGAACGGCTCTCTCTTCCCTAGGTGGTCAAAGTTCCGAAGCGTCCATGGCGCGAACGGCGTCGAGAACCAGCAACAAGCGCTTTTCTAGTTTGAAGGCGCCGCGTAGCAAGCGGCGGCCCTCGCCTTGGAGGGTCTCGGGAATGGGTTCGAAATCCTCCGAAGGAACCTCAATCACGTCTGCAACCCGATCAACCAAGAAGCTGACCAACCCGTCCTGACCACGCAGCAAGACGTTGAACGACTTTTTGCCAGGTGGCAGCGGTGCAAACCCAAAGCGATGTCGCAAATCGACCACCGGCACGATTTGTCCACGTAGGTTCATCAAGCCCTTGATCGCTGGTGGCGCCAGCGGAACTTGGGTGAGAGGCTGTTGCCTCAACACCTCTTGCACCCGCAGCGCGTCTACGGCGAGGAAATACGAATCCAAGTAGAACGTGCAGAGCTGTTCCATGGTCAAGCCGACTTCAGCAGTGAACGGGCTTGCTCTTCTCCAAGCACCGCGGACAAAACATAGTCAAGGTCAAGGATCTCGGCGATGCGTGACTGAAGGATCAATGTGCCAGCCACACCCGGCCGTGTGCCCGCATGTTGCAACGTCACGGGGCCTTCAACGATGTCCAGGATGTCGGCCACCACAAGCCCCATATAGGCACCTGGGCGACCGAACACGATGACGTTGGCTTCGTTGTTGCTCGCCTCCGGCGCGTCGCTGCGGGGGCGTGAGCGCCGTTCAATAACCACGCGCTCAACCGGCACCACGGGCATGATGTCATCGCGGTACTGAATTGCCTCGTGCTCCCCCGATGGCTCCAGCTGATCTGTTCTGATGATCTCAAGGCGCGCCACGCTGGCCAGCGGAATCGCCATTCGCCCATCGTCGGGCCCGCGGAACAACAAGTATGTGCACCGCTCCTGTGCTGCGAGCACGAGGTCAGATAGCTTTGGCAAAGCCGCGCGTTCGCGGATCTCGGACACCACATGCCCCCGTTGAGCCAATCCCAATGTGTCCAGGATCAGCGCCACACGGCCGTCCCCCAGGATTGTTGCGCCAGCGAAGATGCCAATGTCTTTCACCTGCTTCGGCAACGGTTTGACCACGATCTCCTGTTGGCCCGTGACGTTCTCGACCACCAAACCAAACTGGCGGCCGCTGGCTTGCAGCACCACGATGTAGAAAGAGGTGCGGCTAACGGAGGAAGGCCTGCCGATCTGTTCGTCGAAGAATATGAGCTGCAACAGCTTGCCGCGCAGGCGGTACACGGGAGCGCCATGCACATATTCGATCAGTTGCTCATTGCGACCCTCTTCCACACGCACAAGCTCAAGCAGATTCACCTGAGGAACCGCGAAGCGGTCGGACCCGGAGGCCACGAGCAACGCCGGCACGATCGCTAAGGTCAAGGGAATGCGCAGACGGAATGTCGTGCCCTTGCCCAACTGGGTCTCCACTTCAACGGTGCCGCCGATGGCCTCAACGTTGGTTTTGACAACGTCCATGCCCACGCCACGGCCCGACACGTTCGTCACTTGATCTGCGGTGGAGAACCCGGGCAGGAAGATGAGGCTTGTGAGCTCCGGCTCGGTGAGCCCTGCCACTTGTTCGGGCGTCACCAGGTTGCGTGCCAAGGCTTTGGCTTTGACTTTGTCGAGTGGGATCCCTGCGCCGTCGTCGCTCATCTCGATGTTAACTTGGCCACCTTGGTGAAAGGCGCGCACAAGGATGCGCCCTTCGGCGGGCTTGCCTCGCGCCTGACGCACGTCGGGCGGTTCGATGCCGTGATCCACCGCATTGCGGATGAGGTGGGTGAGGGGATCCTTGATGGCTTCGATGAGCGTCTTGTCGAGCTCGGTGTTCTTGCCCTCCAATTCAACGCGGACGAGTTTGCGACAGCCACGTGCGAGATCGCGGACGATCCGAGGAAACTTGCTGAACACGCTGTCCACTGGTTGCATGCGCATGCGCATGATTCCCTCTTGCAGCGCGATCGTGATCAGGTTCAGGCGCTGGGCGGCGGCGGACGACAAGGCGTCAGCGCGCGTGGAGGGCATCTGCATGATCTGATTGCGGGTCAAGACCAGCTCCCCCGCGAAGTCCATCAGGTGGTCGATCAGCCCCACGTCGACGCGCACCGTTTCGTTGGCAGTGTGACTCTCGTGTTGGGCGGGTGCGTGTGCGTCCACTGCAATTGGTTCCTCCACCGCCGGCTCGGGCGCGATGTGAACGGGGGCGGGGGGCGCAGCAGGAGCTACGGGTTCGGATCGTTTGATTTGAACAGCCTCGCCTGCGGCCATCTGGCGCAACGTTTCGGTCAACTCCGAGTAATCCTTGTCGCCGTCGGTGGCACCAACCTCAACCTCATCAAGCATGGCGCGGATGGCATCAACCATGGCCAACAGGGCGGTGGTCTTCGCGTCGTCCAATCGAATCTCGCCGTCCCGCATGCGGCTGAGCAAGCTTTCACCGGCATGTGTCAGCGCTTCCAATTTCGTGAAGCCCAAAAAGCCCGACGTTCCCTTCACGGTATGCGCGCAACGAAAGATCCGCGCCAACAGCTCCTTGTCGTCGGGCGTCTCTTCGAGCGCTACGAGATCGCGGTCCAACTGATCCAAGCCTTCACGACTTTCGACCAGGAACTCGGCGACAATCTCTTGCATTCCGTCCATGAAGGGCGCTTTAACTCCGGGTTATGTATCGGCGGTCTTGGGTCGGTCTTGAGAAGACAAGCCAGGTCCACTGCAGATGCGCGATGCGTTGCGCTTTTTAGCCGACCGCCGGGCGCTTTGGTGTATTGTCAGGCCGTGACCGTGGCAGGCCTCTGTGTGATCGCAACCATGACCACGATGGTGGCCGCCGCATACGCGTGGCGGTTCCGGCGCCAAAAAGCATCAGCGCGCGCGATCGCCCTCTATTGTGCGTCGTTGGCTGCGTGGAACGCGCTGCACTTCATTGAGATCCGCACTGGCGGCTTGGCAGGAAAGGTCGTGGCCGACAGCCTTCAATACCTGGCGATCGGCGTTGCGGGCGCGGCCATCTACCGCGTGGCTTGGCACGAACTGGCCTGGGCGCGGTTGGGGCAAAAACTGTTTGGCTTTCTGGGCGGCTCTGCATTTGTGACCAGCGTTGTGGCCGCCTTTGCCGGTCTTGCCGGGCGCCCAGAAGCAAGGCTCTCAGTCTCATCACCCGCCATTCTTGAGTATCCCTTTACCGCCATGGATACGATTGCGTCCCTGGTCTTTTACACCGAGGTGTTTGTGGTGGTGGTCTTGCTGCTCCGCAAGCTTGCGGGCGAGCCTGCCGTATGGGCGCGGCGCACATTGGCTCTCCTTGGCGCCTTGGCCTTGCCGAGTGTCGTTGCCTTTTTTTCACTGGCCGTGGGCTTGACGATTCAGGGCGACAGAGACACGTCGCCCGCGAGCAGCATCATCGTCAGTGTATGCGTGTTTTGGCTCATGCGTCGATCCGTCGCCGCCAACATCACGCCGCTTGGCCGTCAAGCCGTGTTCGAGGCGATTCAGGACGCTGTGTTCGTGATCGACGCCAGCGCCAACGTTATAGACATCAATCATGCGGCCTGTGCTTTGGTCGGCGTGCGACCTCAGGACGTCGTGGGCAAACCAGTTCACGACATAAAAACGCGTCTCCCCGCTTTGGGCACCTGCTTCGCTGTGCAGCCACAATTGCATAGCCGTTTGGAAATCGATCTCACGCTTGCGGGGGAAATTCGCCACTTTGAGGTCAGCCAGCACGCCGTAAAGGCAGAAGGTGAGATTGTTTTGGGAACGGCGATTCTGCTGCGCGATGCAACCATCGCCGTGCAGTCCCGGCGCGCGCTTTCCGCTTCGCACGCACAAGCGCAATCGGCGCTACTTCAATCTGAAGAGCGGTTCCGCACACTTTTGGATCAAACGTATCAGGTGATCTTGATGCTGGACGGGGACGGCAACGTAAAGTTCGCCAATCGTGCGGCCTTGGGCTTTTTCCACACCAAGTTAGACGACGTCATCGGCAAGCCGTGGTCCGCATTGTTGCAGGCTGGGGTTCCACACGATCACCAGGAGAACATGGGCGCGGCTTTGACCCATGCTAAGGACGGCGCGTTTGAGCGCATCGTGGTGCCGTTTGAGCCAAACGCCGGAGCCAAGCGCGTGCTGGACGTCTCGTTGACCCCCGTCCGCAGCGCCACGGGCCCTGTTCACGAGATCATTCTTGAGGGCCGTGACATCACAGCCATGTTGGAATCGCAGGCCAAAGGCGAATCCTTGCAGCGGCAGTTGTTCCAATCGCAGCGTTTGGAAGCTGTGGGGCGCATGGCTGGAGGTGTTGCGCATGACTTTAACAACCTCCTCATGGTGATCCTAGGTAACGTTAGCGTCTTGACCGAAGACCATTCGGTCAAGCCTGAGCAACGCGTATGTTTGGAAGACATCGAAAGGGCCGCGGTGACAGCGTCTGAGGTGGTCAAACAATTGCTTACGTTCAGTCGTCCGCGCTCGGTGGGGCACGACGTTGTAGAGCTGACCGATGTGCTGGCGCGCACGCAAAGCCTTGCCGTTCATACCGCGGGCGATGGCGTACGATTCGCCTGGCGGGTGCAGGAAGGCCTGTGGCCGATCGTTGGTGATGCCACGCAGGTGCAGCAAATCTTGTTGAACTTGGTGGCCAATGCCCGAGACGCCACGCCTGAAGGTGGGTCGGTTGAAGTGGACATCCGCAACGTTTCGATTGCACCTGAGCAGAAAAGCCATGGCACCAACAGCCGTCCTGGCAACTTCGTGTTGTTTCAGGTTACGGACGCCGGCACCGGGATGTCGACCGCGGTTATTGAACGTGCGTTCGATCCCTTCTTCACCACCAAGCCAGAGGGGCGAGGTACAGGATTGGGTTTGTCTGTCGTGTATGGCGCCGTCCAGGGGATGGAGGGTTTTCTCGAGCTGCGTTCTGAGGTCGGCAAGGGGACCACGTTTGAGATCTACTTGCCTGCGGCCGATCCATCGACCAGAAGAGCCTCACAGGATGCGGTTTTGGTGAAGCAGGCGCCCCTCAAGTCGACGGTCTGGGTGGTTGATGACCAAAGCGCCGTGTTGCTCACGATGAAACGGATCCTGGAGCATCATGGCTGCACCGTGCATGTGTTCGACGATCCGGAGGGTGCGCTGGCAGCAGCGCAAACTGAAAGCACAGCGCCCGAAATTTTGATTACCGATCTAAGCATGCCGCGGATGTCCGGCACGGGATTGGCGCGCGCGCTGGTGCAACGTTGGCCGCAGCTGCGGGTGTTGTTTGTGTCGGGATACCCCGACATCGATTCGAAGGAGCTCGACGTCGGCGCGGCTTGTGTGGAACTGATGGTTAAGCCGTTTTCTGCAGAGGACTTCCTTCAGAAACTGAACGACTTACGAATGACGTCGGTTGACCGCGCCGTTGGGATCGGAGCGGTTCATCAATCTTCAAGAGGCTGAGGCTGTTTTGCGCGCGCGTTGGATTTGGGTATGGGGAGGGATAATGATGGCGGCGACGTTCGGCTTCGGCGAAGCGCGTGCAGCCGATCTTGGTATCAGTCCACCCAGCAACCGCCTGTTCGTGTCGGGCGAAGCGGCGGCGGGCGGGATGGTCCGCAGCCAGGTGGCGCTGGGTTACGGAAGGCCACACCAAGCGTGGAGCGGTGCCGAGGTGTGGGGGCTCACGTTCTCCACCTTCGGCAGCGTGGGCGCGTCTTTGCGCGGAAAACTTCCGTTCATCGATGCGAACATCGGCATTCGGCAAACGTGGGCGTATCAATTTGGGAGGCTGCCTCCGGAGGAGCATCACAGGGGCGTTGACGATTCTGGCGCACAGAATCGCTACGTGGCGATCGACGCCGGCGTCACGCTCTATGCGCCGGCACCGTACGGGTATGCGTTTGTGTGGGCCGACCTAACCTTGCCCGACATTCCCAACGATGCGCACATTTACGAAGAGCATCTGCGTGCCATTGTCGGGCGTGGCGCTTCGTGGGCCGTGCGGCCAACTTATCTGTTCGCCACGAACGAAAGCCGATTGTCGTTCGGTCCGATGCTTGAGTATGTGCGGTTGGGTGGCCGTCGAGCTGGCATGTGGAGGGTGGGGGGCTGCGTGTTTTATGAACTGTCTAAGCGTTGGGACTTTGGCCTTGTGCTCACGGGCGCCGTATCAGGACCCGATGAGTTGTCGCTGTGGGATGGCATGTGGGGCACGGGACGTTTTCGCTACCGCTGGTCCCTTTAAACGCCCCGCGGATTCTGCGCCTTAAGGCGCAGCTCGCTTCCTCCGAGTAACCCGACAACATTTATGGAGCGGGCATGACAACGAACGACGGTGGCGGCGAAAACCGGCCGGGGGCAGGGCTAAGCATCCACGCTTTGCGCCGGTTGATTCTGACCGCGTTGGTGGTTTCCGTCTCTGTCAGTTCGGTTGGCGTGTTCTTGCTGGTTCACCAGATATTCGCCAACTTCGGCCCAGCTGTAGAGAAGGATCTGGAATGGCGTGCCGTGCGTGGCGCGCGGGAGCTTTCGGCTGCCAGTGCCTTGGGTTTGGCGGTCAGCGACGCCCAAACGGCGAAAGAGCATTGGATCGATCACATCAAATCACCCGATGTTTTGGCCATCGTGGCTGTGAACGCGGAAGGCGTCGAGGTGGCCCGGCACGGGCAAACGACCTTGCGTCTGGACGAGCTGTTCGCGGGAAAGCCCGGCAAGGTGGTGCGGTCCGACAAGTACTTTCTCTCGTGGTCTGATGCGCTCGTTGAAGGTGGATCCGTGGGCCGCTTGGCCGTCGTGATTGGCACCAAGCGTCTCGTTGAATCGCAGGCGCTGCTGCAAAAGGTGCGCATCACCACGGGCGCCTCCGCGTTCTTCGCCCTGGTCGGCGGCATTTTGTTCATCACCTTCTTCACGCGCGCCATTATCAAGCGCGACGCGCAGCTAGCGGAATATGCGGCCACCTTGGAGAAAAAGGTGGAGGCCCGCACCGCGGAGCTAGACGAACGCAACCGCGGTATGCGGCTTGTGCTCGATAATGTGAGTCAGGGTTTCGTGACCGTCAGTCTTGCGGGGGTCATGGCACCCGAACGATCCGCCGTGGTTGACCAGTGGCTTGGGACGCCGAAGGAAGGGCAAACCTTCGATTCCTTTGTTCGTCCCTTCGATCCCCACGCGGCCGATTGGTTCTCGCAGGGCCTCGTTGAAATTGCCGAAGACATCATGCCCCTTGAGCTTTTGATCGAGCAGCTCCCCAAGCGTGTGCGAGTCATGACGATGACCCTTGCGGCCTCGTACATTCCGATCATGCGCGCCCAGAAGGTTGAAAACATCTTGGTCGTGTTGACAGACATCACAGCGGCCTTGGAGCGTGAACGGCTGGAGCGCGAGCAAAAGGAGACTTTGGCCATGTTCGGGGCCATATCCAGCGATCGCAGCGGTTTTGTGGATTTTCTTGAGGACGCCGAGCGCATGGTCAAATCCATCACGGAGGCCGAGGACGATGACTTCGACACCGAGAAGCGCCTCATCCATACGCTCAAGGGAAACGCTGGTCTGTACGGCTTAAACAGTGTTGTGGCTGTATGCCATGACATCGAATCACGTATGGTGGAGGACGGCGAACGACTTAGGCCCCAAGAGCGCTCCTTGGTGCAATCAGCCTGGAGCCCCGTTGCCGCGGCCGCTCGAGCTCTGCTGGGGGAAGGGGCCAAGGGGCTGGTCATCGAACAGCGAGACTACGATAAACTTGCGCAGCTTATGCAGTCGGGTGCTTCGCTTGTGGCGCTACAGAAGGAGCTGGCTTCGTGGCAACATGAACCGGTCAACTTGCGCCTGGAACGGCTGGCCACGCAAGCACGCCAACTGGCCCACAAGATTGGCAAGCCGGGTATACGCATTCTCACGGACGCGGATGGCGTAAGGCTTGATCCGAAACCATGGCTTGGTTTTTGGTCCGCGTTCGTGCACGTCGTTCGTAACGCGGTTGATCACGGCATTGAACCGCCCGACACGCGCGTCGATAAGGGCAAGCCCGCGCACGGCAACCTGTGGCTGTCTGCGCGGCTTGAGGCGGGCGCTTTCATCGTTTCAGCCCGTGACGACGGCAAAGGCATCGATTGGGTGAAATTGGCTGCGAAGGCCGCCGAAAAAGGGCTCCCAGCGAACACGCGTCCAGAGCTTGAGACCGCTTTGTTTTCAGATGGGGTCTCGACCCTCGACAGCGCCACGACTGTGTCGGGGCGTGGTGTGGGGATGGCAGCTGTACGCCAAGAGGTACTGGACCGTGGCGGCAAGATCAGCATCCATTCAGAGCTTGGCCTCGGCACCACATTCGAGTTTTCTTTCCCCTATCCGTTGGCGAGCGCTGTGCGTGCGGCCTAGGTCGCTAACCGCGGGCCCACGCTCGTGATCGTTGTGCAAGCGAGGCCACCCCTCTTGATATTTTTCATTAAAGCGGCTGGCGCCTCCACCCGATAGCCCTCGTGCATTCAAGCAAGTGCCGGGTCAAGTGAAAAGGCCGCCAGTGCCGGAGGTTTTATGAAAGCGAGAGATGTCATTTCCCGCAGGGCGTTCGTCCGCGGCGCTTCTTTGGCCGCAGCGGCCGGTGGCTTAAGCTTGTTGCCGTGTCCCGCGCACGCACAAGCTGAACTGGTGGTGGTGGTGAACGCGCAAGCGGACACGGGGCCGCTCAATGAAGCGCAGTTGGCTTCGATATTCACTGGCGGCGATAAGGCGTGGAAGAACGGTAAACCCATCAAGGTCTTCAACCTCGCGGCGCAGACACCGGAACGAGCCCAGTTTGACAAGGTCGTTCTGAAAAAGACCCCCGAACAAGTGTCTCAGTACTGGGTCGATAAGTTGGTCCGTGGCGAGGGACAGCCACCCACGCAGGTACCTCGCGTTGAACTTATGGCAAAGGTTGTGGCGTCGTTGCCGGGTGCCATTGGTTACGTCACGCCTGACAAGGTCGATGCAAAACTCATCGTGGTGGCCCGCATTCGCGGTGGAAAGGTGGTGGCGCCATGAACTCCTACTTGCGAGCAAACGAGGTAAAGGGAATGAGGCTTAGGTTCTTTGCAAAAACGGCTCGCACCACAGCTTGTGCGCTTGCGTGCACAGCTCTGCTTGGGTCTTCGCTCGCCAGCGCGGCCCCCGCCCCGGCGAACGCCGACATCGAGGCGCTCAAGAAGGAGCTTGCTGAGCTCAAAGCAGAGTTAGGCGCGCAGCGCGAGAAAGTTGATGCGGCTTCTGCCAAAGCCGTGGAGCGTGCGGTCGTCGAGGTTGTTGATCAAGCCACGCCCGCAAGCAACACGGAACTCGAAACTGTGAAGCAAGAGTTGGCCGCCATCAAGGCGGAAATGGCCTCGGCGGCTGAAGCCCAGCTTGCCAAAGAGATGGAAGAGCTGCAGGCGGCCGACGCCGAGCGCGAAAAGCCATCCCTCAAGATCTATGGCTTCCTGGACGCCGGTCTGTCGAAAGCGTGGTTGTCGAATCAGAATCCGTTCGGACCTGCCTATCCGTTCAAAAATGCGACGTTCGTGCCTGGCAATATGAATCTGTATTTCGACGGGCGGCCGTCGCCCTACTTCCGCGCTTTGCTAGAAACGCGTTACTCGTTCTATCCCCACGGTGATGTTCCAACCACCGGCACCGATGTCAAGCGCACCGATACGCGCCTGCTCGATACCTTCAGCACCTCTGGATACAACAAGGTTGTTTGGGGCGGCACGATCATCGAACGCGCCCAGATGGACTGGCTGCCAAAGCAAGAATTTAACCTGCGTATCGGATACTTTTTAACGCCCTACGGGATCTGGAACGTAGACCATGGCACGCCCACGCTCATCTCGATGCTGCTGCCGCAATTTCAGGTGGAAGAAGCGATCCCTCAACGCCAAACGGGTGTGCAGGCCTTTGGCTCTCACAGCGTCGCTCCGTTCGAGGTGGGTTACAACGCCTATATCAGCAACGGCCGCGCGCCTTTCATCATGCGGACGGCGCCTGGCTTCGGCTCGGGCGGCAGGCTTTACCTGCGGCACATGGGCACCGCCACCACCACGGTGGGCACAAGTTGGTACTACAGCACGTTCCAGCAAGACAAGCTTGGATTCAAGCTTTCGCCTGAGTTCTCGCTCACGTCGGCGGCCGTGTACAAAGGAACAGAGTGGGCGGTTGGCGCAGATCTTTCTGTCGACTACGGCCCCTTGCGCATCCGCAGCGAAGGCCTGATTCGCCATGTGAAATATGACGAAGGTTTCCACGAGCCCACAAGCGAATTTGGTACCAGCAATAAGCCGAACCGCTACGAGAACTATGGTTACGTGATCGCTGCCTACCGCATTGGCAAGTACTTCGAACCCTATTGGTATCAAGAAATTAAATGGGGGCGGCCCGCGTATACCTCTGCGGAGATCGCGAACGTGACCTCCGGCGGCCTGAACATCTACTTCACGGCCCAGACGATGTTGAAGCTCCAGTACGTCTACTTGAACTTTTACAATCGAAACGAGGCGCCCGATCCTGACAACCAGGATCTGAAATACTTCATCTCCCGCTTCATCACCGTGTTCTAGGACCCCCTCATGCGAGCCATGCATCTCATCACCATGTTGTCGTTGATGTTGGGTTTCACCGCCATCGCCTGCACAGAAGACGATCCGTGTGACCCCGGCTTCATTCACGTCAAATCCGCGTGCGTGAAGCTGCCGCCAGCCCCCGTGGCACCCAACCTAGATGCGGCCGACGACGCCGCCAGCCCCGACGCCATGGCGGCCAAAACTTCAGAGTTGGGGGACCCATGCACAAGCAACGCCGATTGCGTGGGCGCTAACAACATATGCATCAACGACTTCTCCAACCCTATGTACTGCACCAAGAGTTGCGTACAAGGCGACCCCTCCGCTTGTCCCGCCACATGGACGTGTTTCAATGCAGAGCCCTTTCTCCCCGGGACAGGGCAGATCTGCGCCAAACCTCGAAAGTAGCTCATGACCATGTTTAAGAACGCTCTGTTGACGATTGGCGTGGTTGCGCTTGCGATGTCTGCAGGCTGCGACAAGGATCCCGGATGTCCCGACAATGGGGTTTTCGGCAAGTACGGTTGCGAACCAGCCACCGACGCGGCGGCTGACGTGGCAATGAGCACGAACGGTTCAGACGTCAGACCTGCAACTGACGGTTCAACGGTAGACGCCGCAACGGACGGCCCCGCAGCCATCCGCGACGCGGGCTCCGACGACGCCATGTCCGTTGCAGACACAGGCGCAGGCGACGCAGCGCCTTCCTTTGGGTCGGCCTGTTCGTCGAACGCCCAGTGCACGGGTGCCGTTGACTATTGCAGCAAGCAGCCAGGTGCGCCCGTCGGCTATTGCACGCACACGGGATGCAACACGATGCCTGCGATTTGTCCCGCGAATTGGTCTTGCCTTAACTTGGGCATGTTCGCGCCGAATCTGCCCCACGTGTGTGCCAAGCCAGCGACGTAGGACTCAAAGTTAGCCGGCGCAAAGTATTGATTTGCGCCGACCTTCTTCTTCCGTGTACTCCGAAAACCTTCTGGGCGTGATCGATAAGATCTCGTCTCTACGTTCGCGCTAGAACATCAACGATTCACCTTCTTCTACGGCTGCCTGCGTCTCGTCACGTTCGAACGACATCTCAAAACCGTCCAAGAGTTCGATATCGATCCACACCGTGATAACGCCGCCGGGCGCATCGAACACCAAGGGGCGAAGGCAAGAGCTCGCCTCCATGAAGATGTGCTCACCACGCAAGACCACGGGGGTGCTGATCGAAATGTCCACCTTGTGGGGCAGCATGCGGTTCTTCACGCGTCCGGCCAGCTGGTTCGAAAGCTCTGCGGTCCAATCGCGCTGCGAACCAGCGCCTGTAACAGGGTTTGATCGCGCCAAGGGCTCTGCGGTGGCTGAAAGTACGAGGCTGCCGCGAAAGTTGTCAGCCGTGAATCCGACGATGCCACAGTAAAGGATGCCGTCTGCCCCGCCCGCGGCCCCCGAGCCGTTTTCAGAGACATGAACGTTGTAGTCCTGAAACAGCTTGACGCAGCTCTCGGTGGTAAGCGTTTCCAAGAAACTTCTAACTTGCTTCTCATCGGTCATCTCGTCATTCCTTTCCTCAGCCAACCAACGCAGAGGCCGCCGGCGGACGTCGTGGTGGTAACGCGCCCTCCACGTCGGTCCCTGCTTTCCCCGTGCTTCTCGTACTTTCCTGCCCGCTGAAATCGGAGGCCCAGCAACGGAACTTGAGCAGTGCGTTTCTCTGTTTCAGATTCAAGTTGGCCAGGCGCAGAACCGATACGAACATTGGGCTTTTCGTTCATTTTGCAAACAGGAAGGTAGAGGAATGAAGCGCATTTTGGTCGTAGACGATTCGCCGAGCGTCAGGCAGCAAGTGAGCATGTCGTTGACCCAGGCCGGTTATGATGTGGTGGAAGCAGGCGATGGCACCGAGGGCGTAAGTAAGATCGCAAGCGATCGCGCCATTGGCCTTGTTATCTGCGACGTCAACATGCCGCGCATGAACGGGCTCGAAATGATCGAGGTCGTGAAGAAGGAGCCCAGCAACGCGAGCCTGCCAATCATCGTGCTGACGAGCGAAGGACAACCCGCGCTGATAGAACGCGCGAAGAAGGCGGGTGCCAAGGGATGGATTGTAAAACCCTTCAAGGCCGACTTGCTTGTGGCCGCCGTGAAGAAGCTGCTCGCTGCCTGAGGTTCGATGGACTCTGAAGACGCATCCACGCCTCCGATCGGCGATAAGGCGGTTGAGATCAGCATCACGCTGCGATCCACGCTGGCCCAGCGGATCAGCGAAGTCGTAGCCATGACTGAACGAGAGGTCATGGCCGCCGCTGAGAGTGTGCATAGCATCGTTGGGGTTGCGTCTGGCCAGGTCACCGCGCTTAAGGAAGTCATTCGGAATTCCACGGATGGAGCCGGTGAATCCTCAATGGGTCGTGCCATATCGTTGCAGCTAGGAAGCGCGACGAGTTTTGCCAAAGACCTGGCAATGCGTATCGAAGAGCAAAGGCAGATTGCGCGTGCGGCGGCAGACAGCGCGGCCGGCATTTCAGAAGCGGCGTCGAGCGTGCAGGGGTTGACCCGACGAGCAAACATCCTGGCGCTCAATGCGCGGATTGAAGCCACTCGTCTTGCGGGCAACGCCCAGGGCTTCTCCGTCATTGCCACGGACATGAAGAACCTAAGCCAGGCCATCGCCGATTTGAACGGGACAATTTCGGGGCTCGCACGAACCGTGCAGTCGTTGATTCCGAAGTTGGCGTCAGGCGTGGAAACGATGAGCCTGAAGTCGCACGACTTTTCCGAAACGTTGCGCGCGGGCATGTCGGAAATTGAAGAGGTGTCGATTCGTCAACGCAATGAGGTCAACCAAGCGTTGGAGACGAGTGATCAAGCGATGAGCCGAATCATCCGCGCGTCGCACCAAGCCCTTTCCCACCTGCAGTTTCAAGACGCTGTGGCGCAGGGACTCATGCGCTTGGATAGCCGCGCAAGAGACGCTGTGGTGGAGCTCTGCAAGTTGAGCGGCCGGGAAGACCGGATCGCTGGTCTGGCGCCGGCGATGCACATTGAAATGGGTGGCGAGAAGCCTGTTGAGCAGACCAACGCCGGCGAAGTGACGTTGTTCTAAGCTCCTCTGGGCGACGAAGCGCTCGCCCGGGCATCACCGAGGGCCAACAAGCGGAGCCGCTATGCCGCGGACGCGGATTGCCACCATGTGGCGTTCGCCAACGGCAGCTCTATATCGAACCGGGTGCCGCTCCCTGGCTTCGTTTCGACCCTCATCGCACCGCCTTGGACAAGCACAGCGTC
This sequence comes from Deltaproteobacteria bacterium, assembly GCA_033763315.1. Classification (GTDB taxonomy): domain Bacteria; phylum Myxococcota_A; class Polyangia; order Fen-1088; family Fen-1088; genus JAGTJU01. The sequence goes on from JANRKS010000002.1 coordinate 133,682, forward strand.
TCGCAGCGCGCCCACGCCCACGCCACGCCCAGAATTCTCTGTGACTTCACTTGCGGTGGAAGCCCCCCGCGCGCAAACCAGGTCTATCAGCGACCAAGACGCCGCAGCGGCGCCATGAATCTGCGTCACCTTTTCACGCAGGCGTTCCACGTCGATGCCACGGCCGTCGTCCTCGATGCTCAACCTCAAAATGCCGTTTTCTGCGCGGCCACGCAGCACCACTGTCCCCGTGCGGTCCTTGCCTCGATCGGCCCGTTCCTCCGGCGATTCAATTCCGTGATCCACTGCGTTGCGAATCGCATGAACCATCGACGCCCATACGCCGTCAAACTGCTTTCGATCCATGCGAATGTCGTGGCAATCAACCACCACGTCAACATCCTTGGCCATGCGCTCGCCGATGCGCTTGGCGTGCCCACCCAACTGCTCCAGAATGCGTTCAGCCCGTGTGAGTCTCCACGATGAAACGCGGGCCGCGGTCGCGGGATCTCGATGCAATAACGTTTGGCGCAGCCACTCGAATTCGTCCGGCTGCACCTGCACCATATCCTGGCTCTGACCCGCCAGGGCTTCAACGCGCTTGCGGCTCTCGGCAAACATCTCCTCCAACTGTTCGAAGCGAGACGGGTCCAGGGCTTTCCCCGTTTCAGCGATCTCGTCTTCCAGTTTGTGGCACGCCTCAGCCATTCGGCCAAAGCCAATCATACCTGCATTTCCCTTGAGCGTATGCAGATCAGCCTGCTGCCGGATGATCCCACCTTGTTTCATCAAATCAAGACGCCGCAAGCTGTCCTCGACAAAGCCCGTATACAGTTCTGGATCGCGAAAGCACAGGCCCACAACGCTGAAGACTTCTTTTGATTCGGCTTCTTGTGCCTCTGCCTCTCGTTGTGCGGTCACGTCTGAAATGACCACCAGGACGCCGGCCAACTTCTCGACGCTGCCAACGGCGCGGTAGCTGAGGCCGTAGATCGTTTTGCCGATCTTCAAGTCCTTGGGCATCAGGTCGGCGGCACACTCGAACGGGAAGATCTCGGACGCCATTTGATCGAACGCCACACTGAATTTTTCAGCGAACCCTGGGCATTGGGCTCCTAGATGCTCCCAAACGGGCACACCTTCGGGAATCTCTCCAAACCAATCGTTCGTGCGTTTCGAGCACGCGCCAGCGAGCCGCCCATCCATCCCGATAGGTATCAAGGCATCGCCCGTGCTGTCCAACACCAGCCGCAGGCGCGCGGTTCGATCTGTGATCTGTTCGGCCATGTTGTTGAACGATCTGGCCAGTTCACCCAGTTCGTCTTTGGCATCCGTGTTCACAAGCAGCCGTTCGCCTTGCGCCAACGCGCGCACGCCTGCCAGCAGTTTGTTGATGGGGGTTGTGATGCGCGTAAGCACGAAGGCCATGACCAGCAAGGCGACGAACAGACCCACCGCGGCCACGGTCCAGAACATCTTGACCGGTGCGCGGACGTCCTTTCGAACGCCCACAAGGCTGGCGTCAACACCCTTGCCGATGCTGATTTTGAGCTTTGCAAGTGTTCCAAGGGCATCTGTGATCGCCTCTTCCAATTGCAGCGCTTCAATTTCATCTAACGCCTTGCCTCTTGACGCTGTCGTCTTCTCCTGTGCGTCGGAAAAGGTCTTCGACGCTTCCAACAACGACTTCATCACGTCACCTTGCGGGCTGCGGGCAATGGCCCGCTGCAAGTGTTGTTGAGCGTCTGTCAGAGTCGCAAGGAACCTCACCTGCAAGCCGTCGTCGGGGGGATCGGCCCAGCCTCGGGAAAGCGTTTTGGTCAAGGAATCGCCGTTGTCCAAGGTGTTGGTCAGGCGAATCAACAGTTCTGATTCGCTCGATACGCGGTCAACAGTGCGCGCGATGCTCGCAAACTGAACCGTTCCCAAGATCGTTACAGAAAGAAGAAGAGCCGCCAGAAGGCCCGTCGTGGCCATCAAACGGAACCGGATGCTGCTGAGCCAATTCATGGTGTCACCGCGCCCAACTATCCCTTGATCCGAAATACGACTTTGATTGGTTTGTCGCTGGCTTTCTCCAGAGAGCTGGCAGCCACGAAGCCGATGGCGCCCTTAAACGCGCCGATGTATTTGATCACGCCCTCGTCGTCTGTCATCCGCTTGGGCGGGCTTTCCGCCGAACGGTATTTGATCTCAAGCCAGTGACGTTCCAAGTCGGTTGCGTTTGTTTTGAGAACCTTGGTGATGAAGACGGTTCGTGCCCCATCGTCCATCTCGCTTTCCACCGGGCGTATTTTTTCGCCATTAGGCCAGGCGCTTTTTTGTTTCATGAAGTGACTGCGGATGTCGTCCGCGGTCATCGTGGTGTTCGGATTCGAGGCGTGCACGATGACGGCAATCTCAACGGGTGTGGCTGAAACGGCTGGCTTGCCCAGAGCTGCCAATACGAGAATCAATGCGATTCGTAGAATTTTCATGGTGTGCCCCTTAGAAAGCAAAAGCGGTTTGAAGCATCAGTCCGTGTTTCGCGCGAGCTCCCGCAAGCGCTTCGGAGTACTCGACCTTCACGCGAACCCGGGGGGCGAAATCGTAGGAAAGGCCTCCCATCAACATCGCTGTTCTTGGCACGAAAACGCGCACCACATCGTCGCCATCGCCTCGGAGGCCAAGGTAGGGGCCGCCGTTGGTTTGCGGAAGCTTCACGTAGTCAAAGCGCACGTAAGGCTTGAGCGCTCCGGTCGAAAGCAGATTGGCAGAAAGTTCGACGAATGCACCTTGGAGGGCGCCATTGCGCTCAGTGGCGGGCAGCACATTGTCGCGATCCCTATGCTGCTGATAAAGGTATTCGCCGATAAGGTTCACGTGGTTGGAGAAGATCGCGAGATGGGCGTCCACGCCAACTTCGGTGAGGCGAAGGCCCTGTGCTGCGGGATTCAGTGTTGAGTCGCCGCCACCCACCGTGGGAATGTAGAAGCTGGAAATACGGTCATACCAGCCTGAAACACCGAGTGTGGTTGAACGAAAGGCGGGAACCAACCATTCGAGCATCGCAGTTGTGGTTCGCCAGCCGTCGTCGTCGCGCGCATATACCGCTTTGTCAGGCGAGGTGTTTCGCCCATTGCCCACCGAAACAGCGTATTTCAGCAGGTGAGACCGGCCCAGATCGAAGATGCCGTGCGCATGAACGCCCGTTGTGTGCGTGGGAACAAAGTTGTTCTCTTCCTCGAAAAGGTCGGGAATTTGCGCCGAAATCATCATCCACGCCCGCGCGTAAAGGTTCCGGTTAAAATAGCCAATGGGTGTGAAGAACAACCCCGCTTGGATGTTCAACTGCGGCAAAATGCGGTACTCAAGGAACATTCGTTCCACATCCAGTTCAATCTCGTCCTTGCGGCCACGGGCGGCTTGAAGGTTCACTTCCGCAAGATAGACGAAACGATCGTCCAACTCCGTGGTGAGGACAAAGTCGGTTCCTACCAGCCCAAAGCCCTGATTGCTGTTCTTTACAAAAGCGTCTTCGCCACCCGCACCAAAGGCGGCACCCTGGGTGGCCTGCGCGGGCTTGCCTCTCAGCACGCCGTACGTGATATCTGAAAACGCCGAAAGTGACGTTTCGAATTCACCCGCACGGCTGACGCCGGGCAGCGCGAAGAGCCCTACGCCTGCCATCACTGAAGCATACCGAAGCAACGTTGACTTTTGGAACACGAAGACCTCCCTACACGACTCTGATTTTTGGGCTAAAGGCCCGACACGAACAAAATCAATTGCTGACGCTCGGCATCGGAGAGAGCCAGGTACGCCGCTTTGACCCCCGACGCCTCACCTGCGTGATCGGCGATGGCGTCTGCCACCCCACCCGCGCGTCCGTCATGCATCAACCCGACGTTGCGCGAAAGGCCCCAAAGGGGCGGCGTTCGGAATTCAGCGCCCGTTGCGGCGCCTTGAACGATCGAATCACCCGTACCCACATCGTGAAGCAGCAGATCCGAATACAGACGCACCGTTTGGTTCGCCAGAGCGGGGGAGACCTGACTGCCCGTTTGATAGCTAGTCCGGTGGCACGAGGCGCAGCCCACCGACGTGAACAAGGCCGCGCCCGCGGCCATCTCAGGTGTAAGCGGCGCCGACACCGGCGCAGTGGAGAATCGCATGAAGCTTGCGAGCGCAGGCACCACGCCCAACCGGGCTTCCGGATCTGGGGTGGGATCCATCAGCTTCAGCATCTCAACATTCCCTCCCGGCGCGTTCTCGGTGGGAAAGATGTCGTTCGTTATGCCCATCTCATTCCGGTACGCGTCTGCAGCGAACACATCCAGCGTTGCGTGCTGCGACTTCCAACCGAAACGACCGACGCGCATCACCTTGCTCTTCGCATCCAACACCATGGCGGCCCTGCCGAGCACGCCGGCCGGTTTGGGCTCTTGTGCGGCGGCCATGATGGCTTCGTCTGGTATCGCTTCAATGAGGCCTAAACCAAGGACGTTTGTGGTACGGCGTCGCGCGATCGTTTGGCAATGCGCCGGAACGTTCGCACTCGCCACTTCAGGGCGGGTTGAGAACAAGAAAATGAGCGACCCACCGGGAGGATCGCTTAACGATCCATCGGGACCTTTGCAGGCCGCCCTCGCCACCGTCACAACCCCGGGGCCGCCCACGCCTTGGCTCGCGTGACAGCCAGCGCACGATGTCCCGTTAAAGAGTGGCCCGATACCGGCGGCGGCGGATTCAGTTTCCAGAAACTCGGAGCGTCCGAATATGAATTGCGCGGTTTCGTCCGCTGAAAGACCCTCCATCGCTAAGGCTGCGGTGGCACCGTGAACTTCAGGAGCCGGGGTCGCGTCTTCACACCCTGCGAGGGGCGCCGAAGCCAATGCAGCCGCCACCAACGCCACGATGCGCAAACCAACTTGCATGGGAAGTTCATCGGCGCACCACTTGCGTCACTTGAGTGAAACCAACCCGGCTGAGGGCTACGTGAATCTTCGTGAGAAGGCCGTCAAAATTCGCGAACCTCCGTGAGACTCATATCGGCTAGGCACGGTTCAACGCTTGGTCGAGCCTCGTCCAGATCCGTGGCGATCTGTCGATGAAATACCCGAGCATGACCGCGATCAACTTCAACGCTCAGCTGGACCCCGTCGCGATGGACAAAGTTAAATCGATCGTCCAAGCGAGTGGGGAGCGATGCGTGGCGTACTTCGACATCGATGGAACGTTGGTAAATGACGACAACGAACCGAACGTTCACGTTCTGTCTTTATTGACGTACCTGCACGCGCGTCAGTGCCGGATCTATTTGTGGAGCGCGGGAGGGGATGACAACTGTCGCAAGGTGGCGGAGCGTTATGGCATCGCATCACTGGTGTCGGCGTATCTTCCCAAACCAGTCATCAGCGTCGATGACATGCGGTACGACGATTATGTTTTCCTCAAGCTGCATCCGCGCGACCTTGAGCCGAAGGGTTAGCCATGGCTTTTTGTCCGGTGTGTGGCGCACCTGGGCCTGAGATCTCTACTCGCTGCGAGCGGGTGGCTCGCTTTTACGGATATTCGCGAGCGGACCTCGACAAGCTGGCGGCCCTTAAGTCTTCGATCGCGGTTCCCTTTTTTGATGTAAAGCGATTTTTCTTTGTACTTGAGAGCCTCGCCCAGCACCCGTTGGCCACGGAGATGTTGTTGGCCATCGAATCGAATGCCGCCCCACCGCCGCCCAACGAGTTTGGTAATGCTGTGCGGATTATCCCTTTTCACAGCGCTGCGTTTCCTGGCTACCAAGAGCTTTATATCAAAGAAGATGTCTCGAAGACTATGGTCGTCTACCAGCATGAAGAGGCCATCGAGCATCTGGGCTCTGAGGAGCGCGCCGTGCTTTTCGCGGAGCTCGCCACACGGTTCTTTGGTCGCGAGGATCTCGTTCCGGCGTCGGTCTGTGGCCTGACGCAAGCCGGTGCGAAGTTCGTGGCCAGCGCCGGTGTCTCCAAGCAGACGTTTGCTTCGCTACAGGAGCTGCAGGATCCGGACGTGCTTGGGCTATGGCACCAAGGCGTGGTTCCTCAGGCCGCGCTCGTTGACCTGGTGTTGGGCCAAAATGATCGCAACTCGCAAAACGTTCTTCTTTCGCGCGATGGTTCTCTTGGCACAATACGCCTGATTGACAACGATGATGCCTTCGTGACACACGAACGTCTGGTGGCTCCGTTTGCCTATCTGCATCGGCTCGTCTCGGTTCCCGACCTGCACTTCGGCACGGTGAGAACTTGGTTTGATCACTTCAGCCTCGCGTCGCTCGTTTCCAGGCTCACGCCCTTTGCTCTGCCTGAAGCGACTTTATCGGCGTTGTGTCGGCGCTTCGCCTTCGCCCGCCATGCGACCGTGTCGTCAATGCCGCTCGAGACCTTTATCAACCAGGTGTTCGTAGAGCGCCCTCCCGTGTCGTGGCGCTTGCCTGGCTGCCCATGGACGGTATGTCGAACGGTCGTCAAAGAGGAACAGGGGTCAACGTCCTACCGGACCTTTGTCGGCGAAGGCGTCGGCCATGGTTTCGTCGTGCATAGGATCGAAGGAAAGCAACTGGATATGCATGTGCAAATAAGCCAACCCTGTTGGGTGTCGCGGCAAGACGAAGCGACGGCCCTTATGGATTCTTTGATCAACGACGCTGCGGCCGAGGGCTTCGTGCACATGATCAGACGGCGTTTCTTTGTGGCAACACCTGATGTCCCCGATCGCCTCAGCCTCAGAGTCGTGGACGTTCGTAGTGATGCTTCAGGGTTTCACGTGGTGGTCAAACGCGGGAGCCTCGATCGTTACGGTTCCCGTCAAGTGGACAAATTCATTTCGTTCGCCTCTCTTGAACTCGCTTTGGCTGCCGCGGATTCGCTCGAGGCCGAACTCCTTCGCTCGCATTTCGTGGATATGCGCGCGCGTCTAGAGGCCTTCAAGGCCCCTCGACCGGCCACGTTCTTTGCATAGGCCACGTGGCGTTAGTCTTTGGAAACCACGGCCGCCCATGTGCCTGAGTCTGAGGTCGATACAACCGCTCCCGGCGGCACGATCGTGAGCTCGAGGCACGTGAGATCATCGCTGGCCGCCTCGCGACCCTTCCATGCCGAAAGATCCTCGAGCAGCTTCTGGATCACGTCGGCACCTGGGCCCAGCGACTGGATGACGCGCTCAAGTCGTTCGATGCCGAACAACTCATCGGACCCATTGCGTTGCTCCGTGACACCGTCGGAGTAGAGCAAGAGCCTATCTCCGGTTGAAACGGAAATCGGCAAAAGCGGGAATGTGAGCTGGTTTGACGGCACCACGCCAAGCGGCAGTTGCCGCGTCGCCCAGCGCGTGGTGGCGCCCGAGTCGGCCTGGTTAATCAATACGGGTGGTGTGCCTGCTGTGAAGAGCTGGACGTTGTTCCAAGCTGAGTTCACTTCCAGTATCGTGGCCGCGCAGAACATGGATGGCGGCAACAGCTCATGAAGCTTCTGATTGATGGTTGAGATGGACTCGGCCAAAGGCACGCCCTTGCGCACGGTCGCGAAGAATATGGAGGCCAAGGGAATGGTGCCGATCGCCGCAGCAAGACCGTGCCCGGCAAAGTCTCCCAGGAATACGCGTAATCCACCATGAGGTAGTGGGTGAACCAAGAGGCAGTCGCCGCTGAACTTCTCAAGCGGTGCCTGAATGCAACGTACGGCGGGGTGCTTCAGTTGGCTGCTGGAAAGCACGTTCGTGAGGACGCGCAAGGCCATGTCCTGATCCTGTTTGGCCGCCAAGTTCAGCCTAAGCAGCTCATCAAGCTGTGCAAAGACGTTTGTGGTGGCCGCAGGTTGCATCGGTATCGGTGTTTGATTTGCTCGGTGATTAACCCCCTCATCGCTCGGCGCCGCCGCGATCTTGGCGACCACGTGGTTGCCTCGCCCCAGGTACTCGAGGCTGTCAAAAGATATGGCGCGAGCCAGGGCAATGCCGCGGCCGTTCGGTGCGAAGCCCGCGTCTGTCGCCCCCGTCATCCATCGCTCGTGATCGAATCCGTCTCCTTCGTCGACCACGCTCAAAGAGATTTCGTTGGCCTGTTGGTGCCAAAACACCTGAACGCGTTTGCCACTGTTTTGCGGTTGCTCCAACCGGTGGCTTAGTTCCGCCTGCCAATCTTGGCCTGAGAGCAGCAGCTGCGCCTTTTCCGCATTGTCGATGCCCAAGTTGCCGTGCTCCACGGCGTTGAGCAGCAACTCCTCAATGCCTAACTGCTGGCGAGCTGGGTCCGGGCAGTGGTTGCCAAGCAAGTGAGCCAACCAACGTGCTTCCTCGTGCGAGCGAAATGTGAAGCGTGCTTCACGCAGCAAGCCGTTTCCTTGTGCGGCGGTGCGCGGACGCGGGGCCGTACACTTAGACGCGGCCTCTATCATTGGTAGGATGTCTTCGGGCGGCACCGGATGTGTGCAGTGAACGAATCCCGCGCGAACCAAAAGCTCCGTGTCAGCGGTGTGAAATGGCGGCCCGATGGCAATGCCGGGGACGAGGTAGCCCAGCGTGTGGCGCAGTCGAAACAACTCGGCGATCGCTGCCACGGGACCCTCGGCTGCGTGCACAACCGCAACTTTTATCTCAGACGGGCGGCCGCTCGACGATGTGCCTTCGCACGATCTTAGCGACACAAACAGAAACCGGGCACTGTTGTCGACACCCGCCAGTGACTCAAGCAAGTCGTCACTGGCCGCGACCCGAATCGGCGTCACAGTGTTGTTCGCCTTCAGCACTTGCCGGCCTTAAGACAAACGAAAAAGCTGTCCGAAGTTCGCGACCGTTAGCACGTCTTTGGGTTGGCCCTGCGCGTTTGTAATTTGCACGCGATTGACGTCGCCACCGACCTTGTCGCGCAACAAGAGCAACATCCCCAATGCGGCGCTGTCCATGTATGTGGCGCCGCTAAGGTCCAGCATAAAATTCGCGCCGCTGGGCGCCGATGCAAACGCCTTTCGGAACTCTGCGTGACAGGTGAAATCGAAGCGGCCTTCGATCGTGATTTGTACAAGGTTGCTCTCGGGTTTTGCTGCAATCGTGATAGGCATTTTGCGCCACTTTTCTCTAAAACAGTTCGATTTCGCCGTGGCTCATATTTGTTTGTGCCACGGCCCCGGGTTGAGCCAGCTCCGACAAGAGGCGTGTGATGATGTGCAACTGATCGCTGCCGGCTCGGTCATTGGATGCCATGGCGTCGAACGCTTGTTTGGTCAATGTCCCAAGAGAAATGACCTTCTTGCTGATGCCATCCAGAAGCTGCGTCAACATGTCTTCAAACTGCATCGATCGCGTGGCATCGGCGATCAATGTGGTCACCCGAGCGACAGTGCCCTCGAGTGTACCGTTGACTTCGTCCAGCCGTCGCACGACGTCGAACAAACCACTGCGCGATTCGATGGCCGTGTTCATGTCGTGTGAGGCCAGGTCAGTGGCACTCTTGCGGATGAGCCCGAGGCATTCAACCGATTTGGCTACCTCTTGGCGAATGTGGGAGCTCAAAGTGGCCGAAGCACCAGCCAAACGCTTAATCTCTTCAGCCACCACTTTGAATGTCACGCCGGCGTCGCCCGCGCGCTGGGTTTCAATCCGCGCGTTAAAAGCGATGAAACGTGATTCTCGCGCCAGCTGGTCGATGCCAGAGGTGTCCTTCGAGATCATATCGATGTGTTCTGAAAGGACCATGAGGTGCTCGATGATCTGCATACTGGTGCCGCTCACTCGCACGACTTGTTCAACGAATTCGCGCAGCAGCTTCGACGTTGTTCCTGTCAGGCCCTCGCCGTGCTTGTGGGCGTTTTCTCGCAACGCCGTCGAAATGCTGGCCAATAGCTCACGTTGGGTTGCCACGGCACCTTCGAGGCCGCGAAAGCTCGCCAACAGGTGCCCCACGGCGTCACGCACCACCGCCCGAGCGCGCATCAAGTCCCCCTTGAGCCCGTCGAACACGAGATCCAAGCTTTGCTTGAGATTCTCGAGATCCCCACCCTTGGCCATATGTTCGACCATCGGAGGGTGACCATCGGCAGCCGGGCGCAAAGGTTTAAATGAGATCCGTTGGTTTTGTAGACTTATGTTGGTTGTAAAGTTCCTAAAACGGGACGCCGATGTGCTGGTCCATGTCGACCACGCACGCTGGGGGCGTCACTTTGAAGATTGATGGCGAGCTCACGATCGCAGTGGCTCGGACCACGGCTGGCCAATGGCACGAGGCCGTGAGACGCGCGGGGCCCGTTGTGGTCGACGTGGAACGCTTAGGGAAGGTGGATACGGCGGGCCTGCAGCTGCTGTTGTCGCTCAAACGCACGTGCGAGGAATCGAACCGCACGTTCTTGTGGCAGGGCAACTCCGCATCGCTGCAGGACGCAGCCACGCGCTGCGGGTTGGCGGACGAACTTGGGTTGAAAGCGGGAGATTGAAGGGAACGACATGGCGCGCATCATGACGATTGATGACTCTGTTTCGATGAGAAAGCTTGTCGCGGCAACGTTGGCCGCTGCCGGCCATGAGGTCGTGGAGGCCAGCAACGGCAGCGAAGGCCTGAGCCTCGCGAAGCAAGGCTTGGTGCAGCTTTTCATTAGCGACATCAACATGCCGGTCATGGACGGACTCGCATTCGTGAAAAGTTTGCGCACGATAGCCGCGTACAAGTTCACGCCCGTGCTGATGTTGACCACCGAGATGGATCCCGACAAAAAGAAGGTGGCCAAAGAGGCGGGGGCCACCGGGTGGCTGGTAAAGCCCTTCGATCCCGATCAGCTCCTGGCGACCATTCGCAAAGTTCTGGACTAGGTGGCGCCATGGCACCCAGCCTTTCCGAACTCCAACAGCAGCTGTTGGGTACATTCCTCGAAGAAAGTTATGAAGGCCTCGACAACCTCGAGTCGGGGCTTTTGGGCCTCGAGTCTTCTGAGGATGGCTCTGTGGCGATCAACGACATCTTCCGTGCCGCGCACTCGCTCAAAGGTGGCGCTGCAACCTTCGGCTTCGCGGGGCTCACCGAGCTTGCGCACGAGATGGAAACGGTGCTCGACGACGTGCGGGCCGGAAAACGCGTGGTCACACCCGCGCTGTCGTCCTTGCTCCTGCAAGGCGTCGATGGCTTACGCGCGCTGCTCGCTGACGTGCGCCAAGGGCTACCCGCGGACGCCACAGCTTTTGCCGCTCTGATAAGTCAGCTGCGCGCGGTTAGCAAACAGCCCAAGCACACCGACGCCCCGGTCACGTCGAAGTCTACGGTCGCTGCAACGCGCGCGGCTCCCGGCACATGGCACATCAAGCTGAAAGCCGCGGCGTCGATTCTGTCGTCAGGCAATGAACCGCTGCGTTTGTTCCGAGAGCTTGGATCCCTAGGGCAGCTGCAAGTGAGCTGCGATGCCACCGACGTGCCGCCCCTGTCCACCTTGGAGCCGGAGACGTGTTACCTGTCGTGGGCGATGACGGTCAGCGGCAATATCACGCGGGGTCAAATCGAAGACGTTTTTGCGTGGGTGGCTGACGAATGCCAGCTAGACATCTCCTCCTCGGCCACGACCAAGGAAAGCGACCCCTCTGCCGCCAGCGCCGCCCCCGTCCGGGTTGAAAGCGGCGCGCGCAATGCAGAAGAGCCGCTTGAGTCCATCCGTGTTTCGGTCGGCAAGGTTGACCAGCTCATGAACATGGTTGGCGAGCTGGTGATCACTCAGTCGATGCTGGGCGAGCTTGAGGACGATGGACCAATCGATCGCGCCCGCTTGGCACGCATCCGCGAGGGGCTCAGCCTGCTAGCGCGCAACACGCGCTCGCTGCAAGACAGCGTGATGCGTTTGCGAAGCATTCCGGTGAGCATCGTCTTCGCGCGCTTTCCCCGCCTGGTGCGCGACACATCCCAGAGCCTAAACAAGAAGGTCGATCTGCGACTCACGGGCCAAACCACTGAAGTTGATAAGACGGTCTTGGAAAAGTTGTCCGATCCGTTGGTTCACCTGGTGCGCAATTCACTGGACCACGGCGTTGAGGGGCCGCAAGAGCGCCTGGCAGCGGGAAAGCCCGAATCTGGAACGATCGAGCTTCGTGCTTACCACCGCGGCGGCGACATCGTGGTCGAGGTGGAAGACGATGGCCGCGGCTTGTCGCGCGAGCGCATTCTCGACAAGGCGCGGCGGGTGGGCCTGGTGGCCGATGACGCCGACTTGGATGACAATGCCGTTTACGATCTAATATTCGCGCCTGGGTTTTCGACGGCCGAGTCCGTCACCGATCTTTCGGGACGCGGCGTGGGCATGGACGTGGTCCGCAAGAACATCCGTACTTTGGGCGGCGACGTTTCGGTTACAACCAAACCGGGCAAAGGCACCAAGGTCTGCCTGCGCGTGCCACTGACATTGGCCATCATCGACGGGCAGCTTGTGCGTTTGGGAGATTACCACTACGTGGTGCCGCTTTTGTCGATCGTGGAATCAATTCAAGTCGATCCCAAGTTCGTGATGCGGGTGGACGGACGAATCCCCGCCTATCGTTTGCGCGACGAGGTGGTTCGCATGGTTGATTTGGCAAAAGTGCTTGCCATACCCGTTGCCAAGAATGAAGCCTCCGATCGCTTGATGGTTGTGGTCGAATCGGATGGCGAAAAGATCGGCTTGTTGGTGGATGAGTTGCTGGCCCAGCAACAAGTGGTGGTCAAGAGCCTCGAAACAAATTTCGATCACGTGGACGGTGTGTCCGGCGCCACCGTGTTGGGCGACGGCGGCATCGCTTTCATCTTGGACATTGTCGTTCTGGGACGACTTTCGCGCCGACGTTCGGCTTTAGGATTGGTGGCTGCATGAGCCTTGCTGCTGTTGCTCCCTCCGCGGTGTCTCATGCCGCCTCAACGCTGCAGATCTTGACGTTCGTGGTCAATGGCGATGAGTACGGTGTTGACATTCTATCGGTGCAGGAGATCCGAGGTTGGGCGCAACCCATGCCCATCCCGAACGCACCACCTTCCGTAAGAGGTGTGATAAACATCCGCGGAGAGATTGTGCCGATTGTTGATCTGCGCTCGATCCTCGGCTTGCCGGAGCGGCGGCCCGACGAAACAACTGTGGTTGTCGTGTTGCGCGATCACAACACGCCACCGCGTGTGCTTGGCACCATCGTCGATGCGATGGCCGACGTGATGGACATTACGCGCGAAGCCATTAAGCCGCTGCCAACGTTCGAGACCACCGGCGTGACGGTCGGCGTGGTCACTTTGCCAGAAAAGATGATCAGCTTGCTTAACCCCAATGCTTTGCTGCCACCGCGCAAGGCATCCGTTTAGGAGGTTTGCGTGGATCGTCCTTTTGAGTTCGCGATGACCGACTCAGACTTTTCTCGCGTGCGCGCGTTTGTAAAGCGGCAGTCCGGCATCGAATTAGGTGAGGCGAAGCGGATGCTGGTTTATGGCAGGCTGGCGCGCAGGCTGAGGCACCTTGGTCTGCAGAATTTCCGCACTTACATGGATCTGGTGGAAAAGGGTGGATCCGATGAGCCCAAACGCATGCTCAACGCGATCACCACCAACGTTACCGAATTCTTTCGCGAGAACCACCACTTTGAGTTGCTGGAAAATCGCATTATCCCTGAGCTGATGGTTCGAAATGCCAAGGACAAGCGCATCCGCATTTGGTCCGCGGGTTGCTCGACGGGCGAAGAGCCATACTCGATTGCCATGGTGTTGGCGCCGCATTTCCCCCCGGGCTGCGCTTGGGATGTGAAAGTGCTGGCCACTGACATAGATTCCGACGTGCTCGCGCACGGTGTGCGGGGCGAGTACGCCGCGGCTCGCATAACCAAGTTGCCGATCGAACTCAAGCGACGCGGTTTCCTCAAAGGCGCAGGGGCCAATGCTGATCTTGTTCGCATCAAGCCGGAGATCCAAAGCTTTGTCACTTTTCGTCAGCTAAATCTTCTTGACGCGTGGCCGATGCGCGGCTCGTTCGATCTCATCTTTTGCCGCAACGTCGTCATCTATTTCGACTCCGAGACAAAAACGAAATTGGTTGGTCGATTCCTGCACGTGCTGAGCGACACAGGGTATCTTTTCGTGGGCCATTCGGAATCGCTTGTGGGCGTGCAAACGGGCTTGCGGCCCGTGGGCCCAACGGCTCATCAAAAGCATCGTGACGTTGAGGGCCGCGTGTCATGAGCATCCCGGCCACGGCAAAACGTTTTCCTCCCGAAGCCTTGCCTGGTTTTGAGAAAGCTCACCGCTATTGGGAAGATTCAACGCAGTCGTGGATCGCGCAGATCCTGCCCGGAGAATACTACGTCACTATGTCCACTGAGGTCCTGGCCACCGTGCTTGGTTCATGCGTCTCAACTTGCATTCGCGACACCCGGACAGGCCTAGGCGGCATGAACCACTTCATGTTGCCGTACGATCCAGGGCGGGAGAAGGAAGGCGAGGCGATGCGCTATGGTTGCTTCGCCATCGAACGGCTTATCAATGAACTGCTCAAGCGTGGCGCCAAGCGTGGTTACCTCGAGGTCAAGGTTTTCGGCGGTGGGCACGTCTTGCCCGGGGTTGCCGGCGATATAGGGAAGGCGAACGTCGAGTTTGTGCGCCAATACTTGCGTGATGAAGGTTTACCCGTCCGTTCTGAGGACGTCGGCGGAACGTGTGGCCGACGGCTGCGCTATTTTCCCGCCACAGGCAAAGCACTGGTCAAACATCTGGAGATGAACGAAACCAGAGCCGTTGCGGTGCAAGAAACCGCGCACGAGCGAGCCCTTCGCATGAAGCGCGTTCATGGGGATGTGGAACTGTTCTAATGAGTGAACCGATTCGAGTCCTTGTGGTCGATGATTCCGCGCTGGTGCGCAAGCTTTTGACAAGCCTGCTGTCGTCCGATCCAGAGATTGAGGTGGTGGGCACGGCCTCCGAGCCGTTTGCGGCGCGCGAACTCATCAAGACGTTGAACCCTCACGTTCTGACCTTGGATGTCGAGATGCCCCGGATGGATGGCGTCACCTTCTTGCGCAATCTCATGCGCTTGCGGCCCATGCCGGTGGTCATGGTGTCTTCACTCACCGAGCGTGGCGCCGACGTCACCCTGGAGGCCTTGTCGTTAGGCGCGGTTGATTATGTGGCGAAGCCAAAACTTGGGTTGGCGGAGGGCCTTGAACGCCTGTCAGACGAGATCATCGCGAAGGTAAAGATTGCGAGCAAAGCGAAGATTCGTCCGCGTGCTCAACCGACCACAGCAGAGCCGAGCCTTGTGGCGCCACGAATGTCGTTGCGAACGACGGATCGGGTGATCGCCATCGGTGCCTCCACAGGCGGCACGGAAGCGATTGCCGAGATCCTGCAGCAATTCCCTCCGGACTCTCCTGCCGTCGTCATCACCCAACACATACCCGAAGGGTTCAGCGAGCGTTTCGCCCTTCGCTTAAACGACTTGTGTGCCATGTCAGTCAAAGAGGCGCGGGATGGCGATCCTGTGATCGTGGGCTGCGCGTACGTGGCGCCCGGCAACCATCACTTGCGCGTGGTGCGCAGTGGCGCTCGTTATCTTTGCAAGGTCACGCAGGAAGATCCGGTGAACCGTCACAGACCCTCTGTTGACGTTCTGTTTGGATCCATCGCCCAGCACGTGGGGCCAAACGCCGTGGGCGTCATCTTGACCGGCATGGGTGCTGACGGCGCCGATGGTCTTGGGCTCATTCGTGCGGCGGGCTCTCCCACGATCGCGCAAGACAAAGAAAGCAGCGTCGTGTGGGGGATGCCAGGCGAAGCCACAAAGCGCGGCAACGCGATGGAAGTTCTACCTTTGGATAAGATCGCCAAGCGCGTGCTTACGCTTGCCACGCGCTAAGCAACGAGCGGCTTCGAAAAAACAAACGGGCCCTCGTGTGAGAGCCCGTTGTTCATTGCGTGACGCTGTGGCTATTGCGCGTCTGCGCCCGAGTCAGAACCTGCATCGCCGCCTGCATCGGTGCCACCGTCGCCCGGGGGCTTCAATTTCGCAGGGTTCACGCAGAGGAAGGTGTTCGCCGGCACACCAGCGAGGTACATGCTCACGTCTGTGCATGGGTCGCTTGCGGGACAAACACCCGGTTTCAGATTGCAGCCATAGTAGGTACATTGACCGGTGGCTGCGGTGGGCGGTGACTTCGCGCAATAGTTGGTCGCGCCGCCACAATCAGCAATGCTCGCGCAGACGGTGCCGAAATCAACCGAGCGCACGTCGCCCTTAGGCGCATCGCTACCCGTGTCTGCCGCACCTGTATCGGCTGATGCGTCGACGCCCGGAATAACCTCGTCGTCGTCATCACAGGCCACGCCCAAAGCGGCCACGCCCAACACAGCACATAGGCCCAAGGCCCAACGCAATTTCCCAATGTCCTTCATCGTTTCGTTTCCTCGAGGCTCAGTTGATGATACGCGCAGCCAACGCGCTGCGTCCGGCCGGAGTGTACATCAACTTTGCTGAAACTTGAAACGTCCTGCGTCGTTTTTTGCCGCAAGTGCAAAGTTATCAAAGGACCAAAAAGGTTGCGAGAGCGGGATATCGGGTTCGAACCGACGACATTCAGCTTGGGAATGTGAACAGACACCGTGTGCAGCCGTGACGGGGCGTGCCTGAAGTAAGGAATTCCGAGGAGTTCCGCGACCAGGCGCAACGGAGCGTCCCCACCCGTCACGGCCGCGGGGTGTGAAACGGGGTGTGAAAGATGGCTGGATCGACACGGCGCGCGTGGTGGTCGCGGCGGGAGGTGGAGAGGTATTTGGAGGTGAGCCGGGCGCGGGTGCGGCAGTTGGCGGCGGATGGGCGGCTGAAGGTGCGGCGGGGAGCGGCTGGTGCGTTCGAGTACCACCGGGATTCTGTTCTCGCGTACGAGCGGCACCGCGACGGTATGCCTGGCTCGGGGCGGCGGGGTTTCGAGTTTGCGGACGTGCCCGTTTCGCCGGCCGTGTCTGGGGACCGGGCCACCCCGGGTGTCGCGGCGGACCCGCAGGCGCGACGAGGACGGCTGTTCGACGCGTTCGACGTCATGCGGCTGCAGTCCGCCGTGGACGGCCGATGGGACGGCCAGCACCCCGAGGGGTTGGTCCAGGCCATCAATCAGGTGAGGGACACCGAACGGTGGGTTGGCGAGGCACAGGCGGCGGTCCACTACCAGCACGCGCTCGGCAGCCTCGAGCGCGAGAACACCCGGTTGCGTCGCGAGCGGGACAACTGGCGGCGGCGGGCGCAGCTCGATGCGCGCGAGCGCCGGCAGCGTGCCCGCTCTGTGGCGGTGCTGGCGCAGAGGACGGCGGGGGCGCGGGAACCGCTCGCGGAGTATATGTTGCAGCGTCTTTGGAAGCGGTTCCCGGATTTCTCGCTGTCGGATCAGCAGATTGAGGAGGCGCTTTCGGAAGAGCTCGCGGCCCTGCTACGGTGACGATCTGGGTATAGGTGTTACTGGACCCGCTTACCCATGGTCCACAGGACTAACGCGGGATGGCTGCCCGCGGCGTGGGATCTTCTATCGCGGCTGAGGGTTTTCTCTCGCCCATCGCGAAACAGTGTCCGGATCCACCACGCCTCGTTCGTCATGATTCTGGGAGCCCATCGCAAGCCCGCCGTAGAAGGAGAGCACCAAATGCAAAAGTACATGTTCCTGTTCAGAGGTGGTGATGCTGCCCGCGCCGCGGCGTCGCCCGAGGAGATGCAGCAGCACCTAAGGAAGTGGGGGACGTGGTTCCGGGGGCTGGGTGACAAATTCAAAGGCGGCGAGCCGCTCGACATGACAGGCAAGGTCCTGCGTGGCACGGGCAAGGCGCTCAGCGACGGACCCTTCGCCGAGACCAAGGATCTCGTTGGCGGCTATGCCATCGTCGAGGCGTCAAGCCTCGAGGATGCGGTGGAGATCGCCCGCGGCTGCCCCATTTTCGAGCACGATGGCATCCTGGAGGTGCGGCCAATCCGTGAGATGAAGATGTGACGGGAACCCCCGAGGAACTGGTCGACCATCTGTTCCGGCACCAGTCCGGGCGGATGGTCGCCGTTCTCACTCGCATCGTGGGACCGGCCAACATCTCGCTCGCGGAGGACATCGTCCAGGATGTCCTTTGCGACGCGCTCGAGACCTGGAAATTCGGCCGCTTGCCTGAAAACCCGGCGGCCTGGCTGATGCAGGCTGCGCGGCATCGCGCGATCGATCTCGTCCGCAGGGCTGGGCGGTTTTCCGCGCTGTCGGGCGAGCTCCGACGGCACCTGGAGTCGCAGCAGCAACTGATCACTGCCATTGATAATCTATTCGGCGAATCGGCGATCGACGATGGCGTCCTGGCGCTGGCCTTTGCCTGCTGCCACCCCGACCTCCAACCCGATTCACAGGTCACCATCATCCTGAAGTACCTCTGCGGTTTCAGCGTGCGCGAGATCGCGCATGCCTTCTTGGTATCCGAGCAGACCATCGAGAAGAGGCTGACGAGGGGGCGGGCTGCGCTGAAGTCGCAGATCGCGCTCGACCTCGATCTAGGGCACGGGCTGGAAACGGCTCGGCTCGGATCCGTCCTGCGCGCCATTTATCTCCTCTTCAACGAGGGTTATCACGGCGCCAACGAGTCGTTCCCGATCCGCGAGGAACTCTGTTCCGAAGCGCTGCGTCTCGGACTTCTGCTCGCGACCCGCCCGCCGTTCGATGGGCCCGAGACCAAGGCGTTGGTCGCGCTCTTGTTCCTGCACGGAGCGCGGCTGCCGGGCAGGGTCGACGAAGAGCAGTACCTCGTGACGCTGGCCGAACAGGATCGTTCGCGCTGGGATCGCGACCTCATCCAACGAGGCCTATTCTGGTTGGGCGAATCCGCTGCGGGCGATTCTGTGAGCGAATACCACATCGAGGCGGCAATCGCTGCCCACCATGTCGTCGCGCCCAGCGTGGAGGGAACCGACTGGGGTGAAATACGCACGCTCTACGCGGCTCTCGCGCAACTGCGGCCATCACCGGTGATCGCCTTGAACCACGCGATCGCCGCCGGCATGGCTGACGGACCCTCGGCGGGGCTGGCCGCGCTCAACTCCATCGGGGGCAAGGAACGGTTGCAAGCGTACCCCTTCTTTCACGCGGCGCTAGCCGAGTTCCAGGGGCGTCTCGGCGACCTGAGTGCCGCGCGGAGGTCCCTCGATCGCGCGATCGCGGCAGCGCGCAACCCGAGGGAACGCGTCCTGCTGCAAGACAGAAGGTTAGCGCTGGGGGAGAATTCATGAGAGTAGACGTGTCGAGCGACATCGTGATTCAGAGACCACCCGCGATCGTGGCGGCCTTCGCCGCCAACCCGGACAACGCGCCCGCGTGGTACGTGAACATCAAAGCGGTGCAGTGGCGCTCGCCGCCGCCGCTGAAGGTCGGTGCGCGGGTGGCCTTCGTCGCGCAGTTTCTTGGCCGGCGGCTTGCCTATACGTATGAGATCGCGGAATACGTTCCCGAGACGCGCATGGTCATGCGGACGACCGAAGGCCCGTTCCCGATGCAGACGTCCTACACATGGGAGGCTGCCGGCGACAGCGAGACGCTCATGACCCTCCGGAATCGCGGCGAACCGTCGGGGTTCGGCAAGTTGATGGTGCCGTTCATGGTGGCCGCCATGAGGCGGGCGAACCGAAGGGACCTGGCGAGGCTGAAAGACTTGCTCGAGGGGGAATGAGGTATGGCAGCCCGGTGCCTTCACCGGTGCGGCCGCCGCTACCGGTTGCGTGGGCGCGGCTGGCGTCGGTCCTTGCCGGCACCGGATTTTTTGGCGAGCAACGCGCCCTCCCGGAGCAGCGCGCCCCACCGCCGACGATCGGGCTCCGGCACGGATACCCATTCCTTGAAGACTCTCCCTGCGGGAGCAAACGGCTGCCCCGTGCCCGCGGCGACGAGCGCAGCGACACGCTCCGCCGTGAGCTTGACCACCAACCCCGAGCCCTTGTAGTCGACGAGCGCCAGGAACTCCTCGCCCACGCGAAGGCAGCGCCCGTTCATGATCGTCCCTTCCACGACGGTCGGGCTCTCCCTCATGAGCTCTGCGGCGAGGCTCCAAAATAGACGCTCTGTTTTCGATTCTTCTTGTCGCTTCACGACAGAGCCTCCGGTTCGGTGCCAGGGAGTCGCCCCAGGCGTGTGTCGATCTGCGCACGCTCAGCGCCGTTCCGCGCATGCTCGCGCGCGACAATGAGTGCCGCGCGCGCATCCGTCGTGCGGCCAAGCTCCTCGAGGAGGACCGCACGGACGAGGTGCACGTAGGGGTAGCTGTCCACCGTTGGTCCGGCGGGGTGCTCGAGCAACCGAAGGCCGGCAGCTGCACCCTGGGCGCGTCCCACTGCGAACGCACGATTCACCCGGACCGCCGGCGTCGGCCGGAGCCGCTCGAGCGCCTCGTACAGCGACGCGATCTCGCTCCAGTCGGTTACCTCGGCGCTCGATGCCCTGCAATGCGCGGCCGAGATCGCCGCTTCGATCTGAAACGGCCCCACGCGGCCGAGTGAGAGTGCGCGCTCGAGGATCGCCACCGCGCTGGCGATCGCATCCGCATCCCATCGGGTGCGGTCTTGGTCCGGCAGGGGAACGGGCGCGCCTGCAGAATCGAGACGCGCGCCACGCCGCGCGTCGTGCAAGCGCAAGAGCGCGAGGAGCCCCAGCGCCTCCGGCTCCCCGGGAAACGCCTCGGCGAGCGAGTGTGCGAGCCCGAGCGCGAGGCGACACAGGTCGCCCCGAATCGGTGCTTCGTCGTCAGTCGACCAGTAGCCTTCATTGAAGATCAGCACGATCGTCTGGAGCGCGGCGGTGAGTCGGTTGCCGGAGTGTTCGGGCGGTTCGCCGTCTGGATCCCCCCGTTCCCTCATGCGCTGTCGCGCGCGGGTCAGACGCTGCTCCATCGTCCGCGGCGCAACAACGAAGGCCGCTGCGATCTCCTTGGTCGACAGCCCCACGATCGTGCCCAGCGCCAACGCCGCGCTCTCGCCGCCCTCGACAGCCGGATGGCAGCAGGCGAAGAGAAGACGCAATAGCTCGTCCTTCCAGCCGCGAACGAATTCTGGCTGGCCGACGGCGATCCGCACCCACGGGCTCATCTGGGCAACGACTTCGAGCGCATTCGGGTGCGGGGCCTCGCGCGCCGCTCGGCGTACGCGATCGCGAAAGGCGTTGTGTGCGACGGCGACGAGCCACGCCTCAGGAACGTCCGGGCGCCCCTGTAGAGGCCACGTCGCGAGCGCCCGCGCGACGGCCTCCTGCACGGCGTCCTCGGCGTCGGGGAGGTTTTGCGTGAAACCGAGCGTCTTCGCAAGCACGCGCGGATACAAGCCGCGAAGGATGTCGGCGTGGTTCTTCGTCATTTCTTCCATCGCCAGCCGACCGGTCTCACCTCGATCGCGTGGCCGTCGATCGCGCAGATCATTTTCGCGCGTTCGACGGCCTCTGCCTGGTTGGTGCAATCGATGAGGTAGAACCCGACCAACCACTCTTTCGTGTCGATGTACGGTCCGTCCGTGACTGCATGCACGCCTTTCTGCACCGAGATGGTCTTTGCGTCTGTCACGTCATCGAGCCTCGCCACGGCGTGCAGGTCACCCGCCGCCCCGGCGAGTGCTTGAAGAGAGCGGTGTCCCTCGAGCGCTCGTCGTTCGTCCTTTCTCGAAAGGTCGCCCTCCAACGTGCGGTAGATCAGGAGCGCGTATGTAGACTTCGTGGTCAAGTCGTGGTCCTCGATGTCGCTCTGTGACATTGCCCTCGGGGTCCCAGGACAAAGCTCGTTCAGCCTAGCCCGGCCTCGAGGTCACGCGCGAGCCCTAGCTTGCGCCGGGCGATCGCTTGCCGTTACGCCTTCTGCCACAGGGCGACGGCGGCGCCGCCCGGGTCGCGCACCACCGAAAACTCGCCCGCGGGACCGCGGGTTTTTTCCTTGAGCACGGTGGCGCCGAGGTCCTTGGCCTTCCTCGTGGCGTCGTCTACGTCAGCGACCTGGACGTAAGGGATCCAACCGACCGCGCCGTCTTCGCTGCCAACCCCGGCCAGCGGACCTTTCTCACCGGCCAGCATCGTCATGCCTGGGGGGCCATCGGTGCGCTTCCAGCCGAGCAGTGACTCGTAGAACGCAGCGGATTCACTGGGCTTCTTGCTGCTGTTGTGGAACCAGACGAACGCTTGCGACATGGGAGACTCCTTGGATTCGTAACCCCCGAAGTAGGGGCGCCTTCTCGTGGAGACGTGTAACGGCGCGTCCCCACGACAGGTCTCTCGATTTTTTTTCGGAGGCGGGTTGAGAGGTGACCAGTCGCCCGGCGCCGAACCCTCCCGCCCGTGTCGGGTCAGGTTCTCCTGGAGCTTCGCCTCCCACCGTTGACCTCCACTACCCCAGGCCCCCTGGTGGTGACGCCTTCCACGGGTCGGGCCCGGGATTACCGCCACCTGCCGCGACGCCGAGCCGCGCGATGAAGTGCGGCCAGCCGATCGCGTGTTTCTTCGCCTCCGCCGGCACGAGACCGCGGTGCTCGAGCTCCACATGTGTGGACGCGCCCCGTGCCTCGAACGTCACCCGAAGCCGCGTCGCGCCCGGCGGCATGACCTCGTTCCCTGCTTCACCCCAGGCGATCTCGAGGTAGCGCGGCCGGTCGACGTGTACGAAATGACCCCGGATGAGCACGCCGTTGATATCTACAGAGAAGAGTCCGCCATCGACCGCATCGAGCCGCGCGAAGTCACCCATCCACCTGACGAGCATCTCGGGCTTGGTGAAGTAGTCGAACACCTGCTCCGGCGGCGCTTCGATATCGATGGTGGTCCGGTAGGTCTCGCTCATCGCTTCTTCTCGATCTCGTCCTTGAGCGCCTTGAGCCGAGGTGCCCAGAAGCTCTCTACGAACGCGGCTACCGGCGCGAATCCGTCGGGCTTGATGGCAAAAAGACGGCGTGTGCCCTCCCTGCGCGCTTCGACGAGGCCCGCCTTGTCGAGCACGGCGAGGTGCTGCGACGCCGCCTGCTGGGTCACGTCGAGCTCGCTCGCGATCTCCCCGACCGCGCGGGCCCCCGACCGCAGCACGCGCAAGATCTCCACGCGTCTCGGTTCCCCGAGCGCCTTCAAGGCCAGGGCCGCCTGTTGCTCCGCTCGCTTCACAAGTACACGCTTGTGTATCACGTGTTCGGGTGATAAACCACAAGTATCCGCTTGTGGAGACGAAATGAAGAACACGCCCAAGAAGAAGACCGCCTTGACGGCGAACGGTGAGGTCGATCCGCTGTTCGCGCCGCTCGCGCGCGCGTTCGAGAAGGTTCGCGACGTGACCGTAGGCAAGATGTTTGGTTCCGCCGGCCTCAAGGTGAACGGCAAGGTGTTCGCCATGGTCGTCAAGGGCAGGTTCGTCGCGAAGCTCCCGAAGCCTCAGGTCGATGCCCTCGTGGCATCCGGAGCTGGTGAGCACTTCGATCCCGGCCACGGCAAGCTCATGAAGGAGTGGGTGTCTGTCCCGTCCGATGGGACTCCGTGGCTGAAACTCGCGCGCGAAGCACACGGCTACGTGAAGGGCGGTCCGCGATGACGACCTTGCGCCACCAGACTCGTATCGAGGCGCCGATCACGCTCGTGTGGCAAGCCGTCGCCGGGGACCTCACGGCAGTACAGCGCTACAACCCCATGGTTTCTTCCGCGCGACTCTTGACCGACACCCAGGAAGGCGTCGGAGCGTCTAGGCGCTGCGAGCTCAAGCCCAGGGGGTTCGTCGAGGAACGCGTCTGGGAGTGGACCCCGCTGAAGGCGATCGGTCTCGAGGTGGTGGCAAGCGGGTGGCCGATCGTCTTCATGAAGTGGCGCACCGAACTCGCAGCGGATGGAGCGGCGACCGTGGTTACCCAGCAGATGAACTACAGGCTGAAGTTCGGTCCCCTCGGTTTTCTCATGGACGCGCTCATGATGCGCCGCAAGCTGGACAGCGGTATCCGCGACATCTTCGAGAATCTCAAGCGCTACGTCGAGTCGGGTGGCGTGCAGTCCGTCGATGGCCGGACGTCTCCGCGTCCCTCGCGCTCGTGAACTGCAATCCTGCTCCAGAACAGGTCGTGAAGACCCTGTGACCGTCCTGCATCGACGTCGCACTCTCGGACAATATTGAGCCGCCGCCCGAGTGACAATACGTCGGGCGCCGGTTCGCCCTGCCGGCTGGCATCGGGGATCGCATCCCGGAGCCCGCTACATTGGTAGCAGACGCCCTGTTTGTTCACGAGGGCGCAGAGCCCCTCGAACGACCTCTCCATGGTGCTACGCGCCTCTGACAGCCTGTGGCGGAAAACCGACTCGGACAGTCCGAGAAATTTCGCTGCCTCCTGGTTGCTCAGTTCCTCGACCTCGCGGAGCACGAGGGCTACCTGCAGATCCGGATCGAGCGAGCGGCTGACGCAGGTGAAACAGAACGCGACGTGCTCCTTTACGTCGTAGTGGAAGGAGGGCGACATCAGGACAGCCCCCACCTCCATCGCGAGCTCGGGTGACGCGTTACACTCGTTGGCGTAGGCGATCTGCGCATGCTCCCGCCAGCGCTTTTCGGCGCGGAGAAAGTCGATTGTCAGGTTTGTTCCAATTCGGCAGAGCCACGTGGAGAACGCGGAGCGGCCGTCAAAGGACCTGATAGATCCCCAGGCCTTCGCCAGCGCATCCTGCACCAAATCATCGGTCTGTTGAGGATGACCAATCATGCGCCGGATCGTTCCGCGGAGCTTGGGCATCGCGCCCTGCGCGAGCTGGTCGAAGGCGCGGCGATCGCCGGTTTTGGCGGCGGCGATCGCCTGTTCGTCGGTCGAAGGTGGATCCTGCACGGTGAAAGACCATAGCTGCTCGGCGGGCGCCATTCCAATCGACGAGTGGTGGCTCACGCCATTCGGCTTCATCGGGCGCCCGCGAGGACGCCATCAGGTCGGGCCTCGTCCGACGTGACCCGCCGAAGTCCGAGCGTCGAAAAAAGGCCTCCTCCCGCAAACAGTAGGGGACCAAGCCACCCGTCGCCCCACGCCATGTACCCGGGGACAAGGAGAAACGCGATCAGCCCGATGTCGAGAAACCCGGTGAGGGCGAGGTTCAGCCAATAGCCACCGCGCGAGTTTCGCCAGTTGAGGCGTACAGCGATCAGCCCGACGAGCAGCCCGATCCACACCATGTTGAAGGAGTGGAAAGCGATGATCGCCGAGACCACGGTGTGCTCGTAGAGCGTTGGTAGCTGCGCCGCCGTCGCAGCAGTTCCGATCTCACGCAAGTGGCCGTTGACGTCCGTCAGGGCGGACCCGACCAGCGTCGCGCCAGCACCTATGTGAAGAAGCGCCCATAGCGCGTAGAACACGGCTCCGACTTTGTGCATCTTTTTCATGGCAACCCGTTCGGCTCAGCCTGCGGTCGCCTTGAAGCTCTCGCGCGACGTCATTTCCCCGAGCCAACGCTTCAGCGCGACTCGCTCGCGGGGCGCGAAGCGTGCATCTTTGCTTTCGGCAAACGCGACCATCGGCGCGACAAAGAGGTCCGCGAGCGAAAGGGTATCACCGGCGAGATACGGGCTCTTGGAGAGTCGCTGTTCGAGGATGTCGAGGTCCCGCGCGGCTATCTCGGTGGCGCCTTCGGCGATGGCGTCCGCGAGCAGCGCCCCCACGAAGTCGCGGTACAAGTAGTCGATGGCGACGCTGATCCACTGCATCATCGTTGCCCGCTGAACGGTGCTCGCCGGCTGGAGCGCGGGGGTCGCGGTCAGGCTGTCCAGGTAGGTCCCGACCGCGAGTGTCTCGAAAAACGACTGTCCCTCGTGCTCGATGGCCGGCATCTTCAAGAAGGGATGACGGGCGCGATGCGACTCGGCCCGGAACTCGAGCGGGACGAGCTCGTGAGGGAGGCCCTTCTCGACGCAGATGGCGCGAGCGGTGCGAACGTAGGTGCTTCCAGCGAAACCGAAGATCTTGATGGGATTCATTTCGTTCCTTTCGCCTGGTTAGACGAATGGCGTGCAAGAATCCGCCAAGTCAATGTAATGACTGCGATTTTCTCGGCATCCGGTTCGGGCCAGCGCGATCACTCGCCACTGCGATGCTCGGCGAGCCCCTGGGCAAGGTCGTTGGACACGGCGTCGAGGCCGTCCGCACGGCGCGGGCCAGCGTGGTCGCCGGCATCGACAGCTGCAGCGACTCCAGCGCGCGCGCTTCCGCCAGGCCATGTGCGCCACTTCTGAGGCGGGCCCGGCGTGAGCCTTCTGGACTCATGACCCGCTTCGAGGAGGGCGGGCTCAAACCCTTGTCGCGGGCCGGGTCTAGCCGCCGCCGAAAGTCGGCGATCTCGCCCAGTCACAGCCACTGCCGAAGCCGGGATGATGCACGGCCATCTCTGACGGCGACCTTCCGCGCATTGAAGACACGCCCCCGAGCAGTGGCCCAAGGTCGTTGGGCTCCGTCGGGCAATAGAGCGCTGCCACCTGTCTCGCTTGTTCCCGTCCCGGCCCCACCTCGAACATGCCCCCGAAGTAGGCTCGCCCCCGTGCCGAGCGTATCGCTTCGAGACCCCGCATGACCTCCAGGAACCCGCCCATTCGCGGCGCTTTCAGATTGACGATTCGACCGGACGCCACCGCGCGGACCACGGCTTCGTGATCCGAGATCTCCCGATCGAGTGCGACCAGAGAGGCGGCGCAGGCCGCTGGCGGATCCTCGAAGATGCTGGTGGGGAAAGCGGCTTCCAACCTTCGGCAGGAATCAGGATCGCCGGCGGATTTGAAGTCCAGGGTGACGATCTCCCCTGCGGCCCGTAGCTCGTCGATTACGGAATCGGTCCACCCGGCGTCCACATCAACCTTGAACTCGCTCACGTCAAGCGTCGTCCGAATCGCTCGCACACGCGCGGCGGGATCGGCAGTTGCCGCGAAGGAAGACAGCCAACGCAGGCGCGAATCAGAGACCCCGGCGAGCTCGGCCATGCTGGACTGCCGTTGGCGAAGCGCCAGATCCAGCAGCGCCGCTTCGAGAGCCGTCCGCTCGAATGGATCGACGTTTCCGTTCAGCAGGGCCGACAACCGCCAAGTTCCGGCTGGAACGAGCGCCGTGGCCCGCTGGCGGAATGTCTGTTGCGCCTTTAGATCGAAAGCGACGTTTTCACCGAATCCAGAGACACCCGATCCATGGATCTCCACAATGCCCGTGGGCCGTAGGCCGCCAGGATAGTCCGCGAGCGGCACCGACCCCACTTGAACTTTGACACCGTCCACGCGAACCGACAGGTCGCTCAAAGCATCTGCGAGCGCATGCGGGGCCAGCATCTATGCATCCTTCGCCAATCGGAATCCGGCAAAGATTTGCCGACGCTGCGGCAGATCCCAGTTGCGGAACGTGTTGCGTGCCACCTCACGAGACGTTGCAAACGATCCCCCGCGCAGCACCCGATGGGTGGTCCCGAAGAAGGGCTCAGAGTATTCGCGATAAGGAAATGCCTTGAACCCGGGATAAGGCTTGAACCAGCTGGCCGTCCACTCCCAGACATCACCCAGCATCTGGTGGCAGCCAAATGCACTGCGGCCTGCTGGGAAGGTGCCTACCGGAAGCGGCTCTAGCCAGCGCTGGTCAAGGTTGGCGTTGTCGGCCGCGGGGGCATCGCCCCAAGGGTAACGGCGAGGTGTGCCGCGCGCTGGATCCCAGGCGGCGGCCTTTTCCCACTCGGCCTCCGTCGGAAGTCGTTTGCCGGCCCAGCGCGCGTAGGCGTCCGCTTCATACCAGGACACGTGCACAACTGGCCGACGACGATCGAGGGGCACGAGGCTCGAGAAGGCTCGGCGCCACCAGCCTTCGTCCGTGCGGACCCATCCCAGGGGAGCTTGTACGGCTTCCTCCATCAGCCAACCCCATCCCTCGGGAGACCAGAACTCGGGGCGGCGGTAACCACCGTCCTCTATGAACTGCGTGAAGTCATCGTTTGTCACTGGTGCAATGTCGATCCAGAAGGACCCGACGTCGACGAGGTGGGCCGGCCTTTCGTTATCGTAGGCCGCGCTCTCGTCATTCGTTCCCATCAAGAAGGGCCCGCCCGGCACCAGCACTCGCTCGCCGTGAGGCGGCCGCGTAGCCGGCGGGGAGGGGTCGATGAACGCAGGCGCGTACGGCAGGTCAGTGCGCAGGTTCAGCGACTGCAGGATGGTTTCTTGATGCTGTGCTTCATGCTGCGCGACCAGGGCGAGCGCGTATCCGTCCTCGATGAGGCGGGAACGCCCGAGTTGTTCTGGGGTGAGTGTCTCCCAAAGCCGGCGCGAGCTGACGCGGACCTCGCCCAGCTCGGCCAGCACCTGTGCCGAGCCCGGGAGCGGCAACTCGCTTCGTCTTGCTCGTGGGACGCGGTTTGCATCATAGATTGGGTCGAGTCCCTCAGTCGTGTTCACGCCCGCGTCCCGCAGGCTTGCGATGACGTTCCGTTGTAGCCAGATCTGCTCGAAGTTGGCGACATGTCCGAGGTCCCAAACGATGGGACTCATCAACCGGCTGTGTTGCTGCTCAAGATCGTCAGGAGCCAGGGGATCAACGAGTGCCAGAGTGCGCTGGCGAATGCGCTCGAGGGCCGCAAATCTCAGCGCAAGTGGTTTTGCGCGGCGGGAGAGCGGGGCGCGGCGCCGGAACAAGAACAAGCCGAACCGTTCGTGCTCGTCTAAACTTTGCCAGGCGAGCGAGAAACCATGGCGCTCGACCTCGGCAATCATCTCCGCTCCGTATTTCTGGCTGACCTCGGTTTGAACACGTTCGCCTCTGGCGATGCGGAACGAGCGTCCAATGGCAGGTAGCTCGATGATGGTTTCCTGAGCGAACTCGGCGAAGATCTCGACTCGCTGTCGCTCTCGGTCGTAGAACGCCACGTGATGGATGATGTCGAGGGGGATGTCAGTGCCCAGCTCGCGGTTCATGCGCGCGAACAGATTTCGTGTGAACCTAGCCGACCAGCCCGCGACATCGTTGTACGCAGCCTCGAGGATATCTGGTGCGTGTGCCTGGTCTAGTCCAAGCAGGAGGTGATCTCCGCCCCGTAGGTTGTCAGAAATCAGGGTAAGGAACTCATGCTGATCGTGTTGGCCGAGGTTGCCGATGCTCGACCCGAGGAAGGCCAATACGGCGGGTGACAGCTGATAGACCAATGGCAAGGCCCGGTCATAGGCGCCGGCCAGCGCGTGCACGGTCAGCCTGTCCCGGTAGCGGTTCGCGAGGCGGTGGATGGCTTCGGTGAGCGATGTCTGGCTGACGTCGACTGGGGCATAGAATGTCGGCTCTCGTTCGGTCCATGCGTCCAGCAGTCGCTCCGTCTTGGTCGAATTGCCGGAGCCGAGCTCGATCAGGCTGGTCGAACCGACCATGGCCCGCAGGTCCCGCGCGTGACGGGCAAGAATCGCATCCTCGACGCGCGTCTGGTAATACTCGGGCTGCCGTGTGATCTCGGCGAAGATCCGGCACCCCTCGTCGTCGTAAAGATACGTGGAGTCGAGTCGCCGTGGGCGCGCATCCAGGCCGTGTGCGATCGATAGCGCAAAACCCAAAGTGGGGTCGTTCTTCGCGTCCGCGGCCATGAGCGTCCGGTCGGCCATCTTCAGCGAGGTCCATCCTGGTGGCAGATCCAGGGTCTTGGGGTGATGCATGCGACCAGCCTGCGAGGTGTTCCGGCGATCCGCAACGAGGAGTGTAACGAAAAACGAGGCGCCGAGACCGACACCACTGGTGGGATTCCGTCTGCCCGGGTTCGGCCTGTCAGCGCGGCTTCACGAATCGCAGCGCGAAGCGGTCGCTGGTTCCACGCCGGGTTTCGTCGAACACGTTCCAGTCGCGCGCGTCGGCCGCATTCCGCAGGAAGTCCGACTCCGATTCGAGGTGGAAACCTGCGGCCAACAACTCGGCCTTCACCATGTCTTCCTCGATGCGATGATGGCTCTTGACGACGGCGGCGCCCGCGCCCTTTGCAGCCGCATGGTCGATGACTACGAACGAGCCGCCAGGTTTCAACGCACGCAGAACCGCCCGGTTCATGCGAGCGCGGTCGGTGCCGAACCAGTAGGTGTCGTGGTAAAAGAGAATCATCACGACCAGGTCGAGACCCTCAATCTCCTGTGGAAACGGATCCTCGAGCTCGCGGTCGAGGCGTACGACGTTGGCCATGGCGGGGCGGGCGAGGCGGGCGGTCCAGGGCTTCTCGGCGAACCGCTGCAGCACGAACGGCGTGTTGTGACCATAGACGCGGCCGGTGGGGCCGACCGCGCGGGCCAGCAGTTCAGCCGTGTATCCGCGGCCGGCAACCAGCTCGGCGACGCGCTGTCCGGGACGCAGGTCGAGGAAGGCCAGAAGTGCGGCCGGCTTTCGCTGCCCATCCATCTCGCGGTCTTCGGGCGTGCGATCGGGCGCGTTCACGATGTCGGCCGCATCGGGAGGTCCGGGCGGTGGGGCGGCGGTTCCGGCCGCAGGCGCGTCCACGCGCTTCTGAACGGGCGCACAGCCGAGGAGAGTGATGAACGCGATGGCTGCAAGACGGGGACGGCTCATGTGCGGCCATGATAACGCGATGACCTGGCGGCCGACCACGAGCCGTGTACCCAAGCTTGGTTTTACTTGGACAGGTCGTGCGTGCGTAGGCCGTCGTTGATGTTGGTCTGGTGGCAGGTCGTGCACATGGTGACGGACTTGCCCTCGAGCGGCGCTCCCTTGTCGTCGAGGAAGACCTTGCCGTCCGGAGTCACCTGACACCAATACCAGTCGGCGCCCTGCTTGTGCATGATGGTGAGCGCCATGGGACCCGCGTCGGTCGGCGCGGCCCAGTTCTCCTTCACGATGAGCGCACCGTCAGGGAGGGGCAAAGTCTTCGATGCCATGGCCTGTCCGACGACGTCGTTGTAGTAGCTGATGACGTGCATGTTGTTGTGCGTGGGCGACGGCTTGAGCGTCGGATTCTCTGCGAAGGTGGGCCAGTCCCGGTAGCTGGTGGTGAGCGCGAGGACGCTGCGGGTTTCGGCTGACGACTCCTGCAGCGCCGGGCCCGATGGCGAATCGGTGTCTTGGCCATCGTCGTTGCCGCAGGCCGCGATGGCGATGATGGCAAAGAAGGCCACGAGGGATGAACGAGGATGGGTGGTCATGGATGGTCCTCCGGTTAAGGTGTGGCGGGTTGTCTCGCCAGCACCGCAACCGTTACACCTGACCACCTGCGCTCACGTCTCGACGCGGACGCCGTTCCAGAAACCGATCCAGCCCTGGATGTGGCGGGCGGCCTCCAGTGTCCGGGGATAGCTCCAGGCGGCGTTGGGGTTGACCTCGTCGCCCAAAACAACATCGAAGTAGTCGGCTGTGCCTTTCCAGCCGCACGTGGTGTGCTTGGGTGAGGGTCGCAGCAGGTCCCGGTTCACGCTTTCGGGTGGAAAATACGTATAACCATCGACGACCTGGGTGTTCAGGCTTTCGGCGATGACGCGACCGTTCCAGACGGCTTTGGCCATGATGGCGTTCTGTATTGCAGGCGCCGGCAGCGTTACAGTGCGGTCGTAACGGCCAGCCAGGTCGAGGGACCCAAGGCACGTCTAGACCGATCTCTTGCCATGATTCCCGATGTGACCGTCTGTGTGTTTGCCAAGCCACCCTGGCCAGGGAAGGCCAAGACTCGGCTCGCCCGCACCGTTGGTGCCGATGGGGCGGCGCGTTTGGCAGCCGCCTTTCTCGCGGACACGCTGCGCAGCGTGGGTGGCTTGCCGTGGGCACGGGTGATCTTGGCCCTGGCGGAGCCGTGGGCAGACGCGCCCATGCAGGGCGATCGCGTGTGGCTCCAGGGGGACGGCGATCTCGGCCAGCGCTTGGAAACGGTCACGGCGCGGGCGCTACAGCTGAGGGATCCCGTGCTCGCCATCGGGGCCGACTCGCCGGGATTGCCCGCGGATCGGTTGGTCGCGGCCCGCGCCCGCCTGCAAGACTCGGACGCGGTGCTCGGTCCGTCCGAGGACGGCGGCTTCTACCTGCTCGGGCTGCGTCGCTGCCCTCCGGGGCTGCTGAAAGACCTCCCCTGGAGCGCCAGCCACACCGGGGTGGCCACCCGAAAGAGGCTGCACGAGTCGGGATTTCGGGTCACTGAGCTCGAGCCCTGGTTCGATGTCGACGAGTGGCCCGAGTTGCAAAAGCTCGTGCGGCTGCTCGAGGCCGGTGACGTCACGGCGCCCGAGACGCGCGCCGTGCTCGAGGAGCTGGGTCTATGGCCGGCGTAGGTGAGACGCAGCGCCCGTCCATCGGCATCGTCATCCCCACCCTCGACGAAGAGGCGCGCATCGGCGCTCGCCTGGAGCAGCTGCGCCTTGCCTGTGGATTCGACCGCATCGTCGTGAGTGATGGCGGCAGCCGCGACGACACCGTCGCCATCGCGTGCAGCCACCCTGACGTGGTCGTCGTCGAAGCGCCGAGGGGCCGGGCGCATCAGATGAACCGCGGCGCCGAGGCGCTCGCCGAGGTGGACACACTCTGCTTCGTGCATGCGGACGTGTCGTTGCCGCATGATGCGGGCACCCTGATTCGACGGGCATTGGCCGACCCCGCGGTCGTGGCAGGAGCGTTCAAGACCTGGACGGTGGCGGATTGTGAAAGTCGGCCCTGGTGGAGCCCCCTGCTGCACCTCGCGGACGTACGTTCACGATATACAGGGTTGCCTTATGGCGATCAGGCGCTGTTCGTGCGACGCGAGATCTTCACCGCGATCGGCGGCTTTCCCGAGCAGCCGCTCATGGAGGACCTCGAGCTGTCGCGACGCCTGCGCCGCCGAGGCCGCATCGTCCGGGTACCCGCCTGCGTGCGCGTCTCTGGCCGGCGTTTCATCGAGCGGCCCCTGTTCTTCACGGCCGTGGTGAACGTCTTCCCACTTCTCTACAAAATGGGGGTCTCGCCGACCGCCTTGCGGCGTCTCTACGACGACATCCGCTGAGCGTCTCAACCGAGCGCGCCGCCGCAGCTCGAGCCGGCCCCGGCGGTGCAGCCGAGGCAGTGGTCCGCCACCGCGATGCGCGCGCCCACGAAGTCACTCAGGCTGTCGATCTCGAACAGCGTCGGCGTACGTGCATCACGATCGGCGGCGGGAAGTTCCAGCATCTGGTTGAAGTCGCAATCGTACACACGACCGTCCCATCCGACGCTGACGAGGCTCCGGCACATGAGCGCCGGCACGGTGTCGGGGTTGAAGTGATTCACCAGCAGCGACATGTACGCCTCGTATTGCCCCGTGCGCTCGAGCGTGTGCGCGAAGCGGCTGATCGGCATGTTCGTGATGGTGAGCAGGCGACCAAACGAGACGTCGAAGTGTTCGGCGAGCTCGAGCTTGTAGCGCGCTTCGAGCTTGTCTTGTGCAGGTGGAAGTGACGGGCCCTGCGGGTTGTAGACCAGGTCGAGCTGAAGAGGCGAGCCATGCTCGCCGTAACCAAGCGCGTTCAGACGCCGCAGAGCCTCGATGCTCTTGTCGAAAACGCCGCGCCCGCGTTGTTTGTCGACGTTGCCGGCCGAGTAGCAAGGCAGGCTGGCGACGACGTGCACCTCGTTCGCGGCGAGGAACTCCGCGAGATCTTCCATGCTGGGCTCGAAGAGGATGGTGAGGTTGCAGCGGTCGATCACCTGCTTGCCGAGGGAACGCGCCCGGGACACCAGCGTGCGAAAGTGCGCGTTCAGCTCCGGCGCACCGCCGGTGATGTCGATCGTTTCAATCTGTGGATCGTCCATGAGCGACATGAGCCGATGGGCGGTGTGGGCCTGCAGCTCCTCGGTGCGCTTGGGGCCCGCGTCCACGTGACAGTGGTGGCAGGCTTGATTGCAGCGTTTGCCCACGTTGATTTGCAGCGTCGCGACCGAATCGCGGCGCAAAGCCGGCATGTCGTGGACCGCGAGACGTTGCTCGAAGAGCTGCGCGCCGAGTAGTGGCAGGTGGCGAGGTCGTGCCATCGCGGTGGATGGAGGGGACATCAGAAAGTTGGCTCCGTTTGTTTCACGTCGAAGGACGAGTTTGCGGCTGCCGCCAGAGCGCGACGCCCCAGGTGGCGAAGATGAACGCGGTCACCACCCCGACATGGAACAACAACATGTGCGTCAGGTCGTTGGCGGGGCAGCGCGACTGCGCGAACGCCTGACCGGCGAGGGCCCCAACACCTCCCACCGTCGCCAGGACAGCCGGCTCCAGTCGCACACGCAGACCCCTGCTGGCGATGGCGATCGCGACGAGCGGCATCAAGCCGCCCATGAGCTCGGCCATGGCGCACATCGCCCCCGCCGAGAGCGGGAGACCCACGTGGACGTGGTTCTGCGGAAGGAAGGCGAGCAGACCCGAGGCCGTCACCAGCACGAGGGCGGCCAGCAGACCCCATCGCCGCTGCGACAGCGCGTTGGCGGTCGTCAGGAATCGGGCCAGCGCCGCCGCCCGCTTCGGTGATGCCTGCATGGCCTCCGCCTGAGCCTGGAAGGCGCGCAGGAGCTCCGCGGGTGGCGAGGTGGTCGCGGGCAAGCGCCCGGCCCGCGCCACGAACTGCGTGGTGGCCCGCAACTCGTGACGATAGGCGCGGCAGCGGGCGCACCCGAGCCGATGCAGCCACCAGCGCGCGTAGCGCGGGGCCGTCAAAGCACCGTCGATCTCGTCGCTGGCTTCACGCGCGAACTTGGGACAAACATTGGGGGACATCGTTGTGGCTCCGGACCTCACGGGCTCACGGGGTACAGTCGTCGGGGCGACGAAAACGTTACAACGGATTCTTGTCCCCCGCCGGGCTCCCTCGCTTTCTCGAGGTTGTCCGGTAACCTCCGGACAGCCGTGGCATCCACCACGTTGGTGTCTGCAACCATTCGAGCGCCCACGTGCGGGAGGCAAAACTTGGTATGGTGTCGGCGGTGATTTCGCAGTCGAAGCGGGGCCAGGCGCGGCCCGTCGAGCCGGGCCGGTCTGACGCGCCGGCCGCTGCTACAGCCGCTGCTGAGGACGAGGACGAGGCCGAGCGTCTCGTCGCCAGCTTGCGACGCGCCGACAGCGCCGCCTTCACCGCGCTCTACCAGCGCTATCACCGTTCCATGCTGCGGGTGGCCGCTGCTTACGTGTCCAGCCACGCGGTCGTCGAGGAGGTCGTGCAGGAGACCTGGCTCGCGGTGCTGGAAGGCATCGCGCGATTCGAGCAGCGTTCCAGCTTTCGCACCTGGCTGTTCGCCATCCTCGTCAATCGGGCCAAGACACGCGGCCAGCGTGAAAAGCGCAGCGTGCCGTTCTCGGTGCTGGCGGGGGACCCCGACGACGCGGCGCAGCCCGGCAGCGAAACGGTGGTCGCGCAGGCGCTGCCCTGGCCGGGGGCCGGGGAATCCCCCGAGGCGTCGCCCGAGACGGAGCTCGGGCGCAAGCGGATGGTCGAGGTACTGGAACAGGCGCTGTCTCGTCTGCCAGAGAACTACCAGGTGGTCGTCACCATGCGCGACATCGAGGGCATCGACGCCGCCGAGGTGTGCCGGCTGCTCGACATCAGCGCCGAGAACCAACGGGTTTTGCTGCATCGCGCACGTCATCGGTTGCGGGACCTTTTGTCAGAGATCGTCCCGGCGCTCGAAGGGCGCTGAGGCGGCGACGGCCGCGTAACGGTGGCGCTCGTTGCGAGACTGGACGGACGTGAACGTCTGTCGGTGGTTGAAACGACAACCTTGGCCGCTTCTGCTCCTCGTCGCTCTGGCCGTGGTGGAAGGATGTCGCCGGCCCCAGGAGGGGGAGACCCTGGTCGTGACCGGATCGAGCACGTTGGCGCCGCTCATCCTGCAAATCGGACGGCGCTACGAGGAGCGGCACCCCGGCGTGCGCATCGACGTGCAGACTGGTGGATCCGCGCGTGGCATCACCGACGCGCGCACGGGCGTGGCCAGCGCCGGTATGGTCTCGCGGCGGCTCGGGGCGGGGGAGGCGGACCTCACGGCGCACCTCGTGGCCAGGGACGGCATCGGGCTCATCGTTCACGGCGAGAATCCCGTAACCTCGCTCACGCGCGAGCAGGTTGTCGGCATCTTCACCGGTCGCCTCACGAATTGGCAGGCGGTCGGCGGCCGTGCAGCCCCGATTACAGTCGTCAACAAGGCCGAAGGGCGGTCGACGCTCGAGTTGTTCGTGCATCACTTCGGCCTCGAGAACGCGGCGATCAAGGCCGACGTGGTCATCGGTGACAATGAACAAGGGGTGAAGACGGTCGCGGGCAATCCCGCCGCCATCGGGTACGTGTCCATCGGGACTGCGGAGACGGACATCGCGGGCGGCGTGCCCATTCGCCTGCTGCCGATGGACGGTGTCGTGGCGAACACGGCGCAGGTGGCCGCGGGGAAATATCCCCTTTCGCGCGAGCTGAATCTGGTCACCCGTGGTGCGCCGACCGGGGCGCTGGCCGCGTTCATCGCCTATGCGCAAGGGCGCGAGGTCGTGGATCTGGTTGGGGAGCATGCGTTCGTCCCGGTGCGCTGACCGCTTGGTGCGGGCCTTCTCCGCCTTGGCGGCCTTGGTGTCTATCGCAGCGCTTGTCGCCATCGCGGCCTTCGTGGTTCAAGGTGCGTTGCCGTTCTTGCTCGCGGAGGGGGGAAGCGCCGTCGTGGGGAGTCGCTGGGCGCCGCAGGCCGGTTCGTTCGGCATGGCGCCGCTGCTGGTCGGATCGGCGGTCGTGAGCGGGCTTTCCGTGGTCCTCGCGCTGCCGCTGGGGCTACTGCTGGCCATCTTCGTTCACACGCGCGCCGAGACGCGCGGCGGCCGTTGTGCTCGAACGTTCCTGGTGATTCTGGCGGCCGTGCCGTCGGTCGTCTACGGACTGTGGGGACTCACCGCCATCGCGCCGCTGGTACGTCGCCTGGCGCCGCCCGGGCCCAGCGTTCTTGCCGCCAGTTTGTGTCTCGCCGTCATGACGATGCCGACGATCGCCATCATGGTGGATGCGGCGTTTCGGCGGCTACCCCGGGCGACGGTGGCGGGCGCAGCCGCGCTGGCCCTGTCTCCCGAAACGGCGATCTGGAAGGTGTACGTGCCCGCGATCCGGGGGGCTGTGGCCGCAGCCGGCATCGTTGGTTTGGCGCGTGCGCTCGGCGAGACCATGGTGGTGCTAATGGTGGCTGGCAACGTCGTGCAGTTTCCGACCGGTCCGTTCGCCTCCATCCGCACGCTCACCGCGAACATCGGCCTCGAGATGGCCTACGCCATGGATCGACATCGGTCGGCCTTGTTCGCCTGCGGCTTGCTCCTGCTCGTGGCGGCGATGGCGACGGCCGGCGCGTTTGCGCGCGTCGAACGAAGGGTCGTGCGGCGGTGAGCGTGCTTACCAGGAGGCTGGTTGCCTCGCTGCCGGGAGCCGCGGTCGCGATCACCACCATAGCGGCGGGCAGCCTGCTCTGGGGGCTCGGGACGGGGGCGTGGGCGCGCTTCTCGCTGGGCTTCTTCACCCAGGCGCCCACGGGCGCAGGTCGCACTGGTGGGATCGCGCCCATGTTGTTTTCGACCTTGGTGGTGGTCGCACTGGCACTCGCGCTGGCGGCGCCGGTCGGGCTGGGCGCCGCCCTCTTCTTGCACGACCGGCTGGAGAGCGCCAGAGGCGCAGGGCGAGTCTTGGTGCGCACCGGGGTGGACGTGCTGGGGGCGGTGCCGTCGATCGTGTTCGGCATGTTCGGCAATGCGCTCTTCGTTCGCACCCTCGGCTTTGGCTTCTCGCTCCTCTCGGGTTCGCTCACGCTGGCGATCATGATCGTGCCGCTGCTCATTCGGGTGGTCGTGAGCGGGCTCGAGACGACGCCGGAGGCGCATCTGCAGGCGGGCGCCGCGTTGGGGCTGGGACGGGCGACCATGGTGCGGGCGGTGCTGCTACCCGCCGCGTTGCCCGCGTTGGTCGCGGGGCTGGTGCTGGGGACGGCCCGAGCGTTGGCGGAGACCGCGGCGCTGCTCTTCACGAGCGGCTATGCCGATCGCATGCCCGCGTCGGTGTGGGACTCGGGTCGCACCCTGTCGGTTCACATCTACGACCTGACGATGAACGTCCCCGGGGGCAACGCTTCGGCGCAGGCCACCGCCGCCGCGCTGGTCCTGGGCGTGTTCATCGTCGAGTTGCTGGCCTCCGGCATCGTGCTGTACATCTCGCGCGGGCGCTCCCAAGGTGAAGACGCATGACGAAGCTCGAGTTGCTGCCAGGGGGACGACAACCGCGCGACGTGGTCCAGGTCGAGTCGCTGTCCGTGAATTACGGGGCGCGCGTCGTGCTCGACGGGGTCTCGTTGCGCGCGGCCCGGGGCCGCTTGCTGGCGCTGCTCGGGCCGTCAGGGGCGGGGAAGAGCACGCTGCTGCATTGCTTGAATCGCATGACAGACCTCGTGCCGGGGTGTCGCGTGGAAGGGACCATCAGGCTCGACGGACGTGACGTTCATCGTGCCGTCCCGGTGACGATGTTGCGACGGCAGGTGGGTTTGATCTTCCAGAAGCCGAACCCATTTCCGCTCTCGATCTGGCGCAACCTCGAGCTGCCGTTGCGCGAGCACGTCACCTCGAACCGCGCCGAGCTGGCCGATCGCATCGAGGATGTGCTCGAGGCGGTCGGCCTTTGGAAAGAGGTGCAGGGCCGCCTCGATGATCGCGCGGAGACGCTGTCGGGCGGCCAGCAGCAACGGCTTTGCGTCGCGCGCGCTCTCACCCTTTCGCCCAAGGTGCTCTTGCTCGATGAACCGACGAGCGCCCTCGATCCCGTCGCGACACGGGTCATGGAGGACCTCATCACGCGCCTGAAGAGCGAGTTGGCCCTGGTGATGGTCACGCACGATCCGTCCCAGGCCAGGCGTTTGGCGGATGATCTGGCCGTGCTCGTCGAAGGCCCCCGCGGCGGCGGTATCATCGCCGAGCAGGGACCGACCGGGCAGCTGCTCGAGCGTCCTGCACACGCCATGACGGTCGCTTACCTCGGCAACTGGCGCTCGCGCTGAGGCGATGGACGAAGGTCGAAGGCATGGGTCACCCCCACGAACAACGGCAACCCAGTGGGGAAGTTCTCGCCTGCGATGAGCCACCGGAGGCTCGCGTCCATTGAGGTGTTCGGGGTTGCCTTCCAGACGACGCCACCCCACAACGAGAACAGCCGCCGGCGCGGCCACTCTGAATCAGCGAAGCCGATCGTGCCTGGCTGTCCGAGCAGGGCATCCGCGGCGGCCTTGACCATGAGACGATAGGGTAGGTTGGCCCCAAGTTCGGCTGCGAGCACGACCTCGTCTCCGGGCGCGAATTGGTTCGAGGCCTTGCGGAGACGAAGCTTGTAGCCTGCGGATGCACCGGCATAGCCGAACCGCCCCAAGGACACCCCGACCTGGGTCATTCCGGACAAGTCCGTCTGGCCCTCGGTGATGGGTGTTTGCCACGCGTTCGGGTCGAAACGTCCCGTGGGAATCTTGGCCTCCATCTTGATCGCGCCCACCCAGCCGGTCCCACGTGCGACGCGGAGCTTGACGCCGGCGAGCAAGTCGCCGAGACCCACCCGTGCATCGACGACGTCGCCCGCGGCTTGCGGATCACCTGCGCGGCTCGCGGTGTCGAAGTCGACCCGCAGGACCGGGAGGCTGGCGGACAGATCCAGCCAGGGAAGCACGCCGTAGCTCACCGAGGTGGTCGCGCCGAAGATTGTGAAGCGTC
The DNA here is from genome assembly GCA_033763315.1 of Deltaproteobacteria bacterium. GTDB lineage: Bacteria > Myxococcota_A > Polyangia > Fen-1088 > Fen-1088 > JAGTJU01. Next base: position 173,300 of record JANRKS010000002.1, read on the forward strand.
CTGCCGTGACGGGATCGAAAGGGATGCGATCGCCGCGCGCAGGTGAGCTTGGTGTGCGCATCGGAAAGAGCAGCTGTTCGTCGATGGTGGATGCGAACTTTCGATCCGACGACCAGTAGCCGAAACTCTCTTTGACGATCAGTTGCCCCTCACCCACCGTCCAGCCGGAGGCATGCGCGTCGAAAGCGACGAACGCGAGCAACAGCGTCGGCGCGAGGACGTGACGAAACCTCACGGCGCGAACGGCTCGGCGACGAAGCTGAGCAAACCCGCGGCGGCCTCGGCCGCGAAGGCGCGGACGAGCTGGGACTTCGATTCCCAGACGACGACGATAGGGCGGCCCGCGAAGGAATCGAGCAAGGCCCCGCTTGGTCCGCCCTGGGCCTGCAGGTCGCTGTGCACGAAGCCGCGGGCCACGCCGCCAGCGCGATCTGCCAACGCGAACACCATGTTCTTGTTGGGATAACGGCCATCGGGCTCCGGTGAGGTGCGCCGGAAGGTGTCACCGTGGTTCACGCGGTAGTCGCCGTACGGATAGCTGGAGTAACTCCGGCTGGCTCCGGTTCTGTCGCTCAAGACGACGGTATCGGGGTGCAGAGTCCGCCACCTGGCCCACGTCATCTCGGCGAACGGGAACATGGTCAGCCACTTGCCGCGCGCCTGGCCCGACACCGCCCCCATGAACAGCTGCGGCCACAGCGACTGCGTCTGGTGGTCGTACATGACAAGGTTCGAGTTGAAGAGGTTGCCGCTGACCCCGAACGTGTAGCCCTCGTCGCCGCCGCCCCAGACCACGGCGGAGCCCGTGAGGGGGCACATCGTCACCGACACCTTGTGCCCGGCGATGTCGTCATTGGCGATCTCGTGCCACCAGAGGATGTTGTGAGGGTAGGCGCGGGCGACGCCATTCACGAACAACCCCACGACCAGATCATCGTCACGGAGGTAAGAAGCGTCCGCTGCGTTTGCATTGGTGAAGTTCAATCCGCCCCGTGGAGGGCCGGTGTTGGGCAAAGAAGGGATGCAGTCGCGTCCCCCACCACAGGCGATCGAACCTGTCTTGTCATCGGGCAGTGACGCCTGTCGCACCGGCTCCGTGCTGCCCCAGACCGTCGCGCCTGGGAAGTACACCGAGAAGGCGAACCAGAACATGTTGACGCCGGGCAACTGCGTGAGTATGCGCTTCTCGTCGGCCAACGGGCCCCGGATGGCCTCGCCGCGCAGATTGAAGATGGAGTTTGTGGTGGTCTCCCGCAGCACCAGCTCACCCGGTTTCGGTTCGAGCGGCGTCCAGGTATAGCTCTGCGGCGATGAGGGCGGCGGGGGTGTGGACGTGGCAGGCGGCGGTGTAGGCAGGCCTGGTGAGGAGGGTGAGTCGGCATTGGGGCCGCCGCCTCCGCAAGCGAGCGCTGCCACGGCTTGCGCCAACACGAGGTGCTTCAGGTTCATTCGCATTCTCGTCCCTCTTTCTGACCCGCCCGAAACAGGACGCCCGCGGCCGTGAGGCTCGCGAGTCCGCCCAGGGCGAATCCGGTAAAGTGCCCGATGTCGCTCATCTGGAACGCGAGCGCCCCTAGCCCGCCACCCGTAGCAGCCAGCACGACCGTCCCCATCCAAAAATGGCGCCGCCGCAACCGAGCCGTGGCAATCTGAAGTTCCACCGCTGGCGCCCTGGAGGAGGTAGGTTCCCAGGCCACCACTGACGTTTCAAGGTCCACGAGACGCGGTTGCATGCGGCACCTCCTTCGTCTCTCGACGGGCGCCAACGTTACAGAGTCTCAGGAGCCACTCGCGCGTTCGTTGGTGACGGAGCCGCAGCAGCGCCCATGTCAGGAGCAACAGGTTCAAGGGCCAGCGTGCGGGTTGCCAGGCGCCGGTGGCTGCATAGCTGTCTATGACTTCGTAGGTCAGCGGATGCAGAGCGACCCACGCCATCACGTATGAACTGGGGGCCAGCGGTAGGACGGCCGCGAGGGGCATCAGATACCAGGGGAAAACCACGGGACTTGCCAGCAGCGGGGTCGCAAGGGCCACCTGAAGGGCTCGATCGTGATGCCGTCGCTTGAGCTCAACCGAGAGCCAGACCAGGGCACCCGCCGCGAGCAAGAAACTCGCCCACGGGATCTGCCCGTCGACAAAGGGCGGTGGCGCTGTGGAAAAGAACGGAGAGCCGAAGCGCCACTTGCGGAAAAATGTCGCCAGCGAGCCCCCCGGCATGAAACCGAGCGCCACGGGCAGCATGTACCCGAACGAGAGCGTGGCGGCCAAGCACGTTGCAAAGGCGGCGCGTAGCTTGCCGGCCTTGCCTAGGCAGGCGAAGAGCGCCAGCGCCACCAGTGCTGGCGTGAACTTCATCAAGATCGCAAGACCCAGGGCGACAGCGGCCGCTGCCGCTCGCGCGCGAGCCTGGTGCCGCGCTCCAGGCGGGAGAATGGCGAAGCTGAGGGTAAGAAAGAGCGCGACGAAGACGTCAACGTGCGCGCCGACGGCGGCTTCGAGTATCAGGAGCGGAGACAGGCTCACCAGTACGAGGTGTTGGCTCGCGCCCCGCTTGCGCAGGATGAAGGCCATCAGCAGCAGTGACGCGATCGAGGCCGCAGCGCATAGCGCCTTCCAGAGCGGCAGGGCCAAATCAGGGCCCGCATGTGCACAGAGCGAGAACAGCGCCAGCGCGAGAGGCGGGTATAGCGTGGGGACGTCGCGGTTGTCGGGTGGCGGAGCAAATGTGTCTTGCCCGCGAAGGGAGAGGGCGCGTTCTGCCTGGGCCGGGGTCAGGCGATAGGGATCGAGGCCTGCGGCAGCGACGTGCCCGTCCCAGATGTAACGGTGGACGTCATTGCTCGTGAACGGCTGCGTTCCGGCGAGGGAGAGGCGGAGCACGATGCCGACGAGGAGCGATACCCGTGTCGCCTTGCCGCTCAGCTCCCGGGTCGTGAGGCGCTGATGCAGCCGCCAGGCCGCGATCCAGAAGAACGCGGCCAACAGCGAAGCCCCGCCATAGCCTGCCCCTCTGTGGGCGGGCCAGGTGGCGATCACGGGGATCGTCAAGAGTGTGCCTCCACACGCGAGAACCGCCAGCCCGAACGAGCGGGCCGCGCCCGCCTCGCTCACGATCCCGTCCGCGAAGGTCGCAGGGCCAGCGAATCGTGGCGCGCCAGCCAGCCGATGATCTTGTAGGCTGCCCCCAGGGTGCCGCGAAGCGTGCCAGATACCTTGGAGCGTCCCAGCCTCCGTCTGTACCGTACCGGCACCTCCTTGTAACGCAGGCCGTGCCGGGCCGCCTTGATCTGCATCTCCACCGTCCAGCCGTAGTCGCGATCACGCATCTCGAGCGCATCGAGCGCGGACCTCCGGATCGCGCGGAACGGGCCGAGGTCGGTGGCGTGAAGGCCAAAACGGCGACGGAGCCAGTTGGCGGCAATCCAGTTGCCGAGGCGCTGGGCGGGCGCGAGCGATCCTGGTTCGGCGAGTCCGAGCACGCGCGAGCCCACGACCATGTCGGCCGTGTCTGCCAGCAAGGGGGCGAGCAAGGCAGGCAAACTCGCCGGATCGTCGCTGCCGTCGCCGTCTGCGAACACCACGAGGTCGGTGTCTGGCGGCAACGCGGCGATCCCAGCGAGGCAGGCGGCGCCATAGCCGCGCTCGGGCTGATGGACCACGCGGGCCCCAGCCGCAGACGCGCGCTCCGCCGTACGATCATGACTGCCGTTGTCGACGACGATGACCTCGCGAACCGAATCCACGCGTAGCCCCGATACCACGCCCGCGATGGCAGCTTCCTCGTCGAGGGCGGGGATGATGACGCTGACTTTCGCCGACAAGGTCGTGCCCCGCTCAGCGCCGCTTGGCAAGCAACCAGGTGAAGAATCGCCGGACCCCGGGGGTGAGCCGTGTGCGGCTGTGGGCATCTGCCAGCTTCTTGATGACCTCCGACTGGGTGGGGTACGGGTGGATGGTCTGCGCGATCTGTCCCATGGTGATCCCCGCGGTCATGGCGAGACTCAACTCGGCGATCATCTCGCCCGCGTGGCGGGCGACGATCGTGGCGCCGAGGATGCGCCCCTTGCGGTCGACGTGAACGCGCGCAAAGCCGTCTGTGTCACCCTCGAGAATGGCGCGGTCGACGTCCTTCATCGGGATGGTGAGGGTCGCGACGTCAGTGTTTGCGTCCGCCTGTTTCTGGTTGATGCCGACATGGGCGACCTCGGGATCCGTGTAGGTCGCCCATGGCACGATCAGGCTGTCCGTTCGCGCCCGCCCGAAGAAGAGCGCGTTGCGAAGCACGATGCGCGCCATGGCGTCGGCGGCATGGGTGAACTGATATTGCCCAGCCACATCGCCGGCCGCGAAGATGCGCCGGTTGCTGGTGCGCAGGCGGGCGTCGACCCGCACCCCTTTGCGGTGATCGAACTCCACACCCGCCGCCTCGAGGCCTACGTCGTCGACATTGGGGGCGCGACCGGCCGCGACCAAGATGGCGTCGACGATCACGGTTGAATCGGGGCCACCCTGCGCGCGGGTGAAGGTGATGCACTTGCCTCCGTCCACGCGCTCCACACGTTTGATCGAAGTGCCGAGCGCCAGCGTGATGCCTTCTCGTTCGAACGCCGCGCGTACGAGTGCGGCGGCGTCGGCGTCTTCGCGTGGAAGCAGCTGATCGTCGATGGCCAGGACGGTCACCGCGGCACCAAAGCGCCGGAAGGCTTGGGCCAGCTCGCAGCCGATGGGGCCCGCGCCGATGACGGCAAGCCGGCGCGGCAGCTCGGTGAGCGAGAACACCGTCTCGTTGGTGAGACTGCCTGCCTCGGCCAATCCCGGAATGGGCGGCAGCATCGCGCGGGCACCGGTCGCGATCACGGCGCGTGCGAAACGCAGTGTCCGTCCGCCGACCTCCAAGGTGTCGGGCCCCGTGAAGCGACCGGCGCCGAGGAAGACGTCCACACCCAGCTTCTGGAACCGGGCGGCCCCGTCGTTGGGGGCGATGTCGGCGCGCAGCTTCCGCATGCGCGCCATCGCGTGCGAGAAGGAGATGCCCGGATCGCCTGCCAGGGTCACGCCGAAGTTTCCGGCAGCACGGGCCGCGTGAATGGCGCCCGCCGCGCGTAGCACGGCCTTCGACGGCACGCAGCCCACGTTGAGGCAGTCGCCGCCCATGAGATGGCGTTCGACCAGGGCCACCTTGGCGCCGAGCCCGGCGGCCCCCGCAGCCGAGACCAGGCCCGCGGTCCCCGCCCCCAGCACCACGAGGTTGTAGCGATCCGCGGGTTCGGGATTGGTCCAGTCCGCGGGGTGAACGGCCGCGAGCAGGCGTTGATTGCTGTCGTCTTCAGGTTCGAGTCGCAGTGCGGGTTGCATGTCGTTCGCTGTTCTCGAGCTCGCGGGCGAGGGCCCGGCGCGCGGTGCGGGTGATGAGCACGGTCACGAGCACGGTTGCGCCGAGCCCGACCCAGTAGAAGGCGCTGGTTGCGCCGGCAGCGCCGCTTCCGGCGCCCCGCGCCTGCAGTAGCTGACTCGCGTTGGTGACCAGCGAGCCGAGATAGACGTAGAGGAAAGTGCCGGGAAGCATGCCGACCAGAGAGCCGGCGATATAGGCGGGCAGCGACACCCGGGTGAGGCCCAGGCTGTAGTTCAGCAAGTTGAATGGCAGAATCGGGGACAGGCGCAACAAGAAGACGATCTTGAAGCCGCCCTCACCGATGGCCTTGTCGAGCGCCGCGAAGCGAGGTCGACCGGCGAGCTTCTTCGCCACCCAGCCTCGCGCGACGAAGCGCCCGACCAAGAACGCGAGCGTGGCCCCGACGACGCTGGCAGGCGACACCACCAGCGTGCCGAGCAGTGGTCCGTAGAGAAACCCGGACCCGAGCGTGAGCACGGACCCGGGGAGCATGAACACCGTCGCCAGTACGTAAGCGACTCCGAAGACGACCGCGCCGAGCGCCCCGAGGCCCCGCACCCACTCGACGAAGGCGAGCAGCCAGGCGGTCACGGGCAGGGTCACCAGCGCGACGATGGCGGCTACGGCCACCAGCGCGGCCACGATTGCTTTGTACTTGCCCGTCACGATGCCCTCAACGCCGTGTTAGCAGCAGCCGTCGCCGGGACCGCAGGTCGCGGCGGCCGCTTCGGTCGTGGCGTCGTAGTCCTGGCCCTTGGTTTCGCGAGGGTGTCGGGTCAGCATGCCGCCCGTGCAAGGGAAGGGGGGCGCCTCTTCGAGCGGGATGAGGTCCCGCGGGGGCACGAGGTCGAAGTGTTCGCGATAGGGCGCGCGGCTGTAGATGCCGTAGGTCTTCTCGCAGACGGCGACGCGCGCGCCCCGGCGAAGCACGTGCCCGTCATCGTCCTGCACTTCACGGAACGGCCCCCGGTAGATGACGGCGTGCTTTTGGTCCAGGCACGGACCGTCCTTGCCCTTGTAGGCCGCGATCGTGACGCTGCGGAACTCGATGCCCTCGACGGTCCGCCAGGGCGCCTCGGCCCGAGAGAGCACCGTGATGCCGTGAAATCCCGCCCTCTCGAATTCGGACAACAGCTCGTCCTCGCGGAAGGCGCCGGAGATGCACCCGCTCCAGAGGTCGGGGTCTTGGCGCAGGCGTTCGGGGACGTCCTCGTCGCACACGATGTCCGAGATGACCGCGCGTCCCCCCCGGCGCAGCACCCGGTAGATTTCGCTGAAGAGGCGACTCTTGTCCGACGGACGGACCAGGTTGAGCACGCAGTTCGAGATGACGACATCAACGCTGTCCGCGGGCACGAGCGGCTCCTGCGATCGCAGTCGGTCCATCTCGGCCTCGAACCGTGCGAGGTCGTCAACGCCGCGCACGGGCTTTCCGGCCAGGTAGGCGTCGACTGCGTCGACGTCGAGGGCGAGGTCCTGAATTTTTCCTTTGCGGAAGCTCACGTTGCCGTACCCGAGGGCGCCCGCGACGACGGGAGCGCTCTTGCGCGCTAACGTCAACATCTCGTCGTTCATGTCGACCCCAATCACTTGACCACGCGGCCCTACCACTTGCGCGGCCATGAAACACGCCTTACCCGTGCCGGAGCCGAGATCCAGCACGACCTCTCCTTGCCGGATGTGTTCCACGGGATTTCCGCAGCCGTAATCGCGTTCGATGACCTCCTGCGGGATGACCTCGAGGAGCTTGGGATCATAGGTGGACGTCGTGGGGCAACAAAGAGCGTCCTCGCGCGTCGCGGCTGCGCGGCTGTAGCGGTCGAAAACGGCTGCTTCCTCGGTGGGGGCGTTCGGGCGGGAGCTTCCGGAGATGTGGTCCATTGGCGTGTCCTGTGACGCTACGTCTCGGGCCGCGGAGAAACGTTACAAACGCTGTTCGCGATCTCGCCCGTGTAACGTTCGCGCGGCTGGCGGAACAGACTTGACAAGGACGTGAGATCTTGACCACCCGCTCCGATTCAAAGCCGCCCCGCTATCACGGCATCCAGGTCTTCTCGGCGACACGCGCGCGCGAGCGTGACCTGCTCGATCTGCGCATCAACGAATGGATTCGTGTCAACCCGACCCGCACCGTGGTGGCGTGCAAGGTGCTGCAATCGTCCGACCAGAAGTACCACTGCCTTTCGGCGGTGCTGTTCTGGGCGGAACCTGATGCCCCAGCACGGTGACGGGCGAATCTGGCCGAGAGGACCTCCGTTCATGAGCAAAGCGGATACATCGGCTCGAGGGGGGCGCCCGGACCGGCTATTGCTGGCGCGGGTCGCGGATGGCAGCGTCGCAGGTCGGCTTTGTTCGATCGTCGCCGAGGAGGCCGGCATCGACGGCCTCCCCGAGGAACTCCACGTCGAGACGCTGCAACGATTGAAGGCGCTGGTTGCGGTGCTGGGGATCCTTCACGTGGTGCCGCTCGCGGTCGAGAGCTACCACTGGTGGGGCGGCCGCTCCGCAGACCTCGCGACCGTCGCGGCCGTGTTGGGACACGGCGCAGGACTCGTGATGGCGGCCAGTTTCCTGATGCTGTTGCTTGCTTGCCGCATGGGGCTCGGGCGGGCGCTGGACCTGGCGTTGGCGTTCCAGGTCGTGACGAGCTTTGCGTTCGCCAGCACCGAGCGCGCGCACCGGCCGGGCGCCATTTCCGTCGTCGCCATCGTCATCCTGGTCTTCGCTCTATTCGTGCCGCGCAACCCGCGCAAAACCATGGTAGCAGCGTTCTCTTCGGCGCTGACCGTGCCGCCCGCCCACCTGCTGGTCGAGTCGACGGAGCAGGGGGCCACGGGATGGCTGTTCCCTCTGGCCGTCAATCTCGCGGTGGCTGCCATCGCGATCGTCCCCGCGACCGTCGTTTCGAGCCTGGCGAAGGCGCTCGACTCCGCCCGCCGCATGGGCAGCTACGAGCTGGTCGAGAAGATCGGTGCGGGCGGTATGGGGGAAGTGTGGAGGGCGCACCATCGCATGCTGCGGAGACCAGCGGCCGTCAAAATCGTCAAGCCGGCGGCGGCACGGGACGCCGTGGCGCTGACACGCGCCCGTTTGCGCTTCGAGCGTGAGGCCCAGGTGATAGCCGAGCTCGAGTCGGAGCACACGGTCCGTATCTTCGACTTTGGCGCCACCTCGGATGGGGGGCTGTTCTACGTGATGGAGCTGCTGTCGGGACTGGACCTCGAGTCGCTGGTTCGGACCCACGGTCCCATGCCACCTGAGAGGGTGGTGTATCTGATGGCGCAGGCGTGTGATTCCCTGGCCGACGCACACCTACACGGGGTCATTCACCGGGATGTAAAGCCCGCGAACATTTTTGTCGCGCGAACGAGCACCATGGCGGACTTCATCAAGGTGCTCGATTTCGGCGTCGCGGCCTCGGTGACCGAAGGGCAGGCGGGGGTGACCCTGACGGCCGAAAATGCCGTGGTGGGAAGTCCAGCCTTTCTAGCCCCGGAGATGGTGCTCGGGGCGGAGCGCCCTGATCCCCGCTCGGATGTGTACGCCATTGGCTGTGTGATGTATTTCCTGCTGGCCGGCAATACCGTGTTTCAGGCGGCTTCAGCCATGGAGATGGCGATCGCCCACGTGAACAAGGAGCCGGGGCGGGCCTCGGCGCTCGCACCCGGTCCGGTGCCGGTCTGGCTGGACGATCTCATCGCGGAGTGCTTGCGCAAGCATCCCGCGGCGCGCCCGCGCGACATGCAGGAGCTTCGTCAGCGTCTGCTCCAAGAACACCTCCCGAACCCGTGGACCGAGGAGCGAGCGCGGGGCTGGTGGGTAGCGCACGGCAAGCGAGCCGGCGCCAAGCAATCCCCGCGAAGGGTGGCGGTGTAACAAATCTGCGGGGCAACGTACTTCATGTTCAAGGGCATCGATTGCCAATGACTCGACAAGACAGGAGATGACGTGATGACCAAGAAGGGTACTTTGATCGCGACGCTGGCGGCGGGCCTGTTGGCTTCGGGGGCGCCTCTCGTGGCGCAGTCAGCTCAGGCAGACGAAGGCCGTTCGGAGATGGGGAAGGACAAGGACGGTTGCAAGGGCAAGGATGGTTGCAAGGGCAAGGACGGTTGCAAGGGCAAGGACGGCTGCAAGGGCAAGGACGGCAAGAAGTGAACTGAGGCCCTGGGCCGGTCCCGTGAAACCACGGTGACCGGCACCGGTCTCGCGGCGGCTGGCGCCTCGACTCACGTGCAAAGGACCGATGATATGAAAACTGCGTTGGTGGCGACGCTCGAGCGCGCTCATGCCTTGGCTGCCCGTTTCAGTTGGGTCGGCGCCTTGCTCGTGCGCATCAGCATCGGGCTCATGTTCTTCCAAACGGGTAAAGGCAAGCTGGGGAACATCGAGGGCACCACGGGTTTCTTCGAATCGCTGGGCATCCCAGCCCCGGGCTTCCACGCCGTGTTCGTCGGCGGCCTAGAGATGCTGGGCGGTCTTGCTTTGGTGCTGGGGCTAGGCACGCGCTACTTCGCCGTACCGCTGGCGATCACGATGGTTGTCGCCATGGCCACCGGGGGCGCGTTCAGTGAGACTCCTGAGGGACTCATGGACGTCGTCACTGCCTCGGAGTTCACCTACATGGTGATCTTGTTCTGGCTGGCAGCCACGGGCGCGGGGCGCGCGTCCCTCGACGGCCTCGTCGCGCGTGTGTTGCATGGCACAAGCCGATCGGAGGCCGACTCGGGCGAAGGTGACCGGATTTCTCAAGGGGAGCAGGCGGGGGCCGCCATTGGCAGGCCGTAGAAGGCTCCAAGCGCGGCTCCGAACGCTGCGTGCGCGATGAACACCGATACCGCCGTTCGACTGCCGTAGTTGCGCGCCAGGAAACCGGGCGGCTCGAGCTGGCGTAGCTGTGTAGGTCCTTGTTGCTCGCTCGCCATCCGCGGGTGGAGTCCGGGCAAGATCCGCATCCCCGCCGTGAGCACGAATGACGCGTGCACGATGCCTACAGCCGTGCCGGCCCACCAGGTCGCGCGGTCCCAGGCATGAAATGCCGCCACGTAGAGCAGAGAGAAGACGAAACCATTCCCGAGGTGAACCATGAAGCCGACCAGCTTGGCGCGGTCGCGATCGGGCGTGAACATGACACCGAGCATGTACGGGAGGTTCATGCGGGTGAGGTGCAGTCCCTGGCTGCCCGCCATGATGGTCGTGAGGATGACCGTGGCTACGAATCCCCACAACAGCCAGCTGATGATGTTCACGAGACCGTCCTCGCAGCGCTCGCGCGGGCCTCGTGCGAGTGCTCCTGAGCCAGTCGCCGCTGCAGGCTGATGGCGGCATTCATCAGGCCCACATGGGTGAACGCCTGGGGGAAGTTGCCAAGCGGCTCGCCCGTGCCGACATCGATCTCCTCTGCATAGAGGCCGAGATCGTTGCCGAAGCGAAGTAGAGCCTCGAAGGCGGCTCGCGCCTGCGCTGCCGAGCCACCGCCAAGCGCGAGATACTCGGCGCCCCAGAAGCTGCAGATTCCGAAGGCGCCTTCCCCAGCGGAATCCGACGAGCGATAGCGATGGAGCAGCCCGTCGCGGGCGCCAAGCCGCAGGCGGATCCTGTTGTAGGTGCTGCGCATGCGCTCCGCGCGGGCGTCTTCGAAGCCGTACCAGGGGAGCAAGAGCAGGCTGGCATCAACATCGGCAGCCCCGTACGTGGCGACGTAACTTGCGAGTCTCGGACAATAGCCGTTCTCGTGGACATCGCGCGCGATCCGGTCGCGGTGTTTTCGGAAATCGTCGAGCGGGGCCCGACGCAGTTGACCCAGCGCCGCGAGTTCGATCAAGCGGTCGAGCGCCGTCCAACACAGGACACGCGAATGGGTCCTGTGATGCCGCCCGGACCGCGGTTCCCAGATGCCTTCGTCAGCCAGCATCCAGTGGCGGCAAACGTACTTGCCGAGGTCGCAGAGAAATCGCTGTACGTCGTGATCGATTCGGCCACCACGGCGCACGGATTGCGCGACGGCATCGATGACTTCGCCATACACGTCCAGCTGGAGCTGGTCGGACGCGGCGTTGCCAACGCGGACTGGCTTGGAGTCGCGATGGCCCGCCAGGTGCGTCAGCTCCAACTCTTGGGTTGGTTGCCGCCCGTGAACATCATAGAGCACTTGCAACCTGGGCCGCGTCAGCCGTGTCGCGTGTAGCAGCCAGCTGACGAAGGACTCGGCCTCCTCGTGAAAGCCCACCCCGAACAGCGCACGAACCGTCAACGCAGCGTCGCGCAGCCAGCAGTACCGGTAATCCCAGTTGAGGTCGCCGCCGAGTCGCTCGGGTAGTGACGTCGTTGGCGCTGCCACGATTGCTCCGGAGGGGGCGTACACCATCAGCCTCAATGCCAGGGCGCTGCGCACGACCGCCTCGCGCCTAGGCCCGTCGTAGGTGATTCGGGAGGCCCAGTCGGACCAGATCCGTTCGGTTCGTCGAATGGACTCGAAGGTCGCCTGTCCGAGAGGCGGAAGGACGGCTGGCCAGTCATCACAAAAGGTGAGGGAGACCAGGGCCGAATCGCCGGCGCGGAGCCGCGCCCGTCCGCGAACCGTGCCAGGATCATCTATCTCCAGCGACCCTCTCGGCAGGTCGGTCCGCAGGACCAAAAGACCCTGGCGCGTCTCGATGCGAACGCCGAGCGGGCCCCAGCGCCGAACCCGCGGGAGTTCCCGGCCATAATTGGGTCGGGTGGCCAATTCGATCACCACCTCCACTTCGCCCTTCGTGCAGGTCGCGACGCGGAGGATTTCGTGATCGGGCAACAGCGAGCGGCGGCGCTCGGCATCGGTGGTCGCGGTCATCGCGTCCATCACGCACAGCGCGCCGCTCGAGCCGGTCCACGATGTCTCGAGCACGTTGCTTGCTTCCACGTAGCGGCGGCGCGGGCCATGGAGTCCGCGCGGCTGAAGTCGGAAATGACCTGCCTGCGGGTCGAGCAAGGCCCCGAACAACGAAGGGCTGTCGAACCGCGGCCAGCAGAGCCAGTCGATCGAGCCCTCCTTCGATACCAGGGCCGCCGAGCGGCAGTCTCCGATGACACCATAGTTGCCAATTGATCCCGCCATCCGGCTACGCCTCAGGCTGGGGTAGGCGCGGGGGGACTCAACGGCCGGTGCACGCGCGTTTCTGCGCGGTTCCTGGTGCCAGCGTCGGTTGCGTCCCTCTCCTCCACCGACTCGATCTCGATGATCCTGAGCGTCGCGGTTAACGCAAGCGCGTATGCGATGTGGACGATGAAGCTGGCCAGCGCCATCATCACGGTGTTTGGTGCGTTGACGAAGAACACGCCCGCTGGCGACGCAAGGGGGACCACGACCAGACCGGCTACCAGGGTGGTGAGAAGCGCATAGGCGAGCCCTTGGACGAGCCAGCCACGCGGGAGGTGATCACGCACCAGGAAAACGAAGATGTACGCGAGCAGTACCCCGTTGGCGAAATGAGCCAGATTCCCAGCCCAGAACCCGTAAGGCGTTCCCTCGTGGGCGCGGTTCATGCTGGCAGTCAGCATCGCGCCGACATCGATGGCTGGCAGTCCCACCCCAGCTTGCCAGAAACCGATCATGGTCATCACGAACGTCGCTATCAACCCCGCGAACGCCACCCGAATGTAGACGCTCCCCGACTTGGTCATCGCTCCCTCCCTTCGCTCGAACTGTTCCTATGGGGACGTCCCGCCGGAGTCGCGGTCGTTACTGGCCGGCTCACGATGTCGCGCGGGGGCAGGTCGCAGCTGGACTCCCCGCAGTTTTTCTTTGACCCGGTGTAACATCTGGATAGCCAGATATACACACGCTGGGTGAGGCGACCAAAACCCAGCTGTCGTGGTCCAGCGCGCGCGGGCTTCCCTGCCGCCTTGGCTGCCCTTCTCGCGGTTCTGTCGGTGGGCGTGCTCGCGTCGTCGCATGCAACGGCCCAGCCCGCCCTTTGCAGTGCCCTCCCCAATCCCGTGTTCATCCAGGTCGGTAGCACGCTGCTGCCGCTTCTACGGCAGATGGCGCGCAAGCTGCGGGACAGCACCCTCGATCCCATGACGGTGGTGTTCACCGACGGGCGCTCTTGCGCGATGATCGATGCCATCCGTTCCGGGACCCCGCTCGTGGGCAACCTCAGCTACGCGCCCTCGACCGCGGAGGACCCGACATGGACACCGGACCGACCGCTCGTGACGTGTACGACCGGCCCCGGCGGCGTGCCCCTACAGATGATCCACAGCGACGTCTTCGTGGAGAGTTGCACCTCTGAGCCCCTGCCACCTGGCATCGGCGTGTTCACGGGCCCGGTCTTGCCCTTCGTCTTCGTGACCTCGCCCGGGAGCTCGCAGCAGGCCATCACGGCCGAGGAGGCGTATTTCGCCTTTGGCTTCGGCCAGGTCGGCAGCGCGGCCCCCTGGGTCGACGAATCCTTCCTGTTCGCGCGCCCCAACACGTCGGGAACCAAGATCACATTCGGCGCGAACATAGGCGTCCCGGCCAACCGCTGGAAGGGCGCGCAGCTCGAGAAGACCACGGACGTCGTGAACGCGGTGGCCGCCTCCGTCAGTCCGGAGGCCACTTTGGGAATCGTGGGTGGCTCTGATTATGATGGCAACCGCGACAAGCTCAAGGCGCTCGCGTTCCGCGCGTTCGGTCAGCGCTACGCGTTCTTTCCTGATTCGACGCCTTCGGCGTTCGACAAAAGAAACGTCCGCGATGGGCACTATCTCATCTGGGCGCCGGCGGTTTTCCTGGTCGCCGGTGCTGACGCCGCCGGCGTTCCCGCCGAGCCTCGGATCGCCCGGTTACGCGCCATCCTGCGCAGCGAAGTGCCGATCCCGGAGGCAGGCTTCGAGGCCACGCGCATGATGGTCGAGGGAGGCTTCGTACCCGAGTGTGCGATGGGAGTGAAGCGCACCGGGCAGGCTGGCCGGCTGCAGCTGAATCGGCCGGGGCGACCGTGTGGTTGCTTCTTCGAGAAGGTCACCGGAGGAAGCCCTTCCTGTGCGGCGTGCACCGATGATTCGATGTGTGAAGGCGGGATCTGCAACCTGGGCTTCTGCGAGGCGAACCCACAATGACGACGACCTCGAAGCGCCGCTGGATTCCTGGGTTGCTGGTTGCCACGTGGGTCATGGTGCTGCCTGCGTGCGATGATGACCCGGCCACAGTCTCGGATACGGTGGTTGACGCCGCCGCGCCGAACGGCCCACCGGACGCCGCGTCCGGGCCAGCCTGTTTCGCGAATCCCGCCACGCATGCCGAACTCATCAACGCGTGCACCGACGCGGTGAAAATCGAGAAGAACCCGACCCTGCCGTTGCTGAGGCCAGATGGCACGCTCCCGCCTTTGCCTTGACCTCCTACGCGGGATCTGTCCGCTCGTGGCGATCTGCATCTCCTCGCGTGCCGTCGTTGCGGCGCCCGAGGCCGTCGTCGACGGATACGTTCAGGCGATGGCCGTCGTTCACGATCAGAGCTCGTTGAACGAGCTCGACGAGTCGACAGGTCGGCCTTTGAACGAAGACCGATTCCTGCTTCGTCGCGCCCGCCTCATCGCAATGTTCAACGGCCAACATGCTCACAGCCGCATCGAGCTCGACGCGAACACGGTCCGCGGCTCACAGGTGCGGATTATCAGCGCGCTGGTCGGCATCGGTTGGCCAGAGCGGAATCCCGCCGGGTGGTATCCTGCCGAGGCACAGGTCGGGCTCTTCCGCACACCCTTCGGAGCCGACTTGCAACTGTCTTCGCGCCGGCGCCTTTGGGCCGAGCGGAGCCATGTCGCGCGTGCGCTCTTTCCGGGGACCTACGACCTGGGCGTGCAGGCGCTGGGACAACTCGGGCGTTTCAGGTACCAGATCGCGCTCATGAACGGCGCACCCATCGAGGCCAGCGCTTTCCCCGGCCTCGATCCCGATCGCGGCAAGGACGTCGTGGGGCGGCTCGGGTTGGCCGATGTGCCCCTCGTCTCGTGGTTGTCGCTCGACGGCGGGGTGTCGATCGCCGAGGGACGCGGTTTCTCGCCCGGTGTCCCGGCGACCAAGGACGACCTCCAGTGGCGAGACGCTAACGAGAACGGTGTGGTCGAGCTGGCGGAGTTGGTGCCGCTGGCCGGTCAACCAGGGCGGCCATCGCAGTCATTCTCCCGAGGCGCTCTCGGCGCGGACCTGGCGTTCCGTCTAAATGTCCCTCGGATCGGCCCTGCGCGGGTGTTCGCGGAGGTGTTCTGGGCACGCAATCTCGACCGGGCCTTCTTACCTGCCGACCCGATCAGCCTGGGGCGCGACCTGCGCGAACGCGGGGTCGTCGTGGGCGTCACGCAATGGCTACCGGGCGCGTTCGTGGTGGGCGCGCGATACGATCACTACGACCCCGATGCCGACGCCAGCGAGCAACGGGCGCGGCAGGTCGTGCCCCGTGATCGCAGCGTGGCATCGTTGTCGCTGCTGCTCGGGTGGGCCCCGAGCCGCAATGCTCTGCTCACCGCCCAGTACGACCGCAACGACAATCACCTGGGGCGAGACGCTGCCGGGAACCCGGCCCGTCTCGCCGACGACCGTATCTCGGTGCTCCTGCAGGTCGAACGATGAGGGGCGTACCGCTTCTTGCCTTGTACCTCCTGTCCTGCGGCGGGCTCGATCCCGATCCCGGGCGTGACGCGTTGATGGCTGTCGAGGGCGCCCTCTTCATCCCGGGGGACTTCCCGGCGGGCTCCGGAGGGCCAGTGGTCACGTCCGTGATCCCCGCCCGGCAGTTTGGCACGGTCGGTGAGGTCGATTTACCGCTGCGCGGCACGCTTGCACCCGAGGCGACGGCCGTCGCCCTCGGTGCCGAGGGGGACCGTGGATACTGGCGGCTGCTCGCGGCACCGCCGGACGTGAGCCTGCCGGGGCAGCCGGTGTTCGACGTGCGCCTGGCCTTCTCGCGTCTCGCGCATGCGGGGCCCTTGCCCCTGCTGGTGTCGGCGGCCGACGACCACGGCCGTTTCGGGCCCGTTGTACGATCGGTGTTGACGCTGGCAGAGCGGCCCTCGCCGCAAGGGCGTCTCGTCGTCAGCCTGAGCTGGGACCGCGACGCCGATCTGGATCTTCGGGTTGTCGACCCGCGCGGTGTCGTGCTCTGGTCACGCGACCCGAACACGGCGATGGCGGTCGATCCCACCTCGCCGCTGACGAACGAGGAACGGGCCGCAGGTGGTGTCCTCGACATCGACAGCAACGCTGCCTGTCGCATCGATGGCATGCGTGTCGAGCACGCGAGTTGGCAGACACCGCCGCCGGGGCGCTATCGCGTGCTGGTAGACACGATGTCAATGTGTGGTCAGTCGGAGGCCCACTGGCTCGTGCAGGTCCGTCGCGATGGTGCCGTGGTCGCGGCGGCGGAAGGCGTGAGTCTGCCGGTGAGCACCCGCTTCGAGCACGGTGCAGAGGCCGGCGTACTGGCGTTGCAATTCGACCTTTGAAGGAGACCTGAGTCGTGACGATGGAGAAACTCGCGCCTTTGGCCTTGTGGGGCAGCCGCTCCGTGCTTTGGCTGCTCGCGCTTCTGTCTGTGGCTTCAATCGCCATCATGGTCGAGCGGCTGGTGTGGTTCGCGCGGCGGCGCGCCGATGCTGATGCGCTCGCGCACGCGCTGCTCGAAAAGTTGTCTCGGGGGGACGTCGACGGGGCGCTCCAGGAACTGCGTGGCGGACGAAGCGTCGAGTCTCAGGTCCTGGCCGAGGCCCTCGTCTGGTACGAGGCGGGGCCCGAGGCGCTCGCGCAAGCCTTGCAAGCCAGCGTGCGCGCGCACAGGAAGCGCATCAACGATGGCATGGTCTTTCTGGGCACGCTCGGCAACAACGCCCCCTTCGTGGGTCTGCTGGGCACGGTCCTCGGGGTGGTCACCGCCTTCGGCGAGCTGGGGGCGAACGCCGTGGGGGCGATGGGAAATGTAATGACGGGCATCGGAGAGGCGCTGGTGGCGACAGCGGTCGGTATCCTGGTCGCCTTGCCCGCCGTAGCCTCCTACAACCTGCTGCAAAAGCGGTCCCTCGACATCGAGGAGAACGTTGCTCGACTCGGTCACGTCGCGCTGGCCGTGCTCGAGCGCCGGCGGAGTCGGCGCGTAGAAGGGGAGCGCTGACGTGGCTGGTGGCCTGGACGATGTGGGGCGTGGGGCTGCGGGCAGAGGCGCGATCGTGGGCATCAACGTCACGCCGCTCGTCGACGTGGTTCTCGTTCTGTTGGTCGTGTTGATGGTGGCATCCACCTATGTCGTTTCCCAGACCCTGAAGGTGCAGCTGCCGAAGGCAGGGCAAAGCGACGGCACGGCGACGGCGCCGTTGACCTTGACGATCTTGCGCGAGGGGCAGATCTTGCTCGATGGCGCAGCCATCGAGCCGGACGCCCTCGCCTCCTCGCTGCGGAGGGCTGCGCTTGCCAATGTGGAACGTGACCTGGTCGTGAGCGCTGACGCCGCGGTTCCTCACGGTGAGGTGGTGGGTGTGATCGACGCGGCGAAAGCGGCGGGTTTCGTTCGCTTTGCCATCAACGTCGAGCTGGGCGGTTCGGCGCGCTGAGGACCGGCGGTGAAGCTACGGACCATCATGATCTCGATGGCGGTTCACGCGGGCGTCGCCGCCGCGATTGTCGCGATCGATGGCAAACCGCGCGAGCGACTCGCGACGATCATTCGGATGGTCGAGGGTCGAGGCCGGCAGGCAACGGCGGAGCCGCTCCGCGAAGCGCCGCCTGCGGCCGATGTGCACGCGCGGCCCGCCCGGGCAAGGCCCGTCCGTCGGCGTCCCGCCGCGCGCGAGCCGGTGCCGCCACCACAAACAAACGAGCCGGTGGCGCCGGGGACCGAGGGTGCGAAGAGCGGCCCGGGCTTTTTCAGCGGTCTCGTGCTGGGCAACGAAGCGGGGCCGGGCCTGGCGATCGGCGTTTCAGAGGACGTGCAGAGGCGTGCGTCCGCAGGGGTCGGGGACGGACGAGGCGGCAGCGCATCCGACGAGATGGGTGCCCTGGAGCAGGGGCCCTGCAGCGAGCAGACCCGTCCCGTGGTGCGGTCGCAGCGGCTTACCGTCGAATACCCTCTTGAGGCGCGAGCCGCAGGCGCCGCAGGACGTCTGGTGCTCGAGCTCGAGGTCGATGCCGCGGGCATCGTGCGGCGGGTGAGAGTGCTGTCTCCGGTTCACCCGGCCATCGACACTGCCGCCATCGATGCCGTGCGCTCATGGCGCTTCCAACCGGCGACCGCCTGTGGCAAACCCGTCTCGTCGGCCTACGTCGTCGCGAGGACCTTCGAGCTCGTCGATTGATGCGACGCTGGCGACGTGGATTGCGCTGTTCCGGCGTGCTGGGCGTACGCTGGCTGGCATTCGTGTGCGCCACCGCGCCCGTTCCTGTGATGGCACAGACGCTCACCAAGCCACCCCGCCTCGTCGAGTTCGTTGAGGCGGAACAACCAACGGAGCCGGGGCCGAGCGTGGTGGTCCTGGCCATCGACATCGGGACTGACGGAGCGGTCGTGGCGACAGAGGTCGTCGAGTCAGGTGGCCCAGCATTCGACGAGCAGGCCATCGCTGCCGCGCGCAGGTTTCGATTCGAACCCGGAGAGGTCGATGGCGTTCCGGCGCCCGTGCGCATCCACTATCGGTACAGTTTCGCAGCCATACCGAACTCGACAGCGCCGAAGTCGTTCGCGCTGGCGGGTCGGGTCATGGACGAGGCGGGACGCCCGGTGGCAGGGGCTCGGGTAAGCCTCGCGGGCCAAAACTCTTGGGTAAGCACCGCGAGCGACGGACGCTTCGAGCTCCGGGAGTTGTCTACGGGACCTTACGAGGTCGCCGCCCGACACGCCGATTACGTTCCCGTGCGCAGCCAGGTTTTCGTGGGGCCAGAGCGCGAGAATGCGATCGCGCTCGTGTTGCGGCGCAAGCGGCGGGACGTGGACGACGAACAGGTCATTCGAGCCTCCCTATACCTGACACAGCCCGCCGCCGTGATGGTCCAGATGCAGGACGCGACCAAGATTCCGGGCACCCAGGGGGACACGCTCAAGGTCGTGCAGAACCTCCCCGGGGTCGCGAGCAGCGCGACCGGCTCGGATCGGCTGGTGGTCTGGGGTGCGGCGCCCGAGGACACGCGGGTGGTGGTCGACGGTGTCGAGCTCCCGGCGCTCTATCACCTCGGTGGGATCCGCTCGACGATCAACCCGGCTCTCGTGGAGTCCATCGAGCTCGTGCCGGGGGCCTTCGGGGCGCCCTTCGGACGCGGGCTGGGCGGCCTCGTCCGGGTGCAGACCGGCACGTTGCCTTCGTCGGGTTTGAAGGGGCACGTTGCGCTCGATCTGCTCGACGCTTCCGCCGCCGTCGCCGGCCAGGCGGGACCGCGCCTTCGGGTGTTCGCGGCCAGCCGCCTCGGACACCTTCACCGCGTATTTCCCGCCATGGCGTCGGGCGAGGCCAGAGAGCTTTTCCCCGTACCACGATATCGAGACGCGCAAGCCAAGGTCGAGGGTGAGCTGCGGCCCGGCGAGACGCTCGCGGTTACCCTTCTCCATGCGGACGACGAGTTGGAGCAGCGCTTCGATGGGCGTTCGGCACGCGCCGAAAGGGGATTCACTGCCCTCATCGCCTCCTATCGCCGCCAGGTCGGTCCGTCCCGGGTCGATGTGACCCCCAGCTTCGTGTCTTCGCGCCGTGCGGAGGAACTCCGTTTCGGCGAGACACCGGCGTCGATTCGCGTCGATGAGGCACGCCCGGGGCTGCGCGCGAACTTCCATCGCCGCGCGCTCGGGATGGATCTCGATGCGGGTCTGGACGCGCTCGTCGTTCTCGCGCAGGTGAGCCGGCGCGGTTCGCTCACGCGACCGTCACGCGAGGGCGACGTGCGAGTGTTCGGGCAACCCCCTGGTGACGATGTAACAGCCGATGATTATCGCATCGCCGTCGCGGATGTCGGGCTCTACGCTCAGGTCGGCATCGAGATTGGGCGATTGCGCTTGACCCCGGGGGTGCGGGCGGACGTGCTGCTGCTGGATGGTGACAGGCTGAACGTGCCCTTCGGAGAAGCGCCCCGCATCGGTTTCACCCGGCAGACCACGACAATCGATCCGCGAATTCTGGCGCGTTTTCCCCTGGGTCGCTCTGCGTCGGTACACGCCGCAGCCGGTGTGCACCATCAACCGCCCCCACCGGAGACGTTGAGTGCCGCATTCGGGAACCCCGGTCTCGGGCCCTCGCGCGCCCTGCATCTCGTGGCGGGAACACAACATGGCATTACCCGTACTCTGACGCTGGAGGCGACTGGTTTCCTCGAGAGCTTCTCGTCGCTCGTCGCCCGCAATCCGCTGCCCAACCCGGCGCTTGGCGAAGCCTTGACGGGCGAGGGGAAGGGGCGGAGCTTCGGCGTCCAGTTGCTCCTGCGACGCCAGTTCCAAGCGGGTCTGTCCGGATGGCTCAGCTACACGCTCGCGCGGAGCGATCGAACGGATGCGCCGGGCCTACCTCGTCGCCTGTTCGACTTCGACCAGACGCACGTGCTGACCATCAACGCCACGCGAACGCTCGGCGCGTGGACGTTCGGGGGCCGATTCCGGTATTCGTCGGGGTACCCGCGCACACCCGTCACTGGTGCCTTCCTCGATACGCGTAGCGGCCGCTATCAACCGCTGTTCGGGCGCCACAACAGCGAGCGCCTGCCTGACTTCGCCCAGCTCGATCTCAGGGTCGAACGGATGCTGCGGTTGCCTGTGGGCGATCTCGCGCTCTATCTCGACCTGCAGAACGTCGGCAATCGCGGCAACGTCTCCGAGGTGACCTATGACTTCGACTTCCGCCAGCGCCGCTTCATCCCGGCGTTGCCGATGTTGGCCATCGCGGGAGCCAGGTGGTCGTTCTGATGATGGTGAAAAAACGCTTCCCGATGTCGCGATTGCCGCTCCTGCTCGCTTTTGCAGCCACGGCTTGTGCGCCTGAGGTGGGCGAGCCCGCATGGCTAGTGGCCCGCCCACGCATCCTCGCCGTCAAGAGCGTGCCGGCGGAGGTGCGCCCTGGAGATGCGGTGACTCTCGACCTCTTGCTGGCCGGAGCGCCTCCGCACGTTGCGGCCCAGTCCCAATGGAGCGTGTGCAAAACGGCCAAGCCGCCGATCGAGGACAATGTGGTCGCGCGCGCTTGCGTCGACGAGCCGGGCACACCGGCAGCAGTGGGGCCATCTGTCTCGATTGCCATGCCCGCCGATGCGTGCCGGGTGTTCGGCCCCGATCCGCCCGGACCCGGTCTAAGGGCGCGTGATCCCGACGTCACCGGTGGTTACTATCAGCCCGTGCGCGTGCAGGCGGCGGGGGAGGTTGCCTTTGCGATGGTGCGTGTGTTTTGCAATCTTCCCCAGGCCTCTCGCGCGGTGGCGCAAGCCTATCGCGAACAGTATCGATTGAACCAAGCCCCTGTGCTGGGGCCGCTCCTCATCGATGGTGCGGCGGCTCGGGCTGTACCCGGGGGGAGCCTTCATCGTTTGTCTGTCCCGGCGGCCGGGCGGGAGGGGTACGTTCGCTTCGACGCCCTGGCCGGGGCGCTGCAACCGGCGGTGGAAAGCCTGCGGGCCACCTGGTTCGTCACCGGCGGCTCGCTCGAGGACGATGACGATGACAATGACGCCAATCAGGGTCAAGCCGATGTGCGGTGGACGGCACCCGCCGGGGGCGCGCCGGTGGAAATATTCGTCGTGCTCCGTGACAGTCGCAGCGGCGTCGACTTCCGGACCGCGGTGGTGGACGTGCTCCCCTGACGGCGATCCTCACCGGAAGCGAAGCTCGCAGCACCCGAGGTCGATGCCGCGCCCCGCGCCGCGGATGCTGGCCCTGGTTGCAGGCGGAATATCGTAAATGATGCGTTGACCCTGGCGATGGGCTGCCACGAGACCCATACCGCGCAGGATGGAGAGATGGCGTGATGCCAGCGATTGGGGAAGCTGTAACGTCCTGCACAAGTCGCTCACCGACAGAGCCGACTCGAGCAGCGCGCGCATGATGGCGAGCCGAGACGGATCGGCAAGCGCCTTGAGCAGAGTGGCGCAGCTCGGGCTGGCAACTGGGTGTAGATCCGACCGTGACGGTGATTTCCGGGAAATCGAGAGCGGCGGGAATTTTGGCGAAACGAACGGAATTGCAGGGGTATGAACCACCTGCGCGTTCTCAAGGGTAACGAAGTCAATGGAGGTCGGCGGACGGAAGCGCCATCGATAGCCAAGCTGCGGGCGATCCTGGAAGATGAGGGGATGCGCCGCCGCAAAGACGGGGAAACTTTCGAAGACTTCGAGAAGCGACTGCATCAGCAGTTGCAGGAAGTCGAGCGCGAACTGCTGGCCGAAGATCTGTCGCGTGCCGATGTGGACGCTGCGGCGATCGTGGTTGAAGGCAGGACATACCGACGGGTGCTGCGTTCGGCGGAGACCTACATGACGGCCGCAGGTCCTGTGCGGGTGGACAGAACGCTCTACAAAGACCGGAGCGAGGAACTCGAGCGGGCGATCGTACCGATGGAGCTCACGACCGGCGTGGTGGGCGGCCTGTGGACGCCGCTGGCAGCGCAGCAGGCGGCGTGGGTGGTGTCGCAGATGACGCCGCAGACCGCCGAGGAGCTCTTCGAGCGGGTTGGGAACATGAAGCCGTCCAAGAGCAGCCTCGACCGCTTGCCGAAGATTCTCGCGGAACACTGGAACGAGGACAAGCGGCGTTTCGAGGAGACGTTGCGCGAGGCGATGGACATTCCGGAAGAAGCGGTGTCCGTGATGGTCAGCCTTGATGGGGTCCTTGCGCCGATGAAGGACGGCGGTGCGGTTGCGACACGCGCTGAAACGGCAGCGCGCGGTCAGGTTGCCAAGGGGCCGGCAGGCTATCGGGAGATTGGCTGCGGGACGCTTTCGTTCTGCGACAGTGATGGGAAGTGTGTGGCGGCCGTGCGAATGGCGCGCATGCCCGAGCCCCACAAGGCTTCGTTGAAAGAGGCCTTGAAAGCGGAGCTCGCCGAGGCACTTCGCAAACGCCCGGACCTCAAGCTCGTAAAGGCCGCCGATGGGGCCAACGACAACTGGACGTTCCTGCACAAGGAGCTGCCGGTAGGCGATGAAGTCGTAGACTTCTTCCACGCAGCCGATCACCTGCACACTGCGATTGCCACCGCCTATGGCGATGGCACCGTCGAAAGCCGCCGGCGCTTCAACGACCTGCGATACGTGCTGCTCGAGGAAGAGGGCGGGGTCAAGAAGGTTATCCGCTCCCTCGAATACTTGCACCAGAAGCACCCCCGCCGGCAGGTCATTGCCAGCGAATTGGCGTATTTCCGCAAACGTCAGAAGCGGATGAAGTACGCAGAGCTGAAGGCTCAAGGTCTTCCCGTCGGTACAGGAGTTACCGAAGCGGCCTGCAAGACGCTGGTGGCCCAGCGCCTCAAACAGAGCGGCATGCGGTGGGGCAAGGAAGGGGGCCAAGCGATCTTGAACCTGCGCGGTTGGGCACAAAGCGATCGCTTCGATCAGGCCTGGGCTCTCCTTGCCGCCACGTTCCGTGCCGAAATCACCCTCGTCAATGGCGTCGTTTCGATCGACTCCGCTCGCAAGTGAAAACCTCGTGAGATCACGCCAGTTCGGGAGCTACACCCAGGCAACTTCGGTGGCGTGGGGGCGAGCCATGTCCGTTGCAGGTGCGCTGGTCCTCGTTCCGGCCGCTCAGAGCTCGGCGCCCGGTGTAGGCTGCCGAGAACCGGGGCTGAACTGCATGTCGGTGCTCGAATAGGAGGACCCGTACGTCTTCACCAGATTCACAACCTGAACGATGCCGTTCGTCACCTCTGAATCGCTCAGCGTCGACAATGGATGCACGAAGACCGACCATAACTTGCCCTCCCAGAGGGCGTATTTGGCGTCGAGTGCGGTGTCGAAGTCGGCCTCGAGCAGCACGCGCATCCGCTCGGGGTCAATTGGTTGCTCCGAAACGATGGCCATGGCGCGCATGCGGTCGGCGGCTTCGTCTGTAATGACCATGACGGGGACACCCGAGATGGCGACGAGCCAGCGGCCCGCATCACCGTCGAGGTCGCGGAAGTGTCTCCGCAGGAGCTCCTCGAGCCCTCTGTTGTCGAGCGACTGTGGCGCGCACGCCCTGCCTTGGGGACCGGTGTTCGGGGCTCTGCTTGCGCCACGCGAAGCTGCCACCTCGGGACACGGGCTTCCCACGTCATGACTCGTGGGCACGTGCCGGCAGCCATCGAGAGAGGCGATGAGCAGCAAACTCAGCACAGTCCTCGTGCTCGTGCCAAGCGCAAACATCGCACCCCGAGCAGGCGGCGCCTGAACACGCGCGTTCATTCCACCATCATATAACAGAGCAGAGGGCGAATCGGAATGTTCCGCCATCCTGAAAAAAAACCGGCCCCTGCTGGGTTTCTTCGGCCGGAAGCGGCGGGCGGAGCCGGGCCGCAAGGAGTGATGTCATTTCTGCAGTGCCCGGTACACCCCCGACCAGCTCTCCGGGGCCGGTGGATTGGCGAGCAGTGTCTCGCAGCGGGCCGCGAGCGCGCTCGACGGTGCATCGGAGCCGAGCGCCGCGAATGCACGGCGAGCGGCCTCGAATCGGCCCTCGAGGTACGCGTCCAGCGCGGCCTCGTAACGAGCGACCTTCTGCATCGCTTCTTCGTCTACCTCGCCGACTCGTCCCATGAGCTCGTACACCGTGACCCCCTTGCTCTTTCCCTTGACAGCGATGCGGTCGATGCGCCTCCACACAAACCCCTCACGGGCGGCGTCCCGGACCGTCTCGCTCACCAGCGTCGTCGTGCCATAGAGCTTGTTGGCACCTTCGAGGCGTGCAGCGAGATTGACCCCGTCACCCATCGCGGTGTAGCTGAATCTGTCCGGAGCGCCGAAGTGTCCTACCATCGCGGTGTCGCGGTGCAACCCGAACCGTGTCACCCAAGCTGGCAGACCCGCCCATGCTGACGAATCGAAGAGCGCCCGCTCCGCGACCTGTGCTCGCAGGACCGCCTCGCAGGCGGCCCGCGGGTGTTCCGCGAGCGTTCGCGGCACGTTCCAGAGGGCCATCACGCCGTCTCCCATGTACTTGTCGACGAGGCCGCCCGTCGAGGCGATGGCAGTCGCCACGGTCGACAGATACAGTCCCAGCGCCTCAGCCAAGCGCTCCGGAGGCATCGCCTCGGCCGTGGTGGTGAAGTCCTGCACGTCCGTGAACATGATGGTGAGGTCGATGCGACGTGCGCCCAGGCGCGGGTCCCGGTTATCGGCGAACAACTCGCGGACGAGGTCCACCGGAACGTAGCGGCCCATCGCGCGCAGAGCGGTCTTCGCCCGCTCGAGCGCGTCGTGAGCACCTTGCACCTCACGGAAGTGGGCCGGGCGCGGGTCGGGCGAGAAGTCGAGCGTGCACATCTTGCTGGCGTCAGCCACGACGCGATCGAATCCCTTGCGGAATGCCCGGAAGGCGAGCCACGCGAGCGCGATCATCAGGGCCAGCGCCAGTGAAACGACGGCCATCGCCCGACGTTGTCGCGCACGCACATCATCGAGGAAGGCGCTCTCCGGAAAGACCACGCCCACCATCCAGTCCTGGGTGAACCCGGCCGGCAACGCTGTCAGCGTCGTGAGATAGGCACCGCCTCCTGCGGCGATGCGGGTGGTACGGGACTCACCAGCCTTCACCTTTGTCTGCCGGGCCCGCGCCAACGCCGCCACGACCTCGCTCGGCACCTCGCGATCTGAGACGCGAACATCGCCATCTCGATCAGGGCGACCCGCCTCGTCCAAAAGCACGTGACGATCGTTGGGCCGCATGCGTGTGATGAGGCGTCCATGCCGGTCAGAAACGAAAATGTGTCCCGCCTTGACACGGTCGTCATGCCCGGCGCGCGCGATGACTTCATCGAGGGCCGCCGCATGTACACCGGCGCGGATCACAAGCACCCGGCCTCGGTGCCGAATCGCCTTCTGCACCGTCACGACGACCTCGGGTTCGCCTGCTGGTCGCGGTTCAGCGAAAGCCAGATCGCTCCACAACAATTGGCCGAAGTGCTGAGGGGCACTGGGCGTCGAGAAGGTCGGATGCTGGGTGGGATCCGAGGCCCCTGCCTCCTCGTCGGCAGCGTTCGGCGCTCGTCTCGTGGTGATCCAGCCCTTGGCCGACTGTCGCGTGATCTGGACGAGGACTGTCGTGGGCGAGCTCCGCCTTGCGCTCAACTGCCACGAGAGGTCGCCGCCGGTGGTGCTGGCGAAGGTCACCGTCATCTCGGTCAAGTCCTGGTGCTCGAGAAGGCCGCCAACCACCGCCGCCTCGAGCCGGGTCGGATCGGAAAGCTCGATCAGATCGGCCGTCAGCCGGCGCTCGAAGCCGGAGATGGCGTGAGGTGCAATGTCGAGATGAGCGGAGATTTGTCTCGCTCGCTCCTGTCCCGTGGCAAGCGCGACGGCCTGCGCCCCGGCCAGGACGGCTGCTTGGCTCGCCTCGGCAAGCACAATGAAGGCCCCAATCGTGAGGGCGGCGGCGCCGAGTAGCAGCGCGGCGACGAGCCGGCCAAGCGAGAGCGAGTGGGGGCGGCGTTTCGGCATCAAGGCACGGGCGCATCATGATTGATGCACGATCGCGGCGCCGTAGCCAAGTCTTGCGGCGCCCCGTTCACTCATTTCTCCGCCCCAGCCCGGCCAGCCCCGCCTCGAGCTCGGCGATTCGGGCCAAGAGGGGTGCCGTCATCGCACCCAGTTCCTCACGCGTATAGCGCTCTGTGATGTGTTGCGGGCAGTTCCAGTCGAAGGCCTCGACCGCGATCGCGATGCCCCTCTCCACCCGCGCCCGGTAGTCAGGCACCTCGAGACGCGACAGGATAGCCTTGTCTTCTAGCCCCACGACCCGGGCGCGGCCGAACAGCTTGAGACGGGTCTTGTTCGGGTAGTCCATGAAGAACAGCGACACCCGGTCGTTCGTCATCAGGTTGCCGATGCTGACATACTGCCGATTGCCACGGAAATCCGCGAAGCCGATCGTGCCCTCGTCGAGCACACGCACGAAACCGGTCGGTCCGCCACGATGCTGGATGTAGGGCCAGCCTGTCTCGCCGACGGTGGCCATGTAGAGGGAGTTCCGCGCCGTGATGAACTCGACTTCTGCCTGTTCGAGCCGGCGGTTCACGGAATGCGGTACGCCCTCGACCCGGGCGTAGGACGTGCGGCTTCCCAGCTCCTCCTGCACCTTCCTCACGGTCGGGGTAAAAGCGATCTCGGCGAAATGGTGGGGCATGGTGCTCTCCTCTTCGCCTGCGCCTCAAAGACCGAGATCCGAGAGGCCGGGATGGTCGAGGGGGCGCGGCCCCTGTGGCCAACGGAATTTCCGATCGCTCTCCCGGATTACCTGGTCGTTGATGCTCGCGAAGCGCAGGCGCATGAGTCCGTGGTCATCGAACTGCCAGTTCTCATTGCCATGGCTGCGGAACCAGTTCCCGGCGTCGTCGCGCCACTCGTAGGCGAAACGGACGGCGATACGGTCGTCTGTGAAGGCCCACAGCTCCTTGATGAGGCGGTAGTCCAGCTCACGCGCCCATTTCCGCTGCAAGAACGAGAGGATCGCAGCACGACCGACCGGAAACTCGGCGCGGTTGCGCCAGCGGCTGTCTTCCGCGTAGGCGAGCGACACCCGCTCAGGGTCGCGCGTGTTCCATGCGTCCTCCGCCATTCGCACCTTCTGGAACGCGGTTTCCCGGGTGAACGGCGGCAGTGGTGGTCGGGAACTGACGTGTGCGTTCTGGCTCATCTCGTCTCCTTTGATGGTAGCTGGCGACGGTCGGCGCGGCCGAAGCCGCGCCGGCTCGCCTTGCGCCTGATCAGGCGGCCTGCTTGAGCTCGACTCTGGGGAAATCGATCTCTACCTGGGTTGCCTTGCCGAGCAGGTTGGTGAAGATGTTCATCGCGACGTGCGTGATGATCTCGACGATCTCGGCATCGGAATGACCAGCCGCGCGGACCGCGTCGAGCTCGGCGGCGGTCACCTGTCCTGCATGAGCGACGAGCGCACGTGCGAACGTGAGGGCGGCCTCCGCCTTGGCGTCGGACGACCGACCGGCGCGGTTGGCGAGAATCTCCTGAGGGTCGAGGCCGGCCTTCCGGCCGATCGCCGTGTGCGCCGAGACGCAATATTGGCAGCCGTTCTGTTCGGCCACCGCCAGCGCGATACGTTCGCGCGTTTTGGGTTCCAGCTCGCCGGCGCCGGCGATGCCGTGAATGCCGAGGAAGGCGCTCAGCGCTGCCGGCGAGTTCGCGAGCACACGAATGAAATTTGGAACCATGCCGAGTCCGGACTGGACGGCGTCCAGAAGCTGCTTGGCCTCGCCAGTGGCGGTTCGGGGGTCGATGACGGTAACTCGAGCCATGTGATTGATCCTTTGGTGTTTGGGGTGCGGCGCCAAACAGCGCCGCTTCCCTCTCAATC
Organism: Deltaproteobacteria bacterium; assembly: GCA_033763315.1. Lineage (GTDB taxonomy): Bacteria > Myxococcota_A > Polyangia > Fen-1088 > Fen-1088 > JAGTJU01. The sequence goes on from JANRKS010000002.1 coordinate 202,171, forward strand.
TGGCTCAACGCTGTCGCTGAAAGAATGCATGATGTATGCAACTGTTTGTTCCCTTCAGAGGAATGAATCATGGATCGACTGCACGAGATCGAGGTTTTCATCGCGGCGGCGGAGACGGGCAGCTTCGCGAAAGCAGGCGCGCGATTGCGGCTCTCCCCGCCGGCCGTCACACGGGCCATCTCGGCGCTCGAGGACCGCCTCGGTGGGCGGGTCTTCAACCGGACGACCCGCAGCCTGTCGATCACCGACGTGGGCCGGCGCTTCCTGGAAAGCGCGCGTCGCGTCCTCTCCGAGCTCGACACCGCCGAACGGGAGGCGGTCGGCGAAACCACCGCACCGCAGGGCCACCTCACCATAACAGCCTCGGTGACCTTCGGGCGATGCGCCCTGACACCGGTGGTCGGCGCCTTTCTCGAGCAACACCCGCGTGTGTCGGCGGCCGTGCTCCTGCTCGATCGAGTCGTGAACCTCGTCGAAGAAGGGGTCGACGTGGCCGTGCGAATCGGGCCGCTGCCGGACTCGAGTCTGGTCGCGAAGCGAGTCGGCGCCGTCCACAGGGTGCTGGTGGCGAGTCCTGTCTATCTTGCCCAGCGCGGTGTTCCCGCACTTCCCTCCGATCTCCGCAGCCACAAAATGATCGCCTTCACGGGCCTCATGCCAAGTCGCGAATGGCGGTTCCGGAGCGGTTCCAGGCAGGTGAGCGTGAGCCTGAGCCCCACTTTCGAGATCAACGACGCAGCGGCGGCCATTCAGGCAGCCGAGCTCGGGCACGGGATCACCATCGCTCTGTCGTACATGGTGAACGAACAGATTCGCGGCGGAAGCTTGGTGTCGGTGCTCGACGCCAACATGTCGCCGCCCCAGCCGGTGCACCTCGTCTATCCTCATGCCCGGCTCGTGGCGCCCAAGGTTCGAGCCTTCGTCGATTTCGCGGCGCCGCGGTTGAAGGCCACCCTCGATCGGCTGGCATGGGGCAATCCGGGCAGTGAAGTGGCGGCAAGAGACGAGCCTTGATGCTTGCGGCAGGCAGAGACATCTCGCCAGGAGGCCAAGCGGGGGGCCGTCGCGATGGAGTCAGTCAAGCGTGCCTTCGGTTGAAGCACCACAGCCCCGACGGAACCATCGCCGCCCACCCATCAGGTAGGCTGGTAAGGCGAGAAGGCAGGCGGTCGCGTTGCAGATGAGCCCGACGAGCGCGATGCGTCCGATTGAAGAGAGGCCGCTGTGGTTGGCCAAAGCAAGGCTGCCGAAGCCGATCGCCGAGGTGGCGAGCGCCGCGACGATCGCCCGCGATGCGTCGCTCAGCGCCACGGTGCTGCCGCCCGAGCGCACGAACGTGGTGACAAGGTGTACCCCGCCATCGACCCCAATGCCGAACAGTAGTGGGATGACGATGATGTTGACGGTGTTGATGCGCCACCCGACGAGAGTCAGAGTGCCGAGCGCCGTCACGATGGTGAGCAGGGCCGGTACCAGTGCCACGATCGCCGCCCGGAATCCTCCGACCAGCACCCACAGCGTGGCCGATACGAGGACCACCGTGAACGTCGAGAGGAGTGGGATCTCGTCGGCCACCAGGCTGAATACGTCCGCCATGATAAGGGGCTCGCCCGCCGCTGAGATCCTGTCACCATTGGCGAGATCGAGGCCGCGCACCTCTTTGGCGACGTTCACCACCTTCCGCCCATCGGCAAGGTCGACTGCTGCGAACAGCAAGACGAAGCGTTCGTTGGCGTTGCGCGAGGAGAACTGGCGCGTCACCTCGATGGGCAGGTCGGATTCCGTGAACGGTTCGGCGCGGACTGCCGCGGTCAGCCACTCGACCCGTCCTGCCTCGCCATCATGGAGGTCCCGGACGTCTAATGGCGCAAGGAGTGTTGATATTCGCGCCAAGACTGCGCGTTTTTCAGCCTGCTCTGTCGGCACGAAGTCGGAGCGGGCCATGACGAGATCAATCGTGGATTCCGCACGACGCAAGCGCTGTCGCCGGCGGAACGCCTCGGCTGCGCGACGCTCATCTTCCGCGTCCCGCGCGAGGTAGACAAGTGGGGTCATCTGGTATCCGCGCAGTCGATCGAAAACCGGATCGAGACGGAACGAAGCCAAGTCACTCTCGGCGAGCGAGCGCGTATCATAGTCGAACCGACTACAGGTCGCCGCGAACGCCAACGTGACGGAGGCTAGCGCCGCGGCCAGCAGGACGCCGCGGCGGTGACGGCCGATGCGGTCCATGAGCCAGGTTGAACCCACCGAAGCCGGGGGCGTGATCCGCCTGGGCGATACAAGGGCGAGCAGCGCCGGAAGGACGGTTGAATAGGACAACAAGATGAACGTCGTCCCCGCCATCGCGAGGATCCCGAACTCATGGAAAGCGCGAAAGCGCGACAGGGCGAGGGCCCCGAAGGCAATCGCGGTGGTCGTCGCGGCCAGCCAAACCGCTCTTCCCGTAGTGCCGAAGGTGCGCGCGAGTGCGACATTCAGATCAGCACGCGCGAGCTCGGTCTGCATACGACCGAGTAGGTGAATCCCATGGTCGATGCCGAGCCCCAGCAGCACGGCGCCGATGAACGCGGTGAGGACGTTCAGCGAACCCATCGTCAGAGCGGCGAACCCATAGGTAGCCATGAGACCCACCGCTAAGGGGAAGAACAGGAAGAAGACCGCGGCGATGCTGCGGAAGTGGAGATAGAGGCAAACGAGGATGGCCAGCGCGGCGACGAAGGTGATGCGGCCAAGGTCGCGCGTGATGAGGTCCTGCTGGTCGATGCGCTTGACGAACGGTCCCCCATATTCGATGGAAAGTCCGGAGCCATAACGGCGGAGATCCATGGCGTCGATCACCCCCCTGACCGACTCGACGAGCCGCGCGGCAGAGCGCAGGTCAGAGCCGATGTTGCCTGGCTTCACGAACAAGGCAATCTCACGCCTCTGCTCGTCGAGGAAATGGAGGCTCGTGCGGCCGGCCTGCGAGAGCTGCGGGAGGCGGTCTAGCGCCGCACCCGCCAGGTCGATGGGTGGCGGTGGGGTACCGGCCAAGTCCACGAAGAGAGGGTTCCGGCGGCGTTTTTCCCACCCGATCCGGTCGGCAATTCGTTGTTCCAGCGCCTCGAGAGCGGATAGGTCCAAAAAATACAGGGCATGCCGCTCGAAGAAGTCTCGCGGCCGCCGCCACTCTACGAAGCGGACTCCCTCGAGGCGCTCCAATCGGTTGGCTGCCTCGGCGGCGAATGCCTGCAGGCGATCGGGCGCGATGCCGCGGGCGAGCACTGCGATCGTCCCGAAGCCGCCGAAGGACTGTTGGATGCGACGCAGATCCCTGACGCTCTCGAAATCGTCCGGAAGGAGCTCCGAAAGGTCCGCGCTCATCGACAGCCGGCGGGTCGCCCAGACTGAGCCGAGCGCGATCGCCAGCGCGACCGGGAGCACCACCGCCACACCGCCATGGCACGCCAGGGCGGTGCGAGAAAGCAGACGCTCGAGCCTGGCCGCCACGGCGGGGCGTTTCGCGGAGGGATGACGCACGCTCAGGTTCTGTCTCGGCGCGTGCGTGTCCGTTACGCCGAAGCAGGCGGATGATCGTAACCGGCAGACCGTCCCGGCATCTGAGGCGCTCACCTGTTTTACCAACCTCGACAAGGAGCCCTACATGCAACACTCAACTCTTCGAACGATTTGCCCGGACCGTGCAATGGTCCCGATCTTCTGGTTCGTCATCGGCGTCTTCGCGAGCTGTAGCACCTCCGGTGGATCTCGCGCTGGTGAACCTCATGCCAGCGAACAACGGCAGACTCGCGGCGACAAGCGTTGGGACGACATGAGCCACGAGGAGCGCATGGAGGTCATGAAGGCCGAGGTCATGCCGCGCGCCAAGGAGCTCTTTGCCGCGCTCGATCCCGCTGAATACGCTGACGCAGACTGCACCCTTTGCCACGGCGCTGGCGCCAAGGAGGGAAAGTTCGCGATGCCCTCGTCGGAGCCGCCGAGCTTCAAGATGACGATGTTCGAGGACAAGCCGGAGATCTCGGCTTTCATGAAAGACAAGCTCGTGCCCTTGCTCGCCCACGCCACCGGCAAGCAGCCCTTCGACCCCGCGACCGGTGAGGGCGATGTCAAGTGTGTGAGCTGCCATCCCATGGAGTGACCGGAACGGCACGCGCGGGGCGGCCCCGGTACTCGGGCCGCCTCGCGTTTCAGTCTCCGTTCAGCGACCAGTCGTAGTCGAGGTGCTTCAGGCGTGTCTTGCTTGGCGTGATGCCGGCGGCCTGGTCGGGCGGGAGGTAACGCTTGACGAACGCGGTCACCGACCCCGCTGACTTTTCGAAGTCGGTCTGGAACCAATCGAAGATGGCCGAGACGAAGAGAGTATCGCTGGTCCCGTCGTAGCGATTCTTGCCGGTGTCCGCGAGAAATCGGCGGGCCGCGTCGTCGAGTTGCGCGTGCAGTCGCCTGGCGACGTAAGCCTCCGGGCGTAGCTCCGGACAGCTCGTCGAGGCACACACGATGGCGAAGTGGATGCGGGGATCGCGGAACTTCTTGCGCAGAACTTCGTGCTCGATGTGGTTGAGAGAGATCTCGCCGTCAGCCAGCGCCGGGAGCGTGATGAAGTCTTCGCGAAACGCCGCACCCGGGAGCAGCCCGATGGACTTGATGCTCTTGAGCGGATAGTGATCGAGCACGAGCTTGACGGTGGCGGCGTTGTAGGCATTGATGAGGAACGCCATGCGCTGCTCGTTCGACCAGCTCATGTACTCAGGACGCCCTACCGCCGCGAGCGCGTGTAGGTAGGCGTCCAACTCGCTGCGCGCCGCCTGTTTGAGTCGGCCGTAGGCCACCCGGCCGCGCTTCACATAGGTGTTGAGTAGCGCGTCCCAGGCTTTGTGGTCGTGATCGAACGGGGAGGCCGCGTTCGCGGGCTTGCCACCGCCTCGGCTGCACGCGGCGAAGAGGCCCGTCAGGATAAGGCGCAGCGCCCGGCGACGCCTCATGAACGAGGGGGACGCAGGCTCGGCGGGATCCGGGAGGTCGGTGGGTTGATTGCGCGTCATCGACCTCTTAGTTCGCCTCGCCGGCAAAACGTTACAAGCGGCGCTCACGCGACGCTGGACACGCATTACGCGTAACGAAACGTGGTGTGGATAGACCAAGGCGGCAGGCGGGGACAAGAGCAGATGGCCCGCAGTGGAGGACACGGAATGGCATTACCTCGACCCAGCACCCCCTTCCTGTCCTTGCGCTTCGATGCCCCGCCTTGGCCGCGGGTGTATCTGGGGTGGCTCGCGTTGCTGGCGTTGTCGCTCGGCTCTTGTGGGAGCGCTGTGGACGCACCGATTCAGCAGACCACGGATGCCGGCGGGGTGGGGGACGCGCCGCCGCTCGCGGCGGGCGCCTGTGAGACGGGACCTGCGCCGGTCGATTGGTCGTACCCTGCGGGGCCCTACAGTCAAGATGGACGCATCGGGGAGATCTTCGAAGACTTCACGCTGGAAGACTGTGACGGTCGGTCCGTGCGTTTCGGCGACATCCTCGCGGGCGCCCAGCTGGTCCTCTTCAATGTCGGCGCCGGGTGGTGTCAACCGTGCATCGAGGAGACAGAGGAGATCGAGGCCAAGGTCAACCAGCCACTTTGCCCCGCGGGGTTGAGGGTCGTGCAAGTCCTGTTTCAGGACGAGGAGTCCCTGCCTGCCACGAAGTTCTTCTGTCGCCAGTGGCGAGAAAAGTTTGGCCTCACCTTTCCCGTGCTCGTCGACCCGCTGTTCAAGATGGAGCGCTATTTCGAAGCGGCCCAGACGCCCCTCAACCTTGGGATTGACCGCCTAGGGGTGATTCGGCTGCGAACGGTCGGGTTCCCGCCCAAAGACCTGCCTGAACAACTCGGCGCGCTCTTGACGCGGCCATGAGCCCCATCACGGTTTACGTCTTCTTCGCGACCTGGTGCGTGCCGTGTCGCCAGGAGATGCCGCACGTGGCGGACCTGGCGCGCGAGTATCGGGACCGCGGGGTGCGGTTCGTGCTGGTGTCCGAGGACGCTCCTTCGACGGCGCCGCAGCTCCCCGCTTTTCTCGCCCGCTTCGGAGTCGAGGGCGAGCTGGTGTTGGACGAGGATTCGAGTTTGCTCGAGAAGTACAACCCGGCGGCGAATATCCCCTTCACGGCCATCGTGAACAGCCGGGGGCAGGTCCTCTACTCTCGGGCCGGCTACGAGCCGGGCGACGAGAACCGTCTTCGCGAATTCTTGAACGAACAGCTCGCGGCCCGACCGCCTCCCGCAGCGGACTCGGTCCTCCCGCGCCCCCCGAACGAGGCGGCCAAGACTCTCCCAGCCAGATCCGCGCTGCGACTGGCAGAACCAGCGATGCCACCGGCGCCGGGGGCAGTGGCCTCGATCTACAGCACGACCATGGGTGTGCGGCGAAACACGAGCTTTCGCGACACCGAATCGAGCCCCAGCGAGGCCAACGTGCTCACCGAGCGCATCGAAGGGGCCGTCACTGCGGGGCGGTTCGCCCTGGCGGCGCGGGTCGATGCGGCCGTGCTCGAAAGGACCCTGGCCGCAGACCGCGACGCGCGTCTCGAGAAACTTCGCGCGGCGATGTCGTGGTGGCGCCTTCGTCTGTCGGCGGGTGACGAGTATGCGAAGTTCGGCAACGGTCTCGTGCTGTCGGTTCGGCGCATCGATCTCCTGGGCCAGGACACGACGGTGCGCGGCGGTCGACTCGAGTATGTCGGCGACCGTCTGGACGCCACGGCGCTCGCCGGGGTATTCAATCCTCAGAACGTCGATACCATCGACTTCAAGCAGGTGGATGATGCCGGGGATCTGGTGGCCGCGGCCCAGCTTCGCGAGCGCGCCGGTGGCCTGCTCCTTGGTCAGACGTTGGTCGGGTCACGCATCACGGGCGGCAGCGTGACCGGGGCCGACGTGGACCTCATGATGGTGGGGCTGTCGGCTGAGGGAAAGTCGGCGCAGACCTGGGGCATGGTCGACGCCGCGCTCGAGATCGTCGGCCTCACGCGCCGCGGTTTCGCGGCGGCCGGCGCGCGCGAGAATGGGCACGGTGCTTACGGGCGGATCTCGGTGGCCGGGCACACGACCGTGATGTTGCTCGAGGGTAAGTTGTATCGCCGCATGTCGTTCCCGGGGTCGCGCGCCAACCTCTTGTACCACGAACCTCCTACGCTGGAGCGAGACGATCAAGAGCTGTCGGGTAACGCAGATTCCGCGGGTTTCCGCCTGCGTCTCGATCACCGCGTTCACCCGCGCGCGACCATCTTCTGGAACGGCGTCGCGTATCGGACGACGCTCGACGGAACAGACCCCTTGCAGGGTGGCGTGGGCGGCGCCGCCCTCGACCGGGGACTGCTGTGGCACACCTACGTGGGCGCTGACACCTGGCATCCGTCCGGGTTCTCGGGCGCGCTGTCTGCTGGGGCGCGCCGTGAGAACGATGCTTCGGGCGCTCGTCGGCGGAGCAACTTTCAACTCAACGCCGATGCCGCCCAGAAGCTCGGTTCGTTCGCGCTGGTCGCCAAGTGGGATCATCGCTTCGACACGAAGGAGCTGGTGCTCGGGCCGAAGAGCTTCGTCCGCGGCACCGCTGTGCTGGGGTTGACCTGGCGCTCGTTCGTCACCCTGTCGGGCCTTTACGGCTATTCTACCGAGGCGGCGCGAAATCCCACCCACTATCCCGGCGCCGAGGTCCGCGTCATCTTCGCGCCGCACGTCGACTTGCGGTTGTTCGCCGGTCGTCTCGTCGGAGGGCGAGTGTGTGTAAGCGGCGCTTGCCGGGACGTGCTGCCCTTCGAGGGCGCGCGTCTCGACCTGCAGATGAGGTACTGACATCGCCCTCTAGGCGTAACGATGTCGGCTCTTCCGCGACTACAGAGGACAATGAGACGACGAGTTTTCATGATGGGGGCCCTGGTGCCACTCGCCGGGTCCGGCTGTGACTACGAGGAGGACGAAGACGAGGCGCCACCGTCCGATGACCCGGGTGCCGCCCGGTGTGCCGATTCGCCTCCCCGGGCTTCGATTGGCACCAACCACGGTCACCGTTTGCAGATTCCGCGCGAGGATGTGGAGACCGCCCAGCCCAAGAGCTACGACATCCGCGGCTCGAGCGGGCACCCACACACCGTGAACGTATCCGCCGCGGATTTCTCGGCTCTCTCCGGCGGGGGATCGATCTCGCTCACGTCCACCAACGACGCCGGGCACACGCACACGGTGACGTTGTCATGCGCCTGATGCACGGCCCGCATCCCGACGTCGCGAGGCTGACGCGCGGGGGGCTCTGAGATGAATCTTCCCGACGACTTCAAGACTTTCTACGAGAGCTTCCCGACTCACCAGGCCTGCCGGCAGATCGAGGCCGATCAGGTCGTCGCCTTGGTCCAGTCCGGCAAGCGGGTCGTCTTCGTCGACGCTCGATCGCGAGACGAGCAAGCCGTGAGCGTCGTGCCAGGGGCCGTATGTGTGTCGCTCGAAAAGGACGCTTTCGAGGTGACCCAGGAAGACTGCGCACGCGCCCTGGCGCACGAAGCGATCAGAGAGGACCTGGAGGTGCTCGGCGCCGAGCACGTCGTCGTGTGTTATTGTACCGCCGGACTGCGAGGCGCCCTGTGCGCGATGGCTCTGGAAAACGTGAGCTCGGCGCAGGTTTTCAACCTCGCAGGGGGCATCATCGCGTGGCGAAATCAAGGGCTCCCCCTCGAGCGGGCGGGGCGCCCGGTGCGCGACGTGCATCCCTGCGTACCTAGTCTGGCGAAGTACCTGTCCGCCTGAGTCATCTTCTCGTGCGATTTCATGCGTAACGAAACGGGCACTAGCGGGACGTCCAAGAACGGTATGCTCTCCGCGAACCACCTCCGGGTGACCTCGACCGCCTTCATTTGCGGGCTGGTGCTCGCTTGTTCGGAGCGGGCGCCTGCCGACCCGGGTAGGGCCGCGGGAACCGCCCCGCCCGTGCAGACCGGCGGTTCCGGTGGAGGAGGTGTCGACGACCCTCATGCGGGTAACGGCGGTTCGCCCGTCGGCCCAGTGCCCCCTCCCGCGGCGTCGGTTGCGGCGCTCTGCGACGACCAGTCCACCTGCCTTGCATGCGTCGGCGGCCATGACTGTGCCGTTGGGGTTTCGCACATCGAGGGAACCTGCTGCGGGCAGGGGGATCCCTTGGTGCAGATTGGCCGCGGCATGGCCGCTGAAGCGGTGGACATCACCGTCAGGGATGGCGTCGCGGTTCTTTGCGGTGGCTTCGGCGCAAACGTCTCGGACGTGAGCAAGCCGTCCGTGCCTCGCTTCATCGGGGTCGCGGGCGAACGGTGCCAGCACGGTGCCTTCGGCCCCCGCACCGAGAGGGGACAGATTCTCTACCTGACTCACCACGGTGACTCCTGGGTGAGCACCCCCTCGCTTTCGACCTGGCTGGTCACGGCAAACGCGATCGAAGTCCTCGACACCATCGAAGACCCGAACCGGCTCTGGGAAGGGCCCGCTTGGCAGGCGGGCTTCTTGTATGTCGCGGCCCACCAAGGTGGCCTGTTGACGTACCGCACGTCTGGCGACGGGCTTCCCAGGTTGGTGCATACGCTGGGAGGTTTCAAGAACGCATGGAAAGTGGAGGTCGCAGGTCCGGTCGCCTACGTGGTGGACAACGACGACGGCGTATACGTGATCGATCTTCGCAACCCCGAGGCGCCAGCGGTAAGCCAGTTGGTCGAGACCACGGGCAAGCCGCGTGATCTGGCGATCGGGGACGGGCGCGTTTACGTGGCGTTGGGGGGAAGCGGCGTCGATGTGTTCGACATCGCCGCCGATGGGCTCGATTTGGGGAAGGTCAACAACATCGACACGCTCGGTTCGGCCCAGTCGGTCTCTGTCGCCGAAGGCGTGCTGGCCGTTGCGGCTTGGACGCATGTTGCGACCTATGACGCGCGCACGCTCATGTTGCTCGCCACCGAGACCACCCGTGGTTTTCCCGAGTTCGAACAGAACCTCGGCGTGTCATCGGTGGGCAAGCACGTCTTTGTCGCTGAGTGGGAGTTCCTGTTCACCCTCGAGCACCGGCCGGGCCTGGTTGCTCCCGACATGTGGGTGGATGCCCAGCAATATCAGTTCCCACGAGACGAGGCCCGCGCCAGGGCCATCATCGTCAGGAATGTCGGGCGGCTTCCCGTCGAGATCGACGCGATCTCGGCGGGAGACGCCGCCTTCGCCCTCGACAAGACCAAGCTTTCGATCCCGCCGCGAGAGGCCGCCGCGGTCGAGCTCACCTACAGCCCCACTGCTGGAAAAGAACAGTCGCTTCTCGAGATTTCGAGCAACGATCCCGACCCTGAGCAAGCGAGCTGGCAAGGGGGCCTGCTGGTATCGTCGGATGCTGGGCTCGATGTGGGAGATCGGCTCGACGACGCTTTCGCGTTCCTCGACCCGAACGGACAGAACCAAGTGGCGGGCCTTCAGGGCAAGGTGATAGTTCTTTCGTACTTTGCGTTGTTCTGACCGATCTGCGGTCTGGAGTTGCCAGACGTGGAATCTCAGATATGGCGAAAGTACCGCGACCGCGGGGTCTTGGTGTTCGGCATCCACAGCGGAGAGGACCCGAAACTGTTGGCTGATTTCATCCAGCAGACCGGCGTTACATTTCCCGTGACCGAGGACGTGGGCGACACGCTGTTTCGGCTCCGCTTCCCTCGCGGCGTGGGGTATCCGTATCCGCGAGACGTGGTGATTGGAAAGGATGGCACGATTCGACTCATCGCCAACGCCTTCGACGTTGCCGAGATGGATGCGCTGCTGCAGAGATTGATCAACGAATGAACGGTCGACAACCCGTGAGGAGAGGTGCGAGAGCGTCTTGGGCGGCGGCGGGTGTGGCCTGCGCGCTGGCGTACCTTGCATCTCCGAGGGCGACCGCGGGACCAGGGGGGACGGCCGGTCCGATCCTGACCTACGATGCCCGTGTCTCGGCGAGACTCTCCTCGCTCGATGTTAGTGTCGCAATTCCCCCGGGGCTCTCCGATCGGCTCGTTGGTGACCATGATGCCGCGGCGTTCGTGTCACATGTCGAGTTGGTCACGCAGAAAGGTCGGGTCCCCGCGCGGCGGCTGAAGGAGGGGGACTGGGACCTCGGAGAATGTCGACTCAGGGGGTGCGCGGTCCGATACGCATTTTCCCTGGCCGATGCCGCGCGGCCGTCTGCGGGGGTCGACGACGTGTATCGGATCGGAGGCGTGATTCACGCTCCGACGACCGCCTGGCTGTTGCGTCCCGCGGGGGCGTCCGCCGGTCTGCCCTACAGGCTGCGGGTGCGATCACCACCCGGGGTGTCGTTCGCGACGGGCGTACCGTCAGCAGGGGACGGCCCCGGCGACCACATTTCAGTGCTGCCGCCGCCCTTCGCGGGATCGTCGACGCTCTTCGGCGCGTTTCGCAGCCAGCGACTTTCGGTCGCGGGTTCGACCCTGCACGTGGTGTTCACGTCGAGAGACCGACGCGCCGACGAATGGGTGTTGCGCTGGCTCAAGCGCTCCGCCGAAGCTGTCGCGTCCTATTTCGGAGGTTTCCCGGTCAAGGAGGTGCTGGTCTTCGTCCGGCCGCACGCGCATCACGGACAGCAGTTCGGGGGCGACGGCGCCGCCATCGTCGTGGGTTCCCCACCGGGCCGCGATCCAGGGCAAGGCGAGGATGCGTGGATAGCCGTACATGAGATGGTGCACCTTGGGTTTCCCGAGGTCGAGCCGCACCAGAGATGGGCGAGCGAGGGACTTGCCACATATCTCGAGCCGGTCATTCGGGCGCGTGCGGGGTGGATTCCTGCCGAGGACGTGTGGCACGAGTTTCGTCGCCGGATGCCCGAGGGGCTGCCAGGGCCCGCGGATGAAGGCCTCGATCGGACGACGGCCTGGGGACGAATCTACTGGGGGGGCGCGATCTTCTGGCTTCTGGCCGACGTCGAGCTGCGAGCGCGCTCGCACGGCCTCGTGTCGCTGCAGGCCGTGCTGCAGGGCTTGCTTCGGGCGGGAGGAGACACCACGGCCGCTTGGAGCATGGACGAGGTATCCCGAATCCTCGACGAGGCAGCGGGCATGTCGGTGGTGGGGCCTCTCTATCGCGAACATGGGGCGCGCCCGGTGTCAACGAACCTCGCCGATTCGTGGCGGCGCCTGGGCGTGGCCGCGGATGGCGCGAGGGATGGAGCGCCTGAGTCATGGATTCGGCGCGCGATCGCCGAAGTCCCGGGCGGCGAGGAGGCGCTCTGTCTTGCAGATGGGCGCATCGTCGATCCCGAGAGAGGGCTCACGAGCAGACCCATGAATCTCACGATCCGGGCGGGCGTGATTGCTCGCATCGGACCTGACGAAGACGTGAGCTGCCGGGGACGCCGTATCGAACTCGACGGAGCGTATTTGGTCCCCGGGTTCGTCGATGCCCACACGCACACGTTTCGCAACCCGTCGCCAACAGGCCGCGGCGCCGAGCACCTCGGGCGAGTGGCTTTCACGAGAAGGATTGTTCGGGCTGGGGTCATGGCCGTCGCTGACCTAGGCGACGAGATGTCGACACTGTTCCCCGCGCGCGACCGACTGCGCGGTGAGAGCGAGCACGCGGTCTTGCTTGCGGCGGCGCCCATCACTGTGCCGGCCCTGCCCGACAACCGTGAACGCGCGGCGGTGGACGTCGGCGACGCCATGGGGGTTCGACCCGCGGTCATCAAGCTATTCTACCGTGGCGGAGACATCGAGTCGTACGTCAGGGCGGCGCGCGGCCATGGCTTCAAGACAGTGGTCCACATCGAGCGATTCGTAGACGCCATGGCGGCGGCAGCGGCGGGGGCGGACGCGATCACGCACCTCGAGGACGAACGGGTGATCCCCGACGACCTCGTCGCCATGATGAGGCGGCAGGGTACGATCAGCATTCCCACGATGGCGGTGCAGTGCGATCTGGCCCGCATCGCGTCCTCGCCCGACATGCTCGACGATCGGCTGCTGCGGTCTCTGGTCTCGCCCGCGTTGCTTGCCGAATACCGGGCCGTGCACGCGTACTCGGCGGATGCCGTTCGTTGGATGCGCTGGCAACGTCAGGGTTGTGATGACAACGACATCCGCTCGATCGGCAAGCTGAGCAGGATGCGTGTGCCCATCCTCGCGGGGTCGGATGGGGATAACCTGGGCGTCTTCCAGGGCTATTCGTTGCACCGTGAGATGGAGCTGCTGGTCGAGGGCGGATTGTCGAGCGGGGAAGCGCTGGCCGCCGCCACCACCAGGGCGGCAGGGTTCTACGGGCTGCCGTGGGGGATCGACGTGGGGCGGCCGGCCAATCTGGTCGCCCTCGACGGCTCCCCGCTCGACGACATTCGCAACACGCGGCGGATTCGGCTGGTCATCTATCGCGGCAGGGTACGGTGATCTCGGCGCTGCGGCGAGGTTCTGCGCTCACGGGCAGACTGCAGCCGGGGCCGACGACGCTGGTTCGCATCGCGCGGTGATGATAGTCCCAGCGCCTCCGCGGAGCGCGGTGGTCGCGGCCCGAAGCGTTCCGTCGATCTGGATTCGTGCGCCCTCCGCGATCATCAACGTTCCCGCCAGGTGAAGATCGCCCGCTACGAAGGCAGGGACATCGATGAGCAGCTGGGCGCCTGACTCAACGATGAGATCCTTGGCGACGAAAGCTGGACCGCCGGTCAGGGTGACCCGCGCTGGCGCGCTGACCCTCACATGGTTGAGGAACGCCGCTTCATCCGAAGGGGGAGCGAGGCAGGCCGCGTCCTCGCACGAGAGCACCACTCGTTGAGGCTCCCGGCCATCGAGAACGAGACTGTGCCCCTCGGACGGCCTGTAGGCGCCCCGCTCGACCGAAAAATCACCGCCGACCGTGAGCGTGCCGTTCGTCAGGACGCCGCGGACGGCGCCCCCCGCGAGGCTGACCGAGCCGCGGACGTTCACGACGCCTCCCGCGTCCTTCATCAGGAGGCGCGCGGTGCCGTTCGAGCGCAGGCCGCCCGATACGAACATCCGGTGCGCCCCCACCTCGAGAAGGTTGCGGCCTTCGATGGCCACGTCGCCATCGACGCCCACGTCACCGTCCAGCCGGACCACGCCCTGGACGGTGAGCCCGGGGACCATCCCCCTGATCTGCGTGCGAAGACCGTCCACCAAGACCATGCCCGGTCCCAGCACGACGGCATCGAGATACTCGAAGATGTGCAGCGTGTGGCCATCCGACGAGATCGGGTGAGAGGCCGGTGCGCACAGGCTCGCCACGCTCGTGAACGCGACCAGCCTTGGAGCTCCGGGGGCCGCCACGCTGATCGCCACCGACTCGTCTGATCGTGGGGGGTGCGGCGGATACCAGGCGGTCCCGTCGTTCCAGGGTGAAGACGCGCCAATCCACCTGCGTTCCACGGGTCGCGGACCGCCACACGGGGCCAACCCATTGGGGGCGTCCGCTTCGTGAGCGTCGGCGGATGCGAAAGAGCGCGCGTCCCCATCCGCCGCGGTCATGATTTTTGGATCGGCCATGCACGCGAACGGAGCCAGCAGCAACACGATCGCAAGGCGAGTGCTGATCTTCGGCGGAGGATCAGGCAACATGCGCGCGCTCGCCATCTAGGCTCAAACGGATGGACGGACCCGCGTCGTCCTTCACCACGTCGCCGATCACGGTGGCCTCGGAATACCCGGCCGCCCGACACGCGGACACGAACGCGTGGGCGCGATCGGAGCCGACCCCCACGAGGAGGCCCCCTGAGGTCTGCGGGTCGTGAATGAGCTCGCGCAGCGGCTTTGCCCACGTGGGTAGAGGAGCACCCCCAGGGACGACGGCGAGGGGGACTGTGCCCCCACGGTTTTGTTCGTGGTAGGTGCTGGCGATGCCCTGTGACAGCAGAGCGAGCGCACCTGGCAAGGCCGGCACCCTCGCGAGGTGCAGCGTCGCTGCGAGCCGCGCGTCGCGCAGCATCTCGCCGAGGTGCCCGACGAGGCCGAAGCCGGTGACGTCAGTCGCAGCGTGAACGCCTTCACTTCGTGCGAGCTGTCCCGCCGCGAGATTGGATTGTCTCGCGAAGTGGGTTGCGGCCCGGTACCAGCTGCCTCGCGCGCGGCCCAGCATGTGGGCCCGAAAGATCACGCCGGTGCCAAGCGGCTTGGTCAAGATCAGCGCGTCTCCCGCGCGCATCCCCCGCCGGGGAAGCGGCGCCTGGCCGGGTTCGAGGTAACCGGAGATCGTGAGGCCGACGTGAAGCGACTTCTCGTCCACGAGGCCGATGCTGGTGTGGCCTCCGATGAGCTGCACGTGCATGTCGGTCAGCGCCTGCTTCATCCCTGCCATCACCTGCTCGAGCAGGGACCTCTGCTCATGTCCGGGGCGATCGGGGATGGTCAACATGGCCAGTGCGTGATGCGGTAGCGCGCCCTTCGCGGCCAGGTCAGAGGCAGCGTGCACGGCCGCGACGAATCCGACCAGCCAGGGATCATCCGTGAATGGCCGGAAGCCGTCGGTGCTGGTGAGCAGCAAGCGTCCGTCCGCCTGGCGCACCGCCGCGACGTCCTCACGGTCGGGCATGCCGAGCACGACGGACCCCTCGCGTTCCGCCGCCGGCGGGAGCGGCGCCGCGCCCACGTCTCCATGGATCGTCTCGAGGTTGGCCAAGCCGACCTTCGCCGCGCATCCTCCGCAAGAGGCCGCGGGCATTGTCTCGGACACCTCGGTGAGGTTGTTCATGGGACTACCCCACTCATCGATGAGCTGGAAGCGCGACATGAACCGACGGTCGATTCGATCCTTGAGCCACGAGACCGCCCTGCCGTGAACCGCGAACCCCCATTTCGCGCCGATGGCAGTGCCGTCCGCCACGTTGAGGAGGCGCAAGAAGTCACGTTGAGGACGATACCTCTCGAGCGGGCGGCCCCCCACGATCCGGCGCAGGTTGGCGAGCAAGATGGGCCCGGCCCTCACCGCATAGACACCGGCGCGCGGACGATCGGGCTGCGACGTGATGGTGGCGCAATCGCCGACCGCGAAGAGGTTCGGCTGTCCCTCGACCAGCAGCCGATCGTCCGTCAGGACGAAGCCGCCCTCATCGTGCGGCAGATCTGAATCACGTATCACGGCGGGTGGTGCCGCCCCGGTCGCCCAGATGGTCAGGTCGGACGGCACGACCTCACCGGATTCGGTGGTCAGAGATGAAGTGTCGACCGAGCGCACTCGGGTGCTGCCCCGGAACGCGATGTGATGCCGTGTGAGCGCATCGAAGACCAGCGTGGTGGAACGCCTGCCGGCCCCTGGTAGCGGCGTCGGGGAGTCCCCGAGCAGTGTGAGGACGTGGGGACGCCCTCCCCCAGGAGCGGAGCGGAGTCGCCTGGCGATCGCGAACGCAAGCTCGAGCCCCGCCGCGCCCGCGCCCACGATGACGACGCGCAGGGGACGACGCGAGTTGGTTGGCTCGAGCTTCGCCTCGAGCCTCGCGATCAGCTCTGCGATGGGACGTGTGGCGACCGCATGCGCGGGAACCCCGGTTCCGTCCTTGCCTTTGGTGACCGAACCCACGTTCAGGCTGGCGTAGTCGTATCGGAGCGCGGTTCGCCCTGCGAGCTCGACGCGGCTGCCGCGTGCATCGATCCGGGTCGCCTTCGCGATCACGAGCCGCGCCCCGGCCCTTGCGGCGAGCGGGGCGATGTCGATCGTGGCTTGTTCGCGCGTGTATTGACCCGCGACGACCCCTGGGACCATCCCCGAGTAGAGCACCTCCGGTTGGTCCACCACCACGGTCAGCCGTGCCCCGGGGACCGGTTTCATCATCCACCCTCGCAGGATTTGCACGTGCGCGTGGCCCCCTCCGACCAAGATGATGTCGGCTCGATGCTCGCGAACGACTTTCGTCGCGTCAGTGCTCACGCTGGCCACCACCGGTACTGGATGTCCCGCCGCCGTCGCGAACTTGGCTCTTGAAAGGATGCGCGGATGTACCTACCCTCTGGCTGGAGGCGCCACTGGCACTGGTGGCTGGCTCGGTCTTCAAAACCGATGGGACGCACCCTGGCGGCGCGTTCGGCGGGTTCGATTCCCGTGCGCTTCCGCAACTCACCTCTTCCAGATCGGGACTCGACATCAGTTTGTGCCAGGTTTGGTCGGGAAACGCGACGCCCCTCCATGACCCTGCGCAGGGGTGCTGGCGCGTTTTCCCCAGGGCCGTCGTAGGTCGCCCACGCGAATCGTCACGCGTCGGGCGTCGAAGTGCTCCGCAAGCGGAATGCGGTACTTGCGGCTGACCCCCGAAACTGTCTTCCATTGCTGCGGCGTGATCGCGCCGTGTTCGTCGAGGAACGCGCGTAGCTTACCCTCAAGTAGTGAGATGACGGCGGTATCGAAATGAAGCCCCATGGCCACGCGGGTGAGTTGCCCCTGCCGGACGAGCGTCCCGATGGCCTGCGCCAGCTCGGAACCTGGCTCCGCCAGTAGGACCTCGAGCTCTCGCTGCAGCGGAGGCTGAAGGCCCGCGCGGGCATACTCGGCGTGGACACGTTCGAGCAACTGCCGCTGGCGCTCCTCGGCCGCTGGTTTGAAATCCGTCGTTCGCACAAGGCCCTGGTGCTCGACGATCTGGCCGGCGCCTTGGAGCCGTTTGAGCGACACGTCGAAGACCGGCTCGGAAAGCGGCCGCCCAGCCGCGCCCAAGCTGGCGCGGAGGCTCTCCCGTCCCATGCCGGATTCGAGCGGCGACGACTGTTGCCGGCGCCGGACGATCGTCAGCAGGCGCGTGGCCAGCCGGTCGAGCGTGGCGTTGCTGATCATGCGTTCCGGGGGCGTGCCGATGAGCGCCACCTGCCCGCCGTTCACCAGTGGTGCAGCTCGCTCTAGCAGACGAGCGGGGGAGCAGGCGAGACGGGCCGCCAACTCGTCGACCGAACGGCCTGTGAGCGGCGCGTCCTCGAGGAGCATCAACGCCTTCTGCCCGACCTCCGCCTGACGGAAACGTTGAATCCAGACCGCACGCGACACCGCGGCGCCGCGGGGCTTTCGTGCGTCGACGTTCACGACCTCCCCGCCGCCCGTGGTCGTGCCATGGTCGGCTAACTTGCGATAGCCACGCAGAACGAAGCGATCGCCAGGCAGGAGCGGGAGCAGCGAATCGAGCTCGACCACCGCGGCCCCCGTCTGTCCAGGGGCCAGTTCGTCCTGCCCGAGCAGGCGGACCGTCGCATTCACTTGCGCCGTGAGCGCATGGAACAGGCCGCGCGTGAGCCGTGGCATGGCCACGCGATTGGCTGGCAGGTGGGTGACCAGGACCTCCACGAACCGCGACGGCGGGACCTGGCCAGGTCGCACGAGGGTGTCGCCTCGCTCGAGCAACTCGGGCGCGAGCGCGGGCAAGTTGACGGCGGTCCGGTCGCCCGCCACGGCCAGGGTCGCGGACTGTCCTCTGACGTGGATGCCGCGGACACGGCCTGTCTTGCCGGCGAACGTGGTCTCTAGTTCGTCCCCGACCCGGAGATGTCCCGACACCAGCGTGCCGGTTGCGATGGTTCCGAACCCCTTGAAGGAGAACACGCGGTCCACGGGCAATCGCAAGGGGGCGTCCTCGGGCCGCGGTCTCACGTGCGTGACGAGCTCGCAGAGCGCCCGGCGAAGCGCATCGATGCCCCGGCCCGTGTGCGCCGAGCAAGCGATCATCGGCCAGGTGCGGGCCGGATGGCCCGATAGCTCGGCGCGGATTCGATAGCGAGTTTTCTCGAGTTCCTCCGTCTCGACAGCATCGGACTTGGTGAGGACGACGATGCCCCTGTCGATGCCCAGCAGGTCACAGATGGACAAGTGTTCGCGCGTCTGCGGCTTCATGCCCTCGTTCGCCGCCACCGCGAGCAGAATGGCGTCGACGCCTTGCGCCCCGGCGACCATGGTTCGAATGAAGCGTTCGTGGCCGGGGACATCGATGAACGAGACTGGGACGTCGCCCTCGACTCGTACGCCATCGGGGGCCAAGCGGTTTCGGGTGGTGTGCACGAAGCCGAGATCAATCGTGATGCCGCGCCTCACCTCCTCGGGCAGCCGGTCGGTCTCGACGCCGGTGAGCGCGCGGATGAGGGCTGTCTTACCGTGATCGATGTGGCCGGCCGTGCCAATCACGAATCCGCGCGGACCGCGTGTGCCGGAGACGATGTTTTCCGTCAGGGGCTCTGGCACCATGGCTCTCTTTCGTTTATCACGGTCGGGTGGCGCACGAATCCGACAGCAGACTTCGCTGCTTGCCCTCGGTGTCGCGGGTGCTGTCCGCGCCCGAGGTACAGCGATATGTGGTCTCGCTCGGGCACCCTGCCGTTACACGCGTGGTGAGAGAAACGATCGGGCGTTATCGAGACAGCGCTCTGGCTGCTCCCCTGGGTGATGGGCGTCGCGTGCTGTCCGCCGTTGTCGAAGAAGTGGTTCGAGCCTTGGCGGGCCAAGGAAAAGTCAGCCTCTCCACGGTGGTGAATGGAACAGGCGTTCTGCTTCACACAAACTTGGGGCGGGCGCCTCTTTCCAGGGCGGCGCTGTCGCAGTTGGTCGAGATCGCGTCGGGGTACTGCACGCTCGAGCTCGACCGGGCCACGCGCAAACGGGGCAGTCGTCACCAACACGTCGAGCCGCTGCTGGCGGAGCTGTGCGGCGCCGAGGGTTCCCTCGCGGTCAACAACAACGCGGCGGCGGTTTGGCTGGTGCTGCGAGCGCTTGCGGCGGGGCGCAAGGTCGTCGTCTCGCGGGGTGAATTGGTGGAGATCGGCGGCGGGTTCAGGATTCCCGACATTCTGCGCGACGCCGGGGTCGAGCTCGTTGAAGTCGGGACGACAAACCGAACCCGCATCGAGGACTATGCGGCCGCATGTTCGGCGGACGCGCTGATGATTCTACGGGTCCACCGATCGAACTTCGAAATGGTCGGCTTTACGGAGATGCCGAGCCTCGCGGCGCTGGCGAACTTGGCCCGTGAGCGCGGCCTGCAACTCGTCGTCGATCAGGGCTCGGGAGCGCTGGTCGACTTGCCGGCGGCGGGCATCCAGGGGGAGCAGACCGTGAAGGGGGCGATCGCGGCGAAGGCCGACCTGGTGTGTTTCTCGGGGGACAAGCTGCTTGGGGGCCCGCAGGCGGGCCTCATCGTGGGCAAAGCGGACTTGATCGCGCGGATCGCGCAGCACCCTATGATGCGCGCGCTGCGCCCCGGGAAGCTCGAGCTCGCGGCCCTCGAGGCGACCCTGCGTGCGCACCGCTCGGGGGCAGCCGGCGACGAGATTCCGTTCCACATGATGTTGCACGAACCGCTGTCCGAGGTGCGGGCCCGGGCCGACCGGCTCGCGGCGGGCATCGTGGGTCTCGGCGCGGGATGGTCGGCTGACGTACGTCCGACCCAGAACCGCATCGGTGGCGGCGCGGCGCCGACCGCCTTGATCGAAGGTTACGGTGTGTTCCTTTCACGCCTGGAATGGTCTGCCGATGACCTCGCCCAGGCGTTTGCTGGCCTCCATCCCTCCGTGATTGGCCGTATCGAGGATGACCGGCTCGTTGTCGAGGCCCGGACGCTGCTGGTCGGTGATGTCGAGGTGACCTTGCAGGCCATGCGCGCCATCGCGTAGCTGGGCGGTGTTCTCGTTCTTCAAGGCAGGTGGCGCAGGTGGGGGGCGAGCAGGTGCTGCCACGAGGCCGAAAACCCATGCACCTTGGCGGGCGCGCCGCGCGGCGCTTGGAGGGGGCGGCCTTCGTTTGCCCATTTGAAGATGCCTCCCGACAGGTTGCGCGCGTGTCTGAAGCCAAGGGCCGCCAGATGACGCGCGTACTCCGCGGACCGGTAGCCGACGGAGCAATACACGACCACGGGATCGGTGCGCGGATCGAGACCTGCTAGAGCATCCGCTGCCCCGATCCAGCGCGCGCCCGGGAGGTGACTCACCTCGAACTCCTCGCCGGCTCGCGCATCAATGATACGCGGCCTGGTGGCCGCCTCGATCGCGGCCGCGAGACTGCCGGTCGTGATTTCATGAACGTCGGGATGTCGGGTTCTCACGTCCTGCATCACCGTGTGGAGCGAGGGCCTGGGGCCCGAGCACGTCACCGAGGCCAGGAGGGCCGCGAGCGCAAACAGGCAGGTCTGGCCCGGTAGGTACCCGGGCCTCATGTCATGACGTGCCGGTCCCCCGCGATGTAGCGGAAGACATCCACAACATCAATCATCAAGCTCATCCCGTTCAGAATGATGATCGTGATAATCCAGGTGTGCATGCCACCAGCGACATCGTCGAGTCGACCCAGAAGGAAGATATTGAGAGGCAGCCAGCCCACGATGTGCCCGAGGCCCAGCAAGCGAACGAAGCCGAGCCGCGCGAACACCCCCCACATCACCAACGCGCCCACCATGGTGGCCGCCAGCGCCGCCTTGCCTTCTGGTTGGGAGATGAAGATCAGGCCCCCTGCCACGTTGGCCAGGAGCAACACGCCCACCCAGGCGTTCCAGGGGAAGCGCATCCGAAAGATGCGCTTCATCATCTCGAACATCGATCCCACCGCTCACCCGTATTTCTTGGCCACCTTTTCGAGCTCACCCTTGAAGATGGGGCCCATCATGTCCGCGGCTGCATCTGGCTTGATGTCGGTGATCCAGCGCAGGGACGACTTGCCGTTGCCCTGATCGAGGACCTGCATCGACGCCGCGTGAAACTGAAGGCCAAAGGGCGACTCGGTGATGGTATAGGCCACGCGTCGATTCTGGTGGTCGATGCCCAGGATGGTCTCCTTCAGCTTGCCGCCGTCGGCGGTGACGCAGGTGCGGGTGTCGCCCTCGCACGAGCTCTCCATGATGATGTCGAGGAGGTTGGAGATGCCGCCCACGTCGGCGACCTTCTGCCAGAGTTGGTCGGCGGGGAGGTTGACGGAGGTCTCGAGGTAGATGGTTGCCACGGGAAGGTCCTTTCGAATCTGGAGCTTGGGTTTCCCGTGGCAGTCTCGCGAGCGGCGCGAGCGTTACACGCCCGGCTGCCGCTGGCCCGCGATGGAGCAGGAGGCCACGGGCCAGCCGTTCCAGACCGACGCACCCACCAGCGCCACGACGCCCGCGTAGGTCAGAGTCGTGCTGTCCCAGGCGAACTTTCCGACCATGACAACAAGTGCAGCGGCGAGCCCCAGCGCGAAAGGGCCGATGCCCCGGCGTGCGCGGGCCTGGAATGCGAGCGCGATCAGGGTCACGCCGAGCGCCCCAGCGGTCAGGGGAAGCAGCCAGGTCACATCCATGAGGAACCCCAGGCCGAGGGCCGCGAGCAGGCCCCCGTATGCTGGCCAACACGCCGGGCAGGCCGCGTGGGGGAGGACCGCCGTGACGATGCCGGGCAGCAGCGGAATGGCGCTTCGCCAACGGCCAAACGGGGTCGAGGAGCGCGTGAGCGCTCGCAAGAGGAGCGCGACGCTGGGGGCACCGGCTCCGGCCCCGTAGAGGCGGCAACACGCGGCGCTCGACGGCCGTTCGCCCGCGACGTCGCGCCCGTCGACGAGTACGGAGGGCGACCCGCGCCCGCGCGTTCGCACCGGTGCCGCGGGATCGCCGATGCGATGCTCGTTCCAGGAAGCGGGCAATCTGGCGAGCGCCAGCGCACGGGCGAGGTTCTCGCGGGTCGCGGAGACGTTGGGGCACGACTCGTCGTAGATCAGGTCAACGATTGGCATCGATTGTCTTCTCCGCTATGGCATCGAGCAGTGGACAGTCCGCCGACGGACCTCGCCCTTGGCACGATTTCACGAGGGTTTCGAGCGCCCCTTTTATCTGGGCGAGCTCCGCCAGCTTGGCCTCGACCGCAGCAATCTTGGCCCGCGCGAGGGTGCGTACGTCCGCACACGTGCGACCTGGCGTGACCCGCAGCTCGAGCAGCTCGGCAATCTCACTGAGAGTGAAGCCGAGATCCTTGGCGCTGCGGATGAAACGAACGCGCGCAACGGCGTCTTCGGGGTACAGTCGGTAGCCAGAACGGCGCCGCGGCGGAACCGCCAAGAGTCGCCGGCGCTCGTAGAAGCGGACGGTCTCGACGCCGACCCCGGCAGCCCTCGCAAGCTCCCCGATGGTTAGTTTGATCGCGGCGCGGTCCATGACGGGAAGTCTGCACCCCGTACCACGGTACGGTGTCAAGGGCTTTCGCGGCGAGTCGCCGGTGCACTTTGTCGCGAAGGGAACAGGTCATGGCAGGGGGGCGGTCATGAAAACGCGCGCGTCCACATCTTCGATGGAACCATTGCCGTCCCGGCTCCGTCGTTCACGGTAAGCCCTTGCTGTCCATGAACCGGGACGAGTTTTCCACCCTGGCGCTGTCCTACATCGAGGACGTCACCGCCTACGCGCGGCGGCTGTGCCGCAGCGGCTGGGACGCGGACGACCTCGTGCAGGGCGCCTTCGAGCAGGCCTTTCGCGCCTGGCGCGACCTCGCGGAGCCAGCCCGCTGCCGGGCCTGGTTGAACGATCATCGCCAGCCGCAGCGGCACCGTTGCAGGGGTCGCGATGGCCAACACGGCAACGGCGAACATGGCCAGCCCTAACCCAAGCGGCCGGAGCAGCGGGGCCGTGTCTGGCCCGATGCGCCCCGCGATCTTCTCTGGCGTGGCGATGAGAGACAGCGCTGCAAGGGCCGAGAAGTCGGCGTTTGTTCGCATCTCTGCGCGCAGCCGGTACGTTCCGTTGAGATCATCGAAAAGCATGATGCGCATGGTTTGACAGACGCAGGCGGGTGGCGATTGCCTGCGAGGTAAGGGAGCTCCTCGAAGGTGAGCGCCGACCCGGGGGTGGTGCTTGCAGTAGACTTGCGTCCGATGCGAATCGTCCCGTTGAGATCGCTTTCAGTGGCTGTCCTCGTCGCGGCATGTGCGAGTGATCGCGCTCGGCCACCCGCGGACGGCTCCTCACCGCTGGAGATTGCCGACGCGGGCGCGGCCGGTTCTGCGGACGGGGCGACCGAGCGCGGCCTGGCCTGTGGTGACGTCGATCTTCCCGGCGCGGGGGTATCGTTCATCGGTTTACGGGTCGACGAGATCGGGTCGCGCCGAGCGGTGGTGCGCTTCGAGACGAGCGAACCCACCACGTGCGAGGTCGAGTGGGGGCTGGCGCCTGATGCGCTCGACAGGGCGGCGTCGGACCCCGACATGGATCCAGACAATCCGTACGCTGTCGGGCACGAAGTACCGCTCGAGGACTTGCCCCCCGGCACGACCATTCACTTCAGGGCCCGCGCGACCACCCCCGGCGGGATGACCTGGTTCTCCGATGGCTGCGCCTTCCCCACGGCACCCTCGTCACCCAACGAGCCGGCCTGGGTCAACGTGGCGCCGATGGGCATGATCGCCGGCCGCAGCTCGAACTTCGGCGGCGCGGCTGACCAAGAGACTTGGGGTGCCGCGGCCGCCATCGACGGCATGATGGCGACCGAGTGGTCGAGCAACGGTGACGGCGATGGAGCGTGGTTGACGGTCGACCTCGGGCGACCCTATACGCTGGTGGGATCCGGCTTCTGCAGTCGCAAGATGACCGACGGCACCTCCATCGTCCGGTCCATCGAGCTCACGTTCGACGGTGCCGACGGGCGCGGGCCCTACCAGACGCCCAACCCCGATCACGCCTACAAGTTCGGGTTCACTCGGCCGGTGGTGGCGCGCCAGGTGCGTCTCGACGCCCTCACCACGAGCGGAGGCAACACCGGGGTCAAGGAGCTCGAGCTCTTCGTCCTACCGTGACCGACGGTGTGCGCCCCGTGCAGGGACCTCAGAGGAGCTGGTCGACTCCCGCTTCGATGAGATTCGCCACGGCGCGCACCCGCGCGAGGCGCAAGCGACCCGGCGGCGAGACCAAGTAGACGGGGAAGTCACCGAAACCCCAGTGCGGCAATACGTGCACCAGGGCTCCCTTGGAAGCGGCCTCTTGCACCTCGCGCCGAGGCCGCAGGCCGATGCCCAGCCCGGCCTGGATTGCGGCATGCAAGGTGGCGGTGTCGTCGCTCGAGAAACGCCCCGCGACCGGCGCGACGTAGCTCTTGCCCGAGTGATGGCGCAGGCGCCACGTCGTCTCCGGCTGCGGACGCAGCACACGCAGGCATTCGTGTTTCACCAGATCGCGCGGATGGCGGGGGAGCGGGCGGCCAGACATGTACGTCGGAGACGCCGCGAGCGCCCAGTCGAGGGTGGCGAGCTTGCGGGCGACCACGGACTGCAGCCGCACCGGACCGGGCCAGACCACGAGATCGAAGCCCTCGGCGATCGGATCAGCGGGCGCGTTGCGGGCCATGACCTGGAGGGTGAGACCGGGTTCCTCCGCCATCAGCTCGGCGAAGCGCGAGAGCGTTGCGGGCGTCGAGAGCTGCGGATGGAGCGCCACGCGAACCACGCCAGTCATGCGCTCGGCGGTGGGGCGCAGTTCGTCCTCGACCTCTTCGACCTCTCGGAGGATACGCCGAGATCGCGCGAGCAATCGTTGGCCTTCGTCGGTCAACGTGAGACGGCGGGTCGTACGGAGCGCGAGGCGCGTGCCAAGTCGGCTCTCTAGCTGCGCGAGGCGGCGGCTGATGGCGTTCACGGACACCGCCAATCTTCGGGCCACCACCGACAAGCTGCCCTCCTCGGCAACGGCCACGAAGGTGCGCAGTTCGTCCAGGCTCTCGAGCATCGTGAGTCTCCAATTATAACCCAACGAGTGACAATGTTTGTCAGACAATCACCCTAGAAGCCCGTGTCCCGATCCGGCACCTTGTGATGCGAAGGAGGTGCCGACATGGGCACGGAAGCGAGCACGAACAAGACGTTGCGATTCAGCCAGGTCATCGACGCGCCGGTCGAGAGAGCCTGGGAGGTGGTGGCCGCGGTCTCAGGCGTGGACAAGTGGATCCCGTTTATAACGAGTTGCCGGGTGGAAGGTCAGGGCGCGGGGGCGCGGCGCTACTGCGAGACGGCGGACGGGAACGCGCTGACCGAGCGCGTGCTGGCCATCGTGCCGGAGACGCGCACGTTCTGGTATGCGATCGAGGCGGGTTTGCCGGTCTCGCGGTACGAGGGCCTCATGCAGTTCGTGCCCGACGGCGAGCTTCGATGCCGAATGGTGTGGACGGTGACGTTTGCGGGGGCGGAGGCGGCCAGCGCCGGGGTGGCCTCGATGTTGGAGCAGGCAGCGCCGGCGGTGTTCATCGGCCTCGCGGCGCATCTGGGCCACGCACGAGCGTAAAGTTGCGCGCAGCTGGCGCGCTCCAGAGGCGACGATCGTGGTCAAAGAGTCAGTCGCTGCCTCCCTTCAGGACAGCCAGGCTTGTCGAGCGGGGGGCGGTGCATCGACGACGGGCGTCTCAAGCCCGTCGTCGTCGAACCCCCACAACAACCCATGGGGGTTGCTGACGTAGGCGACCGCGTCGGCGCGGAACGCGACCCGCTCGCCGTCCTCGTCGTCGAAAGAGACGACGGGGCCCGCCAATGGCGCGTGCTCCAGATCGTCGAGGGCCGCGTGAAGCTGCCCTTGATAGGTTGCTGGATCGTCCGGATCCTCTGGCTCGTCCCCATCGGCGCCGAAGGTCAGGGACTCTCGATCACCCGCGAGGAGCACTTCGATGGCCTCCGCCTCCTGTTCGTCATCCTCCTCATCATCGCCGATGGGGACGTGTGCCCCCTCGAACAGCGCGTGAACGTGCGCCACCTCGGCGAGGTTGACGGCGACGGAGTGGTCGTCGCAGTGCCACAGGATGAAAGTCGGCCGGCTGTCTTCGCCATCGTCCTCGAACGCCGCCCAGAAGCGGTCGAGATCGGGCGAGGCGATGGGGAAGACGCTTTCCCCTCCGCCTCTGAATCGAATTTTCAAGAACCACGCCGCAGGGTGGATGTCGATGCCATGCTCGCCCAGTTCTCGCCGAAAGGATCTATCGTTCCAAGCCGCGTCGTTCAGCGCGCGATCGTCTGAATACGCGCGCAAGCGGCGGAATGCCTCTGGGAAAAGATCGTCGGGCGCGACGTCGACGGCGCGTGCGATGGCAAGAGCCTCATCGCAACGGGTCAGCGCGCCTCGCTCGATTCGTCGAATGGTGGCGCTGGGAAGGCCGGCCGCTTCCGCGAGTTGCTCCCTCGTGATCTGTCGTTGTGCACGCGCCCTTCGAATCCGATCTCCGGGTCGGTCGAGTGTCTCGCCCATGATTTCTCCGCGTCTCTGGTGGCCGGCCCGGCCGGCGGCGTGTCGGTGACGTGACCATGTTGCCAAAGAAAGCCTGGGCTGTGAACTCAGACGACCCCACGATCGTGGTCCAACGCCGAACGCCGCGCGAAGCCGGACGAGCCGGCCGGCCAGAGTTTCCGAGTTGGCAGCCCCGAGCGCCTGTGCCAGACTATTCTTCGCGCGCGTGCGCATTGGTTCTTGGCTGTCGTCGGGCAACTGCTCGTACTGGGTTCTGCGCCTTGCTTGATCAGAGTCGCACTCGCGTACTGCTCCTAGCGGTCTCGTCGTTGGTCGGCTGCGCCAGCTCGCCGTCTGGACCAGGGCCGGTTCGCGATGTGCTCGAGATGACCACTCACGTAGAGCGCGTCGCCGAACATCCGACGCGCGTGCGCAGAAACTTTCACATAGCCCGTGCAGTCGAGTGGAGGCACGGGACGAGGAGGGTGGGCGCCTTCAATGTCGAGGGGCACCTCGACGAGGTTTACCGCCAGCGGGATCGGTTCGTCACTGACGAGATCGTCGACGACAGCCGCAACGAGATCAGGCTTTCGATCAACTCGCCTGGGCTGCCTGGCCTCGAGTTGGGTGGCGCGCTGGTGTACACGGTCCTCCTCTCCGGCACCCTCGAGGAGGAACTCCCCACGGCCACGCGCGTGATGGAGGCCAGCGCGAGGCTGGTGGCAACAGAGGAGTCGAATCCGGTGCACGAGGTCCGGTTGCGCGTCCACCGCATCGCGGTGAACCCTGTCGCCAGCGAGGCGAGCGAGATGCCCTCGGTCGAGTTTCACTGGCATTCACATGGAACAATCATCGCGACGCCCAAGGGGGCCGCCCCGATCTGGTTCCGCGAGAGGCCGGGACGCACACCGTCGCAGAGCTTGATCGAGGTCGATTTCCCAGACCAAACGTCCTCCGCCCATCAAACCTATCTCGTACGAGCCTTCATCATCGCCCACACCCTCTTCGGACTGCGCCCCTGATGCGGATGCCAACCGGAGACAATCGACATGAGTCGGGGCCGGGGCGGGTGGCGCGCCGCCGCGTCGTCCTCGCGGTGATCCCGTTGCTCCTGATGCCGCTGTCCTGCGCCACCAGCCCCTGCGACCCCGTGCCTGTGAGGTTCCGGGATTACGCCCAAACGCTCTCGTTGACCATCAATGCCACGGAGGCTCCCAACACGAGGGCGAAGAGCGCGCGGGTCGCGCTCATCGGCCCTTATGGCAGGGTGGCGGTGTCGATCGAACGCTCCCCCGTGACGCGGGGAACTCTGCTCATCGGCGAGGGGTTGTTCAGGCACGGCCTTCGCGCCGAGCTGAGCGGCACGTTGCAGATGCCAGGGGGCGAACCGCGGCCGATCAGCGGCTCCTTCGTGGTGGAGCGCATCGCCGGGGCGGACTGGCAATTTCACCCTGAGCGTCACTGGAGCGATGTCGAGTGGACTCTCTCGGTTGGCACAACGGCCGGTGATTCGGTCGTCATCGAGGGGACGCAGCGGGTGTTCACGGTGCGCGGGCTCGAGGACTGTCGCCGACGGTCTCCGTGGGTACCACTTCCGCCGGGATCACCGGTGTCCAGGGACCCACCCGTTGGCACGTAAACGGATCCCCGCCTTGCCCGGCCGCGCCGTCGAAGCGCGGGGGATCGTCACCGGCAGTTGGCGACGGGCGGGGCTACGGGTTCCTGCTCGGCCAGGCTGATGGAATCAGGCTCTGTTCGGTCGGTACCCCTTTCCATCGAGGACGAAAGTCTCGGAACGTTCTGTCAGCCGCTCGGCGATCACCTGGGCGTTCAGCGAGTCAGGGAAAACCTTGGTCCAGTCCTTGAATGGTCGGTTCGTGGTGATCATGGTTGAGCGACGGTAGTCGTAGCGCTCGGCGATGACCTGGAATGCGAGTTTGGCTTGCGCCGGGTCCATCGCGAGCACGGCGAAGTCGTCGATTGCCAAGAGGTCAGCGCGAACGTAGCGGCGAAGGGCTCGTTCGAGCGAGCCGTGAATTTCAGCGCCGTGCAGGTCCGTGAGCATCCGAGGGGCTGACGTGAACACCACCTTCTTTTGTGCCTGGCAAGCGCGGTAGGCGAGCGCCCGCGCGAGGAACGTTTTGCCCGTCCCCGGAACGCCGATGAACAGTGGATTCGCTCCCCTTGTTAGAAACGCAAGATCGTGGAGTGCCAGATAGCGAGCGCGAAGCTTCTTGCGAGCGGGATCGAAGTCGAAGTCGAAGGCATCCACCGTGTTGATCTCCGGGAATCGTGCATCCTTGATGCGTCGGTCGACGGAGCTCCGGATGCGGCTGTGCTTCTCGGCATCGCAAAGCCGACCGACGACTGCGCCGACGGTAAGGTTCTCGGTGGCGGCGCGGTGTAGGACATCTTTCAAGGCAGATGCCATCCCTGGCAGGCGAAGCCAGCGAAGCTTCTCGGCAAGAACCTCGACACTGCTTTCGTCATCCTTGTTCTTCACGAACGGTCTCCTTCATGGGTGACGCCGGTGGCTCACCCGGGTCGCGCGTCATCGACGGAGCGACGAGCTGGTCATACAGGCTTAGGTCAGGCTCCCGGAGTGAGATGCTGTCGAAGGCAGGGTTTCCCAAGCTCAACGGCTCCGGCGCCGGGGTCAGACCGCGCTTATGGCGCAAGACGTACTCGACATATTCAGCGCCGACGTGCCCGCTCCTCAAGACCTCGTCCACGGCAGAGGCCGTGGCAGGTTCGCCAAAGAGTTCCTTCAGAAAGGTGAGGCGAACGATCTCACGTCTGATCGATCGGCTACCGGCCGCCAGTATCTTGAAATACTGCACACCCGGGGCGCCGAGCCCGACGAGAGGCTGCGGTAGTTCGCCGGCCTGCGCGCGCGGTTTCTTCGCCAGCACGGCCACCCGGTGGGTCGGGTCCTCGATGTCTTTGTTCGTGTCCCAGCAACGCGGATGGGTCGCCACCATCTTCGGGCCGAGGAATACCGAGACTGCATGGTCGTTGGCGCGCACGAGAACGGTTTGGTCCACAAGGTGAGGGGGCACCGAGTAGAGGTTGCGATCGAACCGGACCCGGAACGTCTTGCTGACCATCGCCGTTGCGATGTCGTCGGTGTTGAAGGGGACTGCGGGGACCGCGCGCAGCGCCTTGCGCTCCTCGTGCTCGAACACCAGCGCAGGCACCTTCCCGGTCACCTCGTGCACTCGGTTGTTCGCGAAAGTGTCTCGCCAGGCTGCGGCCTTGACGTTTAGGTCCATCAAGTCCGATGGCCGACACCCGGGCCAGAATCGCTCGCGCACAAAACCCACGGGGCGCTCGACGATGCCCTTCTCGTTTCCTCGGCCGACATTGCAGGCGATGGCGCCGAACTGGCGGATGCGCGCGTACTCCAGAAAACGGCCGTTGAACGCGGTAACGGTGGGCGTGTGTGAACGCACCACGGTCTTCATGTTGTCGAAGATGTCGACCTTGGTGCTTCCGCCAAAGAAGCGCAGGGCCCGATCCATGCAGCGCAGGAATGCACCCATTGCCTGGCTGAGGGTGAACTCCAGATAGATGTACCGCGAGTAGCACAGCACCATCACGAAGGCGCTCACGCGGCGGGGACAGCCCGGCAATGCAAAGCCGAAGTCTGCCCAATCCACCTGCGCCGCCTGGGCCACCGGGAACTCGAGCGTCAAGAACGGTTCGCGCTCAGCGTGTGGTCGCAATCTGCGCAGATGCTCTCGAAGGATGGTGATTCCACCTCGATATCCCAGCGGGCGCAGCCGCTCTAGGATCGCTGGGGCACGCAACTCTGACGCCTCACCCAGCATTTGTCGGATCGCACCTTCGTACGGGCCCAACAGCTTGGCCCTAGCCACGCGTGGCTTGTCTTGCTTGGCGGCGCGATCTCCATCAAGCACCTTGCGCACGGTTTTACGTGCCATCTTGAGCCGACGGCTGATCGCGCGGATCCCCAGGCCATCGGCATACGCGAGTCGCAGAACCTCGGCGCGGCGATGAGATGTCACATCGTCGTCAACGAGCATGGCCGACCTGAATCACTCCGGGAAAGCCCCGAACCTTCAGATGGATCTCCGCGTGGTGCGCCGGCACCATGCACATGGCGTCGTCCCAGCGTTGCGCCCAGCAGATATCCTCGTCGGTCCCTGCCACATACAACACAACGCGAACCGGGCAGCTCTGCCATGACGTCAAGATCGCCAGCAGCTGCTGAACGTCCTGCGCTGATGGTGCGGTCGCCACCGAGCTGCTCAGCTTGATCTCCGTGAACGCCCCCTCCTGATGGGGGCGCAGCTCCAGGGTCATGGGCGCGGGGTGCATGGGCCGATGCTGGTTGTGCATCGCCCGTCAAATTCCTGGAACCATGATCCCCCACGCGTTCTGACCGACGGCGAGCCCTCGCGGCCTGCTGTTGATCCCGATGGTCTTGCCGTCCCTCATCGCTCGCCCGGTGCTTACGCCGCGCTCTCCGGGCTGTGCGCCGACGTCCTTCACGTCGACAACCATCTCCGCAGTACAAGTGGCCACGGTCGCACCGCCGGTGCACCCAGAACTCGTTTCCGCAGTGGCCGCAACGCCGTGCTCGGATCTCCAGTCGACCTCAACGAGGTCGAAGAACTGGACGCCGCCACCAATCCGTCGCATCATCCTGGCACTACGTCAGGAGTGCGGCGCACCCGCGCTGCCCCCGAAAGGCTCGGAGCGCCAACTCCGGGCCTTTCGCCTTTTCGGCCTACGTCGCTTTCAACCTCGATGATCACCCCAAATCCGGCCAAAGATGATCACTTCAAAACCGGCCAAAGGACGGGGTCGGGACTGGCCATATCTAGCCCCTGAGTTCGGCCTCCGGCAAGTTCTCTTGGCCGACCCGTGTCCGCCAGCTGCGAGGACCGCATTTGAGGACGTGGCCGTGGTGGAGGAGGCGATCGAGCATCGCGGCGACGGCGGCGGCGTCGCCGAGTACCTTGCCCCAGTCCTCCACCGGGCGGTTCGAGGTGAAGAGCGTGCTGGCGCGCTCGTACCGCCGCATGACGAGCTCGAGCAGGTCCTCAGCGGCAGTGGGCGGAAGCTTGCGCATCCCCAGATCGTCGATGATCAGCAACGGGACGGCGGCCAGCTCGGTGATGGTCTCCTTGCGGGTGCCGTCGAGTGTGGCGTCCGCGAGTTCTTCGATCAGCGCGTGCGCCTCCCGGTATAGGACGCGGTGCCCCTGCTGAATCGCACAATGGCCGATCGCTTGCGCGAGGTGGCTCTTCCCCGTGCCTGGCGGTCCGAGCATGAGGACATCCTCATGCTTAGCGATGAAGTGGCCCGCCGCGAGCTCGTAGACGAGCCGGCGGTTCATCTTCTTGTTGAAGTCGAAATCGAAGGTGTCGAGCGTGCGGTCGGCGTCTCGGAAGTGCGCGTGCTTGGTTCGCCGTTCCAGCAACCGGTCGGCGCGGCGGCTTAGCTCGTCCGAGACCAGAATCGAGATCAGGTCTATGGGGGCCATGCGCTCCGATTGCGCCTGCATCAGGCGGCTCTCCAACACGTTGGCCATGCCGCCCAGGCGCAGTTGCCTGAGCGCGCGATCGAGTTCGACGAGATTCATCTGGTCTCCTTGGTGATGTGGTTGATGTGGTCGCGGTACAGGGTCAGTTCTCGGATCAGCGGATCGATCTGGCGCAACGCTATTTGCGGTTGCGGCTTGCGCTCGAGGTAGCGGCGCACGAAGCGGTATTCGGGCACGCCCATCTCCAGGGCTGCTGCACACGCGTCGTCGACAGCGCTAGCACCGTACTTCTTGATCAGCGAGCGCACTCCCAGGATGCGCTTGACGCCGACTTCGCCCATATCGCGATGGATGGCCGCGCAGAGCGCGCCCACGTGCTTGCCGGCGTGCGCGGCCATGGATAGCAGCTGCAGTGTGGTTGCGGGGGTACGGCGCGGCCTGTACTCGGGCGCCGTTCGATAACGGCCTCGTTCCTGGCGTCGGTACTCGCGCATCAGCTGTTTCGTGTGCGGGTCCATCAACCGGACGATCTGGCCGTCCCACTGCACCGGCAGCTTCTGCCCGATGTACCCGGGCGGGGCGGCGTAGTAGGCACCGTCGATTTCAACGTGGCCGTCGAGGTGCACCGCGCGCTCGCCGTACTGATAGTAGCGGAAGGGTTCGACCGGCAATGGCAACAGAGTCGGCTTCTCCTCCGCGTACATCGCCGAAACCTGGCGCTTCGTCCGACCGTGGATGCGCTTGTCAGCCCACTGCTCGTCCCACCGATCGAGGTAAGCCTGAGCTTCTTCGATGGTCTCGAATCGCTGTCCTTTGAGCGGCGTGCGCTGCGTGTGCCCGATGGCAGACTCGACCTTGCCCTTGCGATCCGGATCGCCCACGCGGCAGGGCAGCGCCACGGCACCGTAGTGCTTCAGCACGTCGGCGAACAGCGGATTGATCGTCGGGTCGTAGACGTCTGGCCGAAGCACGCCCTCGCGAAGATTGTCGAGCACGATCACACGTGGCACGCCTCCAAGGCGCCGGAAAGCTTGCTCGTGCAGCTCCGCCCAGGCGCGCGAGCTCGAGCGCCACACAAGCAGGCGCACGGCCTTGCGACTATGCGCCAACGTGAGCACGAACAGCCGTGTCCGCCGGTACTTGCCCGTCTCGGTGCTGCGGACCATCGGACCCTCGCCGTAATCGACTTGGCCCTCTTGCCCGGGTTCGGTCTCGATCGGGACGTGCGCTTCGTGGGGCTGCCCGGGTCCGCGCAGCTTTCGCACGAACCGCATCACGCTGGGGTAGCGGCCCCGAAACCCGTAGTCGCTCACCAGGTCCTGGTAGATGGCCATCGCGTTGCGGCCGCGCTCGACAGCCAACTCGATGACGTCACGGTGGATTTCACAAGCGCTCGTGCTTGGCGATCGACTGGGTGGCCGCGGTTCGGAGCCGGTGATCACCTCTATGGCCGGTTTTGCCTCAGGGCCGGTGATCACCTCTATGGCCGGTTTTGCCGGTGCGTGTCCCCAACGGCCCGGCCCCCGGACGGCTATACCGGCCGCCTTCAGGTAGGCGCTGGCCGTTTCGCGCCGTACGCCGGTGGCCTCCTCGATTCGCCGGAGGCTCCATCCCAGTCGCCCCAGCGCCTGGACCTGCTGCTGCTTATCTGTGCTCAAGACGTTGCCCATTCCGGGCGGGCGGACCACGGTCCACCCACCCTCGTCAACGTCCCGAACCCCGCTACTCCCTTTGGCCGGTTTTCAGGTGATCATCTATGGCCGCTTTTGGGTGATCACCGAGGCTTTCAAGCCTCAGCCCGGACCGCAAATAGCGCCAGTTTTACGCCAGGGCCCCGGGCACCGGTGATCTCGCCGGAAGTGGTACCCAAGCAAGCCGTTGGCGACAGAGGACGTGCGCTTCTTGAAGACCTCGCGCGGTCTGCGCTTCTACTTGTACACAAAGGATGGGGCGGCGGGCTACATCGCGCCCGCATGCCGAAATGGCCCCGATGCGGCGCTGGAATACTCCGTCGCGATCGCCCCCGCCTCATCGGTGGACGACGCGGAGGTTGGGGCCTACCTCGCGCTCATTCGCGCCTTGCTCATCGTGCAACCGCGCGAAGATTAGCGAGCGCGTCATAATCGCTCTTGAGGGCGCCGGTCGCTGGATCCCAACACATGACCGTCCGATCGCGCCGGATCGCGCACGCGTGGTCTCGACCGACCGTCAGTTCCTCGAAGGGCCCCTTATCGGCGAGCACAACCGCCCTGCCCAGGACCACACACGCAATTTGGCCGACCATGGTCAATGCGCACACTGTGTCGGAGTCGCTGGCGCCGACCACATCGATGTACGTCGGGTTCCTCGGGAAAGCATCACCAATGCCCGAGATTGCGCCCCAGCATTGGATCTTCCCTTCAGCCGTCGCGCCGCAGGCATTGTTCTTCGATGCACCGATCGAGACGAACTGGCCATTGGGCGCTTCCCCGGGCGCCTTGCCCCAGCAGACAGGGCGTCCGCCCGCTTCAAGGACGCACACAAACTCCCTACCGGCGGCGATGCTCCGGAAGCCCGTGCCATCAGGTACATCGCCCAAGATTGGTGAGCTCGCGGGCAAGCTATCGCCCCAGCAGGCGAGGCGACCCTGCGTGGACACAGCACACGCGTAGCTCGGGGTGGTCGAATCGCCACCTATCGTGACCCGCGAGAAGGACATCGGCGGGATCGCGCGGTTCAGGTCGTCCAACACCCCAGCGGTGCTAGCGGTGCAACGGAGCGCACCACCCCTCGCTAGGCCGCAGATCTGTCGATGGCCCGCATATATCTGCGAGGCATTCATGAGCGCGTCGCTGGAGGCCGTGCCTCCGAATCGTGGCCCGACACATGAAACACTTGCGTCTTCGGTGACAACACAGACGAAGCCGTCGCCAGCCGCGATTCGCGCGCCGGCGGCCATTGGTATCGGGGTGGTGCCACCTGCTCCCGCGACGCCCCCTCCAGAGTCACCTTGATTTGGGCCACCATCCGTCCCGCTTCCACCACTGCCGCCAGCGCCAGCTGTCCCTCCGGCGGGCGCCACCCCACCCAACATCGCGTCGGGCGATTGCGTGTTCGTGTCCCCGGACTCGCACGAGGCTGAGACCACGACGAGACAGACCGTCAACGAAAGCGCGCCTTCGGCTAGCGTTGAAGAAATGCGTTCCCTGCTTCGCTCTATGATCATGGATGAGCCAAAATGTTGCGGGCCATCAATCGCAGATCTTCCGAGGCATCGTAGCTTGCCACGGACTGGAGCGAATCGCGAAGCACGCCAGGTTTCTCTAACCACCACGTCCCTACCACCTGCACGGCGCGCGCGCGCACTGATTGCTCCGGTTCCGTGGTTATCAGAATGCCAAGCGCAGCCTCCAAGACCTGCGATGGGGCCCGCTCCAGCATCGCCTCGACCGCCCCGCGTCGCACGGCCGGCGAGGTGTCGCCCAGCGCCCGCGCCAGCAGTCGGTCGCCATCATCCCCCTCAACTCGCCGGATCGCGTTCGCAGCCGCCGCTCTGACGTTCGGGGACGGATCGCCAAGGCTGCGTTCGAGATGGGGCAGTGAATCCGGGTGGCCGGCATTCCCCAGGGCGACCAAGGCACGTTCGCGAATACGTTCCTCCTGGCTGGTCGTCAAGGTATTCAACAGCTCATTGAGCCCGCGGCCAGCGAGAGCCGGATCGTCCTTTCTAAGGCGATAGACGTTCGATCCGACGCCGTAGGTCGCCTGTACTCCCATCTGGGGATCGTCGCGCAGCGCTACCAGCGCGTCCAGCGTCTTCTCCGTGGGATGCGAAACATGACTCAGTCCTCGCGCGGCTTGCGCCCTCGTGCCTCGAGAGAGGTTGACATCAGCCGCCAAGGCAGCGAGCGCCGCCTCCAGCGCCCGCGCGCGGCGCCGAAGCCGGCGAACCGCCGGCACCTCCTCGACGGAAACGTCCACATGGAACTCGACCGGTCGGCCGTCCAGGGTGCGTACCATCTGCCGGTAGGCACCTTTGCCCGGGTCGTTTCGTTCGCTTTTCTTCGTCATGAGTTCGGGAACCCGAACCTATGATACCGATCCCGCGGGTAGGGTCAACGGCAATGTCTCGCCCCGCCGGACGCAAGCCGGCGCCCCGCCACCGCAAGAAGCCCGACCCACTGGCGCAAGCCGTGGGCAGCCGCGTTTCCGCCCTGCGAAAGCAGGCCGGGTTCAACTTCGATGCGTTCGTCGAGGAGACCGGCCTTGGTCGTGGCTACATCTCGGAGCTCGAGCGGGGCCTGGTCGTGCCTGGGTTACATGCCCTCGCCAAGCTGGCCGGCGCGCTGAACGTGTCCATGTCCGATCTGGTCGCCGGGGACTCACCCCGGGATGAGCTCTACGAGCTGACGAGGGGCCTTCCTGACGCCGAGGTGAAGCGCCTCATCGAACACATCCGCAAGGTTCGGGACGGGGGGCGTCCCCGCTGAGCTGGACCCAAAGATGCGGGGGCTCGGACCCAATAGGGGATGCCGAAATCGGCAGG
Source organism: Deltaproteobacteria bacterium (assembly GCA_033763315.1). Lineage (GTDB taxonomy): Bacteria > Myxococcota_A > Polyangia > Fen-1088 > Fen-1088 > JAGTJU01. The sequence continues at coordinate 239,345 of JANRKS010000002.1, forward strand.
CGGAACACGGCGTAACTCTACGGCGATAAGGTTGGTGAGCTCGAGAGAGTCACCCTTGTCGATTTGCCCGCCGCCTTGGCCCTGGCCCCAGTTTGAGCCGCTGCACCAGCCCCGACACGAGCTGTAGGTCGGCTTCGTCGAGGTCCTTCGCGTCCTGGGCGATCTGCCGAACGAGCTGAGCGGGCGTTGGCGGTGTCGGGGACTCCGCCGATGCCTTGTCCTCGGCAAGGAGCTGCCACGGCGCCACCTCCAGCGCCTGGGCGAGGCGGGCCAGCACAGTCAGCGAGCACTGGCGGGAGCCGACCTCCAGGTGCGCCAGGAACGCCGCCGAAACGCTGGCCACCTCGGCCAGACCCTCCTGCGAGTACCCGAGGTTCTTGCGAAGCTGACTAATGCGGCGCCCCATAGCGCGTAGCAGGGGGCCGTGCGCGGGCTCGGCCTTTGGCACGCCTTCGGACTAACAGCGCCCTGTCTGTCCGGCCATGGTGCTATTGACAGTTAACTGTCTGCAGAGCCAACATGCGGCCGAAGCCCACGGGTAGGGCCAGGGCTCTGGAACACAGGAGGCAAGAAAATCCATGGACACGAAGTCTTTGTTGGCGGGCCTGTCACTGCTGACCGCCGGGTGCGCGACGATCTTCTCGGGCACCTCGCAGAACGTCACCGTCCAGTCCACGCCGGCCGGCGCGCGCGCTCGGGTCATGATCGACGGGGCGGTGGCGAACGAGATCGCCACGCCGGCTGTGGTCAAGCTGGCCAAGGGTCAGAAGGTCACAATTGAGGTGAGCGCCGAGGGCTACATGCCCGCGCGCATCGACCTCGAGAAGAGCATCAACGGCTGGTACTGGGTTGACGTCTTCACGCTCAACCTCGTGGGGATTGCCGTCGACCTCGGGACAGGGGCGTGGGCGAACTACGACGATCAGGTCTTCGTCACCTTGACGAAGGTGCCAGTCGGCAACGAGGAAGGGCGGTCGCCGGCGGTCTACGTGGCCGTCGATCTGAAGAACGCGAATACCGGGAGATGGGAGCGCGGGCTCTTGCCGCTACAGCCGGCGCAAGCCGGGCCGTGACCGATCTGGGCTGTACACGTCGTTCCCCGGCGCGCGCGCGCCTTGCACGCGTTTTCCACTGGACGGCCCTACTCGAGCGCGCATCATAATTTCGCCGCCGTCGCCGCCATGTTGCAGATCGAAACCGCCGAGAGCGCCAAGCTCGAGTCCACGCCGTGGGCAGTGTTGGTCCGAGCGCTCTTCAATTGGCGTCTCGTGGCGGAAGCCCAGGCCGAGTTGGCGTCCTGCGGGGATCGGCCGTTGGATGCCACCGAGATCTCGGCACTGGTCAATCGGCATGGGCTTTCGCTCGATCCGGCCGCCAGCGCCGAGCCTGTTGTCGTGCTGGAACCGCCCCTCGAGTGAGGGGCGCGCTCTCCGGCGAGCGCGGCCGGCTTCGCCCCGACCTCAGCCATCGGAGGCGCGGCCGCAGATCGTGCATGCCGAGCTGCCAGCTAGCCGATTGCGCCGAACGGTTCCGTCGCTGAATGAAAACGCAAGGCGCTGTGGGGGCGGGGCCGACGCTGCGAAGCCAGTCACGATCCGCAAGAACTCGATGACAGCGGCACTGGCGACGGCCGCGTTGAACGCGATGACGCTGGGCTGCGCGACGCCCGCTCCCTCGATGTAGCCCGCCCTGACTTCCTCTTCCCGTTCTGCCTGTGAGAGTGCCTCGACCCTGATGCGTTCCGGGTCGAGGTGGCCCCAGCACGCGAGACAGGGCTTGCCCGGGCCAACGACAACCACCCTGCCGGAATCACCGATGAGAGCCCCGGAGTCGTCGACCCGGAACGCCGTCCCCATATCAATCACGGGCACGAGCGCATCGTAGGCCAGTCGGTTCAGCAACGCGCGCGGCGAATGTGTGTCGACGCATGAGAAGACGACGTCGCACCCGCGGAGCAGCGCCAGCTCCGCCTCTCCCGCCAGCGCACGCGGCACGGCCTGGTGTTTGACGGAAAGCCCGAGCTCGTCGATATATCGGGTCGCGACATCGACCTTCCTCGCGTGGCCGGCATCCTTCAGGCGGGCGCCCACGATCCGTGGCACGTTGCTGTCCTCGACGACGTCGGCGTCGAGCAACACCAGCTCTCCCACCCCGAGGTGGGCGAGCTGGGCGGCTACCAGCGAGCCCGTTCCGCCCAGGCCTACGATCCCGACTCGCGACAGGCGTAGTGCCGCCTGGCCCTGCTCGCCAAGGGCCAAAGCTTGGCGATGAAACCAAGCGTTGGCCTTAGTGGGAAGTCCCGTCCCCAGGGTGCGAATCGTCGCCCCCACGGTGCGCAAGCCAACGGCAGATGGGCTCCCGCTATGATCGAAGCATCTGGCGGCCGCCATCGCTGGGGCAGCCAGTACGACGGACCCGTGGTCAACCCCGGGGATTCGCGCAGCGAATGCCGGCATGAGGCGCGCGTCCCCTTGGTCGTCGGCCCATGAGAACTGGGCCGATCCTGCGCCCGGGTGGGTATGGACAGTGAAGACGCTCCAGCCGTGGTCCCGCGCGGGCCTCGTCAACCTGTTGAGCGCCACGGGATCGATCCGAATCTGGTCGTGGGCGCGGATGACGTAGGCGGGTTCAGGGACAACGAACGCACGCTCAACGACCAACACGTCTCGCTCCATGGCTGCCAGCTTGCGGGCAAACAGGAGCCCCGCAGTTTCGACATCGAGGCGGGCGAGCATGTCGGATATGAATGAGCTCCACGCGTCTTCTCCGATCTTTAGGATCATGGTTGCACCTAATCCTTCTGTTCGAAGCGTGCACGGACGCAGCGCAAGAAGTCGTCCAGTGTGCTGATGCCCGGCCGCCAGGCGCCGGGGCTGAGGTGCCACGAGAACCGCTGCCATGAGCCGCCGAGCACTGACTCCGTCGACGTCCCCTTCGGGCTGGACCCGTTCATCAGCTTGACGGCCGGTGACACCCAGAACATGTCTGGCTGCGCGTCCGGGAACCCTGGTGGGAGTTTCACGAGCAGGCGCACGGGTTGCGGTTGGTACGCCGGTGGGATGGGCCACTCCTTGAACACCACGAATGTCCACCCGTCTGGCTGCCTGTGGATCTCAACCTTGTCCTGCCATCGCACATCGAGGCCGATCTCGGCGGATCCATAGTCGGCCGGCGGTGACGAGTGGAGCCTAGAACCATCCCGCAGCAGGATGGTGTCGTCGTTGGCGATGACGAGATCGTCGCCGGGTTGTTCGAGGAACAACACGTCGGTGAGCGCGATCCCGCCGAGCTCCTTGAGGGCCCTCCCAGTCTGCGTCGGGCTGTCCAGCACGTACTTCACCCGGTTGATGAAGACCACCGTGCGCTCCAGGCCCGGCGCGCCCGTTCCGTAATCCGCCGGGGGAGAGCTGTAGAGCTGCGCGCCGTTGTCGAGCGTGACCTCCTGATCGTTACCGACCACGAGATCGTCACACCCCGGCCGGTCGAGGAACAACACATCGACGAGCGGGATGTTCGCGAGCTCCTTCAGGGCCCGCCCTGTGACCGTGGAGGCCTCGAGTTCGTACCGCTTCCGGTTGATGAGAATGATGACGCGATCCTTCTTCATGACTGGTCCCTTCGTTGAATCCGGCGTGATTGCCGGGTACGAGACCAGGTTGAAGGATCCGGGGCTGTGCTGTCCGTAGTGCTACCGTGGCGTTTGGGTTGGCGCGAACACTACGGTCGGGCTACGGTCGGTCAACTACGAAGGACTTCACGACAACCCGCCAGGAGCCCTTCGAGCTGGCAAAGATCTCGAGATTTGGCTTGGCAGGGGCGTTCTCGGCTGCTGCAAAGCTGGTCCTGATGGCATTCATCGCGTCCTTCTTGGCGTGGCGAACCATCGCATCGTCGCTTCGTGTGCGCGACAGCTTCGTCTTGAGCAGTCCCTTGTCGACGGAGTTTCCGCGGCCCTTAGCGACGGTGTCGATGAACCGATACGCCATCGTGTCCGATCGAAGCTTGGTCAGCTCGATACCGTACAACCAGACCGTTTCTCGACGTGAATCGACGACCAACTCTGCGTCCCGCGGCGCGAAGAAGATCGCGGGAACCTCGTCCGCGAGCTGCAGGCTGCCCACGATCTCCGAGAACAGATCTCGATAGGAGCTGGACACCAGGCGAATGGGCACCTGGATGTGGCCAGACCTTGCATCGCACCCCGGGGGGACCAGCACAGCGATGCGTGCTCCCTGCTGTGCCTGAGCGCGAATGCGGACCGCCGTCACATCTGCAGCCACGTTGGGCTTGCGTGTGACGAAGAACACGGCTACGCAGACCTGGTCGAGTTGGCGCCTGCCAAGATAGAACAGAGCCCGTTCACCCAGATCACCTACGCCGCCCTCGAGCCCCAGATCCGCGGCGATCTTCTTCGCGAAGGATTCCATGTCCAGTTCGTACCCCTCCACGTCGCTGTCGGTGAGCGTGCGTGACGGGACACCGTCATCTGATGACAAACCGTACAGCTCGCCATCGGGCATGCGAACGGCGTCGAGCAGCCGGATGTCGGCGGTGTGAGCCGGGTGAGCGGCGGACGTGAGCGAACGTGGCCGGAGGCGGCGGTCGGCGATCCATTCCTCGATCGCATGGCCGAACGCATCCCGCCACGTGGCGGTTGGGTGGTGCCACGGATACAAACTCCAAAGATCCAGATGGGGGGCAGGGGGCGCCGCGCCACGGATGCCCACCGCATCGAGGAATCGCATGACGGGCCCGTCTGCGATGCCGCGGCGATATCGTGCAACGCTCGGAACCTTTATCGTGACTGGCACCCGTCGCGGGCGCTTGCCGACGAGGTGCAAGTCGATCTTTGCTTCGATCGGCCTGCCCTCAGTGAGTCTCAAGCCGCGGCGCTCGAGGGCCCTGAAGCAGTCGGGCGCAGTCAGTCGGAACTTCTCGTCGCCAGTAACCCAAAGCACCTCGCGCAAGCAGGCCTTCGAGATGGCGACGACGTGGGCAGGTGGTTCAAGGGCTTCTCGGCCGTTTTTCAAAGGCTCCAGCGTGTAGACGGCGTTGTCCGAGAAGAACTCTGGATCGTCGAACAGGACGCGGCCCAGCGCCTCGCGATAGACGGTCGCCATCCTCGCCGTGCGAACGGAGACGAGGAGGCGGCCGGTGTCACCGTAGTAGCGGATGGTGTCGCAGTGGGCAGGGCGGTATTTCAGCGCCTTTCGACCCGTTCCGACTACGGCCACTGGGGCTTGTATCCGCGATCCGTGCAGGACCTGGATGGTGAAAAAGTTGTCGTCGGTCGCCACGCGGACGTCGGCGTAGTCTCCCATGGCGTTCGAGGTACACCAGTCGCGAATGATCTGCTTGAGTGCGGATCTCAGGTGCGCGAGGCTTGCAGGTTCTCGCGTGTCTTTGGCCACGTATTCGCGATAGGTGTTGGACGGTCGCGCCTCCTGGACGCGCATCTGGGCGCGGGTGACGATCTCCTCGGCCGCCGCGTTCTGTCGTTGGGCGATCAGCACACGGACGGCGAGATCGCGCGGGCTTTCATCGTCTGGCCAGGCGCCTGTGTCGAATTGTCTGGCAATCGCGACCTCGAACAGTGCGTTTCGCCCCTCTTCGGAACCGAGGTCGTAGATGGCCTGAAGGGCCTCGAGCTGAGCCTCCGAGGCGCCTTGCTCGAACGCCGACATGATCGAGTCGTGGGAGATGTTTCGGGCAGAGAGACCTGGCGGGTAGCCGATCTCGCCAAACAACGCCTGCCACGCAGGAATGGAGACCTCCTCGATGAAAACGGCGTCGAGGAATGGCATCGGCGTGTCCTCTTTCCGATCGGCCGCTTTCCCGGACGCCCCAGCCATCGCGGCCGGTTTTGCATCCATGTGTGCTGCTCCGTGGCTCGACTGGGAGGAAGGCACTCTCGGGATGGTCTGGCCTCGGGGGTGAGATCTTTTTGAACTGGCGGGTTTCTTGTCGGGCGAGCGGGCCATGGTTCCCCTGGATCTCCTTGAGTGTCGGCCAATGGTGTCACGGAACGAGCTGGTTGGGCACGTGCAGCCGCTCGCGCGTCAACGTCCCGTGTCCGGCTTTGTCCGGGCGGAACTCCCGCCACGTCGGTTGACTTGTGAACATCGAATCGAATCCTGGCAGTGCCACGCAAAGGTCTCGCTTTCACTAGAGGCATTCCTATAAGTGTCTGCAATCGCAGTGGAACTTGACTCTGATATGGATAGTGATGAGCCGTTGTTGCATGCCCCGGCCCTTAGCGCGGCGCCGATGACTTGATGCGCTAATGACGTCAACGTGCCCACCCTCCGGCGCCGTCATATCCTCCGAGCACTGATCCCCTGGTGAATCCCGTGCCCCTCGAGCAACTGACCTTGGCAGACCTGCAGTCCCGCCTGCAGGCGATCCCCAACATGCCGCCCGATGCGGCTCAGGTGCTCGCAGCCGCCGTCTACTATTATCTGCCGTTCCCGCCCGAGCTGCGCGCGGCCTGGCACGCGGCCCGCCGGCACCTTGTCGCGCTCGCTGAACTTGTCGCGGAGCTGCAGACCGGGCCCGAGGGCGAGAGTCCAGACTACGGCCCGTGGGCGCGACAGTTGCTGGCAGCGCTGGAAGCCGTGGCGGACGCCCCGCCCGGCTTCGACGACGAACGAAATGGCCTGTTTGTTCACACCGATGGGGCCGGCAACGCATCCGCGTTCATGGGCGGCGAGTGGTCGTCAGCACCGCCACGGCAGCGCGACCGCTTCCTGTTGCTGGGCGTCGCAGTGCTCGAGTCGCACGGGCTTGTCCGTTCGTCCGCGCTCGAAGTCATGCGCGACGTCCTGGCTGTCATCGAAGGGAAGCGCGTAGATGTCAGTTCGGTCAAGCGCGCCCATAACCGTGCCCACTCCGCCTACGCGGGATCATTCCCCTTCAAGAGTATCAACCTCGATCGACTCGAGGCCATCATGTCCCAGCCTGATGGTCGCTACGTTTTGATCCCGTGTCCCCCGTCCAAGGAGGGCCAGGAGCAGTCGAAGGCGGCCCCGCCCAGCAACCAACCTCGGGGGCACTCGATTTCTACCGCGGACAGCCCCGGCGCCGACAAGTCGCTGCCCGCGGCCATGTCCTCGCCTGAGGGCCCTTTCGCGAACTGGGCCCGCACCGGCCGCGTTCCCCGGCTCGACCAGCTCCCGATCAATCTCTCCCTCGAGGGCCTGCAAACCCTCGCCGAGATCCTCGGCATCCCCTTCGAGCCGCCCGGGACAAAGTGATGCCACGTAATGTCCCACCCGCTTCTCGCTACTGTGGGCCACACTGCCCGAGTGGGTCACGATCCAGGCACACTCGACGCGCTCTTCCGCCACCTCGTCCGTGAGGAGATCGACGCGGCCCTGCGTCGCGAGCTGCCTCGCTGGCTCGCCACCGCCTCGCCGTTGGCCGCCGGCACCCCGGACACGCTGCCCACCCCCGAGGCCACCCGCTACGTCGGCTACAAGACCTCGTCCGCGCTCCGAAAAGCCCACGCCCAGGGGCTGATCTCCCCTGTGGGCCGGCGCACGGGCAGGGGCGTGCACATGTGGGCCGTGGCCGATCTCCAGCGACTCCGCAACGGCCGGCCCCCTCGCGGTGGTACCATCGAGGACGGACGCTCCGTTGCGCCTCCTGACCCACCTGGAGGCCAACGAAATGGAAACGACATGGACGACACGATGGCGATTCGAGATCGCGCCCAGGCCCGTGAAACCCGGGGTTTGGCGCCTGAAAGGAGGTGGTCACCTCATCCGGGGCAAGGCCAAAGATCACCGGACGGGGAAGACCAAAACAATATTGCGCGCACTCAGGCAGGCAAGCGCAGCCGAGGCCTACCGCACGCTGCAGGAAGAACTCGATCGGGTACGGCAGGGGATGGTCAGACAGGAGGCGGCGAGGACCCGCTTCAGCGAATTCGCCGCATCGCTTTTCGAAAGGAAAGTGGCCAAGGGTGAGATCCGCTCGGCACAGACGCGCGAGAACTGGGAGTTCAACTTGAGGTTGCACCTGCTTCCCCGCTTCGGCGACTTCTACCTCGACGCCATCGACAAGGCGGACGTCGAGGCGTGGTTGGCGGAGCAGGCCACGCGCGTGCAACAGCGGCGGCTGTCGCCACACACCGTGAACAACTGGTTGCGCCTGCTGCGCGAGATCATGAACGAGGCCGTCGACGAGCTGGACCTGCCCAAGAACGCGCTCGCCAAGGTGCGCCCGCTCGACACCAGCATGCACGTGACCTTCACCGAGGAGCAGCCGAACGCGCTCACCCCCGAGGAGATCCCGCATTTCCTCGCGGCCATGCGCGAGCGGCATCCGCAACACCTCGCCATGACGGCGTTGGGGTTCGCGACGGGGTGGCGCCCGTCCATGATGCGACCCCTGCGGCGCAGGGGCGAGACCGCGGACGTGTTGTGGGACAGGGGTGTGATCCTTGCGCGGCGATCGCAGACGCGCCGGGACGAGGTGATGGAGGGCACGAAGAACCTCTCGCGGTTCCGGCTGGCGGTGCCCGACGAGCTGCTGCGGATCCTGCGGTGGCACGCCGACCACCTGCCCGCCGGGCCGATGCGCGAATCGGACCTCCTGTTCCCGTCCACCACGGGCGGCTTCCGGAGCCCGACCGCGCTCGGCAAGCCCTTCGAGGATCTGTGCGCGCACCTGAAATTGAAGAAGCGGATCACACCCAAGGGGATGCGCCGCACGTTCCAGGATCTCGCCCGCCGCGCGCAGGTCGAAGGCCTGGTGCAGCGGAGCATCTGCGGTCACCTGACCGAAGAGATGACCGAGCTTTACAGCTCCGTCGGGCAGGACGAGGTGAGGGCGGCGATCGGCAAGGTGGTGGCGCTGGCGGGGTACCGCGATCTGCTGCGCGAGGGGTGTGAAACGGGGTGTGAAAGCCCCAAAAACGAAACCGGGGCGCCCGAAGCGCCCCGCCAAGCAGTGGGAATCAAATGAGTATTTCTGAGCGGGATATGGGGTTCGAACCCACGACATCCAGCTTGGGAAGCTGACGCTCTACCAACTGAGCTAATCCCGCACAGACGCAAACTCTTTAACTGAAAATGCCGACCTTGTCTACGGGGGGGGGGCTGTTGGGCCCGCGCCTATTGTCGACCTAAGCGACGATGGAGATCGTGGAGTCCGGATGTTTGATCCGCCGCTGCTCTTGCTGCGCAGCACCTGACTCTTCGATGAGTTTTACGGCGGCCTCGCCTTCAACCTTTTGCTGTTGCTTGGCCTTCACCAGCACTTCAGCATCATAACTCGTGGGTCCTGAAACGGCGTCGATGGGCATAACTTACCCATCGGTGGGGCGAAGCTGCCGCTTGAGAGCAAAATTTGTATAGTAAGCCACGCTACTAAACGCGCGGCAGGCGGCTCGGTGGGGCGCTCAACGGCACCCTGATGGTGAAGGTGGTTCCGCGGCCCGGCGTGCTCGTGACCTCGACCGTTCCGTCGTGATCTTCAACGGCCCGTGCCACCGTCGCCAGCCCCAGCCCCGTGCCCGCCTTCTTACCTTTGGTAAAAAACGGTTCGAAGATGTGCTCTTGATCCGCATGCGTGATGCCCACGCCTGTATCCATCACGCTCAACGTGGCTTCACGTCCGCCGCTCGTAAGTTCCTCTGCGCCCAGCACCACGGTGATCTTTCCGCCTGACTCCATGGCTTCGTCCGCGTTGCGCAGCAGGTTCCACAACACTTGGCGCAATTGCCCCGCAGATCCCTTCACGTAGATGTCGGGGTCAATGGCCAGTTGCAGCTCAAGCGCCTTGTTTTTCGTGCCTGAGCGGAAGGCCTTGCACACTTCCTCCACCAATTCGCTTAAAGCAATCGTGCTGCGTTCGTTGCTTGGCGGGCGCGCGTAATCAAGCATGGCGGTGATCAGCTCGTTAAGTCGATCCACTTCTCTCACCGTGATGTCGATGAGCTTCTTGGTGTCGTCGTCCGCTTCAGGCAACGTACGCAGGATTTCAACTGAACCTGAAATGCTGGCCAGAGGATTGCGGATCTCGTGTGCCACGCCGGCCGCCAATCGGCCGATGCTGGCCAAGCGCTCGGACCGTTGCACAGCGACTTCCATGCGACGCAGCTCTGTTAGATCCTGAAAGTGGATCACGCGGCCGATCACACGACCTGTGTGATCCGAAAGCGGCATGGCCGACACACCCAGGCGTCGCACAGCGCCATCGGGCCGCATGGCGTCCACTTCTTGTCGCCGCACGTTGCCCACCAAGCCCACCTCATCAAGCAACGCCGACAAACCGGGCACGTGAAAGGCCAAGGCTTGCCCCAGACCAGCTTTGCGAGAAACGCCTAGGATCTCGCACGCCGCCTCATTGATTGAAGTAATTACGCCTTCTCTATCGACCGTCACCAGGCCTGAAGATAAGCAACGAATCGTGTTCTCATGCAACGACGCCAAGTCGCCAGCGTATTGCTCGTGCTTTTGCAACCGTTCGCCCGCCTCACGTGACTGTGCTGACAACGACAAGCCCAAGGCACCAACTGCAAACACGCCCGCCAGGTTCAACACCAAGCGAAATAACAGTTCACGCCGTGACACATCCCAAGGCGCCAAGCTTTGCCCCGGCACTTCCGGCAGCCACTGCAAATACCCAGCAAGCGAGACTGCCAAAAGCGCCGCCGCCGCCGTGGCCGCCACCCACAAGGCGCCCCGCCGCGCCGGCAGCAAGGCCACCGCCACAATGTCTATGAGATAGAGGAAGTGAAAGCCGCTCTGAACGCCACCCGTGCCATGCACCAGCACCGAAACGAACAGCAAGTCGATGCCGATTTGCACATAAGCAAACCGCAGCAGGTTCTTGATCCACGGCAGCACCAGGCCATAGCCCAGGCTCACGCTGTACGTGGCTACCAACAGGGTCAGGGCAAAACGCCCGCCAGGCCCCGTGAGCGTCTCACTCGTGCCGTTGACCAGTGCCACCGCCACCAACGCGCCCAGCAGCAAAGTTGCCAGGCCCACGCGGAACAACATCAAATAGATGACGGTGCGCCGGGCTTCGAGCCGTCGCGTATCCACGACAGCGTCGTCCACGGTGGAGACGCTGTCACCGGTTGCTGACAGCGGGCTCATGGCGCGCGGCCGTTGTGGCTCACGCGCCTCATGCTCCTTGGGTACCGCCACGGCGGCAGCTTACCCAGCTTTGATGTTGCCGGCCATCTCGAACACCGGCATGTACATGGCCAAAACCAGGCCACCGATCACGGTTCCCAGCACCACCATGATCATCGGTTCGAGCAAGCTGGTCATCGACCCCACCGCCACGTCCACCTCTTCCTCGTAAAAATCGGCGATCTTGTTCAACATGTTGTCGAGCGCGCCCGTTTGCTCACCAACCGAGATCATTTGCACGACCATCGGCGGCATCAAGCCCGTTTCCATGAGCGGCGTCGCCATGTCCTTACCCTCAGAGATCTTGGTGCGCGTGAACATCAGGCCTTCTTGCACGATCACGTTCCCCGCGGTCTTGCCCACGATTTCCATCGCTTCGAGAATCGGCACGCCTGAGGCCAGCAAGGTGCCCATCGTGCGGGTAAAACGCGCCACAACCACTTTGCGAATCACGCCGCCGATCACCGGCAGCTTCAGAACGATTTGATCGAAGGTGCGTCGCCCTCTGGGCGTGCTCAAGGCGTACCTCCAACCGATGAAGGCCGCGATGCCGCCCACAATCAGGTAGGGCAAGTTCGTGATCATCGCGTGTGAAATATCGATGACGAACTGAGTGGGTGCGGGCAGCTTCCCACCACCAAACTCTTTAAACATCTTCTCGAAAACGGGAATGACCTGCGTAAGAAGAACCACAACAACGATGGCCGAAATACCCAAAACAGCTATCGGGTAAGTCATGGCGCCTTTGACCCGGCGCTTGAGCTTGGTGGCTTTCTCCATGTACTGGGACAAGCGCTGCAAGATCGTATCTAAGATACCGCCCACCTCACCCGCGGCGACCAGGTTGATGAACAATTGGTCGAAGATCTTGGGGTGCTTCTTGAGGGAATCGGACAGCGTCAAACCACCTTCCACGCCACCTTTGACTTGTGTCAGCACTTTGCCGAAAGCCTTGTTTTCGGCTTGGCTAGATAAAATGTCGAGGCACTGCACGATCGGCAAGCCAGCGTCGATCATGGTGGCGAACAAGCGCGTGAAAATGACGATGTCGGCCGTCTTCACCCCGGAGCCAAAGGAAAACGAAAACTGTTTCGCCTGCTTTTTGATGCTCACGGGCGTCAGCATTTGAAGCTTCAGCTTCTCTTGCACCGCCTCTTCGCTCTCGGCCTCGATGAGGCCCTTTTTGATCTCGCCGCTGCGTGCCCTGGCCTCGTATAAATATGCCGCGTTTGCCATGATGCTTTACAGCCTCCCCATGGGTCTGCCGGACCCCGCTCCCGGCTGAATGCCGCCGTTGGCAATGATCTGTTCCAGCTCGCCCGGATCGGAGCTGTGGGTCACCGCCTCTTCGAGGGTGACCCTGCGCGTGAGATACAAGGTCGCCAGCGCTTGATTCAACGTCTGCATGCCCGTCTTGCCCTGGCCGATTTGCATTTGCGAGTAGAGCTGATGAATCTTGTCCTCGCGGATCAGATTTCGTATGGCCGCGTTCGGGATCATCACCTCCACGGCCGGCACACGGCCGCGTCCCGTGGCGTGCGGCAGCAGCGATTGGCTGATCACACCTTCAAGCACGAACGAAAGCTGCGTGCGGATCTGCGATTGTTGGTTCGACGGAAACACGTCGATGATGCGGTTGATGGTTTGGATCGCACTGTTGGTATGCAACGTGGCGAACACCAAGTGTCCCGTTTCGGCCGTGGTCAGGGCCGCTTCAATCGTCTCAAGATCGCGCAACTCACCCACCAGCACCACGTCTGGGTCTTGACGCAGAATATATTTCAAAGCGGCTTTGAAACTACGTGTGTCGCCGCCGATCTCGCGCTGATTCACGAGGCAACTTTTGTGTGAGTGCAGATACTCAATCGGATCTTCGATCGTCATGATGTGCTCATGGCGCTCGGTGTTGATCTTATCGATCATGGCTGCCAGCGTAGTTGACTTCCCGGAACCCGTGGGGCCCGTCACCAGCACCATGCCTCGTGGTTTCTGGCACAACTCTTCCACCACGCTCGGCAAGCCAAGCTCGGCGCACGTCATAATCTTGAACGGAATTGTGCGGAAGGCCGCGCCCACCGCCCCACGCTGCATGAACAAGTTGGCGCGAAAGCGAGCCACGTTGCGCACGCCAAACGAGAAATCCAATTCCTGTTCTTCTTCAAAACGCAGCTTCTGGGCGTCTGTGAGCACCGAATACGCGAGCTGCTTGCTTTCAACGGGGCCAAGCGGTGGCAAGCGTAAGGGAACCAGCGCTCCATCGATGCGCAGCTGCGGCGGCGTCCCGGTGGAAAGGTGCAAATCCGATGCACCTTGTTCCACCATGGCTTTGAGCAGCTGTTGGAGGTTGACTTGTAGGGGAGGGGCGTTGGCTGCCATCGGTTGGATTCCTAATCGCCTGCGGTGACGCGAACCACTTCGTCCAAGGTCGTGAGACCCTTCGCGACTTTTAACAGCGCAGACATGCGCAACGTCTTCATGCCAAGGCGCACCGCTTCCGCCTTGAGTTCAGCCGCGGAAGAGCCTTGAAGCACCAGCTCTTTGATGGGCTCTTTGACCGATAGAATCTCATACACAGCCAAACGGCCTTTGTAGCCCGAGCCACCGCACACTTTGCAGCCTTGGCCTTTGCCGGCGAAACACGTGGCGGTGTCGATCAATTCATCCCAGCCGCCGAGGGCTTTGAAACGATCTTTGGGCGTGGGTACGGGCTCTTTGCAGTCCGCACAAGCTTTGCGAACCAAGCGTTGCGCCTCCACCAAGTTCAAAGACGCCGTTACCAAGAACGGCTCGATGCCCATGTTCAAAAGACGCGTGACAGTCGAAGTGGCGTCGTTGGTGTGCAAAGTGGAAAGCACGCGGTGACCGGTCAGCGCCGCCTTCACCGCGATTTCAGCGGTCTCGAAATCACGAATTTCGCCGATCATGATCGTGTCTGGATCCTGGCGCAAAAACGAGCGCAGGGCGGCGGCGAAGTTGAGGCCGATCGATTCTTGCATCTGCACTTGGTTGATGCCGGGCAAGTTGAACTCAACCGGGTCTTCAGCCGTGCTGATGTTCTCGTCGGGGCTGTTCAACTCTTGTAGCGCAGAATAAAGCGTGGTGGTTTTACCGGAGCCCGTGGGGCCCGTAACCAGCATCATGCCGTACGGCAGTTTGATCGCGTCTTTGAACTCTTTTAGCTGGTCTGTTTCGAAACCAAGCTTCGTCATGTCCAGCTGCAAGTTGCCCTTGTCGAGCAAACGCATAACGATTTTCTCGCCGAACAGCGTGGGCAGCACGGACACACGAAAATCCATCTCTTTGCCGCCCGCGATCTTAAGCTTGATACGGCCGTCCTGGGGCAGACGGCGCTCGGCGATGTCGAGGCGTGACATGATCTTCACACGTGACGACAAGGCGGCTTTCAAGCCCAGCGGGATCTGCATCACCTCACGCAACACGCCGTCTGTACGCAACCTGACGCGGTAGCTTTTCTCGTACGGCTCGATGTGAATGTCGGACGACTTGAGCTCAATCGCTTGCATCAAGATGTGGTTCGTCAACCGGATGACCGGCGCGTCCTCCGACATCTTTTCAAGGTCCACCGCCTTGATGTCGTCTTCCTTGTCGCTTTCGACTTGGATCGAAGCTTCGATCTCCGACATCAACGATTCGATTTCGACGCTGTACTGCTTCTTTTGCTCGTAGTACTTCGTGATCGCTTCGTCGATGGCCACGTCCGAGGCCACAACAACTTCGATGTTGTAGCCCGTGAGGAACTTGAGGTCGTCGATCGCCAGAATGTTGGCAGGGTCGGCCATCGCCACGATAAGCGCTTGGCCCGAACGGTTCACGGGAATCACGCGGTGCCGGGTGACCACGTCCTTCGGAATAAGGGCAATGATCGACGGCTCAACATCGAACTCCGTCAGGTTGATCGCCGGCACCCCGTACTGACGGGATAGAAAATGCGTTAGATCCTCTTCTTGGATCGCGCCCAGCTTCACCAAGCTGTGCCCGATGCGCTCGCCAGATTTGCGGCTTTCTTCCTGTGCCAGTTCCAACTGCTCGGCCGAGATCAGTTGGTCACGCAACAATAATTCACCTAATCGGCTCATGAACCCCCCAAAGCCGGTCGTCAGAAGTACGACGACCCTTTAGCCCTGTGCTGTTCGAGGGTTAGGGCAGCCGCCCTGCCGAAAGGGCAGCCACAGCCACGTCGAGCGGGCGTGGCTACGGCGCGGTGCGCGTGAGTTCGGAAGCGGGCGGGGGGATCAAGAGCTGAGCCAGGCCCCGAACGCCACGGAGGCCAGCACCAACGACACGAGTTGCCACGTCGTTACCGTTCGCCTCCGGTTCGCGTGCGCGCGGAGTTGAGGCCACAAATGCGGGGGGAACAGCGGCTTTTTGTGCGCCGCCGCCAACGCCGCCATGCCCGTGGGGGCGGCCACCACCAACGCGTGCGGAGCGGGCGACCCGCGGGTGGGCAAATCCATCGTGGTGCTTTCCAAGATTTGCGCGTCGGCGGTTGGGTTTGTGCGGTCCTCGGGCGGACCCACCAACTTTTGATCGTCTTGATCGTCGAAGGGAACTGAGGCAATCACGGTCCGGTCTTCGGTGTCCATCACAGCGGCGCCCATATTAGCCCTAACCATCTCGCTTTCTCCACGCGTTTTTACCAGGTGTTTGACAGGGACCACGTGGCTCCCTATATCGTGAAGCCCCGTGAAACGCCCCCCACCCGGTCCTCCGCAGCAACGCTTCCCCGCCGTTCGACGCCCCATGCGCGACGGGGCGCCTCCCCAAGCCCGCGCCCGCGGTGTGAAAGTGCGTGAAGGCCAATACCGTCTGAACGATGACGTGGCCCGACGGGTCGAACTGGGCCACCCATGGATCTTCCGTGAGGCGGTGGGCCGGCCTGTGACCGAGCCGACGGGGGCGGTGGTGGAGGTCATCGCTGGAAACCGCGAATTCTTAGGCCGCGGTTTCGTCGATCAAGACCATCCCGTTGCGATCCGCATGTTGAGTCGATCGCCCGGCGAAGCTGTGCAGCCTGGCGCCGGTACGATCGCGAGACGGTTCAAAGACGCCGTACAGGCGCGCTGGATGCTGTTCGGGGCCAACAAGCCCCAAGCGATGCGCCTGTTCACAGGTGACAGCGAAGGTTTGCCGGGCGTCACAGTGGATCGTTATGGCGATTTTGTTCTGGTGCAGTGGCTATCGGCCGGTGTGCTGCCCTGGCGCGATGAACTGCTCGACGCCATCGAAAGCAGCGTCAGGCCGCGCGGCATTTATGAGCAACGCCGGTTGCGGCCGCTTGGCGGTCAAGCGGCGCCTGAAGCCGCCGTCCGTGCGCGCGGCGAAGAAGCCCCGCTTGAGATCGTGATTGAAGAATCAGGTGCCAAGATCGCCGTGGATGTGACCGCACCGTTGGGCGTGGGAATGTTCCCCGACCTGCGTTTGGGGCGAGACGCCGTGGCCGCACGCGCGCAAGGCCGCCGCGTGGCGAACTTGTTTTCCTACACGGGCGCCTTTTCGGTTCGAGCGGCGCTGGCCGGCGCCACCGAAGTTGTGGCTGTGGACACGGCCGCTCGGGTTCATGCGCGCGCCCGTCGCAATTACGAATTAAGCGGCCTTGATCCCGCGAAAATGGAACAAGTGACGGGCGACGCACAAAAGACGCTCGAAAAGTTCGCGGACCGCGGCCGCCGCTTTGATCTTGTCGTGTGCGATCCGCCAACCTTCTCACACGGCAACGCGCCGTCTGAAAGCTTCTCTGTCACGCGTGACATGGTGCAGGTGATTGCCGCGTCCCTGCGGGTGCTGGATCCCGGTGGCATTCTCGCGTTGTGCACGAACTCGGTAAAGATGACGCCCGCAGATCTGGATCGCGCGCTCGCCGAGGCCGGCGCCGTGGCCAACACCACGGTTCGCATCATTGAGCGGGTGGGGTTGCCCCCCGATCACATGGTGGCGCCGGGCTTTCCGGAAGGGAATTACCTTAAATTCTTGATGGCGCTCCGGCTCTGAGCCGCGACCGCGGACTGAAGGCGGGCGCATCGGCGAGCGCCAAACAAAAAAGCCAGACCGCCGTGAAGCGGTTCTGGCTTTTTTCTTGCGCCAAGCGGCGGGTTTAGCTGCGCGGTGGCTTCATGCCCCGGCGCTTCACCTCTTCCAGGAACTGGAACACGGTTGAATCGACGGACTCATTGAACGCCACCCAGCCCTTGGCGACTTCGCGCAAAGCCGTGACGGCCGGCTTGTTGTCGCAATCGACCAGCGAGGATGCGCCGCTTGCCAGTTGGCGGGCGCGCTCGGCGGCAAGGATGACCAAAGCAAAGCGGTTGGGAACCTTCTCCAAGCAGTCTTCTACGGTAACGCGAGCCAAGGCATCCTCCAGCAACGAGCGGCAAAAACGAAAACCATGCGGATTCGAAAGCGATCACGCAGGTCAACGCACTCTAAGGAACCACACGGGAATGTCAAGGTGGCCGCAAGATTCTGCCGCCCAACGTCAATGCGGCGTTGCAAACGCGTCCCCGCGACCTTACGCTGACAGGTGGCGGCTCCATAACCGCCACTCTTAATAACATTTCTTGGCCGTTCTCTCGGGAGGAGCGCGGCTCAGGAGTAGAACAAAATGGCCATTACAGTTAATTGGAGCGATCTAGAGATCGCGTTCGAGCGCAATTCCCCTGACCAGGAGAGTTTCCTCGATCTAGAAACCGGTGATTTGCTTTCCATCACGGAAGGCGAACCTGATGCGGCGGCCCGACGGGCCAAGGTGGCGGGGAACGCTGAGCGATTCATGCGGGTCGACCCAGCCTCGTCGCGGGAACAATACCGCTGGATGGAGCGCTTCGTGGGCTCGGTGGCTGACGAGCCTTTGCGCGATCGCCTATTGGTAGCGATCGATGGCAAGGGCGCGTTCCGCCGGTTCAAAGACGTTCTGCTGGCGTTCCCAGCCGAACGCGAACGCTGGTTTTCTTACCGCTCGGACCTGCTGCATTTTCATATGCAGACATGGGTCGAGCACATGAAGATCACCACCGCCAATCCACCGCCTTGGGGGGCGGTTGAGGCGCCAGCCGAGCCAACCACCGTGCAAAAAACGGCTTCGTCGGGCGAAGCCCCCGGGGAAATATTGCGCCGCCAAGCGCGCGATCTGCTCGACGAGATCCCAGCCGCCGAATTGCCGTCGGCCTTGGCCTTCCTCGAATTTCTGCGCGACCGCGGCGCCACGTTGCTGTTGGCCGGGGGCCGAGCGCCTGACGCCAACGATCAGCTCAACGCAAAGCCCGGCGCGATGGCGATGCCTTAGGGCTGCACTTTGCGGCGGTGAGCTGCCAGGTCTATGGGTGCCTCCTGCACCGGATCGTCCGTCTCGGGCGGCACCCAAATCCATCCGTCAGAGGCCGGCAGATCGGAGAGATCGTCGGGGCGCTGCCAGCCATCCCGTGCCCATAGGAATGCGGTTAGGGCGCACACCACGGCATCGAAACTGTGGTCGCTCTGCACGCACTCTTCGCGCCACACACCCGGCGCAAAGCTCAAGTCATCTGCAAGTGCCGCCAGGATCGCGACGCGCGTTTCGCGCTCACGGATGTGCCGCTTGTACGGCTTGGGCAACTTGAGCAGCGCAACCGTCGCCTTGGGATGTACCTCGATCAGGTTTTCGCCAACCACGTGCGTCTGGGCCAAGGCGCGTGCCAGGTGGCTTGCCCGTGCAGCCAAGGGCCCGATGCCTTGCGTGGGTGTCTCATGCGCCAACAGTTGACGTCGTCGGGTTAAATACACCTCAGTGGCTCGTTGCGTGTATGGCGTAAGCATTGGTTTTCCACGGCGGTAATCGCGATGATCGCTGGCGGCGCCTTGGCTCAAACGCCGCATCACCACCACCGATGGATCCACACACTGATCTTGGCCTGGGCACACGCGCTCTTGGCAACGCAGGCAGGCGGGCAGACTCAGCGGCGCGTCCAGCGCGACCACGCTTGGCTCGTGTGCGTAGGTCTGAATTAGGCTGACGAGGGCGTCGTCGTAAAGTGGCTTTTCGCCCAGCCGTGGCGCGAGTTTTTCTACGATGGCACCACGCCCATTGTTGCGTAGCACGGCCACCGCTGTTTTCTTGCCTTTGCCGCCGCCAAGGTCGACGCCGATGTACCGTGCAAATGTCCGCGGGCTCACTGCTGATACTTTACCACCCGTTGACACCACGGCCTATTGAGTCAGGATAGGGGAAGGACACCATCGCCTGGACCGGGCTCGGCCGGGACGAAAGGAACTGCATGAAAAGGTCAGTTTTTAAGTCAAAGTTGCACCGGGTGCGCGTCACCGACGCCAACCTCGCCTACGAAGGGTCAGTTACGATCGATGCGGACCTGATGACAGCCGCTGACATCCTGCCCTACGAACACGTTCACGTTTGGAACGCCACGAACGGCAGCCGGCTTGAAACGTATGCCATTCCAGGGCCCGCGGGCTCGGGCGTGATTTGCATCAATGGCGCCGCTGCACGCTTGGCCCAACCAGGGGACGTCGCCATCATCGCGACCTTCGCAGACGTGGACGACGAGGAAGCGCGTCGATGGAAACCCACCGTGGTGCTCGTGGATCACAACAACAAAATCGTCGTGGCCGATCACACCGAACGGCCTGGCCCGCAGCAACCATTCTCGATCGCCTAACAATGCCTCCGAGCCGCGTCGATATGCTCAAGGGCTTCATTGCCCAAAAGCCTCACGATCCATTCCCTCGCTACGCTTTGGCGCAGGAGCTGAAGAACACCGGTGATCTGGCCGGCGCATGGCAGGAGTTCTCGGCGCTGCTCGACCTGCACAAGGATTACGTGCCTGCTTACTTTCACGGCGGCGGTGTGTTGGTTGCGCTTGGGCGCAAGGCCGAAGCCCGCACGGTGTTCGAATCAGGAATCAGCTTGTGCGATCGAGTGGGTGACACCAAGACGCGCGCCGAATTGGCCGGCGCGCTCGCGGAAATCACGCCTTAAAGGCCGGCGTCGGCACCGGCATCCACGGCGGTGTTCGCATCGCCCGTGCTGGCGTCGGCGCCAGGCTTGACCCCACCGTCTTCCTTTGGCACCACCGATACGGCCACAACCGCCGTTTGCGTGGTTGTGTTCGGAACGATGGCCACAGGTGAAGAGCTGCCAACGGCGATGGGCTCGCGATTCAAGTCCAGCATCTTTACGGTGAACACAAGTTTGCCCCGCGACGCGCTCGTGGAAAAATCAACAACGCCCAAGCTGTAAGGCACCCCGTTCAAGGTGCACGGCAGCGTCTGCTGGTCGTTGTCATCGCCGGTCACGAATAAACCGCATGATGCGATCTTGCGGCGCAAATCGTCGTCCACCGAGTTCGGATCGATGTCCACCTTCACGTTGAAATACGCAAACTCCGTGTCCTCCGTACACCCAGGCAGGAATGCCCCGCCGGTCACACCGGCTGCCATGGCAAGTAGGCGCAGAAAGGGTGCCACCTTCATCGTCAAATTCGCTTTCATTTTCTTAATTCCGTCCGTCGCCGAAGCAGGCGATTACGCCTGGCTGGCAAATGCGTGCCGGGGTGTCGCCCGGCTGTGCCGCCCAAACTCCCAGCGCCACGGTCGAAGCCACGATGCCCGCTGTCAGTGCCCAAAACCACCAAGTCTTGAACACTGATTTCTCTTCGTCCTCCACCAGGGGTGCCTTCGCCTTGGTTTCCTCAGCGTCGGCCACAGGGGCAGGGGCCGCCTCGCCGCCTTGCAGACCTGCCGGGGTTTCGTTGTCCAACGGCTGCGCGGGGGCCGCCGGGGTGCCGGCGCCGCTGGCAGGATCGTCAACGGCCAACAGCATTTGGTACGTCAAAGACGAAGTCTTGGCCTCAACGGTTCGCGAGCAAACGAGCAACGTTGCTGCCAATCCCACGGCGCTCAGAAAACCCTTGAGTCTCATACACTTCATATCGCCCGACTATAAGGCTGCTTGCCGCATTTGACCAGAACTCTACCGGTCACCGGGCCCTGCAGGTGCACCGCGGCGCCATGCAGCATCGCTTTTGGTTACGTACTCGACCCCAAGCATCTCAAGGAACGCCCGCAGCGACCCGATGAAGGTGGGACGCAACGTTCGCGGACCTGCGCCGGATCGGTTGCGCTGAACCACAAGGAGCGGGCATGTCGATGATGGCTGATGGGCGAAGCAACGCCGCCGATGGCAGTGAGCAACTGTTAACGTTCATTCTCAACGGCGAGGAGTACGGGGTGGACATCTTGTGTGTGCAAGAGATTCGTGGGTGGTCGACGCCGATGCCCATCCCAAACACACCCTCCTATATCAAGGGCGTGATCAACATCAGGGGAGATGTGGTGCCGATTTCCGACCTGCGTGAGCGGCTTGGTTTGCCTCGGCAAGAATATGGACCCACAACGGTGGTTGTGGTGTTGCGGGTGCAATCGACCAGCGGCGAACGCGTGATGGGTGTTGTGGTGGATGCCATGTCTGACGTGACGAACGTGCCCGCAAATTCCATCAAGGCTCCGCCCACCTTCGATGATTCCGGTGACACCGGACTGACGAAGGGCATTGCCACGCTTGATTCAAAGATGATCGCGATTCTGGATGTCAGGCGCATCTTTGGCACCGCCCTGGCTGGCGCAAAAGCGGCGGCGTAACAGGTTCGCGAGATCGCGGCCTGCTATGCCGAAGGTTGCCTCGACGGTGGAATGGCCAAGCCGCGTTCATCGGCGCCCGGCCTTCGCATGTGTTGATACCAGCGTTGGTACGAGGGGATCGCGAAGCAAATTCCCACCGTCATCACAACCAGTGATGCGCCATAGACTGTGTGCTCGAGCAACGCCGCGGCCACGCTTTGCTTGCCGTGGCCCCATGCAGCCACCGCAAAGGACACCGCGGCCCCGCTCCAATACTCTTGCGGAAAGCCTCCGAACCAGCGCTTGCCCAGCCACCACACCTGGCCGGGTCGAAAGCGGCGCCAGCCGAAGGCCGGGTTAAACAAAAACCAGATCAGATCCCACACCATGATCCAGAACAAGAAGCGGGCGATCACCACCGCTTCGGCCTGCATGGTCCACGTTTGCCCGAAGCCAAAGCCCATGTGAAAGCTTGTGAACGTGAGCGGCAACATAACGGCGTGGTAGCCCGTGAGCGGTTTGCCTGACATCACGAAGCGAAACAGGCGTGCGTACCACGGTGTCACGCGGTACCAGGTGGGCAAAGCTTCGGCCCAACCGCGAGCGCCCTCGATTTCGATCTCAGCCAACGCGAACAACAAGGCATAGACGAAGAGCAAACCGTGGCGGGGTAGGGCGCTGGGCAGGGTTGCAATCAACTCGCTCATCTCGCAATCATGGCGCAACTTTGGTGGCTTAGGCGTTACAATCGCCGCATGCGAATCCTTTACGGAGTTGTGGGTGAAGGCATGGGGCACGCCATGCGTTCGAGGGTGATCTTGGATGAACTTGTAAAGGATCACACAGTGCAGGTCGTGGTTTCGGGCCGCGCCTACGACTATCTGCAGAAACGGGCGAGCGAGCACCTTCGGGTAAAGAAGATCTGGGGCTACACCCTGGTCTACGAAGACAACGAAGTGCAGAACTGGAAGACGGTCACGGCGAACCTCAAAGGGGCGATGAGCGGATGGCCGCAAAATGTTCGCGCCTACTACGACATCGTGAACAAGTTCGAACCCGACGTTGTGATTTCAGACTTCGAGACGTGGAGCTATCTGTTCGCGCAGCGGCACAACTTACCGGTGATCTCGGTCGACAACATGCAGATCATCAACCGTTGCACGCATGACGAACAGATTCTGCAGGGCGTGAAGAACGACTTCGAGCTGACGCGCGCGATCGTGAAGGCGAAAGTTCCAGGCTCGCTTCACTACCACATCACAACGTTCTTCTATCCGCCTGTGCGCAAAGAGCGCACAACCCTGCATCCTCCGATCTTGCGGCCAGAGATCTTGGCCGCGACGCCGGGCGAAGGCGATCATCTTCTTGTTTATCAAACGAGCACCAGCAACACGGGCCTGTTGGACGCGCTCAAAGCCTGCGGCAAAGAATGCAGGATCTATGGCATGCGGCGGGATCTGCAGGAGGAAGTCCGCGAAGGCAATCTACGGTTCAAGCCGTTCAGTGAAGCGGGTTTCATTGAGGACTTGCGAACAGCGGCCGGAGTTGTGGCCAGCGCCGGTTTTACCTTGATGGGCGAAGCCGTTTACCTTCGTCGTCCGATGTTGGCCGTGCCGCTGCAAGGGCAGTTCGAGCAGGTGTTGAACGCCCGCTATCTAGAGCGCGAAGGCTATGGGCAGGAGTCCGGCCTGGTAGACGGGGCAGCCCTCGCTCGTTTCATCGAACGCCTGCCTGACTTTCGCAAGCGACTCGGCGGTTACCAGCAAGACGGCAACCGTGACCTGCTCGATGGCTTGAAGCGCAGCCTCGTTGATGCCACGAAGCCGCGCCTTGGCTAGTGGTGAGCTATTTCTGGGTGCTTAAGCCCTTCGCCGTTGCGACGACAGGGCATTTCCACGCCCGAAACTGTCAAGTTTTGGTAACCCTGCGACGATGTTCGAGGGATGGAGGATGTTGTCCAACCCACAGTGGCATTGGTCGAAGGGGCCGGCGGAGGGGCGTTGCGTTTGCTGCGGGACGTGCTCATTTCGGACGTGCGCCTCTTTTACGAGGAGCTGTCGATGGCGACGGCTCAGGCCCACGATGTGTTCATCGATTGCTCAGACGTCGGATACCTGTGTGGTGCCGCATGGCAAGTTTTGCTGTCGCTCAAAATTGAGCTGCGAGGCCGTTCGGCAGAGTTGTTGCTGAAGAACCTTTCGCCGAACCTCCAACGAGCTTCGCAGGTGCTCGGGTTGGACGAACAATTCTGCGGGGAAGGGCACGCCGCGCTCTCTTAGGCAGCGCGTGAGAACTAAAATGGCACGGACGATATTGATCGTTGATGACTCTGCATCGATGCGCGATCTGTTGCGCCACACTTTGACCCAAAGCGGATTTGATGTGATTGAAGCCGAAAATGGCTCAGAAGCTTTGGCGCGTCTGCAACGATCGCGCTGCGATCTTGTGATCACCGACCTAAATATGCCTTTGATGGATGGTCTCTCACTGATCAAAGCCGTTCGTGCTCTGGCTGCTTATAAGACCACGCCGCTCTTGCTTCTCACGACCGAAACCGCAGAGGCAAAGAAGGCGGCGGCGCGCGCTGCGGGGGCTTCTGGCTGGATCGTCAAACCGTTTGATCCAACTTCGCTCATGAAGACTGTGGGTAAAGTGCTGCCGTGAGCGCGATCGACGACGAAGCGCCTTACGCGCGCTTTCTGCGCCTGTTTCTCGAGGAATGTGCTGAGTACGTTTCGGTGCTTGAAACGGGTTTGCTGGAACTCGAGCGAACGCCGGGGGATCGGGAAACTTTGGACGCCGTCTTTCGTGCTGCACATTCGATGAAAGGTGGCGGCGCGGCTTTGGGCCTAGCTGAACTGTCTGAATTCACGCACGTCATGGAAAACGTGCTCGACGAAATGCGTGAAGGCCGCTTGTTGGCTGATGGCAAAGTTATTAGCGCCCTGTTGCAAGCGGTCGATGGGGTTAAAGCTTTGTTGGCGGCGGCTCAGGGGGGCGCGCCCGCTGATGCGGAGTTTCTCGCGGACATTGCAGCACGGCTAACGGGTGTGCGGCGGCCAACGACCGCGCCTTTGGCCGGCGTCGCGGAAGCACCCAACGCAACCGTCGATGCGGACGTGCGAACCTACATCGTTGAATTCGCCCCCGACGCTGGCCTTTTCCGCGCTGGCTTAGACAGCCTGCTTTTGCTGCGAGACCTGGCCGGCGAGGCGATCACTTATGACGTGCAGATAAACACTGACGCCGTTCCGCCGTTGTCAAAGCTCGATCCTGAGTCCTGCTACTGCTCTTGGGCGGTGAAACTAGAGACCACAGCCACGATCGAGCAGCTGGTCGATGTGTTCGCGTTCGCCGGCGGTGACACGGTGGCCCGGGTTCGGTTGGAATCTGCGACGGTCGCCGCGCCGGCCGCGATTCTGGCCCGTCCGGAGACGGTCCGGGCACCAGCTGAGCCTGCTGTCACGAAGGCGTCTTCCATTCGCGTGGCGACCCAGAAGCTGGACGGCCTGATCGACGTCGTGGGTGAGTTGATCATTGCGCAGGCCATGCTGAAAGATGTGGTGGCAAAAGCGGCGCACGAAACATCCACAGCGCTGCAGCAAGCGGTGCGCGAAATCGAACGCAGCACCCGAGATCTTCAAGAGCGGGTGATGGGTGTGCGCATGTTGCCCGTGAACACCGTATTTAGCCGCTTTCCGCGCATGGTCCGCGATTTGGCGATCGCGCTGGGCAAGGAAGTGGACTTCGTCATGGAAGGTGGCGACATCGAACTCGACAAGACAGTCATTGATTTGATCGGCGATCCACTCACACATCTGCTTCGCAACGCGCTTGACCATGGCATCGAGGCGCCCGCGGCACGTGTGGCCGCAGGTAAGCCGGCGAAGGCAACGCTGACCTTGAAGGCGTACCATGACGGCGGCTCTGTGGTGGTGTCTGTGCAGGACGATGGCCGCGGGCTGGATCTGGACCGCATTCGTGCCAAGGCCCTCTCGCGCGGTTTGGTCGAGGAGGGGCAACCTCTGACCCAAGCCGAAATCACTGACCTAATCTTCGCGCCTGGGTTCTCGACCGCCGAAACCGTGAGCGACGTCTCAGGCCGTGGCGTGGGTATGGATGTGGTCAAGCGCAGCGTGCAAGCGTTGAACGGATCTCTAGGCGTGGATTCGGATGCAGGGAAAGGGGCGTGCTTCTTCGTCATCCTGCCCCTGACACTGGCCATCTTGGATGGGCTTGCTGTTCACGTTGGCCAGCAGGTCTACATTCTGCCGCTGCTCTCCGTTGTGCAGTCCTTCCGCCCGAGCAGAAACGACACCCACAACGTTCTTGGGCAAGATGATCTCGTGTCGGCGTTTGGTCAGACTTTGCCGCTGGTGAGGCTTGGCCATTTGTTCGCGGTGCCAGAATACAAGGACAACCCGTGTGACGGTCTGGTGATTGTGGTGGAACACGCGGGCCACCAATTCGCTTTGTTGGTGGATGGGGTACGTGGCCGCAGCCAAGTGGTCATGAAAAGTCTGGAGGTCAACTTCAAGCGCGTTGCAGGCACCATGGGCGCCACCATCTTGGGGGACGGTCACGTGGCCCTAATCCTGGACGTCAAAGGGCTGAGCCGACTGGCGCGCTTGCCATCGGCGCTTCATCGCACAAATGCCGGGGCGAACCCGAGAGGAGCGGCCCTTGCGTAAGATTCGCGTTCTCGTGATCGACGACTCAGCCATGTTTCGCGAGATGCTCAGCGCTCTTTTGCGAACGGAGCCGCAGATTGAGGTGGTGGGAACCGCGCCGGATCCGGTTGCGGCTTGGGCGATGATCAAGCAACTGGCGCCCGATGTTCTGACCTTGGACGTTGAAATGCCCCGCATGGATGGCCTGACCTTTCTTCAGAACCTTATGACCCATCATCCGCTTCCCGTGGTGATGGTATCTGCGCTCACAGAAAGGGGGTGCCAGGCTACGTTGCGGGCTTTGGAATTGGGTGCGATTGACGTTGTGACCAAACCGAAGGTTGACGTTCGCGCCGGCATGGCCGAAGCCGCGGTTGAACTGATCGATAAGGTTCGGATCGCTGCGCAATCAAGGGTGCTTGTGCGAAAACAGGTGGCGCCCCCACCGTCAAAGGTCGCATCAACCTGGTTAGGGCGCACCACGTATAAAATCATCGCCGTGGGCGCTTCCACGGGCGGTACGGAAGCTTTGACGACGTTCTTAAGTGCGCTGCCAGCCGACGCGCCCGGTGTGGTGGTTGTGCAGCATATGCCCAGCCGCTTCACAAAGTCGTTTGCCGAGCGCCTTGACCGCTTGTGCCAAATTCGCGTCGCAGAAGCCGCTGACGGCGATCGCGTGTTGACAGGTCAAGCGCTCATCGCGCCGGGTGGTTTTCACATGACCGTGGGCCGTTCAGGCGCCGACTACTTGGTGCGTGTGAATCAGCAGCCACAAGTCAACGGACATCGCCCCTCTGTCGATGTGTTGTTTGATTCGTGTGCTGAGTATGTGGGGCGCAACGCGGTGGGTGTGATCATGACGGGCATGGGCGCGGATGGAGCGCGGGGTTTACTGAAGATGCGTAAAGGCGGCGCAAAAACGTTCGCTCAGAACGAGGCGACATGTGTGGTTTACGGCATGCCGCGCGAGGCGGTGGAGCGCGGCGCGGTTGATGAGGTGCTTCCGCTTGACCAGTTGTCGGCCGCCGCACTTTCGGCCGTTGATGCGAACTAAAGGACGAAGATGAACGCCACACAGACGCATTTTTCAAAGGGCCTTCAAGCGACGCGTTCGCAGCTGCTCACGTTCCGTTTGGGAACAGAGGAGTACGCGATCGACGTATTGAAGGTGCAGGAGATCAAGGGCTTCTCCCACATCACGCAATTGCCGAATGTGCCTGACCACATCAAAGGTGTGATGAACCTGCGTGGCACCGTCATCCCCGTCATCGACCTGAGATTGAAGTTCGGCCTGCCTGCGGCACCCTACGACAGGTTCACGCTGATCGTGGTGATCAACGTGGCTGGCAAGACTGTGGGTTTTGTTGTGGATGCGGTGAATGCCGTTGTGTCGATTCCCACGAGTGAGATCTCAGCCCCACCGGATCTCGCATCAAGCCTGGGTGAGCAAATGATTTCAGCGATGGCGCACATCAAAGACCGTTTGGTGCTGCTGTTGAACATCGAAACCGTGGTTTCAGAGTTGGCGTCAGCCGTGGCCCTCCCAGAGATTGCACTGCAAGGCAGTTAAGGAAACGTCATGTTGAACAAGTTGAAGATTCGCACGAAATTAATGCTCTTGCTCGGGGGCTTCGGCCTGGCTTTCGTCGGGCTTGGTGTTGCGGTGGTGAGGACGATCAGTGACGTGCAAGTGGGCGGCGACACATACCGCGAGATCACGCAATACAAAGACTTGGTGGCGGATATTCTTCCGCCTCCAATGTATGTCATCGAGGCCTACCTGGAGAGCCAACTGCTGGCCAAAGGCCTCGAAGGGCCGGCTTTTGACAGAAGCGTGAACAAGGTTGCCGAGCTGCATGCCTCCTACAACGACCGGCACGCCTTTTGGTCAAGCCATTTGGATGCCGGGGACCTGAAAAGCACATTCCTGCAGCAGGCGCACGAGCCAGCGATGCGCGTGTTTTCCCTAATCGAGTCCCAGCTGGTTCCGGCGTGCCGTCGGCACGACACGCCCGAGATCGCCAAGGCGCTGGCTGAGGTTTCTCAGGCATACGAGGCGCACAGGCAGGTCGTGGATCGTGTGGTGGTGATGGCCAATGCCGCCTATACACAAGTGGAAACAAGGTCCATGGCTTTTGTGTCTCAGAGGCATAACACGTTGCTGATGGCGTCGATCACCGTTCTCGTCGTTTTGATCGTGGCCGGTACATTGGTGGGCCGTTCCATCATGAGGCCCCTTGATGAGACGTTGCGCTTGATCAAAGAAGTTGCCGAGGGCGACGGCGATTTAACCAAGCGCTTGTCCGAAGAGGGCAACGATGAATTGTCGATGTTGTCAGCGTCCTTCAATGGCTTCATGGATCAGCTGCACGACATCATGTCGGATGTAAAGAATTCCGCCGCGTCGCTGTCCTCCGCGGCCCAGCGCGTGTCGTCGAGTGCTGAACAAATTTCAGGTGGCGCTCAAGAGCAGGCCTCAAGCCTCGAAGAAACGGCGGCGAGCCTCGAGCAAATCACCTCAACCGTTAAACAAAACTCAGACAACGCGCAACAGGCCGCGCAGCTGGCCAGCAGCTCGCGAAACGTCGCCGAACAGGGCGGCGTTGTGGTTAGCCAGGCCGTCTCGGCCATGGGCGAGATCAACAGAGCTTCTAAAAAGATTGCGGAGATCATTACAACGATCGACGAGATCGCCTTCCAAACCAACGTTCTTGCCCTGAACGCAGCGGTTGAAGCGGCACGCGCAGGGGAGCAGGGGCGCGGTTTTGCCGTTGTTGCCACCGAGGTGGGCAATCTTTCACAACGATCGGCAGCTGCGGCCAAGGAGATCAAGGCGCTCATCAACGACGCCGTTCGTCTGGTGGACGATGGGGCAGGGTTGGTGAACCGCTCGGGCCAAACGCTCACAGACATCGTGGTGTCGGTCAAACGTGTCACAGACATCGTTGGCGAAATCGCGGCTGCCTCGAAAGAACAGACCGCGGGTGTTGAGCAAGTCAACCTGGCTGTGACCCAGATGGATTCGGTCACGCAGACCAACGCCGCCGAAACTGAGGCTTTGGCCGAGACCGCCGCGGGCCTGTCAAGACGTGCCAGCGAAATGCAGATGTTGGTGAACCGCTTCAAAGTGATGGAGTCAAGCCAGGCGCCAACGGTTTCGATGGATCCACCCAAGCAGCGGGTCGATCGTTCAGCACGTCGCAGACGCGCGCCACTCGTGAGTCACGCCAGTGCACACAGCCGTAAGCGTATGGAGGCGCCCTTCGACGACGCGGGCATATCGGCCATGGACAGGCTTATGAATGGCGGTGGCGGCGACTCTCCCACGGCTGACGGGTTCGAGGAAGTGTAGGCCTTCTCTTGCGAGGGTCTTCGCCAGAGATTCGTCCTATGCCCGAGGCATCACATCTGCCGGACGAATTCAAAACGTTAGGTGACCGGCAGTTTAACGCGCTTAGAGACATTATATACAAGACGACGGGCATTCATCTAAGTGATGCCAAGCGAAGCCTTGTGGCTTCGAGGCTGTCGCGTCGCTTGCGTGCGCTGAGACTCACGGAGTTCAGTGCCTACGTTGATCTCCTTGGCGAGATCTCGCCTGATCATTCCGAATGGCGCGATCTCATCAATGCGATCACAACCAACAAGACCGATTTTTTTCGCGAGAGCCACCACTTCGATTTTCTAAAGGCGGAGGTTCTTCCCCAGCTGAGGCAGCGCGCGCTCAGAACGGGTGAGCGTGACATCCGCATTTGGTGTGCCGCTTCATCGACGGGTGAAGAGCCCTACACGATTGCGATCACCGTGAAGGAAGCAGGCCTGTTGTTAAGTGGCCTCAATGTGAGGATCATCGCGTCCGACATCGATACCAACGTTTTGGACCACGCGCGCGCTGGTATTTACGATGAAACGCGCATGAGCGGGATCTCCGACGCGCTACGTGCGCGCTACTTCCTTCGTGGCACCGGTCAATCGGCCGGCAAGTGGAAGGTGAAGCCCGAGCTGCAGAGCATGATCGACTTTCGCCGCGTGAACCTCGTGGACGACAATTGGCCCATTGATTCTTGCTTCGACATCATCTTTTGTCGCAACGTCGTTATCTATTTCGATAAACCAACGCAAAAGCGCTTGTTCGATAGGTTCGCCGATCGTTTGGTGACGGGAGGGCATCTGTTCGTCGGCCACTCCGAAAGCCTGCTGGGGTTAACCAACCGATTCGCCCCTATCAAAGGCACGGTGCACAGGTGCTTGCAGGGCAACGAGGCATCTTCGCGTAAACAATCAGCCACGGTGATGCCGAAACGACGTCGCATCGTCGTGGGCGACGTGTTCGCCTCGCACGAACCAACGCTGGTGAGCACGGTTTTGGGATCGTGTGTTGCCGCTTGTTTGTACGATCCGCACGCGCGGCTGGGCGGCATGAACCACTTCCTTCTGCCAGCGACGCTGGATGAAGGCCCTGTGGCCACCCGCTTCGGCGTGCACGCCATGGAGCGCCTCATCAACGATCTGCTCAATCTTGGCGCCAATCGTAAGCGACTCAAGGCGAAGGTTTTCGGGGCGTGCCGTGTGCTCGCCGGAGGAGCGGGTGGTGTGCAACTGCGCAACGCGGAGTTCATCCGCAGCTTCCTGAAAAAGGAGGGCATACCGATCGAGGCTGAACGCTTAGGCACGGAACGACCTTTGGAAGTGCAGTTCCGCACCGACACTGGCCAGGCCTTCATCAAGCCGCTGGCGCCATCCACTCAGCAAAGCATCGCCTTGGCCGAGTCTCAGGCGCGCGAGCGCTTTGCCGAGATAGTGGCACCCCGCGCAGGCGAAACCACTTTGTTCTAAGACCGCAGGCACCGAAGCGGTGCACTTGGGGTTTGGGCCCGGACGGCTAGAAGGGGACAGCGGCCTGCCCACGATTTCGCTCTAGTGCCGGAGGAGAGACTCGAACTCTCAAACCCGTGAAGGTGGTGGATTTTGAATCCACTGCGTATACCATTTCGCCACCCCGGCAGTGAAAAGGGATGCGAATGTAGCCTGAAATTTTGGCGACGTCGAGAGGGGAGACGTAAGAATTTTTAGGTGGTGGGTGGAAGCAGGGCGCTGCCTGCTGTGGGTGCGCGGCTGAGAAAGTGCAACAGCCTTTCCACGAGGCCCGCAAACGCCACTTCCAGTTCGGCGGCCGTCTCGACCGGGCGGCTCAAACTGCCGCCCGCCATGGTTCCATGGCCTCCGGCGGCGCCCTCGGTTCCGATGATTTTGCGGATGAGGCCACCCGCACGGGTGTCATCCACTTCCGTGCGCAGCGACACGTAAACCTTGCCCTTGTAGCGCCCCACGCAAACGGCAAAGCGCGCACCATCGAAGGTCAACAACAGGTCAGCGATCTCGGCCACCAGGTCTGGATAGAACAACTCGTCTAAGTTTGCGGCCACCACGTCGCCGTAGACTTGCGCCGACCTCACCGCTCGATCCAACGCCATGAAATGCTGCTTGGGCACCTTGGGATGGCACACACGGTAAAGGCGGTCGTGGTCGACGAGCGACACCAAGTGCAGGTATGCCGCCCGTTCCGCGTCGCTCGCCTCGCGACCCAGATCGCGCGTTTCGGTTTTCACCGCATAAAACAGCGCCGTGGCCAGATTCACATCCAACGGAATCGCGCGCTCACGCAGGTACTGCAGGATGATGGTGGACGTGGCGCCCATGTCCGAGCGGATGTCGCACCAAGGGCTGCGTTCGGTGCCGCGAAACGGATGGTGATCGACGATCACATCGACGGCGCGATCAGAGGGCAAACTGTTGTTGCCCGTGCCTGGCTGGCTGTCGACGATGGCCAACGCGTCGAAGGTTTGCGGATCTAGTTCGTGCAACGGCACAAGGGGAATACGCAGCTCTTCCACCATGGCGCGGTTCTCCGCACGGCCCACAATCCCCGCCAGAACCAGAGTGACCTTGGCGCCCAATTCTGCCTCAAGGAGTTTCGCCAAGCCCCAGGCCGCCGCCATTGAGTCGGGATCGGGGTTGTCGTGCATATACACGCCAATCGAACGGCGGCCCGCCAAAGTTGCAAGCGCTCGTGTGAGATCGAAATCGTGAGCCGCCTGTTCCTCGGACGCCAAGTGCAAGGGCACCTGGATCTCAGACGTCACGTCGTTGTCGGTGAGAGCCATGGCGTTGTTAGGGGGCAGGGCGAATCGACAAGTTGTCGAAGCGCACGTCTGCATCCCAATTGTTAAAAGCGAAATATTCATGAGCCGAGCCCTCGAAGGGCGATGGGTCGGTCCACGAGAGAAATGGTTTGCCGTCGATCTGCCAGTCGATGACGCCGCCTTTGCGCGTAACGGTGAAATGGTATTTACGTCCTGGCTCCACCTTGAGATCGCCGCGTTCGGCCTTGCGGCCCTCGTCGTGTTCGTTCTCGCGGGCAATCACTGAAAGCGAGTTTCGCCAGCCACCAAACACCAGCACGTATCCCGTGGCCATGTAGCCGCCCTTGTCGGGATCAAACGATTCTCCATCACCGCAGATTTCAATTTTGATGTCGCCCACCGCCGTCATCGCGGTTGCATCCAGCTCCAAGATGAAATCGCGCGGCATGCGCTTGCGCAACCACAGGGGGTGGTTGAAGGCCCCCTGGGCGCGAACGGCGCCATCCACCAACGTGTATCCACCACCCGTATCAAACCAGGTGGGCCCGACTTCCGATCGGTCGAACGTTTCGGTGAAGGGCGCTGTGATCTGCGCGACCTTCGCCTTACACGCAGGCAGCGTGAACAGCATGAACAGACCGGCCAGAGCCCTGCTGTGATGCTTGGTTGCAACAGGGCGCCGCTTAGCTAAAAACACCTGGGAACACTACCCCTTGGTCTGATTCTGGGCAACAACCCCCAGCCGTTCACGGACGGATTTCGCCGGGCGGCACCGTGGCCAGCCGCAAGTTATCGAATTGATCGAAGGCCAAGCCCCACCGGATCCCTCGGTCACTCACCAAGACTGCTGCCGCCCCGGCTTGCTCAACGATCCCCGCCAGCAACGTCGCCCCGGCGAACACCACGTCGGCACGACGGGGATCTAACCCCGCCATTTGCTCGCGCTCCGCTTGCGTGGCCGCGCGCAGCCGCAGCCGTTGCTCATGCAAGGCCTGCCGGCTCAAGCGGAAGCCATGCACGGCCGCCGGATCGTAATCACGCAGCTCCTGCGCCATCGCTGCCAATGTCGTCACCGTGCCCGCCGTGCCGATCAACGTGGCGTGGGCCGGAAAAGGAACCGACGCGAGCGTCTGGCGTACATGCGCTTCCAAACGATGCACATCCTCTGCTTGAGGCGGATCGCTGTGGACAAACGCCTCGGTCAAGCGCACCGAACCAAGGGGCAGGCTTTGCCGGTACGTTATGTTTGCCGCGTTGGCGATGATGATCTCGGTGGAGCCCCCACCGATGTCGATCACCACCACGTCGCCTTCGGCTTCCCTGGGGAACGATCGTTGCGCCGCCAAAAACGTGAGGTGGGCTTCCCGATCACCGCTGATCACTTCCACAGGCGTCCCCAAAATGGTGGCCGCAGGCTGCAGAAAGTCCTGCGCGTTGGGGGCGCGGCGCAGCCCTTCGGTTCCGATGGCGAACACCGGCGCTTGCAGCGTCTGCGCCTCGCGTGTGTATTCCCGAAGCACCTCAAGAGTGCGCGCCACGTTCTCTGCGCGTAACAGCCCATCGCCGCCGATGCCTCGGCCAAGGCGCGTGATCTCCGCGCGCTCGGCCAAAGGTTTCACGATGCCTTGTTCGTTTCGTTCTGCCACCAACAACAAGGTCGTGTTGGTGCCGATGTCGATCGTGGCGACGCGCATGACCGCGATGGCTAGCGCAGCGACGCACGTGGGGGTGGGCCCCAAGACGGCGCGCGAGCGTTGCCACGATAGATCTGTGTTTCGCCGAGCGTCTGTGGGTTCAACGTGAACAGACCGCCGCGCGACGACGCATACACCAGCAAGCGCCCATCGGGCGACCACGCCGGATCAAAGTTGGAACCTTGGTTCTGAGTCATGCGATCAATGCGGCCGTCGCGCGTGTCGATAACAAATACGTCGAAGCGGCGCTGTTCGTCGCGCCCTGTAAACGCAATCAAGGGCTTCTTGCTGTTGGGGTTCCAGCGCGGCGTTTGGTTGTAGTTGCCGCGGAACGTGAGGCGACGCGGTTCGCCCCCATTGGCCGGCATGATGAACAATTGCGGCGTGCCCTGGCGGTTGCTGACGAATGCGATCTGGCTGCCATCCGGTGAAACGGCGGGCGATGAATCGATGGCGGGGTTGTTGGTGAGGCGCTTCATGATTTTCCCCGTGCGCGCGTCGATCCGGTAAATTTCGGCGTTGCCTTCGAAGGTCATTGTGACGGCGATTGATGCGCCATCGGGATACCAGCTGGCACCTGTGTTCATGCCTTGGCGATCTGAAATCCGCTGCGCGCGCCCACCCGCGGCAGGCACCACCCACAGATCCGGGTTGCGCCGCAGGTAATTGGTAAAAGCAATGCGATCGCCAGCGGGGCTGATTGACGGCAACAACGAATCTGAGCGCATCATCGTGTGAACGGCCGGTTGTGCGCCATCCATACCGATGCTCATCAGCTCCTCTTTGGGCCGGGCAAAGACGATGCGTGACCCGAACACACCCCGCTCCCCTGTGAGGGCTTCGATGATGTCGTTGGTGACCGCGTGCACCAGCGTGCGCAGATCGCTGCCTTTGTAGCTGCGGCTCAACACGGGCTTTTCACCGCGACCCGATTGATAAAGGTAACCTTCCACCAATGAGCCCGCCGGATCTTTAACGGCGTAGAGCTTCACCACCGCTTGCGCGCCCACTTGTGACCACAGCGCTTCCGAATAACCCTTGCCTTCGGCGTGCAGCGCGGGCGGGAAGGATTGAGGGTTCAAAACTTGGAACAGTCCAACGATCTGGAAATTTCGTCGCGCGATGTTCGTGGCTTCCGTGCTTTGCGCGGCGTCGCCCGATCCGTTCGGCACCGCCAGCTTCAACAGACTGCGGTTGGGATCCGTGATCGTGATCTGCGGCAACCCTTCATCGCCACCCGCGGCGGGTGGGTTTTGCGCCAAAGCCACAGCGGAGGATGTGGCCACAACTGCAAGGCAGCCGGCCAAGAGCCTTGCCGAGGTCGCAAGCAAGCGGCGCGTGCGTTGGGTGAATCGTTGCATGTGTTTTTGTCTTTCCAGTCTCTGGCGGCCACAGGGCGCCGCAGGTCTATGTTTTACGGTGTTCGCAAGCGTTCGCCTACTTCTTGAACAGAAGCGCCACGCCGCGCGCAAACGCCGCGCGTTTGTCCTCTGGCGGCGGGGGCACTTGCCCCGTGGCGGAAACGGCGGCGATGCACGAGTCATCAAAGGTGGTGTTGCCCGACGTTTTCGCGATGGCGGCGCCTGAGAGCGTTCCATCGGCACCCACCGACACGCGCACCTGCGCGCTCAGTTTTGCCACTTCTTCGTCGGAGATGATGCCCACGGGTACATGCCAATTGCGGCGCACCAGCGCCAGAATCTGGCCCGCATAAGCGTCGCCCGTAATCGCCTCGGCAGATGAACCCTCGGCTATGCCGTCCAGCTGACCCTCGTCGCTGTCCTCATCGGGCACTTGTCGCAACGTGCGCGCGCGGTTCAAAGCGTTGCGAAGTTTATCGGACACCTCCGCGTCTTCGGGTTTGGGCGCTTCCTGGGGTGCGGCTTCGGCGGCCGGATCCTCGGCGATCTTGATCTCTTCCACTTTCTTCGTGGGTTTGGGCTGTGAGATCTTGGGCAGCCAAAATTTTTCGCGTGGCTTGCCCAGCTTCACCAGTTCAGTGGCGATGAGATCGCGCGCTTCCCCGGCCGGAGGCTCTGTTACACGATGCCCAAGCCAGAACAGCAAGATGAGCGCACCGTGTATGGCCAACGTCACCGCAATGCCACCGATGCCGGTGGAGCCGGCGGGCCGCGTCTGTACCTGTGCGTCTATCAAAGGTCGTCTCGCTACTCCAAAGGATCGGTCACCATGCCCAGCTTGTCGACGCCGGCCTGTTTCACCACCGCCATCACGCGAACCACTTCCCCATAGGGCAGGTTCTTGTCGGCGTGCAAATACAGTTCCTTGTCAGTCTTCAGCTTGGCGTTGTCTTTTAGCGTCTGTTCAATGGTGTCGTAGGGAATTTCCAGTTTGCCCAAGAACACACGCTTGTCCTTGGTGAGCGTCAAGATAAGTTTGCCCTCGTCGTCTGGAATGGTTTGCGCTTTGGCCTCCGGCAGATCCACGTCAACACCGGTTTGCAGCATCGGGGCCGTGACCATGAAGATGATCAACAGCACCAACATCACGTCCACCAACGGCGTGACGTTGATTTCCCCCAACATCCCGCCGCCACTGTCACCCGTGCTCATCGACACTAGAAGAACCTCCGCCGCACGATGTTCAGGAAGTCGCTGGCAAAGGTTTCCATGTCGGCGCTCAAAACGCGGATACGTCGCGAGAAGAAGTTATAGGCCATAACCGCCGGGATGGCGGCCACAAGGCCGATGGCGGTCGCGATGAGGGCTTCCGCGATGCCCGGCGCAACGGTGGCCAGGTTGGCAGCGCCCTTGGCGCCGATGGAGCGAAACGAATTCATGATGCCCCACACGGTCCCGAACAGGCCGATGAACGGCGCCGCGCTGGCGGTGGTGGCCAAAAACGGGATCTTGCTTTCCATCTCGGTGATGGCGGTGGTGCGGGCTCGCGCCAAGGCGCGTTCAACGCTTTCGATGTCGCCCAGCGACGTTTCATTCTGGGTGAAATTTTCTTGCCCCTGCTCGGCGCGTCGTTTGCGTAACTTCGCAAGTTCAGCGTAGCCAGCCCGAAACACTTCGCTGACAGGAGACGGCCCCTGCTCCTCCGTAAGCTTCCATACGTCGTCGAGGCGCTGTGTCTTCCAGAAAGAATCCAAGAACGTGCCTGAGCGGGAGCGGGCGCGGCCGAGGTACAAAACCTTTGACCCAATGATGTACCAGGACATCACTGACATAGAGATGAGCAAGAACATCACGGCTTTGACGGTCAGGGAGGCCCCTTGAATCAGGCCAATGATGTCCAAACCGGCGGGCGCATCGAGGAGGGAATGCAACATGGTGGAGACTTTAGTCACGAGTTGACCCAATGCCTAGTGCCGCTTGTGTTCAAAGAGGGTCATGGCTGCTAGTCTTGCGCCCGTGAAGGGCAAGCAAACAGGTCGCAAGGCCCTGTATTTACTGGCTGCGGGGGCGCTGCTGGGGGCCTTTGGTTGTGATCCCGTCAATGGCGCCGCC
The DNA here is from genome assembly GCA_033763315.1 of Deltaproteobacteria bacterium. Taxonomy (GTDB): domain Bacteria; phylum Myxococcota_A; class Polyangia; order Fen-1088; family Fen-1088; genus JAGTJU01. The sequence goes on from JANRKS010000002.1 coordinate 277,098, forward strand.
GTGGAAGTGTCGTGGGTGGTTCACACCCCCGGAGGCTTCGCCATCGACGATTGCTCATGTGCCGATCCGGCAATCGCCGAGGTTCGCTTGTTGCTCACGCCTCAGTCAGGCACTGAATCTGCCCGCAGCTACGACTTTCCGTGCAAGAAGCAGCGGGGCGTGACGCCGTTCGAGGTGCCGGTGGGGCTTTATGAGCTGCAAGTGCAGGCCCTGGACGCTCAAGGTCAACCGGCGGCGGGCGCCGTGGCGCCGCCTCCGTTTGTTAAACGCCTCGTGTGGGGGCAGCCGGCTTCGATGGACGCGCAGCTGATTGTGGCTTCTTGCGCTTCGCGTTGTGCGAATAAGAACGGGACTTGCAAAGCCCAATAGAGGGAACAAAAACATGCACACGAAAATTATCACTCGCTTGTCGTTATTGGCCTCGGTTCTGGTCGTGCCCGCTTGCGGCGGCTCCAACGATTCGGGTTTGTTTGTGGATTGGCAGATCGAGGACGTGGGCCCGCCCATCAATGACACTGTGTCTTGCGACGAGGCGGGTGCCGCCACGGTCGTGCTTGAGGCGACCAACGCGACCCGCGGTACCCCCGCGGAAATTTTTAACGTGCCGTGCGCCAGCGGTAGCCTCACCACCACCCCGCTCGCGTCGGGCACTTACAATGTGAATCTGCGTCTCCTGCGTTCCGATAACGTGGAGGTCAGCTCCATCGCGCTGCCACCTATTGGTGTCCGTCGCTCGGGCGTCTCTGACCTTGGCACCGTGGTGTTCGAGATCCAGTCCTTTCAGTCCCAATGGATCGTCACCAAATCAACGGCCCCGCAAGTTGCCGTCAGCTGCACTTCGGTGGGCGCCACCACCGTTGAATTTACGGCCGCCTCAGTGTCGCCTGGCGCAGCGCCCTTCGTGTTTCGCTTTCCCTGTGGGCCGGGCCTTGGCGTGACGCAGGCCATTCCTGATGACACCTACAATCTAACGTTCCGGCTGCTCGATGCAGGCGGCAACCCGCTTTCCGTGTTTGGGCCGATGGCCTTCACAACGCCTGTGGGCACGCCGGCTGTGCTTCCGCAGATTACATTCACCGTAAACTAGGGCTATAACCCCGGCGTGCTTCTCGCTCGCTCTTACGTTGGGTTGATCTTTCTCGCTGCAGTCGCTTCGGGGTGTTCACAGGACGCGTCGTATACGGTCACCTGGCGCTTCGCCAATGAAGCGCCCGGCGCGTTTTCAGCGCGCAGCTGCGGCAGGGCTGGAATTGAGTCGTTTGAGGGCGTGGAAGCCGAAACGGTGAGCAAAGAGATCCACTCGTTTCGAGCGGTCTGCGGCGCCGGGGAATTGCGGCGTTCGTTGCCGCCCGGCACCTGGCAAGTCACTTTGCGAGGCGTGGATCCGGCAGGCCGGATGCCCGTGAACGCCGACGGCTCTGCCATCGTGCTGGGAACGTCGGGAAGTTTTGTCTTGGATCTGAACGCCCCAGAACCTGTGGTTGAGGTGGCCGTGGCCCCCGCAAGCTGCAAAGACGGCCTCGACAACGACGGCAATCTGCTGGTCGACGGCAACGATCCCGCCTGTGAGGGCAACCCCAACGGAGAAATTCGCAAGGCGCCTTAACGAAGCCCTGATGTAGGTGACGCGTGGCTCGTCAAATACCGTGGTAGATTTTGAATATGAGCGCACCGCCAGAGCGCCAGCCGCCGCTGCCCGAATGGCTACGCCCTGTGGCCCAGCGGTTCAGTCCATTCATCAAGTGGTTGGTGATCGTGGAGACACTGGCCTACTTCATGTACGCCACAGCCCCGGCGGCCCGCGACTTCATCGTTTCGCAGTTGGCGCTGGGGCCGAACATGGCCACTGGAAAATTCTGGCAGCCCGTGTCCGCCCTGTTCGTGCACGTGGATCCGCTCACCTTTGCTATCAACATCATTGGTGTGTGGTTCTTGGCCTCGGCGATGGAAGTGGCGCTGGGGCGCGCCCGGTTTTTGTTGGTTTTCTTTGTGCCTGCGATTTTGGGGCACTTGGCCCAGGGCGTGGCTTCCGCTTTGTTGGGCAACGTGTTCGTCGCGGCCGGTTGTGGTCTTTCTGTGTTGGCGGTGATCGTGGCTTTCGGCGTTCACTACGACCGCACGCCCGCACGCATTTGGGGACGCTTGATTCTGCCCGCCCGAGGCTTTGCCGCCTTGCTGGTGTTGTTCTCTCTTAGCGTTGAGCTTGTGTCGCACCGGTGGCCCGCCATGGTGGGCACGGTGGTCAGCGTGTTGATGTCGTATGTTCTGTGCGGCGGAAAAGGCGAGCCCATCGCGCCGCCCAAGCCTGCGCGTCCCAGCCGGCCTCGCGTGCAAATGCAGGTGCTTGAGGGCGGCAAAGGCAAAACCGATCCTCGCTATTTGAACTAGCGCAGGCGGCGCCGTGGGAGTCTTGCCGGACGCAAACGCGCCTCGGCCTTGAAAAGCCAGGCCCCAGTCGGTAGAAACGCACTTCCAATAACGGGGGAGCTTTCGGGCTGAGAGGTCTTGGCTGCCACAGTGGCCAAGGCGACCCCACGAACCTGCTCCGGGTAATGCCGGCGAAGGGAGCATCCATGAGCGAGCCAGTCGGGTCTTCTAGAAAATTGTCTGTTGTCAGCGCGGCCTCGAAACGTGTTGACACCACACCACCCGTTTCCACGTTGGGCCCGATCGAGAACGACTTTCCAAACTCACGTAAGGTTTACGTGGAGGAAGGCGGGCTGCGCGTGCCGATGCGCGAGATCACGCTCACAGGCAACGAGCCGCCCTTGCGCGTGTACGACACCACCGGCCCCACGGCCGTGGACTTGGCGGTGGGTTTGCCGAAGCTGCGTGAACCGTGGGTGAAGGCTCGTCTTGAACGCGGCGACAAGACGCCCACGCAAATGTTCTACGCGCGGCAAGGCGTGATCACTGAAGAGATGCGCTTTGTGGCCTTGCGCGAAGGGTTTTCGCCCGAATTTGTGCGTGAAGAGGTGGCCAAAGGCCGCGCCATTATTCCGGCAAACATTCGCCACACCGAGCTTGAGCCGATGGCGATTGGCCGCAACTTCGCGGTGAAGATCAATTCGAATATCGGCAACTCAGCGGTTTCGTCGTCGATTCAAGAAGAGGTCGAAAAGCTGCAGTGGTCCACGCGTTGGGGCGCTGACACCGTGATGGATCTGTCCACAGGCGCCAACATTCACGAGACGCGCGAATGGATCGTCCGCAACTCGCCCGTACCCATCGGCACCGTGCCGATTTATCAAGCGCTTGAAAAGGTAAAGGGCAAGGTTGAACAGCTCAACATCGATCTGTTCATCGAAACCCTGATCGAACAGGCCGAGCAGGGGGTGGATTACTTCACCATTCACGCCGGTGTGTTGTTGCGGTACGTGCCGATGACGGCGAAGCGCATCACGGGCATCGTGTCGCGCGGTGGTTCCATCATGGCCAAGTGGTGCTTGTCGCACCACAAAGAGAACTTCCTTTACACCGAGTTCGAGCGCATCTGCGAGGTGATGAAGAAGTACGATGTGTCGTTCTCACTCGGCGATGGCTTGCGCCCGGGCTGCAATGCCGACGCCAATGACGAAGCTCAATTCGGCGAGCTTGAGACGCTGGGTGAACTCACGAAGGTGGCGTGGAAGCACGACGTGCAGGTGATGATCGAAGGCCCCGGCCACGTGCCGATGCACAAGATCAAAGAGAACATGGACAAGCAATTGTCGCTTTGCCACGAAGCCCCGTTCTACACGCTGGGGCCCTTGGTGACCGACATCGCGCCAGGCTACGACCACATCACGTCGGCGATCGGCGCGGCGATGATCGGTTGGTTCGGCACGGCGATGCTGTGCTACGTGACGCCTAAGGAGCACTTGGGCTTGCCCAACCGTGACGACGTGAAGGCGGGCGTCATTGCCTATAAAATTGCGGCCCACGCCGCCGATTTGGCCAAAGGGCATCCCGGTGCGCGTGCTTGGGACGACGCTTTATCGAAGGCGCGCTTCGAGTTTCGCTGGAAGGATCAGTTCAACTTGGCTTTGGATCCCCCCACCGCCAAGTCGTATCACGACGAGACTTTGCCGGCCGAGGGTGCCAAAGCCGCGCACTTCTGTTCGATGTGCGGCCCCAACTTCTGTTCGATGCGCATCACACAGGACGTTCGCGATTTCGCAGCAGAACAGAACCTGACCGCCGACGAAGCGTTGCAAGCTGGGTTGGCTGCCAAGGCCGCGGAGTTTCGCGCCACGGGTGGCAACCTTTATCAACCGCAGGTGGCCACAGCGGAAGGCGGCGAATGAGCGGTTTTTCGCGCGCCGTTTTGGCTCTAGGCGCTGTGTGGTTGGTGGCGTGCAAGAACGACGCTGGACCTGTGACCGTGGTGGATCCCGAGCGCCTCTACAACCAGATGTGCGCCCGCTGCCATGGCCTGGACGGCAAGGGTGAACCCGAAGTCGCCAAGAGCTTGCCCGTCAAAGATCTTACGGCGGCGGACGTGCAGAGCAAACCCACCGAGGTGCTTGAGCGCATCATCATGGGCGGGCAGAACCAAATGCCACCCTTCGGCGAAGTGTTGACGCCTCGAAAAATTCAGGCTGTGGTGGGGCACATTCGCAAGCTCGGCAAGCGCTAGCGTCCGGTTGCGGTTTGCGGAGTTGGGACAGGCGAGGGATTTGTGACGATGAACTTGAAACGAAAACCAGTGTGCGGAAGTGGCGCGGTGTTGGCCGCAATCGTGTGCGTGGGCTTGGTGAGCTTGGCGCCTTCTGCGTTTGCGCAATCCGCGGCTGCGGGGCGCATACATGCGCAAAAGGCCACCAAGTTGGCGGAGCAAGGCCGGTGCGCGAAAGCCATCCCCGAATACAGCAAGGCCTACGAGATTCTTAAAGACCCTGCGATTTTGTTTAACCGTGCTGAATGCCAGCGCAAGCTGGAGCATAGCGAAGAAGCTTTGGCCGATTACGAGCGGTTCTTGGTGGAATTGCCGAAGGCACCGAACCGCGACACGGTTCAAACGCGGATCGATGAGCTGCGCACGAAGTTGAATATGCCAACCTCGACGGCCAAAGCTGTCGACAAGCCCACAACGTCCGCACCTATCCTTGACGACGCGGAAGATGAAGCACCGGCGGCAAGCGCTGGCGGCGAAAAGGACTTGGCATGGACCCCTCCAGCCCCAGCCGCGGGCGGCGTTCGCCTGGGTGCAGACGAAGCGCCTGTGGAAGAAGAAGACGGCGGCGTATCGCCGTGGGTGTGGGTTGGGCTAGGCGCCGTTGTGGTCGCCGCGGGCGCTGTGGCCGCCATTTTGATCGTCGGCAAAAAAGACACTGACATTCCGGAGAGCGGTCTTGGCAACTTCAAATTTTAAGTGGGCGAAGTGGGCGGCCTTGGCCGCTGTGGTGTTGGGGTTTGCGCTGCTTGCCAACGCGTGCGGCGACACCGATACGGTGTTGTTCATACGTGTCACCGGCTCGACGGCGGGAACGATAAGTCAGTTCAACGTCGAGGTGGACATCGACGATGAAACGCGCACGTTCAGGATCCCCGAGAGCAAGACGGTTATCAATTTGCCCACGAGTTTCACTTTGCAGGTAGGCCCCAGTTTCACAGGGGCCGCAAACATCCAAGTGCAGGCACTCAACGAATCCGGCCAGGTCATCGGCGAGGGCATGATCACCACGGGCACACTGGCAGCGGGTAAGCTCAACACCATCGATGTGCAGATTGCACCTGTCGTCGTTGGCTCTTCAGATGGCGGCGTACGCAAAGACGCCGCTGTGGACGGACCTGCCAATGATGGCGCCGTGGACGCGCCCGCCACGGACGCAAGTGACGGTGGCGGCACCGATGGAGCGCTTATGGACGCGGCCAAACAGCCCGACGCAACCGTCATGACACCCGACGCTGCCAACCCCGACGTGGGCGCGGCAGACGCGGGCGACGACGCGGCCCTATAAACGTCCCTTGGAGAACGCTGTGCTTTCACCCGTGCGTTTGCCGTTAGCCGTCGCCGCCGATCCAACGCCGCCAGGGGCTGCTGGCGCCGATGCGGCCCACGTTGTGGATGCTTCGTCACCCCAGTGGCTCGATTGGCGCTGGCAACTGCGCAACCGCCTTTCGAATCTCGACGACGTGGCAGATCTGCTGGCGCTTGAGCCCGAAGAGCGTGCGGCGCTGGAGGTGGCGCCCGAGAAGTTTCGCGTGGGCATCACGCCGTACTACGCCTCGTTGATGGATCCGTCGCATCCGTATTGCCCCGTTCGCATGCAAGTGGTTCCTCGGTTGGGCGAACTTAAGGTTGAACCGGGCGAGTTAGAGGATCCGTTGGGCGAAGACTCACACCGACCGGTGTCGGCGATCTTTCACCGCTATCCGGATCGTTGCTTGCTGCTGGCGCTCGATCGTTGCGCCATCTATTGCCGCCACTGCAACCGTCGGCGGTTGGTGGGCCAAGAAGAGTCATCGATCACCAAAGCCGATCTCACGGCCGCTGTTGATTACATTCGTCGCACACCCGCGATCCGCGACGTGCTGATCTCGGGCGGCGATCCGCTTACGCTTTCCACCAGCAAGCTGGAAGAAATTGTTGCCGCTGTGCGCGCGGTGCCCCACGTGGAGATCATTCGCATTGGCACGCGCGTGCCCGTTGTGTTGCCGATGCGCATTGATGAGGAGCTGTGCACGATGTTGCGCAAGTATCATCCGCTCTTCATCAACACACACTTCAATCACCCCAAAGAGCTTACGCCGTTGGCGCGGGCCGCGTGCGAACGTTTGGCTGACGCCGGCATTCCCATGGGCAACCAAACGGTACTTTTGCGGGGAGTGAATTCATCAGCGCGCGTGTTGCGCAAGCTGTTCACTGAACTGCTGCGCGCCCGCGTGAAGCCTTATTATTTGTTTCAAGGCGATGTGGCCGAAGGCACGGGCCACCTGCGTACACGCGTGGAAACCGCTGTTGAGCTCATGGGCCAATTGCGAGGCCATATCACCGGCATGGCGATCCCGCATTTGGTGATCGACACCCCGGGCGGCATGGGCAAAGTGCCTGTGGGGCCCGATTATGTGATCGAGCGCAGCCCTACGGCGTGGCGTTTACGCAATTACGAGGGCAAGGAAGTTTCATACCCGCAGCCCGTCGCCGAGGATCCCACCTGCGTTTACGACGACGTCTATTTCGCCGAGGGGTAAAGCATGTTCTTTGTGGCGCCAGCGTTGTTGGTGGCCGCCGTGGTGGTGTGGCGCAAATCGTGGCCGGCCTCACCTCGCCGTCGAATGTGGGCGATCATCACAGCCGCTGCGTTTTTGCTCTGGCCGCTTTTGGCCAAGCCCTTGCCCTGGGCTTATGGGCCACTGAATGCAGGTCTGTCGCTGGCCATGGCGATCAAGGTGGTCGATGTTCAGCAAGGCCGCGTGCGGCCCGACACGTTGGCCAGCTGGTGGCGGTTTGTGGTGTGGTTCATCGTGCCGCCGGACACGCATTTCGCCAACGACGCAGCAGATCGCGCACGGATGCGACGGGCTGGAATCCGTCGCTGGGGTCGAGGTGTTGTGAAGGCGGTGTGCCTCTTGGTGCTGCTTTGGTTCGACGCACGCCACGCGTGGCCGTGGCCCTTGCGAGCGTGGGCGGATGCGTTCGGCATCTATTTCATGGTGTCGGGACTGGCCGACTTCGTAACCGGCACAACCTCGCTGTGCGGCTTCGCTACGCAAGAGGTGTTCGCCGCGCCGTTTCTTTCACGCTCGCCCGGTGAATTTTGGGGCCAGCGTTGGAACTTGTTCGTGAACCACTTCTTCCGGCGCCACGTGTTTATGCCGCTCATCAAGCGCGGTGTGTTCCGCGCCGCCGCTGTGGTGTTCTTGCTCAGCGGCCTGGCGCATGAGTACTTCGTGCTGGTGTGCGTGCCAACGCAGGCGTTTTTGCCTGGCTACATGACCGCCTTCTTCGTGGTGCAAGGCCTGGCGGTGATGGCGGGAACGTGGTGGCGCGCGCATCACGCGCGGTTTGCGCCCGCGCCCTTCAAAGTGGCTATGCACTTCGCGTGGATGGCCTGCACCGTGTGGTTGTTCGTGCGGCCCATCGATCCTGTGATCACGGCCTTTGAATCGTTCGTGCGGTCACTCGTGTTCGGTCCGTGGCTCAAGTTTCTTTGAAGGCGCTGGGGCAGTGGGGCACCAGCGGGCAATGTTCGCAATCGGGCTTGCGGGCAAAGCACATGCGGCGGCCGTGGTAGATCAACAAGTGAGGCAGCTCGATCCACTTTTTCTGTGGCACCACTTGCATCAGATCCTGTTCGATCTTCTCGGGCGTGGTGTTGCGGGTTAACCCCAATCGCATGGATAACCGCTGCACGTGCGTGTCCACCACAACGCCCACCGCCACACCATAGGCCGTGCCCAAGACCACGTTCGCTGTCTTACGGGCCACGCCTTTGAGGCTTAACAATTCGTCCACGGTCTTCGGCACCGCGCCGCCGAAGCGTTCTTGCAGCAGCTTTGACGTGGCCAACAAAGACTTCGTCTTCTGCCTGTAAAAGCCGGTGGATTTGATGATGTCTTCGAGGACCTCGGGTGGCGCCGCGGCCATGTCCGCGGGCGTGGGGAAGGTCGCGAATAGATGCGGGGTCACCTTATTGACCCGTTCGTCGGTGCATTGTGCCGAGAGGATCGTCGCGCACAGGAGCTCGAAAGCGTTCTTATGATGCAGCTCGCACTCAGCGTTGGGGTAAAGCTTTTCAAGCCCCTTGAGCAACGCCGTTACGCGTGGCGCTTCGGGCGGCCAGGGGCTTTTGACCGGCTTGCGGTTTGCTTTCGTGATGGGCCCTGCTGGCTTGCGTCCGCCTCTGGCCGCCACCTTCGCAGGTGAAGGCGGTTTGCTCGACTTCAGCCGCTGGGGCGTTTGCGGAGCGGTGGGGACCAACGGCGTCTTTTTTGCGGCGGGCATGCGGCGGGCAGGGTCTTAGCACGCGGTCGCTTCGGCGGCCGGCAGCGCGGGCGCGCGCCAGGTGATGTAAAGTATCGGCGTGGACGAGACACCTGAAGAGTTGGAACGCCTGCGCGACGAGGCCGATGGCATTGACGTGAACCGGTACCGCCGCAAGCGCCGTGCGATCTATGGCCTGATCGTGGGCTCGCTGGCAGCGGCGGCGGTGTGGGGTGTGCTTGAAATGGTGGACCAGCGGCGCAACCCCTGCCAACGCGTTCATGATTACTATTGCCACCACGATCCCGCGTCGCTCAACTGCACGACATATAAGGGTATCTTAAAAGAATCCGAAGCCGACGGCAGCGTTGCCATGCGACGGAACATCAAGCATCAGTGCGAACGTAAGATCGAACGGCTCAAGAGCGACGACGGCATCAACGTGCCGTAGCGGCTCACGGAAAGATCTTGCCGGGGTTCATCAATCCCATTGGATCGAACGCGGCCTTCAGGCGCTTTTGCAGCGCGATCAAACCGGGGCTTTGCTCCCACGGCATGTAACGTGATTTTGCGATGCCGATGCCGTGCTCGCCCGACAGCGTGCCGCCCATCGCCAGCGTTTCGCGAAACACATCGTCAATCGCTGCGTCGATGCGGGCCCTCACCGCCGGATCGCGGCTGTCTTCATCGGAAAGAACATTGACGTGCAAGTTGCCATCACCTGCGTGGCCATAGGCCGCGATCGTGATGCCGTGCTTGCCGCCCACCGCGTAGAGGCGTTCAAGCGCCTCGGGGATTTTCGATAGCGGCACCACCACGTCTTCCGATAGCTTGAATTTGAAGGCGGCCGTCAGGCTGCGCGAAGCCATCCGTCGCGTTTGCCAGATGCGCTCTCGGTCCTGATCGTCGCGAGCCACCAAAACATCTTCGGCCTCGAACGATTCGAACAAAGCACCCGTGCGTTCAAGTTGCGTCGCCACTGTGTCGGCGTCGCCATCAAGCTCCACCAAAACGGCGGCGCCAGCGTTGAGCGGCAACTTATAGGGCGCCTTGTCGCGCACGTGGCTCAACGTCACCTTATCCAAAAGCTCAACGGCCCGCGGACGTGCGCCTTGTCTCAACAAAGCACTGATCGCGCGGCCGGCGACGACCGCGTTCGGCATGACGGCCAACAGCAGCCCTGTGGCCTCTGGCCTGCCGATCAACTTGACCGTGAGCTCCGTGGCCACACCGAACGTGCCCTCCGAACCAACGAACGCGCCCACCAGATCGTAGCCCGTAACGCCTTTTTGCGTGCGCCGGCCCATAAACAGCGATTCGCCATCTGGCAGAACCACGTTGAGCCCCAACGTCCAATCCCGAGTCACGCCATATTTGAATGCGCGCGGGCCGCCGGCGTTGGCCGCAACGTTGCCGCCCATGCTGCACATCGAAAGGCTAGCTGGATCAGGCGCGTAAAACAGACCTTCGGCTTCGACGGCCGTTTGCAGATCGGCGGTGATGACGCCCGGCTCAAGCACCGCTGTGAGATCGCCCGCATCAATCGACTTGATGGCGCGCATGCGTTCTGTGGAAAGGACGATGCCACCGCGGACGGGCAGGGCGCCGCCAGTTTTCCCGGTGCCCGCACCCCGCGGTGTCACGGGGACCTTGTGTTCCGCCGCCAACCGCAAGACCAACTGCACCTCCTCGGTGCTCGTGCACAATACGGCAGCGTCAGGCGGATAGGCTCCTAAACCAGACTCGTCCTTCGCGTACGTATCGAGCGCGTCTTCATCGCGGATCACCCGATGGTCGCCCAGTTCACGCGTGAGTCGGTCGTAGATGTTCATGGCGTTACCCGTAACGAAAAACCGCCGCGCGAGCGTTAACCCGGGCGGCGGTCAATATGATGCACCGAATGCACCAAGATCCAAGGGATCCGTTTTAGGCGGAGAACGAACTGCCGCAGCCGCAGGTGCTCTTCACATTCGGATTCTGGAACTTAAAGCCCGCGCCGTGGAGGCCTTCAACGTAATCGATCTCGGTGCCCATCAAATACATCAGGCTCATCTGGTCGCAGATGATCTTGACGTTGTTGGCCTCAAAGTGGTGATCGGTGTCTTGCGCTTGATCGAAGTAAAGGTCGTAAGTGAAGCCCGAGCAGCCACCGCCCACAACTTTGACGCGCAGGAAATAGCTCTCCTCGATGCTCTCCTCAGCGCGGATTTCACGAACCTTGTCGGCCGCGCCGGCCGTCAAAGTCACGAAGACGGGTGCTTCGTCGGAAGGCGTTACAGAAGGGCTGGCAACAACGGATTCGGCTGTGGCGGACATGATTTATCGGCTCCTCAAAGTGTGTGTTTCGTTTGGATGCGGCCGGGGCAAGACCGTCTCGTCAAAAACACCCAAACTATACTCGATTATATCGGTTTGTCCGCGCCCACCCACGAGGGTGCGGTGCCGGGGCGGTCTAGGTGGCGCGCTGCGGCTAGGGGCGAGCGTTGCGGCTGCCGGAATCCCAAGCGGTGCAACGGCATCCTAGCCGACACGCGGGCCTCGTTGCGACCCGCGGCACCACGCGCTAGGAAGGGCGCCTCCCATGGCCACGTTTTCGAGCTTACTCAAAGACATCAAAACCCAGATTCGCGAGACAGACGTTCCCTCGGTGAAGGAAGTCGTCTCCGCCAAAGCCAAAGCGCCCGCGGGCGGTCCCGTTCTCATCGACGTGCGCGAGAAGGACGAATATCTGGAAGGATACATCCCGGGCGCCAAGTGGATCCCCCGCGGCTTCCTTGAGTTGCGTGTGGAAGAGCAAGTGCCCGAGAAGAACACGGAAGTGATCCTCTACTGCGCGGGCGGCACCCGATCAGCGCTGGCCGCAAAGTCACTTGAGGCGTTGGGTTACACAAACGTGTCCTCAATGGCGGGCGGCTTCACAGCGTGGAAGCGCGCAGGCCTCGCGTTTGATCGCCCTTACGTGATGACGCAGGATCAAGCGATCCGTTATTCACGCCACACGATGCTGCCCGAAGTGGGTGAAGCGGGTCAGGTCAAGTTGCTCAAGTCAAAGGTGCTGGCCATCGGCGCTGGGGCGTTAGGCTCGCCCGTTTCGCTCTACTTGGCCGCCGCCGGCATTGGCACTTTGGGCATTGTCGACGACGACACGGTGGATGCGTCCAACCTGCAGCGACAAATCGTTCACGCCACGGACCGTTTGGGTACGCCAAAGGTGGAATCAGCGGCCAAGACGATCAAGGGTTTGAACCCAGACGTCAACGTTGTGCAGTTCAAGGCGAGGCTTTCGTCGGAGAACGTGCTCGACATTATTAAAGACTTTGATGTCATCGTGGATGGCGTCGACAACTTTCCGACGCGTTATCTGCTCAACGACGCGGCTTTGAAGCTGAACAAGCCCGTCATTCACGCGAGCATCTACCGCTTCGAGGGCCAGGTGACGTCATTCATTCCCGGGGTCGGCCCTTGCTATCGTTGCCTCTATCCTGAACCCCCGCCCGCCGACATGGCGCCGTCATGCCAGGAGGCGGGCGTGCTCGGCGTTCTTCCTGGCGTCGTGGGTGTGCTGCAGGCCACCGAGGCCATCAAGATCATCTTGGGCCTCGGCAAGAACCTGGCGGGCCGCTTGATCATGTACGACGCGCTGAACACCAAGTTCCGTGAAATGAAGCTCCGCCGCGATCCTTCTTGCCCGACGTGCGGCGAAGGCGTTGATCGGTCGAAGATCGAGCTCATCGATTACGAACAATTCTGCGCTGTGTAAAAGCCCTTTAACGTTTGGTTTGTGAGGCCGATGGCCGGCGAGGTTGTGTCTCCCACGAGGGGGCTCAGCCTCGTTGCATTTGTGGCCGCGGCTAATCGATTTTGTGATATTTACACCCACCCCATGCCCAAGATATTTGTTCCGAAAGAAACGCAGGCGGGCGAAACGCGCGTGGCCGCCACACCTGAAACCGTAAAGGCTTTCATCAAAGCCGGGCTTGAAGTCGTTGTGCAAGCGGATGCCGGGCGCGCCTCGCACATGCTGGATCGCTCTTACGTTGAAGCGGGTGCGCGCATCGTCGATGCGCCCTCTGCGGAGTGGGCACAAGCGGACATGATCTTGAAGGTCAACGGTCCCACGCCCGAAGAGGCAGCGTCGATGAAGTCCGGGGCGATCTTGGTTTCGTTTATCTCGCCTCACAAAAACCTGCCACTGGTCAAAACTTTGGTGGCCGGCAAGGTCACCACACTGGCGATGGAACTCGTGCCGCGTATCACCCGCGCGCAGAAGATGGACGCTTTGTCATCGCAGGCAAGCATTGCGGGCTATAAGGCTGTGCTCATCGGCGCGAGCCGTTTGGGTAAATACTTTCCGTTGCTGATGACCGCAGCGGGCACGGTGCAACCGGCGAAGGTCGTGATCATGGGTGCGGGTGTGGCTGGCTTGCAAGCCATCGGCACGGCCAAGCGTTTGGGGGCGGTGGTGTGGGTCTCTGACGTGCGCCCCGCGGCCAAAGAGCAAGTGGAGTCGTTGGGCGGCAAATTCATCGACCTTCCCATGGAAGAAAGCGGTGAAGGCCAAGGCGGTTACGCCAAAGAGATGAGCAAGGAATTTTTGGCCAAGCAGCAAGCGATCATCGCTGAGCATGTGGCCAGCGCCGACGTGGTGATCACCACAGCTCAAATACCGGGCAAGCCCGCGCCCCGGTTGGTCACAGCCGCCACGGTACAAAGAATGCGCCCGGGATCCGTCATCGTTGATCTCGCGGCCGAACAAGGCGGCAACTGCGAACTGACGGAAGCCGGCCAAGACGTGATCAAGCACGATGTGTTGATCATCGGCACCACCAATTTGCCAGCCACCATGCCGCTTGATGCGAGCATGCTTTACGCGCGCAACGTGCAGGCCTTGGTGTTGCACTTGTTGAAGAAGGACGAAGCAAGCGTCTCGTTCAACATCGACAAGGAAGAAGAAGTCACGCGCGGCACGCTTTTGACTTACGCAGGTGAAGTGATTCACGGCCCCACAAATCAAGCCCTTGCCAGCGCGTAATCGTTAATGAGTGGATGCGCTGGCGGCGAGCCCCGCGAACAGATCCGCAAGCTCGCCGTTGCTTAGCCCTTCGAGCAACCCAGCGGGCATCATTGACGTGTCGGCAGGCGCGCGGCTGGCGATGTCATTGGTCGACAACCGCACCAAGGCTTCCGGGCCCGTGCGCAAGATGAGGCGATCGGGGCCTTCGTATACAACCAATCCTGTGAGGGTTGATTGATCGTTCAAGGAGACTTGCAGCGCGCTGTAGGCGGGGGCCACATCCGCGGAAGGAAACGCGATGGCGGTCAACAAATCCTCGCGCGACATGCGCGTGGTTACGCCTGAAAGCGACGGTCCCAGCGGATGGTCGCCGCCGTGGCACGACAGGCAAGCGCGGGTCGCCAGCAGGACTTTGCCCTTCGCTGCGTCGCCGGCTTGCCAATTCACGACGCGCAGCCGATTCGCCCAGGCCGCGGGGTCGCCGCCTGCGTCTTGCACGGCGGACGCGAAGTCGGCGTCGTGTGCCGCCATCCAGGCAAACACGGGCCGGTAGGCTTCTTGAAGCGCTTGGCGTGTTTGTGCGCCATTCGCAACCGCGAAGCGTTGGCCGGTGTTCGCGGAAAGCAACGCCAGGGCCTGGTTTCGCAACGCTGGCGCCGCCGCGGCGTCAACAAGCTTGCGCAGATAGAGCGCCACCGCGCGGGATGTCTCTGGCCGCTTGTCTGGCGGCAAGGCGGCCAGCGCCGTCACACAAGCGTCGCGCACGGGTGCGGCGAAGGAAGCCAAGCCTTGCACGAACCGCGCTCGATCTTGAACGCTGGGGTGCGCCGCCAACACAAGCACGGCCGCGTCCCGCAGGTCTGGTGTGTCTGCCAGAGCGCGCACCCGCCCTTGATGTTCTTTCTGCGGCAGTTGAGCCACAAACTGCACGATGTCTTCCGACCACGGAAAAGGTCCCGTCGGCGCCATCTTCGGCAACAGCTTGCGTGCCGCGAGCGTGCGTTGTGGCGCAGGTAAGTTTTGGAACAAAGGGACCGCGGCCGGTGTGAAAGCCGCCTCCGTCTGAACGAACGTTTGCGCAAGCAAGGGATCCGAGGCAATCGACGCCGTTAGCGCCTCGCCCACACGGGCGGGCCAGTTTTGCGACAAGCGTTGCGCTTGCGGTCCCAACTTCTGCGATAGGCCAAGGTACGCACCCGCGATTGGTGCGCGCACCGATGCCGGGAGCGGCCCGTTGAGGTTGGCGATTACGAAGAGATAGTGCGCGTCGTCGGTCGCGGTGGAAGCCTCGCTGATTTGCGCGGCAAACAAAGGTGCCAGCTCGCGCGCCGGCCCGCGGGCCATGGCGGCCACGCGCGCAAGCTCGCGTTGAAACGCAGGCGAACCGGTCGTGAAGCGTTTGGCGACCAGCTGTGTGAGGCGTGCACGTTGTGTGGCCGAAACCTCACGTCGCGCGACGTACGCGCTTGCAAACTCGCTCGCCGGGGCCTCTAGCTTCCATTCGCCCATCGCAAACATCAGCAGCCGTATCGCGATGTCGTCACGCAAAGGCTCGCCCGGCATCGCCAACGCGGTGGCCGCAAGGTCGAACACGCGCTGCGCGGCGGCTTCATCATCGGCCAAGCCTCGCTCTCGGCCCGTAGGGGTGCGCCATACGGCGGCGATTTCCAACGCCAACGTTTCGGACGTGGGCGCGCTGCGATTTACAGAGGCGGCCAGCTGTTGCCACTGCGCTTGCGGCAGAAGCGACGCCAACCGCCACGCGGCCTGCCGTGCGCGCACGTTCGAATCGATGAAGCGCGTCTTCAACGTCTGCAGGGCGCTCGCAGGCGCCTCTTGACGGCGCGCCATGGCTTCAAGCGCGGCGACACGCACGCGCGGGTCCGGGTCATCCAGCCAACGTGTCCAAATGGCGGGCGCCACCGTGCTGTGGTTCGTGCCCATGAGCCACGCCACACGCGCCCGCACTTGTGGCTCAACATCGGTGGCCAACCGATCAACCGTGGTGGTTGGCAAGCCAGCAAACACACTTGCAGCCACTTCGATGGCGCGCACCCGGTCTGTGACCGATCGCGCGCGATCAAGTGCAGCCCCCGCAAACGCGTCGACGCCCAGCCTTTGCGCAGCTGCATTCCAAATGGCGCGCGACCACGCACTTTGCGGTTGCGGCGCTTGCAGCACACCCGTCAGGTCGTCCCGGGCGTTTTGCGGCGTGGGCGCAGCGCCTGTCCAGGCGATGCGATACACACCACCGCGCGTTCCTCGGCCTCCGATGCTGACGAACAGCGATCCATCGGGCGCCACGTCCGCATCGGTGGGCGCGAAGCCATCGGTGCCCAGCGCTTCGACGATCGTTTCCAACGCGCCGGCTTTGTATGTTCCCTCTGCCGCTTGCAGCGGCAAGAAAGACAGGCGCCCAAACGTCCAATCCGCAAGGAACACGCCTTGCGTAAACCGCGCAGGAAAGGCGTTGTGCCGGTACACAACAACGGCCGTCGGCGATCCCAAACCAAGACGAGCGACCAGTGGTGGCACGTCCGCGAACACGTCCAACCGTGCAAACGTGCGTTGCCATCCAGGCAGCAGCCACCCATGGTGGCCGGCGTAAGCGACATGATGCAACCGCGTGGGCGTGTACCAGGGCAGGCTGTAGTCGCGCTCGCCGTCCGAATCATAGACCAAGCTGTCGCCGCCCGCCGTGAAGTCAAAACGGTAAGGGTTGCGAAAACCATCAGCCACGATCCTCGGATGGCTGCCATCTTCGCCAAGCGCAACCAAAGCTCCACCGATCGCGTGACGGATCGGCGATGTGGCGTCGAAGCTGTTTAACTCGGCAACCTTCGACGAGTTAGATGCCAGGAAATAGAGTTGGCCATCTGGACCCACCCGCGCCACGTGGCCGCCATGTTCGCCGAACTGGGCCTTCATGAGTTGTTGCGGCGCTTGCTGCAGCGGCGTGCCGGCCCCGGCAATCTTCCATAGGGCACCGTCGTGAAAGCTGTAAAGATCATCGCCGTCAAAGGTCAGGCCCATCGAGCCTGATTTGGTGGCCACGATGGATTGCACGCTATCCGCGCGGCCATCGTGGTTAAGGTCGCGCAGGCGTTTGATGTAGCCAGCGCCACTGACCACCGCGTCGCCGTGGGCGTCGAACGTTAACGAGAAGATATCGTCAGCTTGTGTCGCGTCGGCGAACAGCGTGACAGCGAAACCTGGTGCCACTTTCAACCCTGGCGCCGGCGCCGGCCCCTCGGCTGGGCCTGCTTGCGCTGGTGTCACTTCTGTTTTGGCAGGCCTTTGCGCTGGCTCAACGCGTGCGCACGCTGCGAGCCATAGGCATGACAGCAAAGCACCACGCTGGAGAAAATGAATCGTTTTCATGCGTTGCAAACGGTTACATTTACGCCGTCAACGACACAAAATCACTTGCAAACGCACGTGCGCTTGGTCACCGCCGGCCCTACCTCAACGTTAGAGGGGGCGGGTGGATTCCTGGCGCCAATCACTCGAGCGCATGCCGATGACGTTGTAAACGTTCAGCTCTTTTTCTTTGCCTTTGACCTTGAGTGGGGGCAACCGTACGGCGGCCACGCGGTCCATGACTTTGGCGTAGGTAAATTCCGAAACCAGCAGCTGGCCCGCCTTGGCGTTCGAGCACAAACGCGCGGCCGTATTTACGGCGTCGCCGATGGCCGTGTATTGCAGGGCGCGTGAGCTGCCGATGGCCCCCGTAACCACTTCGCCCGTGTTGATGCCGATGCCGATTTGAATCTCAGGCAGCCCTTCGGCCACGCGGATGCGGTTCCAGTCTTTGAGGACTTTAAGCATCTCAAGCGCACATTCAATCGCGCACAATTCGGCCGTGGGAATGCCCACAGGGGCCCCGAACAAAGCGATGACTTCATCGCCCACGAATTTATCCAAGGTGCCCTGGTGCGCGAAGATCACATCCACCATGATCTCGAAGTACTCGTTGAGCATGCGCACGATCTCTTCAGGAGACGTGGTTTCGCTCATGCTCGTAAAGCCGCGGATGTCGGAGAACAGCAGCGTCACTTCGCTGCGTTGGCCGCCCTTTTCAAGCTGCAGTTTGCCCTGCACCACCTGTTCAACCAGATTGGGCGAAAGCAATCGCTGAAACTGTGCGCGGGTGCTGGCTTCTTGCTCAATCTTCTTCGCCAACAGCGTGTTCGAGATCGCGACGGCCGCTTGGCTCGCGATGCTGCTGAAGATCTGCAGATCCTTTTCGCCGAACGCGTTTGCGGTTATCAGCGAATCGAGGTGCATGATGCCGAGCAGTTCGCCTTTGTGCAAAAGCGGCACGGTCATGGTGGAGCGGATGCCCTGAATGATGATGGAATGCGCGCCGGAAAAGCGGCTGTCCATGGAGGCATCTGAGGAAAGCACGGCGATCTTATTGGTGGTCACCTCGTTCAGGATCGAAGACGACAGCGCGATTTGTTCGGCGCGGCCATCACGTGTGCGCGCCGTGCGTGGCGTGGGCACGCCATTTTCCAGCAACAAGATCACGCCGCGATCGGCCGGCAGCAAATCAAAGGCCTTGGAGATGATCTTATCCAACAGCACGTCGAGGTTCACTTCGAGGCCAATGGAACGCCCCACTTCATGAGCCATGCGCAATTTCTCGTAATCGCGCCGCAGAGCATCGATGTCGCTGATGCGTGCCTCCGGGAGGAACTCTTGATCCTCGCGCTGCGTTTTGATCGTTTGCCTGATCAAAGTTTCTGAAGAGTGCTCGATGGTGACTTGCTGCGCGGGGGGCGGCAGTGCGGCCTGTGCCCGGTAAACCAGCCTCACGGCGCCCATCACGATCTCGTCGCCTTCGACGAAGATGCGCTCGGTCACACGCTCGTCTTTGTAAAACGAGCCATTCAAGCTGCCTAAATCCCGAAACAGGTACCGGCCGTCAGGTTGGCGTATGACCTGGGCGTGTTCCTTCGACACGATCCGATCCAACAATTGGATCGTGTTGTCGGGGTGGCGTCCGATCGTGGTGAACGGACCCAAATCGAAGTCTTTCTCTTCGTTGTTTGTTATGACAATGAGCTTGGGCATCAGCCGTTTCGGCGCCAGTCTATCACGGGCTTTGCAGACGAAGGGGGACCTTCACCAGTCAACGCGTTTGGCGTCGGTCTCCACGTGAATGCTGTGGCGGGTGGGGTACCGCTTGTCTAGCCCCACCAGTTCAAACTGTGAGCTGTACGAGACGTCAAGGCTCACGATCTGCGGGGTCAGTTCCACCTTAACTTCGGCGTTCGGGTCGGTGACTCCCACGCGCGTCAGCGCCGTGCGGAAACTGGTTTCAAGCGCTTCCAGATCCCGGGCGCGTCGTTTGTCGTGCCGCAGGTTTAGCCGGTAAAACTGAACCAGAAACTCCTGCATTTCACTTTTGGCATTCGATTTGAGACGGACGATCGGCCAATAGCAATACCCGGCATAACCGATGGCGCCCATCAGGGCGAACACCATGATGGACACTGGGTTAATGACGCTGGGTTTCTTGTATTTAATCTGCGCGCGAGGTTGCGGGCGCTGCATCGGTTTATCCTTCGGTCGTGGGGCTGGGCTTGGTCAGCACGGTGGCCAGCTGGCTACGCAGGCACACGAGCCCGATCACCATCTGCACCACAATGGCGAGCGTCCAACCCGTGATGCTTGCGGCAAACACGGCGGCCTCACCTTGCGTGCGGGTGCCGGGGGCATAGGGCAAAAATACAGCGATCATGATCGCCTGAACGGCGCCCAAGCCCTGGCCGGGAAGCGGAATGGCTGCCACGAGGAAGGAGATCGGCAGAAACAGAAGCGCCTGAAGGGGCGGCACCTTCACGCCGAAGGCATAGAGGTATAGGTAAGCGAACACGACCAGCGACATGATGTGCGGCAGGCGCGCCGCCAACGCCTTGGCGTGGCCGGCCACCCCGGCCTCGAACAGCACGCTGAACAATTCGCGGCGGGCGATAAACGCCGGCTTGACCATTAGGAGCGCGATGTACACCGCCAGCCCGCCGTACCCGGCCCACGCCAGCACCCGCGCGGTGGCCAATGTGCCAGCGGCGCCGTCGGGTATATCTCGGCTCAGGGCCAAACCAGCGGTGGCCAAGAGCAGCAGCAGCAAGACGTTCGTGCCCATGATGAGCAGCACCGTGGCTGCCGACCTCAGCAGCGAAACGGCCTTGGTTTTGTGGAGAAAGTACGCAAACGCCCCTTGCCCCACGGCGTAGTTGACCATCGCCAGAATGTATGAGGCCCCCTTGACCGTCAGGGCCTCGCGGTAGGTGAGCGGCGCTGCAAACCAGGAAAAGGTTTTCCAGGCCGCGAACGTATCGGCCGCATAGACCACGAACACCATGCCGATGATCACCGGCACGGTCCAGGGCGCCGCTTGTGACAAAGCTCGCCCCACTTCGGCGAGCGGGATCCTCACGAGCAAGTACACCAAGATGGCCACGGCGAAGGCCCACGCCCCCAGGCGAACGGCGCGATTTTTCATGCGCGGCCATACTCGCCGACCTTGCCGCAAACACCAAAACCCAAACGCGCCCCTGCGAAACAAAGCCCCCCGACGCCCGCTGAGAAAGTGCTGGGCGGGCGTGGGGCGGTTGAGGTACGCTGGCCTCGAAATGAGCGTGTTTGGAAACAGCCCACGCGACCCTAAGCGACCACCTTCCCCGGGCGGCGCGCGCTGGTTGTTTCCCGAGGGCTGGCTGCAGTCCGACGAGTGCAAACTGTCGGCGTATCTGCCGTTTGAATCGTTGGTGGCCAACCGCCGCGTGCTGGACGTCAATGGCGTTTCCGCCGCAAAGGATCGCCTGCGCCGGGCCAAGGCACGAACCGTGATGGGTGGGGGGGACGCCCCTTGGGATCTGCCTCCGCAGAGCGTGGACGTGGTCTTGGCCCTGGGCGAGGCCAACCCGCAAGATGACCTGCTGCTGCGAGAAGTGGCGCGCGTGTTGGCGCCCGGTGGCTTCGCTGCCCTGCGGTTTGGCGCGTCGTCGGTGAGCAGTCCCGCGTCGCTCGCGGCGGCGCTTGGCCCCGTGTTTCCTACGGTCGATCTGGTGGGTCAGATCCCCATCGTCGGCTTCACGTTTGACCGCGGGGGCAGCCCCGGTGTTGTGGTGGCGGAAGATTTCTTTCCCGTGGGCGCTGCCCCGACCCATTGGTTGGCGTTGTGCGCCTTGGGTGAGCCGCGGCCTTGGGCCGGCTTGGACACCTGGCTTGTGCCCCTGGCGCGGCCGAGCGAGGCTGCCAATGCCGGGCGCGTGGACGTTGCGGGCGCCAAAGACGAAAGTGACCTGCGCGTGGCGGAGCTGACGCGTGAGCGCGAGTATCTGCGCGAGCTCTTGATGACCGTGCAAGATGAGCGTGATCGGTTGGCGCGTCTGTCAGCAAACCTACGGCGGGACGCGGACCGCGGCTTGGCCCGGATGTCAGAGCAAGCTGCGGCGCTTGAGGTCTTGACGCTTGAACGGGATCAAGCCCTTCGGCGCGCCGCCGCGGCCGAGTCGCTGGCGCGCGAATCAGCTGCCCCCATCCATGATTTCGATGCGCCGAAAACGCGGCCCACATCTGCTTGACCAATGTCGAAGACTCCCCTATGGTTCCGGTCCCGTCGCGGTCGTGGCGGAATTGGTAGACGCGCTAGATTCAGGTTCTAGTGGTGGAAACACTGTGAGAGTTCGAGTCTCTCCGACCGCACAAGTGAGGCTTTGGCGCGCAAGCGCGAGCCGTCTGCCACCGCTGCTGCGTTCGCCGTTCGGTCCTGAGTTCAACGGCGGCTTTCGCCAGAAGGAATTGCGCAGATGAAGCGTCTTGTCCTCGTGTTTTTGTTGGCGTTGGCTGGCAGCAAAGCCCACGCGCAAGAGGTGCCACCGCCCCCCTCTGACGTGCCCATGCCGCCATCGGACGCAACGTCATCTGCCGTTACAACCGGTGCTTGGGATCAAGATTACGACAAAGCACGTTTGCTGTTGCGTGATGGCCAATTCAACCAAGCCGCCGAAGCGCTTTCCACCTTGGCCGGCCACGCACCCGACGTTGGTCGACGGCGGTTGGCGCTGGAGCAATCGTGGCTTGCTCTTTACTGGTCAAAGCGCGGATACCAACTTGAGCTCGTGTCGCCAGAAGAACGCTCAACCGCGGCGGCGCGCTTTCGCGACAAACGCACCACCGATGAACTCGGTTGGTTGTACACGACGTCAGTGTTTTATGGCATAGGCTCCGGCATTGCCTTGGCCATGTACACCGAGCCGGACTCTCCCGCCGGTGCCATTTTGCCCACGTTGGCGTTGTCGGGTCTGTCGGTGAGCTTGGTGTACGGCATCGATAAGAAGCCGCTTCGCTATGGGGGAGCGCAGGCCATTACCTCGGCCTTGTTCGTGGGATTCGAAGAAGGTCTGGTTTGGGTGTTGTGGCGTGAAGCGGCCTCCTCCTATGAGACGGATCTCAGCGGCAAACAGGTTGCAGGCTATTTGTGGGGCGCCACAACGGCGGGTGCGGTGGTGGGTGGCCTCGTGGGGCAACTGTACGGCATCACGCCCGGGCGCGCGTCTTTGATCGGTTCGGGCGCGTTGTGGTCTTCTTTGGTGGTCGGCATGGGCGTGGGCGCTATGACCGATCGCTCAAGCACAGGATTGCTTTCCGCTGCCATTGCGTTGAACGTGGGTGCCCTGGGGGGGTTCGTGCTTGGTGACCGCGTTCAACCCAGCATTGGCCGCGTGCGCTTCTTGGATTTGGGGGTCATCTCGGGAGGCCTGGTTGTGGGCGGCTTGGCGTTCGCCTTGGCCGGCGACAACGCCGATGGGCGGGGGCTGCTGGGCGCAACGGCGGCGGGCATGGTGGCCGGCTTCACCACAGCATGGGTCATGACCCGCAACATGGCGCCCGATGATCCGCAGCGCGCGCCAGCTGTGGCGTTGGTGCCGACGTTGATGCCAGCGCACAACGGTACCGGCACTTTGCTGGGCGTGGGCGGCGTGTTTTAGCCTGCCATGTAGCGCTGCGGTTAAATGTTTCCGCATGGCCGCGGAAACGCACGCGCGGGCCTTGTCAAAGCGGCTTTGCTGCGACAGGCATTGGCTGATGCCCAACAAAGATGGCGATGCTGTAGCGGAGCTTGGCACCGAAGCGGCTCCGGCGCCTTTGCGCAATGAAGTGAATACGCTGGCTCGCGCCCTGGGGCAGCAGATCCGGCGTCTGTCGGGTGCCGAAGCGTTTGCCTTGGCCGACGAAATACGCACGTGCGTCAAGGACATCCGCAAAGCGGCAGGCAGCGGAGACGCATCCCAAGCCGATGCTTTGCACCAACGCATCGCCGCGCTTTCCACCGAACGCGCCGAAGGGTTGGTGTCGGCGTTCTCGCTGTATTTTCACCTTGTCAACGTGGCTGAAGAGCGCCAGCGCGCGCGGGTGAACCACGAACGCGAGGCCAACAGCTCTGCTGATCATCCACGCCGCGAATCTTTGATGGCCATGGTGGGCACGTTGAAGCGCGATGGCTTTAGTTATCAAGAAGTGGTGGATCTGTTGTCGCGGGTGCAGTTGCACCTGACGTTCACAGCGCACCCCACAGAAACCCGGCGCCGCACCGTTCGCCAACACATCGAACAGATCGAGCAGGCCCTGGAACGCAAGAATGACGAAGAAATCACGGCGCGCGTGGGCTTGCTGTGGGCCACGCGTGAGTTGAGACAAACGCGGCCCACGGTGGAGGATGAAGTGCGCGGCAGCCTGCATTACTTGCCGCAGGTTCTGTGGCACACGCTGCCGCGGATTGTGGACGGGCTTGAGGGCGCGGTGCTGGCGCACTATGGGCAACGCCCCACCTTGCCACCGCCGGTGGTGTTTCGCAGCTGGATTGGCGGTGACCGCGACGGCAACCCGAACGTTGTGGCCCCTGTGACCGCGTGGGCCCAGACCTATGCGCGCGAGCAGGCTCTGGATGGTTACCGCAAAGAACTGGACGTGCTTTTGCGCGACCTGTCTGTCTCCGCCGATCGCGTGGCGATTCCGCCAGCCTTGCAGGCAAAGTTGACTGACGCTTTGGCGCGTTTGCCCGCCGAAGCGATCGTTAACGACGAACCGTTGCGCAGTTTGTGCCGGCTCATGCAACGCCGGCTTGGTGCGGGCGCGGACGCCTACGAAGACAAGCAACAACTATTCGAAGACGTGGCGTTGTTGAGCGAATCCCTGCAGGCCTTGGATCTCGGCGAAGCCACGCGATGCTTGGTGAGGCCGTTCGAGGTGCGTGCGCAAAGCTTTGGTTTGGATCTCGTCACACTTGATCTGCGTGAAGAATCACGCGCTCACACCGAAGCGGTGGCTGAGCTTTTCACGGCGGCCGGGGTCAACACTGCCTATGGAACGTTGGATCCAGCGGCGCGAGAGGCGTTGTTGACCAATGAGTTGGCGAGCCGCCGCCCGTTGGCTCCCGTGGGCTGGAAGCCGACCACACGTGCGTTGCAAGTGGCGGTGGAAAGCTTGCGTGCGTGGAAAGCGCGCGGCGCCTACGTGGTGAGCATGACCCGATCCGCGGCTGACATGTTGGAGGTTCTGCTGCTGGCGCGCGAAGTGGGCTTATTTACGCCGGGCGAAGCTTTGCCGTTTGATGTGGTGCCGCTGTTTGAAACGCTGGCCGATTTGCAGAACGCGCCCACCACTGTGAGCCGGCTATTGTCCCAACCTGTGTTCGCCGCCCATGTCAAAGGCCGGGGCGGCTTGGAAGTCATGATTGGGTATTCCGATTCAAACAAAGACGCGGGCTTTTTGGCCGCCAACTGGGCGCTGTACCGTGCGCAAGAGGAGATCGCGGCGGAGGCCAAACGATTCGGTGTGACCGTATGGTTCTTCCACGGGCGCGGCACATCCACGGCGCGGGGCGGTGGCAGCGCCGGTCGTGCGCTGGCCAGCTTGCCACCTGGCACAGTGGGCTACCGCATGCGGCTTACCGAGCAGGGCGAAGCCTTGGCGGATCGTTACAGCCACCCCGAGTTCGCGCACCGTCACCTTGAACAGCTGCTGTTCCATTTGAGTTTGGCGGCGGCGCGCGATGTGCGCGGGGAACATCAAGATGTGCCCCAGGCGTGGCGGCAAGCCGTTGACGAAGCGGCCGCCACGTCCACCGCTGCGTACCGAGCGCTGCTTGCGGTGCCAGGCTTCTTTGAGTTTTACGAGCAGTTCACGCCGATTCGTGAAATCGGCGCGTTGAAGATCGCTAGCCGCCCGGTTTACCGTTCAGGCCGCGTGCGAGAGCTGCGCGATCTACGTGCGATTCCGTGGGTGATGTCGTGGACGCAGGTGAGGTTGCCTGTGCCGTCCTTCTTTGGTGTGGCCGAGGGGTTGCGCAAACTGCCGGTGCAGCTGCGGCGGCAAATGTTGGCGCAGTGGCCGTTTTTCGCGAGCACTTTAGATAGTGCCGCCACTGCGTTGGGCAAGGCCGATCCGCTTGTGGCCAAAGAGTACTTGAGCCTTGTGGAGCCCGGTCTGGCTGAAACGTTCTATCCGCTCTTGAAGCGCGCGTTCGACGACGCACGCGATCTATTGGAAGAGACTTTCGAAGGACCGCTGTTGGCCAAACACCCAACGTTGGCGCGGCAGATTGACTTGCGAAATCCTTACGTGGATCCCATTGGTCGCATCCAGGTGGAATTGCTGCGTCGTTTGCGTGCCTGCACTCCCGACGATGCCGCGCGGCCTGGGCTTGAACGAGCGTTGATGGGGTCGTTGGTGGGCGTGGCCGCGGGGCTCCGCAACGCTGGCTAAGCTTCGAAAAGCAAAACGGCCCGGGCGTTCGCCGAGGCCGTTTCACGTCTAACGGGCTTGCTGGCTACCAGCGACCGCCGCCACCACCGCCGCCGCGGTAGTCACGGTCACCGCCGCCGCCTCCGCCGCCGCGATCGCGGTCACGACCGCCGCCACCGCCACCACCGCGAGGACCACGGCCGCCGCCGCCGCCACCACCACCACCACCACCACCGGCGCCGCGCTCAAGAGCCTCGCTTACGCGAAGGCTGCGACCGCGCAAGTCGCGGCCGTTAAGGGTAGAAATTGCATTGGCGCAGTCACTTTCAGAACCCATTTCCACGAAAGCGAACCCGCGGGGGTTGTTGGTGTATCGGTCGAGGGGGACCGCCACTGAGCGAACATCGCCACACTCCGCGAACACCTCGCGCAGTTCGTCCTCGCCAACATCAAACGACAGATTTCCAACAAACAGCTTGTTTCCCATAATACTCGTCCTCGTCTCTTATGCCCTGCGGGCTTTGCCTTTTGGCGCCTTGATCACACACCGGCGAATCCAGTGTCAGCGAACCAGAACGTCCGCCCTCACACCACAATCGCGTCCTCGGAACACCAAGGCGAAAAAGCAACAAGAGGACGGGAAGAACCGTACGCTGAGAGGGGATACTAGCGGCTTCGATCGCCCTCGTCCACGAATCGCCCTTGAGGCAAAATGCTGCGTCGTGTTGCGAAGCCGCGCAGGGCATTTTGTGGCCTTGCGGTCGCCCGCCTTATAATCGCAGCGCATGCCGTTGCGCCTGACGTTGGGGGTTGTATTGATGGTCGTCGCCCCTCGCGCGGCCATCGCTCAAACGATGCGCGACGCCGTGAAGGAGCACGTCAAAGACAACCTGCAAGCGCCGCCCAACCCACCGGCCCCCGATCCGGTTCCGCCCAAGAAGAAGGCCGTCAAACCGAGTGGGCCTGTGACTGGGGCCAAAGCGGGCAACCCAGACGCGACGTGGTCGTTCTCAAGCGACGAGGCCACAAGCCCGCGCATCGTGAGTGCTGTGCCGAAGCGTCCTTTAAGTCCGTGGTTGCAACTCGACCTCAAGGTGGATGGCGCCTACCGCGGCTGGCTTCCGCAGCAATACAAAAGCGCTGACGTGAAAGTGGGCGGCTATTACACGTGGAGCGTGGAGTTGCGAGGCAAGCTGTTCAAATATGTGAACCTGCACCGCGGTTACTACGAATCCAATTCACTTGCGGCGCCGCGCACGAATGAAGCGGCGGTCGCGGCGCAGGTGGGGCAACATTTGCCGAAGGCAGCGTGGCTTTTGGCCACCGTGGGCGTGCCCATCTCGAAAGCCTGGGAGCCCACCGTTCGTTATGAATCACGTGCGTTCAACACCAGCGCAACGCCGAGAATTCCTGTGTGCATCGTGGATAGGGGTGCTTCTGGCGATTTACAGGATTGTCCCAAGACGATGAACAAGTTGAACATCGTTTCAGGCTTCGAGACGTTTACGATGGGCGTGCGTTACAACCACGCCAAGGCCGGCGGCCCTGTGATCCAGGATCACGCGAGCAAAATTCCTCCGGTGTTCTTTGGGCTCGGTTTGATGTCGTACACGAAGCCGTATCAGGTGACGATCAACGGCAACACGTTGCAGGACTACCTCTTCGATGGGCGGTTTCGCGGCGCGGGCCTGGCCTTGGGCACGAACCTAGGCGGCGGGGTGCGACAGCTGTTCGTCGATGCGGATCTGCAGGTGGGCCTTGGGCAAGTGTCACTTACCAACAGCTTGACCCTCAACGAACTGACGCCGGGCGACTGGTTGATTGGCTACGCGCAAGGCAACGTGACGTGCGGCTATCGGTTTGTGTTGTTTGAAGGGCCGCCAACCATCTTTTTCACACCCGTGGCCAGCGGCGGTGGCGCGAGCTTTCACTTCGTCAAGACCAAACAGAATGCCGACGAGCCGCAACGGACGCCGAATCTGAACTGGGATTTTCTGTGGTCTGTGCGGGCCGCGATCGAGGTGGCGATCTAGTTGGTGTGCTTGTTGAGGTAGGTCACGAGGGCGTCCCTGATGGCGGCCCGTTGCGCGTTTGGCGACGACGTTGGGTAATACTCCGTGATGTAGAACGAAACTGTGGCTTCTGCCGCGTCGGCACTGCAGCCACCAACTTCGACGTATCCGTAAAAATCCATTTGTTCGGGTCCCTCCGTCCAAAACGGCAAAGGAGGATCCGGAAGCCTCTTCATGACATCCGTCCAAAAGCGCAGCAA
Source organism: Deltaproteobacteria bacterium (assembly GCA_033763315.1). Classification (GTDB taxonomy): domain Bacteria; phylum Myxococcota_A; class Polyangia; order Fen-1088; family Fen-1088; genus JAGTJU01. Next base: position 305,049 of record JANRKS010000002.1, read on the forward strand.
TTCGAGGTGAGGCGCGGGCGCGATCATTCTTAGGTTTCCTTTGTCATCCTCGAACCGAACCGTTGGATGCTGAGGCACAAAGCGTCCGCGTAGATGGATGCGACGGCCAAACAAAGCGAACGGGTTCGTCAGCAGAGCACCGATATCGACGTCCTCCGTCGGTTCACCAAGTAGCGCTGCCAAGGGGCGCTCGCGCCATGGCAGCGGGGTGGCGGGGCGCAGGGGCACTTCCTCGAGCACAACGCCGCTTTCGTTGATGTGAACGAGGCCGGCGGCGCCGGCGGCCACCCACCAGCCTTTGTTGCCGTCGCTTGTGGCGTCCACCGCTTTGATGCCATCGAGCACAAACACCGCGCTCCCCGACCGCGTTCCCAGCAGCAGACCTTTGCGTTCGATGTATCCGCAAAGCCAACGCCCAGCGCCGTCTTCGCGAATAAACCCAACGCCTCGGCCCCACTCTTCGTTTGGCAACGTGACGGGCTCTGTTCCGATGTAGAGCTTTTGCGGCGACGCAAACAGCGGCGAGGGCTGAGAAGACGACGACACCGTGCGCACGTCGACCGCGGCGGCTGCAGGGGCGGCTTCCCAGCGGCTGCCACCGACGGTGACGTTGAGGCGGGCGGGACCAGTGGTGGCGGTGGTGGCCCAGAGGTTACCCGCGCTGTCTTTGCCCAAAGCCTTGAGGTTCTCGGGTGGCATCGAAGGAAGGCTCCACGGCGCGTCGTCCAAGCGATCGATCATGGCACCCACAAGGTGCGCCGCGCCTCCCGACACAGCGGCCAACCACACGCCACCATTTGGATCCTCCACCAGCGGCTGTCGGGCACGCTCGCCCGCGTGAACAAGCGGCGCCGCACCGAAGACGCTGAGGTTGGTGTTGGTGTCGTAAGCGTAAAGATAACCTCGGCGTGAGGTGATCCACTTCGTTCCATCGCTGCCCAAAAGCAGTGCATGAACGCCGCTGTCTGGCACGCGTGCGTTGTAGGCATCGAAGTAAGTCCAAGCGTTGCCTTGGCGACGGAACAGGCCATGACAAGTGGTGCCAGCCCACAACGTGCCGTTGGGTTCAAGCGCCACCGCCGTGGCCTCCGTGCCCATCAACGCAACGGCGGATGCCCCCGCTGTGAGCGCGCTCGAAAGGCTGACAGGACCAGGGGTTACAGGTGGCGCTGCCTCGGACGGACACAGATTCGCGCAGATGTTGAGCGCCGTACAGCAAGAGAAACCTTTGGCGCAAGGGCAGGGTTTGCCCTTGAGCGGCAGTGGCTCTAAGCAGCCGCCCACGCATAGGAGCGCCAGCAGGCAAACAATCCCACCCAACAACAGGGGGCCTCGCGTCGCCGCTTTACCAGCGACCAGACAATGCGAACGCAACGCCATCCATATGAGCATTGTCGGCAGCGCGCGGCAGTGCAAGTAGCATCCACCCTGTGGTGGCCGCACCGGCCGCTAAACCAAGCCCGATCGCCGCCGCCCATTGCAGCGTGTGGGCGCGATCGTTGAGTTTGTCGGCTCTGGCTTGATCGGTGCGAGCGTCGGCTTCATGCAACGTCACATACGCAGCTCCGAACGACAGCACGCTCGCCGCGGTCAGCGCGCCCGCCGTCCAAAATGCGGCCTTCGCAAGCGGTGGTGTTGGTTGTCTTGGAGCGGGGGGAAGGGGCTCGGCAACCGCCTGGTCACGCAGGTCAATGGCCGCGAGCTTCTGTGCACTAAATGGCAGCGCGAACAAGCTGCGGAATGCATGGTCAGCGGCGCCGCGGGCACTTGTGCGGCGCTGTTGCGGTGAAAACGCCGCCAGATTCACGACTCCATCGACGCGGCTCAACTGCACCTCTGTATCGCTGTCGTCATCGAATACGTACAGCGTTGATGCGTTTTGCGGCCACACCAAATGCACTGCCTGGCCTTGGGCGTTGTGAAAATCAAGCACGCGAATGCCGTTGCGATCCTCAATCGCGTGGTGGGCCGACGTTGCCGTGCCCGAGACGAAGATCTGGTTGTGCAGCGCTGATCGTAGGTCTGCAAGCGTCCGCGTGTGCTCCGGTGGCAAGGCGTGAACGCGCGGGCGATAAAGTTCGTTCGCGATCGGTTCGGCCGCCAAAGCCACGAACCGCTGCAACTCCTCGTAGGTGACCAGCCCATCCAGATCCACGTCAGCGGCGCCCGCCAGGCCCGAGCGCACCAAGTGGCTGAACACGCCTGCGGCAAAGCCTTCGTATTCGAACGTTTGGGTCATGCTGCTGGTGGCAAACATCAAGCCCACGCGGCGATCCAAGGCACGCCGGGCCACCTCGCGCGCGAACGGCGACAGCGCACGCCGTTGACCTCCTGGCCCGCGCGCCTCGGTCAAGAACTGTGAATTGCAGGCATCAACGATGACGTGAAACGTATCTGCGTTCACCTTGTCAACCAGCGAAGCAAACAAGCGGCTGGCGTCCAGGCGCGCGTCCGCCAAGGTCAAAAATCCCTCCTGCGTTTGCTCGTCGCGCGCGCCGTGGCCCGCATAGATGAAATACACAACCGTTGCTTCGGAAGCCGCGCGATCGTCTGCCACGCGTTGTTTTAGCCACGTGGTGGCGGCATCGAATTCTTTCCACGTAGGTGGCTTGAGAGCATGAGCCTCCTCGAATAGCCGTTGCGTGTTTGCGTCCGGATCGGACAACGTCAACGTTTGCGCGCCCAAGGTGCGGAGCAGGGCTGTGTATTTTAAAGCGTCATCATCTGCGAACCGCAGCGGCGCAAGCCCCGCCTCGTTCGGCTGATTCACGCCGATGATCAACGCGTATGTTTTTGTGGCCGCCGGCGCGGCGAGCGCCGTGGGCTGCCAAAGGCACGCCACAAGCGGCATAAGCCACAACCAATTATTGCGTGGCATCGTCCGCCTCCCCCGCCACCGTCAGAGGGTGCGTTGCAATCTGCGCGGCACGATCCAATGTGCGCAAAGTGTGATCGCCGCGCTGCCAAGCGGATTCGGCCTCGCGAACGTTGAGCTTCGACTTCAAGAACACAGCCACAACTTTGGCCGGCCCCGGCGCAAACGCGTGTGCCACCGCATCGTCCATGGCGTACGTACGCTGCGGCCGGATGGCCTTCCCCGTGGGCGTTTGGCGCGCGTCGTTCCACGCAGGCTCGTACCAAAACATCTGTCCCTTGGCGTCGATAGCGAACACCATGACAAACGCAAACCCAGCGGGCGCCCGATAAGAAAGCGTCAGTTCACTCGCCTTTGTGATCACCGCTTTGGGCGCCAGCGGTTGCCGTTGATCGTTGGAGCCCACTTCATAAACGGCCAGGGCGCCGTTGTCGGTGTTGCCACGTTCACTCCAACCATCGGGCGGAGCCTGCGTTCGCTGTGATGGCGTCAACCAGAATACGCATGCCGCGGCCGCCAACGCGACTGCGCTTGCCGCCCACGCCCACGGGCGCACAACGCGTGGGGGCTTCTGTAAATCAAGCGCCACGCGAAGCCGCTCTTTTGCGGTTGGTGCGTGCGGGGTCAATCTTGAAACGACCAGCGCGCGTTCGTAATAAGCGCTGCACGCCAAGCAGTCAGTTAGGTGCGCACGCATGCGTTGCTCCTCGGCTGCCGTCGTGCTCAAGGCAAAGTGTGCATCGATGAGTTTGGTGGCGTGGCCTTGGCTGTTGGTCATGATGTTCGGCTTTCTTTCAGCATCCGACGCAGGAGGCGACGCAATTGTAGCTCTTGGTAAGCCAAAGTTGTGCGGTGCATGTTCAGGGTGGCGGCGGCATCCCGCTGCGACAGTTGCCTTACGAAGCGCGCTTCAAAGACCTTGGCCCACTTCGCCGGGATGGCCGCGTTGATCTTTTCAAGGAAGTGGCGCGCGTCGAGCTGCGACGACAGGCGATCTTGGGCTTGCCCCTCATCATTGGGCATCGTCGATTGCGTTTCCTCCAACAGGGGCCGTTCACGCGCCACAACGCGGCGGTGGTGATCAATCGCGCGGTTACGTGCCACCACGCGAAGCCACGCGCCCAAAGAGCCACCCATAAAACTGCGCCGCAACTCGCCGCTTTCCAGCAAGGCCAGGAACACTTCGTGAACCACGGTGTCGCGATCCGCACCCTGCAACACGGTGCCTACCGCCTGCCACACATCCTCAAAGTGCCGTTCGTAGCAATCGGCCATCGCGCGCCTGTCCCCGTTATGGAACAGCGTCAGATCATCGGGATTGTGGCTCATGGCGTGGTGCAGGCGCGTGCCAAGCGAGGCGTGCCACGGGTTGTTAGCGGTCCACATACAAAGACCCGAACGAACGAGCGCCCGCGCTTGGACGAATGTTTTTTTTCATTTTGACCTTCACCCAAGGCGCGCGCTCTGCCCAGAAAAATCTTCGTCCAAGACCGCGGGCCTCTTCGTTTCAGTTCCAACACCACCTTGCGACGTGGTGCGCTTAAACCCGTGACTTGGAGCAACGATGAAAAAGCAGACTCTCTTGGTGAGCTTAGCGATCGCGACGAGCCTGTGGGCGGGACTCGGCTGTTCCCCCAACGGCGGCGATGATGAGCCCGTCGTCAACGGCGGTGGAAAAGCGGGCAAAGGCGGCGGCGGCATGGGTGGTGGTGCTGGCGGCAAAGGTGGTGGTGCTGGCGGCACTTCAACGTCACCGGGGGGCAGCGGCGGGGTGATAAGCGATGGCGGCGCCAGTGGTCAAGGCGGTCCTGTGGGCGGCGCCGTGGGCGACGGGCTGATTGGCTATTGGCGCTTCAACGAAGGCTCAGGCACCGGCGTCAAAGACGCCTCAGGCAAAGGCAACAATGGAACTATCTTGGCTGGTTCCATTCAGGATTCGCCCTTGGCCGCCAACCCCAAATGGATCAAGGGACGCTCCGGCCAAGGTTTGGAACTCAACGGCAAGGACGAATGGGTGAAAGTGCCCGCTTCAGAATCGATCAACGAGACGTCGACGAACGGCGGATCCGTCACGATGGCCGCGTGGGTTCAAGTCAAGAGCATCGATGCCACGGGTGAAGACTACAACTTCATCATCAGTCGCCACGAAGTTGGCACGGCCTACGAGTTGTTCGGCTTGGGCTTGGTTGCTGGAAAGGTGAGCACCAGCATTCACTTCTTCCCAGCCACGGGTGCCCAAACGGTGCCGGTGGACGGCACGTGGCATCACATTGCCGGCACCTACGATGGTATCACGCAGGTTTCATACTTAGACGGCCTGCCACAAGGCTCTTATGACAGCGGCTGGCCCGTCGCCGCCGACAACACGCCGCTCATCATCGGCGGAAACCAAAACACAGATACCGTGAAAGAATTTTGGGATGGCGCGCTCGATGAGGTTCGCCTTTACAACCGACCGCTGACGGCGCAAGAAATCGCCGCCTTGGCCGCCGAGCCGCCTGCGCCTTAAAACAAGACCTATTTCGCTGGCTTCACAGCGAGCACAGGCGTGAGCAGCACTTCGATCCGCCGGTTCTTCGCAAGGTTCTTGCTTCGCGGTTTGTACTGCGAATAAGCCGCTGCGGAGATCCGGTTGGGATCGACGCCCACTTCTTCTACAAGGTAACGAACCACATTGACGGCGCGTGCAGCCGACAATTCCCAGTTCGTCTCGAAGCCACCTTTTTTCTTCAATGGTCGGTCGTCGGTGTGGCCACCGATCACGATTTGCCGATCGGTCGTTTCTTTGAGCAGCTTGCCCACGCGCGCCAGGACGCGAAAGCCAGACAACGAAAGCTCGGCCTTGCCGCTCGGGAACATCACGTCATCGACGAGGCTCACCGAAACGCTTTTCCCAGCCGCTTCGATTTCACCTTCTTTGCTCGAGAGCAGTCCCTTGAGGGCACCGATCAACTTTTGGTCTTCGCCCGACGCTGTGTCCTTGGCGGCCACTTCGTCTTTCATCGTGGCCAACGCACGCTCTGCCTCAATACGAGCCTTTTCGGCTGCCTCGGCGCGCGTTTGTGCCTCCACCAGGCCTTGCGCTTGTTTGGCCTGAGCCGCCACAAGCTTTTCGCGATCGTCTAGGCCAAGCACAACTGCGGCCGCGAGAGCCGCGAAGCCAAGCAGCGCCATAAGCCAGCCCATACGTCCGCGCCGACGAATCGCGCGCAGGTGCGCCGACGGAATGGTTTCGGTGGCGTAGGGATCGTCGCCCGCCCGTTGAGACTTGGCCGCCGTGCGCCCGAGCAGACTGTCAGGGTTCGGTGCGCGTGCCGGCCAATCGTTGCCTTGGCCTGGCTGTTGCCCCGTGTTCTGCGCCGGGTACGCGGACACCGGCGGTGGCGCGCCGTAGGGACCCGTGTTCGGATAACCCGAGGCGGCTGGCGCTTGACTGTAGCCTTGCGCGTAACCTTGAGGTTGGCCGTATCCCTGGTTATAAGCGGTTGCCACGGGCGGTGGCGTCGGTGGGTAAGCCGCGGCTTCGTTGTGCACCGGCAATGGCTCGGGGCTCGAAGGGGTGAGGTTGATTTCATCCCAAGGTGCCATGGCCGCAGGACCAAGTGATGAACTTGAGGGCGTTGCAGGCATCGCACGCGGCGGCGTGTATCCCGGCGCGGCCGGCGGGGTCCAACTCGGTCGCGAGGGGCTCGCTTTCACACGCCCTGCCGGCGGCGGAGGAGGTGGCGTGGGACGAGGAGGTGGCAACCCTGGCCCAGCTGACCGGGTCGAAGGGGCCTTTGGGAAGCCGGGGCCAGACATGGCCCACAAGATACCACACGGAGTGCGCCAAGACAGGTCCAAATGGCCTGGGCCTCGCCGCCTTGTGTACCCGCCGCAGCGCGATTGCGCCGCCCGTTATTCGTCCTTCGGCGCCACCTTCGACCACGAATCCTTGAGTGTAATCGTGCGGTTGAACACCAGCTTGTCAGGACGAGAGTCTTGGCTATCGACGCAGTAATAGCCAAGGCGTTCGAATTGAAAACGAGTCCCGTTGGCGGCCGTGGCCAAGCTGGGCTCGACGCGTGCTTCTTGCAGCACTTCAAGTGATTTTGGATTGAGATGTTTACGGAAGTCACCGCCCAACGCCTCGTCGAGCGGGTTCTCAACCGTGAACAACCGATCGTAGTTGCGAATCTGGGCGGGCAAAGAACCCGTGGCCGAAACCCAGTGCAGGGTGCCTCGGATTTTTCGACCGTCGGACGGCGAGCCGCCGCGTGAGTTGGGATCCCAGGTGCAGCGCAACTCAACCACTTCGCCCTGATCGTTCTTGATCACACGCTCGCACTTGATGATGCATGCGTACCGCAAACGCACCTCAGCCCCCGGGGCCAATCGGAACCACTTTTTGGGTGGCACTTCCGCGAAATCATCGCGTTCAATGAACACCTCGCGGGTGAGCGTGAGTGGACGGCTGCCGGCGCTTGGATCTTCCGGGTTATAGGCGCCATCGAAAGTTTCTGTGTGGCCCTCGGGCAAGTTCTCGATCACCACCTTCAACGGCTTCAAAACCGCAAAGACGCGTGGGGATGTGGCGTTCAGATCTTCGCGCAAGGCGTACTCAAGCAGCGAGATGTCAACGATGCCATCGCGCTTAGACACGCCAATCCGATCACAGAACTTGCGCAACGCTGTGGGCGTGAAACCTCGCCTGCGGAGGCCCGCGAGCGTGGGCATTCGCGGATCGTCCCAACCATCCACGATGCCTTCTTTCACCATCTGCTGCAGGCGGCGTTTGCTCAAGACGGTGTACGTGAGGTTGAGCTTGGCGAATTCAATTTGGCGGGGCCGCCGCTCGGGCGCCACGTCGGCCAGTTGCTCCAGGTACCACTCGTAAAGCGGCCTATGATCCTCGAATTCCAGCGTGCAAATGCTGTGTGTGATGCCTTCGATGGCATCGGATTGCCCGTGCGCCCAGTCGTAAACCGGATAGATGCACCACGCATCGCCCGTGCGGTGGTGGTGTGCGTGCTTGATCCGATACATCAACGGGTCACGCATGTTGATGTTGGGATGGGCCATGTCGATCTTGGCGCGCAGCACGTGAGCGCCATCAGGAAATTCGCCCGCCCGCATCCGCGCGAAGAGATCGAGGTTCTCCTCGACCGAGCGGTTGCGGTTGGGGCTTTCGTCGCCCGGCTTGTAGAAATTGCCGCGCGTCTCGCGAATTTGTTCGATTGTTTGGCTATCGACGTAAGCCTTGCCGTCTTTGATCATCTGGACGGCCCACGCGTACAGGCGCTCAAAGTAATCGGAGGCGAAGAATAAATTCGTGCCCCAGTCAAAACCCATCCATTTAACGTCGTTCTGGATCGAGTTCACGTACTCCACGTCTTCGGTGCTGGGGTTCGTGTCGTCGAAGCGCAGGTGACACTTGCCGTTGGCGCTTTTCTGCGACAGCGGGAAGTTCAAGCAAATCGATTTGGCGTGACCGATGTGAAGGTAGCCGTTCGGTTCAGGCGGGAAACGCGTGACCACGCGCCCCTGGGTGCGTCCGGTGCGCAGATCTTCATCAACGATGTCTGCAATGAAGTTGCTGGGGTTGGCGTCGTTGTTTGAATCGGTGGCGGTGGGTGACGTCATAGCGAGGCTCTTTCCCTTACCATACCGCGCCTTGGCATGGCTCATACAGTTCCTGAATACGAAGTCGTTCACCACCCAGATGACGCAGCGTTTACCGGCTGAAGATACGAACCAACCCTGCTATGGTTCGCGTCTTTTCCATGCGCCCAACGAATAACCTTCACGTCAAAGACTACAAACTGCTGGCGTCTCCCGCGCAGATCGTGGCCGAGATCCCCATGAGTGATGCCGCCTCCGAGACGGTGGCCACCACGCGCGAAGAAGTGCGCCGCCTCATCCACGGCGAAGATCAGCGCCTGCTGGTGGTCGTGGGCCCCTGCAGCATTCACGACCTTGGCATGGCCGAGGAATACGCCGCCTTCGTGGCGTCGGCTCGCAAAGAATATGCGTCGTCTTTGCTGATCTTGATGCGGGTCTATTTTGAGAAGCCCCGAACGACCGTGGGGTGGAAGGGGCTCATCAACGATCCGCACCTTGATGGCACCTATGATGTGGAGACGGGTTTGCGCCTCGGCCGGCGTCTGCTGGTGTCGCTCGCTGAGCGTGGCATCCCCGCCGCGTCTGAGGTCCTGGATCCGATCTCGCCGCAATACTTGGCCGAAGCGATTGCGTGGGCGGCGATCGGCGCGCGCACGGTTGAAAGCCAAACCCACCGTGAGATGGCCTCGGGCCTGTCGATGCCGATCGGCCTTAAGAACGGCACCGATGGATCACTGCAGACCGCTGTCAACGCCATGAAGTCGGCAGCGCAACCGCACCATTTTCTGGGCGTCGACTCGCATGGCCGCGTGGCCATCGTTGAAACCTCGGGCAACAAGGACACCCACTTGGTGTTGCGTGGTGGTCTGGCAGGGCCCAATTACGACGAAACGAACGTCATCAGCGCCGCAGCGGAATTAAAGAAGGGCGGCTTGCCTTCGCGGATCATGATCGATTGCAGCCACGACAACAGCCTCAAGGACTATAGCCGCCAACCCACGGTGCTCAGCGACATCGCCGCGCAGGTGAAACGTCACAACCACATCCTGGGCGTGATGATTGAATCCAACCTCGTGGCCGGCAAGCAAGCGTTTCCGCCCGCCCCAGGCGTGGCCTTGCGCCACGGTCAAAGCATCACCGACGGCTGCGTGGACTTGGACACAACGCGCACCATGCTTGACCAGCTGGCCAGCGCGCACGCAAAACGTTCCGCCTAAACCCGCAGGCCAGACCAGCCGCCCGTGCGCAGTTGTGCCTCGGCGTGGCTGCGTTCGTCGGGCGTATCCACTTCCAACCAGCCGTGACCGCTGATGTCGCGGCAGTGCGGCGGGGTGCTTGTGCGTGCCAAACGAGCCAGCACACGCTCGACGTGAATGTCGAGGCCATCTTGCGCCATCGCCGCGTCCACTTCAGCCAGGTAGCGGGCGCGCGCCCCGCCGGGAACGCGGGTCATGCCCACGTAGCCGCAGTCGAAGGTGGTGAGCGTCTTCGCGATCTCGGCGATGCGGCCGCGGTCATCGCGCAGCACCTTCATGTCATCGTTGCCCAAAGACCGATCGGTGTCGATGAAGCCAGTGACGTCATCAACGGCGGCGGTCACCACACGGGCGATGGCAGGCCGATAGATGTGGTCGACGTTCAGCAGCACAAAATCATCCGTGAGGTGGGGCCGCGCCGCCTGGAAGGAGAGGATGTTGCCGCGACGAAATTCCGTGTTGCGCACAAGTTCGATGGGCAAACCGGCAGCTGAGCCTTCAGACAATGCGCCGAGCGTGCTTTGCACTTGGTCGAACTCGAAGCCGCCCACGACGATGATCTTGCGGGGCGAGAGCAAGCGCGCGAACGCCAACCCGTAAGCCAACAGGGGACTGCCGTTCACAGCGATCAAAGCCTTCGGCAGGCTGCGCGTGAGATCTCCCAAGCGGCTGCCGAGGCCGGCCGCCATCAACACCACGTCAAGTGCGGCCACGCTCACATGCCTGCGGCGGAGGCCACGTTCCAGAACAAGCTGGGGATGTCGCCAAAACGATCCACCACAGGATGCTTCGGAAACTTCAACATGAAGCGCTCGCGCGAGAAGGTGCCGGCCACGCCGATGAAGCGCAGGTTTTCAACTTCGGCGATGTCGCCATCGTGAAGCGAATCGCCCACGAACATCAAATCCTCGCGAGCCACACCAAAGTGTTTCATCGCCAGTTCCACGTGCGCCTTGCCTTTGGCCAAGCCATTGCCGTAGCCCAAGGCCAAGTCAAATGGGAACGGGTTGTGCTTGATGAAGGTGTTAACGTTTTCGGTGCCGTTGTTTGACGAAACCACCACGCGAACACCGCGTGAGCGCATTTCTTCCAGGGCCAAGCGCGTGTCGGCGGACAGCTTGGCGGTGCTGCAGCGGGCGGGCTTGGCAGCCTCGAACCGATCGGACGCCGCTTGGTTGCGGGCGTCGCCTGGGCAAATCACGTCCAGCTGGCGGATGAAGGGAAGGCCACATGTGGCGAGGTACATGTCCCGGGCCAGGCCACGGTCCATCCCGTACATCTCTTCAAGCACCTCGGTGGCCAAGTCGGCCAAAACCGGCATCGTGTCGATGAGCGTTCCATCCAGGTCGCAAAGGATGACCTTGGGAGCCGCAAGGCGAGGCGAAACCGCGCGGGACACCCGGCGAGGCGTGGAGCTGAAAGCGGCAGGAACCTGGATGTCCATGTTGGGGTAGCCCTAAAGCAAGGCCCGATCCATATGCCCCAGGTAGAGATAAGTGTCTAAAAAGACATCAATTTGCCACAATCACACGTGGCAGAAAGGCTTACAGGTGGTGAACTTTCACCATCTCAAGTGTTCAAAACCAAACGCCGATGTGCCCGGGCATGGACGAACAGGTGCGGCAGCAGGCGAAAGCAAAGCTTGGTGGGTTGATTGCCAAGGTGCTTGAAGACGGCGTGATTGACGCCGGTGAACGCGAATCCCTTCAAGGTTTTTTTCGGGACGCGCTCTTAACGGTCAGTGATGTGAAGGCCGTCTATTTGGACTCCGTTGGAGCCCTCCAGGCCGAAGTTTTGGCCGACGGCGTGGTCACGGCCGAGGAAGCCCGGCGCTGCAAGTTGGTGGTGGAACAGTTGCGCATCCCCCTGCGCATGTTGCCGCCCGAGATGGTTGCCATCGTCACGGGTCAAAAACCGTAGCGGCAGGCGGCCTCAGTGTGGCCGGGCCGGGCCTTGGGGCGTGGGCCCATTTCGGGCGTCATAGCCCTTCGGGTCCCAGGTGCGCGCGACGAGCTCGGAGTGCATGAGCAGGATCTGGCCGGACACCAGGCAGAACGCCGTGCAGACAATGAACACCTGAACGCGAGCCAAGGTGGGGTACCGGCTTTTCAAGAACGAGCGCAGCGGCGCCTTCCAAAGCGCCAACAGCATCACGGGCAGAAAGTACAACGTCTCAACCAAAGAGACTTGAATCCCGCGCCAAGACAAAAACGCGATGCCCGACGGCGCCACAGGGATGGGCCGCAACGGCATGACGATGCGTTCGTCGAACAGCGGCCACAACAAGTGGATGCCTCGGCTGTCCGTGGTGGAGGCGTCGAGCAGCCCATGGCTGGCCACGGTGAGGAAGGTCAGCACGGTCACGCGGATGGGGTTGCGGCCTTTGCGGAATAGGAAGTAAGCCACCGCCGAAACCAGCGCCGCGAATAACCACGTGTGGGAGATCCCGCGGTGACCGCAGAGCCCCTTGTCGTGAACGCCGAAGGCCAACGGTACGATATCCAGATCCGGCAGCAGAGACAGACCTGCATAGGCCGACATCGTGGCCATCAGATCTTTACCGTTGCGGGCGCCGTGCAGTCTGCCCGCCAGCATTCCAACGGCAACGTGCCCGATGCTGGCCATATATTAAAGCTAGCAAGGTTACCTTCAGTTCACCTGTTGAAAATTCACCACGCGAGCGCCAGCCCTATGACGGTGGTTCATTTCGCGGCTCGTCGAAACTCTGCTACGCTCGGCGGCTTCGCGCGTGCCACCTTCGCTGCAAATACATCCCGTTGCCAAGCGCTACGCCGCTTGGGTCAGTCGCCACCCCTTTGCGATCCTTGGTGTGGCCTTTTTGGCTTTCGTTTTGGGCGTCGTGCTGGTGTCACGACTTGAACTGAAAACGGCCTTTCACGAGCTGTTGCCCAGCAAAGATCCGGGCGTCATGGCTCTGTTGCGATCGCAGAAGCGCACGGGCGATCTCAGCCTTCTCGCGATCGGCATTCGCTCGCCGGACAAAGACGCCAACCTTAAGTACGCCGAAGCGTTAACGTCCAAGTTGCGCAAGCTGCCCATTGATATCTCGGAGCTAGCGACCTACAACGTCTTAGATCTGAAGGCGTTCTTTGAAGCCAACCAATGGCTGTATTTGAAGACCGACGATCTCGAAGAGATTCGCGATCGCTTGCGCAAAGAGATCACGAAGAAAAAGAACCCGCTGCTCATTGATTTGAGCGATCCCGAAGAAGACGCGGCCGAGGAGAAGGCGTTAAAGGCGCGCATTGAAAGCGAGCGCGGCTCGTTGTCGGATCGCTTTCCTGGCGGTTACTTCATGAGCGAAGATGGCAAATACGTCTGGGTCGTGGCTTTGCCTCCAGGCGGTATGTTCGTGGAGCGCGCGGGGGAGGCGTTGCTGGCCGAGACCAAGGGCATCATCGCGGCGATGGACCCCAAGGGGTTTCACCCGCAAATGACGGTCGAGCCTGGTGGCCCCATCGTCACGGCCATCGCCAGCCGTCGCGCCGTGGAGCGCGACATCGTGTGGGTCACCGTTACCTGTTTGGTGGTGGTGGCGATTTCCATCGGTGTTTACTTCCGCAGCCTGCGGAGCGCGCCTCTCATCGGCGTGCCGGCGGTGCTTGGCACTGTGTTGGCCTTTGGCGTGGCTGAATTGGCGTTCGGGTATCTGAACGCGTCCACGGCATTTTTGGGCTCGATCATATTGGGCAATGGCATCAATTACGGGATCATCTTGCTGTCCCGCTACGAAGAAGAACGAGCACACGGTCATTCGCACATCGACGCCTTGGCGGCCAGTTTGGCCGGTGTCTTGAAGGGAACCTTGACCGCGGCCGTGTGCGCCTCGGCGGCGTACCTTAGCCTCGTGCTCACCAGCTTCCGCGGGTTCTCGCAGTTTGGTGTGATGGGTGCATCGGGGGTTCTGTTTTGTTGGTCGTGCACATTCTTGGTTCTGCCGGCGTTGTTGGTGTTGGTGGACCGCTGGTCGCCACGCACGCTTTCACACCGTGCGCCTTGGTCGATGCAACCCGTGGGGCGTGCGTTGAGCCGATGGGCGACGCCGTTGTTGGTGATTTCGGTGGTGGTAACGGTGATTGGTGCCTGGGGCGCCACACACTTCTTGAATGCGCCCTTCGAATACAACTTCCGCAAGTTGGCGGCGAACATCGATCAAACGCAGAACCAAAAAGAGTTCTCTAGCAGCCTCGATAAGTTGTTTGGTCGGTGGCCCCAGCCCACCATCGTGCTCGCGGATGAGCTGAACGAGGTTGAGCCGATTCGCAAATCGCTGTGGGCACAAGATAAGGCCCGCCACGCTGACAAACCCCTCATCGGACAAGTCGTCACGATCTACGACATGTTGCCCGGTACACCCGAGGTTCAGGCTGAAAAGCTTGAGCTCATCAATCACATTCGCCGGCTCGCGCACGATCCCGCGCTTGAGGTGCTGACTGACGAAGAGCGCAAGAAGCTGGGTGTGGTGGATCCACCCGAGGGGCTGAAAGTTTTGGAGCCCACGGATTTGCCACCTTTGGCCCAACGCCCCTTCCGAGAGGCCGATGGAACCGTCGGCAAAGTTGTGCTGTTTTATCCCGTCGAAAAAGGCTTCTCGGTATGGAACGGCCGCGATCTACTGGAGATGGCCGCCATCACGCAGCAGATCCACGTCAAACTAGCGGATGGCAGCACCAAGGTCATTGAAACGGCTGGCCACGCGGTTGTGTTTGGCGCGATGATTCGATCGATCCTGAAAGACGGCCCCATCGCCACCGGCGTTTCGCTGTTGGCGGTGATTGTGCTGGCCTTGTTGATCATGCGCCCCTGGTGGGCCGCGGGCGCTTCCGTGCTGTCGCTGCTTTTGGGGGTGTTGTGGATGTTGGGCGCGGCAGGGTGGGGGGGCGTGGCGATCACGTTCTTGAACTTCATTGCGCTGCCGATCACGTTTGGCATTGGCGCCGAATATGCGTTGAACGTGATGGCGCGCTACCGCGATGATCACGACGTGATCGCCGCTGTTGTTTCAACTGGCGGCGCCGTAACGTTGTGTTCGTGGACCACGATCGTGGGCTATGGCTCACTGTTGGCCGCGCGCAACGAAGCTTTGCGCGGGTTTGGTGCCATGGCCATTCTTGGTGAAGTGGCTTGTTTGTTGGCCGCAATCGTCGCGTTGCCGTCGCTGTTCGTGGTGTTGTCGCGTCGGCGCAAGACGCCCGCCGCGCCGCTGCACTAGCTGTGGCTGTCTAAGTCACCGACGATCGCACGCAGCGAGCCGCGGTGTTGCACGAGCAACTCTTTGGCCTTCAAAGCGTTGACGTGTGCGTGGTGCATCACCAGGGCGACCTTGGCGCGGCCACCAGCTTTTTTGATCAGCGCCAGCGCGTCCGCTTCGGGCAGGCCGGTGAGGCGTTGGACGATGCGTGTGGCGCGTGCCCACAGTTTGGTATTGGTGGGGCGCACGTCGACCATGAGGCCGCCATACGTTTTCCCCAGCAACACAAACGCTGTGGTGGAGAGGGCATTCAAAGTCACCTTCGTGGCCGTGCCTGCCTTTAACCGCGTTGACCCCGAGATCACCTCGGGACCCGTGGCCAACTCGATCACGACGTCGGCGATCGGTGTGCCGTCATCATAGGTAACCGTGCGGCCGCACGTGATGAAGATGGTGGCTGCGCGGCGGCCGTGCGCGTATTCCAACGCTGAGCGCACGAATGGCGTCACGCCTGAAGCCGCGATGCAGATGACCACGTCCTTGGGGCCGACGCCGATGCGTTTGCAACGCTGTTCGGCTTCGCGCGTGTCGTCTTCTGCGCCTTCAACGGATTTCACGAGCGCGCGGCTGCCGCCTGCCACAATCGCCTCCACCAACGATGGCGGAATGCCAAAGGTGGGCACGCACTCGGCGGCGTCGAGGTTGCCCAGCCGGCCCGACGTGCCCGCGCCGACATAGATCATGCGGCCGCCTTTGGCGAGCGTATCTGCAATAAGCCGCGCGCCCTTGGCTACCAGTTCAGATCGCGCTTTGACGGCTTTGATCGCGTTGGACTCTTCGTCCAACATCAATTTCACCACGTCATCGGGCGGCAGTGTGTCGAGAAATTCCGAACGAGGGTTGTCGGCCTCGGTGGGCAAGGCCGCGTAATCGGGCAGGGCTTCTTTGCGACGACGAGCCATGGCTGGCCGCTACTTCAAGCCCAGCACATCGCGCATGTCGTAAATGCTAGCCTTGCGTCCCGCCAACCACTGCGCCGCACGCACGGCGCCTCGCGCGAAAGCATCGCGCGAAGAGGCGCGGTGGGTGATCTCGATGCGCTCTTCGGGCCCGAAGAAAAACACCGTGTGATCGCCCACAACGTCGCCGCCGCGCAAGGTTTGAATGCCGATCTCGCCTGCGGGGCGTGGGCCAATGTCGCCGTGGCGGCTATAGCAGGCCACGTCTTTTAAGGGCACACCGCGGCCTTCAGCCGCCGCCTCGGCCAAACGCAAAGCTGTTCCTGAGGGCGCGTCGCGCTTCATCTTGTGATGCGCTTCCACGATGTCGATGTCGTACGCCTCGCCGAGTGACCGCGTGGCATCCGCGACAAGCTTAAGCAACACGTTCACGCCCACAGACATGTTCGGGGCCAGCACCACAGGGCACGCTTGCGCGAGCCCGGCGATCTCTTGCTTTTGTTCATCGTTGAGGCCCGTGGTGCCAATCACGATGCCAGCGCCTGCCGCGGCGGCCGCTTTCACATTGCCAATCGTTGCGGTGGGCAGTGTGAAGTCTATCCAAACGTCGGTTGTGCCCGGCGCGGGCGCTTCCGTGGTGACAAGCACGCCTGTGGGCGCCAAGCCAGCCAAAGCGCCGGCGTCTTGCCCGGCTTGTGGTGAGCCAACGCGTTCAACCGCGGCCGCCAGACGAGCGTTCGGCGTTTCACTGATGATGCGAATGATGGCGCGGCCCATGCGGCCCGAGGCGCCCAGAACGGCAATTCGTGTGGTCATGGCAGTGACACGCTTAGAGCAGTTCGAGATCCGCCAGTTGGTGCTTGAGCTTGTCGCGGAACTTTTGCGACAAGGGATACAGCGGCGGGCGAATTTCTTCAGAGATGCGGCCCATCATGGCCAAGGCGGCTTTGACGGGGATCGGGTTCGATTCAACGAACAGACCCTGCGCGATGCCAAACAACTTGTAGTGCAGATCGCGGGCTGTGTTCCATTCACCAGCGGCCGCTGCGTCCCACATGGCGGACATCAGGCGCGGCGCCACGTTTGATACCACCGAGATGCAGCCCTTGGCGCCGAGCGCGTACAAAGCGAACGACGTGGCGTCGTCACCGGAAAGCACAGTCAGACGATCGCCCGTGCGCGCGATGATTTCGGCAGCACGCGTGGCTGAACCTGTGGCTTCTTTCACAGCGACCACTTGCTTGATCGCGCACAAACGCTCCAACGTTTCGGGCAGCAGATCGCACGCGGTGCGGCCTGGAACGTTATAGACCACGGTGGGCAACGGCACGGCCTCGATGATGGCCTTGAAGTGATTGAACAAGCCGTCTTGCGTGGGCTTGTTGTAGTATGGCGTCACTTGCAGCATGCCGTCGGCCCCAGCGGACTTGGCCGCCTTTGACAGCGAGATGGCTTCCTTCGTTGAGTTGGCGCCGGTGCCGGCGATGACGGGCACGCGTTTGGCGGTTTCCTCCACCACGATCTTGATGACGCGCAGGTGCTCGTCGACATCAAGGGTGGCCGACTCGCCCGTGGTGCCACAGGGAACAAGACCATCGATGCCGTTCGCGATCTGGTCGTTAACAAGGCGGCGCAAAGCCTCCTCGTCCACGCGATCGTTGCGGAACGGCGTTACCAGTGCGGTGATGACTCCGGAAAACATAGGGGCGGGACAGTACCACTTCGCGCGGGCAAATCCCAGCGCAACTGGCGATGGCCCTTAAGCCGAAGGCAAAGCGGACCGCGCCATAGGAATGAAGGCGCCATCCCTCACGATGCCGCAGGCGGCGATCGCGGAATGCAAGCCCGGTGCGGCCACGGCAATGCGGCCAGACGAAGCCGACACGGTTAGCTGACGACGCACGGTTTCGATGCCGTCCGGACCTTTGACCACAAGCATCACCTCCAGCACCGGCGGGGAGGGCGTGGGCGGCAGCGCCCAGGCGACGATCGCGGCGCTCTCGCCGTCGGCGTCTTGTCCTGTCACCACCAGCACGCCCGGGGCTCCCGGCAAGGGCACTTCGTGTGGCAACGTGGGCCCGCCGTCTTCTTCATCCCAAGCGTCTTCCAACTCCGCGAGTTTCGCGGCCCACCGCCCTGCGGCCGCGTGACCGGGATGGCCCTGCAACAAATTTTTAAAAATGGCGATGGCCGCGCCGAAACGGCCTTGCCGGGCACAAAGCTCGGCCATGGTTTCGGTCTCAAACGGCTCGGCGGCTTTGCTTGGCATCGTCACAAGGCAACGTTAGCCGTTTGCCGGCGGCTTGGAAAGCTTCTGCCGCGTTTGCTCGACGTCGTGACCGATGGCAGCCACCAAAGCCTCGATGCTTTCGAAGCGACGTTCTTCGCGCAAGCGGGACACAAAATCGATGCGCAGTCGTTGGCCGTAAAGGTCTGCGGAAAAATCCAGCAGGTAGGCTTCGATCGAAAGCGTGCCCGCTTGTGTGAAAGTGGGGTTGGTGCCAACGCTGACGGCGGCCATCACCGCGTGGTGGCCCGCGCCATCGGGCACCTGTGCCCACGCCGCGTAGATCCCCGCGCGGGGCAAAAGCTCGGTTTCGGCCGCGATGTTGGCCGTGGGATACCCCAGCTGCCGGCCGCGCTGCGCGCCTTTGACCACGATGCCTTCGAGCGCAAACGGACGCCCGAGCAACATCGCGGCGCCCTCAACGCGCCCCTCTAAGACAAATTCTCGAATTTTCGTCGAAGAGCAGACGAGGCCGTCAACGCCCACGGCCGCGACCACATCGACGGCGATGCCCACTTGCGCGGCAAGCGTTCTCAGATCGGCCGTGGAACCTTTTCGACCTTTGCCAAACGCGAAGTCGTAACCCACAACAACCCCCGCCACCTGCAATTTGCGGTGAAGGTAGTCGTGCACAAAGGCTTGCGGTGTGAGCGACGCCAAAGCTGCATCGAAGGTCTCGACCAACACAAAATGGGCGCCCAGCTCGCCGATCAGATTCAGGCGCCGCTGCAGCGGCATGATCGCCGGCGGCGCCAAGGTGGGAGCGAAGAAACGCGCGGGATGAGGATCAAACGTCAGCACGCCCCACGGCGCCGATTGAGCCTGAACTTGTGCCTGCGCAAGCAATGCCTGATGACCTAGATGCACGCCATCAAAATTCCCGATCGCCAAGACGGATGATTGGTAGCGAGGGGCTGTGGCGGCCCACGTGTGGCTTCCACGGATGATCTGCATCTGTGGGGAAATAACGTTTGCCTTGGTGGTCGTCAAGCTGGAGGCCTTTTGCCGCTTAGCCGTCAAGGGCCACCCCGGAGCGTGCAAGAACGATCCGTTTGATGGCCATGGCTGCCACCACCAAGGCGACCAATAGAGCTCCGCGCACAAGCCGCACTTTGAACACGCGCCGTTTGAGCAGCTCGTAATAGGCAACGGCTTCGTGTTGCGGAAGTTG
Organism: Deltaproteobacteria bacterium; assembly: GCA_033763315.1. Taxonomy (GTDB): domain Bacteria; phylum Myxococcota_A; class Polyangia; order Fen-1088; family Fen-1088; genus JAGTJU01. The sequence continues at coordinate 324,410 of JANRKS010000002.1, forward strand.
CCGCAAGATGAGCTCTTCTTGTTTGACCCGCAGCCGTTCGGAAAGTTCGTTTCCTAAGGCCAAAACAAGCACAACGATCAGCACTGAGCCGAACATGTTCAGCGACCTACCGTGGCGGCTGTGTTGTGAGGGGCGGGCAAGATGATGAAAGCGTAGATCGCAAGGCCGGCGGCCACGAGACATACGACCCCGGTTAGAAGAATCATCGTTCGTTCAGCGCGCTTTCTGTGCCGTTCGTGCTGCGCCATCGCTTGCCTGACAGGCAACGCGCGCAGCTGCGCGAAACGCCGGCGCTCTTGCCAATATTGGCTGGCCGCATAGGCCGCGGCGGCGGCGGCCAAGAGCAAACGAAGAGGTCGCATCGTCTGTTTAGGGGGTGGCAGGAACGGCCGCCGGTGGTTCGGCCGGGTGATCTGTGGCCGCGGGGTCAACGGGGAGCGGCGCAGGCTCCGTGTGCACGGGAGCCACGGGCTCAGGAGGCGCGGCCTTATCGGGCAAAGGCAGCGTGCCATCGGGCCCCACTGTCTCGGGGGGGGGCGGTCCAACCGAGGGTGGTGGCAACGCCAGCGTCGGGGCGATCACCGGGGCTTCTGCGCGTGGAGCGGCGGGCTTCGTGGCAGGGACCACAGGCGCCGCGGCCACACGCGGTTTTTCCAGCGGGGCTGTTTCCTTGGCGGCGGTTTTGGCCGGGTCTTGGATTGGCTCTTTGGTGGGCTCAGGACGGGGCGCTTCTGGGGCGGCTTCCTTGCGAGGCGCTTCTTTGGCCACGATGTCTTTGGTGGGTGCAGCAGGGGCGGGGGCGCGATCTTGGCCAACGGCGCTATCGACGTTCTGGCTGGCGAGGCCATCGCTTGCCTCAAGCGCTTTTCGCTGTTTGAGAACCTTCCAGACGCCCGCCGCAGACGCACCAATCACGATCGCCATGACCAGCATGACGCTTGCGCTCGATCGCTTTGACGGAGCCGTGGATCGGATGGCCACGGGCGTTTCTTGGTCGATCCACGTGGGGCCGATGCGCAGGTCGGCCACGGTGGCCTCCGCCCCGGTCATCCGCGCCAACCGCTCCTTGCGAGAGGGCGGATCGTGCAACAGCGTGGGCTCCACGTTTTCGCCAAGCACCAGATCGTGCCCGACCTCGGCGATGCCATCCAATGATTCGTCCGGCTGGCCGAGAAAATGTTTGCCGATCGGAGGCTCGCCATCGAGCCGTGACAGCTCTGCCAGCCAGTGTTTCAGCTCCGTTTGGCCCGGTGACGAAAACACCGATCGCAGCGCGCTTTCGATGTCGGCCAACATCTCGTCCGCCGAGTTGTAACGTTGTTCGCGATCGAACTGCATCGCTCGATCGATGACGGCCGCGACCGCTGGCTCCATGCTTGGCATCACGGTCAACGGCGGCGTCATCTCGCCGTTTTGCACCCGCAACAAAATCTCCAGATCGGTGGCACCTTCAAAAGGCCGCACGCCCGTGACCAATAGGTAAAGCAACGTGCCTAGCGAATAAAGATCCGACCGCGCGTCCAGCTCTTGCCCCATCGCCTGCTCGGGCGACATGAAGGCAATCTTGCCCTTCACGACGCCCGTGTCGGTGCTCTCGCGCTTGCTGCGTCGTGCTTTGGCGATGCCAAAATCGGCGAGCTTCACGTCACCTTGTTCGCTGATCAGGACATTCTGCGGGCTGACGTCGCGGTGAACGATGCCCAAGTGCTTGCCGCTGACGTTGGTTTTGCTGTGGGCGTATCCCAACGCGCGGCAGACTTGCGCCACGATGTACAAGCCGATCTCGGGGGGAACCGGCACGTGCGCGTTGGCGGCACGGCGAATGATCCGGCCAAGGTCCCATCCTTCGATGAGTTCCAGAACCAGGAAATATCGACCGCCCGCCTGGCCTAGATCCAACACCTGCACGATGTTGTTGTGCATGAGGCCCATCGAGATGTGGGCCTCGTCGATTAGCATGTTGCGGAACTGCTCGTCTGCGTAAAGCGCCGCATGGATGCGCTTGAGCACGACTGGTTTTTCGAATCCCTGCGAGCCGTGCTGTTTGGCGAGAAAAATCTCCGCCATCCCGCCTTCGGCGAGTTTCCGGTTCACGGTGTAGCGGCCGTGTTGCATGGCTAAGGGGAGCGGCTAAGGAGACGCCGATGGCGCCGAAAGAACACAAGCGTAAGCGGCCCAAGCATAGGCGTCCATGTAGGTAAAGGAAAGCCTTTGATGTTTGTCAGTGGAGAATGGGGTCATTTACCCGCCTCCCGCGACCGTAGACTGGCCTTTTGAAGTGGATATTTCGACAGCGGCTCATGTTTGTCGTTCCATTCGTCTGAACCATGGATGTGTCGCTTCCCATTCCCCGCCCTGCGCCCCGCTTGCCCCTGCATGTGGCCGCGGTGGCCCTGGTGGTGTTCGCGGCCGGCACGCCGTTGGGGCTGTTTCGGTTAGGTGACGCCGCCGTGTTCTCATCGGCGGTCACTGGTCGCCACAGCGCGGCTTGGGCTCCCCCCGTGTTCGACGTGTGGAGCCTGGCCCTGGGGCGCTTGGCGCTCGCGCTACCGTTTGGCGCCTTGCCCGCCCGTTTGGCTCTGGTGTCGAACGTTTTTGCTGCCGTGGCGCTTGGGCTTTGGGTGCGTGTGGGCCTGGAATTGGCGGGCTTGTTGCGGCCCCTGCCGCGCGCGCGCCTGACGGCCAAAGACCGGCAGCACGAGCCGGTGGCCGTTGTGGGCGCTGTGGCCTTGGTGGGTTTGTCGATGCCCTTGTTCGCGGTGGCCAGCCAGCCTGGCGGAGGCGCGGTGTTGTTGGCCCTCGTGGCCGGGTGGGTGTGGTCGGCGAGCGTATTGCTGCGCGACCCGAATGCGCCTCGCCCCGCGCTGTTTGCGGCCGCGTTGGCTGGCCTCGTGATCGGCTCCGCGCCGGCTCTGGGGGTGCTTGTGGTTCCACCCACGCTGGTGATTTGGGGGTGGGGGCTCAAACGAAAGGCGCGTTGGGCGCTGTTGATGCCATTTGCTTATGCGGTGGGCGCGGGTGTTTTGGTCGCTTGCGCGGCGTGGGGCCGCGGGCCGTTGAGTCACTTCGCTGGGTGGTGGCGGGCGCTGAGCCTCGCAGACTTGCGCGATGCCACAGTGGATCCGCAAGCGTGGTGGCAGGGCGTTGTGGCCTTGGCAGATCACCTGGGCGTCGTCGGAGGGCTGCTCGTCGTCTTCGGGTTTGTGACGATGGTGTGGCGCCATCCCGGTTTGGCAGCGGTGGTGTTTTACAGCCTGTGGGCGACCATGTTGATGAACGCGCGTGTAGCTACAGACGCGGCGTGGGATGGCAAATGGTTATTGTCCGCTTGGATGGGTGTTGCGGTTGTGCCTTTGGTGGCGGGGTTGCTGCATTTTGCGGGCAAGCTGGGGCGCGCGAAGTTACCTGGAACGATCGCGTTGGTGGTTATGGGCGCTGTGGCGCCGATGCTTTCGGGTGGTTGGGCCCGCTGGCGGCCCGACGTGCGTTTGGCAGATCATTTGTTGCTCAAAGCCGAGTGGGCTTTGCCCGTACACAGTTCGGTCGACCCGGGGTCGCTGCCACTGCGGCAGGTGTTCGAATACGGATCCGCGCTGGGGGTCAGGCCTGATTTGTCCCCGCGCGAAAGCCACGCCGCCAAGAATTAACTTCAACCCCGAGTGCCAGCCGCGTTCGTTGCGTATGCTTTCGTGAACGTGCCGTCGCTCCTTTCACTCGTTTCGAATCATCGGGTGCTGCTGCTTACCGGCGCCGGTTGCAGCACGAAATCAGGCATTCCCGACTATCGCGGCGTTGATACGGGGCGTGCGCCAAAGCAGCCGATTCAGCACGCGGCTTTTTTGCGAAGCGCGTTCGTGCGGCGGCGGTACTGGGCTCGGAGTTGTTTGGGTTGGCCACGTTTCGCGGCGGCGCAACCGAATGCCACACACCTTGCCTGTGCGGCGCTGGAAGACCTTGGACGCGCGGTGGGCGTGGTTTCTCAGAACGTTGATGGTTTGCACCAAGCCGCAGGCAGCCGCAGCGTAATCGAATTGCATGGCTCACTGTCGCATGTGACATGTTTGGCGTGCGGGCAGGTGTCCAGGCGCGCAGATCTGCAAGAGCAGATGTTGCAGAACAACCCCGGCTGGGTGCAGTTGGTGGCCGTGTCAGCGCCCGACGGCGACGCTGATTTGCCTGAGGAACTGGTGGAACGTTTTTATCCGCCTGCCTGTGCTTGTGGCGGGGCGCTGATGCCGAACGTTGTGTTCTTCGGCGGCAACGTAAAGCCACCTGTGCTTGAGGAGGCGTGGTCACTGTTCGGGCAAGCCGAGTTGTTGCTGGTGGTGGGGTCGTCGCTAACGGTGTTCTCTGGTTACCGTTTTGTTCGCAAGGCGGTTGAACGCGCCATGCCTGTGGTGATCGTGAATCGTGGCCGCACGCGCGGGGATGACGTGGCCGCCTTGAAAGTGGACGCTGAAGCGGGCGATACGCTTACAGCTTTGGTGCAAGGTCTTGCATCCGGGGCAGGCGTGAACGCTTCCTTGAGGGTGCGATCGCTCACGCGTCCTTAGCCATCGCTGTGTTTCATCAACGTTTGTGCTGTTCGATGTTGTAGCTTGCTCAGCGTCGTATGCGTTGTCCTAGGTTTAAAAACATTTTGCTTCTGGGCCTTGTGGCCCTTGCGTTTGCCGTGAGCGCGCGACCGGTGCAAGCCGAACCAGCTCTGCCGGGTGTGGCCCGTTTGCTTGAGGCCGCAGCGCGAAAACGTGTGCCCCTCGCCGTCGCAGCGGAGGCCTTGGCATCCGAACTACGCTGCACCCGTTGCCACGCGGGTAACACAACTTTGGAAGTGCCACTGGCGCCGCCCCTGGCAGATGTTGGTACGCGCGTGTCAGCGGCTTATTTGAAGGCATTTTTGCTGTCACCCAAGTCCTTGAAACCCGGCACGTCGATGCCCGACATGCTAGCCGGCGTGGCGAATCCCCAAGCCGTGGCCGATGATCTGGTGGCGTATCTGTTGAGCCGTGGTGGCCAGCTGCAAACGGGCGATGATTGGAGCGATTCGTTTAACCGCGACGACGGTGAGGCGTTGTTCAGCAAATTGGGCTGCGTGGCTTGCCACGGCTCACAGGCCGTTGCGCCTGACGCTGGTGAAACGTTTGTCCCGCTGGGGGCGCTGGCCCGCAAAACCACATTGGGGCAGCTGGCGGCGTTCCTTCAAGATCCAGCGGCTGTTAGGCCGGGCACGCGCATGCCGAATTTTCGATTGACCGATACAGAGAGCGCGGCCTTGGCGACGTACCTTCTGCGCGAACAGTTGCCCTCCAGCGCCGCGGAGGCCGCTCGTTTGTTGAAGCCAGGTGTGCGCTACGAATACTACGAAGGCAACGTCCGCGAAGGTCCGCCGGACTGGAAGTCGATGACGTTCGTGCGTCGCGGCTTCACCGACACCTTCGCTCTTCCGCCGAAAATACGCGACACCAAGATAGCTTTGCGCTTCGACGCGGTTCTCAATGTGAAGCGCGCAGGCACTTACACGTTTTTCACAGACTCGAATGATGGTTCTGAGCTTTCGGTCGATAAAAGGTTGGTGGTGAACAACCACGGTTTTCATGGGTCATTGGAGGCCCATGGAAAGATTGAGCTCCACCCGGGTTTGCATGCGGTTACCGTGCTGTTCTGGCAGGACGAAGGCAGCAAGGGGCTCAAAGTGTCATGGGAAGGCCCGGGCTTGACGAAGCAGCTGATTCCGGCTGAGTTGTTGTTCGCGGCAGGTTCGGCCGCAATGAAGCCGCTTGGTTGGCAGGCCAGCCGTGTGGACGCAACGCAAGCGCAGCGAGGCGCCGCGCATTTTGCGCAATTAGGATGCGCCAGTTGCCACGACAAAGCGCAGCCGAACGCAAAACCATGGCGTGCACTTGTCCCTGACCGTGGCTGCTTGTCGCCGTCACCCTCGGCCACGGCGCCAAACTTCAACTTATCAAGCGTTCAACGAGATGCTTTGAACACGCATGTCAGGACGCGTCCTTCAAAGAGCCCAACCGATGCCAAGGCGCGGGGGCTGCAGTTGTTGGCCACCCACAACTGCGTGGCGTGCCACGAGCGCGACGGGTTGGGTGGACCGGCCGCTTCCGTGCAAGCCAATTTCTCCCAAACCGTCGAGGTCGACCTTGGTGAAGAAGGACGTTTGCCGCCCACGTTGACTGGCGCAGGTGCGAAACTGCGCACGCAAGCCATTCGTCGCATCGTGGGTCACGCCGAGTTGCATGTGCGGCCTTATATGGCCACGCGCATGCCAACCTTTTCAGAAGCGTTCGCGAACACGCTTTCAAGCACCCTCGCCAAAGCCGATGCAGGCAACGCGTTTACGCCGAAGGTGGCGCCGCACAAGACGCGCGAGGAGGGGCGCCGGTTGTTGGGATTGTCCTCCGATCCGGCACGCACGGGGTTTGGGTGTGTGAACTGCCATGCGGTGGCCGGACACCCAGGCCCAGGGACACCGGGGCCGGATCTCGCGCTGGCCACGCAGCGTCTGAACTACGCGTGGTTCGAGCGATGGCTCGCCGGGCCGCAAGCGGTTCGCCCCAACACGCGCATGCCTGCTTTTTGGGGTGACGAACCGTTGTTGCCTGATGTGGCTGGTGGCTCCGCGGTTAAGCAACGCGCCGCCATTTGGGCTTACCTTGCCCAAGGTGCCACGCCCTTGCCTGAGGGCTTGATCGTAAAGAATGCCGCGCGCGAATTGAAGGTGGGGACCGAGCCCATTGTCTATCGTACGTTCGGCAAGCAGATCGGTCCTCGCGCGATCGTGGTAGGCAACCCGGAACTTGTGCACGTGGCGTTTGACGCGAACGTGGTGCGCATGGCGCAAGCTTGGCGGGGGCGCTTTTGGGATCCGTCGGGCACGTGGACGGGCCGCGCGGGGTCGTTCCTCGAACCGCTGGGCGATCACGTACTGCCTTTCCCCGTGGGGCCCTCGTTTGCGCGTTTGCCCGAAGCCAGCGCACCGTGGCCACAACCGAAGCTCGACTCGCGTGAGCTGGGTGGCCGCTTTTTGGGCTACCGTCTCGACGAGCACCGGCGGCCGGTGTTTCGTTACGTCTTGAACGACGTGACGATCGCCGAAGCGCACCGCCCGCTTGTGTCTGCGCAAGGCTTTGGTTTGTTGCGCAGCTTCACGTTCGACAAGAGCCCTAAGGATCTGACGTTTCTCGCTGGCGAGGGCCGCCACATCGAGAAGCAAAGGGCTGGACGCTACATCATTGACGGCCGTTTGACTTTGGCGTTTACGGGCCCGGTCGCGTCAGCTGCGCGCGTGCGGTCGGCAGGCCACGAAACGCAGCAGTTGGTCTTGGATCTGCCCGCGAACTTGCGGTCGTTGCAAGTGGAGATGTTTTGGCCATGAACATGAAACAACTGCACGTGCGTTTTATCAGCTCGCTCATGTGGCTATGCGCGGCGTTGATGTTGCCTGGGCTCGTCCACGCAGAGGTCGAAGAAGATTTTTATCCCATTACGGCCTTTGAACCCGGCGGCATCGAGCTGGAAGTGTCGGGCTTGACGGTGCTCGCCGATAATCGCCCGCTTGTGGCCACACGCGGCGGCGAAGTGTTCCTTGTGGAAGGAGCCCACGGAGATCCCAAGGCGGCGAAGTTCAAACCGTTTGCTTTCGGCCTCTCGACACCGCTTGGTCTGCTGGAGCAAAGCGACGGCATCTATGTGGCCCAGCGAGGCGAGCTGACGCGGATGAAGGACACCGACGGCGATGGCCGCGCTGATTGGTTTGACACCATCTCGGATCAGTGGGAATTGGGCGGCAATTATCACGAATACGCGTTTGGCCCGGTGATAGACAAACAAGGCATGATGTGGGTGACGCTGAACAAGCCGTTTGGTGATCAGCCTTATGGTGACGTGCCTTGGCGCGGCTGGGCGATGCGCATCGATCCAAAGACAGGCGCCACAACGCCTGTGGCCGCCGGCTTGCGCAGCCCTTCGGGCATCGAAGTGAGTCCCGCCGGCGACGTATTTTATTCAGACAACCAAGGCGAATGGTGCAACGCCTCGAAACTTTCGCAGCTTGAGCCAGGGGATTTTCACGGGCATCCGTTTGGTTCACGGTCCGCCAGCTTGCCCCGTTCAACGCTCCACGCGCCGTTGGAAAAGGATCTGCCTGCGGCCGCGTATATGAAGGATCTGTCGCGGACGATCCCCAATTTCAAAATGCCAGCCGTGTGGCTGCCCTACGACAAGGCTGGCCAGAGCCCCACCGGCTTTCGTTGGGACACCACGGGCGGAAAATTCGGCCCCTTCGCGGGCCAAGTGTTCCTGGGCGATCAACATCATGCGTCCCTGCTGCGAATCTCTTTGGAAAAGATCAAAGGGCGTTGGCAAGGCGCGGTCTATCCGTTCCTCGAAGGCTTTCAAAGCGGGCTTGTGCGCGTGGCGTTTAGCAAAGATGGCGCTTTGTTTGCCGGCATGACGAACGCAGGTTGGGGCGGGCGGGGCACGCGGCCCTATGGCTTGGCGCGCGTGAACTGGACGGGCAAAGTGCCGTTTGAGGTCAAGGAGATCAAAGCCACCCCACGTGGTTTCACCGTTGAGTTCACGCAACCCGTGAATGAAGCCTCGGCTCGCGCAGCATTGGCCTTCAAAATCAAAAGCTACACGTACCGTTTGCGCAAAGACTACGGTGGACCCGAAGAAGACGTCGCCGCCCTCACGGCGCGCGTGGCTTCAATAAGTGGAACGAAAGTGGAATTGTTCGTCGACAACCTTCGCGCAGGTTACGTGCACGAATTCGATCTGGCGGACGTGCGGTCGCACAGCGGTGGCAAGTTGCTTCACGCCGCCGCTTACTACTCACTCATTCAGATCCCTTAGCGACGTGTAGATGGCTTGCTTGTGCGGGCGTGTTTCGCACGCGCGTGGCGGCTCGGCGCTTTGCGTGCCGTGCCTGCCGGCCGGGTGACGGTGCTTGGCTTTTTCGCGGCGGCCACGGCGGGCGCCTTGGCTGGCGAAGGTTGGACCTCAGTTGGCGTTGGCGGCGGCGCCACGATCTGACTCGAAGGCTCCGCGGATTTGCGCGCTTGACCTCCGCGAAACGCCAACACGGCGGCCAAGACCATAAACAGCACGCCCGCGGCGATGCCCAGCTTTTGATAGAGCTCAAGCGCCGCCAGCTGCCCCAGCCAGCGCCGCCACCGCGTGCGCGGCACGCCGATCACCTCGGGGGGCGCCGTCATCTCCCCGGCTTCGATCGCCGCGGCGCGCTCGAAGAACAGCTTCTCCATGCCGTCGAAGGTTCCGGCGCGGCCGGTGCGTGCAGGTAAGGGCGTAAGATTGCGGCTCATTACGGTCGTCCGTGACTGCTAAAGGATAGCTAAGTTATGGAAAAAGCCCAAGCTGAGGACTTGCCAATTTGCATCGGCAGAAACGCCATCTGAGTCAAATTGGCAGGAATCGCGGCCCAAAGGCGCTAAAAAGCGTCTCGTTTTCATGGTCTTGCGTTTGCACACAAGGTGTTTCATGCGGCGATTGGCTTATATCTGTGTTTTTCTCAGCGTGGTCGGTTTGGGTAGCCCAACCGACATGGCGAAGGCTGCCACCGAAGGGGCTGAGGCCTTGGTGGAGGAAGACTTCACGTTTACCTTCGACAAGGAGACAGCTGCTGGCGGATACACCGCGCTTGGCAATTCCGACGCCGTCTTGAACACGCACCTCAATCAATCGCGGTGTCTGTGTGAAGAGAAGTTCCGCATCAACGTGGTTCTGAGCTCGGCTGGCCAGGCGAAACTTGGAAATGACACCGTCGTGGGCCAGGTGATGGTTGGCGCCGGGTGCGAAAAGGAAGGTTCGAAGTGCTCAAACGTGGCCGGCGAATTCAAGTTCACTCGCACGGCGGGAACGCTTACAGCCGAGACGGACGCCAAAAAGTTGTTCACCGCGGTTGCCGGCACGAAGCAGGCCTGCAGCGAAGTCGAAGGTACATTTACGTTTTGGCTGAAGCTGTTGAAGGACGGCAACACGTTGTCAGCGATGCCATCAAAATCGCTCGACTTTGACTCGAAACCGCCTGAACAACCTTCGATCAAAACCGTCACACCAAGCAATGGAGCGGCCCGTGTGGAGTGGAATGCGGGCGCAAGCGGATCTTTGGCTTACTATCAGGTCTTGTGTTCACCGAACCCCGCCGACACTTACAGCCCTGCGTTTACATACTGTCCGGCAGATGCGTCGCAGGCGCTTTATAAGGATCTCAAGTTCTGCAGTGAAAGAGTTTCATCAAGCGCCGCGGACCACCGGGTGCTGAACCTGGAGAACGAGAAGCTATATGCGCTTTCATTGGTGGCCATCGACAAGAGCGGCAACGTGAGCCCGGTGTCTGCAGACGTGCGGGTCACGCCCGCGCCTTCGACCAGTTTTCACGATCTATACAAAGAGAACGCGGGACAAGCGGAAGGCGGTTGCCAGATCGGGGCACGTGGTGGAGCGCCCAGCGTTGGGGCACTGTGGTTTGCGATGATGGGTTTGTTTGCGGTGTTTCGGCCCTTGAGACGGCACCGAACGAAAGCCGCGCTCTTGCTCTTGGCTTTGGCTTACGGGTGGTCGCCGACGAACGCCCTGGCCGACACGTTGGGCATCATCGACCCGGCCCCTGCGCATGAACGAGACAAACTTGCGACGAGCGAACGCGGCTACAATCTGAATTTGGGTGTTGGATTTTATCGACCGGACGTCGACAGCGAGTTCGGTGGCGACGGACCGTTCACGAAGATCTTTGGCAAAGATGATCATCCTTTGTGGCAACTTAGGCTCGAACGCCTGCTGTGGCAGAAGATCGGCACGCTATCCGTGGGCCTGGGCGTCGGCTACTACGGCGTTTATGGCAAGGCGCTCACCAAAGATGGCGGGAAGAGCGCGGATGAAACGTCGCTGCAAGTTGTGCCCGTCACCGTGGATCTCGGCTACCAATACGATATGTGGGTGCGCCGCGGGTGGGGCTTGATGCCGTTCGCTCGCGCTGGGCTCGATCGTGCATTCTGGTTCATGCGCGACGAAGATTCGATTGACGATAAAGGTGGCACAAACGGTTGGCATGCGGCCATCGGTTTGGCCTTTGCACTAGACGCATTGGATCCAGAATCTGCGCAGCAGTTGGACAGCGAGACAGGCGTCAATCACACGCTCGTCTACGTTGAATACCTTGTGCAGGATCTTTCAGGGCTGGGGAGCCGCCGACGACTGCAACTTTCCGATTCCATGCTTTCACTAGGCATTTCGCTGCAGATGTGAAAAGCAGCAGGATGTAAAGAAGGCATCGCCAGTCGCCTTTCCGTTGACCCTCCAGGGTTCAAAACTATACTTGGGAGTCCAGCTTTGCTTGGATGCCCACCGAATGCAGTTCTTCGCCGCGCGCCCTAAGACCCTTTGTATTGTCCTGGTTCTGGCGTGGGCGGCGAACCCACGGACGTCTTGGGCGCGAAAGATTGGCATCGGCGTGACTGAGTGTGGTGGATGCCACGAAGGTGGAAACAAAGCCACCGTAACGTTGACACCAACGAATACCAAACCAGCCTTGGGAGACACGGTTCGTTTTAATGTCTCCATCGAGGCACCCAACGTCAAGGGCGGTGGCATGTACTTGGAAGCCTTGTCCACGGAGCTTGAGCCCAAGCCGCTCGGCACGTTGACCTTGGTGGCCGGGCAGGGGTTGCGAACGGAGGGTCAAGGCGTGACCCACACCATGCCGAAGCTTGCCGTGGGCGGGAAGGTCACGTTTGCCGTTGATTGGAAGGCGCCAGCGTCTAAGGCGGGCGCGGTGATCAACGTTTCTGGCATCGCCGCAAATCTAAGCGACACTGACGTCGGAGACGCCTTCGGCAAAGCCAGCGCGACACTTGCCGTGGGCTGCGACGGCGGTACGGACCATTGGGTTGATTTTGACGGCGATGGATTCGGGTCAAATGACGCGGCACCGGTCAAAGCGTGTGCTCCCGGCCCGGGCCTCGCGGCGAAAAAAGGTGATTGCAACGACACCGAAAAGAACGTTTATCCAGGCGTTTCAGAATCGTGCAACAACGTGGATGACAACTGCGATGGCTCCACCGACGAGGGGTTTCCGCAGATGGCGCTTTATACCGACGTTGACGGTGATGGCTTCGGTGCAGGCACGGAGATGAAGATGGGCTGTGGGGCCACGTTTGGTTGGGGGATCGGCAACAAAGACTGCAACGACAGCGTCAAGGCCATCAATCCGGGCGCGATGGAGATGTGCAACGGCAAGGATGATGATTGCAACGGCCGGATTGACAACGGCGTTCTGCCCACCTGTGGCAAGGGTTTGTGCCTCCGAGAAGCGCCCAGCTGTGACAGCGCAAACTTGTGCAAGCCGGGCGCTCCGAAAGCAGAAAAGTGCAACCTGCTCGACGATGACTGTGACGGCGAGGTGGACAACGGCGCCGACATCTGCGGCGCGGGGCAAGCTTGTGTCGAAGGCAAATGTTCGGACAGTGGCTCTGGTGGCGCGGGCGGCGAAGGCGATTCAGGTGGCGCTGGTGGTGGCTCGAACGACAACAACAATGATGGTGGCGGCGGCTGTCAAATCGGAACCGGTGGCACACCCCCTGCCGCTGTGTTGTTCACCTTGGCGTTGGGCGCTTTCATTATCGGTCGCCGCCGCAGGCGCTGACGCCCGAGGCGCGGACGAAGGCAAACGCTGCATTTGTGCCGCGTTTGCGCTTAGGGGAAGATGCCGCGATCGATGTACGTTTTCGCCACGCGATCCAAGGCGATGCAGAACGCGGCCGTGCGCCAATCGCACTTGTGGTGGGCCGCGTAGTCCATCACGCTGGCATACGTGCGCTTCATGCGCTTGGCCAAGCGATCTTCCACGTCTTCAACATCCCAGATCTCGGAGCGCTTGTTTTGCAGCCACTCGTAGTAGCTGACGGCCACGCCGCCTGAGTTTGCGAGGATATCAGGAATCACGTCGATGCCTCGATCGGCCAAGATGGCGTCGGCGTCGTTGTCGGTGGGGCCATTCGCCGCTTCAACAATCATCTTGCATCGAGCCGCGCGCGCTTCTTTCTCGCCAATCTCAAGCTCAAGCGCCGCGGGCACAAGAATGTCGGTTTGCAGGGCGAAAAATTCATCGCGCGATATTGGCTGGCTGCCCGGGTACTCCGCAACGGTGCCGGTCTTTGCGATGTATTCAGAAAGCTTGAAGGGGTTGATGCCTTCGCCGTTGTGAATGTAGCCCTTCCAGTCGCCGACCGCGATCATGGACGCCCCGGTGCGCGCCAGGATCTTCGCCGTGTTCGAACCCACATTGCCGAAACCTTGCACGGCGTATGTGGCTCCGTTGAGGTCAAAGCGCTTCTCGCGCGCCCACTCGGTGATGCAATGAACCACACCTTGTCCTGTGGCGGAGGCGCGGCCGTGCGAGCCGCCACACGCCAAGGGCTTGCCGGTGACCACGCCGCGGTTGGCTTGCCGGTTGCCGGCGGCGGTGAAGCTCACGAACGTGTCCATCATCCACGCCATGGTTTGCGCGTTGGTGCCCACGTCGGGGGCGGGGATGTCGTGCTCAGGCCCGATGTTGTTGCCCAGCTCAAACGTGAACCGTCGGGTGATGCGCTCAAGCTCGGATTGAGAATGCGAGCTGGGGCTGAATTTGATGCCGCCTTTGGCGCCGCCAAACGGTATCTCGTGCAGCGCGCACTTATAGGTCATCCACGAGGCCAGGGCCTTGATTTCGTCGAGTGAAACCTCGTGGTGGTAACGAATGCCGCCTTTATAAGGGCCAATGGCGTTGTTGTGCTGAACCCGGTAGCCCTTGAACAACTGATAACTGCCGTCGTCCATGCGGACGGGGAAGTTCACAATTAGTTCGTTCTTGGGTTGCGAAAGAATCAGCCTGATTTCGTCGGCCAAACCTGACAAAGTGGCCGCTTTCTCAAACTGAACCTTCGCCACGGCGTAGGGATTCGGCTTAAGCGTCTTTGCACCCGTGCCCGTTTCGCTCATATACCAAGATTACCATAGGACCCTCTTTATGACATCTCGCAGCCACGACGCTCAGCCCGACATTGACTCCCCCTCGAAGCACCGCTTGGCGGGCAACGCACGCGACTTGGCTTTGCAGGTGACGGCCGAGATCCGGGCCGAATGGTCGTATGCCACGGACATCATGAGCCGCGCGTTCCGCGTCCACCGGGGCCTCGCCAGCCGCGATCGCCGTTTGGTGGCCGAAACGGTTTACGGGTTGTTGCGCATGGATCGGCGGTTAGACGCGCAAGTGGATGAGCTGCCGCCGTTCAACCGTGGGCCAAAGCGCACCTTGACGCCCATGATGCGCGATCAAGCCAAGTTGCTGTTCTGGGAGCTTGGGCAGCAGATCATTTCTGCCGATACAGCGGCAGCCGAACTCAAACAAATTGTGGGCTATGGCGTGCCGGCAGAGCGCATTTGCGACGCCGATTTCGGCTTGGGAAAGAAACAAGGCTTAGAACGCGAGGCCATTCGCCATTCGTTTCCCACCTGGATGCTGGAACGCTTCGTTGAAGATCTCGGAGAGGCCGAGGCTCTAAAGCTGGCCGCTTCGATGAACGAACGTGCGCCCTTGATGGTGATGACCAACACCCGCTTGATCACCCGCGAAGATCTCATCGCGCGTTTGGCGTTGGAAGGCGTGCAAGCGGAGCCCACAGCCCTGGCGCCAACTGGGCTGCTATTTCGCACCCGCGTGAACGCTTTTGCTTTGCCTTCATTTCAAGAAGGTTTGTTCGAAGTGATGGACGAAGGCAGCCAGTTGGTCGCGGAAGCCGTGGCCCCGCCGCCCGGCGGCCGCGTGGTGGACGCTTGCGCGGGCGCGGGTGGCAAGACGTTGGCGCTGGGCGCCCTCATGCAGGGCAAGGGCCGTTTGTTTGCGATGGACGTGGCGGGCAAAAAGCTCGAAGAGCTGCGCCGCCGCGCACGCCGCGCGGGGCTCTCGAATGTGGCCGCGCGGGCCGTGGAGGGCGTGCAATTGCCACCTGAGGCCCGCGCCGAAGCGTGGGATCGGGTGCTGGTGGATGCGCCTTGCTCAGGGTTAGGCACGCTTCGCCGCAACCCCGAAGCGCGATGGCGTCTGACCCCATCGGACGTGGCTCGCTTTCCCAGCCTGCAGCTTTCGCTGTTGGTGGCTTACGCCCCTTTGGTGGCTGTGGGAGGTAGGTTGATCTTTGCGACGTGCACGGTGCTTCGCTCAGAGAACGAATTGGTGATCGAAGCGTTCTTGAAAGAGCGGCCAGAATTTGTGCCCGTGCCGCTTAAGGAAGTGATGGGCAAAGCGCGGGCGGAAACGTTGGGTGACGGCGACACGCTGCGCTTGTTCCCGCACCGCCAAGGCACCGATGGGTTCTTCACGGCCGTGATGCGCCGGGTGCGCTAGGGCTCGTGCACCGTTCGCTAGGGCGTATCGAACTGCACTTCAACGCCTACCAGGGCGTCCAAGCTGGCGAGCCCGCGCGACAACCCGGAGGCCTTCTCGTGGGATGCGAAGCCGACGGTGGTGCCAATCTCCAAACCGAAGCCGAGCCAATCGTATAGGTAATAGCGCCCTGAAATTGAGCCGCGCACGCCCAGGCCCATCGCTGCGCTGTACTGGTCAGGAAACACAAACAAGAAGCCGCCAGCCAACGTACCCGTGAGGATCACAGGCACGTCCATGCGCAACCGATACGAAAGGCCGCCCATCGTGTCGGCCATCTGCCCGCATGTGGCGCACGCCCGACCATCCACGGGCTTGTCCGAACCATCCACAAAACCCACGTGCAAGTTGAGCCACAAACTGCCAACAAGTTCGTACTCAAAGGCGGCTTTCAGTTTCAGGCCGCCGATGCCGCCACCCGAAGCGGCATGAAAGCCACCCGCCAGCTGCAGCGCGTTCGGCTTAAGGAACGGGTGTGGTCCGCGGAGCAAGCCCCCATCCGCCGGTCCGGTGGCTGCTGCGGCTGCACTCGAAAGCCCAAGCCATGCCAAGGCCGCGAAGGTAACAAAAGCCTGCGTGTAAGCGCGCACGGGCGCAGAATAGCTGAAAGTCACCCAACGAGCGTATTTTGCGGCAGAATCGGCGCGCATGACTTCGCGTCGACAACGTGCCCATTCGAACACGTCCCGCCTTTGGGGGCGCAGGGCGATGGTGGTTGCCATGTGTGCATCGTTTGTGGCCTGCAGCGCGCCTTACCGGGGAGCCAAATTCGTGGGTGGCGTGAGCGGTGTGTTGGCCGCGGCGGGAGGCACGGCGTGGGTGGTGGGAGAGAACACCGATTCGAGCGGACTCATTGTGCCCGGCGTGATCGCAACCATCATCGGTGCCGTGGGCATGGCGACAGCGGCGATGGTGGTGGCGGCGCAAAGCAGTTGCGCTGCCGACGCCGAATGCTTGGACGGCTATCAATGTCGCGAGTTACCGGCGCCTGCGGGGCAGGAGCCATACAGCCAATGCGTGCCCCGCTAGCGCGGCCACCGCTTCAATTTGCGCAGCTGGTGCGGCACTGCCCGAATGACATGTTCATGAACGAGAATGGGCAGCACACGGTTCCGCCTCGGCATTGCTCGGAGTTAGCACACAATACGGCCGTGTTTGGCGTGGCCTCACAGGCCAACGGTCCTAAACATACGCTCCTGACGCTCACCCCTGTGGCCTCGCCGCAGCACACCTGACCGCTGTCGCAGTCAGACCGCTCGTCACAATACAAAAAGCTGCTGGTACCGCACTCGGCGGCATTCTTTAAACAACGGAAGCCAGATTCGCGGCGGCAGCAGTACTCGCCCCTACCGCACACGTCGGTGCCACACTTGATGGCGTCTGGCGTTCCGGGCATTTCGATTGTGCCCATGGTTCCGCCCGTGCCTTGTGTGCCGCCTGTGGCCATCGCGCCGCCCGTGCCTGGTGTGCCGCCTGTGTTGGCCCCGCCTGTGCCGGACACCCCACCGGTCGTCATCGCACCGCCTGCATTCATGCCGCCCATGCCACCCGCCCCGCCTGTTGCGGGTGAGCCCCCTTTGCCAGCCGTGCCCGTCATCCCGCCCTTGCCGGGCGCACCTCCGGCCGCCGGGGGTGAGCCCCCTTTACCACCCGTGCCCGCAGGGGTGCCCCCCGCTCCGCCCGTTCCGCCCGTTCCCGCCATACCTGGGGTGCCGCCGCTGGCGTTGCCGATTATGCCACCGGTGCCATCTTCACCCTGGCCGTTGGCCGCGCCGGCATTCATGCCATCGCCGCCCGCCGGAGAGTCATCCTCCACGTTCGTTTCAAGACCGTCGCCTGAAACGCTACAAGCACCATTGGTTAAAGCGAACAAACCGGCCGTAAGGCCAAGCAGGGTCACCAACGAGACGTTTGCAAACTTCATGAGGCACGTCTTTCGAAAACAAAGCCAAGGAGATCGGCGTAACCGCTCTTATCTATGTTAGTGCCGCCTGCACGCAGCGCCCTGCAATTTTTTTTGTCGTGGTTGCCACTTTGGTACCCCACTGTGGGCCTTTGACGTACGATTGATTGATCTCAACGCTTTAGAACGGGCGGCGTTGGCAACTCATCGTCCACTAAGTCGGCTTGCGGCGCCATAAACGGCCAGGTCGAGCGCCGTTGCGTTGGCAGGCTGACCTCGGGCGCTGGCGTGTTTGGACCAAAGGGGAGCGTCTTATGACCCTTTTTCTTCGTGAGAAGCAGCGGTTTGCTTCCTTCGGGCGCAGTGGCCGTGGTGGGCGTAGGCGGCACGGCGGACGGCCGAGGGGCACTGGTTTGCGTGGGCAGCGGCGTGCTCACCGCGGGTGCGGGCCGCACGGTGGGCACCTTGGGCCGCAACAACGGGATGGGCCGCAGCAGCGCTTCGGCTTCGGGCGTGAATTCTTCAGGCACGGCGTTGCCCACACGTCGAAACCGGGTGCTGCCGTAACAGCGCTGCATGTCTGCGTAGAGTTCTTCCATCCGTTGATGACGTCGCTCAGGCGCCTTTTCGAGCGCTTTGAGGATCACGCGTTCAGCGTCAGGTGTGATCTCAACATGCGGGTTGCGGCGTCGAGGGGGCTCCGGCTCATCACGAACATGGGCGAGCATGATGGCGGCGGGATCTTCGCCATCAAAGGGCAGCGTGCCTGTGAGCGCCCGATAGAAGATCACGCCCAGGGCATAGATGTCCGAGCGTTGATCCGCCACGCCGATGCGTGCTGTTTCCGGCGCCATATATTGCGGGGTGGCGATGACCACGCCGTTATCGCTCGTGCGGCCATCAACAGCGCCCCAAAACATGGCGGCACCGAAATCAAGCACCGTGGCGAAATCGAACTTCATCTCAGATTCGATCGTTTCCAGCGTGCCGTGGGCGTCGCGCGTGGTGCGCACCAGTTCGCGCCGTCCGGGGCGGCGTTCAATCATGATGTTTTCGGGCTTCAGATCGCGGTGAATCACACCGCGTGCATGCGCGGCCCCCAGCGCGCGCGCCACTTGCCCCAGCATCACCAAAACGCGAAACAAGGGCAGGGGCCCCTCGCGTTGCATGAGGCGCTCCATGGGCTCGCCGTCCACGTGTGACATTACGAGGTAGACGGTGCCGTTTTCCGCCTCGCCGAAATCGGTGACGCCCACGATGTTCGGGTGATCCACCAAGCTTGCGGCGCGGGCTTCTTGCAAAAAGCGCTCACGTGCGCCTTTGTCGTGGAAGAAGCGGTTGTCGAGCACCTTTACCGCCACGCGCTTACGGATGTAGATGTGCTCGCCCTCGTACACCACACCCATGCCGCCGCGTCCGAGCAAACTCTTTAGAGCGTAGTTGCCAAGGCGGGTGCCAAGACGGGCGTCGGGATCTTCTTTGGGCGGCGGTGGCGACAAACTGTTTTATGGTTGCATGCCCCGGCGACGGCGACAACCGCAGAACGTGTGGCGGCCCCCGGTTTCTCGGGTTGACATGGCAACGCCCTTCCTTGATTGTCCCGTGCATGCGACCCGACGGGCGACTGCCAGACCAACTGCGCGACGTGCGCATCACCCCCGACGTGAACCGTTACGCAGAGGGCTCGGTGCTGATCGAGTTTGGGCACACAAAGGTTCACTGCACAGCCAGCCTGGAAAACCGCGTTCCACCTTTTCTTGAAGGCAAGAACACCGGTTGGGTCACCGCTGAGTATGCAATGTTGCCTCGGTCAACCCACTCTCGCTCGGGACGCAACCCCGGGGGGCGCGGCACTGAGATCCAGCGGCTGATTGGCCGCGCGCTGCGGGCTGCCGTCGATACGCGCGCCTTAGGGCCGCGCCAGATCACGATTGACTGTGACGTCATTCAAGCCGATGGCGGCACAAGAACGGCCGCCATCACCGGGGGCTGGGTGGCTCTCGCCTTGGCCATCCGCCGCTTGCAGCAAAAAGAATCTTTGAACAAGAACCCGGTCGTGCGTGCGATCGCCGCTGTTTCGACGGGCATCGTGGCAGGCGAAGCGCGCTTGGATTTGGCTTACGAAGAAGACTCCAAAGCGGACACAGATTTCAATTTTGTGATGACGGACGACGGTCGGTTCGTTGAGATCCAGGGCTCCGCGGAGGCTGAACCGTTTTCACAAGAAGAATACGAGAGGCTGTGCGGTTTGGCGCGCGCGGGATCGGCGCAGCTTTTCGCTTTGCAACAGCAGGCGTTGATCGCGGCGAGGTGACTGAGCATGACAAAGCAACTTCAGATCGTGGTGGCCAGCCGCAACGCTCACAAGGTGGCGGAGATCCAGTCGCTGTTAGGCGACGTGCCCGTGACGCTCGTAACGATTGACGAAGTGGCTCCGGGCGTTGAACTGCGAGAAGACGAGCCAACATTTGAAGGCAATGCCCTGGCCAAGGCGCATCAAGCCGCGCGTGCGACGGGTATGTTGGCGATTGCCGACGATTCCGGTTTGCAGGTGGACGCGCTCGGTGGTGAGCCCGGCGTGTGGTCGGCTCGATACGCCGGTTTGCCCAGCAACGATGCGCGCAACAACGCCAAGCTACTGCAGGCATTGCACGGGGTGCCTGATGACAAACGCACAGGTCGCTACCAATGCTGTGCGGTGTTTGTTGATCTGCAGAACCAAGAGTCACTGGTGCAGTTTGGCGCGTGCGAGGGGCGCATCCTTTCGCACATGCAAGGGGCGGGCGGCTTCGGCTACGATCCCATGTTCTTTTTGCCGTCCCTCGGCAAAACGATGGCGGAGATCACATTGGAAGAGAAAAACCAGCTTTCCCACCGGGCCAAGGCCTTCCGAGCCTTGGCGGCCGTGTTGAAGCCCTACTTGGCGAGCCTTTCCTTCACTTGAGCCGTCAAAGCCCCTGGCGCCCGCCGGTCGCTTGTAGTATCAAGCTCCTCCCGGGTTTGCGGTTTGCCGCAAGTCCGGTATCGGGGTGTAGCGCAGTCTGGTAGCGCGCCTGGTTTGGGACCAGGATGCCGTAGGTTCGAATCCTATCACCCCGACCACTTTGGCCGATCCGTTCGGCTTTCCTGTTGCCGGCGCGCACGTGTTTTGCGACGTTGGCGCTGTGGGCACCTCAGATCTCCAAGGGTCAGGTTTGGAAGAGAACGTCGTCCATCGCAAACGCACGGCTTGGCTATTGGTTGAAACCGCCGCCGTCTATGCTGCGTTGGCATTGGCGATCTTGGTGAGCGAGCGTTGCCACGCACCACCGGAGGTTAAGTTGTTGCCGGTTGTGGGGCTGGGCTTTTGGTTTCACCGCCTTTATGTCGTGGCTCACGAGGCGTCTCACCGCAAGTTGTGGCCCCAGAGTTCGCGCATCAACGATGCACTTGGACAAATCATGTTGCTGCCCCTGATGGTGCCGCTGCGCATTCATCGCAAGATTCATGCGTTTCATCACGCGCACAACCGACGCGACCACCATCTGTCGGCGCTTGATACTTATGTTGTCCGCGGTCGTTGCGGGTGGGGGCGTCGCGTTTGGTGTTATGGCCTGTGGTACGTGGGCGTGTTCGCCGGCGGCTGGTTCGTGCATTCGTTGGTGTCAGTCGTTTTGTTTTTGTGCATGCCGCTGCGCTTGGCGCGCAGAGTGTCGCCGGCATTCAAAGGGTGGCGCCGGCGTGATCAGCTTGCGTCGCTCGCCGTGTTTGCTTGTGGGGTGAGCCTTCACGTAGGCATCGCGTTCGCGTTTGGGGCGCGCGTTTGGCTTCTTCTGTTTGGTTGGCCCCTGCTCGCCTTTGCGTGGTGTTATTCGCTGTTGGTGTACATCTATCACTACGGCACTGGTTACGGTCCTGCCGTGCGCGAACACGTTCGCAGCCTGCGGCCAAGCCCCCTGTTGCGTTGGTGGCTGCTTGGCTTTTCAGATCACGCGGTTCACCACCAAGAGCCGCAGCTGCCCTGGTACGCGTTGGCGGCCCGCGACCAAGGCGCAGACGCCAGTAAACGTCAAAGTGTGGCTTCCGCGATCTGGAATCAATGGCGTGGGCCCACGATCGTGAAAGGCCCGTCGTGATAGCGCTTGATGAGGATACATGTTTGCGACGCGGTGAGGTTTGTGATGTCGACGCGGTCATGCGCATCAAAAAAGCGCTGCCCATGCCGGCGGCCGAGCACACGACTCGCGGCGGATTTCTGCTCGGCTGCGAGCCGCAACAATACGCTGGCCTTCTTGAGGCCGGCCAGGTGTGGCTGCTGCAGGTGAAGGGCACGGCGGTGGGCTTTGCAGCCGCCTTGACCAACGCGATGTTGAGGGCCTCGCCGCTGTGGCACACGCGAGACGCGATTGACTGGGACGCAAGCTTTGACCCGCAGCCTTGGTTGGGCAAGCGCATAGGCTTCTTCGATCAACTGGCGGTGCTGCCAAGCGTTCGTTACCGCTACTGGGGTGCCGCTTTGGCTTTGCGCGCGCTGCTGAGCCTCACTGAAGACGATCGTGATGAACTTGTTTTAACCACGACTGTTGTCGCCCCGATCGTCAACGCCGCAGCGTTGCCCTTCCTCGTGCGCGTTGGCGCGCAGGCGGTGGGCCGCCTGGTGGAGCACAATACGCCCCGCGGAACGATCGTTTCCGCCGTTCACGCCATTCACGTTGATCGTTTTCGCGAAGCGATGGTGAGGCGACGTGGCAAGCTGCAACCCGCTGCCTTGCGGGTCGTGGAAGCGGTGTGGCCGTAGTCGCCGGCGTGCCAAGCTTCAACGACGATTGTCGAACAGATCGTCCTGGTTGGCAGAGGTCGGCGCCGGACTTTTCTTCCTGTTTCTGATGATCACTGGTTTCGGTTTCATCAATGCCGGTGATACCTCTGCTGCATCTGGGCGAGGTGCCTCTTGTGGTGTTGTTGGCGAGTGTGCAGGGCGTTTTTCGCTTACAGTGGCGTCCCGAGTGGTTGCTTGGGGTGAGACGCTCACCGTCTGGGACGAGGCGGACCGCAGGAGCCACAGCACCAAGGACAGCACCACCAAGCCACCAGCCGCCGCGGCCAAGTGGAGGGTACGCTTGTAACTTTTGCGGGGCTCAGGCCGCGCGGATCGGCTGCTTGATTCGGCCGTTAGGATCGCCGCGCGCACATTCGACCGATCGCCTGACGCCACCGTGGGATCATTCGCAATGTCTTTGCCGAGGATGCGTGAGATTCTGTCGGCATAACCGTCGCCTTCCTCTTCTAGGATCGGCGCAAGCATACGCGCCAGCGCGCCGACGTTGATGGGGCGATGATCGCGGTTCTTTTGCAGGCACGCATCTACGGCTTCAATGAGTTGCTTCGGGAGCGAAGGCTCCAAGCTCTGCAGATCCAAAGGGCTTTCGGTCATCGCTTTCACGATAACTTCCGTGATCGTATCGCCTTCAAACGGAAAGCGGCCCGAGCACAAGCGAAACAGGATGACCCCAAGCGCCCAGATGTCTGTTCTCAGATCAACGTCACGCGACGAACGCAGTTGCTCTGGGGACATAAAGGCAGGCGAGCCGATGGTTGTGGTGGTGCCAGTGACCTGAGCGCCCGAAGAATCGCTGAGAACCCCGGGCGCCACCTTGCTGATGCCGAAGTCGAGGATCTTGATCAGTTTTGTGCCGTCTAACTTGGTGGTGAGAAAAAGATTTGCGGGCTTGAGATCGCGATGAACGATGCCCATCACGTGAGCTTCTGCGAGCCCTTCGCAGGCTTGCATCACGAACCGAACCGCCACGTCCACCGGCAGCTTTCCCGTCTTTCTCGCGATCGAATCGAGGTCCTCGCCCGTCAGCAGCTCCATCGCGATGAAAGGCATTCCGTACTCGGTTTGCCCAGCGTCGAGCACACGGGCAATATTCTCGCCCCGAAGCCTTGCGATGATGTGGGCTTCTCGCTCAAAGCGCTTTAGCACGTCGCCGTCGGGGCGCGCGTCGCTGCGAATCAGCTTTAAGGCGACGTTCTGCTTCAGGAATAGGTGTTTGGCCACAACGACCTCACCCATCCCGCCTTGACCCAACGGACCGATGACCTCGTACCGGTCTGCGATGATGGTTCCGGGGGCGATGGCCATGGCGTTGTTCAGAAACGACCAAACAGCGCGGCGCCGCCACCCGCGTCTTGAAGCCATGGCGCGACGGCAACGGTGCTTTCTTTTTTCGGAGTGGAGGTCAACCAAAGCACCCCGGTCACGGCGGCGGCGACACCCGCTGCCGTGAATGCCAGCGTTGATAATGTGCCCCAACTTTTGGCGCCGTCACCACGGTCGCGTTCGTCAGATGTGCAGTCGCCGTTCTCGCGGCACTGCGCGGAGACTCCATCCCATCTTTTGTAGGCGATCAACCCCGCCACACTTCCAAAAACCACAGAAGCCGCGGTGATGCTGCCGCCCACCCACAGCGCCGTGTGGTTGGGTGATTGTTCATAAGTCAACGGCGGGCGCGTCTGCGTCTGTACGTTTGCCGAATGAGTCTCGCTGACGGGTGGCTCTGCCTCGCGCGTAGGCACGGGTTGCACCGCTGAGGTTTGAAGGAGCCCCACAGTTATCTCTTGCACTTTCGCTGGCTCGGCAACCACTTGCCCAGTCCAATCGACGAACCCTGCCGCTTTCGCTACCACTGTGTGAACCCCAGGATCGATTGGCAGATCTGTGTTCCACGCGGCCGGGGGAAGCTCGTCGTTGTCCACCCTGATGACCACGTCCTTTGGCAGGTTTGCGGCCGTGGCTGTGATGCGTACGCGCGCGAGCTTGGTGGCCAGCGCATTCGCACGCGATGCGGCCAAGCGTTTTCGTTTGTTGTCTTGCGAGGCTCCTGCCAAGTCAGCTGCCTCTCGGAACTCTGCCCACGCGCTTGCCGTTTTATTGATACGCTCGTGGCAATCGGCCAAGTTCAATAGTGTGCCCACCGCGGGATCCAGCGATTGGCTGGCTGCGAACTTCTCACACGCCTCGGCGATTTTATCAGATTTAAGTAGGTTACGGCCTTCGACAAACAAGGCTTCTGCCTGTAAGTTCCGCGCCGCATCGGGTTTGCCACACCAACCGGGGCTAGGTATAAGAATCCACTGCAGGCCCACAGATGCCACGACAAGAAGTACGCGGCTTCGCACGACGGCAGACCTCGTTTCGGTCGCTCCTAACATGGACGAAACGCTGAGGCGGTTCAGGTTTCCTTCAAACATGCGGGAAAACGGGCGTCTCATGGAATGTGCCAAAGCAATGGTACCATCAAGCAGAACGTCCAGGGCATCATGTCGCAAGCCACGCTAACCATCGACCTTTCTCGCGTCTTCGTGAAGATCTTGCTTTTGGTCGCCTGTGGCGGCTTGGTCGCATGCACACAGGTGCTCGGCATCGAAGACCTACCGGGCTCACAGGACGCTGCTCCATCGTCGTCGGGCGGTGCTGCCGGAATGGGCAACTCACAGGGTGGGTCGGGCGGTCAGGCCGTGGGCGCTGGGGGCGCGAACACCGGAGGCGTTATGGCCAATGATGGCGGCGTCGACGCCATCATCGACAACGGGTGTTTTGAGGGCAAAGCCACTAAGTCCGCGCCACCGCAAAGTGTCTTTACGTTCGGCGGCACGGGAGACGACATCACCAACGGCTTTGCCATTGATGGCGTTAACCGCATTATGGCGGGGCAGTTCGACGGCACCTTCAAAGTCACCGCGGGTGATGTCACCGAGACGATGGTGGCGCAGTCGACCGACGCCTTCCTCATAAAGACAGACGCACAGGGGCAGGTGTTGTGGGCTCGTCAAATGGGTGGGCCAGACTTGGATGCCGCGTATGCCGTCGCCACGGACGCGAACGGCAGCATCTTCCTCGCGGGGGGCTTCAGCAACACCGCCAAATTTTCTGGACAGGTTAAGACGAGCGCAGGTGACGTTGATGTGTTCGTCGCGAAATTCAGTCCTTCGGGCGGACTGTTATGGGTCAAAACGTTTGGAGGGACAGGGGCCGATTACGCCTTAGGGGTAAAAGTCACTTCAGACGGAGAAGCCATCGTCACTGGGGCTTTTGAAAGCACCGTATCGTTCGGCGCCCAAACATCGACGGCGCGAGGCAAGGACGCTTTCTTGATGCGGATGAAGGCCAACGGCGACGTGGCCTGGACCGAGGTTTTCGGAGACACGGGAGATGATCAAGGCGTCTCCGTTGCGATAAACGCCAAAGATCAAATCGCTGTGCAAGGCGTTTTCACCTACCAAATCAATGTGGGCGGAAGCGATCTGAAGATACGGAACGACCCTTTCAGGTCGCACTCGATCTTCACGACTTTGAGAAGCTCCACCGGCGTTCACATCTGGTCATTGGCTATGGGTGGTGGCGACGACATCTCGGCAGAGATCAAGTTCGATGACGAGGGGCACCTGCTGTCCTTGGGCTCGTTCACAGGGGAAGGGTATTTTGGCGGGCAGTTGATGACGAGCACGGGGCCTCAGGATATGTTCATTGTGCGCATCTCGCCCACAGGCAACCTGGATTGGGCGCGTCACTTTGGCGGCATGATGGAGACGTATGGCTACGGCGTCGCTACGAAGGCAAACAACGTCTACATCTCTGGCAGTTTCTGGGAAAAACTAACGCTAGATGCGCTTGAGCTTACGGGCAGAGGGCGGGAAGGCTTCGTGGCGAAGCTGGATCTCTGCAAAGGCAACACGGTTTGGGCTTCGTCGTTCGGCGGCTCAGGCATCGACGAAGGCTATGGCATTGCCGTCGACGGTGCCGGCAATGTTGTTATCAGCGGCACGTATGAAGGCGCCGCGTCCTTCAACGGGAAGCCGTTGAGCACCGATGTGGGCAAAGGCGAAGTCCTCCTCGGAACGTTGTCGCCGTAGTGACTTGGTGGCGTTAGGCGGCGGCCGTGGGTTCGAGCTGCTCGGCCGCTTGCTCTAGCGTGATCTGCAACTTTTCGCGGCGCGCGGCTTCCGCCACGCCGATGTGTCGCGACACCGATTCCCATGCGGCTGAAGCTTTGAGCTGCGCTTCGTTTTTGCGGTTCTGCGGATCTGCGAGCAGATCTTCAAGGTCTGCCAACGTGAGGCCACCGATGTGCCGCCGCAAAAGGTACTCCGTGCCTTCTTCGTCTTCGCGTCCTGTTAGATCGACAAGACGCTTATCCACCAAAGTGTCGATTGCCACTTGGCACACGCCCACCGGCAGCCCCGCCGACTTCGCCAAGGTGTCAGTTGTGATGGGCAGGCCAGAACGGAAGTGTTCCCACGTCGCGACCATCACGCGCGCCAAGATGCGCAGGCTGGGTGGAGCCGGCTCCTGCTCCGGCTCAAGCGTGAGTTTGCTGGCATGACCCCGGGCGCATGTGTAAGACGCGCCAAACAGCACGATCCACCAACTGAGGTAGATCCACATCATCAGAAGCGGCAGCACACTCATCGCGCCGTAGATCGCGCTGTATTTGCTGGAAGCGCTTGAAGACCATACGAAACCCGCCTTGGCGATGTTCCAGATGATGGCCGCTGTGATGCTGCCAACGGCGGCGTCTTTCCACGGCACATGGATGTCGGGAACGATGACGTAGATCAAAAAGAACACCAAGGCGATGACAACCGGCCCCGTGAGGCTCAGCAGCAAACTCGCCACCGCAACGCCCAGCCAAGCGCGCACCGTCTCTTTAATGAACCCCGTTGAAAGTGAGACTGAAAGGGCGATGATGGGTGGGGCCAAAGTCAGGATGCACCAGTAGATTGCCAACCGCATGTACAGCGGCCGCCGCAAGCGCACATTCCAAACACGGTTGAATGCCTGTTCCACGTTGGTAAGCAGGCCGAGCGCCGAATAAAACAGCACCAACAAACCCACGCCGGCGATCGCTCCACCATTGACTTGTGTGACGAAACCCTGCAGCCATTCGCTCACCTGGTGTGAATCGGCCATAGGGATTTGCGAGAAGATCAGGTGTTCAAGCGGTTGCTGCAACTTTTGAAAGCCACCGAATGCTTTGAACAACGCGAAGGCCACCGCCATCAACGGCACCAGCGATAGCAGCGTGTGATACGTCAAAGCCGCAGCCCGACGCGAGATCTCGTCGTTTTGGATGGCCCGCGCCACGCGCAAAGCCACGAACACTTCGCGTTTCACAAAACGAAGGCGTCGGTTGTCGGATCCGGCGCGCAGCCAGTCCATCAGACGCTGGTAACCAACTTCAAGGGGATTGGCGGCTTTCATGACTTTGAACCTCGGTTCAACAGATTTTGCATCTCATGAAGCAAGCTGTTGGGGGCGAATGGTTTTTGTATAAATGTGCAATGTTCGTCACGGGCCGGCATGGCCGCGTCATCTTCGTAGTATCCACTCATGAGTAGGACTGGCATCTGCGGCGCCGCTTTGCGAATCTGCTCCAGAACCGCGGTGCCATTCATGCCTGGCATCGACAGATCCAGCAACACGGCCGCGATGGTGTCCTTATGGGCAAAAAACAGCTCGAGGCCGTGGGCGCCATCGGCAGCGGCGATGGTTTCGCAGCCTTTGCGTTGCAGGATTCGTTCGATCAGCGTGCGTACGAAAGGCTCGTCGTCGATGATCAACACCTTGCCTGGGGCCGAAAACGCGGGTGTGCCTTGCGTGGTGTGCACAGTTTCGTCGCGTTTGCCCCGATCTGGGAAAGCCAGCTTGAACGTGGTGCCCACGCCCACCTCACTTTGCACGGTGATGCGTCCCTGATGACCCTTCATGATGCCCAACACGGCAGCCAAGCCAAGCCCATGACCCTTTTCCTTCGTGGTGAAGAAGGGGTCGAAGATGTGTGAGAGGACCTCGGCCGGCATGCCTGGTCCCGTGTCCGCGACTTCGATGAAAACATAGGGACCCGGATGCAACGTATCGTGCGTGAGTTGACTCGCCAAAAGCGCGGCCTCATCGAGATACACGCGGCCGGTGCGGATCACGATGGCGCCACGGCCGCCCATCGCTTCGGCGGCGTTGATGACCAGATTCATGACGATCTGTTGAATTTGGGTTTGGTCGCCCTCCACTGAAGGCAGATCTGGCGTCAGCTCCAAACGTAGATCGATGCTTTTACCCACCAAAGCGCGCAGCAGCTGGTCCATCTGCCGCAACACGCTTTCGATGTCGAGCTTGCGCACCACAAAGCGGCCACGGCCCGAGTACGCCAGCAGCTGTCGGGTGAGCTGTGCCGCGCTTTGTGCCGCGAGTTCAACCAGCCTCACGTGTTGGGTGGCGGGGTGCTGATCGTCCAACACTTCCAAGGCCAAACTGGCTGAACCCAACACGCCCGCAAGCAAGTTGTTAAAGTCGTGAGCCACGCCGCCCGCAAGCACAGAGAGACTTTCGATGCGTGCGATTTGTTGCATCTGAGCCTCCATGCGGCGCCGCTCCGACTCCGTGCGGTGCTGCTCGGTGATGTCGATGACCGCGAACACCAAGCGCTCGATTTCGCCTTGCGCATTGAGGACGGGAGCACCATTGATCGAAAGGGCGCGCCGTCGACCATCGGGCCACAAGATCGCGTGCTCTACGCCCATCACGGGCGCCTTGGTTTTCATCACACGCACGAACGGTTGCCGATCGTCGGGCCAGGGGTTGCCCTCCAGATCCGTGGCGCGCCATTCAGGCGCATCGTAGGAACGACCAACAATCTGCGTTTTGTTGAGGCCCAGGATCTCCTCTGCCGCCCGGTTTGCGTAAGTGATGTTGCCCGTGGGATCCAAGACGCAAATGCCGGCCACGCTGGCATTCATAACTTCGGACAGCAGATCCGTCTCGCGGCGCAGGCGCAACAAAGCATCGCGGCGGGTCGTGATGTCATTGAAGCTGCACACCACGTGTGTGACACGCCCTTGCCCATCCAACTCCGGGACCGCGCTGACCGACAGCCATACGTGGTCGTCGCGCCCGGGTGTTCGAACACCCATGGTGACATTGCGAATCGCGGTGCGCGTGCGAATCGCTGTGGGCACGGGGTGCTTTTCACCCGGAAGCGGTTCGCCGTTGTCAGCAACGGCGGCCCACTGCGGATCGTACGAGCTGCTCGCCAAGGCGTGGGCCTGGCTGATGCCCAAAATATCGAGCGCCGCTGCGTTGGCGTGAAGAATTTCGGCGTTCGGGCCGAACAGCATGATGCCGATGTCTACGTCCCGTAGAAGGCTCGCCAACATCTGTTCCGGGTGTGGCGCCGCGGGGGCTGCAGCGGCCTCCTCTTCAATGCATTGCCCAAGAAACGTCACGCCTAGGACGTGGTTCGCCTGCAAACGTGCCACGGCCTTGATGGTGATGAGACGAGCAGGTTGCTTCAGCTGAACCTGGAAGCTTTGGGGCGCGTGGTGGAGCAACACCGCCTGCAAAGCTTCGTTGAACGCGTCACGGGCGTGTGGCTGCAGATCATCCAAAGTCCGGGGGCCGACCGCGTGGGGCTCAAACAGGCTGGGAACGAGAGGTAACGGATGAAGGAATTCGATCTGCCCTCCCCGCGAGACGCCAATCACCAAATCGCAGTCCAGCCCCATGTGCATGACGTGGCGATTGTACATTGACAACGTTGCGGCAGGCGAATTCATGACGCGCCAGGACCGGGATGGCGGCCGCTGCCCAGGCTGGCAGCCGCAGGTGGGAGCAAGTTCACTTTTCTGCGAGCCGAACGTCCGGACCTGGGCGTCTCCTTAATTGAAAGGGGGCGGAAGTATGCAAAGCCTCGTCCGCGCAACGATTTTCAACGCGGCCTTGTTGTTCGCTGGTAGTTCGCTGTTTGCTTGTTCTGGCGCTGTATCCAACGGGGGTGCAGACGACTCGGACAACGGAGGCTCTGGCGGCGGTGCGGGTGGCGACACAATTCCCCCGCTTGACCCCAACTTCAAACCCAACGGCGACCCCGACGTCAACCGGTTGGTGTGTGACAAGCAAGGTGTGGCGGCCACAGCGGCCCCTTTACGTCGGCTGACGCGAAAGCAATACATCAACACCCTAAACGATCTTCTTGGAGGAATAACGCAGGTGCCCGCCGACCTGCAGTTGCCCGGCGAGACGCTGATTGACGGGTTCGATAACAACGCCGCGGCTCAAACGTCCACGTTGTCCTTGTTGCAGGGTTACAAGTCGGCAGCCACGGTGATGGCCAAAGACGCCACGAGCAATGCGACCAAACTGCAGAAATTGGCGCCCTGTGCTGGCGGTCAGTCGGAAGACGCGTGCGGCGACAAATTCATTTCTGACTTTGGCAAGCGCGCCTTCCGTCGGCCCTTGACGTCGGACGAGGTCACCCGCCTCGGCACCGTGTTCAAAGCGGTCAAGCCCGGGTTCGGATACGCGCAAGGCATCGAAGCCACGTTGACCGCCATGCTGATGGCGCCACAGTTTACGTTCCGCCCTGAGTACGGTGCGGGTGCCGCCGATGGCGCCGTAAAGCTTTCCTCCTATGAGGTGGCCTCTCGCCTTTCGTATCTGCTGTGGGACACGATGCCGGATGCGACTTTGATGGCGGCCGCCGATGCCAAGAAGTTGGATACGCCCGAGGGCATCGAAACCGAGTTTAAACGCATGTTGGACGATCCGCGCGCTCGTGCGGCCGTGGCCCGTTTCCAATCGCAGTGGCTTGGCTTTGCGAAGTTGGACAAGCTTGAAAAAGACGCCAAGGCGTTTCCGAAATTTGACGCCGCCACGAAGGAGTCAATGACCGCCTCAGTGGAAAAGTTCGTTGACTATGCGTTCTGGGACAAAGGCAGTTTGGCCGCCTTATTGACCGACACGAACGCGTTTGTGGACGACAAGCTCAGCCCCATCTATGAGGTCGGTGGCTCGTCAAGTATGGCGATGGTTTCATTGGATGGCTCAAAACGATCTGGCCTTCTCACGCAGGCAGGGTTGATGGCCGCTTTGGCCAAGGCCTCCTACGATTCGCCCGTTCACCGCGGGTTGTTCGTTATTCATAACTTGCTTTGCGGTGCGATGGCGCCGGCGCCCAATGGGGTGCCTCCGTTGGCCGAGCCGAAGGTGGGCGAAGCGCGAACGACACGCGAGCGCGTTGAACAAACGCACAGCAACTCGCAATGTGCAGCTTGCCACAAGAGCATCGATGGCATCGGCTTCGGCTTTGGTCACTACGACGCGATTGGGGCCTACCGCGACCAGGAAAACGGCGTCGACGTCAACGTTGAAGGCGAATTGGTGGGCACACGCGACATCGATGGCAAATTCAGCGGTGCCATTGAGCTGTCGAAGAAGTTGGCGCAGAGCTCACAGGTGCAGCAATGCGTGGCCACCCAGTGGTTCCGCTATGGCTTTGGTCGAACAGAGACCGACGAGGACGCCTGCGCCCTTAAGCCTGTGGTCGACGCCTTCGTGTCAAGCAACGGCAACATGAAGAAGCTGTTAACCGTTCTGGTCAAAAGCGACGCCTTCCGTTACCGGAACGCTCTTTAACATCCGTAGGAGCTCACCATGATGAAAGTTGATCGTCGCACAATTCTTTGCACGTTGGGACTCACAGCAGGTTCAACGTTGTTCCCGTCCTTGAACCGCCGCGCCCAAGCCGCCACGGCGCCGAAGCGCTTCTTGGTTTTCTATACCTACCACGGCACGTTGCCGCAGTTCTTGGTGCCCACCGCTGGCACGGAAACCGACTTCACGGTGAACAGCTTGATGAAGCCTTACGAGGCTTTCAAGAAAGACATCGTGTTGCTCGACAATCTGGATTTCAAGAGTTGGGGCGCCACCAACCCGAACCCAGGCAACGCGCATCAACAGGGCCAGAACCACGCCATGTGCGCGATTCGCCCGGTCAATGCGGGGCTCGCTGGCGGGCCAAGCATCGACCAAGTGATCGCCCGCGGCATGAACGCCAAGACCAAGTTTCCTTCGCTCGAACTCGGTGTCACAGACAACGGAAGCTTTCCTTCGTACCACAACATTGCCTACAGCGGTTCAGGCCAGCAAATGCCGAGCGAGGGCAGCCCGACGAAGGTGTGGAACAGCGTGTTTAAGGGCTTTATGCCAGCAGGCGGTGGCTCTGTGCCCGTGCCCGCGGTGCCGGACGCGGAAGCGGTGAAGCAAAAGAGCATCATCGATTACGTCAAAGGCGAAGTGGACGCCGTCTCGAAGAAGTTGGGCTCAGGCGACAAGGCGCGCCTCGACAACCACTTGTCCGCGGTTCGCGACCTTGAGAACAGCTTGTCTTTGAGTGGTGGTGGCACGGGCATTGTGGGTGCTCAAGGGGCTGGCTGTGCAGCCCTGCCGCTGCCGGCTGGGTCAGGCTTTAACAACTACGTCGACGCGCAGATCAAGATGATTCAGATGGCGTTCGCATGTGATCTCACACGCGTCGCTAGCTTGAACGTGGATGAACTTTCGCACGGCACAAGTGGCTACCAAAGCGTGGGTGGCAGCAGCGACGTTCATGACCTGATTCACCGCACGTCGCCCGACAATGGCGATTTGAAGGGCAACGCCGATGCCGTTGAGGTGATTCGGAAATATCACTTGGTTTATGCCAACGTCTTTCAGAAGCTTTTGACAGCGCTCACCATGACGGACGTGGACGGCAAGCGGTTGCTCGATAACACGATCGTGCTGTGGGCAGGCGAGATCGCCAAGGGAAGCCACGCTTACAACGACTTCAAGTGGATGTTGGCGGGCAGTGGAGGCGGGGCCATTCGCACGGGGCGGTGGTTGAAGTGCAACGGCGCGCCTCACCAGAACCTATTCGTAACATTGGCACGCGCCATGGGCGTTCAGATCGACAAGTTTGGCGAACCCAGCACGTCGACCGGGGCGCTCGGGCTCTCGTAAGCCTGGCTGTTTCATGGGCGCGCGCTACGCTGCCGCCCATGAAGGATCGTTCGCGTGGCCCAGTGGCCTTTGCTCTGGTTGTACTTGTTTCAGGCGCCTTCGCTGCTTGTGCGTCGTCGGCTTCAAAAAAGCCCGTGGCAACGCCAGACGCGCCGAAGCCTGATTATGCCGCCGTGGTGGCTTCGCCTGATCGGTCCGACGACGATAGGGCGTTAGATGAGGGACGTAAGCCGGCCGCCTTGCTGGGGTTCATGGATGTGCGGCCCGGGTGGTCCGTGGCAGAACTGGGGGCGGGCGGGGGATACACAACCGAGCTGCTGGCACGCGTGGTGGGGCCTGCGGGCAAGGTTTTCGCGCAGAACCCCGCCATGGTGGTGGAAAAGTTTGTCAAAGACGCGTGGCCGGCCCGCTTGGCAAGGCCCATCAACAAGAACGTCATTCGCGTGGATCGCGAGTTCGATTCACCACTGCCCCCCGAAGCCAAGGATCTGAACCTGGTGGTGATGAATCTTTTTTACCACGACACCTATTGGTTCGGCACCGACCGCAAGGCGATGAACGATGCCGTGTGGAAGGCGCTTAGGCGCGGGGGGGCGTACGTGATCATCGATCACAGCGGTCGCAAGGGCACGGGCGCCAAAGAGGTGAAAAGCCTTCACCGGATCGAAGAGTCAGTGGTGGTGGACGACGTGGAGGCCTCGGGGTTTGCGCTGGCAAGCACAGGTGACTTCCTTCGCAATCCGCAGGACACGCGCGATTGGATGGTCTTCAAAGAGCGGGGCACCACAGATCGCTTCGTGCTTAAGTTCGTTAAGCCCTAACGCCCGCTTGCAGTGGCACGCTTGCCGCGAAAAGTTTTTTCACCCGCTCGGGAACTTCCTGGTTCCGGCGGGTGTCTTCGTTTGTGAACCCGTCGGAGCGCGCCCGGCGGCGCCGTCCAGCGCTTTGGCTGTGCGGCCGCTGCAACACATTTTGGAAGGGGCACGTTATGCAACTGGAGCACAAGGGGTTCGTGCGTTCGCAACACGCCGAGGCGCTGACGCACGTGGTGGTGCAAGCCTCGCTGCACGGACAGCCATGGGGCCAATGGCTGTTTTGCACCTCATCGAAGTCGCCACCCAAAGCTTTCTGTATTGGCTGGAGCGGGAGAACCCACGCCCCGGTGGGGCCGCAGGTGGTGACAAACGCAACGCATAGGCTGATCGAGATCGGACAAGGCGCTTGTGCGCTTCATTTGACGGACGCGATGGCGTGTGTGGTGACAAGCGAAGGGGCGCAGCAGCCTTGCACCGAACGTGAGGTGGCCTTACGTCGCGACCAAGCCGCCCTGATTCGTTGTGGCGCGTTTACGTTTACGGCGACCTGGCAGGCACCGCCCGCGGTGGTGGCGCCCCCGGCCAAACGCGCCTTGCGTTCGCTATGGCCTGAAGCTTTGTCGCTGGCTGTGGTGCTGTTTGCTTTGCTCATATTGTGGCTGGTGCCGCCCGACAGGATGGCGCTTTCGGTTTGGAACCCTCAGCGCACCATTTTCATGCCAGACACCACGCGAATCCCTCCCGTGCCACCAGCTGAGAAGCCCATCGTTACGGAAGCGGGCGCCACTTCAGGTAAGACCGCTGCCGCCGCGCACGTGAAGTCTCCAACGACCACCGCTTCGAAGCCGCCTGGAAGCCGCGGGCCGCAGCCGGATGGCAAGGCGCCGCGGGAAACCGGGATGCTGGAGGTGCTTTCGGTCCTCGGCCGTTCGAGCGGCGTGGTGCGGACGTTGTTTGCACCAGGTGATGGCATGGGCGAAGTGCTGCAGGGTTTGTCGACGGCGGATGTTTCACTGGGTGACAACACGGGCGGTTTGCACGTTTCACTTGATGAGGGACCTGCCGGCCAAACGATCGGCGATGGCCGTTTGCATACGGTGGGTGACTGCCCCCCCGGCACGGTGTGTGGGGGACGGCGCAACTTTCGGCAGGCGGGCACGCTGAAACAACACATCGCCCGGGTGCCCGTTGTGGCGATGCCGTGTGAAGCGGGCAGCCCGCTTTGTGGGGCACGCGGGGCGCTGGACAAAGAGCTTGTGCGCCGCGAGATCCGCAAACACATCAGTGAGATCAAATACTGCTACGAGCAGCAGCTTGTGCGCGCGCCGTCGCTGTCTGGCCGCGTGGCTGTGCGGTTCGTGATTGTGGCGACGGGTGCGGTGGCCGCGTCATCGATTGCCGAGTCATCGTTGGGAGACGCTTCGGTTGAGGCCTGTGTGGCCAATGCGGTTAAACGCTGGCAGTTTCCCGTGGCGCAGCAAGCGGGGGCCACCATCGTGACTTACCCGTTTTCGTTTTCTCCGGCGGGCGGCTAGCGCTCGCTACATCACAAGCTGCGTGCCCACTTCGATCACGCGGTTGGGTGGCAGACCGAAGAAATCGGTGGGCGTGCTGGAGTTGCGCGATAAGAAGCGGAACAGCTTAAACCGCCACGCCGGCATGCTGCTTTTCTCCTTGGCGCGCACCAGGGTCTCGCGGCCCAAGAAGAAGCTTGTGGTTTCGATGTTGACCACCAAACCTTGATCGCGCAGCCGTGCCAAGATCTCAGAGACGTCGGGGCTTTCCATGAAACCGAAGTGCGCCACCACGCCAATGAAGCCCTGGCCGAAGTCTTTGGAGCGAACGCGATCGGCGTGTGCCACGCGTGGTACATCGTCGCTGGCGATCGACAAAATAATCACGCGCCGGTGAAGAACTTTGTTGTGCTTGAAATGATGCAAAAGCGCATTCGGCGTGCCGCGCCGAACGGGCGAAAGGAAGATGGCGGTGCCTGCCACCCGGTGAGGGTTCGACAACTTCACGTCTTCGATGAACAACGGCAAGGGTAAGGTGGAGGACTCAACGTATTTTTCAAGCAGGCCGCGTCCGTTGCGCCACGTGGTCATCACTGCCACGGCCAACGCGGCAATCAAGATGGGGACCCATCCCCCTTCACCGATCTTGCGGACGTTCGCCAACAAGAAGGCCATATCGACGACGCCAAACAAACAACACAACGCCAAAGATGGCAGCAACGGCCAATGCCACACGCGTCGACAAGCCAAGAAGAACAGCATCGTTGTGATGACCATCGTGCCCGTCACAGCGATGCCGTAAGCGGCGGCCAGGCCGGCCGAAGTTCTGAACTGCAACACGAGAGCTAAGCAAGCCACCATCAAGATGGCGTTCATCTCGGGCACGTAGATCTGCCCCTCCACGGTGGCCGACGTGTGTTGCACAGTGAGGCGGGGGGCCCATCCCATGTGGATGGCTTGCCTCGCCAAAGAGAAGACCCCGGAAATGAGCGCTTGCGACGCCACCACGGTGGCCACTGTGGCCACGCCGATGAGGGGATAGATGGCCCACCCGTCAACGAGCGCATAAAACGGCTGCGTCGCCTGCTCAGGGTGCTGCAAAAGCAGGGCACCTTGACCGAAATAATTGATGAGCAGGGCGGGCCACACGAAGAAGAACCAGGTCCTGCGAATGGCGCTGGCTCCAAAGTGACCAAGGTCGGCGTACAGAGCCTCGCCACCCGTAACGCACAACACGACGGCGCCCAACAGCAAGAAGGCGTGCATGCCCCCATGCATCATGAAAGTGAAGGCGTAATAAGGATTAAGCGCCTTCAAGATTTGTGGCTGGCGAAAGATCCAAGGCAGGCCGGTGATGGTCAGGGTGCCGAACCATATGAGCATGGCGGGGCCGAAGAAGGCCCCAACCAGCGCCGTGCCCCGCCTTTGCACCAGGAACAGCAACACCAAAATGGCGCAGGTGATGGGCAACACCAGCGCGCCCAGATGGCCGCCTGTGACTTCGAGGCCCTCGACCGCCGACAACACCGAGATGGCCGGTGTGATCATGCCATCGCCCAGCAGCAGGGCGGCCCCGGCCAGACCCAGAAACGTCGCCACGAGATCGCGACGACGGCGGTGGCCTTCGTCTTTGGGAAGCACCAGGGCCAAAAGAGCCAACACGCCCCCCTCACCCCGGTTGTCTGCGCGCACCACGAAGACCAAGTACTTGAGGGCCACCACGAACGCCAACGCCCAGAACACGAGCGACAGCACGCCCATGATGTTGGCTGGCGCCGCGCCCATGCCTTCAGGCCCACTGACGCACTCCCGAATGGCGTAAAGGGGAGAGGTTCCGATGTCGCCGAAAACAACGCCCAGCGCTCCAAGCAGGAGTTTGAGGTTGGGCTTTTGGTCGGAGTGTGGCGTGTGGCCAGCTCCCTCTGTCGGGTCGGGGCGCGTTGCGCCATCCGAAGTCATGCGGCCCTTACTACCAGAGGCGGCGGCAGTGTCTAGTGATTTTGGGAACTGCTACCCTGCCGTCACACATGTACACCCTCCTGTTCAACCTTGTGCTGCGCCGCCTGCCCGCCGAGATGATTCATCATTTCGCTTTTGCGGCGCTCCGCTTGCTGATGGCCGCCCCATTGGTGGGTTGGTGCCTAAAGCGCCTGTTGCGGCCCACCGCGCCGGCGTTGCGCGTACGCGCCATGGGGTTGGACTTTCCCAGTCCCGTGGGCCTGGCCGCAGGGTTTGACAAGAACGCGATGGCGTTCGACGCCTTGGCAGGGTTGGGCTTTGGTTTCATTGAGGTGGGCACCCTCACGGGCGAGCCGCAGCCCGGGAACCCACAACCACGGTTGTTTCGCTTGCCTGCCGATCGGGCGCTGATCAACCGCATGGGCTTTAACAACGACGGTGCCATGGCTGCGGCCGCGCGGCTGCAAAGACGCGGATCCGGCATTGTGGGGGGCAACATCGGCAAGACCAAGGTAGTGCCGGAAGAGGCAGCGATTGCCGACTACGTGAAGAGCACGCGTGCCCTGGGCGGCGTGGTGGATTATCTCGTCGTAAATGTGAGTTCACCGAACACGCCCGGTCTGCGCAATCTGCAAGCGGTGGAGAAGCTGTCGCCTTTGCTGCAAGCGGTGCGCACGGCTTTGGATGAAGCGAGCCCTGGCAAGCGGGTGCCGTTGCTGGTGAAGATTGCCCCTGATCTGGCGGACGACGACGTGGACGCTGTGGCGGATATGGCCTTGTCGTTGGGCCTCGACGGCATCATCGCCACCAACACAACGATTTCGCGTGAGGGCCTGCGCACGCCCAAGGCCGATGTGGATGCGATTGGCGCAGGCGGGCTTTCGGGCGCGCCCGTGAAACAGCGTGCCCTGCAGGTGTTGCGACGCCTTTCAGCACGCACGCAAGGCAAATTGGTTCTTGTGGCGGCCGGTGGCATTGAAACCGCGGACGACGTTTACGAACGGCTCAAGGCCGGCGCCACTTTGGTGCAACTTTACACGGGCTTCATCTATGGCGGGCCGCTGCTGCCTTGGCGTTTGAACCGCGGCCTGGCGGCCAAACTCGCGCGTGAGGGTGTGCCTTCTGTTCTGGCGCTCCAGAGCTTGGACGCCTAAGGGGCCACATAGCGTGCGCGCAACTCGCGGCGCATGATCTTGTTCGACGCCGTGACCGGCATGTGCGCCAACGCCACAACGTCATGGATGCGGAACAAAGGGTTGAGCTGCGTTTTTATCGCTTCTTGCAGGCGTGGCTTCAACGCATCGGCCGGCTCTGTGGCAACGACGAACACCACCAGGAGGCTTGGGCCCCCGCCAGGGGGCGACACGGCGATCGCCGCCGCACGAGAGACCCCATGCACACCTTCGAGCACGCGTTCGATCTCGGCGCTGCTGACCTTGATGCCGCCCAGGTTCATCGTGTCGTCGATGCGTCCGTGGGCCCGATAAAAGCCGCCTGGCAGTTGTTCAATCTGATCGCCGTGCCGGCGCAGTGGTTCACCCGCAGGCCCTGTGGGGGTGCCTTCGAAGTAAACTTGGTGATGATCGCGGTTGAGTAGCTTTTGCGAATACCCCAACGTGGGTGGCACCAAGAACACTTCGCCGTTGTTTGTCGGCTCGCCGTGTTCATCCAGTAAAACAAAGCGTGAACCAAGGGCC
Organism: Deltaproteobacteria bacterium; assembly: GCA_033763315.1. GTDB lineage: Bacteria > Myxococcota_A > Polyangia > Fen-1088 > Fen-1088 > JAGTJU01. The sequence goes on from JANRKS010000002.1 coordinate 363,566, forward strand.
GGGGTCGTGAAAGTTGCAGGTGAGGCGGGTTGCAGCAGCGTTCCGGTGATGTAGCCGCCGCCAATCTCCGTGCCGCCACAGTATTCAATGACGGGGCGATAGTGGGCCAGCATCATGAGGTAAAGGTAATCATCCGCGTTCGATGCCTCACCGGTGGACCCCAAACATTTGAGGCTCGACCAATCAAGCCCCACCATGCGATCGTCGCTGCGCCAGGTTTTGACGATGGAAGGCACCACGCCCAACACGTTTACACGGGCGTCTGCGATGAATTCGCCGAACGCGCGCGTTGTGGGGGCGTCGTTGAATAAAGCAATGGTGCCTTGGTTGATCAACGTGGCATAGATCAGCCAGGGACCCATCATCCAGCCGAGGTTTGTGGGCCACGCCACTACGTCACCAGGCGTGATGTCGAGGTGGTAGGCGCCATCCATCGCGCATTTGATCGGTGCCAGCTGCGTCCAAGGGATGGCCTTGGGCTCGCCGGTTGTTCCGGATGAAAATAAGATGTTGGTGACCCGATCCGGTGAACCAACGACGGGAGCCAAGGGGGCGCTGGCGGGGGCATTTGCCAAGAAACTTTCCCACGTCACATCGCCGGCACGCAACGCCACACCTTGGCTTTGCAACACAACGGCTTGGGGCGGCGCCGCTTGCAGCACCTTTTCGTAAAGCGCCAGACGTTTGCCGCCCCGATCAACAACACCCACGGTGAAGATCGCTTTGGCACCCGACAAACGCAGGCGCGTGGCCACTTCGGCAGGAGCCATGGAATCGGCGATGGACACCACCACCATACCCGCGGCCACGATGCCCAAGTAAAGCGAAACGCTTTCTGCGATCATCGGCATGTTGATGGCCACGGCGTCGCCCTCACCGAGTCCGTGGGCGCGCAAGGCCGCAGCGATGTTTGCCACCTGTGTTTGCAGCTGCGCATAAGTCACCGTGACCAGCGGTTGCCCCGGCGATTGCCAAACGATCGCCGCGCTTTGAGGCTGACCACGCAAGCAGCTGTCAATGATGCTCAGCTGCGCCTCGGGCAACCAGCGCGCGTTTTCCGTGCCGTCCTTCAGGTCCACAATGCGGTGGGGTGGCTTCGCAAACACGATGCCTAGATCGGCAAGGGCGTGTCGCCAAAACGCCTCTGGGTCGTTGACGCTGAGGGCGTGCAACGCATCCACGGTGCGGACGGCATGTGTTCGCAGCAACTGCGCCACGCGGCTTTCGCGTTCATCCCGTGCTGTGGGCAACCACGCGGGCGGTGGGCCCGCTGTGATTGGCCAGGCCTCGAACACGTGTTGGTAAAGACGCTGATGAATGGCGAACGGAACCGATGGCGTCAGATGGTGCGCGGTCAGTTCGCGCCAGCACGTGGCGGCGTTGCCCTCGGTCAGCCACCGCTGCACATCGCCGAGCCACAGGGACGCCTGCGCGTCATCCACGCCAAGCGCCAACAAATCTGCGTGGGCGGTCGCCATCGCCGCGAGTTTACTCTAGAAGCCGCATGCCCCCAAACGTCTCGCCGTTCATCTGCACCTCAAAAACCGCGGTGTTGGGCACGGGGGCAATGGCCACGCCGCTCAACACCGAAAGCAGAACGCGCAACGAGCCTCCGTGGGTGACCACCAGCGCCGTGGCGGAAGCGGTTCGCAACACATGCAACACGGCCTCATGAACGCGTGCAATGACAAGTTCATGCGGCTCGGCGCCGGGTGGTGTGATGCGTTTGTCTTCTTGGTAATCAGACCACTCGGTGGGATACCGCGCCGCCACCTCTTCGCGCGTGAGGCCCTCAAACACACCAAAGCTGCGCTCGCGCAACCGGTGATCCACATGCACCGTGGCGATGCCGAGGTGCTGCGCCACGATTTCAGCGGTTTGCCGCGCGCGGGCCAGATCGCTTGCGACGATGTGCCCAATCTGCAACGCCGAAAGCCGCGCCGCCAAAGCCGCCGCCTGGGCGCGCCCGGTTTCATTGAGCGCGATGTCCGTGTGGCCTTGCCAGCGGCCTTCTTTATTCCAGTCGGTCTCGCCGTGGCGGGTTAAGTAAAGCTTGGTGGTCATAAGCCGTGGTTTCGTCTGAGCGCCGCGAAGTCAAATTCGGTTCGGCCAGACATGGGCTTGCCTGAGAGGATGACGAAAAGCAAGTCGGTGATTGCGCCAAAGCACGGCAGGCGGCCACCGTGGCGCCTGCGGGGCATACGATTACAAGCACGCGCCCGGAGGTACACGCGCGGCGATGACCTGCCAGCCATCGCGTCGCACGTAGATGTTGTCGCCGCTGGCGATCGGCCCAGGGCTGCCTCGCCAGGTGGGCTCCGGGCGCTTCGTCCAAGTTAGACCGTCTTGGCTCCAGCGGTTGCCGTCGGCGTTGGTGGAAACATAGAACCAGCTGCCATCAAACATCACGAAGTCCGCCTGGCTTTTGCCACACGGCTGCCAAGCGTCACTGCCATCCACCAACACCTTGCAACCTGGTTTTCCTGTCGCTTGTCCCCACACCGCCACAAAACGTCCGTTGCCATAAGCCACGCGGCCCCAGCCGTCACCATTGCCGCCTTGAAACACCCACTGCACGGACTCCGCTGCCGTTGATGGCTTCAAGATCGCTGTGCCTTCGTCGCAGATCGCCACCGCTCGTCCACCGCCACTGGCCATGAACCGCGCTGTGCAAGCGCCAGATGTGGGCTTGCTCCACGTGACGCCGCGGTCGCGTGAATATCGACGTTCGCCATTGCCGCCAGCCACGACCCACACTGGCCCTGTGGCTGCTTGCACAACACCCGCGGCCGACATCCAGTTGCCCCTACCGGTGATGCGTGGGGTCCAGTTAACGCCGTCCTCACTTGTGTGAACCTTGATCACGTCCGAGCCCGTTTCGTTTCCTCCGCCCGCCGCGATCAAAAGCCCATGCGCCTGATCCACGAAGCGAAACCCGCGAGGCTCGGCATTCGTCATGTTTGCGGCCTTCCATAGCCGGCCATCGCAGGTCCATTCGATCGATGAATTCGCTTCGACCCACACAAACATCAACGCACCCTTGGCAGCCGGGCTTGTGCCCCCAGCGCCGCCCGCCCCGCCAGCCCCGCCAGTGATTGTGATCATTGTGGCGCCTGCGATGCCGCCATTTCCTCCGGCGCCACCCACGCCTGTGGCACCGCCGCTGGCCATCGTGTCCGTCTGTGTTCCTCCCGCGCCGCCCTCGCCACCAGCGCCGCCCTCGGATGAACCGCTTGAACCGTCTTCATCATCGGCCGTGGCCGCATCGTTGGGTACGCCACCGCAACCAAGAAGTACGCACGCACCTGCAGCCACAAACACGAAATGTCGGCAAAAACTACCCATGCCAAGCCTCCGATTTGTCGCCAAGCGAACCACAAGCTTGGCGCAGGCGTGAATCATAACGGCCTTGCGCCCGGTGGTCAGTGGTAGGAATGGGCCAAGAAACGGGGCAGGGGACGATTCTAGGCAACAGGCTCGTGGGCCGCTTCGGTGGATTTCGGCAGCACCGCGAGCACAAGCAAAGCCGGGACGATGAATGAGGCTGTGATCAAGAAGAAGGCACCCCAACCCACCGCGGTGGCAAGGTAGCCGGAGAACCCAGCCAGCAACAATCCGCCCAAAGTTGAGAGGCTGGTCAGCAGCGCGTATTGCGTGGCGCTGTAGCGGGTGGTGCACAAGGACATCAAAAAAGCGACAAAGGCGGCCGAACTCATGCCGCCGGCCATGTTGTCGATTGCCACCGCGACGGCCAACATCGCGTAGCTTTTTCCCGTGTACGCCAGCGCGGCGTAGAGCACATTGGTGATCGCCGCCAAGGCGCCAAACAGCACGAGTGGTTTGCGCAATCCCGCGCGCGCCACAACCGCACCGCCCAACACGGCCCCAACGATGGTGGCGACCGAGCCGAAAACTTTGTTGAGGCTTCCCACTTCTGTTTGCGTGAAGCCAACCGTCTTCAACAAAAACGGCGTCACCATCGTGGCCGCAATCGAATCCCCCACGCGAAACAGAATGACGAACACCGCTGCGAGCCAGGCACCTTTGCGCGTGAAAAAATCCACCAATGGTTCAACAACCGCTTCGCCCAAAGTTTGTGGCGTGCGCACGGTGATGGGCTCGGGCGCTTTCCATGTGGCCCACATCGTGGCACCCACCAACACTGCAAAGCCAAAATACAAAACGCGCCACGTGAGACGGGTGGCCAACATCAACGCTAAGCCGTTCGTCAAAAACAAAGCCACTCGGTAGCCCGTAACGAACGTGGCGGTGCCCGCCGCTCGCTCATTCTCTGGCAACAAGTCCGTGCGGTGCGCGTCCGCCACGATGTCGAAACTGGCGGAGCAAAAGGCGAGGGCCAACGCCAGGGCGGCCACGGTCAGAGAACCTGCGCGTCCCCCCGTCAGGCCAAGGCCAACAATGAACATCATCATCAGCGCTTGGCAGAGCAGCATCCACCCACGCCTGCGTCCCGCCCACGGCAGTTGGTAACGATCCAAAAACGGGGCCCACAGAAATTTGAGGCTGTAAGGCGCACCCACCCAAGCGAACAACCCCACCGTTGTGATCGACACGCCCTCAACCGTCATCCACGTTTGCAGGCTGCCTCGGCTGAGCATATAGGGCAGCCCCGAGGCCAAGCCGATCGGTGTTAACCAACCGACACGGGCAGAGCGGAACACGGAGAAGAATCCCTTGGATATCGCCATAAGGTGGTGGCCATCTTAGGCGCCAGGCCCACATTTGGCACGATTTGCCACAGCGGGGTTGCAACAAATCCCATGTCCGATAAGTCTGTGGCCATGCAGTTGCAGAACCTTTGGGTTGTGGTGGTTGGCGCTTTGCTGCTGGCACCGGGCTGCGCGATGATGGGAAGCCCCACAACGCGCAAGATCGACGAGCTCAACAACAAGGCCATGGCCGAGTGGAAAGCCGGCAAACCACAAAAAGCCGAGGAGCAGCTCAAAGACGCGCTCGATTTGGCGAACAAACAGAAGGTGGCCGACCACCCGTCTGTCGCGCAGACGCACATGAACTTGGGTGTTGTGTCAGCGTCCTCGGGGCAGCGGAAAAAGGCCGTAGACGAAATGGTCAAGGCGCTTTTGATCGCGCCAAAATTGGAGCCCAACAAGGCGCATCGAAACGCAAAGGTGGATAAGGCCTTTGCCAGCGCACAGAAACGCGCTGAAGCCGAACGTAAGCTGAAAGCGCAGCAGAAGCCCGCGCCCGTGGTTGTGGCCGCCGCGCCACCACCTTCTGCCGCCAAGGTGGAAGAGAAGCCGGCCCCGCCTTCGCCCCCTGTGGTGGTGGAGACGAAGGGCAAAGGCAAAAAGAAAGGCAAGCGCGGCGCCCCTGTGGCCGAGGCCGAGAAGACCACGCCGCCCCCCGCGCCAGCCAAGGCTGAAGCCACCAAACCTGAACCCACCAAGCCTGAGCCTGTGACGGTGGCTCCTGTCGCGCCCCCGGCCGACGGGCTGGTTGAAGCGGCCCTTCCGGATCCTGTGCCAGAGCCCGTATTTTGCCCGCTGCAAGATGAGGTGCCGCCGGGCAAAGATCTGCCGTTTTTCTGCGCTCTCGATCCATCGTTGCATGCGAAGAAGGCCGTTCTATTTGTGCGGCCTCCCGATCAAGCTGAATTCACCAAGCTTGAGATGCAGCGGTCGCCCCAAGGCTGGTGGGGGGCTGTGGTGCCGGGCGCCACCGTGAAGGGCAACCTTTTGCAATTCTACGTCGAGGCTGCCAAGTCCAATGGCGAGCCCGTGTCTACCGCCGGCAACAGCGAAAGCCCGAACTTCGTGCTTGTGCGCCCTGGCGTGCGTGCCGCGCGGCCTGTGATCACGCAAGCCTTTCTTGATGGCGATGATGTGCCACCGCCCGTGGTTGAAGCCGCACCGCCGCCGCCGCCCGCCGGGTTCGAGTGGAAGAAGGTGTGGATCGCGTTCGGCGCCGGATCGGCCTATGGCTGGCACAGCACGCAGAAACTCGAGTTCCGCCAAGAAATGGAAGAGCCTTCGGGCACCGCGTCCGCCGGCACTTTCCACGTGCTGCCCGAGGTCGGATATCGCCTTAATGAACGGTGGTCCGCGTCGCTGCAGGTGCGTTTTCAAGTGCTGCCGAATGAAGGCACCACGGGCGGTCGTCCGGGTGGCCCCGCCCCGGCGGCATTCTCGGCGCTTTTGCGCGGCCTTTATGAAGTGCCCCTCACCCAGAGGCTGAGCCTTTCAGGCAGTGCATATTTGGGCGGTGGCGAAGGGGCGCGCTTTGTGACCGATCCCGTTCCCACGCAAGGCCGCGCCGGCACTGACAGCGTTCGCACCGGGCCGGTCTTGGTTGGTGTGGGCGTGGGGGGCTTCTTTGGTGTTACCCAGCGCTTGGCTGTCAGCGCTGAGCTGCGTTCGCTCGTAGGTCTGCCCGACTTCGGTGTATTGGGCGAGGTGAACCTCGGTTTGCGCTACAGCTTTCAATGAACTTATGAGCGAAACGTTGTGCCCTTGTGGCAGCGGCGATGGCTATGACGTGTGTTGCGGGCCGGCTTTGCAAGGCCGACCCGCCCGCACGGCTTTGGCGCTCATGCGTTCGCGCTATACGGCGTACGTTGAGAAGAACATCGACTACATCGTGGCCACCGCCGACCCACAACGGCGCTCGCAAGTCGACCGCGTGGCATCGCAAAAGTGGGCAGATGAAGCCACGTGGCATGGCCTTTCGATCATCGATGTCGTTGATGGTGGGCCCGACGATAAAGCAGGTTTCGTTGAATTCGTGGTCCGCTATTCGGCCGCGCAAGAGGAGCGTGAACATCGCGAGCGGTCGCGTTTTCGCAAAATCGGCGGCCGCTGGCATTACATCGATGCCGTGACCACGAAGACGGAGCCCCTGCGTGCCGGCCCCAAGACCGAACGCAACGCGCCTTGTCCCTGTGGCAGCGGCAAAAAGTTCAAGCGCTGTCACGGGGCCGCCGCTTAAACGTGATTTCGAGATCGCATGCAAATCGCTTGCAACTTTTGCGTGCCCAGCGACGATAACCGGTACGCCGGAATCAACTCGCCATGCAGCTTGTGATCGCAGAGAAACCGTCCGTGGCGCGCGACATTGCGCGCGTGCTGGACGTGCGCCCACAAGGACAAACGGCGTTTGTGGGCGAAGAGTGTGTGATCACATGGTGCGTGGGGCATCTGGTTGAACTTGACGAACCGGCGGCGTACGACGCGCGTTGGAAGGCGTGGCGGCTGGACACGCTGCCGATGTTGCCGGCCACATTTAAACTGCGTGCGGCACAAGGCACGGCCTCGCAATACAAAGCGGTGGCGCAACTGCTGACAGACAAGCGCTTCACGCACGTCGTGAACGCGTGCGATGCGGGCCGCGAGGGCGAGCTCATCTTTCGTTACGTTTATGATTTGGCGGGCAGCCGTTTGCCGATCAAACGTCTGTGGATCTCGTCGATGACGGATGAGGCCATTCGCACCGGCTTCGCGCGCTTGCGTGCCGGCGTTGAATACGATGCGTTGGGCGCAGCGGCGCGCTGTCGCTCCGAGGCCGATTGGTTGGTGGGCCTCAACGCCACGCGGGCGGTGACCGTTCGTTACCGTTCTGCCGGTGGGCAGAACCTCTATTCGATTGGCAGGGTTCAAACGCCGACGCTCGCCATCCTGGTGGAACGCGAACGCGCTGTGCGAAGCTTTGTTCCCAAGGATTACTTCGAGGTCCGCGGCACTTTCACCACCAAAGACGGAGGCACATTCCGCGCGCTGTGGACGCGGCTTGCGCCCCCGCTGCCCAAGGCCACACGGTTGGGAAAGCTTGTCGCCGCAAACACGATTGTGGACCGCTGCCAAGCGCATGCCACCAGCCTCGATGTGGCGGGCCCCGTGGTGGAAACGTTGGAGCAAAAGAAAACCAGCGAGCCCCCGCCACTGTTGTTTGATCTCACGTCGTTGCAACGAACGGCCAACCGTCGCTTTGGTTTGAGCGCCACGCGCACTTTGGAAGTGGCGCAAGCGCTTTACGAACGTCACAAGGTTTTGACTTATCCGCGTACCGACGCTCGCCACCTGTCCTCCGATATGGTGGCCGAGCTGCCAAAGTTATTTGGCGGCGTGGCGCAGATTCCGCAATACACGTCGTTTGCGCGTCCGCTTGTGCAAGTGCCGCCCGTGCCGCCGAGGCGGGTCTTCGACGACAAGAAGGTGCATGATCACCACGCGATCGTGCCCACGGGCAAAGTGGTGGATATATCGCGCCTCGACCGCGACGAACAGCGCGTTTTCGATTTGGTCGTGCGGCGGTTTTTGGGCGCGTTTTATCCCGACGCTGAATTTGCGAACACCGAGGCGGTGATTCGCGTGGGGCCGGGGGCTGTTACCACTGTGGCAGCGTCAGCAAGCAAGCGTCTTTCCAACAACAAACGCGCGTCTGTGGAGGGTGACATCGAAGAGGACGAAGAAATGTTGGACGAGGCGCCGCCTGCGCCCGACCGCTTCGTGGCGCGAGGTCGCATTCGCTTGGTGCCGGGCTGGCACGTGGTGGCAGGCTTCGGCGATAAACCGGGCGAAGGCGAGGCCGACGCGCAAGAGCCCACACTGCCGGCGCTCGCAAAAGACGCGCGCTTGGACGGCACCTTCGAATCGATCACCAAGCAAACCAAGCCTCCACCGCGCCACACCGAGGGCACCTTGTTGGCCGCGATGGAAACAGCGGGCCGGCACATCGAAGACGAAGAATTGCGTGCGGCTATGAAGGAAGCGGGTTTGGGCACGCCCGCCACGCGCGCGAGCATCATCGAGACGCTGGTGAAGCGCACCTTCGTGCAACGCCAGGCCAAACAGATCGTGCCGACCGAGACGGGCATGGCCTTGATCGCGTCGTTGCCCGTGCCCACGTTGGCTTCACCCGAGTTGACAGGCTCGTGGGAGGCGCGCTTGTCTCGCATTGCGCGCGGCCAAGACACGCGCGACGCTTTCATGCGGGACATTGCCACCTACGTGACCGATGTGGTGGAAGCCGTTCGCAAGGCCCCGCTCGATCGCGCGATGTCGGCCGTGGCGCAGGTGGCGCCCGCGTCGCCCGCGCCGAAGCCCGCGCGCGCCGCAGAACGATCAGCCAATGCCACAGCCGGGTCACCAGCACCGCGGGCCAAACGTCCGGTTGACAAACCCGCCAAACCCAAAGCGCCGTCGCCCAAAACATCCGCGGCAAAAGCGCCGGTCGCAGCCACCATCGACACGCTCACGTGCCCGCGCTGCAAGCAGGGCACCTTGGTGCGAGGAAACCGCGGGTGGGGCTGCAGCCGTTGGAAAGCGGGTTGTGCCTTTGTGGTGTGGTTTGAGCTTGAGGGCAAAGCGCTTTCAGACACGCAGCTGCGTGAGCTGGTGGCCAAGGGCAAGACCCGCAAAACGTCGTGGCCCACCGCCCCGGGTGCGCCCGCAAAGCCCGGTCGCTTGGTGTTGGACCTTGGCGCCACGCGCGAGCGGGGTGCGGCACGATTCGCGCCCGAGCCTTCCTGATCCACAGCACCGCACGTTTTCGCGTGAACGCGTGACCTACATGTGCTGTAGTCACCCTCACCATCGATGTCGTTCGCTTGTGCCGCACCAGACGCCGAGCTGCCCCTGCTGGAGGGGCGCCGTCGTCGTCTCGAAAAGCTGCGGTGGCAGTTGCGCGTGGCGCGCCGGGCGGTGGGCGCCAAGCGTAAACAACGCGCAGAGTTTGGCGACGTCTCCCCAGCCCACGGCTTAGATCTGGCGGTGGTTTTGGGCTTCTTCGCCGGCTGCGGGGCGGCCTCGCTCCTGACGTATGTGGCCACGCGCTGGGTGCTGTCATGAGCAGCCGCGACACGATGCACGCGTCGCTGCGTCAGCTGGCCGATCTGCGGCTGGCGTCGGCCGAAATTGAACACGAGCTGGACGCGCTCAAACGTGAGCAAAGGGATCTAGACCGGCAGATCGCCGTTGCTCGTCGACGTGGCCGGCAAACTCCGGCGCGTCGCTTCTGGCACGGCCTCGGTTTGGGCGTGTTTGTTGTTTCTGCGGTGTGGGTCACGGCCTTGGGCGTGGCACACTTGGCCATAGGCCATTGATGTCCGATCCCACCCGCCGCACCGTGATCGAATCTGCGCTTGGCGTGGCCGCCACGAGCGTGTCCGCTTCTGCACCACTTCGCACCGACGTTGCCCCGCACAGCAACAGCGCCGGCATTCCGTTGCGCACGCTGGGGAAAACGGGCGTGCGTGTTTCGAGTTTGGGCTTGGGTGGCTGGCACGTAGGCGCGCTGCCGAAGCCCGAAGCGATCAAGCTTATGCACGCCGCCATCGATGAAGGCGTGACCTTCTTCGACAACGCGTGGGACTATCACGAAGGTGGCGCCGAGTCGATCATGGGCGACGCGCTGGCGGTGGATGGCAAGCGCCAGCAGGTGTTCTTGATGAGCAAGAACTGCGAACGTGACTACGAAGGGTCCATGCGCTGCTTGGACGAAAGCCTCAGGCGCCTGCGCACCGACCACCTGGATTTGTGGCAGTTTCACGAGATCAACTACGACAACGATCCGCGTTGGTTGCTGGAGCGCGGTGGCTTGCGCGCGGCCCTCGAAGCGAAGAAAGCCGGCAAGGTTCGCTTCATCGGCTTTACGGGCCACAAACATCCCGATCTTCATCTGGCGACGCTGCAACTGAAGTTCCCCTGGGACACAGTGCAGATGCCGATCAACATCATGGACGCGCAGTACCGCAGCTTTGAAAAGAACGTTGTTCCGGTGGCGAAGCGGCAGGGCGTGGGCATCATCGGCATGAAGAGTTTGGGTGGAGGCGCTCCCACAGGCACGTTCCTTGCGCGCAATCGTTCTGGCCTCAGCGCCGAGCAATGCATTCGCTATTCCTTGACGGTCGATATCTCGACCCTGGTGATGGGCATCATGAGCCTTGCGCAACTTAAGCAGAACGCGGCCGTCGCACGTGCTTTTTCACCCATGCCCGCGCAAGAGAGGCAGCAGCTTCTGAAACTGTTACATGACGAAGCCACCGATGGCCGCTTCGAGCTGTTTAAGTCGACGAATCTGTTTGACGGGCCCCACCACCGAAAGCAACACGGCCATCCTGTGTGACGTTGATCGTAGAGCCTGCGGGGCTTTGCGGTTATGGTGGGCGCATGACACCAGCGCCGAAACCGTCTCGTCGAAAATTTCTGCAAGCCTCCGCCGCCGTGGGTGCCGCGGGCATCGTGGGCCCGTTCTTTCCGGCGCGTGTGTTGGGGGCGAACGATCGCGTGAATATGGCGATCATCGGCGTGCGCGGGCAGGGCACAGCTCACATCGCTGGCTTTGCCAAGATTCCGCAAGTGACGATCAAAACCTTGTGTGATGTTGATGGCAATGTGCTCGGGCAGCGCCTTGATGGCTTCGAGAAGACGAACAAGTATCGGCCCGAAGCGCAATCAGATATGCGGCGCGTGTTCGACGACAAGAACATCGACGCCGTAAGCTGCGCGATCCCCAACCACTGGCACGCGCTTGCCACCTTGTGGGCGTGCCAAGCGAAAAAACACGTATACGTTGAGAAGCCGGCGTGCCATTCGGTGTGGGAAGGCCAACAGATGGTGGCCGCCGCGCGCAAATATGGCGTGCTGGTGCAGGTAGGATTTCAGAACCGCTCGCGCCCCAAAACCATCGCCGCGATGGAGCTCATCCACTCGGGCAAGTTGGGCAAGTTGTTCATGGTGCGAGGCCTCTGTTTCAAGCCACGTGGTGACATTGGCCGGTACCCGGATGGTCCCATGCCTGACGGCTCGAAGATGGCGTTTGCCAAGGGGCAAGATCAATTTGCGGGCTATACAGCCAGCTATCTTGCCAACGTGAATTACGACATGTGGATGGGCCCGGCGCCGCAAAAGCCTTTCAACCCAAATCGCTTTCACTACAACTGGCATTGGCAATGGGATTACGGCAACGGCGACACCGGTAATCAAGGGCCGCACCAGTTCGACGTGGGGCGCTGGGGCCTCAACCGTGAGGATTATCCGGTGAAGTTCCGATCAAGCGGCGGCATATTTGGCTTTGCCGATTCAGCGCAAGAAACGCCCAACACGCAAACCACGATCATGGAATACGCGGACGGCACGATATTCGAGTTTGCCACGCGCGGCTTGCCAACGAACGCTGAAGGCGAGGTGCGCATCGGCAACATTTTCTATGGCAGCGAAGGCCGGCTTGAGATCGACGCTGACGGCAACTGGAAAACCTTTTTCGGCCACAAGAACGAGCCTGGGCCAGAGTCCACCAAGGTGGCGGCTGGCAAGAGTGGACCTTCGGACGCCAATCTCCATGTGGGCGGTGGCCTCGACGATCACTTCTTGAACTTCGTCGAATCGGTGAGAGCAAACGATCGCGGCAAGCTGAACTGCGAAGTGGAAGTGGGCTTCCGATCCTCTGCGTTGCCCATCTTGGCCAACATCGCATACCGTTTGGGACGCGAGCTGCGCTTCGATGGCAAACGCGAACGTTTCACGGACGCGGCAGCCAACCGCCTGTTGAAGCGCGACTACCGCAAAGGGTACGCCGTGCCTCACATCGCTTAAGCTTCGCCTCGCGGCTTACGCGGCCAGACCGTATGAGCGCAACAGCGCTTGTGGGTCTGGATCGCGGCCGCGGAACAGCCGAAACACTTCGTCAGGCGCCTTGCCGCCGCCCAACGCCAACACCGTGTCGCGGAACCTGCGCCCCACGGCTGCCAAGCGGTCCATGTTGTCGAGGCCCACTTCTTCAAACGCCCCAAAGGCATCGGCAGCCAACACTTCGGCCCACTTATAGCTGTAGTAACCGGCGGCGTAGCCTCCCGGGAAGATGTGCCCGAACGAACACAAGAAGCGGTCTTCCGGCAAGGGCCGAAGCACCGTGTTTTCGGCCGCGATGGCTCTCACAACGTCGCGCACACTTTCTGCGCTGGCGGGAACGAAGTTGTGGTGCAACGCCATGTCCATGCTCGCAAAATAGACCTGTCGCAGGAACTGGCTGCCGGCGCGGTAGTTTCGTGCCTCCACGATCCGTTGGAACAGATCCACGGGCAGCGGTTCACCTGTTTCAAAGTGTTTTGCAAAGCCCATCACTGTGGGTTGGTGGAAACACCAATTTTCCATGAACTGGCTTGGCAACTCCACGGCGTCCCACTCAACATTGTTGATGCCGGCGGCGTCCATGAAATCCACGCGCGTCAGCATGTGCTGAAGGCCGTGCCCGAACTCGTGAAACAACGTCTCCACTTCCGCCCACGTCATCAACGAAGGTTTGCCATCCACGGGCGGCGTTTGGTTACACGTCAGATAAGCGATGGGCAAGCGCACCTCGCCGTTCGGTTTGCGGCGGCGATCCAAGCACACGTCCATCCACGCGCCGCCACGCTTTTCGGCAGGCCGGCTGTAGGCATCCAGAAAGAACGCGGCAATCGGCTCACCGTTGCTGTCTTTGACGCGGAAGAAGCGCACGTCGTCATGCCACACCGGCGTTTGCTTATCGGCGGCTTCGATGGAAACTCCAAACAGCCGCTGCGCCACGCCGAACAGACCCTTGAGCACCTCCGGCAAAGCGAAATAAGGCCGCACCTCTTCGTCGGTAAACGCGTAAAGCGTTTCGCGTTGGCGCTCCGCCCAGAAAGCCACGTCCCATAAGGCCAATGTCAGTGATGGATCGCCAGAGCGTGCGCGCGCAAAAGCCAGCAGCGTTTCGTGTTCTTTCTGCGCGGCCGGTTTAGATGCCTGGCGCAGACCATCCAGCATCTTGGCCACGGTGTCGACGTTTCCGGCCATCTTGCGGCTGAGGCTCAAGGCTGCAAAATCAGCGTAGCCAAGCAGCTTGGCCTTCTCGTGCCGCAGTTGCAAAATGCTCTGTATGACTGGTTCGTTGTTGTGCTCGCCGCCTGACGCGCGGCTGATCTGGGCTCGGTAAACTTGCTCACGCAGCTCGCGCTTTTGCGCGTGCTCCATGAACGGAATGTACACGGGCATGTCGAGCGTGATGCGCCACGGGCCTTGTTCGGCAGAGGCTTGCGCCATGGCGGTGCTGTGTTCGGGGTGTTGATCCGCCGCGGCGCGGGCCGATTGCGCTGCGGCTGCGAGCAGCGACGGCGGCAGACCTGCCACGTCGGCCTTGTCTGTGATCACCAGCGAAAACGCTTTCGTCGCGTCCAAGACGTTGTTCTGAAACTTCGTGCCGAGTTCGGCCAGTTCGAGTTCGATTTGCGTGAAACGCTCACGTGCCGCGCCTTGCAAGCCGATGCCCGATTGCTCTGCCGCCAAGATCGCCGTGGTGATGATTCGTTGCTGCGGCTCTTGCAGCGTGGCCCAAGCGGCCCCATCGCGGAGCGCGCAAAACGCCTTATACACGGGCTCACTTTGGCCCAAGCGCAAACCGGCGCTCACAACTTGGGGTTGAACCATCTGTTCTGCTTCCCGCAGCTGAGGAGAGTTCTTCACGCCCAGCAGGTGGTGGATCAACCGCCACGCGTAGGTCAATGGTTCCGCTAGATCAGTTAACGGTTCGACCAACCCTTGCCAATCCGCTGGGCAATTGGCTTCGAGCCCCGCCAGCTTCTCGTTTTGCGCGGCGATGAGTGCTTGCACGGTTGGCACCAATTCGGCTACGGACAAAGCGTCGAACCGCGGTGGCGAATCCACTGTGGCGAACGGACTGGCAGCGATATCTACGGTTGCACTCACGATGGCTCCTTGGGCCGGCTATCCAAAAACGATGGTTCGGTTGTCGCTGATAAGGACGCGACGTTCGAGATGAAGTTTCACGGCGCGTGTCAGCACTTGCCGTTCAAGCTCGCGGCCTTTTTGCACCAGCTGCGGCACATCATCTCGATGCGTGACGCGTGCGACGTCTTGTTCGATGATGGGACCTTGATCGAGGTCGGCCGTCACGTAATGGGCCGTGGCGCCAATCAGTTTCACTCCGCGCGCTTTGGCCTGGTGGTACGGCCGCGCGCCTACGAAAGCCGGCAAGAATGAATGATGGATGTTGATGATCTTGCCAAGGCGGTGGTTCACGAAGTCGGGCGACAAGATTTGCATGTATCGAGCAAGCACGATGAGGTCGGCCCCCAATGAATCCACCAACGCCTGCTGCGCCTGTTCGGCCAGCGCTTTGTTGTCGGCCAGCACAGGGATGTGGTGAAATGTAATGCCGAAATGGCCGGCGACCGAACGCAGATCGTCGTGGTTGGAAACCACGGCCACCAGATCGCCATTCAGCTCACCTAACTGGTTGGCCAAAAGAATGTCGTAGAGGCAGTGCGGAATCTTCGACGCAAAGACCACCACCTTCGGGCGTGTGTCGGAGAACGTGATCTCCCACTGCAGGTCAAACCGCGTGGCGATGTGCGCCAGCGCCTCCAGCACTTGCTTTCGGTCGAGCGTAAAACCGCTTAAATCCCAGCGCAGGCGCATGAAGAACATATCGCTGTCCGCCTCTGCGTGCTGGTCTGCGTCGAGCACGTTGCCGTTGTGCTTAAACACAAAATCGGACAGGGCTGCCACGATGCCTGTGCGGTCGCGGCACGAAACCAAAAGGGTGGCCGTCACCGGCGGCGAGGCTGCGTTTTCCATCATCGTTCCTCAAGGTAGCACTCTCGCGCTTGCCGCGACACGTCTAGCCGCGCGGCGACAAGCGCAGCTGTGTGGTGCGATGAGGTAGGTGCGGGGCGGTGGGTCGAAAGTCCGTTGGAGATGCCTTTTTCGCTGCTTTCCAATGCGACTTTCCCATGTAAGCTTCCTCAGCTGTTACAGCTCTCTTGATCCTTATCCTCGTGAGGACGTCTGTGCATACCTCAACTCGCAAACTACAAAGCTTAATCTGGGTGGTTGTTACGGGCTTCGCTGCCTTGTCGTGTGGTCCCTCCGGTAACGGCGACGGCCGTACTGCAACGCCCTTTGATCCCAAAGCCACGGCGGGCGCCGACGGGCGCGGTGGCGGCGGCGGATCGAACACGGGCAGTGGCAACCGAGACGGTGGCGCTGATGAAGACGCCAACCCGTTCGTCATCGATTTTCCAGATGCCTTGCAAGGGGAGAAGAAAGACGCGAACCTCGACAAGAAAGACACGCTGGAGTCATGCGGCGGTTCAGCGTTTCAGGTGACGCGTGTGCCACCAGACCTTATGGTCGTTTTGGATCGTTCGGGCTCAATGATGCGCACCACCGACGGAAAGAACCCGCTCAATCCGGCAGATATGGCCGCCGGGCAGACCGTACGCTGGAACTACACTCGGTTGGCGTTGAATACGGTTATGACCGCCACCGATTCCGACGTGGCGTGGGGCCTCAAGATGTACCCGACTTGCAAGGCTGGAACGGATCCGACGAAGCCATACGAATGTCTACCCGAGGCATGTGCGATCAACGGGCTTTCGGAAGTTCCCGACCTTGGCAAAGCCGCGGCGCTGTCCACTTTGATCGTGCAGAACACGCCACAAGTTGACCGTGGCGCTACGCCCACAGCACCGGCGGTTGCTGAGGCCGTGGCAACGTTGAAGGCGCGCAACAATGGCCGCCCCAAATACATCCTGTTGGCAACCGACGGCCAGCCCAACTGTGGAATTGAAGCGGCCAGCATGACCCGGAAGGATTCGGTTGACGATGCTGCTGGTGCGGTTGCGGCCGTGGCGGCTGCGAAAGCCGCGGGCATCGACGTGTTCGTGTTGGGCATCGCCATCAAAGATCCTGCCGCCACCACAGATGCAGGGCTGCTGAAGGCTCACCAGACCTTGAACATGATGGCCGATGCGGGTGGGCGCGCGCGAATGGGCGACATCAAATACTACCCCGCCACGAATGAAGCCGACATCAAGGCCGCCGTGACGGAAATTGCCGCGGCCGCTGTGTCGTGCTCGTTGCCGCTCGCGCAGCCGCCGCAGCCCGACGCTTTGGCGCGCGTTGATGCTGATGGCATGCAGATCCCCGAGAGCGCGACCGAAGGTTGGATGTTTGGACCCAACAAGGGCAGCGTCGTGCTCACGGGTTCGTTCTGTGCGAAGCGGAAAGCCGGCGAACTGAAGAAGGTCATCGTCAGTTTCGGCTGTCCCGGCAAAGAGCCTCCGCCTCCTCCTTTGGCGTTGTAGCCGCGGCTCAGGCGTGCGAAGCGGCCGGATTCGCTGCTTCGTACGCTGCCACGCGCGCTTTGCACTCGCTTAGTCCTGCGGCAAGGGCAGGGGGAACGGGTGCCCCTGCGTTGGCCGCAACCTTTTGCAGCCGCAAGCGCCAGTCCAATCGCTCAAGCGCGCGCACGTGGTTGAGCTGGGCTCTTGCAGGCGTCCACTGGCTCACGGCCTCCCGCAGCCGCTCTATGCCGTGATCCAGATCTATTGATTCGAACTTCAGTAAAGCTTCCGGCCACAAAAGTTCATCAATGGTTCGGCATTGTGGCGGCACCCCTGCCACGGTGACGCCGCAGGCAAGGGCGTCTGTCCAACGGGCGGTGATGTATTGCCGGTGCGGGTGAGTCTGAACGCTTGGGCTCACAGAGTTTGAAAAGCTCAGACTGAATTTTGATTGTGAGAAGTGGGCCGCAACGATCTCCTGGTTCTTCAGTGGATCGTAGTCACCGGTTGGGCGGCCTTTGAAAGTAAGCCCTCGGGCCGCGAACGCAGCCGCCGTGGCGCTGTCGTCTTCCCAGGCCGGTGGTTGTCGCCCAATGCGACACGCGTCGACGTTGCGGTGGGCGTTCGTACTTCCCATGCGCAGGACGTCGGCTCCCCACGGCAACCAATCGACGGGTACTTTGAACTTCTGGCGCCAAGCTTCGAGATCCTCAGCTTCCGTCACATAAACATGGTCGAAAGGCTGGGCATACCTCACGAAGCGAGACACGTGATCGACCCAGAACGAATCAAACACCCACGCACACAGGTAACGGTATTCAGCCCGCCACCGCGGTATGGCGGCAAACGCCTTCAGGGCACCAGGCGCGTGCGCGATGAATAGACAGGCCCGGTTGCCCCGCTTCTGAGGCCATAGCGCGCCAAATTTTTCGAGCCTTGAAGGCCGTTCCGCTGGAATGCGTAGGCATTTGCCTCCAAACGCTTCTGACGCCAGTTGGGCCAGGTGAAGGTAAGGGCTGTAACCATGGGGCCCGGGATCGACATAGGCGACATCGATGATCATGCGGCCTGCCCGTGTGTGAGGAATCGGGTCGCGCCGTCATCGGCGTAACGAAATTCGTTCATGGCAGGCAGCGTATCACGTGAGTAGCGATAAGTGACACCAGAGGCCCGCCGTAGATGTTTGGCTACGTGCGCATGAGAGCTTCAACTTCTTGCCGCGTGGGCATCGCGGGTTGAGCGCCCTTGCGTGTCACCGCCATCGCCGCCGTCGCGCAAGCGAAGCGTCCGGCGGTGGCAAGCGTTTGCCCCTGTGCCAACGCAGCGGCTAAGCCCGCATTGAAGGCGTCGCCGGCGGCTGTTGTATCTACGGGGTTAACATCGAAGGCTGGCCAATGAAAGTGCCCCGCCTCGCCCCAGTTGGCAGCCCCTTGCCCGCCCATCTTCACCAATACATTGCGTGCGCCTTGCTGCAGCAACGCCTGGGCGCCGGCCTGCGCCTGCGAAAGCGTCAGGGGCGCCTCCGACGGCGCTTGGTTCAACAACGTTCGCAATTCACTTTCGTTTGGCGTGACGAAGTCGGTGGCGCCAAGCAGTGAAGCTGGCAAGGCGGTCGCGGGTGCGGGATCCAAAATGACGGCCGCCCCACACGCGCGCGCCTTGCGCGCCGCTGCGTGCACCGTCTCAAGCGGCACTTCCAGTTGCAGCAACACAAACGCAGCGTCATCCAGGAGCGCATGCACGCTGGCAAACCGCTGCGGGTTGAAGGTTCCGTTGGCACCCGGCACCACAATGATGCGGTTCTGTCCGCCGTCTTCGATGCCAATGATGGCCACACCCGAAGACACCGCGGCATCCACCAACACGCCATCGGTGTTCACGCCCACCTGGGCCAGGTTTTGGCGAAGCCAATCGGCATGGGCATCGCCTCCCACTTGGCCCAACATGCGAACGTGCACATCTGTGTTCATCAACAACCGGCCGGCGGCGAAGGCTTGGTTTGCGCCTTTGCCGCCAGGAAAAAGGTTGTGATCGCGCCCCACAACGGTTTCTCCCGGTCCGGGAAAACGCGCCAACCCCACCACAGAATCAACGTTCAGACTGCCAACGACCGCGATGTGTTTCATGAGCTTCTTCGGTGACGGTAATTATCAAAGATCACGGCGGCCACAATCACGATTCCTGTGACAAGCCGTTTCGCCGGCTCTTGCGCGCCCACCTGGGCCAGCCCCGTGTCGAGCAAACTGATGATCAGCACGCCGAACAGTGTGCCCGTGACGCTGGCCCTGCCACCCATCAAACTGGTGCCGCCGATGACGACGGCGGCGATCGTTTGCAATTCGAATCCTGTGCCTGCGTTTGGATCGGCTGCGCCCAAGCGTGAGGTGTGCAGCACGGCCGCAAGGCCCGCCAAGGCACCGGCGCCCATGAAGGTCAAACACTTGAGTTGGCGCGTGTTGATGCCCGCCAAGCGAACCGCTTCTTCGTTGGTGCCCGTGGCCGTGAGGTATCGACCAAACACAGTGCGCCGCATGACGAGCGACGCTGCTGCCACGAGCGCCAGCGCCAACACAAACACAAGTGGCACCCCGGCGATGTGCGCTTCGGCGAACGCTTCAAGAGTGCCGCCGATGTATTGCGTTTGTGAGTGCGTGACGAGGTAGGTGGCGCCGCGTGCCGCTTCCAGCATGCCCAACGTGACGATGAATGATGGCAGCCGCCACTGCACCATCAGCCAGCCGCTAAGCAGGCCACACAAACCTGTGACGGCAATCGCGAACACCGCGGCCAAGGCGACGGGCCAATGCCATTGGGTGATGGCCACGCCCACCAACGCGCCGCCGAGGCCCAGCAGCGAGCCGACGGAAAGATCGATTTGCCCCAACAACAAAACGAAGGTCATGCCCACCGCCGCCACCGTGAGGGCCGGCATTTGGCCCGCGATGGCCTGAAACGTTCGAACGCTTAAAAAGCCGTGCGTGGCTGTGGAGAAAATAGCGATGAGCAGAGCGATGACCACGAGCATGCGGAAGCGATCGTGGCTCAAGGTCTGGCGAAGCGAGGCCGCGCGGGGCGCGGGCAAGGTATTGACGGTCACGTGTGTTGTTCCTTTGCAGCTGGGCCCGGTGCCGCAAGCGCCGCGGCCAAAATCGTTGTCTCATCAAAATCCGCGCGCTCAAGCACCCGCACGAGGCGGCCACGCGACATGACGGCGATGCGATCACAGATCGCCATCAGTTCGTGAATGTCGGACGACGCCACAATCACTGTTTTCTGTTGCTTCGCCAGCGCGCGCAGCTGTTCGTAGATTTCGAGGCGCGCGCCCACATCAATGCCCCGCGTGGGTTCATCGAACATCAGCACCTCGGGCTTGGCCAGCAAAGCGCGCGCGATCAATACCTTCTGCTGATTTCCGCCCGACAGCTGCTTCACCGGCTGCGCAAGATCTGAGCAGCGCAAGGTCAGGCGTTGCACCATCGCGGCACAGGCCGAAAGATCCGTCTTGGCCCAAGACATCCACGACAGCAGCGACCAAGGGAACGGCCGGAAGGGTTTGGGCAAAAGCCCCAGCGTCATGTTGTCAGCCACGCCAGCGCTCAGCAACAGGCCCTGGCCTTTGCGATCTTCTGTTAGGTAGACGAGGCCGGCGTTGGTTGTTTGTGTGGTGTTGCTCGCGGAAAGCTTCTGCGCGCCGGCCACGATTTTCCCCGTGCGACGCGGGTCGGCTCCGAAGATGGCGCGCAATGTTTCTGTGCGTCCTGCGCCGATTTGACCCGCGAAACCGAAAATTTCGCCCTTGTACGCCGTGAACGCAACATCCGTTACCGCAGCCGTGGTTAACGCTTGCACCTGTAAGCCGGCTTCGCGCGGAACGTCTGGGTTCACGCGCGCTGATAACGTGCCCAACGGCCGACCGATCATCAAGCGTATGGCCTCACGTGTGTCGAGCTCGGCGGCTGGCCCCGTGTGCACAAGTTGCCCGTCGCGCAGCACAGACAAGCGATCACTGATGCGCTTGATCTCTTCGAGCCGGTGGGAAACATAAACCACGGTGGTTCCTTCCCGCCGCAAGGCGCCGATGCGTTCGAATAACTTTTCAGTCTCGTGGGCGCTGAGCGACGCCGTGGGTTCGTCCAGCACCAACAACCGGCACGGCGTTGTTAAGGCTGAAGCGATCTCGATGGCTTGTTGTTGCCCCACACCCAGCGAGCCCGCAGGCTGTTCGGGATCCACATCTTGAAGGCCCACAGACGCAAGGAAGGGCCGTGCGCTTTTGGCCAAGGCTTTGGGCGACAGCAATCCCCAACGCTTGTGCGCACGCAGCGACGGCAAGAACACGTTTTCGGCCACGGACAGCGTGCCGATGATGCTTAACTCCTGCTTGACCATGCGCAGCCCCAGCGCTTCCGCCGTGGCCTTCGAGGTGGGGGCGAAAGGCTGGCCTTGCAAAAACAGTTGGCCAGCATCGGGCCGCACCACGCCGCACATGATCTTGCCCAGCGTGCTTTTGCCCGCGCCGTTTTCACCCAACAAGGCGTGCACTTCCCCTGCACGCAGGCTTAGGTTCACGTCTTTCAATACCGGCGCGGCATACGCCTTGGCGATGTTCTCAAGCCGTAGTAGCGGTGTGTCACTCATGTGCGCTCGCTCCTGAAATCAAGGTTACGGGCGTCTCTTTGTCGGCCGGCGCTGCCTGTCCTTTGAGCATCAACAAAGCGTATTCGATGCCAAACACAGCCAGCTGATCACCGTGTTGATCCACCGTTGCGGCCACGTCGCCTCGTTTGACCAACGCCGACATCGCGCCAATGTTGTCAAAGCCTGCCACTTTGACGTCGTTGAGCCTGCCCGCCGCGCGCAAAGCCGATACGGCGCCCAAAGCCATCGTATCGTTTGCACAAAAGATGGCTTTGAGATCGGGATGGGCGGTGAGAAGGGCCGCGGTGATCTGGTTGGCTTTCGCCATATCCCAATTGCCGGCTTGGCTGCTCACCACCTGCAGCTTCGCGCTTGAAATTGCTTGGGCGAACCCCGCTTTGCGTTCGCGCGCGTTGGCAGCGGTGGGAATGCCTTCGATGATTGCCACCTTATCGCCTGCCTGCAGACTTTGTGTCACCACGCTTGCAGCAAGCGCCGCGCCCTTGAGGTTGCTTGGGCCCACGTAAGGCACGTGCATGTGCTTTTCCGCCAGCACGCCTTCATCGAGGCGGTTGTCTATGTTGACCACCACAACGCCGGCCGCCTGGGCCCGCTTGACCGCGCTGACCAGGGCCTTCGAATCCGCGGGCGCGAGCACCAAAGCATCCACACCTTGGGCGACCATCTGCCACACAAGATCGATCTGCTTGCCCACGTCTTGCTCATCTTTGATGCCGTTGCTGATGAGCTCGTAGTCCTGGGCGTGGTGAAGCTGGTGTTCGCGCGCGCCAGCCTCCATGGTGCGGAAAAAATCGTTCGCCAGTGACTTCATCACCAGCGCCACGCGCGGGCGGGTGCGCTTGGGCGCCGCTTGGCAGCCAAGCAATGCGGTGAAGACCAAAGGCACAAACAATAAGCGCCAGCAATCAGGTCTGTGTAATCGTTTACATTCCGAGGTAACGCCGTTGCGATGCATGGATGCCCTCACGTGTCAGTTTTTCGGGCGCACAAGATCGGTCGCGGCCGATTTGCCCGCGGCGATTGCGTTTTGCCCGGCGGGATCGCCTGCTTTGGCGCCGCAGGAAGCGCGCACCACAAGTTGCGTTTGCAGCCGCACACGTTCAAGCGCGCGATCAGGATCGCGCATGCGCTCCAACAACAATCTTGCCGCTGTGGCGCCTAGTTCGTAGGTGGGTTGTGACACGGCGGTCAATGGTGGTGAAAGCGCGGCCGCCCACGGCATATCGTCGAAGCTCACCACCGCCACGTCTTCGGGAATGTGCAACCTTCGATCGTGTAACGCCCTTAACACGCCAAGCGCGATGAAGTCCGAAGCCGCAAAGATCGCTGTGGGCGGGTGGGGAAGCGACATCAGTTTGGTGGCCGCTTCGTAGCCGCCTTCTTGGCGAAACACCACATGGTGGATGAGCGGCGCCTCATGCGGAAGCTTGGCTTCACGCAGAGCCAACGCATAACCCGCCAAACGTTCACGCGCCGTTGAGATCTTTTCTGGGCCGGTGACGATGCCGATTCGTGTGTGGCCGAGCGCGATTAGATGGCGAATCGCCGCGGCCGCGCCTTCTTCGTTCGCCACCGTCACGCTGTCACATTGCAAGTCCGCCACGAAGCGATCGATGGCCACAACCGGGATGCCGATCTCCAAGATCTCGGTGTAGGTTTTGGCCGCGTCGGCGCCCGGCACCACGATCAATCCACCCACGCCTTCGGCACGCAGCAGGTCGAGGTATCCGCGCTCGCGTGCGGGGTTGTCGTCAGAGTTGCCCAGCAGCAACGTGTAATCGGTGGCTTGCAGCAGGTCTTCGATGCCGCGAATCACACCCGTGAAGAATGGGTTCTGAATGTTGGGGATCAGCACGCCCACGATGCGCGACTTTTGCGAGCGCAGGCTGCGGGCCACGCGGTTCGGGTGATACTTGAGCTGGCGAGCCACGGCCCTGACCCGCTCCGCCAGGTCGTCGCTCACCACGTTGACGCCGGAAAGCACGCGCGACACAGTGGCCGTGGACACCTTGGCTTTGCGAGCCACGTCCCGTATAGTCACTTTCTGCGTCGCGTCGGGTTTGCGGGGCATGAGAGCATTGTAATCGATTACAGTGCGGTTTTCCACGCTCCGGTCTGTCTTTTTCATGCCCGCCCTGCTCTCTCGCCCACACGCGGCTTTCGACGCGCTGTTGCGGCGGCACGTGTTGTGCTTTGATGGATCCGCCTTCGCGACGATTTCGCGGCGGATTCAAGGACTTACGTGGCCAAGCTGGACCTGCAAGACGCAACTAATGACGAGCGGCGTGACTCAAGTTACGCAACCAACGCGCCGAGTTACATGCGGATGCCGACCATGTCCCAGGGCAGCCCTCGGCGTCGGGGGAAAGCGAGCTTGTGCCTGTCGCTATTCTTGGCGATGAGCCTGGGTGCCAGCGTGGCCCGCGCGGCCCCTGTGGACGAGCCGCTGCCTTCGTATCTTGAGGCTTTGGAGAAAGCCGGCCGCCTGCCGGTGGAGACAGCGACGGCCGAGCGGTTGCGTGAGCAGGTGATCGAGGCCGAGGGCCTGCTGGCTCGTGGTGACGAGCGCGCGGCGACGGCCGTGTTGTTTGGTGTGGTTGAGGCGCCCCGCTTCGCTCCGCTGCGTGCGACGTTGACGTTCGCAAACGCTGAGTTCCTGTTGGGTCGGGCGCTGGCGCGTGGGCACGCTTATCAGGGGGCCACCCGCTACCTGCAGCGCGTGATGGCTCGGGGCGTGCGCGAGCCTTATTTTGTGCCCGCCTATCGCACGCTGGTGGATATGGCGCTGCAAAATGGTCGCTTTGCTGAAACCTTGGCGGTGCTCGACGCCGCCGCGCCGGGCGCTTCCCTGCCCACTGACAGCGCCAACGAGCGCGCTTATCTCGCGGGCCGCGCGCATTGGGGGCAATGGCAAACCGCAGACGCGGCTTTCGCCATGGTGGGGGAGTCGTCTCGTCTTTACCCAGCGGCATTGTATTTTCGCGCGTTGATCGCGGTGGAGCGCGGTGACTATGCGCAGGCCAAAAATGCCTTTTGCAAAATCGCAGACCAAAAAGATCAAAGCAAAGTGACGTTCAACGTCGACGAACGCTTCTTTCGGCTCAAAGACATGGCGCGCGTGGCTTTGGGCCGCATCGCACACGAGCAGGGCAAGTATGACGAGGCTTACTACTATTACTTCTCAGTACCGGAAGAGTCCGAGCGTTTGAACGCGGCGCTGTTCGAGGCCTCGTGGTCCATGTCGCAACAGGGACAATTTGCGGCGGCGCGCGCGTTCGCCGACCAATTCGATCGTTTGTTTCCGGGCTCGCCCTTGCGGCCCGATGTGTCCTTGTTGCGCGCGAACCTCGCGGTTAAGACCTGCAACTTCGACGGCGCACGCGCTGAGGCCTCGGCATTGGTCGCGCGCTACCAGCCCGTGGCGGCGCTGGCCGCCAAGGTGCGGCAGGACGAAAGCGAACGCGAACGTTTGCTCAAGCGTGTGCTCGACGGCAATGATCGTCACAACCAAGACATTGAAGGCCAGTTGATCGAGGTCCTGAAACTGGATGACGAGTTCCGTGAACTCATCGGCATGTTGGCTGACCTCGAAGGCGATCTGTCCGAGGCACTGACGTCCGTGCGCACCTGGCGCGAATTGGGCGCCCTCACAAAGAAGAACAACAAGCAGCTGCCGGCACCCGCCTCGGTGGAGGCAGCCGCTGTGCTTGAGGATGCCAAACGCTTGATGGATGAGGCCAAGCGCGATCGTGCCTTTGTGAAGCCGCTGGCACAACTCATCCTTGATGCCACGGCCGCGGCTTATCCCACCGCCGACGCTGGTCCTTATGAACGTGAGGCCGCCCAGGCAAAAGAGCTGGCGGCCCAGCTGGCCGATCTGCGCGACGACACATTGCAAACGTTGCGAACGATGGTGGTATCGGCGCTCGAAGAGGCGGACGATCGGCTGCGCGGCGTGCTGGCCAAAACCAAGCTCGTTCACATCGACGCTGTGGTGGGCAAAAAGAAGAAGCTTGAGATTCAAATTGGTGCGCTTGTGGAAGGCCGCATTCCGATCGAGCTGCTGCAGAAAATGCAGGCCGAAGGCACCATCGCCGATGACGAGATCTACTGGCCGTTCGAGGGCGAGCAGTGGGCGGACGAATACGAGAACTATCGATGAAACGCCCGCTTTTCACCATGACTTTGGCCTTGGCGCTTTGCGCCCCAGGGGCTCACACGGTGCGCGCCGCACGCTCTGTGTCGCAGCCCGCGGAGCAAGCGGGCGCGGATGCCACCATCGCTGCGAAAGCCACCAAGGCCCCGGCGCCTTTATCGCCCGAAGTGGAAGCGCTTATTAAGCAGAAGGAGAGCGAAGCGGCCACCGCACGCCGTGAGGGCATCGACCTGCTTGAAAGCTATCTGCGGGACGCGCGCGATCCCGACGAAACCGCGGAGGTGCTTTACAAGCTGGCCGAGTTGGCTTGGGAAGAAGCGCAAGCCCAGTATTTGGCGGCGATGGGGCGATACGAGGCCGCCGTGGAAGCGTGCCGTGCCGACCGTGACGTTTGCAAAAACGTACCTCGCCGCCGGCCACGGTTGGATCTCAGCCGCGCTCAAGGCACCTACGGTCGCTTGGTGCGGGAGTTTCCGAAGTTCCGAAAGATCGATACGGTTCTTTACCTCTACGCGTTTTCGCTGCGGGAACAAAACAAGAACGACGAAGCGATTGGGTACTTCCAAAAGATCTTGCGCGATTTTCCCGCGTCGCGGTTCCGCGCGGATTCTTGGATGGCGCTGGGCGAATATCGCTTTTACGAGCGGCAAGACTACAAAGGCGCGTTGGCGGCCTACAACAACGTCAATAAGTTTCCAGGTTCGCCGCTTTATGGGCTGAGCTTGTTCAAGGCGGCTTGGTGCCACTGGAAGTTGGGGCAATCTGATCTTGCCGCCGCGCGCTTCAAAGACGTGCTTGATCTAACGGAGTCTGCGAAGAACAAAGGTGAAAAGGCGCGCAAACAGGCCGCGGAGTTGCAGGACCAAGCGCTTGAATATTTGGTTGAGTTGTTCATTGAGGATGACACCAAGAGCGCGCAAGACGCTTTCAACTTCCTGGTGCAAATCGGCGGCAATGCGTATTCCGAACGCGTGCTGAAGCGCTTGGCCGACACCGTTTATGATCAAACGCGGTACGAGCGGGCTGCCGAGGCATACCTATTCTTGTTGGGTTTGGCACCGTTGGGCAAAGATGCCCCGGATCACCAAATTCGCGTGGTGGAGTGTTTTCAGGCGTTGGGCAAAAACGATCGCGCCGCCGCCGAGATGCGCCGCCTGGCCACGCAATACGGGCCGAACTCGGAGTGGGCCAAAGCGAATGCCGATCATCCCAAGACGTTGGAACGCACCCGTGCTCGTGCAGAGGAGTTTGTGCGCACCCACGTCAAGCGGCTGCACGCGCTGGCGCAGCGGAACGAAAAGGAATCCAAGGTCGTGGACAAAGAGCTTTATGCCCAAGCGGCAGAAGGCTACGGCTTTTATCTGGAGCAATTTCCGGGCGCCAAAGACGCCGTGGAGCTGCGCTATTACCGCGCGGACATCCTTTTTTTCAAGCTGCAGCGCTACAAAGAAGCCGGCACCGATTATTTGAGCGTAGGCAAATCCAAACCAGTGGGGCCTCTGCACAAGGACGCCCTGCTGCAAGCCATGGGGTCGTTCGAGAAGTTGAGACCTCCGGCGCCAAAAACGCTGCAAGAGAAGCAAAAACGTAAAGTGACCGACGAAGATCGCAAGTTTGCCGAAGCGGCCGACGTTTATGCCGAGATTCTGCCCGACGACAAAGACATCATTACGGTCATCTACAAGAACGGGCAGTTCTTCTATGACTACGGCGATTACGATGAAGCCACCAAGCGCTTTGGCCTCATTGTCGAGAAGTATCCCAATGATCCCAACGCGGGGGCGGCAGGGGATCGTCTGCTTGAATGCCTTGCGGAAGCGAAGGACTACAAAAACATCGAGACTTGGGCGCGCCGCCTCAAACGCGCCAAAGCATTCGCTTCAAAGGACGACCAAAGGCGCTTGGATGGTTTGATCTTCGCGGCGCTTAACAAGCAAGCCGAAGAATTGGTGAAGGACAAGCCAGCGGAGGCGGCCGCGCTGTTTGAGCGGGTGGCGAAAGAATTGCCGGCACAGGAAGGTGCGGCGGTGGCGCTGTTCAATGCAGGCGCCGCCTACGAACAAGCGGGCCGCCCAGACGCGGCGGTGGGCGCGTATGAGGGTGTGGCCGAAAAGTTTCCGCAATCGCCGCGTGCGCCCGAGGCGTTGTTTGTTGCCGCCAAACTTGACGAAAGCATTGGCGACTATAGTGGCGCTGCAGGGTTGTATGAGCAGGTGGCCAAGCATTACCCGTCATGGAACAAGCATGCCGAGGCCACGCGCAACGCAGGTATCTTGCGGCAGACGTTGGGCCAATACGACAAAGCGGCAGCGCACTTTACGGCCTACGAGCAACAACATAAGGGCACCGCGGACGCCCACGACGTGGCCTTTGCCCGTGCAGCGATGTACGAGGACAAAAAGGATGCAAAGCAAGCGGTCAAAGCGTTCGGTGAATTCGCAACGGCTTACCCGAAAGACGAGCGTGTGGTCGAAGCGCTTGTGCGGCAGGGGCGTGGCCACATCGCTTTGAAGAACGAGAAGAAGGCGAAAGAGGCGCTTGACGAGGCCGTGGCTGTATTTAAGCGGCGCAAGCAACCCAAAGAGCAGGCGTTGTTTGCGGCGGAGGCGCGGTATCTCCATGGCGAGCTGCTGTTCAGGAACTATGAAGATGTGAAGATCGAGGGCGGGCCGCGGCAGTTGAGCAAAGCTTTGGAGCGCAAAGCGGCTTTGTTGGATGAGGCGAAAACCGTGTTCATGGATGTGCTTTCCTATAAGGTGCCGGAGTGGGCGACGGCCGCGTTGCTGCGCATCGGGCAGGGCTATGGTTTGTTTGCCAAAGCCATTCGGAACACCAAGGTGCCCGCGTCGCTCAGCGCGGCGGAACAAGAGGTTTACCGCGAAGAGCTGGATAAGTTCGTGATCGTCATCGAAGACAAAGCTTTGGCCGCTTATCGTACGGGCTACACCAAAGCGTTGGAGATTGGCGTCTACAACAGGCATACGCGCGCTTTGCGGCAGGCGTTGTCGGATCTAGATGGCACAGCCTTTCCGGCTGAGCCCGAAATCCGCTTGGGGCCACAGGTCAGTGAAACCACAGACGTGCCCGTGGTGATGCAGGAGATTCGACGTGATTAGTCGCTTGCGAAAGAGCGTTTGTGTTGGCCTGCTGACCGCGTGGGTTGGCGCGTGCGGTGGCGGGCCACCCGTCAAGCCCGGTGGTGGCATCAAAGCCGCTGAAGTTCCGAACGCGGTGCCCGCCGCGCAATTGGCCTTCGAAGAGGGCATGCGGCAATTCGCCCTGGGGCCCAAGGGGTGGCCCGCGGCCAAAGAGTCGCTGGGCAAAGCCGTCAAGCAAGACAAGAATCTGTACGAAGCCTGGCACAACATTGGCGTGATAGAGGGCAACCTTGGTGATTGGAGCGCCGCTGCGGAGGCGTTTGAAAGTGCCTTGGCGGTGCAACCGGCATCGCGGCCATCGTTGTTGGGGCTGGGACACGCGCTCGTCAAAACCGGCCGCGCGGACAAAGCACAGAAGGTCTACAAAGCTTGGCTGAAAGCCGACCCGACGGATCGGCAAGTGAGGTTTGCGTACGTGGCAGCGCTGCGCGACGGGGGCGAAGGGGCGCAAGCACTGGAAGAGGTGCGGGCGCTGTTGGCAAAAAACAGCCACGACGTCGAAGCCTTCAATGCGCTTGGCTTGGTTTACAAAAAGATGAAGCGTTGGGCGTTGGCCAACACGGCGTTTCGGCGCGCGCTGGAGCTTGATGCGAAGGCGGCTTATGTGTGGAACAACTTGGGGCTACTGGCGCTTGAGCAAGGCGACGACGTGGAAGCGTTTGCGGACTTTCGGAAGGCCACAGAGATTGACAGTGGCTTCGTGGTGTCGCTGTTGAACCAGGCGGTGGTGTATTTGGACAGCGGCGCCTACGACAAAGCGTTATCGGCGCTCGAGCAAGCGGCCAAATCAAAGCCCGACAATCCCGACATACATGTAGCGATGGGTGTGGCCTTGCGGGGCCTCAAGCGGTTCGACGATGCCGTGACATCTTATAATCGCGCACTGGACCTACATCCAGACTACCCTCCGGCGCTCTATAATTTGGGCGTCCTTTACATGGACCACAAGGAAGACCCACCCAAAGCGAAAACGGCGTTGGTTCAGTTTGCCAAAGTGGCGCCTGCAAAAGACCCCAAACGTGAAGACGTGAAGATGCGTTTAAGGATGCTCAAGTGAAGGCGGCAATCATCTGTTTCGTGTTGGTCGTGGGCCTGTTGTCAGCGGGCCACGGCGCCGTTGCGGCAGACAAAGCCAACAAGAGCGCGCCTGGCGCTGCCAAGGCAGACGCCAAACGAGCGGAGCCTCAGGCAGCGGGTGCCGACGATGGTGGCGAGACGACGAAGGTGGAGGGCAAGAAGGCCAAGGTCTTGACCTTTGGTGCGATGGACGTCGAAGGCAAGATGCGTACGCCGCAGTTGTTGTTCTTCGTAGGCCGCGTGAAGGCTGAACTTGATTCAACCTCGCAACTCAAACGTTCGTTCATCAAAGAGTTGAAGGCAACGTCGAAGGAGAAAGGCCTTTGAGTGTGGTGACGACGCAGTTGCAGGTTGTGTGTAGCTGGCAACGCCGCTTGCTGGGCTACCACTTGCTTGGCCCTAAGGGCAGCTTCTCGGCGGGGCCGTCAAAACGCGCGCAGCTCAAGTGCCCTCAGTTTATCGGCGCGCGCAAACGTCTGGTGATCGTGCGTCCGGGCCGCAATGGTTACAGGCTGCGTTTGGCCCCGGGCATGACCGGCTACGTGGAACAGCCGGGCGAAGGGCGCCAAGACATCACTCAGCTTCTGGCGCAGCCGATCAAGGGCAAGTCGCCCTTGCGAACCGTTCCGTTTGCCGTGGGCGCGGCCGCCGTGATCCAGATCGACGGCGCCGCTGGTTTGAAGCTGCAGCTGTCGTTCGTTGAGCCACCGCCAGCGGTGGGCAAGCGCACCTCAGATGATCGTTTGCCGTTTTACCGCCGCGTTTTGCTCGCGACGTCCGTTTCGCTGGCCGTGCTCGTGGCCGCGCTCGTGATATGGGGACCACGCACGGATCAAGACGAGAACATCACACAAGAGCGGTTCGCCAAGCTTGTGGAGCCCGAACTACAAAAGCCCGAAACGAAACAGGCGCGCGACGACGTAAAGAAGCACGGCGAAAAGAAGAAGCGCGACAAAGAAGCGGCCGAATCAAAACGCGCGAAGGACAAAGAGGGCAAGCTTGGCCGTCAAGATGCCAAAGGCGAAACGGTGATGCCTAAAGGCAATAAAGACGTTTTGCGCGAGAAGGTGTCGCAGGTGGGCGTGTTGTCTCTTTTGGGCAAAGCGAAGGCGGGCGGCTCTGGTTTGGGCAAGCTGTTGGCGGAAGCGAACCCCACCGACATGGAACAAGCGGTGACGGGCCTCACCGGCGGCCAGGTGGCCGTGGGCAAGGGTTCCGGCGGGTTGGGTGCCGCGGGCACTGGTTTGGGGGGAGGCGGCACGGGCTTTGGCCACATTCAAGGCTCGGGCGGGCTGGATGTGGGGGCCGGACGTGGGCACGGACGCAAAGGTCCGGGGCTTGGCACGGGCAAAGAAAAGACTGTGTCGGTTGGATTAAGCACAGGCGATCCAGACGCTGATGGTGGCCTCACCAAGGAGCAGATCAGCCGCGTTGTGTCTGCACACAAGGCAGCGTTGAAGTATTGCTATGAAAAAGAACTGCAGCGTAAGCCCAGCCTTGAAGGCAAGGTTGAGCTTTACTGGATGATTCGTGCCACCGGCGAAGTTGAACGCGTGAAGATCGCCACCTCGACGATGGGTGACGCCGAAGTTGAAGCCTGCATGCAACGGCAGGTGAAGAATTGGCAGTTCCCCAAAGCGACGGCGCCCACCATCGTGCAACGTTACCCGTTTTTGTTTAAGGGAGGCGCGTGATGAAACCTACCACCAAGTTGGCGTTGTTCACCCTGGCGTTGGGATGCACGTCGAATTCGCCAAAATATTTTGCGCCGCCCAAGCCGCTTGAAACCACCGACATGATGGCGTCGGCCACGGCCACGATCGAGTTGCCGTTCCGCCAGCCCACCGAGAACGAGCGCAAGCTCTTGCAGGAGGAAGGCAAAAAGCTGGGCTTCGGCGTGCCTTACTTGCAACGCGAAGACGTAGACGTTTCTGTGCAATACACGATCACCAATCTTTCGGATCAGCCTGGCGAAGCGAAGGTCACCATCAATGGCGCCGACGAATTCACGGCCTATGATCTAGCGGCCATTCAGATGTATGTGGGCACCTTGATGTTGCCCCCAGATGCCGATCCGCCGACGTTGTTGTCGCTTTACGAGACCACGAAAGTCGTTGTCCCCGCCAAAGGTAAGATCACCGGCAACATTCGCGAGGATGACATTTTGGAAGTCGATCGCGATCTGGATGCGATGGGGCGCTTTAAAGCGCCTTACCTTACGGTGCTGCTGAACGATTCCACGGCCAATCCGATGGGCATGGAGATGGTGCCGAAGAACGTGAAGTTGCCGCAGCTGTGGAAAATAATCGTGACGTTTACGGCATCCACAAAGATGCGGCTCGACTTTTTGGTGCGTGTCCGCGATCAAAAGAACCTATTGGCCGAGGGTGACGAACCGCTTTTCAAGCCGAGCCCTAAAGCGTTCATGCCCACCATCGCGGGCGCGGTGCCAATCATGCCCGACATGATGAACATGGGTGGTGCACCAGGCATGGGTGGCGCACCCGGCATGGGCGGCATGAACGCGGGCGGCTCGCCAGGCACGGGAGGCATGAACATGGGGGGGGCGCCCGGCACGGGCGGCAGCAAAGGTACGGGCGGAGCCCCTGGTACCGGCGGCATGTCCAACATGGGTGGTATGCCCAACACAGGTGGGGCCATGGCTTCGATGGATGCAGGCGTTGATTGATAAATCTGCGGCCAATGCGGTTACACTGAGCGCGTGCGGTTGCCTATGGCTTTGAACTTCGCCTCGCGCGGTTGCGCTGCGGCCCTCCTGGTGTTGTTGTGTGTGCCGCCCGTGCACGCGCAGATCACGGAAGAGCCCGTGGCGCCTTTGCCAGATCCAAAAAAGTTTGCACACGGCGTGTTCGTGGATGCGGGCCTGGGTGCGTTCGTACTTTTAGGCAAGGCAGACGCGGTGGGCAGTGGCCCCGCGATCAGTGGCAGGGTCGGGTATGATTTGTTTCGGTTGCTGGCGGTGCAATTGCACGTGGCGGGCTCCACGCACCGCACGGATTTCGGTGCCGCTCCGCAATCGGGGCAGTTGCTGCAGGTCTACCAAACCACCGCTGAACTCAAGCTGACCGTTCCGATTCGCCAAGTGTCTGTGTACGCGTTCGGTGGCGCCGGCTTTGCGTTTTTCTCGACAAATATCTTGGGCACCACAGGGCTCACAACCAAAGACAAAACGAGCAGCCTCGTTTACGGCGGTGGGTTGGGTTTGGACTATCATCTGTTGTCGCGGCATTTCAGCTTTGGTCTAGAAGCCAGCTTCGCGAAAATTCAAGAGGTTCAGACCACGGGGGGCATTCTTTCCACCGCGTACGTTCGCTACGCGTTCTGATTTGTAACCGTTGCCGTTGGCAGGCATCCAGATAGGACGCGTGCTAGCTACACGAAGCTTATGGCCACGACCGTTCCCTTCATTGTTCTCACGGGCTTTCTTGGCGCCGGGAAAACCACATTGCTGAACCGCATTTTGGCGGCCCAGCATCAACGCCGTGTGGCGGTGATCGTCAATGAGCTTGGGCGCATCGACATTGACGGCAAGCTGCTCAAGAGCCGCTCGGGTGATGTGGTTGAGTTGGTGGGCGGCTGCGTGTGCCACGAGCTCACGACCCAGGAAGAGCTGTGGGGCGGCCTCGCGGAGGTTGTCAACCGGTCGCAGCCAGAAGTGATCGTGCTTGAGACCACGGGCATCGCCGAGCCGCGGCCGATTGTGGAAGGTCTCGAGGCGTTGCCCGCGGACGATCGCTTGGTGCACCCGGCCGGCGTTGTCACGGTGGTTGATGCCACGGCGGGTTTGGCGCAGTTAGAGCGCTACACCGAGGCGCGCGAACAGGCCCACGATGCCGACCGCATTCTCATCTCCAAGCTTGATGTGGCCCACAACGCCGAGATTGCTCTTCTGCATGAGCGCTTGATTGCTTTGAACGACGAAGCCGAGCGCGCGAGCTTTCCGCACACCAACGAAGGCACAGCTGAGCTTGTGCCGTGGTTGTTGACCGCAGGTGTGCCCCGCATTTTGCGCCACAAGCACCCGCACACGCATCACCACCACAGCCGCCAGTTGGCGGCGGCCAGTTATGTGGACGACGCCCCTTTGCTGCGGGAGCCGCTGATGGCGCTGCTGCAAAAGTGGGGGCCGGGTTTGGTGCGTGTGAAAGGTTTCGTGAACATTCACGGCGAAGATCGGCGCGGTTTCCTTGAACGTGCAGGCACGCACACGGGCCTGCGTTTTGACAGCGCTTGGCCCGCTGGCGTGCGCCGCAACGAACTTGTGTTCATAGGCGAAGACTTAGATCCCGCCGCCGTTCGCCGCCAACTGTGGGCGTGCCGCGCTGTGGGTCATGATTCATGAACGACGAACCTGTCGCGCCCGCGCAAGAGTCGCCGTTGCCTGTGGTTCGCCACAGCACGATGCGCGGGGCGATCGAAGCTTGGTCTTTGGTGCTTTCCTCGCAAGGCATCAGCCACCACATCGTTGAACGCGCGGTGGTGGAGGAAGGCAGCGCGCCCTTGCGCTTTACCCAACAGTATTTGTTGGTGGTGCAGCCTCAGCATTTGCGGCGCGCCGCCGTGGCCTTGGCTCGCACCGATGCGGAAGACGCCGAACGCGCGCGCACACCTGACGCCCCGCCGCCCGATCGCGGCCTCTCAATGGGCCCGATTGTGGTGTGCATCGCTTTGGCTGCGTTTTTCTTGATCAGTGGCCCGCGCGTCGGCAGCTCGCACTGGTTTGCCACGGGCAGCTCAGACGCCACGGCGATCTTGAAAGGTGCCTGGTACCGTGCGGCCACGGGATTGACCCTGCACGCGGACGCGATGCACCTGCTTGGCAACATCGCAGCGATGTTGATCTTCTTGGGCGCCGCCTCACGCTGGCTGGGTGGTGGCGTGGCATTCACACTTACGTTGCTCGCGGGCTTCCTGGGCAACCTCGCCACAGCGGCTTTTTATGGGGGGCACCACAACTCGGTGGGTGCTTCAACGGCCACGTTTGCTGCTTTGGGGATTCTTGGCGGGCTGCAGGCCCGGCACCGCGTGAAGTTTGGTTGGTGGCATCGCAGCAACCGCATCGGACGCATGTGGCGAGCCGTGGCAGCGTGTTTGGCTTTGTTCGCAATGCTGGGCGTGGGAGGCCCCGAAGTGGATATGTTGGCCCACGCCACGGGCCTGGCTTGGGGGCTGGTGTTGGGTTTGGCCGCCGCGTTCCTGCCCCCGTTCAAAACGTGGGGCAACGTGGTTTGGGGTGCGGCCGGCGCCGTCTTTGTGGTGTTTTGCTGGGCGCGCGCGATGTTCGGTTGAGGCTTCGCGGTTGAGGCTCCGCGGTTGAGGCTCCGGTTGATTGATTCGAAGGGAGTTGCGCGTCTCGGGTGGCGCCACTTTACGCGGCGAAAAAACATCTGTGCGGCAGACCCACAAAGGGCGACGTTTGCGCGTACAATAGCTGCGGGCATGAGACGCCTCCTTTTCATCGCGCTCACTGCGTTCGTGGCTAACTGTGGAACGGTTGATCTGGGGCCGACTC
Organism: Deltaproteobacteria bacterium; assembly: GCA_033763315.1. Lineage (GTDB taxonomy): Bacteria > Myxococcota_A > Polyangia > Fen-1088 > Fen-1088 > JAGTJU01. The sequence continues at coordinate 399,232 of JANRKS010000002.1, forward strand.
CTGCGGACATCAACACGTGCCGGCCAAGCCAACAGTTCTTCTACCAGCGCGTGTGGCCCGAATTGATCGATAAGGACTACGGCGGCAAGAAGTGTGGCGACGCCCGTTGCCACGATGCCAGCAGCGGTCGTGAAATGATCGTGGTCACGCCCACATCAATGGCCACGTTGCCCCTGCCAGAAGATTGGATGCGCGTTTACAGATCGGTCACGGGGCAATTGCAATGCACCAGCATCGCTGAATCGCCGTTGCTCGCGCGTCCCGACGGCCGCCAGACCCATGGTGGTGGCAAGTTGTTCGAGCCTGGCGGCCCTCAAACCACGCTGTTGCGTATGTGGGCGGAGGCCAAATGAAGCGGATGTTGGCCCGCCACCTGATCTACGTTGCCGCCGCGATGGGGCTGTTGCAAAGCCACGCGCGTGCGGAGGGCGACGTGCAGGCGGCGGCATCGGCCGACGCGCCGTGGGGCATCGTTCGCGTGATCGCCGAGGTGGCTGAGGTAAAAACGGGCCCAGGGTTTTCTTACCGTACGGTTTATGTGGCCCCGCGCGGTGAAACACTGACGGCGGTGGAACGTGCGAACCGTGATTATTGGTACCGCGTGAAACTTCCCGACGGCACCTTCGGTTGGGTGCTGGGTGATCAAGTTCTGGCGTTGAACGTGGATCCCTCGGCCAATGAACCGCCTGGGTTTTTCGCGCGCGTCGGCAATGCCATTTTTTCCCCACCGGCGTTGTTGGTTGGCGACGTGGGCCTGTCGTTTTCGGCCGGCGTGTTGGGCGGCGAGGGAATGGTGATGTTCCGCCCGTCGGTGCTCCTGGCGCCGCACTTGGCGCTTGAGGGCTTCGTGGGCGAAACCGTCGGCGAACAACTGGACGTGCTCTACTACGGAATGGCTGCCAATTTGTTTGTGTGGCCAAGCTCCCCCGTGACACCGTTTTTCAGCTTGGGTGGTGGCGGCACGTGGGGGCGCACAACGCTTGATCAGTTTGCCGTGCAATCGCAGGCGGAGTCGGTGCGCGCACGGCAGGGGCAGCTTTCATTGGCGCAGGTGGGCGGCGGCTTGTTGATTTCGTTCAAGAAGCGGATCACCTTGCGTTTTGATTTTCGCGACCACTTGGTGTTCGATCCCAACAAAACGCAAGAGCTCAAGGAGTACTCAGGTGGCTTGGCGATCTTTTTCTAAGCGTGCCCTGGCTGCCGCCACGTTTGTGTTGATCGGCGCATTGGCGTCTGCGTGTGGCAGCAACCGCGCGTGGCTTGTGAAGCCACATCAACGCGAATACCTGGCCGATCGAATCATGCGCCCCGATAGCAACGCTTTGGAATCATCGGCGGATCAACATGTGTTGAACACGCGCGAGGGCGCCATTGGCGGCGGTGGCACCGTGGGTGGAGGCTGCGGATGCAACTGACGCTTCCGTTTTCGCGCATGCTTGTGTGCGCGGCCATCCTGTTGCCCGCCCCGATGTTGTTTGCCGATGTTCAAGGCGCGTCGCGGTTCACGATGTTCCGTGAGCCCGGGGAGAAGAACGCTGGTATCACAGTGCTGCACCCGCAAGCCGACGTCAGCGCAGAGGCGGGCGGTGCCTCCGTGGGCGCTGGCTATGAAGTGGATATGGTGAGCGGGGCCACGCCGCGGGTTTTTGGCGGTGTAGACGCAGTCACTTCCGCGACACGCTTCTCTGACTTGCGGCAGGCGGCGCGCGCAAACGTGGGTTGGAACGTCGCCGATGTGGGCTTATCAGCCGGCTATTCTTACGGTTGGGAGAGTGACTATATTTCCCACACGTTGCAGGTGGGCGCGCGCGGCGATTTCCTCGAGAAAAATTTCACGCTTGGCCTCTTCTACACACGCAACATTGATTCGGTGTGTGATGCCAATAACGCTTTGGCGCAAGGCATTTTGGATCGCAAGTCTCTCGTTTCTTCCGACAAGTGTTTTCAATCGGGCCAAACCGAAACGGTGAAGCGTGCGGTCGACATCCACACGTTCGAGCCCACTTTATCGTGGACGGCCACACCCAAATTGCTGCTGCAGTTTGGCGGCACGCTGCAGTTGTTGGATGGCTTTCAATCGAACCCGTACCGGCGCGTGTTGGTGGGCAGCCAAGGCAGAACGCCGCAAGAGCACGTGCCTGACAAGCGGCAACGCTACGCTTTGTTTGCGCGCGCCAATTACGCTGTGCCTGCGTTGCGTGCCGCCGTGTCGTTGCACGGCCGTGCTTACCGCGATTCGTGGGATGTGTTGGCGGCCACGGCCGACGCCTGGTTTACAACTTACGTGATGGACGCCCTGTTGTTCGGCGTACACGGCCGCTACCACCAACAAACTGGCGCGGTGTTTTACCGCAGCTCGCCGGATTACGAAACGTTGGGGCCGGCCGGATCTTATTGGACGGGCGATCGCGAACTGGCGCCGCTTGGCACGATCACTTCAGGCTTGAAGATCACCTACCTGCGCACTCGTCGGCAAAAGCCAGACGCGTGGTTAGATGAGTTGGAGTTGAACGTGAAGTTCGACGGCATGTTCTACAACGTGGAACGGTTCGGCCCGAACTCTGATCGCAAGATGGCGCTCATCACCCAGGTGGGCGTGAGCGCGCGGTTCTAAAGCGCTGTATCCGTGCCTGCGTCGGTGGTGGCGCCGCGGCTGAGCGAGCCCGCCACGTTGCCCATGCACGTGAAGGCGATGTTGCCCAACGAGCCGTTGGCCGTGCCATCCAGGTTCATGTTCGCGTTGTTGCCCGCGGCGCTAAACGTGCCCGAAGCGACGTTGAGCGTGGCCGTGATGCCCTGAAGCGATACCGCGCAGCTTTGACCCGACAAGGGTGTGGCTGTCGAAGCGTCCTTAACGTTGAAGCGCAAGGTGCAACCGGTAAGGGCTGGATCTGTAAACGTCATCGCCAGATCGGCTCCCGTGCCCGCGACCACATTGACGACGCCGGTTAGCCCTCCTTCTAGGTCACCAAATCCCGCGCAGGCCACTTTGACCTTCGCCTGCCCCACATTCCACATGCCCAAAAACGGTGTGAGGTCGTTGGTCTTCTTATCGTCGCTGCCACAAGCCACGACCGAACCAGCCATCAGTAAGCTTAGAACCAGGTGCTTCATTGTGTTCCCCATGGGCATGAGTTTATCCCTCCGTGTCGGCGTCGTCGAACGGGTTCGCCACCTCCACCACGTCGGCCAAGCTATTCTCTTCGGCATCGTCCGCGGCCAACACTTCCTCCAAGGCCACATCAGCCTCTTCCAAATCTTCGGGAGCTTCATCGCCAAGGTTGGCCAGGTGGGTGTCGGCCGGCAACGGCTGACGGGCAAAATGATCCAGCACCGCTTGTGCCGCCGCACGCGACATGCCGGGCACTGTGGCCAAGGCTTCCAGATCGGCTTCGCGGATTTTTCGTAAGCTGCCAAAGTGCCGAAGCAACGCGCGTTGCCGGGTGGGGCCGATGCCAGCGATGTCGCCCAAGCTGGAACGCAAGGTGCGCCGTTTGCGTTGCGCCCGGTGAAACGTGATCGCGAAACGATGCGATTCATCGCGCAGCTGTTGCAACACGAACATCTCGGCGCTGTTGGGCCGAATGGGGATCGGATCTTTGGCGTGCGGCAAAAATACGCGATCCGGCCGCCTCACATCGTCTGTGGCCTCGGTGCTGACGCTCGCGCGCCCACGCCGCGCGCGTGGGGCCGTGTTGCCCGAACCAGCGGCGGCCTCTTCGCTGCGGCCTTTGGCGAGGCCAACGATCGGCAAGCCCACGCCGATGGTTGTATCGATGCCCACATCACGCGCGGCCGCCAACGCCATTCCCAATTGCCCTTTGCCACCATCCACCACGAGGAGGTTGGGCAATTGCCATGGGCTTTGCTCTTCGTTGGCTGCGGCGGCCTCGCGCGCGCGGCGGAACCGCCGCGAGAGCACCTCATACATGGACGCGAAATCATCGTTGCCTGCGCCCGCAGCGGCATGCTTGATCTTGAACGTGCGGTAACGAGATTTGTCGGGTCGCCCATCCACAAACACCACCATTGATGCCACGGTGTCTGTGCCCTGCACGTGTGAGATGTCGTAGCACTCGATCACGCGTGGCAAGGTGGGCAGCCTCAAACGCGCCTGCAGCATCGCCAGCGTTTCTTCAGCGTCCTTCTGCGCGTTGCGACGGCTGGCAAAACAAGCGGCCGCGTTCTTGCGTGCCAGTTCAACCAACGACGCTTTGGGCCCGCGCTGAGGCGCAAGGATCGCCACGCGACGGCTAGGTCCCCCCTTGCTGCGCAACTCCGAAAGCCACTCACCTTTAAGTTCGGCGTCCTCGATCATGAACGGCAGCAAGATCTCGTTGGGCGGCGCAGGGTTGCGGTCGTAATACAGCCCCAAAAAGGTGGAGAGCAATTCACCGTCGGGAAATTCTTGGCCACCAAATGAGAAATTCCGCGTGCCCAACATTTGCCCGTTGCGGATCGATATCACTGCAATTTCGAGCGCCAAGCCTTCGCGGTGAAATCCAAACACATCTTGATCTGCGAAATCGCCCGACACCACTTGCTGCGATTGCAGCGTGGATTCGAGCGCCCGAATTTGATCTCGTACCATCGCCGCCGTTTCGAAGGCCAGCGCGCCGGCCGCTTGTTTCATGCGGCCTTTAAGGCGGTCCATCAGCTCATCGTTCTTGCCGTCGAGAAACAGGCGCACGTCGCGCACTTGTTCGCCGTATTCGTCGCGCGGCACTTCCAGAACACATGGCGCGGGGCAACGTTTGATCTGGTATTGCAAGCACGGGCGGCGGCGGGTTTGCAACACGTGATCTGTGCACGTGCGCAATTGAAAGTGCCGGTTCACCACGCGCAAGGCCTCCCGGCATGATGAAGCTGAGTGGTAGGGGCCGAAGTAATACGCGCCGTCGTTGCGAAGTTGGCGGACCACTTCCAGTTTCGGCCACGCCGCCGCAGGATCCAAGCGCAGCACCAAGTAGTTCTTGTCGTCGCGCAGGTTCACGTTAAAGCGTGGCCTGTGCTTCTTGATCAGCGTGTTCTCTAAAAGCAGCGCCTCTTTTTCATTGCTAGTGATGACCGTCTCGATGTCACCCACGATGTGCGCCAACAGCGGCACGAAATCGCGTATGTCACCCGTGTTTGGCTGAAAATACTGGCGCACGCGGTTGCGCAAGTTTCCGGCCTTGCCGATGTAGAGGGTCTTGCCGTAGCGATCCTTCATGATGTACACGCCCGGGTCTGTGGGCAGGCGCGCCAGGATCTCGTCCAAGCTGCGCGCCTCTAATGGGGCGGCGCCGTCGGCAAGCGTGGGATAGGGTGGTGGAGCGGGAAGAGACATGGCAATCGCCGCGAGGGGCGGTTGCCGGTAGGTATAGTAAACCGTGGGCCTTCGCGCCCTTGCCCACGTCAACCCATGGAGATGATGGGCGCGGGATCAGACGCTTTCTCGAAAACCGAAGCGAGCTGGAACCCCGAGTACCCCGGGTCCATGAACGGATCGCCATAGCCGTAGCCCACGCGGCCGAATTTTTCCCACTCGGCCTTCGGCACACCCATGGCTTGCAACGCGGTGGCCAGCCACTGCCGGTGCAGCAGCCCCAAGCGCTGTTGTTGAAAACCGCCGAACAGCTTCATCTTCTTGGTGCCGCGGTAGTCCACGAAAAGCCCCGTTTTGAAGTACCCCGAAGCGGAGCCGGCCATCATCACGCAGCCATCTTGCGCGGCGTGCGTTTCCCATCCCGCCTCCTGTGTCCATTGCACCATGGCGTCGTCAAGCAACGTGCGTCCGGGTGCCAGCGTGACAGCGTCCAGCTTCTTTACGAGATCCAAGAACACAAACTCGAAGATCGCCTGATGCACGCTGACCACGGTTTGTTGCGGTCCATCACCGCCCGCTTGGTGCGCAATGCTTTGATGATAGCCGCCACCGAATGTGTTGAAGCTGTCGCTGGGCACGCCGATCGTCACCACGCGCGTGGTGCCACACGCCAAGGCCGCCACGATCACGTCGTTGAGCAAGGGGTAAAGGGTCTTTCCACCCTCACCGCCAGGGCTCAGGTTGGCGGTGTCGCCTTTGAGCGTGGTGCCACCGCACACGCGCGGAGGTGGTGCGGTCAATTGGCGCTCAAGCTCAGCTAAGTGCGTGACGTGCGCGTCCAGGCGCGCCTTGTCTTCGGCTGAGAGCCGGCGGTTCGATTGCTTCAAGGTGCGGTAGTTTTCGATCACGCGATCAATGATCGGTTTTCGCGCGGGTGCCCCCGGCGTGCTGGGTGGCGCGCCTGCCACCAGCTTATCGAACAGCGACTTCGCTGAACCATCCAAGCCCACGCGGTTCACGGCGCCTGAGCCCAACGTGGGGTTGGCCCACGCGAACGAGCAGGGCATTTGAAAACCGCCACGGCCTGTGACGACGGAACGCATCTTGATGCCGCTCGTATCTTTATAGAACGACGGCGACCAAGCCATCACTTGATCGATCGACGCCATTTGCTTGAGGCCCCCTGGCCCCTGATCATTGACGGCGAAGTTTCCCAGCTGGCCGCTGTGGTGCCCGCTGTAATAGGGATAATCGATGCCGCGGATGACGTTCAGCTTGGCGGCCAATTGTGCGGTGAGGCCCGCCCCCCTCATCACCCGCGAAAGTTGACCGTTGTTCACGCCCGGAGCCAGATCGCCGTACTTGACCGTGTAGCCGGGGAAGATTTCTTTGCTTTGGGTCAGGAGCGTTTCATTGGGGTACATGTTCTCGGGCTTGCAGGCGCCGTGCACGCTGCAAATGGCCGCGAACACAGGCTGCCGGCCCAGCTCTGCCGCCAAAGACGGACGCTCCACCAGTGAGGGCAAGAACGGCAACCCGAGGGTGAATCCTCCCGTGCCTCGCAACACTTGACGCCGCGTCGTGACGAACTTCTTCATAAGACCTCCAGAACCGCAAAGGAGAGCCAACTGGCGCAAACGCCGCGTTCTAACGCGGCATCAGTAGGCGTAATTTACCTCAGATAAGGCCCATAAGTACTAGGAGATTAGTTCTATGTAGTGGTGTTTTCAGGAGAAGGGCGGATCTGGTAGGGCTTGCGGCGTGGCTTCTCGTCCTCCATACAGCCTGCCACTCGATGCCCCAGCCCTTGCCGCACACCGTTGGGGCGCCCACGACCCAGGAAGCGTTTCGCTCCGCCAGCCTGCGCCTCGTGTTGGCGTCGGTGTTCTTCGGCATCATGGCCGTGGGCACGAAATGGCTTTCAATGCGTTTGCCCGGGCCCCAGATCGCCGCCATGCGGATGGCTTTCGGCACCCTGGTGTTCGCGCTGCTCGCCGCACGCACCCGGGCTCTGCTGCGCACGTCCCGGCCGCAGTGGCTCGCGGCGCGGGGGCTATTTGGCGGGCTGGCCGTACTTATCTACTTCGTTTCCATCGCGAAGGTGGGGGTGGGGCTGGCCACGGTCATCCATTACAGCGCGCCTGTGTGGGCGGCCTTGCTGGGGCGCATCGTCTTGAAAGAGCGTATGTCCCTCGCCACGGCGTTCGCGTTGACTTTGGCGCTCGCGGGGGTGGGGCTCGTGATGGGACCAACCCTGGGCGAGGCATGGCGGGTGGGCGCGGCTGGGCGCGTGCAGCCGGTTTGGTATCTGCTGTCTCTCGCTTCGGCGTTTGTTTCGGCGGCGGCGCTGGTGTCTGTGCGCGCGGCCAGGCGTGCCTCAGCGCTCGGGCCACCGGATCATGAGTGGACCTTGTTTGGCAGCTTCTCGCTGTTCGGGTTGCTGGCCGCGTTGCCCTTTGCCGTTGCGCCCTTGGGCACGTGGGTGTGGCCTTCGGGGCTGGCTTGGCTCGTGGCCGTCGGCGTCGCCGCCGTGAGCGTGTTGGCACAAGTGATCATGACCCGCGCCTTGGCTCACGTGCCCGCATCGGCCCCGGGCGTGGCGAATCAGCTGTCGGTGGTTATTGCCACCACGGGGGGGGTGCTGTGGTTCAACGAACACATCACAGCCTTGACCCTGGTGGGGGCCACGATGATCGTGGCCGGGGTGCTGGCAAGCTTACGGGGCCGGCCACCTGTGCCGGTCGCTGCCAAGGCAGGCTGAAAAGCCGGTTGTATCAGGGCGCTTGCTTTTCCAGTTTCACGCTGATCTTCGCCGGCTTGTTGGCCGTCACCTTCACCGCGCGCTCTACAAAGCCTGGGGCAACCACGACGATGTCATGCGTTTGGTTTGCTTTGGGCAGCATAACCGGGTTGCTGTTGGCCGGTTGTCCGTCAACGAACACACGCGCGTCGCGCGGCGATAATTCCATATCGATCAACACGCTTTCGCCCTGTTGAACGCCTCGCCATTGGGTGGGCTTCGCGGTCGCTCGTTCGAACGCGCGTGCGGCCTCACGATCAAGGCGCAAGTTCATCAATCCCTTAATGCCCTTGGTGAACAGCAGGAACAGGCAACCCGCGCCCACAAACGCAAAGAACCAAATGATCAGCGGCGTGTTCATGGGACGGCGGTATTTGGTTGCCGCACGTCGGTGGCGTTTACGCACGTCCTCCGTCGCCAAAGTGCCACCCGGCTCCGGCCGCGGCTGGACCTCGGGCGGTGGCGCGGGCGGGCCTTCAGGCGGCAAAAAAGGATCCCGGGTCATGGGCGAACGCGTTTGATTTCCGGTTCGAGATCTTGCAAGAACCGCTCAAGCTCCGGCTTCGACGCTTCGCCATAAAGGGCCCCCACCAGCGCACCCGTTCGGTTGTAAGCGAACAACGCGGGTATCGAGCCCTCCCATTGCGGATCCAACCCGGCCACGAACGCATCAACGTCTTCGAACCGCGCGATCGCACGCGTCAAAGCGCCGCGCGCGCGGCCATCGATCACACGGCCCACCAAAGCGGCGTTTCTCCGTGTGGGTTCGTCCATGGCCACTGAAAGAAGCTCCATGTCCCTGCTTGGCAACGACTCAGCCAAATCGGCCATTGTTGGCAATTCTTGAATGCATGGGGGGCACCATGACGCCCACATATGAAGCAGCACGAGGCTGCGTGGTGAAGAGCGAATGCGCGCGCGGATCTCCGGCAGCGTGACGAACAGGGCTGGCCCAGCTCCGCGCAGGGGATCAGGGGCTTGTGTGGGAGCGGGCTTGACCGCGGGCTTACTTTTGCGCGGCTCTGCGTTGGCGTGGGCTCCGCAACTCATCAATAGCCATGCGAGCGGTGCCAGGAGCAACAGCCGGTTCATCGTTCCTCGTGCAACAGGTGGTGGGCTTGCGGCAGGATCTGCATGATCCGGTCAACGTGGGGTGATCCGGCCAGGGCGCTGCGCAGTTTGCGTTCGTCATAACCGATGGCTTTGTAGCCCGGAAACCAGGGATCGTTTTGGCTAAGCATGTTGTAGCGCGAGCGCGCGTACGGAAGCAGATCCCAGGCTTTAATGAGGCCCCACAACCACAACGTTTTGCGCACGTTCACGCCCTCCGGCAGCCGTTCCCATTCGGGCACGCCCTGTAAGTACGACGCCGCAAAATCGTCGCCCAACGTTTCATTCCAGCGCGTCTGCAATCGACTGGCGGCTGCCTTCACAGCGTCATCATGCGGCGGCAGATTCGCCAAGGCCGCGACGTGCGCGTCGAAATCCGAAGGCCGCGCGGCGCCCACGGACAACGTGTGCACGGCAGGGTTGGACAAGCAAAACAGGTCGTTGAATTGCAGCGGTGACAACGGCGCACACGCGTCCAGCCACAGAGGCCGTGGGGTGTGCAGGTGCCCGCCCTTGTCCGTGGGGCTGATGATGAACACACCCATGTCGCGTGCCGTGGCGGCGGCGATGGCGGGCGCGTTCTCTTGGAAAATGAAATACCAATGAAGGTTCACATAGTCGAAGCGATTGGTTTCGATCGTTTCGAGGATCACGTCCAAAGACGCGTGCGTCGAGAAGCCAATATGCTTGAGCCGACCCGCGGCGCGAAAGCGTTCAGCCACCTCCAAGCAGCCACCGTCGCGCATCATCCAATTGAACACCTCGCGGTTGTTCACACCGTGAAACGCAAATAGATCAAGCGAGCTGACCTGCAGGCGCTCGAACGTTTGTTCAAGGTTCGCCTCGAACTGTTTTGGATCTGCCGTCGGCGCCACCTTGCTTTGCAAGATGAAACGATTGCGTGGGTAAGCGCGCAGGGCTTTGCCCAATTGCGCTTCGCTCGTGCCATAACCGCGTGCCGTTTCCACGTGGTTGATGCCTAAGGCGAAAGCGTGTGCCAACACCGCGTCCAAATTGCTTTGGCTGGCGGCAGACACAGGCTTGTCAGCCGACCATGATTGCTGAAAACGCATGCCCCCGCACGAAAATACGGGGATCTGCAATTCGGTTCGACCAAAGCGGCGGTAAAGCATGGACAAGCCGCCGCAGGGCCCGCGGCGCGCGCTCAGTATACGCGATTGTTGTGAAGCTCGGTTGTTCCCCCGGCTGGGTCAACCAACAGTTTGGCGCGGCTGGCGTCGCTGTCGAGCAACGCCATACGCCCGGCGACGTTCTTCGGTGAAACGAACACGTCGGTGCCCGCGGCCGCCACGCTGTTGCGTATCACCACTTCTTTGCTGTTGGCCACGGCGATGGCCGCGCCCGTGGCGTGCGCCTGCTTGCCCGTGAAACCTTGCACCGTCACGTCCTCGCAGGCCTCCAGGGCCAGCGCCGACGTGAAGTATTCCGGCAGATCGTTGTCCCACGTCACCTTCAGGTTCGTCACCGAAAGCCCTTTGACACGTTCGCAGTGCAGGGCAGGGATGTCGTGCTTGAAGATGGCCGTGGCTTTGTCGCGCGTGGCCCGCAAATCGAAGTTGCCACCATACGTCGACTGCAGCGGCCCCTTGCGGATGTGCAGCTTGATGTCGGAAAACATCACGTCCTCAATCACACTGTCGGGCGTGCCGTAAATCAACATACCCGCTTCGCCGATCGCGCTAATGTTGTGAAACCGCACATTCCGGATGGTGCCCGGCGTTTGCGCTTCTGGATCCCACAGCAAGGCCGACACGTGAATGGGTTCTGCCTTACCCCACCAACGACCCGTGAAATGTTGCGATTCGATGATGATGTTCGAAAACGAAATGTCTTCCACGTCGTCTTTGCTGCGCACGAATACGGAAACCCCACGATGCGACGAGCGGATCAGAAGATTGTCGAACGTGCAGTTCTTGATCGAGCCGCCGTTGTAGCCCACGCGAATGCCCGTGGACTTGCAAGTAAGCGTGCAAGTGGACACGGCCACGTTGTGGCTGCCGAAGATGGCGATGCAATCGTCACCCGTTTCGATGTTGCAGCCCACGATGCGCACTTGCCGGCAACGCGAAAGATCGATGCCGTCGTCGTTCGGAATGCGAAGCGTGTGGTCGCGCGTATTGATGTCCACGCCCTGGATCAAAACATCCGTGCACTCTTCCAGATGCGTTGTCCACGTGGGTGAATTGGCAATGCCGATGCCGGCGATCAAAACATTGCGACACTTGCGAAAGCGCACCAAGTTTCCGGGGCGATCATTGGTGCGCGCAAAGGGGCCATCCGGGAAGCCCTCGGGGCCAGGCTTCATAAAGCTTTCGCCCTGGCGTGTGGCTTTGGGATCGTGATCTTTGCCGGGATAGGAAAGATCGTCTTTGACGAACACGCGGCCATTGCCGTCGATCACACCACGGCCAATGATGGCAACGTAATCGCCACCCTCACACGTCACCAAGCCGGCGCGGCTCGACTCGTGACCGCTGGCCCCGGCGGCTTCCAAAGGGTAATGCTCAAGCGTGGCGCTGCCCAGCAACTTGCTGCCGGCGTCTAAATGCAACGTGGTGCGGCTGCCAATGCGGATGGGGCGGATCATATAAGTTCCGGCGGCCACGAACACAGTGCCGCCGCCGCGGCTGGCACACACATCTAATGCCCTCTGCACGCTTTGCGTGTCGTCGGTCTTGCCGTCGCCCACGGCGCCAAAGGCGCGCACCTCGAAGAACGCCCCCCCCGCGGGAGCGTGCGCGCAGCCCGTCGGTATGGCAGCGAACGCCGCCGCTGCACACACGAATTGGCGGCGCGAGGCAGCCACTTGTTCTTTGATTTTCGTTCGTCGCGCGAGCAAGGCCGAAAGGTGAGCGTTCATGGCCGGCACATTACGCGCGCCACAGAAAATTCGTCAACGTTCCAACGATCTAGTTCAAGCGGCTTTATGCGGATTTTTCCCCGGCGACCGTGATCTGGCGCCCACCATCACACGGCCAAGCCGGCAAACACCCGTCCCTCGCGGGCGCCCACCTGCACCGGCAGCCCGTGTGCGTGCAGTTCATGAGACGACACAAGTTGCGCCTGCAAGCTGAACGGGTCTGTGAAACGCAACTTCAGGGGGCAATCTTCCGTGGTCTCAATCTGCAGGCGCCCGTGCGCCGTTCGATCACTTTGGTTGAGCACGATGAAACACGGCACGCCCGAGAGCCACCAGGCCCACGCCACCAAACCCGTGTGACTGGTGTCGGTGCTGTTGAGCGGCGCCTGAACTTCGATCATCGTGAAGTGGCCGCGCTGCAGGCTGGGGGAAGCCCCCAAAGCCACGAGGCGACGGTGAAAATCGCGCAGATTCTCGTCAGGCACTTCCGCGGGCTGGCGCACGAGCTGCACGGGCACGCGCAGACGGCGGCCTTCGAATTGACCCTCGTGAAACATCCGGATGCCGGGCAAGGTGGCCGACGCGATCGCGGCGCCCCGCAACTTGTGCCCCGCGAACGCTGCAGCCGCGCGAGGTTCGTCGTGGTTTTCCACGAAGCGCAGGCCGTGCCGCAAAAACGCGCCTTGCCCGCGCAGATGCGCGCGCAGACTTTCCGCATCGCCGTGCAACAAACGGTCGTACAATGTCTTGTCGTAAACATAATCAAACCCAAGGTCCACAAGCCGGCCCTCGGTGCCCCAATAGGCTTCGGCGATGAACAGAAAATTGGGAAATCGCTCTTTGACGCGTTTGATGGCGACGTACCAAAATTCCTCGGCGGGCGGGCTTTGGCCATTCAAGTGGTGCTTCCACGTGCTGGCGAACACGTCGTTGAGCAGCAGCATGGCCATATCGCAACGAACGCCATCGGCCACGGCCGCGATGCCCAGCAACAGGTCGATGAGCGCCTGGCGCATGCCGGGGTGAAACACATTGACCTGAACTGTGTCGGCCCACGCTGCGAAATAGGGATCTTTGCCGTGCGCCAACACGTCGCCTTTGCCGGTGCGAAAGTGGCTGGTGGGATCGTTTTTCAGCTGTTCTGCGGTGCCCGCGATGAAGCGCTCGGGATGTGAAAGCGTCCAGGCGTGATCCATGGCTAGGTGGTTGGGGACGAAGTCCAAGATCAACGCCCGTCCCATGGCGCCCAGCTGCGCGCCGAAATCCGCCAAAGCGTGAGGCGGTCCCAGCGCGGGGTCGAGCGTGTATGCGCCCACGGCGTAAGGAGAGCCGGCCACATCGTCGCGCGTCCAGCCCGGCAGCACGCGATCGAATTCCTGCTTGAGGGGCTGGCTGGCAAGCGCTTGGGCGCGCGACCCCGCCGTGCGTGTCCAGGCACCCATGAGCCAAACGGTGTCAAAACCGGAAACGGCTTCTTTCACCAAGTGGTCGGGAAGGTTCGCCAACGTGAGGGGGCGGCCGTGACGGTTGGCCATACGACGCAACCAAAGGTGGGCATTAAGCTCAAGCAGCAGCGGGTGCCGGCGCATTAGTGGCAGCACTCTAGCGCGTGCGGGCCCATTCGCCCAGCGTGAGGCGTGTGGCTGTGGAGTCACCGCGGGTTACGAGCAGCCGATGCGCTTGCTGCCGACGGCGACGTCGTCATACCAAGCGCGGCCCATTTGGCCGCTGAAATTCTGACCACCGATTTTCAGGAATTTATACGCAGGTGACCAGCCCGTGCGACCCTGCTTCCAGTCGCTCACGTTCATCGTGGCCTGTTCTTTGTCGTCGATCCACAGGTGAAACTGATGGTTCTTGCCATCAAAGTGAGCTTCGATGCAGTACCAGCGGCCCGCTTCGAGCACCACGCCGCCGGTGTCGCGCGGGATGTCGACGTCACCGTTCGAGAATTGCGTTTTCTCTCCGCCGCCGCTGCCCTTGTTGCCTGGGATCAAATTAACGTCGACGATGCCGTGGCTGGCCCCCAAGCGTAGCTCTTCGCCGGCGTCCGTTTCAGATTCAGCCCCTTCGATGAAATCCACGTGCCCGCCCATATCTTTGGTGGACTTTTCAAGCCGCATAAACACGCGCACAAAGAAGCTGTTGTCCACGGGAGGGAAGCCCATGGCGGCGATTAGATGTGACCCATAGCTTGCCGCCGTGACCGTTACGCTGTGGGGCGGGCTGTGGCTCTGGGTGGAAACGATCTTGTTGCGATCGTTTTGCCACGCGGGTTGAGGCACCCAGAACGGCGCCGCGGGTTCGCTGTTGGCGGCCGCCTTGTCGAAATTGTCGCAGAACAACACACCTTGGCCCGTGCAGCCGCTCCCGCTGCCAGCGCCGCCCGCGTTGCTACCTCCCGTGCCCATACCGCCGGCGTTTGCGCCGCCCGTGTGGCTGTTGCCCCCGCTGGAGCCACCGTTGGCGTTGCCCGCGTTGCCGCCTTGGCCGCCACTGGCGACAGAGCCCGCGCCGCCACCACTGCCTCCTGAATAAGCGCCGCCATCTGACTTGGACGGGGGAGATGTGCCCGAGGCACAGGCGGCGGAGATAAGTATAAGAAGGCTGACGGTGGTGGGGCGCGTGACAAGCCGCAAAGAGAAACCTCACCTTTACAACCCCAAGCCGCCCCAAGTTGAGAAATCGCGGCGCCGATCAATCGGGGGGCGTTGTTGGCGTGCCGAACCAATGGTCGTACACTCGCCGTATGGTTCCCCAAGGAAGCGACAGCTGCGCAATCGTGATCTTCGGTGCGTCTGGCGATCTCACAAAGCGAAAGCTGGTGCCCGCCCTGTTCGAGCTTTACTGCCAAGGCCATCTGCCGCACGGCTTCGCTGTGTTGGGCGTGGGCCGCACGGCGTATACCGATCAACAGTTTCAGCAAGCGCAGCGCGAGGCTCTGGTCACGTTCGCCAAACACGTGGGCACCGATACCCAGCGCGACGCCTTCGTGGCCAAGCTGCACTACGAAAGCATCGACACCAGCCGCCGCGAGGAATACGCGCGCATTCGCACCCGCCTGTCGGGGCTGGACGAAACGGCCGGCACGGGCGGCAACTACTTGTTTTATTTGTCCACGCCGCCCGCCCTGGCCGTGCCGATCGTTTCGGGCCTGGGCGCTGAACACCTGCAGATCCCCTCACACCAAGGCTGCTGGCGCCGCCTCATCGTCGAAAAACCGTTTGGCACCGACCTGTCCTCCGCAACCGCTTTGAACGCGATGCTGCAGGCTGTGTTCAAGGAAGATCAAATCTTCCGCATCGATCACTATCTTGGCAAAGAGACGGTGCAAAACCTTCTCGTGTTTCGGTTTGCCAACGGCATCTTTGAGCCGCTGTGGAATCGCAACTATGTTGATTACGTCGAGGTCACCGCGGCCGAGAACATCGGCGTTGAAGATCGCGGTGGTTACTACGAGGGCAGCGGCGCCATGCGAGACATGGTGCAGAACCACCTGCTGCAAGTTGTGGGCATGATGGCCATGGAAGCGCCGTCGTCGTTCGACGCGCGCGCTGTGCGCAACGAAACGCTCAAAGTGTTTCAGTCACTGCGGCCCATCACACCCGAAGAAGTTCATCTGCACACGATTCGTGGGCAATACACAGAGTCCAAGATCCGAGGCACGGCTGTGCCCGGGTACCGGCAGGAGAAGGGCGTGGATCCGGAATCACGCACAGAAACCTACGCCGCTGTGAGGTTCTATATCGACAACTGGCGGTGGGGCGGGGTTCCCTTCATCTTGCGCTCAGGTAAGCGGTTGCCCACCCGTGTTTCGGAGGTCGTGGTGCACTTTAAGCCCACGCCTCACCGCATCTTCGGCTCGATGAACAGCGACGGAGGTTCCACGGCCAACTCGCTCATCATTCGCATTCAGCCCGACGAGGGCGTGGTGTTGAAGTTCGGCCTTAAGCGGCCGGGCTCAGGTTTCGAGGCGCGCAGCGTGGCAATGGACTTTCACTATTCCGACCTTTCGGACGTGCGGTTGCCTGAGGCTTACGAACGTTTGCTCCTGGACTGCATCCACGGCGACGCCACGCTGTTCACGCGCGGTGACGCCGTGGAAGCGTGCTGGCAATTCGTGGATCCGATTCTGGAGGGGTGGAAGAACAACCCCGAATCCAAGGTTTATGGCTACCCCGCGGGAACGTGGGGCCCGCCCGAAGCCGATAGGTTGCTGGGCGCTGACGGGCGCGCGTGGCGTCAACCGTGCAAGACCCTTTCAGAAAACACTGATTACTGCGAACTTTAAGGTGTGCTTGGGCGCACCATTGGCGCGCCGCGCGTTTTACGGCTGATTTACTATGTGCCTTTCACGCCTGTGGCAGCATCTTATAGGTACGTTTCTTTCAAGGAGATCACATGAAGACCCTCAATGTTCTGGGATTGGCGGCGGCGCTTTTGGTGGGCCCGTCGTTGTTTGTTGGCGCTGCTCAGGCCTGTGACGGCAAGGCTAAAAAGTCCTTGTCTTCTGAAACCGCCTGCGATGGCAAAGGCAAGAAGTCGTTCTCCGACTCCGTGTCCTGCGATGGCAAAGGCAAGAAGTCTCTCTCTGACGAGCTTAGCTGCGACGGCAAAGTGAAAAAGAGCTGACCTCGTAGCTTGCGCTTCGTTGTTTGCTGATGGGGGCTGTGCTTCGTTGCGCGGCCCTTTTCTTTTGGGCATCGTGAGCCCATGCAGTAGCGTTGGTGGATGAATCGATCTTCGGAGGCTCAACGCTGCCCGCTTTGTGAGCAAGCCAACGCGTGTGCGGTGGCCGCGGGGCGCGAGCCAGGGTCGTGTTGGTGCATGAGCGCGATGGCCGCACCGGGCGTCAAAGAGCGATTGGCTGCGACACCCGATCGGTGTGCCTGCCAACGCTGCTTCACCTCCGTGGCGCCAAGCGAGGTAGAGGCTACCTAATTGGGCCGATGCCGAAATCGAGGCCGCTTTGGTCTCGGCGCACCTGTATAAGGCGCGCGTTGCCGGGATCGCTAAACGGCAACACAGTGCTGCCGTCATAATAGCCGCCCAGATCGCCTGAGCCGATTGTGCCGTCGCCATTGAGATCCACGCCCACAAAAAAACTGAACGCGTCGCCTGAGGCCAGCTGCTTTACCCGCCAAGACACACTACTGGTGTCGGCCGGTGCGGGCGCTTGGACCACTTCGTCAAAGACGCCGAGCGCGGAGGGGCGACCCACGGTGATGCCCAAGAACGCCTGTGCCCCCTTGGGTATCACAGTGGCGCTGCGCACGGTGCCCGTGACGGTGAGATAGCCCATGCGGTTTGGATCGCGGGGCGCCAGCGTCAAAGCCAGTTCGTCTGAAGTGGCGCCGCCTCCACAGGTGGCGGTGAACGTGGCGAACAACAGCAGGCAGCGCAAAACAGCCGTGGGCATGATCACGCAGTTTACAACCTGCGTTGCGTTGTGGCGGTCCGTGTTTCCCGATTCGGTGTGGCCTGCCGTTGATACGTTGATGCAAATCCGCTCGCCCTCAAAACGTTTGTTGTGGATGGCCGCTTGCGCTCTGGTCGCAGCCCCCGGATGCCTTGGCAAGAAGACCGGCGCGGCCCCGGGGGTGCAATTGGTGCCCGACGACAACGCAAAGGCACCCACCGACAATCCCTTTGTCGGCGCCAAATATTGGATCGATCCCGACAACGTCCCGAAAGGGTTGGCCCGGCGCTGGCGCAGCGATCGACCCGATGATGCGGCCTTGATGGACAAGCTGGCGGCGCAACCGTCGGCGATGTGGGTGGGGGATTGGGTGCCCGAAGTGGAGGGCTGGGTGATGCGCCAAACGCGCAAGCACGCCCGGGGCGGTTTCTTGCCGGTGTTCGTAGCCTATAACATCCCCAAGCGCGACTGCGGCCAGTATTCCAAAGGCGGCGCGGACGCTGCCCCCGCTTATAAGGATTGGATTGCCAAGTTCGCGCGCGGCATCGGCAATCGCAAAGCCGTGGTGATTCTTGAGCCCGACGCTTTGCCGCTGATGGACAAGTGTTTGGACGCCAACGACCAAAAGGAACGCTTGGCCTTGATCAGGTGGGCTGTGGGTGTGTTCGCTGGCCTCGGCAACACGTATGTGTATCTGGATGCGGGACACTCCGATTGGGTGCCTGCAGATGAAATGGCCAAGCGCCTGATGCAAGCGGGTGTGGATCACGCCACCGGATTCGCGTTGAACGTTTCTAACTACAAGAGCAACGAAGATCTCATAGCGTTTGGCTCCAAAATTTCAGGTGCCACAGGCGGCAAGCCTTTCATCATCGATACCAGCCGCAATGGCAACGGCCCACCCGAAGCCACGGGCGACACCGAAGCCTCGTGGTGCAACCCGCGCGGCCGCGCGATCGGGTCGTCCCCCACAACGGAAACGGGCAACCCGTTGGTGCACGCGTTCTTCTGGATCAAAAAGCCGGGCGAATCAGACGGCGAGTGCAATGGTGGGCCCAAGGCCGGCCAGTGGTGGACGGAGATCGCACTTGAACTGGCGAAAGGCCCTGCGGCCAAGCCGTAAAGCGCCTTGCGACGGGGGCGGGCGACGCGCTTGCTATACTGCGCCGCCTCGTGAGTGTTTTGCAGAGCCTTGGCTGGGGCCCGTTCTTTCAGTCGCAGATCAAAGTGCCGTTGCCGACGGGCGCGGAAGTGGCGCGCGTTGTGGAAGAGCAGAAGCGATATCATTTCGTTGCCACCGAACGCGGAGCGCTGTTGGCGCGCATCAATGGCAAACTTCGCCACGGCGCCGGTAGCCGCGCGCATTTACCATCCGTGGGCGATTTCGTGATCGTGCAGCCGCGCCACGAGGATGGCACCGCCACCATCACGCAGGTGTTGGAGCGGCGCTCAAAGTTGTCACGCAAAGAGCCTGGCACCGAAGACGAACAAGTCCTGTGCGCGAACGTTGACGTGGCGTTTGTGGTGCAAGGCCTCGATGGTGAGCCGAACCTGCGCCGCCTCGAACGTTTCTTGGCCACCGCGGCGCGCGGCAACGTGAAAGCCGTGGTGGTTCTGACAAAAGCGGATTTGCGCACGCCGGATGATGTGCGTGCGCTTGTGGGTCAAGTGCAAGCGCTGGCGCCTTGCACCCCGGTGTTGGCGGTCAACGCACCGAATGCCGTGGGCCTGGACGACGTACGCACGCACTTGGGGCCGGGTGTGAGCGCCGTGGTGGTGGGGCCTTCAGGCGCGGGAAAATCAACGCTCTTGAACCATCTGGCTGGTCAGGATCTGCGCGCCGTTTCGCAAGTGAGGCAATGGGACAACAAGGGCCGGCACACCACCACCGCGCGCACTCTGTTCACGTTGGCCGATGGCACGCTGTTGATCGACACGCCGGGCATTCGCGAGATTGAACCTTGGGATGCCGCCCCGGGCTTGGACGAGGTGTTCGATGACATCAAACGCCTGTCAGCCGATTGCCGCTTCCGTGATTGCACACATCAAAAGGAACCTGGTTGCGTGGTGCGGGCCGCGGTAGATGCCGGTTCGCTGCCCCGCGATCGATACGAAGCGTTTATTAAGCTGCAAACCGAAGCGCGTTTGCAGCGCGAAAAACAATCGCCGTGGCTTAAGCCGCGCCGTTAAAGCTTTCGGCCCGCGGTGGCGCGGTTGCCCCGAAACAAGCCGTCGTTGTCGCGATCCAAGAATAAGGGGCTCGTGACCGCAAAGGCTGGCAATCCAGGCTCTTGCCCCGCTCGTGGTGGGCACTTGGGCGAGCCGTACTGAATGATTGCGTTGTATTCGCCGACGATCAACGGCGGCAACGGCAATTGGCTGTCAGTTTCAACGGTGACGAATGCATCTTCGTCGCCCAGGGCCAGCGACTCGTCAATTCTGAAATCGACGGCGCCACCGTTGCGAGGAATGGTCCACGTCTTTGCCACCGTTCCATTGACCAGCAGCCTCACAGTGTCCACGGTCACCCAGTTGGCGCCTTGCACACGAATTGCAAGCGGCAGGGTTTGCGGCGCGTTCATCATGAAGTCACCTTCGACGAAAGCGCCGCTGCGAAGTGTGACGAGCGGCGCGTTCGAAGCGCTGGTGTGTCTGGCGCGGATCGCTTGGACCAAGAGTCCTGCGGAGAACCGCTTCAAGTTGTCGTCGCCCACGTTGATCCATGTGCGGGGATAGCCGGGCACCATCGCGGCTGTGTAATGTGAATCAGATCCGCCCACGGCCGCGGAGGTGAAGTTATATGATGCCAAGGCCAACCACGTCTCGGTGGCGTCGCGCATGCGCGTGCCACACGATTGCCAGCCGTTCAGCAATTCCGTGGCGTCGAAGTCTTGCGGACACGGTGGCGGTGCGGAAAAGTCGCGCTTGGCCCACGCACCACAGAAGCCTTCATCGAAATACGCCTGCCACCCGAGGCGCGGGTGGTTAAGAACAACAATGGGTCGCCCCGGAATCGTGCGTAAATCCTGAAAGAACTGCGGCAGCGGCCACGGGCGAACCACGGGCGCGCCCTTGCCCGGCTTCGCGGCGTCACGGACGATCGGAAAGAGTCCCCAGTGGGAATTCGTGCCTGATTTTTCTTCGCCGATCACCGTCACCAAGGGCGCGGTGCCTTTCGGCCACAGCGACGCGACCACGGCGCCCAGGTCCGCGAGGGTGTCGTGATTGGCCCCGACTATGACGTCCAGTCCATTCACCGCCGCCACCTTGAGTTGGCTGCCGCCCGTGGTGAATGCGTCAGGAGAATCAGGCGCCGCGTGCGTGTGCACGTCAGCGGACAGATATCCGGCAGAGTCGACGGTCCGCTTGAGCTCAACATCGAAGGCCACGTCGCCGCCTGCCGAAAGATCGGCTTGCAGCTCAACGGCGTCGTATTCCACGCCGCGCGAAACTGTAATTTTGTAAAGCCCTGGCACGACTTGCGAGACGGTTTTCGCTGTGCCATTGACGTCCCGGTGTTCCCAAGGTTTGCCGGCGATGAATGTGCCTTCACCTTTCCAAAGGGCCAGGCCGTGGCGAAAAGCGAACATGGCCTCGCCGCCCTTGCCTAGCTCAACCGCTGAGGCGCCTTGTGACCAGCCCGGCAGATCTGCAAAGTTGCCGAACGTCACGGGTTCTCCCGTGGCCGTGTGAAAGTTCACCAACGCTGGTATCAACTGCTTGGTGTCCGCGTCCCGCACGGTCAGTCGCAACCGGCTTTGCGTCTTGTCCGCCGCATGCACGGTGGCGTCGCCCGAACATGACCCCTGCAAGCACGCCAATGCGGATACCCACAGCAGCGCCGCTGGGGCGAACACAAGCAAGGTCGCGAACACGGTTTGACGTTGTGTCATGAGGGGCCGAGGGGGCGCTTACAGGACCGACCCGCATGTTTTAGCAGAAGGCAAGGGCTGCCTGTTAACGTTGCGGTGACGTTTGCGTCCCTTTGCCCGAAACCTCACCGCGCTGGCGCGATGGATTCCAGCAAAAACCAAGGCTTACAGGGCGCCTCACCGAAGCGTTTTGGGCTCGAGATCTCGTGAAAGGGACACCGAAGCGCCCGTCAGTGCGTCCACACTTACCGCCACGTCCAACTCTTTGCCACTGATCGAGCCGTGACAACCACCGCACACAGCGTTGAAAAGCTTCCGAGGCACACCGGGCGTGATCACTTCGCCGGGGCTCACTTGATGCTCCTCCGTCATCGTGAACACAGGTTTGCCCGCGCCATCCACCAACTCAAGAATCACGGCTTTGCCAACCGGCAACGTCACCTTCAGGGACCCATCTGTTTCAAGCGGGGCCGTACCCAAAGGCTTGCGCACTGAGTATACCTTTTCGGTGCCGCTCAGTTGCGCCGGATCGGTCACCGCGGTTGTGGGCGCTGTGACTTCGTACACGCGAAGCGCTTTGCCTTTGTCCATCGCGGCCACGTTTCTGCCGCGCCGCAAGTTAGAGCCCAGCAACGTCGCCAACATCGGCAGGTCGGGCAAGTGCATCACAGCGGCGGGGGCCTTGGGATCGAAGTGCCCACCGAAGACCAGTTGCGGAACGTTGTTGAACAGCTGCCGGCTCGCACGTTTATACCCAAGCGCAGCTTCAACCAAGGATTCCGCGCCGCCTGGCACCAAGGTTCGCTGCGCGTTCGTTGTGGGATCCACCAGAACCAAATCATACCGGGGCACATCGGCCGCGGGATCAGCGACGTTGGATGCATAGCTCACCAAGATCTCGCCATTGGTCGTGGGGTAAGGCGAGCGGTATACGCCCTTGGTGCCAGCGCGCCCCGTGACAGCCGGGTTCACGAACGTCAAAGCCCGCAGGAATTGAGGCTCGCCGCGCCCTTCTTCGAAGGGACCCACCGAGCGGTTGAACAAGCCCAGCGCACCACCTGCGCCTTTGGCGGTTAAGTCGGACAACACCACCAAGAAGTTCCGGTCCAAGTCTTCGCGAATCTCGGTGGCCTGTGCGTATCCCACCGACGGTCGCATCTTTCCGAAGGTATCGTCCGATTCTTTCCGTTGAGCGATGAGCGGGTGATAATCGCTGAGATCCCAATTGATGCGGCGGCCTGACACTTGATAAAAATCAGGCGTGGCCTTCTCTGCCGTGAACGACAGTTGACCGTTGGCCATGAAGGCCGGTGAAAGCTCCGAGTTTGTCAGGAACGTCATACGCTCAGGGGCTGCGAAATTCAGATCCGCGCCCACGCGGTAAAGATCCGCGTTTGGCAAAAAGCGCTTGAGCGTCAACGTGCCTGCGCGGGTGGACGAAAACACAATGGCACCGTTGGGCGCAAATACAGGATCGAAGTTGTGAACGCGCACGTCGCCAACCTTGCGGCCGGCGTCATTGGTCAAGCGCGTGCATGCGTTGGTGGCGAGATCCAGCATCCACAGATCCAAACCGACGTTCGCCCCGGGGCGCGCGGCGAACACCAATTTGCTGCCATCGAAGCTGAACTCAGGGCCACGCACGTCGAGCCCGGCGCCTGCCGTGAGCCCCACGCAGCCAGCAAGAGCGCTGCGCACGTTGTCCACCTTCTCAATGCGGCCCGCAGCGTCCATCGTGGCGTCGGCCAACTTGAGATCGGCGCCGCCGGCAAAAGTATCAAACTCAAGCAAACCGTCGGCGCTGGGTGGGCGAGAGACGAACGCCAGTGGCAAGCTGCTGCCAGTGGTAAAGGCCGACACATCTGCCTTGTGGGCTTCGCGTTCCAGTGTGTGCCACTGCACCAACGTACAAAAGGCCGTGGCGGTTTCGGCGTTGAACGGCGAAGGGCAGGGCTTGGTGACATCTTCGTTCGGGCTCTCGAACAGAGAGCCGCCGCGATGAGCGATGCCGCCGTTGGAGGGGAAGATGTTCTTACGCACCAACCGAGACATCCGCACGTCCGGTGAATCGAGCGACACAAACTCACGTAGGGCCGTCTCGTAGTTGCGTCGGATGGCAAACGTCGACATAAAGCCAAGCGCACCAGGCCGCAACCGGAAGTCATTAAACCCGTTGGGGCTGTGACACGCTTCAAGCGAGCAGCCGCGCCGAATCAGAACCGGCATCACGTTGTCGCCAAAGAAGGCTTCAGCGGGAGTGCGCGCCGCCAGCTCCACGGGGGCTTTTTGCACGAGGTCCGCAAAGGCGCGTAGCTTCTTCCAGGTGTCATCGCCCGTTGAAGAGAAGAAAGCGCCACCTGTGTGGTTCACGCCGCCGCCTTTGGGGTCAAGCGGGCGCAGCAAAAGTTCGCTTTGTTCCACGGCACGCCCCGCGGGGGCCACGAAGCTAGAAATGCGCAAGAAGTTGAAGTCCTTCTGCTCGTCGGTGTCGCCACAAGTGACGTAAAAGTCGGATTGGGGCGAGCCATGGCACGTGCTGTATGAGCATGAGGCGCGCACAAACGGCTGCACATCTGTTGCGTAGGCCTTGTAGCTCGCGCTGTTGCGATCCACCATGGGCCGTGTTTCGTCGGCCGGCACAGTGCTGTTGCAACCTCCCGACCCCTGGCGCCGATCTCTGTTTTCGGGCAAACCGGTTCGCGAAGCGCCGTTCGACAACCACCGCTTAAGCAGCTCGAAGGCATCCGAATTGCGCGTGAGCGGTTTGCCACCGGCGTGCCTAATCTCGCTGGTGAACGTTTTGCCACCAAACGGAATGAACGTGGTTTCCTCGGGGATCGCTTTGAGCAGCATCAAGGGCTCAGGGTACGAGCCGTACGTGCGCAGCACATCGGGACGTTGGCGCACCGCCTCGAACGATGACAAGTCTAAGTTGCCAAGCGCCGTGCCGGTGGCCGGGTCAATCTTGTGGCACGGGGATGTGTTGCCCACGCAGAACGAATTGAACACCGGTTGAATCTGGGTGTCGTAGAACCGGTTTTCCGGAACGGCCGCGCGTTCGCAGGCGCCAAGCGGAAGCAGGGCCGCGAACGTCAGCCACCGCACATGAGAAGCAAAACGCCGAACTTGGAAGGGCACGTCGCTCATTGTAATCGGAGGTTTCGCCCCTCGCCCGCAGAAGTCGCGAGGGGCTGTGGGCGTATGTACTCAAACGCGAGGTTCGCGGTCGCTACGGTGCCAGCTTCGCCAGCGCAGCGGTGGCCAACGAGCGCACGAACGGATTCGTGTCCTGGCTGGCCGCGCGCTCAAGCGCAGGGCCTGCAATCGAAGCCGAAGCGTGAATCTCGCCCAGCGCCCAGGCGGCCTTCTTGCGAACCAGATCACTCGGATCATTTCCAACCAAGTGGCTCAGTTGTTCAGCGGCGTCGCGGGCAGAAGGTGACGCTTGCGCCGCCGAACGCGTGGCGGCCACCGAGTAGATCGCCTCAACGCGCACCTTTTCGTCGCTGTCTGTAAGCAAACCAACGGCGAGCGTTGGATCATTGTAGCCCCGCAGCTTGCGCAAGCTTTCCGCCGCCGCGGCTCGCACCGCAGGTTCACGCGCCTTCATGGCGTCGCCCAGCGCCGACAATCCTTCCATGTCGCCAATCTCCCCCAAAGCGTGGGCCATTGCCGCACGCGCTTCATCGTTGAAGATGGGGTTGTTCAAAGCTGCGCCCAGGGGCTTGATGCTTTTGTAGGCACGCATTTCACCCAAAACATCGGCGGCGTTGCGCGCGAGCTTCGAATCGGGCTGAGACAGACGTTGCAACATTTGCAGTGACATTTCCGAACGCAGGCCGCGCCGTGACAGCCACCACGCCGCCACCTTACGCACGCGCGTGTCTTCATGGTCCACCAATGGCAGCACCATTTGCACGCATGCATGGCACACCAAAGTTTCCGATCGCTCAAGCTCTGCCTCGATGGATTCAACCGAGCCTGAACCTATCGCCCGCTGGATCGCACCGGGGCTTGAACCGCGGCCAGCGAAAGCCGGTTCTGCGCACAAACCCAACAGCAACGCAGAGGCAACGAAAGACGTCTTCATGGTCGTAAACTTCATGGCTAGTAATCTCCCCTCTTGTTCTCACGGAAGAAGAACTGCCCGCCCATGTCGATGTTGAGGATCAGGCGGTAGTATTCGTCGGGCGTTAGCTCTTTGCCCCCGACGTCGGCAGGGTGAGACGCGCCTGGGAATGCGCGCACGGCCGCGTTCACGTCAGGAAAACGCTGCGGTGGGTTCAACTTCTTAATGATGTTGGAGCTGCGAGCTTCACCCGGTTTCATGTGTTCTTTGTAGTCGCCCACAATCTGAACAACGTTTTCACCGAGCTCCATGCCGAGACCTACGACTGAAATGTAGGAGGCCGGGAAGCCTGTGCCAGCCGAGCGCTCGCCCACCACGATG
The DNA here is from genome assembly GCA_033763315.1 of Deltaproteobacteria bacterium. GTDB lineage: Bacteria > Myxococcota_A > Polyangia > Fen-1088 > Fen-1088 > JAGTJU01. The sequence continues at coordinate 425,072 of JANRKS010000002.1, forward strand.
GCCACCTTTTGCCCACGCAGATCAAAGGTAACCGTTTGTTGGGTGCCCAAGGTTTTGTCGATGATGGTGTATGTGCTGTTGCCTGGCTTGCTGGCGTCGCCGTCGTGGCACGAAACGCACTTGGCGTCGAAGATGGGTTGTATGGCCAGATCCCAAGGCACGCCGCGAATCTTGTCGTAGCTGAAGTCCATCGATTCGCGTTGTGGCCGTGGCACATCCAAATCCACGGGGCCGCGTTGCACAGCTTCGATAGTGCCGGGCTTGATCTCGGTGGTCTTCGAGCGGCTCTCGTGGCAACCACCGCAGAAGCGCTGCTCGCCGGGGCGGCCGCTGATCCACACGTCTTCGCCAGCCACCGCCAAGCCAAACTTATCAACCAACTGTTGATGCAACGGCACGTTGGCAGGAACTTTGGCGGCGAACGAACCATCGGCCAAGACGGGAACCTCGCCGTAACGAGATTGACCATCGAACTCGGTCAGGCCGAACATGTTCGGGAAACCTTCTTCGGACGAGAAGCCTTCCATCAGGCGCACCTTCACCACGCTGCCGGGCTCAATTTTCGTCACTGAGGATTCGTATACGTTCAAAGCGCCCAGGATGAAGCTCTTCTCGTTCTGCGCCACCGGGCTTTGTGCGGGTGGTGGCTCAACGCGAGGCTTGATGGGGCGCGCGGCCACGTCCCAATAGGCAGGGTCATCCCACACAGGGAAACGTTTTCCGGTTTTGCCGTCCAATACGTAGATGCCGAAATCGGCCTTGGTTTTGGCTTCCTCCAAGATCTCTGATTGCACGGGGCCATCTGCCCACGACACAAGAAATTTCAGGTCCGCCGCGGGGCCAATGGGCTCGGCGTCGTAAAAGCGACCGATGCCTTTTTCAGAGCGCTCTTTGTCACCAGGCACAAGCGGCGTGAGATCGGTAACCTTGGATGAAGCCTCGTCGTCATTCAGATCGACCAGCAAAACCTTGCCGGCTTGCAACGTTCGGTCGCGCGAGGTGCCGATGGCCACGAGCCGCGACGCCTTCTTTCCGGCCGCCGTCATGTAGCTGGTCACGAAGCGCGCTTTGAGGTAGCTGTTGGTGACGCCCTTGCCTTCACCACCGAATGCCTCGCGCATGCCCGTCATATCGGTGTTCATCACGCGCAAGTGACCGTCGTTGATGCCACCCAGATGTCGCCATTCGGTGAACACGACGTTGCCATCTTCAAGCAAGGCGGGCGCCACGCGGTGAGACACGTTACGCGGCCCAAGCACTTCGTTCGTGCCGTCCATGTTGATGACGCCCACCTGTGATGTGGTGGCGCGTTCATATTCGTCGCGGAACTGCTGGGAGCCCTCTTCAACCACCTTGCTGGTGGTAAAAAGGATCTTTTGTCCCGGCACAAAGATCGGATACACGTAGTGGTCGGGGCCATCTGTGATCTGCCGTGGGTTGCTGCCATCCACGTTGATTAAAAACAACTGATAGTTGCCTTCGTTCGCGAGGCGAGCCGAGAACACGATCGTTTTGGCATCGAACGAAAGGTCCCAAGCCATCACATCTGCGTCCTTGAACATAGGGGCGGCGGTTAGGTTCACCAGCTTGCCGTCAGCCGAAGGCGGCGAGAGCTTGACGAGGCGGCCGCCGGGTTTGTAGTCGGTGTAGTCGAAGACGTTGCCCGTCCCGCTGCGCGCTGTTCGCTGCAGGAAAACGATTGAATCAACGTCCGTCGGCAGGCCTACCGCTCCCCCTGTGGCGCCGTCGCTGCTCGATGAGCGGCAGCCGCTCAGGCTTGCCAAGCCACCACCAAGCGCCCAGAGGCTGCCAATCACCCATGCTGCTTTGCGCATCATCATGCCAGGGGCTTCTGCAAGAAGGCGACCAACTCCAACAGCCAGAGACAACGAGGCCTGATTCGCCGCGAATGTGCGAAAACCCCGGAAAATAGACGGGGTCCTTTGCGGGAGCCGGCGGCGCGTATCCTACCTTCCTTACCCTTCCCGACGGCCGGAGTTGCGTCACTTGCCGCCAGTGACGCTGCGGCTGGTGAATCATGAGCGCGGCGTTGACCAGTGCACGAAGCCTGGCGCGGTTGGGGTGAACCCGTGGCAAACTAGGCTCTCGACGTTGTCTACACCGCCAGATCCCCACACCCCGCAGAAGTTAGGTCGTTACCAGCTGCTTGAACGCATCGCTGTGGGCGGCATGGCGGAAGTGTACAAGGCGGTGGCGCTGGGGCTGTCGGGCTTCGAAAAAACCGTGGTCGTCAAACGCCTGTTGCCCCAGCACCAGCGCGATCAAGAGCTGCTCACCATGTTTGTGGATGAAGCTCGTTTGCTCGGGCGTTTGCGACATCCCAACATCGCTGAGGTCTATGATATCGACCACGAAGGCAACGAGTACTTCTTTGCCCTCGAATACGTGGATGGCGTTGAGCTGCGCGATCTTCTCAACGACACGCCGGGCATCCCGCTTTCAGATGAAGAAGCCGTGTGGATCACCTGCGAACTTGCAAAGGCGCTCGCCTACGCACACGGCTTGCTTGATGACGAGGGCCAACCGCTTGGCATTGTCCATCGCGACATCTCCCCCTCCAACGTGCTTATCGGCCAAACGGGTGCGGTCAAGTTGGTGGATTTCGGCGTGGCCAAATGGCGATCGCAGCGAAGCGAAACGCGACACGGCGTGCTCAAGGGCAAAGTCAGCTACATGTCGCCGGAGCAGTGTCGGGGCGAGCCGCTTGATTCGCGCAGTGACGTGTTTGCTTTGGGCGTGTTGCTATACGAGATGACGGTGGGCAGCCGGCCGTTCGCGCGCACTTCAGATTTCGAAACGCTCAAGGCCATCGCCGAGGGCCATTTCATCAAGCCTTCGGTCAAACGTCCCGGCTATCCAGCGCCCCTTGAGCGGTTGTGCGTGGCGATGATGGAGCTTGATCGCTCGCAGCGGCCCACTGACATGCGGGAAGTCGTTGCTGCTCTGCAGGACTACGCGGCCAGCGCGGGCATCGCGTTGGGGCCGCAAACACTCGCCGCACGTGCCGCCAAAGCGGTGACTCTTAGAGAGCCTCGAACACCAACGGGAGAAAGCCACGAAGAGCCGCATTTCGCTCAGGCCATTCGATTCCCCGTTGACCGCACGGCCACCGCGGTGGCCACGGTTGAATCGTTGGTGACCGCCGTGACGCCGATGCCCGAATCTACGTCAGCGGTTGCCCCCCATAGCCGCCGTAGGCTCAAGCTTTCCGTCGGTGTGGGCGCCGTGGCAGCGGGCGCGGCGCTCATCTTGTTTTGGCTGCGGCCCGTGACCCCTATGCAGACCGAAACCGCGACCGCGACCCGGAGCGCACCGGTGGAGGTGCCTCAACCCGCCCCCGTGGTGAAAGCCGCAGAGCCCGTGGCCATGGATCCACCGGCGGCCGTGATTCAGCGCAAACGCTCCACTGTGATCAAGGATGTGAACACGCGCCCCCGACAGAATCAACCTTCGCAAGAGTCGTCGCCCCGAGCGGCTTCTTCAGGCCTGACAGGATCGGCGGCTGTGTGGGATCCAGATTCGCCTGTCCCGCCTTAGGCATTCATGGTGGCGCTGGCTGATGCGTGCGTGCGCACGGTTCTGTTATGATGCGGGTCTTGTTTTTGATTCAGGTCCACAATCGGCTCTTTTGGTGTGCGAGTCTGTGTTGTGTGGCGCTGCTGGTCGCGCAGCCGCGCGCTGACGCGCAAGCTGCCGAGCCTGCCATCCCCCTGAACAAAGCGAAGGAGCTTTACGACGCCGGCCTGGCCGACTTCAAAGCGCAAAAGTACGACACGGCGGTGTCGCTGCTGTCGCAAAGTTTTGCTTTGGATCCACAAGCGCAGACGCTGTTTGCGTGGGCGCAGTCTGAGCGTTTGCGTTTTCATTGCGACGAAGCGGCGCGGTTGTTCGATCAGTTCATCGCAATGAACCCACCTGCTCGTCAAGTGGCCGCTGCAGAGCTTGCGAAGCGAAGGTGCACGCCTGCGCCTGCTGTGGTGTCGACGCCGACGGTAGCCGTTCCCCCTCCACCCGCTGTCATTGTGCGCGCGCCATTGTGGTATCGAGACGCGTGGGGTGGGGCGTTGTGCGGTTTGGGTGCGGCCACCACCGCGGCTGGGCTTGCATTGGTGGTCAACGCGCATGCCCTGGCGGGGCAAGCCGAAGGCGCCGAAACGTTGGGCCAATCACAATCCGATCGACGGGTCGCCGAGCAACGATGGGCGTGGGGCATTGGCATGACGCTCGTGGGTGCAGCGCTGTTCGCGGGCGGTGTCGCTCGCTATGTGTGGGTGTCTAAAGCAGACGATCGCATGACCGTGTCCACAGGGGGAAACTTCTAGTGCCCACGCGCGCTCTGCTTGCGTTGGCGATAATGATCGTGTGCTCGAGCTGCTTGGCCAAGGCACGTTACCGTTGCCAGGCGTCGGCGGATTGTCAGGTCGCTGAACGTGCTGGCTTTTGCGAACCCAACGGTGTGTGCAGCTTTGAGGACGCCACCTGCAACGTCACCACGGGACGTCGCTACGCTGCCACAGACGAAGGCTCGGGCGTGGCTGGTTCATGTGTACCTGTGTTCTGCGAGGCCGATCGCGTGGTTCAAATCGCCACGGGCCGCGAACACAACTGTGTGCTTCGCCAAAGCGGTCAACTTGAATGCTGGGGTCAAAACGCGCGCGGCGCCTTAGGCGATGGCACCACCACACGGCGCTCGTCGCCTGTGTCGGTGGTGGGGTTGCAATCGATCGTGGCCGTGGGCGCGGGCGAGCACCACACTTGTGCCGTACGCGCGGCGGGTGACGTGGTCTGCTGGGGCGCAAACGATCACGGCCAGCTTGGCGACACCACACTCACCGATAGAACCACGCCGGCGCCCGTCGTTGGCTTGCCGGCCGCGCGCTTCGTTGTGGCCGGTGCAGCCTCGACGTGCGCCCTCGCTGAAGATCGCACGGTCTATTGTTGGGGCGACAACAGCGAAGGCCAGGTGGGCGTCGCCGCCGATCAACAGACCGTGCGCGGGCCACGACAGGTTCTTGGCCTAACGAACGTGTCACAGCTGGCGTTGCATGCCACGCATGCCTGTGCGCTCACCTTGGAGGGAACCGTGTTTTGCTGGGGCGCCAACCCGTTTGGGCAATTGGGTGATGGATCGTCGGGGCGCCGATCAGGTGTTGTGCAAGTGCGCGGGTTGGCCAACGCCAAAGCCGTTGTGGTGGCCAACCTGCATTCATGCGCGTTAACCACCGATGCGGATGAAAGCGTTGTGTGTTGGGGTGCCAATGGCGCGGGTCAACTGGGCGATGGCACCACGACGTCGCGCGCGGTGCCGGGGCGCGTGCAACGTTTATCCGGCGTGACGGCCTTTGCTGCTGGTGGCGCGCACACGTGTGCACGCACCCGGGAAGGTGCAGTGTTCTGTTGGGGCTCGAACTCAACGGGTCAACTGGGCGATGGCACGCTGGGCCCCTCAAGCTCTCCGATCCGGGCGCAAGCGCTGTTCAATGCGGTAACGGTGTCCGCGGGTGATGGTCATTCGTGTGCGGTTCGCGACGACGGCACCGTGTGGTGTTGGGGGGATGACCGGCAAGGGCAGTTGGGATTTGGTCGACCGATTTTCAAAGTCACGCCGGTTGCATTGCCTGCCTTGTCCAAGGTCGTGAAGATGGCGGCGGGCGCGGTTCACACTTGCGCGTTGGATGGAGAAGGCAAAGTGTTTTGTTGGGGCGCAGGCGCCCTCGGGCGCTTGGGCGATGGTCAAGCCGCCGATTCGTCTTCACCCGTGAATGTGGCGCTCCCCGCCGCCGCCATCGATCTGCAAGTGGGCAGCGACACCGCGTGCGCGCGGCTGCGTGGCGGTGGTTGGTGGTGTTGGGGGCGCGGCACAGAAGGGCAATTCGCTGAGCCGCAGCGTTTGGATCGATGGAAACCAGTGCAAACCTTGTTTGCCGATCCGCCCGTGCTGGCCTTGGGTCGAGCGCACGTTTGCTCTGCGTTGCTCAGCGGCCAAACCTGGTGCTGGGGAGCCAACGCAGCCATGCAAGCGGGCGCGCCGTCGGGTGCCGTGGTACTGCCCACTTCGCTCGACATGAGCGTCCGCTTGCGGGCAATCGCAGCGGGTGATGCCCACACGTGTGGCCTCGATGACGGCGGCGCGGTGTGGTGTTGGGGGCAGGCTGTGGCCGTGCCCGCGTTGGTGCCACTGCCGATGGTAGCGTTGCAACTTGTGGCCGGTGCCGAACACACATGCGCCCGTTTGATGGATGAAACGGTGTGGTGTTGGGGGCGTGGCCAAGAGGGCCAATTGGGCACGGGTGTGCCTGAGTCTAGGGCGATTCCGGCGCAGGTATCCAACGTGAAGGCGGCTTTGCTTGCCGCGGGTCGCTACCACACATGCGCGTCGGCACGCGACGGAACCTTGCAATGTTGGGGGCTCAACAGCAGTGGTCAACTGGGCGACGGCAGCACGCGGACGGCGTTCGTCCCCACCAGCAAGCTCGACCTGCAAGTGGTGCAGCTGACGGCCGGCGGCGCTCACACGTGCGCGCAAAGCCGCGATGGCGTGGTTCGCTGTTGGGGCGATGATTCTCAGGGTCAGTTGGGCGCGGGAACGGAACTGAACCGTGCGCTGCCGGTGCCTGTCAGCTTGCTGTGCCGCTGACGTGGTTTGTGGTCGCTGCCCTATTTGCACACAACGGAATCAGGCTCAACACGCGGGCACTTCACCGCTTGGCTTACGCCCGACGTTAACAAAGAGCAGGCGCTGCTTTGGGCCTCCGTGGCGGCCTCCCGTTTTTCTTCAGCACGGGCGCTGGCACACTTTTGTCGCCCTTCGAAGGTCACGCACACACGACACTCGATCCCCGTTTTCGTCGTGAGGTCGACGATCAGCAAAGTGGCCAAGACCAAGAAAATGATGACCGGTATCCACGCGCGCTTCATGTTAGATGGTCAACATACCATCATCCTTGCGGCTGTTGTGTTGGGGCTCAACTGGGTATGATGGCGCGATGGCCCCCTCCGAACGCACGCTGACCGCCCAGCTGGACTCCGCCGCTGCCGCCAATTTGGCCGACATTCCGTTGTTGCTGTTGGCAGGGCGTGCCGGGGCCGGCCGGATCGAAGCGAACGAGCGTTTGTTGGTGCTGGGCAAGGTGTTGGACGTTGGCCGTCGTCCTTCAGGTGCGGCCCAGGTGATGCCGGGCGCGCTGCTGTTGGATGATCCTCTCGCGTCGTCTCGCCATGCCCGGTTTGAACGGCGCGATGACGGCTGGGTCCTGTTCGATCAAGGCAGCAAGAACGGTTTGTTCGTGGGCGGTGAACGCTTGTTGAGCGCTCGTCAATTGCAAGACGGCGATGTGATCACGGTGGGCTCGCATCTGTTCGTGTTTCGCCTCGCCACGCAAGAGCAGCTCGTGGCCATTCGCAAGGATCTCTCATCACCGCTTGCGCCCGTGCCCACAACGTCGCCGCGTTTGGCGCTGCAGAACGACAAGCTTCGCCGGCTGGCCAACTCGGACGCGGAAGTCCTCCTGGTTGGTGAAACAGGCGTCGGCAAAGAGATCTACGCACGCGCCTTGCACGATGCCTCTGGCCGCAAGGGCCGGTTCGTGGCGCTCAACTGCGCAGCCATCCCTCGCGAGCTCGTGGAGAGCGAACTGTTCGGCTACCGCGCCGGTGCGCATTCCACCGCCTCAGCCGGCAAACCGGGCTTGGTGGAAGAAGCGGACGGCGGCACGTTATTTCTCGATGAAATCGGCGAGATGACCCGAGATGCGCAGACCAAAGTGCTGCGCTTCTTGCAGGATCGTGAGTTAACGCCGCTTGGCTCGACGCGGCCTCGTCGCATCGATGTGCGCGTGGTCGCGGCCACCAACCGCAATGTCATGCCGGGGTCAAGCGACGGTTTGCGTGACGATTTGCTGGGACGCTTGGGCGCAGCCCCGTTGTGGTTGCCGCCGCTACGCGATCGACGCGAAGACATTGGCCCCTTGGCCGCGTTCTTCTTGGCCCGCGAAACTGCCAAGCGTGGCAGTGGCCCTGCGGGTTTCGATGCAGGGGCGCTCTCATCGCTGGTGATGGCGGCCTTTCCACTCAACGTGAGGCAGCTTGAAAAGACGGTGGGCGCCGCCGTCGCGTTGGCTGATCCCCGCGATCTCATCGGTGTGCGACATCTGCCCGAGACGTTAAACGCGCACCTTCCCGTGGCGGCGCCCATCACGCCCTTGGCGCTGCGTGTGCCTGAGACGCGTTCGGGCCGCAAGGCGCCGGAGCCGGCACCCTTGCGCGAGGACGTGGAGCGGCTGCTAGGGCTGCACAAGGGGAACGTGGCTGAAGTGGCGCGTGCGCTTGGGCGGCAACGTGCGGCGGTGTGGCGCTGGATCAAACAATTCGGCTTAAATCCCGAAAGCTTTCGCTAGGGACTCGGAACAAGGTCGTTAACTGTGCTCAACCTGGGCCCGCATCCCGCCGATGCCAACCCCAATTCATGAACCGCGCACTTGCACTTGGCGTGTGGCAACACGATGGGTTTTTTCGGACGTAGCGACACCCGCATTCCGCCTGAGCCCGAACCCCAGGTGCTGAGCCCGTCCGATATGGGGCTCGACACCCTGGCGGCCGTTGTACGCATTTTAGGTGAGTACCCGTTTGACCAAGAAAAGATGACGGGGGCGGCTTTTTCTCGATTGGCCGAGCAGTGGGCCCGTCACGTCACCACGGGCACGCCCTCACCCAACGGAGGCGGTGCCAGCACGGCCTTGTCTGAAGCCCGCCGCGACTGGACGGGTGTGCGCAACTTCGTCACTGAGTATTGCAGCGGGGCCACTTCGCACACGCGTACCGTGCTCGGCGATTTGCGCCAGGTGATCTGGGTGTTCATCCAGAACCTCAGCCATCAAATGCGTTCTGAGGAAGCGGCCGACGGCAAAGTCAAAGTTCAGCTTGAGCGCCTGGAGAAACTCGCCGTGGCGTCAGAACCTTCCACGTTGAAGAAGGAAGTGTTGTCCACGGTGATCGAACTTGGGCGCGTGATGGACGAGCGCCGGCAAGCGCAAAGGCAGCGCGTGAACGAACTCGGCAACCAAGTCAAGGTGCTGGGCCAAGAGCTGGACGTCACGCGAAGGCAAAGCGAAGTGGATGCCCTCACGCAGCTTTACAACCGCCGGGCCTTTGACGAATACCTGGAGCGCACTTTGGAACTGCAGCGTGTTTTCAATCAAGACGCCTGCTTGATGTTCATTGATGTCGACAATTTCAAAACCATCAACGACACCCATGGACACCCCGTGGGCGACGAGGTGTTGCGTAAAGTGGCGGACGCTGTCACACGCTTGTTTATCCGCAAAAGCGATTTCGTCGCGCGCTTCGGTGGCGACGAAATCGCCGTGGTCTTGCGGGAAACCAGTGCCAAGGAGGCCAAAGGCCTTGCAATACGCTTGCTGAATTTGCTGCGTGCGCTGGAAATCGAACGCGACGGTGTTCTCGTGAAGGTTCGCGCCTCCGTCGGTGGCGCCAGCGCTATGATCGGCGACACTTGCTCAACATGGATGGAGCGCACTGATCGGGCGTTGTACGAGGCGAAGCGCGCGGGGCGGGATCAAGCGGTGGTGGCCGGTGCCTAACCGCGACGAGCGGTGTCTATCGCAAGCTCCGTCAAGGGCACCAGCGTCTCACGTACATAACGCCCATTGTTGATGGTGGCTGCGTCCGGCTTGGTCTCGGCCAGTTCGCATTCGTCTTCAACCATGATCCAGCCCGCGTACTGCGTATCGCGCAGGTGTTTGACGATGCCCGAAAAATCGATGACGCCGCTTCCCATCGGGGCCCATCGTTTGTCGGCAAACATGTCTTTGAAATGCACATGGTTTATCCGCGAGCGGTACTGCTTCACAATGTGCAGCGGGTCCATTCCACCGCGGGCGATGTGCCCCGAATCTGGCGCGTACCCGATGAGATCTTGCCTTAGCCCTTGCAGCAAGATTTCGTAATCTTCGGCGGTTCGAAACACGGAACCGGCGGGCGAGTTCGGATGATACGTGCAGGGGATGCCCTGGTCGGTGGCCCTTTGCGCCACGGCGTTCACACAGGCAATCAAGTTCTTTTGCCGTTCACGCAGGTTTTCGCGATCGGGGCCGGGCATCTGGCAAAGCACAAACATCGTGCCCGGAAAGTGTTTCAGGAAGTTGATGTAATGGTCTGCATGCGTGCGTTCGCTTTCGGCTTCCTTGGTGCCCAACCAATCTTCAACCAGACAGATGGCCCCAAGGTCTATGCCTGCGGCCGCCACGGCGTCCTTGGCAAGCAGAGGATCGGCCAAATCGCCGAGCATCACGACCTCGGGTTCAAGACCTGCAAATCCAGCTTGCTTTCCGATAGACAAGATATGCGGAATGCGGCCTTTGTAGGCATCCCCGGACATGAGCCACGTATAGGTTTGGCAACCAAATCGAATCATTTCAGTTCTCCAATAACCATTGCGTCGTCGCTTGGTTGAACTCTTCCAACGCTTCCCAATGGTGTACGTGGCCACCACCAGCAAAGAGTCTCAATTCGCTGCTCGCGATCCGCTCGTGCAGGTATTCGGAAAAGCGCATGGGCGTGAAAATATCGTGCGTACCAACGGTTAAGAGGGTTGGCACATCGATCTTGTGGACCTCGTTTGTTGTGTCGTGTTCGATGCACGCCACGCATTGTGCCTCGAATGCCGCGAGCGGCATCCACGCATCGTCGCTGGCCGCCGCACGTTGCGCTTGCACAAGCTCGGCGAGGTTGGCTTGCATGTACGCCGGGGTCCAGATCCACAATTGAAGCAACTGCACAAAATCTTCGGGCTTCAGAGCCGCGCGGGCTTTGGCGAAATGCTGGAAAATCGCGCGGGCGTATTCATCACACTTCGCCCAGGTGCATACCAACACCAAACTGCGCACCACATCTGGATGCCGCAGCGCCAACCGTTGTGCGATCGCGCCGCCCATGGAAATGCCCGCGACGCGCACCTTGCCTAACCCCAGAGCCTTGATAAGGCCGGCATAGTCATCCGCCATTTGCGCAGTCGTGTACGGACCCTTGGGTTTGTCGCTTTGCCCTGTGCCACGGTTATCAACTAGAAAACAGCGAAACCGCTTTGCATAAGCTTGTGCGTGCAGATCCCAAACCTGACCATCGGCGCCCAGTCCCATAATCAAAACCAATGGATCGCCCGTGCCGCGTTCTTCGTAGGCCAAGCGGATACCGTTGCTTTGCACGAACCTCATCATGAGATTTGTATTCCTTGCGCGAGCGCGCGTACGTAGGACACAGCGCTAAGCGCGTCCCTTTGGGTTGTAGGACAGAAGCAGAAATCAAGACACCACCATTGCAGGTTCTGCAACGCGGGATGGAGCGCCTGCAGCACCTCAGGGAAATCAATGTGCCCTTGGCCAAACGGCGTGTGTGTTGAGGTTTCGTTCTCGTGCAACGAGCCGTCGGAGTCCATGAGGTGCACATGTCCAATGTGTGGCGCAAGCATTTGCGCGTACTGCGCTAACCCGCCCGCGAGGACCTCCGGCTTGCCTGTGTGGCGTGCCCCAACCACCGCCCCCATGTAACTGTGGCTGGTGTCGAACAGAATCTTGAACGCAGGGTGCTCCACTTGCCGCACCAGCCGCAGCACTTCGGAAGGCTTGTTCAACCAGAACCCGGGCTCATACTCCCACACCACCGTGACATCTCCCTGGGCGCACAGGGCTGCGGCCTTGCGCCACGTGGTGACCAACTGTTCAAAGCGGCGTTCGTATTGCACCGGATCAAGCGCCACAGGAGGCGACACGGTATCGACGCGCAAGATCTTAATGTCGAGGTCGGCCATGAAGTCGAGGCACGACTGCACGACAGCAATATAGGAGTCAGGAGATGCGACAGCCGGGGGGACCGCATGAAAGTCTGGCGCGTATCCGGAAATCCCTAGGCCGAGGTCATCCAAGTACCGTTTGAGACCCATCCGTTTGGCCCGCGACTCATAGTCCGCCGGGTGAGGGTGGGGGCGAAAGCCGTTGATCTCAACACCATCATATCCGGCGTCGGCGGTGTACTTGCAGAATGCCTCGAAGGACCACGGGTTGTTGGCGAAGGGACCAAACGAAAAGGCCCAACTTCCCAGCGAGATCCTTGGTTTGAGCGCTTGCCGGCTCATAGCTGATCTGAGGTCACCTTTTGCCACCGTGTCGTCACAGACTCGTCGCCTAACTTACGCGCAACGCGCCCCAAACGCAGATTAGGGTCACGCCGTCTTGGAGGACTCATGATTCAACGCTTATTTCTATTCCGTACATTGGCCACCGCTATAGTGCTTTCTTCCTGTTTTGCAGCCTGTGGAGAACAAGAGGAGAAGATCGGGGGCGACTTGGCCTTCGAACTCACAGCGGGCCCGGATGTGCGCTTGGGCACTGTTAACTATGCGGTGTCCGGCAATGGATTCATGAAGAATGGCACCATCGACGCTTCGGCAAGCAGCCAGATCTCCGGCCGCATCGGTGGCATTCCTTCGGGTCAGGGCTTCGCTTTGTTGCTCACGGCGACGGCGGCCAACGACCCCGGCATCAAGTGCGAGGGCAAGGCCAACTTCAACATCGCCGCTGGCGCTGTCACGCAGGTGTTTGTGAACGTGCAGTGCCGCTTGCCGGCAAAAACTGGCACCGTCGTGATCAACGGCAAGGTCAATGTTTGTCCCATCATCGATGCTGTTGATGTCCTGCCAGCCGAAAGTCTTGTGGGCGGTTCGGTGTTCTTGAAGGTGCAAGCGCACGATACCGATTCAAGCCACGCGGCCGTGGCCTACGCGTGGACGAGTACCGTGGGCGCCGTGACGGGCGCCACGCTCGCTTCGGCGTCCACCTTGTGCAGCACCGCTGGCAGCGGCACCGTAACGGTGACGGTCACGGATGGTGATTGCAGCGACACTGTGGCTGTGCCGGTGTTATGCACGCCCCTTCCCAACGCCACCGATGCCGCCGTGCCCACAGACGCACCAGCTGCGGCCCCAGCCGTGGTGAAGGTGAACGAAGTGGAATCCAATGCGGGCGTTCCGGGTGATTGGGTTGAGCTCTACAATGCCGGCTCCACCGCGGCCGATCTGTCATCGTGGGTCTTCAAAGACAACGACGACACGCACGTGTACACCATCCCCAGCGGAACCACTCTGGCGCCGGGCGCGTTCTTGGTTATCGACGAATCAAGCCTTGGCTTTGGCTTGGGCGGCGGCGATTCAGCACGCGTGTTCGACAACACCGGGACTTTGGTTGATAGCTACACATGGACGGCACACGCCGCCATCACCTACGCACGTTGCCCCGATGGATTCGGCGCCTTCGCTTCGAGCGCCGCCTCCACGAAGGGCAGCGCCAACAATTGCGGCGTTGTGGTTGTGCCTGACGCGGCCGCGCCCGACGCTTCGGCACCGGATGCAGGCGTCGCCACGTTGCCCTGGCCGGGCCCCGACAATGTGGTGACGGTGGACGAGCTCAACCAGTTTGGGGACAACTTGAGCGGCCTGCACTACGAGGACGCCACCGCCACCAGCCCAACGGTGTTGTGGGGCGTTTTAAACAGCCCCTCGTTGCTCTATCGTTTGCTGTGGAACGGCTCCACGTGGGCTTCGGATCCAAGCAACGGTTGGATGGCCGGGAAGACCCTGCGCTATCCCTCGGGCACGGGCAACCCCGATAGCGAGGGCATCACGCGCGCTGAAGCGGGCTCAACCGCGATGTATATCAGCACCGAGCGTAACAACGACGCGAGCTCAGTCAGCCGCCTGAGCATCCTGCGCGTTGACACCTCCGCTGCGGGCCTGGAGCTTGTGGCCACGAACGAATGGAACATCAATGCGGATCTGCCCGTGGTGGGCGCCAACTTGGGGCTTGAAGCCATTACGTGGATCCCCGATACGTACCTCGTGGCCAATGGCCTGCGTGATCAGAACACCAACTTGCCCTACAACCCCGGCAACTACGCGAACCACGGCACGGGCTTGTTCTTTGTGGGTGTTGAAGGCACAGGCATGATTTACGCCTACGCCCTGGATCACAGCGGCAGCAACTATAAACGCATCGCCTCTTTCTCAAGCGGCCAAGCCGCTGTGATGGACCTGGCGTTTGATCGAGCGACAGGTGCGTTGTGGTCAGATTGCGACAACACGTGCGGCAACACGAACACCATCTTGGGCCTTGTTGGCGGCGACTTCGTTGTGCGTAAGAAACTGCTGCGCCCCACGACGCTGCCGGACTCGAACAACGAAGGCATCACCTTCGCTCCCGAATCCGCATGCGTGGGTGGCACCAAACCATTCTTCTGGTCCGATGATTCACACTTCGCGGGCCACGCCTTGCGCCAAGGCTTCGTGAACTGCGGCCCACTGTTCTAGGGTGTCTTCGATGCCACGGTCTCGCGGCGTGCAGGTGCGTCTGCGCGGACGGGCCACGGCACTTCCACCGTCTCGTCCAAACTAAGCCGCCCTTCGCCCATGTTCATAAGTTTCACTGACACCAAGAGATCGGCGAATTTCCAGGTAAACGTGCGCGCTTGGTAAAGCGGCAAGGGCAAGGTGATCGCACCTGCGGGCCGACTGGCCGGATCGCCGTAAAGGGAGGTCATGGCTTGCTTGGCTGCCTCGAACTCGGCAAGCGCTAAACCATCGTCGATGCCATGGAAGCTGCGCGCGTACGAAACGTGCCGCAGCGGGTGTTGGGGGCTATCAAAAACGAACAACAACCGTCCGCGCGATCGCGCGCGCCTGCGGTCCGTTAGAACATCTGCAGGCACATCACTGCACGAAAGGCGCACCTGAGGGTTCCGCTCCTTCGGGCTGCGCCGGTAAAGCATGGAAGCGCCCGTCACAGAGTCCAAGCCCTTGGCCTTGGCAGTTTCGACTTCCTGCCGTTTTGCCTCACGCGCTTGCTGCATCAGCGCCCGTATCGAGGTGTCGGGGCAATCTAGCTGCTTTGCCGCCAGCGTGGCCTTCAAGGTGTCTGCCTTTAGCAGACCAACATCAAATCCCAGCCCCCGCGACACCGGCGCACGGGCGCCGGCGGCGGGTTCCGAGAAAGCTGGCAATTCATCCACCAGCTTCATCATGCCGGCCATGCGGTATCGGTAATAGCCATAGGAAGCGGCGGTGAGCACAACCATTGTTGCGCCCACGCCCACCAACGCTTTTTGCCAACGCCGCATAGTCGTCCTCGTTCCTTATTGTGCCAAAGCGAACGATCGCAACACCACAGCGCCGCCCAGATCAGCGACCTTGGTTGCCGCGCCCGTGGCGAGGTTCACTGTGTACAAGGCCGACACGCCGCCCACGTTCAACACAGCGTAGCCGACGTTCATCGGCGGACGAATGTCGAAGCCAGCGTTTGCCGAAGTGTCTACACCCAGCGGACCCACGTCTGCCACGACACCACCGTTGGGCGAGGGCATACCATCGACGCCGCCGATGCGAACCAACTTGTCGCTGGCGGAATCGATCCCAAACAACGTTGTCACTGTGGCACCGTCGCGGCTGTTTGTGTAGGCCACTGCCACCACGTTGCCTGCGGGGGAAAGCGCCGTGTCCGTTGCCGCTACGGTTCCCATATCGGGGTGAAGGCGCAGGCTTTGTTCTTCATCGCTTGTAAGGCGGATGCGATCCACCGTGGGGTTAAAGTCAAAGCCGAACGCTGTGCCTACCAATGCGGGTGTCAAAGGCGTCGTGCCCACCATCGTCAACGCGCCCGTCGCCGCGTTCACTTCATAAAGCCGGCTGGTGCTGCCGAGCACGTAAAGCTTGCCACCCTTGGGGCGTGTGGTGATGGCCAGCGCGGTTTCGCCTGAGGCCAACCCGGTGAGTGCCAGCGGGGTGCTGACGGTGCCTGGCGTGGTGACATCAAATTTCACCAGCTTGCTATCGGTGGTTAAGCCATACGCCAAACCGGCACAACCTGGGCCCGCCACAATGTCGGAGCACAAGGGCGCCAAAGCGCCAAGAATGGCGTTGACGTCGGCGGCGGCCACCGTAGGAAAGTCGGTGGCAAACGTTGTTTGCAGATCTTCCACCAGAGCGCCGAAGTCGCTGATCAGCAGGCCACGCGCGCCCGCGCCACCCGCGGCAGGATTCGTTAAACCTTTGTGTGAGGACAGCATGTCGCGGCAGACGGCCGTCTTCGACACGCCCGGTTCACCGTCCACTTCTTTGCCGTACTTCACCGGACCATCGATGCTCGACACTTGCCGAACCAAGCAGGTCTTGAGGCGAGGAATCATGGTGGTTCCGAAGAACCCATTGATGCGCACATCCGCGGCCACGCGGCCGACGAAGGCATCAATCACTGCGGCCACGGCGGGTTTGCGGCCAACACGCTGGTACACGGTTTTGTTGTTGGTGGGGTCTTCAACGATGTCGGCCTTCATCGGCAACAAGGCGCCGGCGATGGTGCCGATGTCGGCTGTGCTCACCCCGGCGGCGGTGGCGGCGGCCACAAAATGCCCCACCAGATCGTCGAAGTCGACTTGCGAGATGCCCAAGCCCTTGTGAGAGTCTTTCATGTTGCGGCAACCGGGAGCTGGGTATTGTTCCGGGCCTCCCGTGGCGTTGCCCAATTGCAGATCCAGGCAGCGGATCACGTTGCCGCCGTCAACCGTTGAGTTCAAGAAGTAGCCGTTGATCTTCGGATCCTTGAGAACGCGGTTCACAACGAAGTCAGTCACCACGGTGTTGATGCCAGTCGCTCCCCCCAAGCGTTGGTACAAGGAGGTGGTTGCGTCGCCGCTGCCCGCGTCTGTGTTTGCGGCGGTGTCAGCACCTGGGGCATCGACGCTTGCGTCTATGACCACGTTGTCGTCATCATCGTCGCAGCCGCCCAACACGCCGAAGCTCGCCGCAACACCTAGGGCCATCAAGTTCTTCCAGTTCATATACCCACCTCTGTTTTTCGTTAATCGCCACCTGAGGGGGTGGCGTAGCGGTGTACGCCCGTCGGTGGTTAATGGATCTTCCTGAAGTGCTCTTTTTGTAATGTACCGACATCACAGGTGCAGCCCTCCCGTCCCGCCAATCACCGAGCAGCCCTAAAACGCCGCTGTCCTAGCCGCCGCTCTGCAACGTTCGCGCCGTCCAGTCCTGGCGGGCCATTTTGGTGGAAACGTATTGATTGGCCCGGCGCTGCCGCCGTGGCTGTCAGCAATGCAACCCGGGCTGTGTTACGCAGGGACCTCACTAGCGTTTAAGGCGGGTGGCCTGGGTAACGTTAAGGCAGTGCCTTACGCACTCAGGTTTACGAAGGCAAAACGGATTTCATTTTCTTGAAATCCGGATGCTTTTTCGCCGCGCTTGTCGCCAAAACTTTCTTCACGTTCGGCATAAAGTCGCAGGCCACGCCTTTGTGCAGTGCCGCAAGCATCAACGTTCCCCATTCAGGATGCGCCAAAGCGTGCTTCGTCGACAAGATTTCGCCAACAAGATCAGTGGTCACGAAAGCGCCGTCACCCCAAGCGTCGAACATCCCCGCGTCTCCATCGGCACCGAACTTCAACGCTTTTCCAAGCTCCCTTTTCGTCGCGGCTCGATAGGTCTCTGAGAGGTCCAAGAGTTCAAGCACAAGTGTTGGCCAGTCCTTGTGTTGGACCGCAAACTCCGAAGACAGTGTCGCGCGAGCCAGTTTCTCGAGCGTCTCGCGTTTCTTGTAGACCGGGCCAAAATGTTTGCGGACCTTCTTTTCCCAATTCTTCTGCGCAACGCTTTCTTCGGAGCCGAGCTGCGCAAAGGGATCTTGCGCAAGCGCAGCGCCGGCACCAGCTTGGCCCGTGCGTTCCGCGAACTCAGCCAGCAGTTTGGTCTCTTGAGGATTGAATTGGCCTTGGGCTTGTTGGCAAAAGATCTTCACCGTCTTCTTGAAGATCGAGAGGTTGCTGCGCACGTCTTTGTCGGGTTTCTGCCGGAAGAACTCCGCACAGTGAACGGCGCCCTCTAAGCAGCGGGAAAGGATCGTCGCTTTCGTGCGTTTGGGCCATTCGAATCCTGCGGCCACGAGAAGAGGTACAGCATCGGGACAGCTGCGTGCGGCGATCCACAGCGGGCCGTCCCCGTGCATGACTTCGGAACGTCCGGCGCCGGCGTCCAACAACACCCGAACGATGTCAGCCCGCCCAGGCTTAAAAAGCGCGTGAATCAGAGGCCCCCAATACCAACGTTCATTTTGTGCGGCGAGGTTGACGGCACCGCAATCAATGAGGATCTTGGCCATCTCTGCGTCATTGGCGCTCACCACTGCGTTCCAACCGATGGGATAACCAGAGTCGGTTTGTAAGCAGGCGGCCACCGCCTCTGGGTTTTGCAGCAAAGAGCGCAGCCCCACACGGTCCTTCTTCGCAATGTGTGCGAGCACTTTTCGCCTCAAGCCAAAGTCGACGACGCCGGGCCGCTGCGGATGTTTCTTGTTCACGTGCTTGTGTTGTCGCTGTTTGGGTAAGGGGGCGTAAGACGCCCCTACGCAGGGGGCCGCACAACGGTAACACCGCCTAGGTGCCGGCAGAACCGAAAACGGCTGCGGTTCCTGATGGCTGGATGGACCGGAACCAGCGCGGGAGCGGACGCTAGTTCAGGGGAATAACGGCTCAGTTGCCCGTCCTCAAAGGGAAGAACCAGTCTGAATTTTGTAAGTACTTGTGGGCGATGTGGGCTCTGCCAAACCTCTCGCAAGAGCGCTGTCGTCCGCGTAATCTAGTTCGGTTCACTTAACCTGGCTCTTGATTCAAGGAGTTCAACGAGAATGTCACGTTTGCCTTACTCACATCTTTGTGTCGTTTCAGTGGCTTTGATGCTATCCGCTTGTGGCGGCGACGACGACAGCAAAACTGGCGATGCGGCTGTGACTGCTGATGCCGCTGAATCCGAAACCGGAGGCATCGGTCGTGGACGTGGGGGCGGGGGATTGGAAGAAGGGGACGGGGGCGTGTTGACGGCCGACGCCACACCAGATGTTCTCGCGGACACCGCCATGGCCAAAGACACGATGTCGATGCCTGATACCGCGCCGGCTTGCGTGAAAGCCACCTGTGACGAGATCAATAGCCGATATCAGAATGCTGTTACGGCTGCACAAGGTTGCCGAAGCGCCGCCACTGGCCAATGCGGGATCAGTGTCCCGAGCGGACTTTCGTGCGGTTGCAACGTCTGGGTCAACACCGACACGGCCCTAAAGCCAATTGTTAAAGAGTGGGAGGACGCGAACTGTGGGAAGTGCAGAGGAGTCTGCCCGCTGGTTCTCTGCAGGGCCTTAACCCAAGGTGTCTGCCAGAAGAACGCAACGACCACTGCCGCTTCGATCATAGATCCAGTCATCATCAATCCGCCGATCATTATCATCCCGAACGACGGAACTTGCGTGAACAAGTCCGTGGTGATTCAGCCCATCTAGCTTTGATGCGGCCCTCCTCTGACGAGCGGCAACGCCGCGAGCAACAGCTCCTTGAGCGAATCAAGGAGCTGGATCTCGCGCACCGCAATCGTCTCAGCGCCACCGGCGCGGGGCAAACGTTGTCGCTGCGCTATCTACGCCGGGCGCTCGCGCAGTTTGTGTCACGCCCCGCCGCGCCCACGATGGAGGACCTTGATACCCCAGAGGCCTCCGCCATGATGGTGAGTCCCGTTGGCCACGCCACCGTGCACATCGTCAGCGCCAAAGCCCGCATCCTCACCGATCCGTGGCTTTCGCAATTTCTCTACGGCCTTCGCCGTTCCACCGCGCCCGCGATCACGCCGACCGATCTCGCCCGTGTGACGTGCATCTTGATCTCGCATGGCCACCGCGATCATCTGCACCCGCCTTCGCTGCAGCGTTTGCCTAAAGACGCGGTAGTCATCGCGCCACCGGGCTTCGCCCGCGATCTTTCACGTCTTGGCTTTCCGCAGGTCGTTGAACTTGGCGCCGATGAATCATGCCAGCACGGTGACGTCACCATCACCGCCGTGCCCGCCCGCCACGAAGGTGGCAATGGCAAACAATCAAGCGCCAACGGCTACATCATTCAAGCGCCCGAGGTCGCTGTGTTCTTCGCGGGCGATACCGGCTACTTCTCAGGCTTTTCCGACATCGGGCGCCGCTTTCGCCCCGACCTCGCTTTGCTGCCCATCAGCGGCTACTCACCGCTGCCCCTGCGGGCCACGCATATGTCCCCGCTCGACGCCGCGTACGCCCTCGAGGATCTGGACGCCAAGGTGCTTGTGCCCATTTCCTACGGCATTGTCCCGCTTGGCTACGAACCGCTTGACGAGCCCCCACGGTGGTTGCGGGCCGCTTGTGAATCCCGCGGCTTGCTCGACCGCCTGGCGATGCTCGGCCCCGGCGAGCGCCTCACCGTTCGTCGGACGCCTGCGGCGAGCGTGGTGGCGTAAGCCGCCCCGGTGACGCCCCGCCTCGTGCCAGCCTGCTTGAATTGACCTGCTCGTCGCCTTTACGCGGCTTCCCTGGTCCGATAGAGTCCGCCGGCTTCCCCCAATTATCATGAGCTTGCAGGCCATCATCGACCGCCTTCGTCGTGTCCCAACCGTCTTTTGGGCCACGTTATTCGCGATACTTCTCGTCCTGCCCGGTTTGGGCAGCTTTGGATTTTGGGACCCGTGGGAATTGTCGCTGGCTGAACGCGCCCGCGAGATCTCGGAAAGTGGAGCGCTTGGCGATGTGACGTTGGCCGGCCGGTACGCCGCGCGGCCGCCCTTCGATTTGGCGATCAACGCGCTGGGCATGAAGCTGTTTGGCGCCAGTGAATGGGGCGGGCGTTTGCTGCAAGGGTTGGTCGCCGTTGGCGCCCTGTTGGCTGTTTATTGGGCGGGCCTGGGCCTGTTGCGCCGCCGGGGCGCGCTGCTTTCGGTGCTGGTGCTCGGCACGATGCCCTTGTTTTTTCTGCAAGCGCGGCAGCTCACCTCAGATATGGGGCTCACCTTCGCGCTGGCGCTTTCTTTCGGTGGTCTTGGCCGTTATGCCTGGCCCGCGGCAGGGCAGCGTCGCTGGTCCGACCTTCTGGTGGGAGCGATCGGCTTGGTGGTTGGCGCTCTGGCCGGCGGAGCGCTGCTCGGCGTGGCTTTGCCGTGTTTGTCACTCCTGGGTGTGTTTTTGGCGGCCGGGTCACTTGTGCCGGCCGATCCCTCCGTGGCTTCGTCCAGTGAAACGGGCGCCTTGTTCACCGCGCCCGGTGTGGGTCGCGATGTGCCTGCGGGCGTCAGCCTCGGCCGCAGCTTGTTTGTTCAGGGCGCCCGGGGACGCCTTCCGCTGGCTTTGCTGATTCTGGTGGGCGTCGCCGCGATGGTGATGGCCTTGGGTGGCGGCAATGTTGTGGGGCAATACAGCCCTTGGTTAGGCGGCGCCCCGCGCGGAGGCACGCCACCGCAGCTGTTTGATTACTTCGTCAAGCAAATCGGCTTTGGCACGTTTCCGTGGAGCGCCTTGGCTGTCTTCGCGTTGGGGCGCGCGCTGGTGCGTGGCCTTTCGTCCGAAGGCGAAGGTGGTGCCGATGCGCGGGCGCGTGAGGCGTTTGTGGATTCGTATTGGCTCGTCTGCACCGGCTTCGCGTTTGCGATCTCCACTGTGTTTGTGCTGATGGTGGGCGACGCGCGGTTTGCGGCGTTGGCACCGATTGCGTGGGCCTTGGGTGGCTTCCTTGATGAAGCGCTTGAGGCAGAGCGCCCGCAACCCGTCTTGGGCTTATTGGCCGCCACCGGAACCATGATCTTGGCGCGGGATTTCAAGCTTGTGCCCGAGGATCTGTTTTCAGTGCATCTGCTCGAGACGCTGAAGTGGCCGCCCACCTTGAAGGTCGGCATGGCGCCACTCGTCGCTGGCCTCGTTGTTGCGGGAGGCACGTATTTGGGCCTCGCTTTGCGAAACCGCAGCTTGGCAGGGTGGGTGCCTGCAAGTTCGTTGGACGCAGCGAATACGCAAACGACCGTCGCAAAACTCTACGCGCGCGTCTCGTTGTGGGTCGTCAGCGCCAGCCGCTACGGCATCCATGTGGCCATCGCGGGCGCGCTGCTGTTTGCGTTCGGCGTTTCACATGTTTTGGTGCCCCACCTATCCAAACATTACTCCTTTAAACCCGTATTCGAATCGCTGTTGCGCTTCTCAAAGCCCGGCGATCCCTTTGGTCGCTACCGCGTGCAAGGCCACGGCATTCAGTTTTATACGGCCCGCCAAATGACGGACATTCCGTCGCAAGACAAGCTCATCGAATTCTTTCAGCGCAATCCCCGCGCTTTTTGCTTGGTGGCGAACGACGATTTGGCCGCGCTTGACGCCGCATTCAAAGTGGCCGGTGTTTCGTACTTCGTGCTTGATGCGTCTTCGAGCCGCTTCTTGTTGTTATCGAATGTCCTTGATGGGCAAACGGATCAGAACCCGCTCAAGCGCAACGTGTGGGTGGCCCCTTCGCCGCCCGTGCCCGTATCGGAGCCCGGCTCGGCCAACGTGACCTACAAGTGGCCTGACGAGCGGCCTCCCTGGTCGTGGCCCGTAAAGCTAAACACGGTCTTCCAGGACGCGGTTGAGCTGATAGGCGCCGACTTTCCATCCTCGTTGCGCCGCCCGGGAAAAATCGGTCTCACGCTTTACTTTCGCGTTATCAAACGCCCCGCGCCCGGGTTTAAGATGTTTGTACACGTGGACATCCCGGGGCACCCACGCCTCATCGGTGACCACGAACCCTTGCAAGGCGCTTTCCCCACCTCGTACTGGTTGCCAGGCGAATACATCCGCGACTTCACAGAAATCGATGTGCCTCTCATGACAACGATGGCAGGAACGTACACGGCGTATGTCGGCTTCTGGCCGGGTGGCGAATCGCAACGTTGGCGGATCACGTCCGGTCCCAATGATGGTGCCGACCGCGCCTTGCTCGGTACCATCCAGATCCGTTGAACCGCTGCCCACCGTAGGTTCTCACGCGGATGAAAAAAGACAGGCGCGGCGCCAAGGCATCTGACTCCACCGCCAAAGATCCGGTGATCGAGGCCGCCAAAGAAGCAGCCAAGCGGGAGCGCCGGCTCCGCCAACGCCGTGCGCACCTGCGCGTGCCGGTGAACATCGAAGTCGACTACAAGAGCGACGAGAATTTTCTGTTCGCCTACATCACCGATTTGTCGGCGATGGGCATCTTCGTGAAAACCACCACGCCTTTGGCCCCCGGCGCGCGCTTAACCTTGCGCTTTAAGCCGCTGGGCGCACCCGAATTTGTGGTGGAGGGCCAGGTGGTGTGGATCAATTCCTACCGGCCGGGTGACCCTGACAGCATCAACCCTGGCATGGGAATTCAATTCGTTGACATCGACCAGGACACGCAGCGCCGCCTCACCCGGTTGGTCAAGACGTTTGCCTATCTGGACGACGAAGATTCAACCCTCGGCAACTCCTAGCGTTCTGGCGCCCGTGGGCTTACCGCGCCTACAAAATGTTGGATTATTTGACAGCCTCGGCAACTGCTTGAAGACTACGTTGATGAGGCGCAGCGCCCACGCGGTAAACATCTTGGCTCGTCGTCCGGCCGTGCCTGCTGAATCGCGCCTGACGGTGAAAACCCGAGCCGTGGCGGCCTTGCGGCGCACGCGACACGCCATCGAAGAGATCGAAGTGCAACTCGACGATATCCTCGATCACCTCCACGGCAAAAAGCCCTTGGCCCGAAGCGCTCCCGATCGATTGCGCGCTTCGGCCAATGAAGCGCGTGCGGCGATGGCCAGCCTCACCGACTTTAGTGACATCTACGGTTAACCCCGGGGGTGGTTCCGGCAACTTCGTGCCGCGCGTGAGCCCGCTGCGCGAAGGCCTGGTGACGTTCATCGCCACCACAGCGGTGGCCGCGGCGCTGTATTGGTTGGGGTTCGTGATCCCATTCGTTGGGCAAAACCTGCACGGCTTCATCGCGGTGCTGTTTCTTTACAGCCCGCTTTTGGCGTCACGCTGGTCGGGGCTGCCGTTCGATCACGCGCGCGAAGGCGGTCTTTCGTTCAACAGCCCTCGCCGCACATTGTTCACCTTGTTGCAGGCGATCTGCGTTTCGTGGCCGGTGTTTATCATCGGCTTCTTCTGGTTCTACGGTCACGCCTGCGCCGCCACCGGTGCTTCGTTCGCCGCGTGGTGGTGGCAAACGTTTGCGCCCATTTGCCCGCGTTGGTTGGGCAATCTGCATCCCCCGCTGCGGTGGCCGCCCGATTTCATCCTATTGGCGCTTTCGCAGTTCCTTGTGGTCGCGTTGCCGGAGGAACTCTTCTTCCGCGGCTATCTGTGGACCCGCATCGAGGCTCGCTTTGCCTCGCGCTGGCATTGGCTCGGCGCAAAGCTTGGCCCCGCGTGGTTGCTCTCAAGCTTCCTGTTCGCGGCCGGCCACGTGGCTGTGGATCTTGATCCGCGTCGCTTCGCGGTGTTCTTTCCGGCGTTGGTGTTCGGGTGGATGCGCGCGCGCAGCGGCTCGATCGTCGCGGGGCTCTCGTTTCACGCTTTGTGCAACTTGCTGTCTGACGTGTTGTACGAAACGTACTTTCGTTAGCCGTGGGTCTCGGCCATCGCTTTGGCGATCTCGTCAGCACCCACGCGTCGATCGGTTCGGAACAGCAGCAGCGCGCGCTCCATCACGGCTTCCAATTCGCGGAAGTTGCCGGGCCACGTGTGTTGCATCAGCGCTTCGATGGCCGCCGGAGCCAGTTCAATGCTGCGCCTTTGTTCGTCAGCGCTCGCGCGCTTCATGTCTTGCGGCCCACGCAACGTTAACGGCACACCTGCCGCTTGCAAGATGCGGTTGCCCATCCACACGGCGGCCACGCCGGCGTCTTCGAGCCGTTCACGCA
This sequence comes from Deltaproteobacteria bacterium, assembly GCA_033763315.1. Taxonomy (GTDB): domain Bacteria; phylum Myxococcota_A; class Polyangia; order Fen-1088; family Fen-1088; genus JAGTJU01. The sequence continues at coordinate 449,904 of JANRKS010000002.1, forward strand.
AGGGCGGCAACCACAACACCACGCGAGCCAATCGATAATAAAGGTCGTGCCGGAATTGCCCCGCGGCCACCAGGCCTCGCAGATCCCGATCCGACAAGGCCACCACGCACACGCGCGCCGGTACTTCCTTGTCTTGCCCGCGCGGCCGGACTTTGCCGGTCTTCATGATGCGCAGAAGTTCATTTTGCACACGCATGCTGAGATCGGCGGCTTCCTCGATCAACAACGTTCCCTCGTGTGCTTCTTGCACCAGACCGGCGGTTTTGCCCACGCCGCACAGACGTTCCAGCGCAGACTCGTCGTCATAGCCGCACAAATCCACGCGCACGGCTTTGCCATGGGGCGCGATCATGTGAGCCATGGCGCGCGCCAAACCGCCTTTGCCCGTGCCGGGCTCGCCCAACAACAAGGCGTTTGTGCGGAACGGGCGATCTTGCAAACGATCAAGCACATCCAACACCGTGCCCATGGCGGGGTGCGGGGACGTCACCCGAATCAAAGCCGCAATCCATCGCGCCGAGCCGGGATCGAGGGAGGCCAGTTTTGGCGTCAGTTCACCAATGGCCACAGGGGCAGGGGGAGGCGGTTTCTTCTTCGAGCCACCGCGGGATTTCTTCGGAGAACTGGCTTTGCCTGGCACTGTGTTTAGCCTCGTTTGACGCCCAAAAGCAGATCGGTGGTCGCCTGATCGGCGGCTGGGAACGGGTAGTGCTCAAACTCGTCCGACCGCACCCAACGAAAATCCGCCACGCGCAGCTTCTTGAGCTCTGGCTCTGCGTCACCGAGCGGGAACGTGGCTTCGTACAAAATCAGGTCCACGCCGTACCCCTCGTACTGGTGCGTCCGCTTGGCGATCGCTTTGCCCACCTCAACCGTGGCACCCAACCGTTCCAGCAACTCACGTTTGAGCGCTTCTTCGTCCGATTCGTCGCCCTCAACGCGACCGCCCGGGAACTCCCACAAACCCGACAAAACGGCCGTTTTTCGGCGTTGCGTGATGAGATAGGTGTCGTCTTTGGAGATCACGGCCGCAACCACGCGGATTCGCGGCGTTCCTGATGTACTCATGAGTTGGCGGAGTAAACCACGGGTGGGCCTTTGGGGGAACCCCCTTGCGTGTAACGCAGGCGCATCCATACAGGCCCAAGGAAGGGGTGGTGGGGGCAAAGCTCCGTGCTACATAGGCAGCATGGGCAAGCGAGTGACTCCTCCCGAAGCGGCTGAACTGTTGAAGCAAGGCTGGCGCTACATTGATGTGCGCTCCATTCCCGAGTTCGAGGCCGGGCATCCTGAGGGCGCGTTGAATGTACCCCTCTTGCACATGGAAAACGGCCGCATGGTGGGCAACCCCGACTTTCAAAAGGTGATCGAGGCCAATTTTAAGAAGGATGAGCCGCTTGTGGTGGGCTGCAAGATGGGCGGCCGATCGCTGCAAGCGGCCACGCTCATGGAGGCCGCAGGTTATTCTTCCGTGGTCGACGTTCGGGGCGGCTACGCCGGTGAACGTGATCCCTATGGCCGCGTTTCGGTGCCAGGCTGGGTCGATTCTGGTTTGCCTGTGTCATCCGCCGCCGCGCCCGGCGCCGCCTACGCAGACCTCGCTAAAAAAGTGGGCTAATCACCAAAGCGAAAAGGCCCGGCTCGCTCTCGCGATCATCGAGCCCCCGCGCTGTCGCCGTGTTTACTCTGGCAAGGCAATGCCGTTGCGTTCGCACAGCGTGCGCACCATCTGGCGGTTCTTGTCGTCGAGTTTGTCGTAAGCCTTCGCGGCCGCGGCTTGGTCGCGCAACGAGCACGAACACACGGCAATGATTTGATACGCCCGCGCCATGCCCGGTCGCAAGCGCAAGGCTTTCTTCGACGCAACGATCGCCGCGGCAAACTGCCCATGCAACCACGCGTCCTGCGCGTCCTTGATGAACTGATCTGGATCGCCTGCGGCTGCGGGTTCTTCTTCTTCCTTGGGTTCGGCCTTGGGCCGGGCCACCGGGGCAGGTGCTTCCGCAGCGGCGGGTTTAGGGGCGCGTTTTGGTGCCACGGCGGCCACCACCGGCTCTTGTGCGGGAGCCGCTTTGCAGTCAGCGATAAGCGCCGTGGGCGCGGCTGCGCCCGGAACTTGTTTCAAGATGCGCTCCGCCTCTTTACGGGCTTCTTCGCAGCGGCCCGCCGTCTTGTGCGCGGTGGCCACTTTCATGCGCGTCTCCACGAAAGTGTTCTGCACCTTGGTTAACAGCTCCGCCGCCTGCGGGGCGTAGCGGCTGTCAGCGGGAATGGCGGCTGCCAGCTTCTTCGACGGCTCAAGGCGGCCTGCCTCGGCTTCCACTTGCAGCCTCCCCAGCGTCGCCTCAACGCTGCGATCAACGGCCACCTGCCGGCGTAGTGCCTTGCCCTCGGTACCGTTCGCAAGTTCTGGCGGCAGCTGATCGAGCGCAGCGATCGCCTGATCCCATTTGCCTTGGTCAACGAGCGCCTTGACTGGATCAATCGAGGGGCCCGGGGCCGGAGGCGCCGGGGGTTCTGGCGCCGCAGCCACCGGGGGCGTGGCTGGGGCAGGTGGTGGCGTGGGCACGGGCTCCGCTGGTGGCGGTGTGGCCGTGTTGGTTGCCACGGCCTCTGGGGCTGTCGTTTTTTTGCTGCCACCCGCGAAGGCAAAGACGAGCACAAGCACGAGCGCGGCGGCCACCGCGCCACCGATAATTAGAGGTTTCTTAGATCCACGCAGGCTCGCGAGGCCCGCCGCACCCAAAACGTCGTCACCAACCAAATACTTCAGACGCACGTGACCAAGTTCGATCACGTCGCCCGAATCAAGCACCATGCGCTCTTGTTGGGTGCCGTTGACCCGCACACCATTGGCGCTTTCCAGATCAACCACCACATACTTTTCACCGTCGCGGATCACCTTGGCATGGTGACGAGAGATGGATTTGTGGTTGAGGATGATGTCGTTCTCAGCCGTGCGGCCGATGACCAGCGACGCGCGATCCAAAACGAATTCGGCGCCCGCCAGTTGCGTTGAAACCACCACCAAACGGCTGGTGGCCAGCTGGGGCCCGCCACTGAGCAGGCCCTGATCAGCCAACGTGCGCACGGGGATCGTTGGAGCCCCTTCGATCACGTCGCTTGGAGCGGCGGACGACGACGACACGGGCGCTGAAGGTGCAGGCGCCATCGGTTGCGGCGCCGTGGGTGGTGGTTCGCTGGCCACGCGGGGCCGTGCGGAACCGTATCCCAAGGTTTTCGCTTCGTCGGCTTTGAGACCCAGCTTGTAGTCGCCGATCAAGATCTGATCGCCGTCTTTCAGGCCAGTCTTGGCGCCGATGAGCGTGCCATTGACCTTGATGCCGTTGTAGCTCGAAAGGTCTTCGACAAACAACACGCCGCCCTCTTTGATGAAGCGGGCGTGGCGACGGGAAATGTTCTGCTCAGTCAGGCGGACAGTGTTGCCCTCCTGTCGGCCGACAGTGATCTCGTCTCGTATAAGTGGAACGACGACGGTTTTTCCTTCGTCGTCCTCGATGATAAGTTTGTGCATCGAACCCTTGTTGGAGCGCCGCTAGGGGGGTGTCGCCGACTTTAGCCGTGGCGTGAGCCGTTGGTCAAGCTGCGACCGCGCGGAAAGCCAAGCAATTACCCCACCCTAAGAATCGCTGCCGCTATCACGATGGCCATCCCCAAAACGAACGCCGCCACGACGATGGCAACCGCGAGGTTTTTGTTTTCCTGCAGCTCCTGCCGGTTGTTGTAAGGGGTGATGAGCTCCCAAATGTAATAACCGAACACAAGCAGGACCATGCCCAGCACGCCGAACAGCGACACATCCAACACAGCTCGCCACAATGGCGGAGGTGCGCCTGGTGTCGCGCTGAGCAGGCAGGACAAAGCCCCTGGCATGGGCGGCAGAATACCGCGCTAGATGCTTTTTAGGTTGGGGTAGGACGCGAAAAGATCGTTTTGCGTCAAAGAGTCGGTGGGATCGGCCGGGGTCCAGATCACTTCAAGGCCCAAAAGCTCCTGCGGCCCCACCGCCCCTAAGGCCGTGATCACGCTTTCGACCTGGGTGTGATCCGTAACTTCTTTCCAGGTACCCACCGGCTGGCGCGTGGCTACGATGACGGTCACAACGATGAACTCCAGCACCTCGGCACTTTCGGGCAGCACTTCGGCCGCTTTGCGTACCGTGCCGTCGGCGCTGCGCACACGCTCCACGTCGAAGCGAGAACGTTCGGCCAAAGCAAGGCTGTTCGTCCGGCTTTCGCCCTGAGATAGGGGCAACGGCCCTTCCGACAAAACACCTGCGTACCGGATCGAGTCCTTTTCCCGCGTGAGCTCAAGCGCTGTCTGCGACAGCAGCGCGGCCAACCCGCTTTCAGAAGACGTGTCCCCCTCCTCGGCGAATTTCGACAGGCGATCCTGAAGCCCGCGCGCCGAGCGGCCCAACGCCAATTGCAGCTTGTAGACGTAAGCGCGATCGGGGCGCACATCTTGATCGTAGTCATCGTGACCGCCGTAGGCGCCTTGCATGCCACCGCTGCGCCGAGCGGCGTTGCGGAACGAGCGAAAAACATAAAAGCCCGCCAAACCCAGCATGCCCAGCATCAATAAGCTGCCCATGCCGCCGAACCCGCCGATGCCATAGCCCCCCATGCCCCAGCCGAAACCAGGCATCACAATCACATTTGACCCGCCACCGTAGCTCGGCCGATAGCTGCCCGAAGGCGAGCGGGTGGGGGAGGAACGAAAGCCGCCGCGCCCGCTGAAGCTGCCTCCCGATCGGCGTGCGAACGCCTCAGTGGTTGTGGCCAGCAGCCACACAGCCAACAACGTTACACATGCCCAGCGTAAAAACCTCATAGCTGCAATCTAGCAAGGCGTGCTCGGCGGATCGATGTGAATAGGACGTTAGGAGCCCGTGGGACCGGCGATATCGGCCGTCCGTCCCAGCAAGACCGCTTGTGCCGCTGCCCGTTGGTTTGCAAGCGTGGCAAAGTAAGTGAGCAAATCGGGAACGCCGTCGATCAAACGCAGGAAATCGTCTTTGGGCAGGAATAAAGTTGTGGTTGGCGAGATCGCCGTGACCGTGGCGGACGTGGTGCCACCGCCCAGCAGGGCCATCTCACCGAAAACGTCGCCTCGCCCTAAACGCGCAAGCGGCACGGGTCCGTTAGGCCCTTGCGAGGAAACCTCGACTTGCCCAACCAGCACCACGAACAGACCTTGGCCGGCGGTGCCCTCGGTCAGGATCGGAGCCCCCACGTTGTATTCCACGCCTTGAAAGAGGCCCAACAACTGCGCCCTTTGCTCAACGGTAAAAGGTGCAAAAAGCGCCGAGGTGCTCAGCAGATTTTTAAGCAGTCGCTCACGCGCGAAACGATCCAGCGCTTGCGCTACGCCAGGCTCGGCTTGGGCCAGCGTGGCCAATACGTGGCTTGGTACGATGATGGCTTCAACATCGCTTGCCGCCACCACGGAGGCCGATCGCGGCTCGGCAGAGACGACGGCCATTTCGCCCAACAAAGCCCCTTCTTGAAGCCGGGCGATCTCATGCGGTTGCCCTTCGGCGTCGGTTGTAAACACCACCACGTCTCCGGAGGCCACATAAAACAAGCTGTCGCCGGGCTCGCCCTGGGTCATCAATAATTCCGATGGTGCGAAGGTGCGGCGTTGAGCTTCGGCGAGCACGGCCGCCAACGCTGGCGCTGCAAGCTCTGACAACAGCGGCAGGGGGGCCACGAACGGCGCGGGGGGCGGCAGCGCGGCGAAGTCACACGCCATCGCGAACCCTGTTTGCGCGGCCTCATCCAACGACTCTGGCAAGGGCAGCACGGGAATCGGGGTCATGGGATCAAGCGCGGGTGGTCGGGTGACCACTTTGGCCAAGAAACCAGAAGTGCAGGCATAGCGTTCTGCCAACGCCAACAGGCGCGGGCGCGTGTCCTCCCCTGCAGCCTGCAACATCTTGAGAGCGGACAGGGCGCGCAGGGGCAAGCCGGCGGCCGTCAGATGATCGGCCAAGGCGGCCAGCAGGTGGATCGCGTGGGCCTTATGTCCAGCCTGGGCGTAGATGGCGGCCATGGCAAACCGCGGCGCCAAAGCGGCTGGCGCGGCGGTCAAAATATCGATGCACGTGGCGAGCGCAGGGGCGAATTGGCCGGCGCGGACGTGTTGGCCGAGGACTTCTTTGGCTTCTCCCAATCGACGCGTCATGGGCTGCAAGGGTATCTCAAGCCGCCTGTTTTCGGGTCAAGATGCTCTAGAGGTTGAAAAACACGTCACTTTTCCTCACAGGTTGCGCGACTTGGCTTGTGCGAGGGGGGCGCCAATTGGTAAAACAAGCGGTTCATGGACAAAGAATCGGAGCGCGCATTCGTGGAGGCGTTTACCTCAGCGCTGGTCTCCTTGCCGTTTGATATGAAGGTTTTGGTCGAGGCGGTGGTGGACCCCGATCTGTCAAGTGCGTCGCGGGAGATTGCCGCGGCCACGCTCATTCACATGTTCAATCCTAAGGATGGTCATGTGGAGGCATACCTGCGCCACGCGGAGGACGTGGTGTTTGTACGTTTGGCGTTGAAGAAGATTGTCGAGGAAGGCACAGAGGCTTCACGCGATTTTCAAAGCCATTGGTCTGAATCATTCGAGAAGCTGGACGCCGAGCTTGCCAGTTACCGCAAAGCCTTTGGTGATGCGCTGATTGATTGGATGGATGGCCGCTGGGCTCATCTGCGCAAGGGCGTTTACTCGAAGAAGCCTGCGTCTGCCTTCGTAAAGGACGAAGAGTTGGCGCAAACGCTTTACGACCATGCCAGCGATTTTTCCACTGACTATCCTGTCACGGAGCGCTCTGTGGCTGGTCGGGTACGTCAGCTTTCAAGCTTTGTTGAGCATCTGCAGCGCAAGCGGGATCAAGACAAGCTGATGATTCACAAGTAGGCGCGCTTTTCGACGCGTGTGCGTGCCCGCGCGTGCCATGTGCTGCCTTTCCGGTGCGGCGCCTGGCCGCGTGTGCTATCTCGTGCCACCCTTTTTCAGCACCGCTGCATTTCATGTCTGACGCGCTTGCCACCAATCGTCCCTTCGGCACCGAGCCGGAAGATCTGCTTCGTATGGCTTGCCAAGTGGCCGAGACGGGCGCCGCTGTGCCCGACGAAGTCACAGAGGCTGCGCGTGGGCTATCGTCGGGGTTGGTACAAACGGCCCCCGCTCGCCTGCGAGGCGCGGTGCAATCGTTGCTGATGTCGCAGCATCCGGGCTTGGGGTTGCAGTGTTTGCACCGCACGGGCGCGCTCGACATCGTGCTGCCCGAGTTGGCGGCCACCGTGGATTTTTCACAAGAAGCGGGCCGGCGCCACAAGGACGTGTGGGAGCACACCAAGCAAGTGGTGCTGCAAAGCGCGGCCGATCCCATCGTGCGTTGGTCGGCTTTGTTGCACGACATCGGCAAGGTGCCGACGCGCGTGATGCACGCGAACGGCAAGGTTACGTTTCATCGCCATGCTGAAGTGGGCGCGAAGATGTTTGATAAAGTGTCGCGCCGTTTCGATTTCGAGCGTGGCGCGCGCGGGGACATCCGCTTTTTGATCTACAACCACCTGCGCGCCAACGCGTACAGCCCTGGCTGGACCGACGCAGCTGTGCGTCGCTTCGACAAAGAGATGGGCAACCGCTTGCAATGGTTGGTGCAACTGTCGCTGGCCGATGTCACCTCGCGCCGCCCGGGCCGCAAACAAGAGGCCGCTTTCAATGTCGAGCAGCTGATGAGCCGCATCCTGCAGATCCGCGAGCTCGATGCGCAGATCCCGCCGCTGCCACCCGGGCTTGGCAACGCCATCATGGAGGCTTTCAAATTGCCGCCGTCGCGTCAAATCGGCGAGCTGCGCGCATTGTGCGAAAAAGCCGTTGAAGATGGCGTTCTAGAAGAGCGCCGCGATGCCGACTATTACGTGGCGTATCTCATCAGCCAAGGTTTTGCCGCGCCGCCGGTGAACGTGGCCTCCGAGAGCCCGTTCATGTGCGCACCCGATGAGCCGCACGGGCACGAGTAAGCGGTACTCAGTCCCACTTATCCACGCCGCCTTCGAGCGGCTCATCTTTTTCGTAATGCTTGCGGTTGCGGCGGTCCAACAGCACCGACCGCACCGTGCGGCCGACGTATAGCGTGGCGCCAACCAAACCGATGGCGAGAACTATGGCGATGGGCGACATGGACGAATCATACCGCGGCCGGCAGTGGCCGTAACCCCTATCGGCGACCTAGGGGCACGTTGGCGCGCTTTGGGGCGCGCTCAGATGCTTGCGGGTCCACGAAACACCCGATCGAGGCACCCATTACCTCTCCGTTGGCGGTCTGAGGTCGCATCTACCAGCTGCGCAAGTAGATCGTTTTATCGCCCAAGTCGCGCACAACGTAGCCCATGACCTTGGCGATCTCGTTTAGATCAGGACGTGTGAGAAAATCGGCGAACGCCCGCCCCACGCCAGCCGGCGCACACGCTGCCGTGGCCGCGAAAAGTGTTTCAGGTGACCGCCCCAAGCGTTGGCTCGCGTCGTAAAGGGCGCCCATCACGGCAATGCCATCGCAGGGATCTTCGCAACCTTGCCACTGCAACGCCACAGCGGCCAAACCCCGCTCAAGGTGCGCGACGTCCTTCGTGGTCAGAGCCCACGACGCACACCGCTCGGCGAATGAGACGACCGTGTGGGCCGCATAAACCTCCATGTGTTTGGCGGCGGCTTCCCACGTGAGCGCATCGGCTTTGAGAGCGGTGAACGCAGACAACACTTCAAGGTCGCGAGCGCAGGGCAGGTCTTCATCAAAGCGATACCAATCGAATGCTTCTTCGGCCAAACGAGACAACAGAGGCACCCAAGGCTCCGCTTGCATTCCGCAATAGTGGAACTTGCATGCCTGCGCGTCAACAGCGTGGCCGTTTCTTGGGGCACTCGTTATGGTGGAGCCCAGATGCCGTCCAGCGTGCCTTTCACCGATTCGCCAAAGGTGCCAGAGCCGCCCATGGCACGCAACACCGTGGTCCACAGGTCGTTCACGCCCCACACGTTTGATGACCGGGCGGCGTCCGAACCATCCCCGGGCGCACTCGGGAGCGTCAGACTCTGCCGGTGTTTAAAGCCTAGGTTTTTGCCTCCGCCCAACGCGAAGACCAGATCGTTCAGGCTGTGGTCCGCAGGGCTGTAATCACGAAGAAGGCTGGCCCACACCACCAACGTGTCGTCGAGGATGCCGGCCGTTTTTAGATCAAGCAGAAAGTTTGCCCACTGGCCGCTGTAATAGGCGTCCACAGCGGTCCACATGCCAGAGCCGCCTTCGCCGTGGCTAACCCAGTGGTGATCGTCCGCCTTGCCGGGGCCGCCATTGGGATTGAGCCCCCCGCCTTCAATCTGCCACAAGAACGTGCCTGCATTGATGACCCCGCAAGCAAAGCCCGCCACCATCAGCTTTCGCATGGCCTCACCGTGGGCCTCGAAAGCCAACCGATCGTATGCCCCTTCGTTGGCGCCATTCATCGGTTTGGGAACAAACGACCCCGCCTTCATCGCGGCGGTTGAGTCACACGAAGGCGTAACCACGCCGGTGCCGCCTTTGTCTATCAATGCCTTTACTTTGGTTTCAGCCTCTCGCACCGATTCAAGATGCAGATCGAGGCGCTCTTTATCTCCCGCGTTTGTCAAACGATTCCGAAACAGCGTGAGATCCTCGTTTACGAAATCCAGCAAACTCCGATCTTGCTCCAAGATGGCTTTGCCTTCGTTGGCGGCGCCACCCGCGGGCATCATCGACCCAAACAGAGCCTCATAAACCTTTACGGGCTTGTCTTGGTTGCGGTTCGAGAAGGCGGCCTTGCGCCAGGACAGCAACTGGTGGTTGCCCATCGAGTTGATCAGGGTGTCGGTGTAGACCTTTACGTTCAAGGGTGGTTTGCCCGCCATGTCCGCAACCACTTGATCGATCGAGGGGCCCGCGGCGTTGTCATGCCGTGATGATTTGATGCCCGTTAACAGCATAGGCAGGTAATCGTGAAAGCCGGTGCCGTTGCGGTTTTTCACGCTGAGGTTGCGAACAACGGACGTGTATTCCTTCACGGATTCGGCCTTCGCCATGCCGGGACGGAATTTGAAGGCCGCGTCGTTGCCATCTGATCCGAAGCTGGACGAATGGTGGCCATTCGGTGTGTACATCACCAAAAAACGCCGATCTTTCGGCGCCGTGGCGGCGTTCGCTTCGCGTGATCGCGACAAAGGCCCCAACAAACACGCGCCAGCACCCAGTCCCAGCAACAGATCGCGCCGTCGCCATGGTTTTGCGGGCCCCGGGGTGAACAAGCCGCCTTTGAACGGATTCGGATCGACCGGTGACTTGGTGGCTTTCTTCGTTCCGCGCATGACTAGTTACCTGCCTTCCGCAACACAAACGATGGGTTGGTGACCAACGCCAGAACCAACTCGCGAACGTCCGAGCCTTCATCCTTCAAGGTCTTGCCCAAAGCCTGATTTCGGCAAGCATCGGCTTCACCGGGAGGCGCGCCAAAGAGGAACCCACGGGCATGGCGCGCGAAACAGGCGTTGCCGGTTTCGGTGGTCAACAGCTTGGCGACCATGGCAGCGGTGTCTTTGTAAGATCCGTTAACGTCATCAGCAAGTCCGTCAACGGTGACGCTGGAATCAATCTTCTTCCCAAACTCAGTGGGGCGATCTCTGCCGACCGCATCGAACTGCTCAAAGCCTAGACCATAGGGAATGAATTGGCCGTGACAGCTTACGCACTCAGGCGCTGACTTGCGGGCAAACTCCCAGTGCTCGCGTTGCGTGTAATCAGTGTTGGGTGCAAAGATTTTTCCCGCCATCGATTGCGCACCCTCGGGTGGCAAGGGCACGGTGCCGCACAGAAAACGAGTGAGCACCAATAAGCCGCGCTTGGTTGTGGACGTGTGATCCACGGCGCTGCTTGCGCTTAAGAACGATCCGAGGCCAAGCAGCCCGCGGCGGTGTTCCGGCAACTTCACGAGCGCTTTCGCGTCGTCAGCCGCGGGCGAGGTTAACCCGTAAAAGCGAGCCAATCGCCCCGATATTTCAACCTCGTCAGCATCGAAGATGCCAGCCAATCCGTTGCCGCCGTCGGATAGATTGGCTTTGACCAAGCTGCGGGCTTCGTCCCGCATGTCTAAACGAACCTTCGCTGTGAAATCCGGAAATTTGTCTACGTCTTTGGGTGTGCCAAGCACATCGTCCAAGCCGTAAAGCTGCACAAAGAGATCCATAGTCTTGGCTTGCCCCGCCGGTGTGGACATAAGACGTATGGCCTGCGCGCGACGCACCTCCGCGTCTGAAAGCTCGCCCTTTTCAGCCAGCGACATTAGCTCTTCATCAGCGGGGCCATCCGTTAACACATAGGCGAGCTCGTTCGCGAGTTCGTGTGCCGACAGTTGCACCAGGCCTTTGACCTCGTTGCCGCCGAATTCCGTGCGGTAAAGGTGCCAGGGTGAGAGCAACAACGCGCGCAACACTTGGTTCGTGGCCACGTCCGCTGACCAAGTGGCTTTGCTGCTCTTCCAAAGTTCGCGATAGCGATCAATTTCATCTGAAGCCAAAGGACGACGGAACGCGCGCTTGCCGAAGTCGCCCACAAACGCGTTGAGGCATTCATCATCCGCTGTGGCAAACACACAAGCGTGTTGCTGTTTTGCCTGTAAGGCCAGCTTGGGCGCCGTCGCATTTGCCACGCTCTTAAAGGACGAAAAATTGGCGGCGGTCACCGTTAAGACGTCAGCGTACGTGTTGAAGGAAACGATGCCGTCGTTGTGAAAGGCATCCGCGGGCAGATCGATGGCGGACTCATCCATTCCAAAGCTAACGCCCAACGTTCGCTTGTATTGCGACGCCGTAAGCCGCAGCGCCCGCGCCGGAAGAACTTCCTCATCGACCGGACAATCCGCCGCGGGTGCCACGGGTGCCCCGCCTTCGCCGCCTTGATCGTCGGCGCCGGACATAGGGGTCGAGGAGCCACCACAGCCCAAGGACAACGAAACAACCAACGGAACTACGCGTCGCATTCTGCCTCCGAGGTAGATGCATACGATGATAGGCATAGGCGCAAATGCCTAAATCGGTACTATGGCGTAGGTGAGGTCAGCCAGGTGACCCATCGAGACGCGCGACCCCGGTGCGAAAAATGTAAGCGCGCCGCTACACCATCTCCAAACCGCGCATCGTCCCGGTGCTGCTGGCGAACTTTTCGATGTTGAGCCCTAATCGCTGCAGCACGCTGACAAAAAGGTTCGGCAACGGGTAGTTGTGCTCGCGATCAAACGCCAGATGTTGCCCGTGTTTGAACCCTCCGCCCGCAAACAAGATTGGCAAGTTTGTGGTTACGTGGCTGTTGGCATCTCCCATGTTGCTGCCAAACAAAACCATCGTTCTATCAAGCAGCGATTCCTCGCCTTCCTTTGCAGCCTGCAGTGAAGTGAACAGCCCCCCAAGCAGCTTCATATGCTGGCGATCGATTTGAGCCAACTGCGCCAGCTTGTCTTCCGAATGGCCGTGGTGAGAAAGGTTGTGATAGGCGTCTTTGATTTCCGCGCCCTCGAAGTCCATGGGCGGGGTGCTTACGCCATCGAGCATGATTGTCACCAGCCGGGTCGAATCGGTCTGGAACGCCAAGCGTGTCATGTCGTACATCAGCTTGGTTTTTGCCATGAACTGCTTGTTGTTGGTGATATCTATCGGAGGCTTGCCGCGTGCGGGGGGGCGCGGCACGTCTTCCCAACTGCGGGCCTTAACCAATCGTGCTTCTAGATCCCGAACCGCCGTGAAGTACTGGTCCAGTTTCTCTTTGTCACGAACGCCCAACTTGCGATCTAGCCCTTTGGCTTGTTCCGCCACCGCGTCCATAACGCTGCGGCCAAGGTCCAATCGTTGCAGCTGCTGCCGGATGTCCTCAGCATCGCCCCGCAAGAACATGCGTGCGTATAGTGCGGAGGGGCGCTGTTCACAGGGGATCAAAACACCACCCGGTGTCCATGAAAGGCTGCGTTGCCCGCCATCTTGGTTTACGCCCAAAGTTAGCGAAGGAAAACGCGTCAACTGGCCGATGTGTTGTGCCGCAAATTGATCTAATGAAACCCGATTGCGAAAGCCGCCGCTGGCGGGGTGGGGGGCCGCTGTTAAAAAGCAATTGTCGGCCGGGTGACCGCCATCCACGTCGGGATGTGATACGCCAGAGAACACAGTGAAGGCATCACGGTGTGCCGCCAGCTCTTGCAAATAGGGCGAAAGTGCATAACCGCGGCCTGTTTCGCTGGGAAAGAAGCCCGTCGGCACAACGCTCAGATTGTTGCAAATGGCCAGGAAACGCCTGGGGGTTGGCCCACGCGCGGCGCGCGCTTGCCGTGGCAGCGCCGAAGTCAAAGCGGGCAGTGGCAAGAACACCCCGGCGGCACGGAGGAATTGCCGGCGTGAAGGATGCATCGTTGCGGACCAAGAGGATCGTGTCTTCATCGTATCTCCTACTTCGTGCGAAACAAACGGCTATCGACGGCAGCCAGAATGAGTGACCGCACGCCGTAACGGCTGTTTCTTGCGCGATCCAAGATGCTCTCCACGGCTGGACGATCACCGAACGTCACGGGCGCCCCCGTGGCGAAGACGATCAATTGGTTTACGAGGTTGCGTGCGATCTGACGTTCGTTGCGCAGCAACAACGTGCGGAACATCGTGACGTCTTTGAATGGACGCCCGTCGGGCAGTTGCCCTGTTGAATCCACAGGAAGCGCCGAATGGAATTCATACCGCAAGCCATCGACACCGAACTGTTCGCTTGGAACATCGGGATCCCCCATCGCACGATACGTTTTGCGAAGCCCACCGAAGATGTCGAAACTCTCGAGCGCAAAGCCCGCAGGATCGATCTTGATGTGGCAGCTTGCGCACAACGGATCGGCGCGGTGTTTGGCCAATTGATCGCGAATGGTGTGAGCACCTCGGATGTCTGGTTCGATGGCAGGCACACCTGGCGGGGGCGGGGGGACGGGCATGCCAAGCAAGCGTTCCGAAATCCAGGCGCCACGTATCACGGGTGAAGTGGTGGTTCCGTTGGCCGTCACTTTGAGCACGGCGGCTTGGGTAAGTAGGCCACCACGTTGGCTGTTGGCGGGCAAGGGAAGCCGAACGAGTTGTGAACCCAAGGTTATCCCGCGTGGCGGGGCGATGCCGTAATGGCGGGCCAAGCGTTCGTTGGCAAACGTGAAGTCAGATGCAACCACGTGTGAGGCCGGTAGATCTTTGCGCAACATTTCCGCGAAGAAAAGCTGAGGCTCCTGGAGGGCGGATTCAACCAAGTGATCGTCGAGGTTGTAGTCAGGGTAAAGGACCGCGTCTGGTGAAGTGCCTCCCACCTTGCGCAGATCAAGCCAGTAGTCGAGGAAGGCGTCGACGAAGCGCCGCGATCGCGGATCGTCCAACAGCCGTTGGCTTTGCACCCGCAGTTCGTCGCCGCGCGAAAGTTCTTTGCGGCCAGCTTTGCCGCGCAAGATGGCGTCGGGCGGGGAATTCCACAAAAAATGCGAAAGTCGCGACGCAAGCGCCCAATCATCAAGCTCTCCCGGCTCTTCGTCTAAATAGATAAAGGGCTCGGAACAAAGCACCGCCGCGTAAGTAGCCATCACAGCCTCGGCGAACGGCACGCCCGAAGCCATGGTCTTGTTGGCGAAGTTCGTAAAGAATTTCAGATCCTTTTCGGAAGGCGGGCGGCGGTAGGCTTGTTGTACGAATGCGGTGATCAGCTTTTGGGCATCGCCAGCGGGATCGGTTGTAACCACTTCAGCGCGATCTCGACCCAGCTTTTTGACCGGCAAATCACCAAACAAGAGCTTGCGCCCCGCTATTGCTTTGTCGTCCGCAATCGGGCCTTCCACTTGCAGCCACCGAAACGAGACGCCGGGTTGCCCGTCCCGTTGGCCAAGCGGGTTGTGAAATTCACTGCCGTGTGGCCGCTTGCGGTTCGAGCGCGGCGGTCGGCTGCGAAAAAAACGGCTGGCATCGGGGCGAATCGTTTCGCCCTCGAGCAAGTAAACATCAAATTCCGCCACCTGTGGCTCCACGCCTGCGTCGAAAGCGCCGAGCCTGCGCAGCAACGTGGGCGGACGTTCAGCATACAAAGTTATGGGCTCTGCCCTTCGCCCCTTGGAAATTTTATCGAAATCGGGATGCCACCAATCAACGCCTTCACGCGGACCCAACCAGATGGAATGGGCCATGATCGTCAACTTGTATCGCCCTGAACGAGGAGCCTTGAACTTCTCAAACTTGGGCTCGACTGGTTCGTAGGTTCCGTGAACAAAGCCCACGCCTTCCAAATCGCGCTTCACGGGGTCGGCCGCGCCCACAGTGACAGGCGACTTTCGGGCGCGCACATCGGGCTGGCCTTCGAAGCCCAAAACGGGAAATGCGTTGCGAATCGATCCCGAGTGCCATTCGCTTTCTGCGCGCGGGAAACGCGCCATGGATCGCTGCTCCCTTGCGTAGTAGCGGGTGACCGGCGGTTTGGCCCCATCAATCGGGTCCAACTCGGCAGCGATGATCTCCTTCATGGCAAACTCCGCCGCCGACAGATACTGCGACATCTGCACGTGCGAAACGTCAAGCGCCTCGCCAACCTTGTTGAAACGATGGGCCTCACCGTCTTCAGGCAACAGATCTTTTATTTGCAACCAAGGAGCATTGAAGACATCGCGCAGGGCGTTCTCGTATTCATAGCGATTCAACCGCCGACGAGTGGCGCGTCCTTGCTCCGCTTGCCGGGCAAGGTCAGTGGCAATCAAGGGATCGGCAAGCGCCACAAGAAATGAATCGGCCTGCGCCCGAGGCGGCCGTCTGCCTTTGCCTGGTGGCATCTCGCCGGCCCGCACACGATCGTAAACCTTGACCCACGTCTCGAAGGCTTTGGGATCGCCAAGATGGAGGCCGAGCGTGCCAAGGTCCAACTTGGCCTTGGCGGTGTCGCCCTCATGGCAATCCAAGCAATGTTCCTCAACAAAGGCGCGAATGCGAGAGGGGGGCTCGGCCGCCCGTGACGGTTGCCCTGCCGCCACACAGGCCGCAGCGAGCACGAAAAGTCGCAACCATAGGGGGGCACAACGCATGTCTAACAGTGTGCCGCCGGAGCGAACGGTTTTCTCCTTATAGTGACGGCGCGGTGACGAACGTGCGCCTTCGGCCCCAGAGGGATCACACTTTGGGTCAAAAGTACTAAAGTTGCGACTGCCGTGCCCGTGGCCGGGGCGCCGGCAAATAGCCCTTTGTCCCGGCCGCGTCCGAGTCATTGGATGCGTTCCCCACCCTCGCCGGCTCGACATCAGTGCCTCCGTCCGCCATCTTGGCATGCTTGGCCGGCACAGGAATTTCAGCGTTTAAGGATCGCGTTGGTTCGGGGGTCGATTTTCCCGTTGGGATCAGCCACCTCGAAGCGATGCTTCCGGGGGTTGCGTTCGCCGCGTATTTCATCTCGACTTCGACACGTCTTCGGCAGGCATATTCCTTAAAGGCCGAGCGCCTACCGGTGTTTCGGATCCAGCGCCAGGTGCCGTTGCTTCGGGTGATGAACGATTTCATCTCGCCAGAGGCCCGGCATCAAACCATGCACTTGATCGTGTATGCCATTCCCGCTGCGAGGAAAAGAGCGATCAAGGCGGCGCTTGGCGGCTTTGATCTCGCTGCACTCGAGCGCGATTTTCCGGAGGCCATGGTCTATCATGGGCCGGCGGACACGCTTGAGATCGAAGCTGGCCTTCCCAACTGGTTCTAAGGCTAAAATCACGGATACGTCGGGATATGTGGCGAGCCCCGTGGCTTTGACACGTGTCTGCAAATCGGCCTTGTAGACGCGACACAGTTTGCCGCGCACGTGGCTAGCAATGACAGCGATGAGTTTAGCCGCGAGCGCCGCATGTTCGGCTTACCCGAGGCGCTTAATCGCCAGTGGTGGTTTCCATTTCAAGGGCGGCGTCTGTTAATTGAAACAAGAACACGGCCGCGGCGGTGGCCACATTCAATGAATCCGCGTTGGCCATCGGTATGGTCACAAGTTCATCGCACAAAGCGCGGGTCGTGTCCTTGAGCCCATCGCCCTCCGATCCGAAGACAAGAATGCGCGGTTCACGTGAGGCGCGGCATTCCCGCAGCCTGCGCGCACCTTCTGCCTGCACCACCGTGCCCAGGATCCGCGCGCCCAATTGCGCTCGCCATGCCAGCAAATCATCAGGCCACGCGGTGGCGCGCACGATGGGCAAGCGAAACGTATTGCCCATCGCCACACGAATGGCCTTGCGGTAGTACGGATCCGCTGCCTTGGGCGACAACAGCATGCCATCGGCGCCGAAGGCGCACGCGTGTCGAACGATGGCGCCCACGTTGTCAACATCAACCAAGTCTTCAAGCGCCACGATCAGGCGCGCGTCCTTCGCGAATGCGGGGGCTGCGGGGCGCACGCCGATGGCCAAACAGCCGCGGTGCACGTTGAAACCCGCTACCGCATCCATCAGGGCTTGTTCAACCACATACACCGTCGGCTTGTTCGCTCGATCTGAAAAGGCAGGCGTTTGCAACAACCGCTGCCAGCGCGCCTCGGTGGTCAGCACGGAGTTGACGGCGAGCTCGCTTTGCAAAAGCTGGCAAACCACCGAGAAACTCTCGGCCACAAATCGGTTGCTGCGCTCCTGCAGCGAATTGTCTTTGAGATTGCGGTAATCGTCGAGCCTCGGATCCTCAAGGCTTGCGATTCGCTCGACCGCATTTTCGGTGGCCGTTGTCACCGACCCACGTGGCCCAACGCTGCCACCAACGCGGCAAAGTCTTGCGCGGCCAAGCTTTGTTCGCCGCCCACGATGGCGGTGTCAGGTTCGGGATGCAACGAAACCACAACGCCTTGCGCCCCGCACGCGCGTGCGCCGAGCGCCATAGGCAACACATGCGACCGTTTGCCTGTGCCTTGGCTCGGATCCACCAACACGGGCAAGTGCGTGCGTTCGCGCAAAACCACCACGGCAGAAAGGTCCAGCGTGTTGCGCGTGGCGCTTTCGAAGGTGCGAATGCCCCGCTCACACAAGATCACTTGGCCATTGCCGTGCGAGATCACAAATTCTGCTGACGCCAACCATTCATCAATGGTGCTGGAAAGGCCGCGTTCGAGGACCACGGGCTTATCAACCTTGGCCAACTCTGCCAGCAGCGCAAAGTTCTGCATGTTGCGCGCGGCGACCATGATCAAATCCACTTTGTCGGCCACGTGGTGCACGTGCTCAGGCAACGACACTTCAGTCATCACCGGCAAGTTGTAGGCCTTGCCCGCGGCCACAAGCCATTGCAGCCCCTGTAAACCAGTGCCCGCAAACTCTTGCGCCTCGCCTGCAAACACGTTGCCACGCAAGATGTGGCCGCCGCCGTCGTGCGTGGCACGCGCCGCCGCCTCAATCTGCGACTGGGACTCCACGAAGGTGGGGCCAGCGATGACGGTGAAGTTGTTGCCGCCGATCAACAGATCGCCCACGCGGACGGTGGTGTCATTGGCGCGCGCGGTGCGTTCGGAAAGCCTCGCGTGCGTTGTGGCGGCAGGTGCTGGTGTTGCGACAGGTGTCTTCACCGCTGTGGCCAACGGATCGGTTGGCATCGCCTTGGACGGGTAACAGCCCAAAATCTTCAGGAACAGCGCGTGTGCCCGTAAGCTCTCGAGTGCGGCCGCGACGTTGGGCGTTTGCACGTGCCCCTCGAAGTCAATGAAGAACATATATTCCCACGGCCGGTTCTTGCGTGGCCGCGATTCCAGCTTGGTGAGGCTGACGCCAAAATCAGACAGGATCTGCAGGCACTGAAGCAACGCCCCGTGTTCGTGACGAGTGGTGAGGATCAGGCTCGTCTTGCATGGTACGCGCGGATCCACGTGCAATGGCTCGCGCGCCAAGGCAACAAAGCGGCACAGGATCTCATCTTGGTTGCCCACCGCGTGTCGCAACACGCTTAGTCCCCACGCCGCCGCCCCTTGCGGCGCCGCAATCACAGCTTGGCTGGGGTTCTGCTGGTCGGCCACCAGTTGCAGCGCTTCGGCGCTGTCGCGCGTGGCCACAGCGCGCGCGCGTGGCAACGACTTGATGAACGCGGAACATTGCTCAAGCACGTTTGGGTGACCGTAGATGCGATCCAGCGATTCAACCGGCACGCTGCCCACGGCGGCCAAACAGTGATCGATCTTGTACGTCTCTTCACCGACGATGTGCAAATCGTGCTCGCGCAACAGATCGTAAACGGCGTTCATGCTGCCCGCGAATGTGTTTTCAATTGGCAGCAAAATGAGATCGACGCCACTCGACTTGAGCCGCGCCACCGCACCCTCAAGCGAATCGATCATTTCATAGCGGCCCACGAGGCCGCGCCCCGAAAGGTATTGTTCAGCCGCGAGGTGATCGTAGCTGTACGTGCCGCCTTGCAAAGCCACGCCGATCTCACGGCCAGCGTCGCTCTTGCCGCCAGAAATTGTGGTGGCCTGCACAGCCACTGAATGCGCCATGATGTCGGAGAAAATCTTGCGCACGAGCGCGCCCGAAAGCGAAAGCTCCCGCGCGCGCGCCTCCACCCGCGACAGCACCTCGCGCTCGCGCGTGAGATCCCGGATCGTGTCTTGCCGGCCCGTCTTGGAGGCGATGATCTTCGCCACCGTTTCAAAGCGCAGCGCAATCAAGCGAACGATGTCGCTGTCGATCTGATCAAGCTCGCCCCGCAGGGCTTTAAGAGGGTGGGGGGCGGCGGCTGGCTGGCCTTGGTCGTCGCTCGGCATGGCGGCGCCAAATGTACCAGACGTTCACACAGTCAGCGTTGGATACGACCCAAGAACCCGAATCGATTCGGTGCCCACCCCGAGCGCCGCAAGGGCCCTCTGCACGGCCGGTGTGTCTTCGGCCCCCACCAGATCCAGATAGAACGAATATTCCCAAGGCCGACCCTCGATAGGGCGTGACTCGATCTTCGTTAGATCCACGCCCTCTTTGGCAAACGCCGACAGGGCTTCATAAAGACCTCCGGGGCGGTTCGCAATACGGAAAACGATGGACGTTTTGCGCCCTGGGCCCGCGTTTGGCAATTGCACCTGTTGCACGCGTGCGGGTGGCGTCAGCACAAAAAAGCGCGTGAAGTTTTGCGCGTGGCTTTCGATGCCCGGCACAACAATTTGTGCCCCATACACCTCCGCGGCGGCCACACCCGCGATGCCGGCGGCGGTGGCGTCGTCGCCATCCATCACCATCTTCACGCTGCCAGCCGTGTCGTACGCTTGTTCAACCTGCAGCTGTGGGTTGGCTTTCAAGAAGCGTTCACATTGGGCCAAGGCCACCGGGTGTGAGAACACACGCTTGATGTCTTCCAGCTTTACGCCCGGTTTGGCGATCAAATTGTGAACAATGCGCAGCACGAGCTCAGCTGCGATCTGCAGTTGGTGCTCAACCAAAAGGTCGTAGTTCTTGATGATCGAGCCGACCAAAGTGTTTTCGATCGGCACCACGGCCACGTCGGCTTCACCAAGATTGACGGCCTCGAACATTTCCTCGAACGTTCGTCGCGGCACGATGGTCAGGTTCGGGCCGAACGCGCCGCGGGCCGCTTCGTGCGAAAATGCGCCTAATTCCCCCTGGATTGCAGCACGAAGGGGGGAATGGGGATCTGCCGTAACCGTCATAGTCGCGGCAGAATACACCTTTGCAGCAACGTTGGCCTCGTTAGGGCGACTTCATCTTGTAGCCCACGTGCCTGACCGTTTCGATAAGGTCGGCTCCAGGTCCCAGCTTGGCGCGCAGGCGGCGAATGTGAATGTCAACGGTGCGCGTGTTGCCCGTATATCGGTAACCCCACACGCGTGACAGCAACTGTTCGCGCGTGAACACGCGCCCAGCGCCGGTGGCCAGGAACTTCAGCAGCTGGAATTCTTGCCGTGGCAGCTTCAAGGGGCGGCCGCGGTAACTGACCTCCACTGCAACCGTGTCGATCATCAGGTCACCCAACTTCACGCGGCCGGCGGCACGGAAGGACGACAAGCGCCAGTCGAGCTGCCTCACCCGGGCGTAAAGCTCAGGGCCTACGATGGGCGAAAGCACGAAATCGTCGATGCCGATTTCCGGATCCAGTCCCGGCAGGCGCGATACCTCAATGCAAAGCAAAACGGGCACATCGGCAACGGCGCTGGTTTGGCGCACGTGTTTTACAGCGGCGCGGCCGATTTCGAGGTGCGCGCCCGCGTCGATGACCACCACCGAGGGACGCACCTGCTCGATGTCGTCGGGGAGTTCGTCGAGATCGAACCCCACGGGCACCACGTCGCAACCTAACTCGCGCAAGGCAGCGGCCGGAGAGTTGTCTTCTTTGAAAGCATCAGAGGGCTTCGACGTAACAACGATGGCTCGCATGTCTGAAACATCGCAAAGTTTAATCCTAAATCAAGTGTAATTCCGCACCTTAAGGGACTTTTAATGTTTCGTAACGAAACATTGGTCAGAGCTGTAAACGGCGTGTTTCTGGGTTGTGTCCAAGCAGAAAAATTGTGTGCGGATGGGGTAACCCGATTTACAGGTGAGATTTGTGGGTGCTAGTTTGTCCAATTCCAACCACCCATGACATGGGCCGTCAAAAATCGGCGCCCGTCACCCTATAAACAGATGAACAGAATCCCCGAAAAGCAAGGTCTCTACGATCCCGCAAACGAGCATGACGCCTGTGGCGTTGGCTTCGTCGTAGACATGAATGGGCGCAAGTCCCACAAGATCGTCGAAAACGCTTGTGAGGTATTGAAAAATCTCGGTCACCGCGGCGCCTGTGGCTGCGAAGAAAACACCGGCGATGGCGCTGGGATCCTGTTGCAAGTTCCTGACAAGTTCCTGCGCGCGCAATGTCAGCTTGAGGGCATTGTCTTGCCGCCTGAAGGCAAGTACGGCGTGGGCATGGTGTTCTTGCCCACCGATGCGGCTGAGCGAGATCTTTGCGAACGCATGATCGAGCAGGCCGTTGGCACCGAACGCCAACCGTTCCTCGGCTGGCGCGTGGTGCCCACCGACAACGTCATGATCGGGGATTCGGCAAAAGCCGCGGAACCTTCCATGCGGCAGTTTTTCGTGGGCCAAGGCTCCGATGTGCCGAACCAGGAAGCGTTCGAGCGCAAACTGTTCTTGATCCGTAAGACCGCGGAGAAGTTGGTGCGCGAAAGCCACCTGATCCACCGCGAGATCTTCTATGTCTGCAGCCTCTCTTCAAAGACGCTGGTCTACAAAGGCATGCTCACCTCTGATCAGCTGCCACTTTACTTTCCGGATCTGGTTCACCCAGACATGGAAAGTGCGTTGGCCTTGGTTCACTCACGCTTTTCCACCAATACGTTCCCCAGCTGGGCCCGCGCCCATCCTTACCGCGTGGTGGCGCACAACGGTGAAATCAACACCTTGCGCGGCAACGTGAACTGGATGCGCGCGCGCGAAAGCGTGCTTGAATCGCCGTTGTTTGGCGACGATGTGAACAAGCTTCATCCTGTCATCGACGAAAGCGGCAGCGACTCGGGCATGCTCGACAACGCGCTTGAACTTTTGTGGATGGGCGGCCGCCCGCTCTCCCACGCCGTCATGATGATGGTGCCCGAGCCTTGGCGCGGCCACGACGCCATGCCGCAAGAGAAGAAGGATTTTTATCGCTTTCACAGCTGCATGATGGAGCCGTGGGATGGCCCGGCGGCGATCTGTTTCACCGATGGATCGATGATCGGTTCGGTGCTTGACCGCAACGGTTTGCGCCCCCTGCGTTACTACGTCACCAAAGACGGCTTGGTGGTGATGGCCTCTGAGGCGGGCGTGATTCCTGAAATCAAGCCTGAAGACGTGGTGCAAAAGGGCCGCATCCAGCCCGGCCGCATGTTCTTGGTGGACACCAAAGAACACCGGATCATTCCGGACGAAGAGATCAAGACGAAGTACGCCACCAAGCATCCCTACGGCAAGTGGATGGAAGAGAACTTGGTTGCGTTGTCGACGTTGCCCGCGGGCGCGCCGGCGATCGAACCAGACCACGAAACCGTGGAGCTGCGCCAAGAGGTTTTCGGGTACACCACCGAAAGCCTCAAGCTGATTTCGCCGATGGCGGAAACGGCGCAAGAAGCGATGGGCTCGATGGGCACTGATACGCCTTTGGCGGTGCTCTCGAACAAGTCGCGTCCGCTTTACGATTACTTCAAGCAGTTGTTCGCGCAGGTCACCAACCCGCCGGTCGATGCGATCCGTGAGGAAATCATCATGGACATCGGCACCTCCATTGGTGCTGAACGCAACCTGTTCGATCCACAACCTGAGTCGGCACGGCAAATCGAACTGAACTCTGCGATCCTCTTAAACGAGGAGTTGGAGACCTTGCGCGCCCTCGATGGCGGTAAGCCGAGCCGCGGCTTCAAATCGACGACGCTGTCGATGGTGTTTCCGGTTAAAGGTGGCGGTAAGGCGCTCGAAAAGGCGCTCGACGTCTTGTGCCATCAGGCTGAAGTGGCCGTGGTCGAAGGCCACGACATCATCATCCTTTCGGACCGCAAGCATGATGGCAAGAACGCGCCCATTCCCGCTTTGTTGGCGGTGGGTGCGGTTCACCACCACTTGCTTCGCAAAGGCACGCGCACGCGCACGTCACTGGTTGTGGAAAGCGGCGAGCCTCGCGAGGTTCACCACTTCTGCTTGCTGATCGGCTTTGGCGCCAGCGCCATCAATCCGTACCTGGCGTTCGAGTCGCTGCACGATATGGCACGCATCGGTCGATTGAAGACCGATCCACACAAGGCGGAAAAGAACCTTGTGAAGGCCGTCAACAAGGGCATCACAAAGGTGCTCTCGAAGATGGGCATCAGCACCGTGCAGAGCTACCACGGCGCGCAGGTGTTCGAGGCGATCGGCCTTTCATCCGACGTGATCGAAAAATACTTCGCAGGTACGGCTTCCCGCGTGGGCGGCATCGGCATCGATGTCATCGCCGAAGAAGTACGTCGTCGCCATGAGCGCGCCTTCGTTGAAGGACGCAAAGTGGTGCGCTTGGGCTTGGCTCCCGGCGGTGAATACCAGTGGCGCAAGGACGGTGAATACCACCTCACGAATCCACAAACGATTCACAAGCTGCAATACGCCGTGCGCACGGGCAACTACCAGGCCTACAAAGAATACGCACAGCTCATCAACGACCAGACGCGAACCTTGGCCACGCTGCGTGGCTTGATGAAGTTCCGTTCGGGCCGCAAGTCCATTCCGATCGAGGAAGTGGAATCCGTTGAGTCGATCGTCAAGCGCTTCAAGACGGGCGCCATGTCGTACGGCTCGATCAGCAAAGAAGCGCACGAGGCTTTGGCCATTGCGATGAACCGCTTGGGCGGCCGCAGCAACACAGGCGAGGGCGGCGAAGATGCCGAGCGCTTTGTGCCCATGGCCAACGGCGATTCGAAGCGCAGCGCGATCAAGCAGGTGGCCTCGGGGCGCTTTGGCGTCACCAGCGATTACCTCACCAACTCCGACGAAATCCAAATCAAGATGGCCCAGGGTGCAAAGCCTGGCGAAGGCGGGCAGCTTCCTGGCACCAAGGTTTACCCTTGGATCGCGAAGGTGCGGCATTCCACGCCCGGCGTGGGCTTGATTTCACCTCCGCCTCACCACGACATCTATTCGATCGAAGATCTCGCGCAGCTGATTCACGATCTGAAGGCGGCCAACAACAAGGCGCGCATCAGCGTCAAGCTGGTGGCTGAAGTGGGCGTGGGCACGATTGCCGCCGGCGTGGCGAAGGCGAAAGCCGACGTTGTGTTGGTGAGCGGCTTCGATGGTGGCACGGGCGCTTCGCCTTTGACCAGCATCAAGCACGCGGGCGTTCCGTGGGAGCTGGGCTTGGCGGAGACGCACCAAACGTTGGTGCTCAACAACCTGCGCAGCCGCATCTACGTGGAGACGGATGGCCAGATGAAGACGGGCCGGGACGTGGTGATCGCCACCATGCTCGGCGCCGAAGAGTTTGGCTTCGCGACCACGCCACTGGTGGCCTTGGGTTGCATCATGATGCGCGTGTGTCACCTGAACACGTGTCCTGTGGGCGTGGCCACGCAAGATCCACAACTGCGGGCGCGCTTCGCTGGCGATCCCGAGCACGTCGTGAACTTCATGAAGTTCGTGGCGGCAGACACGCGCGAGCTTATGGCTGAACTTGGTTTCCGCACCATCGAAGAGATGGTGGGCCACACCGAGTGCCTAGAGATGCGTGAAGCCGTGGATCACTGGAAGGCGAAGGGTGTGGATCTTTCTGCGATCCTTCACCGCCCTGACGTCACGGGCAAAGTCGATCGTTTCCGCACGATGCCGCAGGACCACGGCCTCGAGAGCGAGTTCGACGACACCACGCTGATTCCGGCCGTTCGCAAAACGCTGCAAACGGGTGAGAAGGTTAAGGTTGAGCTCGAAGTTCGCAACATCAACCGCACGATCGGCACCCGCTTGGGTTCAGAGATCACGCGTAAGTTCGGCGCCGAAGGGCTGCCTGAAGATACGGTGCACGTGAAGTTGCGTGGCTCAGCTGGGCAAAGCTTCATGGCCTTCGTACCGAACGGCGTGACCTTCGAGATGGAAGGCGATGCCAACGACTACGTGGGCAAGGGCTTGTCGGGCGGCAAGGTGATCTTGTACCCGCCGCGCGAATCCAGCTTCGTTCCCGAAGAAAACGTCATCGTGGGCAACGTGGCCTTCTATGGCGCCACCAAGGGTGAAGCCTACATTCGCGGCATGGCGGGCGAGCGCTTCTGCGTGCGCAACAGCGGCGTTAACGCCGTGGTGGAAGGCGTGGGCGATCACGGCTGCGAATACATGACCGGCGGACGCGTCGTGATTTTGGGCCCCACAGGGCGCAACTTCGCGGCAGGTATGTCGGGCGGCATCGCCTACATCCTGGATGAAGCGCGCACGTTCGAGAGCCGCTGCAACAAAGAAATGGTGGCCGTTGAACCTGTGACGAACGCGGAAGAATTGGAAGAGGTTCAACGCCTCATTTCAAAGCATCTGCAATACACGGGCAGCGAGCGCGCCAAAACCATCCTGACTGGTTGGCAAGAGTGGCGAAAGATGTTCGTGCGGGTCATTCCTCACGACTACCGACGCATGCTTGAGGCTCAACAAGAGATGCTGCAAAAAGGCATGTCGCCGGCAGAGGCCGAGATGGCCGCGTTTGAAAAGAACGCGAATGACGGAGCCCGTGCCGCTGGCAAATAGCCCTGTGTAAGCGATTCGATAACCACCCCCCCCAAGTCAATACAGGCCGAAGAGACAAAACGATCATGGGCAAGCCAACAGGCTTTCTGGAATACAAGCGACAGGCTCCAGCGTGGGACGATCCAAAGGGACGCGTCAAAGATTGGAACGAGTTTCACGAGCACCTGCCTGAAAAGGTGCTGCAAGAGCAGGGCGCGCGCTGCATGGATTGCGGCGTGCCGTTCTGTCACACGGGGCAGTTGTTGGCGGGGATGGCCACGGGCTGTCCACTCAACAATCTGATCCCCGAGTGGAACGACTTGGTTTACCGCGGCCAGTGGCGGGAAGCCTTGGATCGCTTGCACAAGACCAACAACTTTCCTGAATTTACCGGCCGCGTGTGCCCCGCTCCTTGCGAAGGCTCGTGCGTTTTGGGCATCAACGCCCCGCCGGTCACAATTAAGAGCATCGAGTGCTCGATTGTCGACCACGCGTTCGAGCACGGTTGGATCACGGCGCAGCCGCCTGAAAACCGCTCGGGCAAGAAGGTGGCTGTGATCGGTTCGGGTCCTGCGGGCTTGGCGTGCGCGGCTGAACTGAACAAGGCCGGCCACTTGGTGACGGTGTTCGAGCGGGCCGATCGCATCGGTGGCTTGCTCATGTACGGCATTCCCAACATGAAGTTGGACAAGCGCCTGGTTGAACGCCGGGTGAACCTACTCAAAGAGGAAGGTGTCACTTTCCTCACGAACACCAACGTCGGCCAGAATTACCCCACGGAGAAACTCAAGTCCGAGTTTGACGCTGTGGTTCTGTGTGGTGGTGCGACGCAGGCGCGTGATCTGCCGGTGGAAGGGCGCGAGCTCAAAGGCATTCACATGGCGATGGAGTTCTTGACGAAGAACACCAAGAGCCTGCTCGACAGCAAGCTGGCCGATGGCGAATACATCAGCGCCAAAGACAAACACGTCGTGGTCATCGGCGGTGGCGACACGGGCACCGACTGCGTGGGCACCTCTGTGCGCCACGGCGCCAAAGCGGTTGTTCAGCTCGAAATCATGTCGCGGCCTCCTGACGAACGCGCGAGCGACAACCCTTGGCCGCAGTGGCCCAAGGTCTACAAGATGGATTACGGCCAAGAAGAAGCGGCGGCCTTGTGGGGACAAGATCCGCGCCAATATGCCGTGAGCACGAAGAAGATCGTTGGCGACGAGAACGGCAACGTGAAAGAGCTGCACGTGGTTGGTTTGCGCCAGGTGCCGGCCGTGGGACGTCCCAAATTTGAGGAAATCCCCGGTTCCGAAAAGGTCATCAAGGCCGACTTGATCTTGCTGGCTATGGGCTTCTTGGGCCCTGAGAAACCAGGCTTGCTCACCGAGTTGGGCGTTGAGCTGGACGAGCGCGGCAACGTGAAAGCCGGCGAGAATAACTACGCCACTTCGGTCGCGAACGTGTTTAGCGCGGGCGATATGCGCCGCGGCCAATCGCTTGTGGTGTGGGCCATCGCCGAGGGCCGTCAGGCCGCACGCGCGGTCGACAAGCACCTGATGGGCCAAACCGTTCTGGTTTGATCAAACCGCCACCGCCCCTGGGATGGGGCTCAAACTTCGGCGGGCCTGAATGTCCGCGTTGCTGGCTTTGTCCAACAACGCGGGCAGGCGCGTCTGCAGGTTGTGTTTGATCACAAAGTCATCTGAAAGGCTAACCCGCGGGCCGATGGCACCGAGGTCGCCTTGACCAATCACGTTCGCGAGGCCGCGGGCCAAATGCACGGCTGACGCGGGGCCAAACGTTTCCTCCTCGGGTGCGTAAAACGATTGGGCCACCGCTGACACGATCTGCGAAGGCAAGCCCCAAAACGATAACAGCTGTGCCCCCAGGCGTTCCGCCATGCCGGGGGGAACCTGGCTTGCGTCGCCAACCAAGCCCGGGTGCGCCGCCGCCATGGCGAACCATCCCACGCTGTGCAGAAGGCCTGCGCTGTAAGCCGCTTCGGCGGCCCGCGGATCTTTAAGTGTGGCTTTCGCTGTTTGTGCAACGACCAAGGCGTGGCGGGCGAGCGCATCGACATCCAAGGCCGCCCCCATGCCTCCATTCCTTGCTGGCGTCATTAAGGCCCCCCGGCGATGCAGATCCTGCAGGTATGAAGCGCCCAACAGGCTTGTGGCGCCGTCGACGTCGCTGATGCGGCTGCCACCGCCGAAGAACGACGCGTTCGCGATCTGCAGCACCTTGGCGCTGAGGCCTGGGTCGCGGCGGATGACCGTCGCGAGGTCGGCGCTGCGTGGGTGGGGCGATGCCAACATGCCATGCAACGCCACCAGGCTGGCCTGCGCGCTTGGCAACATCGCCAGACCACCGAGGCTGTCGGCCGTGGCGGCGTCCAACGTCGGATCCAGCCACGCGCTCACGCGGGCCAACAAGGCGCCCAGGTGGTGCAGCTCCACGGGCTTGCTTATGAATTGATGGCAGTGCGGAACTGCCAACAGCGCCGATTCCCACTGTGACTGTCCCGTCAAAAGCACACGCAGGGTGGCGGGCCAGCGCCGGTGCACCTCGGCCAAGAACGAGATCCCGTCGCGGTTCGGCATGCGCAAATCTGAGATCACAATGTGAACTGGCATCGTCTCAAGTTGCGTGAGCGCTTCCGCGGCGCTGTTTGCGATGAGGGCGCCGCCCGCGCAGTGTTGCCCGAGGTAGCGTGCAACGGCAAAACTGATTTCGGGGACATCGTCGACGATCAGCGCGCGTAAGGGCGAGGCAGCCGGTGGTGTTGGATGGCTGTGCATATGATGTCTAGAGGGCGCGGCGCCCTTCGGCACGAAGTTGCTGAGACAGCTGCTGCACGAGGGTGGCAGCGCGCCGCGCCTGGTTCACGATGTCGTTGACATCGCCAAACAGCGGAGACTGCGGGTTGACCTCGGCGCCCAGGAAACTGGAGGTTGTGAGCATAACCGTGAGCACGTTGTTCAGGTCGTGAATGAGACGCGACGCGCTGTCAGCGGCGACTCCGACGGCGCGAGGACCACGGCGCAGTGCGTTTGCGTCTGGCTCTGCGAAAGAATCTGGCAAATTCATTGAACAACCTCCCCCGATGCTCAACCACATCGCTACGAAGCATGCCTAGCAGGGGGCATGCCAACGGCTTAGGAGGGCTACGTGGGCCATAAGTAACTGATTTTACGTGGTCATGGCGTGACCTCGCGATAAATCGGCTCACCAAATTCCGTTCACGTTGCACAGTTTCGAGTTTTCACTCTCGAACCGCCGTACTCGCGAATTTTAGCGACGACTCACGAAAAATCGTTGATACTAGCGCGGAATTTCAAGCGCAAAGGGCGATCTGTGACGGACGAAGAGGCAACCCAGGTGGGCTCGATATTGGTGGTGGACGACGAGGTCGGCGCGCTGGACGGCGTGCGCCTGAACTTGCGCGCGTCCGGCTTCGCAAACGTTGTTACGTGCAGCGATGGCCGCGAGGTGCCCCGCTTGCTTCGCGAGAACAACATCGAGCTCATGCTGCTTGACTTGTTGATGCCGCACATGCGTGGGGAAGTGGTTTTGGAACAGGCGCTGGCGTTGCAGCCGCAGCTGCCTGTGGTGGTGATGACGGCCGAGTATGACGTGCGCACAGCTGTGCGTTGCATGAAGCTCGGTGCCGCTGATTACCTGACCAAGCCAGTGGATTCCGAACTGCTTGTGGCCACCGTTGAGAAGGTGCTGGAGACCAGCGCGCTCAGGCAAGAAGCCGCGGCTTTGCGCAGCAGCTACTTCCAGCAGGAACTCAAGGATCCGAAGGCGTTCGAGTCCATCATCACCGCTGATCCGGCAATGCTGCGGATTTTCACGTACCTCGAGGCCGCGTCGAAGGGCTTTCAACCAGTGTTGATCTCGGGCGAGACAGGCACCGGCAAAGAATTGATGGCGCGAGCGCTGCATGAGTCAAGTGGTCGCAAGGGCCCGTTCGTGGCGGTTAACGTTGCCGGCCTTGATGACGAGATGTTTTCCGACACCTTGTTCGGCCACGTCCCGGGCGCGTTCACCGGCGCCGTGGGAACCCGGAAGGGTATGATCGAAGCGGCCGCCGCAGGCACGTTGTTCCTCGATGAAATTGGTGATTTGTCGGAAGCGTCGCAGGTGAAGTTGCTGCGTGTTCTGCAAGAGCGCGAGTACCAGCCGCTGGGCGCCGACGTTCTAAAGCCAATGCGCGCGCGGGTCGTGGCGGCCACGAATCGTGCCGCTTCGTCGTTGCGCTCCGACTTGTATTACCGCCTGCGGAGCTACCACATCACGATCCCGCCGTTGCGTGAGCGGGCGGGTGATCTGCGCACATTGCTGGATCACTTCATCCGACTGGCGGCCGAAGACTTGGGCATTGCGGTGCCGGCGTGCCCGCCCGGCTTGCCCGAATTGCTCGATACATATCGGTTCCCGGGCAACATTCGCGAACTGCAAGCGATGGTGTTTCATGCGGTGGCGCAGCAGCGGGGCGGGCAGCTTTTCTTGTCCGCGTTCGAGGAGGCGATGGACCCAGGACAGCGCCGCACGATCCTGCCCGCGCAGCCAGCGCCACCACCTGCGCGCGACCACACGGATGCGATGATGACGTCGCCACCCCGCGAACATGACCTCATCCTTCAGCCCGATGACATTGAACGGCTGGAGCGCGAAAACATCATGCGCGCCCTGGAGAAGACACAATGGAAAGTGGCGGGCAACCAGGGCGCCGCGGCCTTGCTGGGGCTGCGTCCAAGCACCTTGGCTTCCAAGATGAAGAAGATGGGCATCGGACGGGCCTAAGAGGCACGCCAACCTGCGGGGTTGCCAGTCCGAGGAGGGCGACCTATCTGAACAAGAACTGCAGTTCAGGGGTCGAGGACGGAGGCAACGGGTGGGTCTTTTTTGTCTTCTCGGGGGATAAATCTGGTACCCCCGCAGGTCGGTGCACAATGACTTCTTAGCAACCGGCGTGCCGAAAAGGTTGCATCGTGTTTTCAACCACTTAACATCCTGACGCGGTTGCCACCGCCACGAATTTTCGTGGATTCACGGAAGTACGCGCTCAGACCCCGCGAAACTCCGTCTCCTTGGTTTCTGGTAAGGTTCACAAGCTCGCGTCATGACGAAATTCAGCGTCAACCTAAATAAGTTTGCCTTGCTGCGTAATTCGCGGGGCCACAATAACCCCGATGTATTGGCCATCGCCCAACGCTGCGTGACCCGGGGCGTGCATGGGCTAACGGTGCACCCCAGGCCGGACGAGCGACACACACGCTTTGCTGACGTGGCGGCGTTGGCGGCCTTCGTAAAGACGCAATCCGGGGTGGAATTTAACGTCGAGGGGTATCCCACGCCCGCGTTTTTGGAGCTGGTGCTGACGACCAAGCCCGACCAGTGCACTTTGGTGCCCGATGAACCGGGGCAGTTGACGTCGGACCACGGCTGGGACGCGGTTGCGAAAGCCGAGCAAATCAAGGACGCGGTGAGGACACTGCAGCGGGGTGGCGTTCGCGTCAGCGTGTTCTTGGACCCGGTGCTAGCGCAAGTGGAGGCCGTGAAGGCCACCGGCACCGATCGCATCGAGCTTTACACAGAGCCGTACGCACGCGCGTTCGGTCAGCGCGGGCAGGCGGCGGAGCTGGCAAGGTTCGCCGCTGCGGCGAAACACGCAATGGCGCTGGGTATCGGGGTCAACGCCGGTCACGACCTGAACCAGGCAAACCTAGGGTCGTTCCTGGACGCCGTTCCGGGCGTGCTTGAGGTCTCGATCGGCCACGCGGTGGTTTGCGAATCCTTCGACCATGGCCTTGAAGCCACGTTGGACGCGTATTTAGCGATCGTAAACGCCCGCGCTTAAGGCGCGTGGCGAGCCAGGGGCAATTCAAGGGCATCGGCCAACGCCAAGCAGCTGGCCTCGATGATGTTTTGCGAGACGCCGATGGTGCTCCACCTCTGGTTGCCCATGCCCGTCTCGATCAATACGCGCGTGCTGGCACCCGTGGCGCGCTCGGGGTCCAAGATGCGCACCTTAAAGTCAACCAAGTGAACCGCCGCAAGGGCGGGGTAAAGCGGATCCAGGGCCTTGTGAAACGCACGATCAAGCGCGTGCACGGGCCCGGTGCCTTCGGCCACGGTGTGCACTGTTTCGGTGCCCACGCGCAATTTAACCGTGGCTTCAGAAAACATCTCACTGCCGCGGCGTTGTTCCGAGATCGCCACCACGTCCAACAGTTCAAAGGGCGCTTGATACCCTGGGCGAAGCTTGCGCACGATGAGCTCGAACGAGCCCTCGGCGGCCTCAAATTGATAGCCGCGGTTTTCAAGCTCTTTGATGCGCGCCAACACATCCTTCTCGTTGCCACCCAGGTCAGCGCCGATTTCAGCGGCGCGCATCCGCACGTTGCCGCGGCCCGAAAGCTCCGAAACAACGATCTTGCGGCTGTTGCCCACCTGTTCGGGATTTAGGTGTTCGTAGCTGTGGGTGATCTTTTCCACGGCGGCCACGTGCGCGCCGCCTTTGTGTGCGAAGGCCGAGCGACCCACATACGGCGCGTGGGCGCGAGGCCTGATGTTGGCGATTTCGGACACCGTGCGGGACAGCTCTGTGAGCTTGGCCAGCGCTTCGTCAGGCACGCACCTATAGCCCATCTTCAGCTGCAGGGCGGGAATGATGGAGATAAGGTTGGCGTTGCCACAACGTTCGCCCCATCCGTTCATGGTGCCTTGCACTTGCGTGCACCCAGCCTCAACGGCGGCCAACGCGTTGGCCACGGCGCAGTCTGTATCGTTGTGCGTGTGGATGCCGAGCGGCGTGCCCAGATGGGCCTTCACGTACGACACCACTTTCGAGATGAAGGTGGGCAAACTGCCGCCGTTGGTGTCGCAAAGTGTGAGCCAGTCGGCCCCGGCTTCGGCGGCGGCTGCCAAAGCTGCCAAAGCGTACGCGCGATCGGCTTTGTAGCCGTCGAAGAAGTGTTCGGCGTCGTAGATCACCTCTTTGCCAGCCGCTTTCAGGAACGCCACGCTGCTGCGGATCATCGCGAGGTTTTCGTCGAGGGTGGTGCGCAGGACTTCTGTGACGTGCAGTGGCCAGGATTTGCCATAGATGCACACAGCGGGCGTGTGAGCTTGCACCAGCGCTTGCAGGTTCGGATCGGCGGCCGCCTCAATGCCGGCGCGGCGGGTGCTGCCAAACGCCGTGAGTTTCGTTTGCTGCAACGGCAGCGCGCGCACGCGCTCGAAGTATTCAACGTCTTTAGGGTTCGAGCCCGGATAACCGCCTTCAACGAACGCGATGCCGAACGCGTCGAGAAGCTTCGTGATCTTGAGCTTGTCCTCCAACGACAGGCTCAACCCTTCGCTTTGGGTGCCATCACGCAAAGTGGTATCGAACAAATGAATTTGCATGACGGCCCCGGCAGTCGTGACGTTTATGGTTGATCCAAAATGCGGCGAACGGCGTCGCGCACGTCGTTGTAGCTGTTGGGCAGCATGATGGGCTCGTTCGCAAACTTCGGATCCGCCACCGCGCCCAAGCGACGTTCATGGTACGCCACTTTGAAATCCGTGAACTTCAATCCGTTGGCTGTGCTGATCACCACCACCGATTGATCTTTGCGAATGAGCCCACGTGCCACAAGTTTTTCAAGTGCGGCCAAAGCCACGCCGGTGTGAGGGCAACAGAACATACCCGTGCGATCGGCGCGTGCGGCCGCGTCGGCCAGTTCGGCTTCGGAGGCTTGCTCCACCACGCCATCAAATTGTTTGAGTGCGCGGATCGCTTTGTCGCGGCTGATCGGGTTGCCGATCTGGATCGCGGACGCCAAGGTGGTCTTGGGCACCATCGATTCGAATTTCTCGTAGCCGGATAAATACGACTGATAAAGTGGATTTGCGTGCTCGGCTTGTGCCACGCAAATGCGCGGCATTTTGTTGATGATGCCGAGCTCCTTCATGAGGTTAAAGCCCGCGCCCAACGCGCTGACGTTGCCCAAGTTGCCGCCGGGTATGATGAGCCAATCGGGCACCTTCCACTCGAACTGCTGGCAGATCTCGATGCCCACGGTCTTTTGCCCCTCAAGGCGCAGCGAGTTCATGCTGTTGGCAAGGTACACGCCTTCTTCGGCCGCCAACCTTTGCACCACGGCCATGCAATCGTCGAAGTTGCCGTCGAGGGCCAGCACCTTGGCGCCGTTGGCCAGCGGTTGCACAAGCTGCGCGGTGGAAATCTTTCCATGCGGCAAGATCACCAATGATCGCACACCGGCGGCGGCGCAATAGGCGGCCAGTGCCGCGGAGGTGTCGCCCGTGGAGGCGCACGCCACGGCCGAAACATTTTTGCCGTCGGCCATCATCTGTTTGACCACCGACACGAGCACGGTCATGCCTAGGTCCTTAAACGATCCCGTGTGGGAGTTACCGCAGAGTTTGATCCACAGATCTTCGACGCCGATCTGGCTGCCGTAGCGCTGGGCCCAAAACAGGTTCGATCCGCCTTCGTACATCGAGACCACGTTCTCGTCGCGGATGCCGGGGTGCACCCACTCGCGCTTGCCCCACACGCCCGACCCAAACGGCCATTCGGTGCCCAGGTATCGAGACTCGAACAGCTTCATCCACTGCCAGGCGCTGCGCTGTTTGAGCGCTTCGGTGTCGTGCCGCACTTCCAGCAATCCATTGCAGGTGGGGCAGCGGTAAATCACTTCGTCGAGCGCCCATTCTCCGGCACAACCAGAGGAACATTTGAATACGGCGCGAAATGGCTTCATGGGGCGCCAATTTACCTTAAAAAATCGCCCGGCAAGGGGTGTGGCGAAATTCCGTGGCAGATCTGTGGCCAAATCCTGCAAATGGCGGTGGGGGGGCTGCCTGTTCCGCAAAGCTCCCGCAAACAAGCGCACGGGCCTTGGGTGCAGGACTCGCAAGCGAGCGAAAAACCAAGTACTGTAGCCGCCCCGCGCAGGCGGCAAACGGTCATGCCACGCCAGAAAAACAGCCAAGCCCCAGAAGTTTTCAAGTTCGGCGGCGCCTCTTTGGGCGATGCCGCGGCTTACAAACACGCAGCCACCATCGTGAAAGCCTGCACCTCGCCCTTGGCGGTGGTGTGCTCGGCGCCGGCCGGTGTGACCGACGCGCTGTTGGCGGTGGCCAAAGCCGCCAAGGACGGTGACAAGACGGCCGTGGACGCGGCCAACGTGGCTTTGGCGCAGAAGTTCCACACAATCGTTAAGGGCGCGCTGGCTGACGCCGCGGCCCGCAAGAAACTGCAAGCCATCATCGACGCCTCCCTGCAAGAGCTGGCGTCACTGGCCACAGGTTTGCTGGTGTTGCGCGAGCTCACGCCACGCACGAGCGATTTGGTGGTCTCGCGCGGCGAGCGGCTCTCTGCACGCGTGTTCGAGGCGGTGCTCAACAGCGCGGGCGTCAAGGCGCAATACATCGAGCCCACCGAGATCATCGTCACGCACGGCCCTTTTGGCGGCGCCGCCCCCGATCTCGACGCCAGCGACAAGGAAACCCGTAAACGCTTGTTGCCAGTGCTGGCGTCGGGCGTGGTTGCCGTGGTGCCTGGGTTCTTGGGTGCGATGGTTGACGACGCGGGCCAGCCCGTTGGCACGGTGACGTTGGGCCGTGGCGGCTCTGATCTGACGGCCACCTTGCTCGGTCGGTCCTTGGGCGCGCAGCGTGTTTCACTGTGGAAAGATGTGCCAGGCCTGTTGACCGCGGATCCGCGCGTGGTCAGCGATGCCCGCGTGGTGCCACAACTCAACGTGCGCGAAGCCGCGGAACTGGCCTATTACGGCGCCAAGGTCCTGCACCCGCGCGCCCTGATTCCTGTCACAGGCAAAGACATCCCCGTGCACGTGCGGCCCTTCGGCAATCCCGAGTCGCTCGGCACGGAAATCTCGGCCCGTCACACGCTGGATAAGTATCCCGTCAAAGCTTTGTCAGCGGCGACGGGCCAAGCCCTTGTGTCCGTGGCGGGCCGCGGGTTATTGGGCGTGCCAGGCGTGGCTGCGCGGACGTTCGCCACGCTTTCCGATCACGGTTTGTCGGTGTCGTTGATTTCGCAGTCGTCGTCCGAGCAAACGATTTGTTTTACCGTTCCAGAAAACGAAGCCAAGGCGGCGCAGAAGTGTCTGCAGAAGGCATTCGCTGCAGAGATCGCCAGCCGCTATGTGGACGGCGTTGCGGTGCAAGCTGGAATGGCCACCGTGGCGGTGGTGGGCCTGGGTATGGCCGGCCAGCCTGGCATCGCCGCCCGCGTGTTCGGTGCCATGGCAGGGGCTGGCATCAACATCGTGGCGATTGCGCAGGGGTCATCCGAGCTCAACATCTCGTTCGTCGTGTCACAGGCACAAGCGGGTGACGCGCAACGGGCGATTCACGATACGTTTCAGCTGTCGAAGATCGGCGGCGGGTCTGTGCGTGAGACCGACCATGTGGACGTCGTCTTGTTGGGCTTTGGGCAGATCGGCCGCACGCTGGCCGCGCTCATTGCCAAGAGCGCTAAGAACGGCAAGAGCGGCCGAAAAAAGCCCGCGGGCCGCGGCGCGGATGTGAGCCGCCTGCGCGTTGTGGGGGCTGTGGATCGTTCGGGTTTCGTGTTCAGCGCTGACGGGTTGACCTCCACACAGGTGGCCGAGCTGGCAAAACTAAAAGCGGAAGGCCGCTCTTTCGCAAACGCGCCCAAGGGCCACAAGGGCTCGCCGCTTGATGCGGTTCACTATTTCGCCAAGCACGCCTTGTCGCGTCCGGTGCTTGTGGACGTGACGGCTCATGACACCACCGCCGTGTTGATGGCGGGCGTGCAGGCCGGCATGGACATCGTGCTTGCCAACAAGCGGCCCATGTCGTCGAAGACATCAGAGCACAACGCGCTTCGCGCAGCCGTGAAGAGCGGGGGCCGACAGCTGCGGTTTGAGGCCACCGTTGGGGCTGGTTTGCCCATCCTGGACACGTACCGGAAGCTGGCCGAGTCTGGCGACAAGGTGTTGCGCATCGAGGGCTGTGTATCGGGCACCCTCGGCTATCTGTTGACCGCCGTGGGCCAAGGCAAATCGTTCTCGGAGGCCGTCAAAGAAGCGATGGCCAAAGGCTACACCGAACCCGATCCGCGCGATGATCTGTCGGGCGCCGACGTGGGACGTAAAGCGCTCATTCTGGGGCGCTTGCTCGGTTTTGCGGGTGAGCCTGACGACGTGGTGGTGGAAAGCTTGGTGCCAGCCGAAGCCAGGAAGCTAAGCAAAGAAGCGTTTGTGGAAAAGCTGCCGAGCTGGGACGCCGAGTGGACCAAGCGCGTCGAAGCCGCTAGGGCGCAAGGCGCCGTCCTGCGCTACGTGGCCACCGTTACAGCAAAGAAGATCAGCGTGGGGTTGCGCAAAGTGCCGCGTGGCACGCCGTTCGCGTCGCTCGAAGGCACCGACAACCAAATAGCGTTTACCACCACCCGTTACCGCAGCCCGCTTGTTATCACGGGAGCTGGGGCCGGCCTCGAGGTGACGGCGGGTGGCGTTCTAAATGATTTGCTCGACCTCACCGGCGCCTAAGACGGTAACCTTTTCCCAATCCGATGACAGCGGGCTGACTGTTTACTAAGTTCCTGGGAGTGAACACGCTGGTTGGGTTGGGGGCGGCTATCGGAGGAATCACAGATCTGCTTTCGGCGGAAGCCATCATTGCGTTGGCAACCTTGACCGCCTTGGAGATCGTGCTTGGCATCGACAACATCGTCTTCATTGCCATCTTGGTTGGCAAGTTGCCGCCCGAGCGGCAAGAGAAGGCCCGCCGCCTCGGTTTAGGCCTGGCCATGGGTGTGCGCATCCTCTTGCTGCTGACCATCAGTTGGATCATGCAGCTCACCAAGCCGTGGTTCTGGATTCCAGCGGTGTGGACGGGGGCGGAAGGCGACGCTTTGGGGATCTCGGGTCGCGATGTGATTTTGCTTGTGGGCGGCATCTTCCTCATCGGCAAGTCGACCTACGAGATCCACGAACGTCTAGAAGGCGCAGCGGATCATGCTGACGAGCGCCCCAAGGCGCGCGCCTCGTTCAACAGCGTGCTCATTCAGATCCTGTTGCTCGACATCGTGTTTTCGTTGGATTCCGTGATTACCGCCGTGGGCATGGTGGAAACCCATCCCGAACACATGTGGAAGGGGCTCGCGGTGATGATCGCGGCTGTCATGATCGCGGTTGGCGTGATGTTGCTGGCAGCCGGGCGTGTGAGTGCGTTCGTCGAAACGCACCCGACCCTCAAGGTTTTGGCGTTGTCTTTCTTGCTGCTGATTGGCGTGATGTTGGTGGTGGAGGGGGTTCATCAGCACATACCCAAGGGCTATATCTACTTCGCCATGGCATTTTCGCTCTTGGTCGAGATGGTCAACATTCGGGCCCACCGTAAACATCGCACTGACGCAACGTCTGTGCCCTAACACGAGATTCCGCGACAGTGGGGCGGCCCCCGGGGCTTTCGCGCACGGCTGGCCGAAAAGGGGCTCATTGGGGTTGATGCCAAACGGTTGGCCGTGGTAGGCAAGCCGGTCCCTTGGGCAGCGATATCGCAAAGAAAGTGGTCATTCTCGGTGGCGGCTTAACCGGAATCTCGGCGGCCATGCACTTGCGCCTGCCGTGGGTGTTATTTGAAAAGGAGGCACGCCTGGGTGGCCACGCGCGCACCGACGAACGCCAAGGTTATCTGTTCGATAAGACCGGCCATTGGCTTCACCTGCGTGACCCGGCGGTGAAGAAATTGGTGGCCGACGTGCTGCCCGACCAAATGCAATCGGTGCAGCGCGTGGCGCGTGTT
Organism: Deltaproteobacteria bacterium; assembly: GCA_033763315.1. Taxonomy (GTDB): domain Bacteria; phylum Myxococcota_A; class Polyangia; order Fen-1088; family Fen-1088; genus JAGTJU01. The sequence goes on from JANRKS010000002.1 coordinate 488,996, forward strand.
TTCTCCAATGGCGTCCTCACGCGGTACCCGTTTCAAGCCAACTTGCACGGTTTGCCCCCCGATGTGATTCACGAGTGCTTGATGGGCGTCATCGAAGCCAAGCTCAAAGGCGACGTGGGTGATGAGCCACGCGACTTCGAGGACTACTGCTTGCGCCACTTCGGTGCCGGCATCTCGAAGCACTTCATGATTCCCTACAACGAACGTTTGTGGGGTGTCTCGCCCAAAGACATCACAGCGGCATGGTGCTCGCGCTTTGTGCCGTTACCCAACTTGGAGCAAATCGTGGCGGGGGCTGTGGGCGCAGGCCCAGGCGAGATGGGCTACAACGTGAGTTTCGTGTACCCCAAGCACGGCGGCATCGAGACGTTCACCAAGGCGCTGATCAGCCGCGTGGATCCTGCGGGCGTCAACATGGGCACAAGCCCTGACGTCATCGATTACGAAAAGCGCGAGATTGAAGTGGGTGGCGAGCGTATTCCCTACCGCGCGTTGGTGGCCACCATACCGCTGCCGGAATTGCTCAAGCGCATGCCCAACTTGCCGCCTGAAATCGAAAAGCATGCGGCCAATTTACGCTGCACGACGTTGCAGTATCTGAACCTGGCCACGCGCAAGAAGAGCCCCGCGGATTGGCATTGGATCTATGTGCCAGAAAAGAAGTACCCGTTTTACCGGGTGGGTATCTTTACCAACGCGATGCCGAGTATGGCCCCAAGCGGTACGTCGTCGTTTTATGTGGAGCTGGCCGATCGCGCGGCGATCACGGACATCAACGCGGTCACACGGCAGTGCGCGCAGGGTTTGGTGGAAGCGGGCGCACTGACATCAACGGACGACGTGTTGTTCGCAGATCCGAAAGAGATCAAGTACGCGTACGTGATCTTCGATCACAACTATTATCCGGCCACCACAGCCATTTTTCGCTTCCTTGAATCGCACGGCATTTACCCGCGCGGCCGCTATGGCGCGTGGACCTATAACGCCATGGAAGACTGCGTGATCGCGGGCCGCGAAGTTGCGGCCACCATTGAAGCTGCCTACGGAGATTAAAAAATGAGCGCCGCCCCGAAGTCACAAGAAGCCCCTCACGTTTCGATCGTCATTCCCGTTTACAACGAGGAGGGCATCTTGCGCGGCTCAGTGATGGAGCTGCGCGAAATGTTAAAGGCCTTCGGGTTCACTTATGAGCTCATCATCAGCGAAAATGGCTCGCGTGATCGCACGATCGAGATCGGCAAGGGCCTCGAAGCCGAATACCCCGAAGTGCGCTTCTTGTCGCTTGGCCAACCGAACTATGGCTTGGCGATGAAGTCGGGCATCGAGAACGCGCGCGGCACCTTCGTGATCTGCGACGAAATCGATTTGCTGGACACGGAATTTTATGCGCGTGCGTTGGCTCTGCTTGAACGCACGGATACGGATCTCGTTGTGGGCTCGAAGGCCATGGTGGGCTCAAACGATCAGCGGCCGCTGTTCCGTCGTAGCGCCACGTTGGTTTACAACGGCATGCTGCGTTTGGTGTGCCAATACAAAGGCACTGATACGCACGGCTTAAAGGCGTTCAAGCGAGAGGCGTTGCTGCCCACCGTGGGCCGCTGCCAGCTGGACAAAGACGTGTTTGCCAGCGAGTTCGTGATTCGCGCCCACCGCGAAGGCAAGAAGGTGGTTGAGATTCCGTTTGCCGTGCGCGAAAAGCGCCCGCCTTCAATCCGCTTGCTTAAGCGCGTGCCACACGTGCTCAAGAGCGTGGCGCGCTTGGCGATCACCGTTCGGCAGAACCCCGGCAATTAAGGTTTGCCGCGGCCGAGGGCCTTGCCCTTGCCAGGGTTGCCTTCAACGCCCCGGCCTTTGCCGCCTTCGTCGCTGGTGGTGTTGTTCCCATTGCCGGGGTCGTCATTGGCTTGGCGTGCGCGCTGCGCGGCCTTTTGCAACGAGCGCTCACTTTTGAAGCCTGATTCAAGCGACGTTGTGGCCTCAACCGTGGTTAGCGCGAAATCCTGGCGAAGCGCTTCGATGGCTAAGGGCAGTTGCGGCAACGCGCCCGGATCCTTGGCCAGCACCGACTCAACAACCGCCACCGTGGCTTCCGGGGCGTAGCCACGCAGCTTCAGATCGGCCAGCGATTCGATGGCTTGCGCTTTGTTCGCCTCTTCCTGAGGACCACTAAGCAACCGGCGCAGAGCACTTCGATCCACACTTGCCAAACTGGCCTCAGCCACACTTTGCAGCAAACGAGCGCTGGGCTTGGCGATACCTTCGGCTTTGGCAAGCGCGCGCGCTTGGCGCAATTGCTCCACCAGCCGTTCCACAGCCCCGGCAATGGCGGCGGGTGGCACACGCTTGGCCAGGCCTTCGCGCACTTTGTTCACCACAACGTCGGCCGGCAGTTGTTCTTTCGCAACCAACGCCATGGTCGTTGTGAGCCGGCTCTGCACACCTGCGAGGCGCGCGTCATCAGGCAAGCCGGCTGCCAACCAGACGCATACAACGACGTGGGTGAAGGTGGAAGTAAACATGGGACGCTCTTTAGAACGAATGAGGCTTGCGGGAGGATACGCGCTTTGCGGTTTCTTTCTTGAAACATACGCTTTCGGGCACGTTCAGCTCGCCATCGCGGCCGCCAAACCCATCGGCAACGTAACGCGGCGCTTGGGGTGGGGCCAAAGGCACGTCGTCGACGAGAAAGCGATAGCGCACGGGTCCACAGGGCGCCTCGTTTAACCAAACCTCCCACACGTCATCGCCACCCGGCAGCTTTTCCATCGGCAGGCCTGGGCCCCAGCCATCGAAGCTACCGATGAGCTGCGCCTTCCGCGCGGTGTTGAAGCGCAAGCGGAAACGAACGCGCCGGCCCGAGATAACTGGCCGCACATCATCGTCTCCCTCGGCGGAGGTTGTTTTTGACGCATGGGTTCCGCGCCATGCCAAAGCCAACGTGCCTTCGAAGCGATCCGCGCGTCCTGCCGCTTGCGGTCCCCACTCGCGGGTGAGATCCACCGACGCGTTCACAGCGAATCCTTGCCCCAGCGTGCGCTCCACGCTGAACACGCCACCCCACTGGCCGGCGGTTTCATTGTTAAGCGTGCGGGCCCCGACGAAGGGCGCGGCCCACACCAACCACGGCTTGACACCTATCGAGACAAACGGTGCCAAGCGATGCCGTTGCCACAGAGGCTGCGTGGCCACGGGCGTGTTGCCAAGCCACGCGCTTTGCACGCGGACGCCAGCGCTGAGGTGCGCGCTCAACAGATAGCGCAGAACCAAGCTGGCGTGTGAATAGCCCTGCGTGCGCAGATCATTGCGGCGCGCCTGCGTGCCGGTATCAACGCGCAGCCGCAGTCGATCGGTCAGCGCCCATGATGCGCCGCCGCGTGGCCCAGTCCCAATGAATTCGTCCGCAGAGAACTGCGGTGCCATGAACTGCACCACCAACCACGCCACTTCCAATCGGGTGGTGCCGTGTTGCCAGCCAGCGCCAAGTTCAAGCGAATGCCACAGGAGGTTGCCAAAGTCGTCCGAATAGCGGTGATTGCCATCGTAGCCAGCGAACGCCTCCCAGCCGTGCGACATGAGCCGCAATCCGAGCGCTCCATCTATGCCGGCAAAATACCCGCGCGCGCCCGCATCGGTTCCCACCGGGTTCACTTCAAGCAAAGCATTGGAATCGTATCCCACGGGGGCGCTCAGGTTGGCCGTGACTTCGCCGTTCGCCCGTGCGGGCTGCGAGACACACAGGGCGCACGCCGTTATGAAGGCGCGAGATCCGAACCGAAGCGACATTGAAGTGATGACGGCAGCATAACGCGAGCTCCGTTCACCGCGCGCGCCTCACAGACGCAAGACGCTGTTTCGGTTGCCGAATCCATCGGGGCGGGCTTCGGCTGCGGGATCTTCAATCCATTCCCCGTCGACCAAGAACTTGTAACTGTAGGTTTTGCCTTTGGCCAAAGGCAGGGTGATGGCAAAGACATCGGGCTGCGCAAGCCGCACCAAGGTGGCCCCATCGGGATTCCAGTCGTTAAAATCACCGGCCACAGCCACCTGCTGGGCCCCAGCGGCGCGAATCACAAACCGCACCAGCACCTCGCCCTGAGCGTTTTGAGTGGCCACGAAGGAAGGTGGTGTTGGCGGTCGCCACAACGATGTGGCCGCCGCCGCGAACACGGTAACGGCGCTCAAGGTGCTGACCAACCACAGCGGTGACAAACGCAACTCGAACCGGTGTGGTGTGCGCAGCCAGCGCCACAAACGAAACGGCTGTGGCTGTGAAACCGCCTGCATGACCTTGGCCACCAGCTGCGGCGGCACGGTGACGTCCGCAAGCTGTTTAAGCTCACTCATGTCTTTGGATGGGTCGGGTTTCATCGGTTCGCTTCGCTTTCGAGCCAGGCGCGCAGCATGGCGCGCGCACGCACAACTCTGATTTTCAATGTTGTGATGGGCAACCTAAGAATGCCGCGCATCTCCTCGTAGGAAAGATCCTCTACGTCTTTAAGGATCAAAGAGGTGCGGTATTTTTCCGGCAAGGTGGCAAGGCCACGCGCCAGCCTTGCCCCCTCCCCGTGCGCGCCAGCGATCTCCTCGGGGCTCGCGCCGGGAGCCAGGGCCGCCCAGGCAGTTTCGTCATCGGTGAGCGCCACATCCCCGCGGTGTTTTGATTTGAGCAAGTCCTTGGCGCCGTTGACGACGATGCGCAGCAACCACACCCGAAAGGCTGCGTCGTGACCACTGCCATCAAAGCGGGGCAGGGCGCCAAAGGCTTGGGTGAAAGCCTGCTGAACCACATCTTCCGCATCTGCGGGCACGGACAGCATGCGCAAAGCCACCGAATAGGCCAAACGCTGGTATCGCTCGACCAACGGGCGGAAGGCATCCACGTCGCCCCTTACGCAGCGCTGAATCAACGCCCAATCGTCCGATAACGCGGGGGGCGGTGCTGGGGTTACCAGGATGTGGGCCACAGATGACAAGCCTTCATGGAACGAGCCAGCAGGGTTTGTGGATACATCCGTGCTTGGGCTACTGGCAGAAAAACACGAATGTTTTGTATCCGGTCGGCGGGTCGGGTCGTTCTTCAGTTTAACCCGGTGTCGACCGAACCGGAAAGTCAGCTCAAAACTCCGGAGGAATGCTTATGAAGCGCAATGTCCCAGGCCTTATGCTCGCGGTGGTTGGCCTCGCGGCTGTGTGCGTTTTGCCCACAGGCTGCGATGACGACGGCAGCTCGTCCTCTGTAGACGATGGAGGCGCGGGTGCCACCAACGGCGGTGGCGCCACAAACGGTGGCGGCGGCGTCAACGGGGGCGGTGGCCTGAGCGGTGGCGGCGGCCTCAACGGAGGCGGCGCGGGTGGCCTGGTGATGTCGTGTGTCTCGGGCGTGGCTCAATGTAGCGACGGCGTGGACAACGATAAGGACGGCAAAGTCGACATGCTGGATCCCGAATGCGTCGCGCCCTGTGACAACGACGAATCGAGCTTCGCGACAGGCATAGCAGGCGACAACATTGACGCTTGCAAGCAAGATTGCTTCTTCGACGGTGATTCAGGGCAGGGCAATGACGGTTGCGAATGGAACCTCAAATGCGACGCCAAAAACCCGGGCGGCACCTCCTGCCCCTACGACAAGAATTATAAGAATTGCCCCACGGAGCAGTCGGCAAAGTGCGTGAAAAACTGTGGCAGTGTGACCCCGAACGGGTGTGATTGTTTTGGCTGCTGTGCTTTTCCAAATGGCAACAAGACGGTCACCGTGACGTTGGTGAAAACCTGCAGCCAGGACAAGTTGGGCGATCCCACGGCCTGCCCGCCCTGCACGCAGCAAACAGCTTGTGTGAATACCTGTGACAAGTGCGAAGTGTGCATTGGCAAGCCACAGCTAGAAGCCGACTGCACCTCGACCTTGCCTCCGCCCGATGGCGGCGTACCCGTGCAAGGCGACGCAGGAACACCACCGCCCCCCGCCCCCACGCCAAAGTGTGCTGAAGGCATTATCAGCTGCGGCCCTGGCGGCCAAGTGGCTGATGGCGCTTGCCCGACGAACACCTATTGTTTGACGGGCTGTTGCATCCGTCCGTTGCTCTAGCCGACCACGTTCGGTCTTTTGCACCCGGTTTCGCCTTGGCGGCCGGGTGCTTTTTTTTGAGCAATGGCGGTGGCGGCGAGACACTCTACTGTCAGTGAGTTCCGTCTTGCAGGTCCGCCCTTGGGCGCATGGCTCCCCCCCGTCGCATGGGGAAGGTCATGCCTTGGACGAGGGGCGACTGGTTCAAGGCCTGCAGGCGGGCGAGGCCTGGGCGCGGGCGGCGCTGGTCGATCTATACGGCGTGCACGTACGGCGTGTGCTTGTGCGCGTGTTGGGGGCAGGCGATGCGGAGGTGGATGATCTGGCGCAAGAGACGATGCTTGCCGCCTTGCAGGGGGTAAAGCAGCTGCAATCCACCTCAGCCCTTAAGGGCTGGCTTACCAGCATCGCGGTGTTTTCAGCCCGCGGGGCGATTCGCAAGCGGCAACGGTGGCGTTGGTTGCGCAAAGACGTGGACACCGATTTGGTGGCCGCGCCTTCGGCCAGCGCCGACGTTATGGAGGCCGCGCGCAGCGTTTACAAGATCATGGCACAAATGCCGGTCGACGAACGCATCCCATTCGCGTTGCGCATGTTCGAGGGCATGGAGCTACAAGAGTTGGTTGTTGCCTGCGACATGTCGATGGCGACCCTGCGGCGGCGTTTGGCGTCGGCGCAGGCACGTTTTGATAAATTGGCTGCGCAAAGTGAAGCCTTGCGGCCATGGATCAAGGGAAAGGTTCGTGGCGATGAGTGACAAGCCAACGATGAACTCGTCTGATCTGTGGTCTGCGGTGGCGTCGGCGCAAGAGCCGGTGGTTACAAACCCAGCGGCGTTGGAGGCCTTGCGCCTATCGGTGATGCACAATCCGCTGCCAAAGCGACGGGTGCCGTTGTGGACGGCGGCCCTGGTGCCGCTGGCTGCGGCGGCCGCATGGCTTGTGCTCGTGCGTGGTGAGCGCGCGCAGACGTTCCAGGTGGGCCCTGTGACGGGCGCTGTGGGCGTGATGTTGGCCGCCGATGACAAGCCGTTGCCGGTGCAATTCGCAGATGGCTCCACGGTGATTTTGTCTGCGGGGTCGCGCGGCAAGGTGGCCGAACTTGTGAGCAAAGGCGCGGACGTTGTGCTGACCCAAGGCAGCTTGGAGGCACACGTCGTTCATGCGGAACACACGCGTTGGGTGTTTCACGCAGGAAGCTTCGCGATCGAGGTGACAGGCACACGTTTTCGCGCCTCATGGGATCCCACGCGCGGTGCGTTCGAGGTGGCGATGAAAGAAGGCAGCGTGCGCGTGACCGGCGGCGATTTGGGCGAGCCTGTGCGGTTGACGGCTGGCCAAACGCTGCGTGTGGACGGCGCTTCGCCTGCGAAGGCGCTCGGCTCGGCTGCCCAAGACAAGGCGGCGCCCATCGCAACGCAAGTGCCCGCGGTTGAGCCACCCGTGCAACCAGGCGAAGCTGAACCCACGAACGCACGCGGGCCTCGCGCCGCTGTGTCTGACATCCGTTGGCAGGATCTTGCGGCGAAGGGCCGTCACATCGAAGCCTTGACCTTGGCCAAGCGAGCAGGCTTTGAGCGTTTGCTGCGGCAGTTGCCAGCACCGGAGCTGTTGTTGTTGGCCGATAGCGCTCGCTATGCGCAACAGGCGCCGCTTGCCGAGCGTGCCTTCACTGTTTTGGTCCAGCGTTTCGCGCAAGCGCCTGAATCGTTGGATGCCGCGTTCGCCTTGGGTCGCCTGGCCTACACCCAAGAGCGCTGGCAGCAAAGCGCGCAGTGGTTTGAACGCGTGACCCGCAGCGAGGCGCCCGAACCGTTGCAGCAAGCCGCGTGGCAAAGGTTGATGGAGAGCCAAGAGCGCGCGGGAGATGTGGCTGGCGCCAAGAAAACGGCAACACGTTATCTGCAAGGCTCGCCACACGGAGTGCACAAGGCAATTGCCGCGCGCCTCATGCGCATGAAAGACTGAGGCTTGTGCCGCGGTCCCTACTTGCAGCTTGCCTTATCATCTTTGCCATTGCGAACGTTGCCCACGCGAAGACGGGCACGGTGGCCGTGTTCGCACCCGCGCACGCGAACGCGTGCGGCGGTGCTTTAACCGAAGCCATTCAGGAACTGCGCTCGGCGCGCTTCTTGGTTGAGGTGGTGCTTGAGAAGCAGGCTCTGCAGACGGCGTCCTCCGCCGCTTTCGATGCGCTGTTGCGCTTCAACGAAGCGGGCGACTCGGTGGCGGTGGTTGATCTCTCTGTGCAAGACAATCCCGCCGAGCTGGCTACCTTGCGCCTGGACTGCGCCAAGCGTTTGTCGCGCCGCCGTGTGTGGACGATCGTGGTTGAGATGTTGTGGTCGCGGCCGGATAGAACTGTGGCGCCTGCCGCCGTGGTCAAGGAACCGGCGCCAGCGAATGTTGTTGCCACAACCACCGCGTCACCGGCATCGGCCACGCCACCACCTGCATCAAAGCAAGTGGACTTTTCCAAAGCTTCTGTGTTCTTTGGCGCTGCGCCGGTTTACGGCACCAACGCCCTCGTCGTGGAACCCGCCTGGGACGTGGCACTGCTTGGTGGTTATCGATCGGCTGGGGGCTGGCGAGTGGGCGGGCGCTTGCGTTGGCCCGTGAGTGTGAGCCAACACTCAACCGCGCAGCAAGACGTGATGCGCCTGTGGACGTTCACCGCGGACGTGGAGACCACGCGCGTGTTTGCGCCGAAGCATTCTTCAGTGCATCCATTCGTCGGAGGGACGTGGGGGCTGAGTTTTGCGCTGGTTGATGTAGCTTCTGCCTCGGCTTCACAAGAGCGGCGTTGGGCGGCCTTACACGCGCGCGCTTTAGGTCACCTGGGCATTGTGGTTTCCGCGGGCAGGTTCGCGCCGTTTTGTCAGCTCGAAGCCGGGGCCGCGCGTCGCTTGCGTTCGGAAGACAATCTTGAAGACATCGAAGGGCGCGCAAATTCATTTGTCGCTGCCGCTTCCTTAGGCGTGCTGTTCGATTACTGAGCAGTTTCACGCAGCCGTTGACACTTTGGATGTGAGAGCTTGCCGAGCCGAAAGCCGTCGGCAGCTTTGTTCGTTCACATTCAAGGAGCATGAAGAATGCGCGTGTCGTCTTTGCTGATTGCCTGTAGCTTGATCGCCTGCGGCGCGGGCCCATTTGCGGCGCCGAATCCTGAGCCCAAGGCCGAACAAGCCGCGTCCTTCGTGTCTGATCTCACGCCGAAGTTGGACCTTCTGTTTGTGGTCGATAATTCAGGCTCGATGGAAAGTGAGCAAAAGAGCCTTCGCCAAGAGTTCAAACACATGATGGAAGCGTTTGAGCAGCGTGCAGGCGTTGCCGACTTGCACGTCGCCGTTGTGTCCACAGACGTGGGCGCGGGGAACATTCCTTTGAGCAACGGCGCATGTTCCATGTCACGTTTGGGCGGCACACGCACCGGTGGGGATCGCGGCGAGTTGCAAGCGCCAAGCCATTGTGGCGTGCGCGATGGGGCTCGCTTTCTTGCTTCGCAGCCCGGGGGCAAAACAAATTTCGTGGGCCGTCTGCCTGATGTGTTTTCATGCATCGCCGATCTTGGCACGGCGGGGTGTGGTTTTGAGCACTCGTTGCTTGCGGCGCGCTTGGCTTTAGACGAAGCGCAGACAAAGACGAACGTCGGCTTTCTGCGCAAAGACGCCGCGTTGGGAATCGTGTTCGTCACCGATGAAGACGATTGTTCTGCGCCCCCCGACTCGGGGTTGTTCTCGGATCAATCGTTTTCGAGCCAGGAGCCAAGTTTGAGGTGTGCGCTCAAAGGGCACGTTTGCCGGGGCATGCCACTTTTGGCAACGCCGCAAAACTTTTCCCTGTCCGATTGCGCGGCGAGTGACGACGGCGGCGGCGCGCTTTACCCGGTGCAGAAATTCGTCGACTACGTGAAGGGGCTTAAGGCTGATCCAAATCGTATCTTTGTCTCCGCGATAGCCGGTTGGCCCGAAACCGCAGCGCCTGCAACCTACGGATTTGCACCAGCGAAAAAGGATAGCCTGGATCTGAAGCCCGTTTGCGTTTCGACGCGCGTGGGTACCCCCGAAGGCGATAAAGATACGGCGTTTCCAGCTTTGCGCATCAAGCGTTTCATCGATGCTTTCGGAGACGCTGGCCACATCGAAAGCATCTGCCAAAGCGATCTGCGGCAAGCTCTGGCCACGATTGGTGGCTTCGCTGCAGGCTTCGTGGGAAACCGCTGCGTGAACGCCCCCTTGGCAGACACCGACGACGCCATACCGGGCGTTCAGCCGTTCTGTGAGATCTTTGAAGTGTCAAAGGCTGAGGATGGCCAGTCCGTTTCCGATCGGGTCGTCAAGTGCACCGCTTCATCGGCCAAGCCGTGCTGGCGGTACGTCACAGAGATCGATGGTAAAGCCGCCTGCGCACAAGGGCAGGGCGCGATCGAGATCGAACGTACTTCACCTCCGCATGCCGGCGCCATGTTGGACGTGCGGTGCGAGGCGTGTGTGGAGCAGAACCCCCACTGCAAATCCACGTCGCCCGCACCGCTGCCGTAAATAACCTAGCTTTGCTTATCGCTGCGCGCGGCGCTCACGCAAGCTCGTCGAAGGCCACCAACGACATCTTCTTGAGCGCCTGCGCTGCCGCGGCCACACCGGCGCCTTCGGCCACTTTCACTTTCTGTTCGCGCAGCAGAACCTCCAACGCCGCTAACACCATCAAGATGTTGCGTTCGCTGGAAGAGGAACCCATTAATCCTATGCGCCAGGCCTGGCCTTTAAAAGGTCCGAGCCCTGCACCGATCTCGATGCCATAACGATCGAGAAGTTCTTTGCGCACGCGGGCCTCGTTCACGCCCGCGGGAACGCGCACGCAGTTGAGCGTGTAGAGGCTACGTTCGGGAATGTAAGTTAGACCCAAAGCTTCAAGGCCTTCGCGCAATGCGAGATGGTTACGTCGGTGTCGCGAAAACCGTTCAAGTAAGCCTTCTTCAAACACCACGCGCAAAGCCTCGTGAAGCGCATAAGTCATGTTGATGGGCGCCGTGTGATGGTAAGCGCGATCCGAGCCCCAATAGTTGCGGATCAGCGACATGTCGAGGTACCAGTTGGCCACCTTCGTTTTGCGCGCGTCCATGGCTGTAATCGCTTTATCGCTGAAAGTGACCGGTGCCAACCCGGGGGGGCACGACAAACACTTTTGCGTGCCGCTGTAGCAAGCGTCGATCTTCCAGTCATCCACGCGCACTTCCATGCCACCCAACGAGGTGACGGCGTCGACCACAAACAACATACCCGCTTCACTGACAACGCGAGACAACTCTTCCATCGGTTGGTGCGCGCCTGTTGATGTCTCGGCGTGCACCACCGCGAAGATTTTTGCCGCTGGATAGGATTGCACCGCCGCGCGTGCCAGATCGATCGAAAGCGTTTCGCCCCATGTCACGTCGAGCGTATGCACGCGCGCGCCATAACGTTCGGCAACGTCCTTCATGCGTGCGCCAAACACCCCAGCCACGCACACGATGACCTCGTCCCCTGGTTCGATTAAGTTGGCCAGGCACGCTTCCATGCCCGCGCTGCCCGTGCCGGGCACCGCCAACGTCAGCGCATTGTCGGTATGGAAAAGGCGCTGCAGCATGAGGCGCACTTCGTCCATGAGCTTGAGGTATTCGGGATCCAAGTGACCGATCGTGGGGGCGGCCAAGGCGCGCAGCACGCGTTGAGAAACGTCGCTGGGACCGGGGCCCATGAGGATGCGTTGAGATGGCTGGAACGGGGCAGGGATGGTGCTCATGTTGTGTGCCGGGTGAAGGGAGCAGGGCCGTGGGCTGCGCTGCCAGTGTAAACCAAGTTCAATGTATCGGCTGGCCCGCCCCTTGGCCGTAGCCCCCGCGACCTGTGCTAGAAAGCGGCCATGAAAAGGCTGGCATTTTTCCTGGCAAGCTTGGCAACGCTCGTGGCTTCCAGCGCGCACGCCGCCCGCCCCAAGCTGGTGGTGCTTTTGGTGGTGGATCAGATGCGAGCTGACTACATCGATTCTTATGGTGCCGCCTGGAAAGGGGGGCTTCACCGCCTGACCACACAAGGTGCTTACTTCACCAACGCCGCCTATCCATATTTGCAAACCATCACGTGTGCGGGTCACGCCACCGTCAGCACGGGCTCTTACCCCTACGCCCATGGAATGGTGCAAAACGCGTGGTTCGATCGTGCGTCGGGCAAAAGCGTCACGTGCACAGAAGACGCTGGCAAAAGTCTGATCAGCTATGGAACGCCGGTTCCAGGCGGCGACAGCGCACAGCGCCTGCTGGTGCCGTCGTTGGCCGACGAAATGCGCGCACAGCTTTTCCCCGCGCCCCGTGTGGTGACGTTGTCGCTCAAGGCGCGCAGTGCGATCATGATGGCGGGCCATGGCGGCACGTCCGTGGCGTGGACCGATGGCGGCGCTTTGGTCACTTCGCGTGCCTTTGCTCAGGCGCCCGTGCCAGCGTTAACCGAATCGCTTAAACGGCTGCCAATCGCATGGGACAAGGTTCCTGCCTGGACGCCGCTGCTGCCGCCGAAGGCCTATGCGTTTGCGGACGATGCCCCGGAGGAGCACAGCCCATCGGGATGGACGCGCACGTTCCCTCACAAGCTGCAAGGCGCGAGCGTGGGTGAAACGATGGCGAATTGGACCCGCAGCCCCTATGCCGACGAGTACTTTGGCAACTTGGCGATCGAGATGGTGAAGGCCATGAAGCTAGGGCAGGGGCCCGGCGCCGACTTTCTGGGTGTGAGCTTTTCTGTTCTGGACTTGGTGGGGCACGCTTACGGTCCGCGCAGCCACGAGGTGCAAGATGTTTTGGCGCGGCTTGATGTGACGCTTGGGCATTTGTTGGCGGCGTTGGATCAAGCGGTTGGAAAAAACAATTACGTGGTGGCCTTGACCGCCGACCACGGCGTGAGCCCTTTGCCAGAACAGGTGACGCCCACGGGTGTGTCGGCCGGGCGTTTGCCCTTCGCGCGCTTGAAGGCCGACCTTGAGGCCGCCATCGCCAAAGAGGTGGGCGGGCAAAACAATGTGGCAGCCATGGTCTACACCGACCTTTATCTCGGCCGTGGTGTTTACGGCAAACTCGCGGCCAAACCAGGCGCCCTGGAACGCGTGTTGGCCGCCGTGCGCAAGGTGCCAGGCATTGCAGCCGCGTTTGCAGCCGATCAGTTGCTGACGCCAAAGCGGTCGGATGGTGAACTTCAATACGCCGCGCAACTTTCCTATCATCCCGAACGCAGCGGCGACATCGTGATCGTGCCCGCTCCCTATTGGATCGCCGCCGATGCAGGCACCACGCACGGCACGGCCAATGGATACGATCAACGCGTTCCCATTATTTTCATGGGCGCGGGCATCAAGGCGGGCCGCCAAGCCCGCCGCGTGAGCCCCGCAGACATCGCCCCCAGCTTGGGACACATCCTGGGCGTAACGCTGAGCCACGCGGATGGCGAAGTGTTGCCTGAACTGCAGGCCGCACACTAAGCGCTAACGTAAGACGAAGAAGCTGGCGACCACAGCCAGCGCCGCCCCCACAATCAGACCCAAGCCAACAAAGGCCAAGAGGCGTTTCGTAGAATGGCGGGACGAGTGGGGCGCGACGAGCACAGGCGGGGTGTGCGGCGGCTGCGTGCGTTCGCCCAAATGCGCGAGCGCCACGATGGTGTTGTCAGCGGTGGCCGAGCGAATCGCGGCGCGGGTCACGCGTGGCAAATCACCTTCTAAGCGCACCGCCGTTTGCGCGAGCGCAATGGCCGCCTCGTCGAGCGAGGGCCGCCGCTCCATATTCTTGTCCATCATGCGCTCGATGAACACGCGCAGATCCTCGTCCACCCCCGCAACGAATTCGCGCGGATCAGGGATGGGCGCCGTCAGGTGCGCCCGCATAACTTCAACATACTTTTGAACTTCGGTGCCTTGTTTGCACCGAAACGGCGGCTTGCCCGTCAGCAAGTGAAATAACGTGCAGCCCAGCGAATAAACGTCCGCGCGTTCGTCCACTTCTTCACCGCGCGCTTGTTCGGGCGCGATGTAATCGGCCGTACCCACCACCATGCCTTTGCCAGTGAGGCTTTTGTCGGCGGCAACCGATTTTGCCAAACTAAAGTCGGTGACTTTGACCGCCCCGCGCCCCGAGATGCCCAAGTTGGCGGGCTTAACGTCGCGGTGGATGATGCCGGCCTTGGCCGCCTCTGATAATGCGGCCGCCGCTTGGGCACCGATCGTCGCTACAACGCCGCTGTCGAGCGGCCCACGCTCGTCTAACAGGCGCTGGCAGTCTCCGCCCTCTAGAAGCTCCATCGCAAAGTAGGGGCGGTCCGTGCCCGCAATCATGCCGGCCTCAAACACCGTGATCAGGTTCGGGTGCGTCAGGCGTGCCAAGGCGCGGGCCTCGCGCAAGAACCGCTCTTTGACCGTGGCGTTGTTAAGGTGCTTGCTGCCCAGGGTCTTAAGCGCCGTGTTGCGGCCCAACTGATCGTCAATGGCCAAAAACACCTCGCCCATCGACCCCAAGCCCAATAGCTTCTCGATGCGGTACCGCCCCACCTGTTGCCCTGGCGCCAAAATGCCTGACAGGCCGGGAACACCTTGGGTGGCGGCGTCTTTGGACGGCGGTTTGCCGCCTGGGGTGGGATCTTGGCTCACTCGAAGGGCGCCTCGTTGTCGTCCACGTGGTTCTCAAACCGAGTGTACTCGCGAATGAAGGTCATAGGTATGGTCCCGGTGGCGCCGTTACGGTGCTTGGCCACGATCAATTCGGCTTTTCCTTTGTTTTCTGTATCGTCCGGGTTGAACACCTCTTCCCGGTGGATAAAACAAATCATATCCGCGTCTTGCTCAATGGCGCCCGACTCGCGTAAGTCCGACATCATCGGCCGCTTGTCTTCGCGTTTTTCAACGCCACGGTTCAGCTGCGACACGGCGATGATGGGGATGGCCAAGTCCTTGGCCAAAGCCTTGAGACCACGAGAGATTTCCGCAATTTCGCGCTCGCGGCTGTCGTCTTTTTTGCTGGTGCCCCGGCACAGCTGCAAATAGTCGATGACGATGAGGCCCAGCTGCCGGGGTGTGCGCCCGTTGGCGTCTGGCTTGGGGGTGGGAAACAGCCGCAGATCCCCGCGGAACCGGCGCCCCTTGGCCCGAACGTCCAAAATGCTGGGCGCCGCCCCGTCGTCGATGTGGATGGGCGCGGCCGCCAGGCGTCCCCCGGCGGGGTAAATCTTGTTCTTCCAGTCGGCGTATTCGATGAAGCCCTTACGGATCTTGCCCTGATCGATGCGCGCTTCAGAAGCCAACATACGTTCCATCAACTCGAACTTCGACATTTCGAGCGAGAAGATAAGCACCGGCATTTGGTTGTTCAGCGCCGCGTTCACGCACACGTTGACGACCCACGATGTTTTTCCAACGCCTGGGCGGGCGGCCACAACGATCAAGTTGCCCGGTTGCAGACCAGCCGTCAGCTGATCGAACTTCTTAAAGCCCGTGGGAAGGCCTGTGACGTCTTTGCGTTCGGCAGCGCGGGCTTCGATGTTTTCCAACACCTCGGCCATGTGATCGCCCACCGCCGAGAAGCTCTCTTTGCGGTTCTGCTGTGCCACCTCGAAGATCTGTGACTCAGCCTGATCCAGAAACTCTTCGTAATCGCCGAACTCGCCAAACGCGCGCGATTGGATCTCCGCACAGGCGCCGATCAAACGGCGCAGCGTGGATTTCTCTTTCACGATGCGCACGTACTGCGAAACGTTCTCCGCCGTGGGCACGGCGTTGGCGAGCGCGATCAGATACGAAGGTCCGCCTTCGAGCCGCGCAAGCGCCCCGCGCGTCTTGAGTTCATCGCCCAACGAGATGACATCGATGGCTTGCCGCTTCTTATCGATGGTGAACATCGCATCGAAGATCTCGCGGTGCGCGGGAATGAAGAAATCGTCGGCTGAAAGGTTGGTGGCCACCTCGTCGAAACACTGCGGTTTCAACAACACGCAGCCCAACGCCGATTTTTCCGCCTCAACGTTGGCGGGCGGTTGGCGGTTGCTGACGATGGGGCCGAAAGACTGATCGTTCATGGGCGGGCTCGAAAATAGAAACGGCGGGAAGAGCTTACGCTCCGCCCGCCGCATTATGGCCGATATCTGTATCGACCTGTGAGCAACCTAGCGTTGCTCGTTATTGATCTTGCTTCACAACCCAAACCTTGACTTTGGCATTGATGCCGCGGCCAAGCTTCACAGGCACTTCTGTCATGCCGAGCTGCTTGATGTGATCTGGCAGATCGATCTTCTTTGCGTCCACAGCGATGCCTTGCTTTTGGATGGCTTCCGCGATGTCGCGGCTGGTGACCGAGCCGTAAAGCCGATCGCCTTCGCCCACCGCGCGAGCGATCGTCACCGAGATGGACGAAAGCTTGGAGGCAGCGCCTTCCAAATCCTTGAGCAACTTCGCGTTTTGGGCGGCAATCACCCGACGCTCGTGCTCGATGCGTTTCACAGCGCCGTCTGTGGCGCTCAACGCCAGGCCACGTGGCAACAAGAAGTTGCGAGCGTAACCAGGTTTGACCGTCACAACATCCCCGGCGTTGCCGAGGTTATCAACGTTTTCTCTTAGAATGAGTCGCATGGGTGCAAATCCCTTATGTGGAGGTTGCGCCGTAAGGCATCAAGGCGATCATGCGGGCGCGGCGAATGGCCAAAGCCACTTCACGTTGCCGACGTGCCGTAAGACCCGTCAAGCGGCGCGGGATCAACTTGCCGCGTTCGGTGACGAATTGACGAAGCAGTTCAACGTCTTTGTAATCAACCCGGTAATCTGGATCGGTGTAAACGGGGTGGCGTGAACGCTGGGGCCGTGGCTCCATGTCGCCATCGAAATTGTTTCGTTCGCGATCGAATGACATAGCTTAGTTCTCCTCAACGTCGTCAGTGTCGTCCGACATATCGTCGTCATCATCATCGTCGTCATCAGCGGCAGATGATGCAGCAGAGGCGCGGTGACCCACGGCCAAGTCTTCCTCATCGGGAGGAGGCACAGAGGCGCTGGCGAAGGACTCGTCGGTGACCTCAGAGGTTTTGCCTGTGGGATCGACGTTCTCTTGCAACTTCACGGTGTAAAAGCGGATGACCGAGTCAGCGATCTTGAGGTTACGCTCAACTTCGTCAACCAAGCCGGCTTTGCCGAGGTAGCTCCAGAACAAGTACGTGCCCTTGAAGTGCTTCCGCACTTCGTAAGCCAAGCGGCGCTTGCCCCAGTTTTCAACTTTGAGCAATTGCCCGCCGTTGTTTTCGATCACGCCGCGGATCTTCTTATTGACCTCAGCGATCGTGGTTTCAGGTGCGTCGGGGCGCAGGATGTAGATCGTCTCGTATTCGCGGAGACGTCCGGGAATGTCCCGACTGGAAAGCAGTCTTTCAGCCATGTGGTTCCTCGTGGGTTATGCCCGGGGACAAGCCCCGAACAAGGAGTGGAAAGGGCCGTAAGCTAGGCGATCGGGCGGCGTCTGTCTCGCGCTTTTCGCGTCTTTTTGTGAAATCAGAGCCTTCGGCAGCTAAAGCGTGGTCAGATCTTTGCCGTTGAACCCGTTCATGGCGGGGGTCAGGCCCTTCCCCAAGATGGCCTCAACGGCGTCGGCGGCCCGGTCGATCACAGCCGGCAAATCCCTCTGTTCGGCGGGTGGAAAGCGACCCAAGACGTAGTCAGCCGGGTCTCGGCCGGGTGGGGGCCGGCCAATGCCCACCCGTACGCGCGGGAAATCCTTGGTTCCAAGGTGGGCGATGATGGACTTGAGGCCGTTGTGGCCGCCCGGGCCGCCGCTGGCCGCGAGCTTAAGGTACTTAAACGGCACGTCTAGTTCGTCGTGAACCACCAGCACCTGCGCCGGGAGAATCTTCCAAAACTGTGCCGTTCGTCCCACGGCCTGGCCCGAGAGGTTCATGAATTCCATGGGGCGAAGGAACACCACGCGGGTTCCGCCCATCGACGCATCGGTTGCCTCACCGCCCAACCTGGATTTGGGGGCCGATGCACCAGCGCGACGACGCAATTCGGTCTCCACCGCAAATCCGATGTTGTGCCGCGTGCCCTCGTATTTGGAGCCCGGGTTCCCCAGGCCAACCACCAGCCACATGCCAAAGTCCCTTTACGTGCCTAACCCAATAAAAAACGGGGCCGCAGGTGTGGACCCGCAACCCCGTTGTGAACGTTCCGCGCGGCGGAAGGCTCGGCTTACTTCTTGGCGTCCTTGGCAGGCGCGGCGGCTTTGGCGTCTTTGGCCGGCGCAGCGCCCTTGGCGTCCTTGGCGGGCGCCGCAGCGGCGGCTTCAGGGGCCGCAGCGGCCGTGGCGGCTTCAGGTGTATCGCGCACGCTCATGACAGACGCAATCGCGTCTTCGGCGTGGAGCAAGGGGCGAATGCCGTCGGCAAGCTTGAGATCGCTGACGTGGACCACGTCGCCGATGTTCAAAGGAGCCACATCAACCTCGATGCGGGCTGGAATGGCGCCGGGCTTCGCGGCGATGCGGAGCTCGTGCACGCTTTGGTGAAGCGCGCCGCCCAAAACCACGCCGGCGGGCGTGCCTTTAAGAACGATGGGTACCGTCACCTTGACTTCGTCTTGCAGGTCAATGCGGATGAAGTCGACGTGCTCGATGCGGCGTGACAGCGGGTGAATCTGAGCGTCGCGGATCATGACCGTCAAAGGCGAGCCGCCTTGGCCACGCACGTTGAGCGCGAACACTGTGTTACGGCGCTTTTCCTTGTCCATCGCTTTGACCAAAGCGTTGGGGTCAATGGAAAGGGACAAGGGGGCTTCCTTGCGACCGTAAAGGATGGCCGGCACCTGCCCCGCGCTGCGGGTGCGGCGAGCCGGGCCTTTGCCCGTTGTTGTCCTTACGTCGACGTCAATCTGTGCGAAGTCCATGTTCTGTTCTCGTTCTTCTGCGGCTTTGATTCGTTACAACTAGATGAAAAGGGAACTGATGGAGTCCCCGGTGTGAATGCGTTTGACCGCTTCGCTAAGCAGCGGTGCGACTGACAAGACCTTGATCTTCGTGCAGTCCAAAACTTCTTTTCGATGCGGGATGCTGTCCGTCACGATCACTTGATCAATCGGAGCCGCGGCGATGCGCTCGACGGCGGGGCCGGATAGCAGGCCGTGCGTACAGCAAGCGTGAACCGAACGAGCGCCTTGTTCTTTGATGGCGCGGGCGGCGGCGCACAGGGTGCCTGCCGTATCGATCAAGTCGTCAACGATGATGGCGTCGCGGCCTTTGACGTCACCGATGATGTTCACCACTTCGGCCACATTGGCGGCCGGGCGGCGCTTGTCGATGATGGCCAGGCCACAGTTGAGGCGCTTTGAAAACGCGCGGGCGCGTTCCACACCACCGGCGTCGGGGGACACGATGACCGCTTGCGGGCCGAACTGCGACTTCAAGTACTCCATCTGCACGGGCATCGCGTACAGGTGATCCACAGGAATGTTGAAGAAGCCCTGAATTTGGCCGGCGTGCAGATCCATCGCCAACACGCGCGTGACACCCGCGGCGGTCAACACATCGGCGGCCAAGCGGGCCGAGATGGGCGTGCGGGGTTTGGTCTTGCGATCCTGGCGGGCGTATCCGAAGTAGGGGATGACGGCGTTGATCGAACCGGCCGACGCGCGGCGAAGGGCGTCGATCATAACCAGCAGTTCCATCAGGTTGTCGTTGACGGGCGTGCACGTGGGCTGAACCACGAAGCAGTTTACGCCGCGGACGTTCTCCTTGATTTCCACGTACACTTCACCGTCGGCAAAGCGCGTGACCTCGGCCCGACCCATCGGCACTTCAAGCTGCCGGCAAATCGATTCCGTCAACGCGCGGTGGGCGTTACCAGAAAAGATGGTGAGGGCTTTGAGCAACAGGGGAACTCCGCGGTTTTGCTTGGCTGGCCACATCCGGACGCCAAGAGGCGCGAATACTGCCACTCGGGGGTATGAGTGTCAATCAGGATGCATCGCGTCTTTTGAGGGGCCTTGGCCTAGCAGGGTTTGTCAAAACGGACGCCAGGCTGTAGGAGATAGCGGCAACCCCCGCAACTCCCATGCTTCCCTACTTTGAACAACCAAAATTGCACCTTGGCCCCCTGACCATCCACGCGTTTGGCGCCCTGGTCGCCACGGGCGTCTTGGTGGGGACCGAAGTGCTTAAGCGTCGCGCCAAAACGCAGTCACTAGATGTCCTTCTGGCGGTGCGCTTCTTGACCTGGGTCCTGGTGGGCGGCTTCATCGGGGCGCATTTGATCGATCGGTTTGTCTACTTTCCCCAGGCCACGCTCGCGGATCCGCTTTCGATTGTGAAGATTTGGAATGGCCTGTCGTCATTCGGCGGCTTCGTGGGCGCCATAACAGGTGCGGTATTGTTCATCCGCAAAGGCTTTCTCGGTGACAAGACGTGGTCGTACCTTGATCTGGTGGCCTATGCGTTCCCGGTGGGCTGGGTGTTTGGCCGCACGGGTTGTTTCGTGGCGTTCGACCACCCAGGTTCGCCAACGGATTTCTTCTTGGGCCAGGCCGAAGGTCCGGGGCTGCCGCCGATTCACAACCTGGGTTTGGAAGAGGCCATTTACACCCTGGTGCTCATCGCCGCGATGTTCATTACGGGACGCCAACACCGCTTTCCGGGCTTTTTCGTCGGCTTGTTGGCGGTGCTTTACGCGCCCGTGCGCTTCGCCTTGGACTTCATGCGCAAGGTTGACGTGCGCTATGGAGGTTTGACGCCCGGCCAGTGGGGCTCGATCATTTTGCTGTTTGTGGGCCTGTACATTTGGATGCGTCAGTCCCGCAAGGCTGGCACCGCCGCGGTGGCCGCCAAACCGGCGCGCGCTTAGCGAAAGCTGTCGTGGTACGCGGTGTCCTCCACGCCAACCGCCGTGGTGGTGGCCTGCAGTGGTTTGAACGTATCCAACATCACGGCAAGCTCAGTTGTTTCTTTGCTGCCAACGCTGCCTTCATAGGCGCCGGGGTGGGGGCCATGCGGAATGCCGGCGGGGTGGTGCGACAAGCTGCCCGCGCCCACGCCCTTGCGTGAAGTGAAATTACCGTCGCAATAAAACAGCACCTCATCGCAATCCACGGACGAGTGCGGGTAGGGGCACGGGATCGCCTGCGGGTGAAAGTCGAGCGGGCGCGGCACGAAGCTGCACACCAAGGCGCCGCGTGTGGCGAAAGTGCCATGCCACGTGGGTGGCAAATGCACGAGGCCCACGCGGGGTTGGAAAGCGCGAATGGGAAACACGAAGGGATAAACGCTGCCATCCCAGCCAACCACGTCCAGGGGCGATTCATCGTAGGCGAACGCATCGAAGCGGCCTTGGCGCTTGACCACGATGTCGCGCAAGCCTTCGTCACGTGGCCCCTCAAACGCGGGCCCACGGAAATCGCGGTGGCAAAACGGCGCGTCCATGCGCAGTTGCCCGTGTTCGTTGCGCCACTGCTTCGGCAGATGCAGCCCACCCGCGCATTCAATGCCAAGCCAATGCTGGTCGATGCCTTTGTCAGGGATAAACCGGTGGATAAGGCCTCGCGGCACGGCGACGTAATCGCCTGCAGAGAACGCCACATCGCCCAGCACCGTTCGCAATAAACCGCTGCCCTTCAAGATGAAAAAAAGATCATCGCCGTCCCCGTTGGCGAAATAGGCTGGGTCTGGCTTGTTGGGAAACAGCGTGGCGATGGCGACGTCGTCGTTGAACAACAACACGTGGCGGCCGTTCAGGACCGCGCCTTGCCGATCGGTGAGCCCCTGGGTTTTGTAGTGCCGCCGACGTAGGGGCCGCGGCGGTGCTGGCGTGGCCGGTGCCGAGCCCAAGCGCGCGTCTGTGGGCCGCGCGGTGTGAGGGGCACGCTGGTGATACATGATGGTGTACGGCCCATCGAAGCCTTCGCGTGTGAGGCACTCTTCGTACATCAGGGCGCCACCGTCGCCGCGCAAGGCTGTGTGGTGTTTGGGCGGCAAAAGCCCATGGGCGCGTCGTTCGATCATGAGCTTAGGATATCCGACGCGACAGTTTTTGTTCGCGTTCAATGCTTTCAAACAGCGCACGGAAGTTGCCTGCCCCGAACCCGCGTGAGCCCTTACGTGAAATGATCTCGAAGAAAAAGGGGCCTGCTGCGGGGTCATGGTGGAACGCAGCCGCCTCTTTCAAGAAGATTTGCAACAGATATTGTTTCGGGCCCTCTCCGTCCACCAAGATCTCAAGCGCGCGCAAAGTGGCGATGTCTTCATCGATGGTGCCCACGCCAAGCTTCACCAGACGCTCGGGGAGCGCGTCGAAGTATGTGCCGGGCGTGGGCATAAATTCCACGCCACGGGCGCGCAGGCCTGCCACCGTCTCGATGATGTTGCCCACGCTGAGCGCCGCGTGTTGCACACCATCACCGCGGTGATCTTCGGCAAACACGTTGATCTGCGAATTCTTGAACTGCGGCCGCAAGGGTTCGTTGCACGCGAACTTCAATCCCGAATCTGGATCCCACATCACCACCGATTTGAGGCCCGATCCCGCTTGGCCGTGTTTGGCGACATCGTCAGTGTGAAACTTCACTTCCCAAAACGGCTCCCATCCCATCACATGCTGCATCCACAACAACGCGGGCGACATGGTTTGGAAGTTGCTGGTGACATGATCGATCGCGCCAAACCCAAACGCGTTGTGGCCCCCCTCGGGCTGGCTTGCCCGCTCGAAGCCAGGGAACAGCGCTTGATAGCCATCACGTTGCACGAAGCGAAAGGTGGTGTCACCGAACGGTGTGGTGATCGAGAACATGGCCAGCGTTCCGTGATCGTCAACAAACCGTTCGATGTCAGAGATGATCGTGCCGCCGCGCTTCTCCAGCAACGCAAAGGTGTGGCGGATGTCCTGCACCGCGAAGGTTAAGGTGCCCACGCCCTCGGGGTGCTTGCGCAGGTAGCGCCATGCGCGGCCGCCATCGCCTACCGGCGCGCACACGACCAACACCGCCGTGCCGGCCTCGAATACGGCGGCTTGTTGCTTGCCGCGCGCCACAAGGTCAGCCGAGGCGCGGCCCGTCTCGGCGAAATCCAAGCGGTCGCGCAAGAAGGTTCTCACCCGCGCCAACTCATGCACATAGTACGTCAGCGCTTCCAGCCGAAGAATGCCCAACGATTCCCTAGCGGACCCGTGTTCGCTCATGGCGAAATTAAGTATACCTCGGCCCGCGCCAGCGAGCTTGTGGGTGGCCGCCCACAGCGCGCGCGGCGGCAAGGCCGTGATACTTTTACGGCCTTGTCTGGCCCGGGTAACATACTCAAACGCAGACCGATGCTCGCACTGTTCGGGCTTGCGCTGTGTATGCGCTTGCTGTGGGTCGCCTTTCTGCTCAGCAAGCATCCGGCCTTGGTGAAGTACCCCGCCGTGGATGGCGCCTTTTATCATCAGTGGGCGCAAGAGATTCTCAGCAACACGGGCGCCGCCCATCAAGCCTTCTTTGCGCACCCGCTCTACCCACACGTGATGGCGGCTCTCTATAAGGTGTTCGCGGTTGATCCTTTGGTCGTGATCTTGTTTCAGTGTGTGCTTGGTTCCGTTGGTTGCCTGCTGATGGTGACGCTGGTGCGTTTGTTGTTCAGCGAGGCAGCCGCCTGGTGGGCAGGTGGGCTGTTGGCGGTGTTTTGGCCTGCGGTTGCCAATGCGGGTCTGCTTGAGTCGGTGGAGGTGGGGAACTTTTGCTTGCTTGCAGCGTTGCTCGCGTGGACTTGGACCTTAAAAAGCAAGCGTGTGTGGAGCACAGCGATGCTGGCGGGTGCTTTCTTGGGACTGGCGGCGCTGTGCCGAGGCAACTTGTTGTTGCTTGCGCCCGCTTTTGCGTTTGCGGGCTTAGCCAAGGGCGTGGGGCGTGGCAGTGCGATGGTGCTGTGCCTTTGCGCAGGGCTCGCGTTGCCGTTGGCCGCTGTGGGCGTGCGCAACCGCGTGGTCACCGGACAATGGATGTTTCTCACGGGGCATTCGGGCGTGGCCTTGTATTCTGGTTTTACGCCCGGCAACACCACGGGCACCTACCAACCGCCGGCGTTTGTTCGGCCAGAGCCGCGGTATGAGCAACAAGATTTTCACACGGAAGCCGAGCGGCGAATCGGCCACGCGTTGACGGCCGCAGATTCGTCGCGGTACTGGCGGCAGCAGGCCTGGGCAACAATCGTCGCACAGCCTGGCACCGCCGCGCGCGCCGCCGTGAATAAACTTGGTTTGACCTTGGCCGCCTACGAAGTTGCCGACAACTACAGCCTGCCCTACTTGCAAAGCCTCTTGCTACCCGCGTGGTTTCCGTTGCCGGGATTTGGGTTGCTGTTGGTGGCCGCCGTGATTGGTATGGGCGCGGCCTGGCACCGACGCACGGAACTCGCATGGGTTTATGCCGGTGTGCTGTTCTATGTGGGCACGCTGCTGCTGTTTTTTGTGTCATCACGCATGCGGGCCCCGCTTTGGATCTTGTTGCTGCCCTTTGCGGGCGCGGGCGTCGTGTATGCGCGCGAATGCTGGGCAGACTTACCTTGGCGTGGCCTTGTCATGCGCTTTGCCCCGGCGCTCGGTTTGCTTTGTGTTGTGCAAGGCATGGCCCCCGCAAGCATGCGAAGCAGAGACCGAAGCCAGGCTTTGGCCATGCATGGAATCTCGCTTGAACGCGCGGGCAGGTTCGTAGAGGCGCTGGATCGTGAGGAGCGGGCGCTGCGCTTGGATGGCGGCAATGCGTTCTTGCTGGTGAATGCCGGGCAACTGCGTCTTCGCCTCAATGATGTGGCAGCCGGCCAGCGTTTGTGTGCACGGGCGTTGGCGTTGCGAGGCAATTCGGCGCCGGCGCATGCCTGTCTTGGTGTGGCCGAGGCACGGCAAGGCAATTTGGAGCAAGCGCGTGCGCATCTGCTGCAAGCGGCGGCGTTGGACAGCAAGGACATTTCAACAAAGCTGAATCTGGCCATTGTGCGCGGCCGCTCTGGTGAGGAGAAAGAAGCTCAAGCGCTGCTGGACGAGCTTGCACAAGAGGCACCGAACGACCCTGCTGTGCAAAGCGTGCTGCGCGCGTTGCGGGCGGGGCGATAGCGTTTTTTTTACAGCGGACGAAAACTCCAAGCGGAGTTGGGTACGGGCCTCACGTTATAGACCTCTTGCACGAGCGATTCAGTTAATACGCTGGCTGTTGATCCATGCGCCACAACGCTGCCGTGTGACAGCACAGCCACCTGGCTCGCCACGCTTTGCACCTCCGCCAGCGGATGCAGCACCACCAGCACCGCTTGCCCTTGCTGTGCCAGGCGTGACAGCAAAGCCAACAACGAAAGCACGTGTTCGATGTCCAGCCCCGCCGTGGGTTCATCCAGCAGCAGCAGCGGCGCCTGGGTGGCAAGCCCACGCGCAATGAGCACGCGATGCTTTTCTCCGTGTGAAAGGGCGTTAAACGGGCGCCGCAGCAGGTGTGCGACGTCAGCGGCTTGTACGGCCTGCTCGATGGCGACTCTGTCACTCGACGCAAGCGCGCCCAGGCTCGACGTATGAGACATACGCCCCTGCGCCACCACGTCGTAAACGGGCAGCGGTGCATCCAACGCCGACTGCTGGGGCACATAGGCGACGAGGCGTGCGCGCTCGCGGCGATCGAGCGCATGCAGCGCCTGGCCCTGCACGAACACTTGCCCCTGGCAGGGCAGCAAGCCGGCCAGCGCTTTGAGCAACGTGGTTTTGCCCGAGCCATTGGGGCCGATCAGGGCGACAACATCATGAGCGCGAACCGTGAGATCCACGCCCATGACAACGTCGCGCAGGCCACGCGCCACAGTCACGCCTTGGGCCTGCAAGGCGGGCTGTGGCGGTGCGGAAGGGGTGCCTAGTACCATGCGATGTGACGAACGGGCAGGGCTTTGGTAGCACCAACCGTCAAAGCTGGAGCTTGGGTTAAAGCGGGCGCGGCCGAGGTGTCAAACACGCGCACCTGAGGCGCTGAGTTCTTCACTTGTGCGTCCGCGACATAGAGCCTCGGCAGGGTGGGGTGCACCAACATCGTGCCGAGCGAGAACGCTTCGGAGGCGGTAAACTTGGACGCTGGTGCTTCACCCGCGAAAGTGCCCGTCCACAGTTGATCGGGGGGCGTGCCGGAGAAGTCACCGTTGGTGACCACGAAATAACGATCGTTGTTTGCGGCCAGGGAGTAAAGCGACAAGGTGCGACCGAACTTAGCCGAGGCCACTTTGGTCACAGCCTTGGTGGAGAGGTTCACCAACATCACCCCCGCGGCGTCGATCTGTTTGTCACCCGCGGCAAAGATCCCGCCGCACGCGATTGCCAAGGTGTTGCCGCTTGCCAGCTGCATCTCGCTGCAGTTGTTAACGCCTGGCAGATCGATAAACCCTTCGACGCCGTTTGTGGCCTGATCGATGATCACGACACGCCCTTGGCCCGCGGCCTGGTAATTTGCGCTGAGGTTGTTGAGGCTGACATACACTTTGCCGCCGGCCGCCACCATGCGATCGGGACGCGGCAAAATCGGCAACGGCTTATCCGCCGGCACGGCCCACGGGGTCATCGTGATCGATCCGGTGAGCGCTCCCGTGATGGGGTTGATGATCAACACGTCGTTGCCATCATCGTAATCGCCGGGCGCCGGTGTGGGTGTGGGGTTGGGGTTGTAGCGTGTGACGTAAGCGCGGTCAGGGGCCACCCACAACAAATCATACGGATTGCCGTCGAAGTTAGTTGAAACTTTGATCTGCCGCTTCACATCGCACGTGGCGGGATCCAAAAATGTGATGGCCGCATTCTTGCGATCGATCAGCGCAACCTCACCTGAGGGGACTGGCATAGAGGGCAACACCACGTCGCCCGTCAGCGCCGCCGTCAGTTTCGGTGACGTGACGCCCGAGTTGATACAGTCGTCTAAACGCTTGGTGCCGTCGAGGCTGGTGAGCGACACACTGGCGCTTTGGTAGTCGCTGTGAACCACCACTAAGCCGCGTGGCTCGAAGATGACAACAGGGGCCGCGTCTGCAGCTTCTCCGTCACGAAGCGCACCCGCATCGGTGGCCCCAGCGTCGCCCGCAACAGCGGTGTCGCTTGTGGAGGGCGCAGCGTCGGCAACCGATGCGTCAGGCGAGGTTTCTTCAACTTCATCGCCACACGCGGCGACGAGCGTTAGCATCAAACACAAAGATCGAATTCGAACTGACATCAAAGCTCCTTAAAGGGTTGTGATCGGGGGCGAAGACACATGCGACCATTCGAGGGTCATAAAGACGGCTCGACCTGGCAGCGGGAATCCAGTGAGATCGAAGATGGAAGCGTTGGTGAGATTTGTGGCGCTGAGCACGGCACGAACGCCTGAGGGTGGGTGGGCCACCTGCGCGCCAGCGCCCCACAACAGGCGTGCCGGGATCTGCTGCAGGTTTGCAGGATCGATGTAGTTCCCGGCGGTATAATCAAGGTCGCTGTAGAGGCCGGCTTGTAGCCCCATGCCCAAAGGAACGTTGATGAGTTCGGGCCGCGTGTAAGCGCGCGCACGAGGACGCAAAGGCAACTGGTTCCCATCACGGGAGGCCACGCCCGAGGTGTCGATGGCGCGCGTATACGTCGCCTGGGTGAAGAGGCGCAGGTGTCCAAAGATGGTGGCACTGACCGCCGCTTCAGCGCCGCCAACGCGCGCGTCGCCCACGTTCGACGCGCGGGCTTGGCCTTGCCCGCTGAGCTGAAACTGGATCAGATCCTCAACCCACGAAGCGAAAAGAGCGCTGTCCGCACACAAACCGAAGGCTTTGCGTTCGAAGGAGAAGCGTGCGCCCACATCCATGTTGAGCCCGCGTTCGGGATCGATGGCAGGGTTAGGGACGATGAAGCCCGTATTGCCATAGCGTTCCGTGGTGGATGGTGCGCGAACGTACCGACCCACGTTCACGCGCAGCCCCACGTTATCACTCGGGTGTTGCGTGATGGAGGCGCGCAACACGGGGTAAAACGACGTGTGCGGCGCGCTGGCACTTGGTTCATTCGTGAACATGTTGCGGCTGGTCAGCACGTCGCGAGAAACTTCCAAACGTGCCGACGGCGTGATTTCCACGCGGCTGCGTGCGAACCAAAGGCTGGGCTCAAGCCCCACGGCGCCGAACGTTCGCGTTCCGGGCGGGCCCGATGGCGTTTGTTTCTGCGCATCGTTTGGCGAGAATTGTTCGTGTCGGAAATCCAAGACGCCGCGCAGACGGAACGTTTCATTGAAGGCACGATGCAAGCGCCACGTGTTTCCCACGGCCCAATGCTGATCGGTGCTGTCCGTGGGCGCGATGGCCACTTCACCCAGCAGATCACGGAACCGCTGCGACATGTGCAGCACATAGATGTTGGCGTGAATGCGGCTGTTGGCACCCAAGTCGCCCGCGCTGTTGTAGACAACTTGCGCGGTCTGGCGCCCCAGGCCGAGCCGTGCTTGCTGCGATTGGCGAAGGCGGCCACCGGGCACACCCTGATCGCGATCGGTGAGGCTGGCCGCAAGGGAAAGCGTCCGTTGTTCGCCGAGCGGGAACACCACACGTGTGACGACGTCTTGCTGAGACAAGTCGTTGTTGCCTCGGATGGTGGTCACGTCGTCGGTGACATCGAAGGCGGTGCCGTTGTTGTTGGCGTAGGTGAAGTTGCCATCCCACCTCATCGCCGACACGGCGGCGAAGGCTCGCACGCGCGCGCCCGCATAAGAGCCTGATACGGCGAGCCGCTGGTCCCCCCACGATCCCGCGCCCAGCGATCCGTGCACGCTGTTGTGGTCAGGCGTCTGCGTGCTAACCGACATCACGCCACCCATGCCCGATGAACCAAACGCCACGGGGCTGCTGCCTTTAAAAAACTCCAGGCGTTGCATGCTGAACACGGGGATAAATCCAAGGTCCACGCCGCCGCCTGTGGCGAGGTTCAACGGGATGTCGTCGACGTAAACTTGCACTTGGTTGGGCGTAGAGCCGCGCACCGAGACAGTGGCCAAGGCTCCGATCCCGCCATACCTGGTGACGGCAACGCCGGGCAGCTCGGACACCAACTGTTCCATGGTTTCACCGCTGCGCGCGGTGCGGTTGCGCGTGATCACCGCGACGGAGGCACCTTCGTCCTTGCGGCTGACGAACGCGTCTCGATCGGCCTTGACGATGGTTTCATAGATTGGCGCGGCGGCGTCTTCGGCCTGCGCGCTTGCCATGCACACGAACGAACACACGCTCGCAAACAGCGAGACGAGGCGTCGTATCTTTGTGTGGCCAACCATCGTGTCCATCGCACGGTGGTTGCGTGTTCGTGGGAACATAAAAACCCCCACCGCTTTTGGAACAGTGGGGGTATGACGACGGCGTGAACCGTCTGCACACCCATCTTCCGCGAGACGGCGTAAAGCAAAACCTTGTTGGCAGGTCTCCTGGCTTGGGGTGCTGGCGACGAGCGACAGCGTCTTTGCCGGCCTTCCCAGTTGCTGCAATGCAACCAGTGGCTTTGAGAGGCAAAGGTTTTTCCCTTAACAGTGGCGGGACCGCGTCGGATTCACACCGACTTCCCTTTTCAGAACGTGGCCCTCATTGCGAGCTCCACATTCACCAACAACGAAATATTTAATTGTGAAAGAACGCGCGGAACCTACATCTTCGCCGTCGCATTCGTCAAGCGAGCCGAGCGGCTATTGCGCAACCCCTGGATCTAGCAGTGCTTCTGGGGAGGCCTTGCCTAGGGGTCGCGGGCGCGGCCCTCAAACAACAGGGTCTTCTTGGTGCCGGTGGCCTGCGTTTGACCCGGGGGTGGGCTTTGATCTTCCAAAGCGAACACGGCAAATGACTCCACGCGGTCGGCCGGATGGCCTGTGCGTTTGTGATGGCTCAAGATCCAGTCGCCAAACGCCCCAAAATATTCAGGCCGGTTGGCGATCTGGTTAATGTAGTCGCAGAAGAACTCGTCGTTGCCCAATCGTTCTGGTATTTCCGTGACAGGCGCGGGCGAAACGCGGGCGCTGGCGATTGCCAAAGGATCGATGATGCGGCCATCCACGGTGCGCGCTTCGACCGCGATCATTTGATCGGTCGTTGGTGCATTGGGAGCGAACATGCTCCACCCTTCGAGCAGGCGTGGGTATTCAACCACCGCCTGCAAGAACGCGGGCTGCGGTATCTTCAACGCGTGCGGCACGGCCGCGTTCTCTTTGAGCCCTTGCAAAACGCACGCGCACACAACGATCAACAGCACGCACTCACGGACGGTGGCGAACCGTGCGTCCAACCAATCGTGCAAGGGTGTGCGCCAAGGTGCAGGGGGCGCGGCCACGCCGGTTGAGCCGGGAATTCCGCACGCCGCCATGCCAAGCAAGGCCGAAACATGCGCACGGTTGCGTGAGAACGCCTTGTAAAACGGATTTGCCACCCACAAAACGGGAGGCATTTGCAGCAGCCATCCTAGGGGCGCCAAGCCCGGCAATGCGCAAAAGATCTGCGCAAAGGCCGCCGATTCTGTGAAGCGCCGGCCGGTGGCAGGATCGTCGACAACGATGGTTCGCAAAATGAGGTCTTCAGACAGCGAAGCGGGACGATCTTCGCTGTCGTTCGCACGCAACGTTAAGCGGCCAAGCAGGTCCATGCGCGCCAACCAACGTGCCAAGGCGAAGCACACGCCGCAGCCAGCGTCGAAGTAAACCACGCGCGCGCGTTTGGGTGCCGGGCCAAACCATCGTGCGAGGCTGGCCCAGTCTGCGTCCGTTAACAGGACAACAAAGAAGCCCAGCATGTTGAAGGAGAACATACCCAGGTTCAAAAACGCGGCGAAGCCCATGTGCAGGGCGATGGCGAACACTAGGGCGCCTCTGCGGCAGCGCTTCCATTGCCACGGACACACCAACAACATCGCGATCGCGGCTTCAATGCCCAGGGCTGACCACGTGGCGGCTTTCGACGCGACCCAAGAAACGTGGGGCCGAATCAGATGCCCCAGCCACGTCACGATGCG
This sequence comes from Deltaproteobacteria bacterium, assembly GCA_033763315.1. Lineage (GTDB taxonomy): Bacteria > Myxococcota_A > Polyangia > Fen-1088 > Fen-1088 > JAGTJU01. The sequence continues at coordinate 520,075 of JANRKS010000002.1, forward strand.
ATCTTGGTGAAGCACGTAATGAAACGCGGAGCCGTCTTTCCACGTGACGCCGGTTTTGTGAATCACGTTGAAGAAGTAAATGGCCACCAGCTGCAACAGAACCGCGAACACCGCGAAGCTCGCAACCGGCTCGTGAGGGCCGGCGAAAGCCTGGCGGTCGGCCAGCGACTCAGGCCGCAGCTCTTTACGCGACCGCAGGCTGGTTGCGACGGCATCGATGGAGAAGCGAATGCCCAAGGGCAAAAACAGTGTGAAGGCGCACAACAAGTGCAGCGTCACTTCGCTGCCGTCTTCAAACAGCTGCGTGCGGCCGTGCAGGCTCAGCAGCGCCACAAAGGATAGGGCATGAAACAGACGCGTCTTGTAGCCCAATGTGAAGGCCGCATACACGAGGCCGCAAAGGGTAAACAGAACCGCCGCTTGCCCCGCCGTGCTTGCGGTGAAGAACAGTGAGATCTGCGGCTGCGAGGGAGGACGCCACAACAACGTGTGATTGGGCAACAGCCCCGCGTTGGTGTACCAGGTTTGCAGGACGCACCAACGCCGCAACAGGTCGGCGATCAACAAAGCGCCCAGGACCAGGCGCATCAAACCCAAACTGCGCGGATCCGCCTGCAACCAGCGCGCGGCGAGGGCGGGGTTTCGTGCCGCCCAGGTGTGCAGCCACGCGGGTGTGCGATCTGTTTTGTGATCCATGTTAGGGCGCAAGGGCGCGTTGTCTGATGATAGATGCTAGCGCCTCTGCGGCGTCAATGACAGCCAAGCCTGGATCCGTCAGCAGCGATGCGGGCAATTCCACGAACCTATCGGGTTTGCGGCAAGCGGTTAACTGGTCAAGCCCAGGGTGTTTGCACAACTTCGTGCCCATCCCCACCTGGGTCAGCACCACATCTGGATCTATCGCAAGAAGATCTTCATGCGTGTAAGCGGGCCAGCCATGAAACTTTGCTTCGGCGGCGTCTTGCAACCCCGCGGCGACGATCACGTCATGCAAGCTGCTGCCCACGGTACCGCCATACATTTTGTCGCCATGAATACCGACATAAATCGCTCGCCACGGCAGCCGACCGCCGCGCGCAAGCGCATCAAGGCGACGGTTCACTTGCGCCAACAAAGCCTGCCCACGTTCAGGCGCGCCCAGCAACTGTGAGAGCGTATTGATGTTGCCTTGCAATGTTGAAAGTCCCTCCATGGGGCCCAAGTCGAACACCGCCACGCCCGCGTCGCGCAAACGACGAATGTGCGCGCGATCGGACATTGAGCTCACGATGAACAAATCCGGCTGCAGATTGAGCAACCCTTCGACATCTTCAAGCGCCGCCAAGTGGGGGCGGCCCGCAAACCGGTGGTTTGCTGCCAGTTCGTTTGCATACGGCGAAAACGCCGCGATGCGATCGGGTTCGGCCAACGCCAACAACAACCCATCGGCCACGATGTTGCCACTGGCGACGCGAGAAAAATGCTTCACGGGCACGGGCGTGTCGGAGGCATCGTAAAGCCCGCGGCACGGTGACACCCGATCAACACACGCGCTGGCGGGAAGATCCACCAACTGACCGGTGAACGTGCCGGCACTTTTTGTCGGTGCCGATTCGTACGCCAAGCCGACGCCCAACGATGCGCCCACCGCACACATCGCCGCGATCGCGTTGATCAGAGTCAGGTGCGCGCGCTGCTTCACTCGGCCCTCCGGCTGCGCAACAGCAGCACCAAGAACACCGGCGCACCAATGAGACCCGTGACCACCCCGAGGGGCACTTCGCTGCGGGTGGGCAGCACGCGGCACAGCACATCGCAGGCGGCCACGAAGATGCCGCCACCCAAAGCGCACGCCGGAATCAGCGTGCGATGTTTAACGCCAGCAAACGGCCGCAGCGCGTGCGGCACCACCAAGCCCACGAACCCCACGGTGCCTGCGACAGCGACGGCGGCGCCCGTGATCACCGCGGTCCACACGACCACCCAGCGGCGTAAGCTTTCCACTTCGACGCCCAGTGAGGCGGCTTCTTCGGGGCCCGACAACATGGCGTCCAAAGATCGACCCCAAAACCACGCGGCTGTGGTGCCGCCCAGCACCAGAGGCAAGGCCATCAAGATGGGTCGTGGTCCCACGCCGCTTACATCACCCAACGTGAAGGCCATCATCGCGCGCGCCAATTCCCAGCGCTCCTGCGCAAGCGACGCCAAGAAGGCGCCCAAACTGATGAACAAAGACGAAAGCAAAAAGCCCGTCAGCAACAACACGAACAGATCGTTTTCGTTGCGTGCCACCAACATAAGCACGAACAAAGCGACCATGCCGCCGACAATGCAACCCATAGGCAAGAACAGCTCACCATGCGTGGCGCCGGCGATGCCTAGGCTGGCCATCAAGAGTGCGGCGCGGCCGCCGAGCGCGGCGCCGGCCGTGGTGCCCAAAATGTCTGGGCTCGCCAATGGGTTGCGAAACAGACCTTGCACAAGCACGCCGCCGACGGCCAAGGCGGCGCCCGACACCAGCGCGGCGCTCAAACGCAAGGCGCGCAAAGTAAGCAGCGTTCCGCGGAGCGCTCCTGTGGACAAGGAAGCGCGCCCCCATAGAAGCGATGCCGTCACCGTCAACAACAGCAGCACGATGAGCACACCGTAAACGCGCGGCGCGGTTCTCGTTGTGGGCGCAGCGGTGGCAACAGGCTGGGTGGCAGGCACAGCCGTCATTTGGCGGGGCCCAAAACGTGGCCGCGGTTGGCGGCGGCGGCCTCCACCGGACGCGACAGCACGATGTCCTTGCCCGCCGAGTGCCCGCTTTGCCACGCTTCACCGGCTTGGTAGCTCAGCGATGACGTGCTTCGCCGGCGTGGGTAGCGGCGCTCAAGATACTCGCGCAGTTGCGGATCGCCTTTCCACACCAACCCTTCTTGCCTGTTCTCCACCGCGCCCGCACTGAGCTTGGCTTCGAACCCCATCACCACACCCAAAATGAATTCGCGTTTATCAGCGTCAGACTTGATCTTCTTTGCGCGCTTGTGTCCACGCCACAAACGTTCGGCGGTGGCCAATAAGAAATCATGCACCCATGCCGCCACTTCAAGGTTGCTGGGCGTGCCACACAGCTCAAGGATCCACGCGTCTTTGGCTTGATCCACGCGGTAGTAGGGCACCCATATTGGCGACACGAAAAAGAAGCGTTCAAGCAGGCCGCCCATCGCCTTCTCGGCTGCCGTGCGCCTGCCTTTGGCGATTCCCACGTGGCGAAAGGAGTAGCCCTCGCGCGCTTGTGCCTCGGCCGCATCGATGTTGTGCTTCAACATCAAGCGCTGCGCTTGCTTCATCGCGTTTTCAGCCTCATGCAGGTTGGGGCTGCCGGCCAACGCAAGCAGCTTGGCGATGCGGCGTAAAACTGGCTGCGCTTCGCTGTCTTCATCCCGCTTGGGTGGGCGGCCAGCCGCGCTGCCGTCAATGCCATGCAAATCACAGATGCGCTGAAAATTGGGGCCGTGTGCCGTTTCATCTTTGATGCCCAACACCTCATGCACAAACTGGTGCGCCACCTCGTGTTTGAGCACCTCAACCACCTCGGTCCATGGCGATTCCACCACGAACGTGCGGCTAAACGACATCGTGCGATCGCTTGGGCTCCAAAGGCCAAGGCGAGATGTGCCGTCGTGAAGCATCAACACGGGCGGACGCAACGAGCGCCGGAACAATTGAAAGTTTATCCCACGCCACGCCGAAAGCAGCGCGCGCAGCAACGCCGTTTCAAGTTCAACCGTCAGCTCGCGCAGCTTTGTGGCACCCATGATCCTTGGTCACCCTTGCTGCGCCTGCGTACCAAATGTGCTCACGAGGTACAAGACACCCAACACGATAAACAGCGCGCCCGCCCCGCGCTTAAGCCACATCGGGTTCACGACGCGGCCAATGGCGCCGCCCGCCACCACCGCGATCGCCGACGTGGCAACCAGCGCTGCCGCGGAGCCGATGAAGATCGTCCAACGTGACGTGCCACCGGCCGCCAGCGAAAACGTGGCCAGCTGCGTTTTATCGCCCAACTCAGCGACGAAAACCGTGATGAAGGCTGTGGCTAAAGCTTTCCAATCCATAGCGGCATCATGGCACGGCTAACGGGGGGCGGGGCCCACAAAGCGAGCCACCGTGGCGAGCACTTCGGGATCGCGCAAGATTCGGTTGTGGCCAAGTCCTTGGGTGCGAAACAGCGTTCCCGTGCTGGTTTGCTGCAACAAAGATTCCGTCAGTTTAAAGTCGGCTTTGTCGTCGTGCTCGTCGTGCACCACCAAGAACGGCACGGGCGCCTTCGTCAGCGTGCTGGCCATCGCCAATTCTCCACGTTGCACCCCGAACGACCGCGCCGCCCGTTCAAGCAACCGCCCTTCGTGTTTGGGTCCCACCCGGATGTTCTTCAAGAACAGATGCCAGAAGTTTTCCAGATCGACCGGTGGCGAAATGAACACGGCCTTCTGCAACGCCAAGCCGCGGGTCAGCGCGAGCGCCACGGCGGGGCCGCCCAAGGAATGCGTGACCGCTGCAACATAACCGCCGTCGCGGGCACCCAGGTCCAAGACCACATCGGCGAAGTTCGCCACCGATGAGCGCCTGTGCGAACTTTCACCGTGTGCAGGCCCGTCGATTGCCACCACCTGGTAACCGAGCAACAACAATGGATCCACAAGCGGCGTCATCTGCGATGCGCGACCGCCCCACCCGTGAACCAAGAGCGCCCGGGGGCCTTGACCCCACGACCACATCACCAGCTTATACCCTTGGCTCCGCACGACGCTGCGCTGGCCTCGGGCCAACACGTCGGCTTGCCGCGGGTGCACCTTCATCCCGCGCGGCGCCCAGAAGAACGCCCACCAGGCCAGCTCCGCTGCCAGCCCGGGCGAGAACCTCGACACCTTCTTGAGCAGCCGAGGCACGGCCTCGTCAAGCCCCGGAGGCGCGCCAGTGTCTTTCACGGACGGCGATCGCGGGTTTTGCGGCGTGGTCATGACGGAAGCTTAGCGTCTGTGGATGCGCGCAGGTGGCGGGCCACCAATTCTGGTTCGCACGCGTCCACGCTTATGCGCGTGGGCCCCAAGGGGCGCTTCAACAGCGAGCCAAACGTTTCATTCCACGCCACTTGCAGCCACGCCTGCCAGGCGTGTTTCATGGTGACCCGAAGGCGGCTTGCGTAGTTGGTGAAGCCCCGCAGGTCTTTGAATTGATCCATACCCAACATCATGAAGGGATCGGGAACCAGGTTGTCGGGTATGGGGCGTGCGGGCACGTGAGGATCGGCATTGAACTCTTTGATTTCAAGCAACAGCCTGCGGTGGTAGCCCCCGTCTTCAATCAGCGAGCGCAACGCCCGGCTTTGCGGGTGAGATCCATCGAGCACGGCGCGGGTTTGCAGCTCCAACGCTTGCATGCCGTCTTCGTGAGCACGCAACAGCACGAAGTCATAAACAGGGTGTCGGTGAAAGGTCTGCAGGATGTGTTCAATGATCACGTCGCGCGGAGAAAACAAACCCATCGGGTCCATCATGGTGGCAGGGCCGGCGATGAAGCGCCGGACGTTGTGGAACACCCAAGGAATGCCTTGGCTCTGGTAGAACAATTTTGTTTCTTCGGCCGCGCTCAACATCATTTGGTCGCGCGCAGCCACCAACATCTGCGCTGTGCTTGGTTGCGCTTCGATGTGCCCGAGCTCATGCAGACGCTCGAGCCGCATGCGCACAAGCCCCGGCAACACATAACCCGCGAGCAAGCCAACGAGATGGACGAGCTTATTCGCGTTCGCACGCAGGCCACCCAAGACGTCTAACAGCAATCGCACACGTGAGCGTGACAACCACGCAGGTGGTGTGGCGCTTTGCCGAGTGGCCATCGACGTGTCCATCATCGTGGGTAAAAAGCCTACCATGTCGCATGAATCTTTGATGCGTATCACCAAGAAGCAGCGAAGGAACTAGCGGAATTTTTTTTAACTCTGTTATCGTCATTCGCATGCCCAAGGACCTTCCCCGTCGGAAACCCGACGCTGAGGACATGCCGACCGTTCTTCCTTTGCTGCCAGTGCGCGATCTGGTGGTGTTTCCCTACATGATCGCACCGCTGCGTGTTTCTCGCAGGATGTCGCTTGAAGCGGTCGAAGCCGCCTTGGCCAGCGAGGATCGCTTGATCTTCATCGTGGCTCAACGAGACGCTTCGGACGAAGAGCCCAATCCCAACGCTCTTTACCGCACGGGCACCGTGGGTGTCATCATGCGCATGCGTCGCCTGAGCGACGACAGCCTAAAGATTCTTGTGCAAGGGCTCTCGCGTGCGCGGGTGCAACGCTTCTTGGTCGAGCAGCCGTATTTCCAAGTACGCCTCGATCACTACGAGGACATGCGCAACCAACGCTCTGTCGAAGTGGAAGCGGTGACACGTTCGGTGCGTACGAACGTGGAGCGCATCGCCGAGCTTGGGAAAACGTTGCAGCCTGAACTGGCGATGGTGCTGCAGAACGTGGAGGAGGCGGGCCGCATGGCCGACCTCGTGGCTTCGAATCTTACGTTGAAGCTGCCCGAAGCGCAGGCCTTGTTGGAAAACGACGATCAGGGCGCGCGGCTGGTGAAGGTCAACGAACTGCTGGAGCGCGAGATTGGCATTCTGGAAGTCCAAAACCGCATCCAGAACCGTGCCAAGGAAGAAATGACCAAAACGCAGAAGGACTACTTTCTGCGTGAGCAGCTGCGCCAGATTCGCAATGAGCTTGGCGACACGGATGCGTTCCGTGACGAAGTCGAAGAGCTGCGCACCAAGATCGCAAAGAATGGTTTGCCTGAAGAGGCCAAAGCCGAGGCCGACAAGCAGCTTCGGCGTTTGGAAAACATGTCGCCCGAAAGCGCCGAATCGGCGGTGCTGCGCAACTACCTTGATTGGTTGGTGGAAGTTCCTTGGCGTGAGACAGAAGAATCCACGGTGGATCTGGCGGGCGCGCGCAAGATCCTGGACGACGATCACTACGATCTCGAACACATCAAAGAACGCATCATCGACTATCTGGCCGTGCATCGCCTGCGCAGCGGCGTTCACGGGCCAATCTTGTGCTTCTTGGGCCCGCCCGGCGTCGGCAAGACGTCTTTGGGTCGATCGATTGCGCGCGCGCTCGGGCGCAAGTTTGTGCGCATCTCCTTGGGTGGCGTGCGCGACGAAGCGGAGATCCGCGGGCACCGCCGCACCTATGTGGGCGCCATGCCTGGTCGCATCGTCCAGGGCATGAAGCAAGCGGGCTCGAAGAACCCCGTTTTCCTGTTGGACGAAATCGACAAGCTGGGCTCTGACTTCCGGGGCGATCCGTCGGCGGCGTTGCTGGAAGTGTTAGACCCAGAGCAAAACCACACGTTCCGCGATCACTATTTGGGCGTGCCTTACGATTTATCGAAAGTCATGTTCATCGCCACAGCCAACATGGCCGAAGGCATTCCGCCCGCGTTGCGAGACCGCATGGAGATCCTGCGCTTGGCGGGGTACAGCGAAGAAGAGAAGCTGGCGATCGCCGAGCGCTTCTTGGTGCCCAAGCAGGTGGGCGAATCGGGCCTCACACCTGGCGAGGTCACCATCGGCAGGGACGTGCTTCGCAAAGTGGTGTCGGAATACACCCGCGAAGCCGGCTTGCGTGAACTTGAGCGCTTAGTGGCGCAGCTGTCGCGCAAACTGGCGCGCCGGGTGGTGGAAGCCGAATCCGATCCAGCGGCGAAGAAAAAATCTCGCAGCAAGGAAGGCCTTACCGTTTCAGTGAGCGATCTGCCCGCGTTGTTGGGCCCGCCACGCTACATCGCCGATGAACAAATGGAGGCCGATGAGATCGGCATCGCCAACGGTTTGGCCTGGACGCCTTATGGCGGCGAAGTTTTGCATATCGAAGCACAAACCATGGCCGGCAAAGGCACGCTCATTCTCACGGGCCAACTGGGCGATGTGATGAAAGAATCGGCGCAGGCCGCCTTGTCGTATGCGCGCGCTCAGGCGCTGGCGTTGGGGCGAGGGCAGGCATTTTTTGCCGAACGTGAAATTCACATTCACGTGCCGGCCGGCGGTGTGCCCAAAGACGGACCATCTGCGGGCATCACGATCGCCACCGTTTTGATTTCAATGCTCACCGGCATTCCGGTGCGCAAAGACGTCTGCATGACGGGTGAACTTACGTTGCGTGGTCGCGTGCTGCCGATCGGTGGCTTGAAAGAAAAGTTGCTGGCCGCGGTTCGTCTGGGTCTCAAAACAGTGATCGTGCCGGCAGGCAATGAATCTGAATTGAGCGAAGTTCCCGATCACTTGCGCGCCAAGCTCCAGATCGTGCCAGCGCGCACCATGAAAGAAGTGTTGGCGGTGGCGCTGGTTCGTCCGATCGTCCCCGTGGAAACGGCCAAGGGATCGACGAACAGCGGGGGCGGCAGCGCAGCCAAGAAGGTCAAAGCCAAGGCGCCTGCCAAAGCACCTGTGAAGGTCGCCCGCAACGGACGCCCCGTGGCGCACGCCAAGGGCAACGGGAAGTCTGCATACCGTCGCGGCTCATCGGCCGCGCCTTAATCTACCGCGGCCTCAACCTGTTTTGGGGCACGAGATCTGTCTGCACAACCGGCGTGTGGCGGCTGAGGCTCGGATCCAGAAGATGGCTGGGGTTCACGTTCCCAAGCGCCGAGAGCATGCTGTTGCGAAGCGTGGGGTGTTCACTTTCCAGCTTGGTAAGCAGCGCCTTCATTTGCTTGCGCTGCGCTTGGCTTTGCGAGCCGCAGAGGTTGCAAGGCAAGATTGGGAACGCTTGCTCATCGGCATAGTGGGTGAGATCGGCCTCGCTGCAGTAGATGAGCGGGCGAATCACCACGTGTTTTCCGTCATCACTGGTGAGCTTGGCTGGCATCGACGCCAGTTTGCCTGCAAAAAACAGGTTCAACAGCAACGTTTCCAAAGCGTCGTCGCGGTGGTGACCCAACGCGATCTTGTTGCAACGGAAGTCGTCAGCGGCCCGGTACAAGATACCTCGTCGCAAACGCGAGCACAGCGAGCAGTACGTTTTGCCTTCTGGGATCTTGTCGGTCACAACCGAATAGGTGTCCTCGCTCAGAATGTGAAAGTCAGGCGTCCGCTCTTCCAGCCACACGCGCAACGGCCGACCATCGTAACCCGGGTGACCTTGATCCAAATGCACGGCCAGGAGCTCAAACCGCACGGGGGCCCGTCGCCGCAGACGTGACAGCAAAGAATAGAGTGCATAGCTGTCCTTGCCGCCCGACATCGCCACCATGATGCGGTCGCCGTCTTCGATGAGGCCAAAGTCCATCACCGCGCGACCAAGCTCTCGCATCAGCGGTCGCTCAGATGGCGTTTCTTTGGGCTCCCACTGTTGCCTTGACCGTGGGTCACCAGCCGGGCGGGCGTGACTGTCTTCGGTGGGTTGTGCGGTGGGCATGTGTGCAGCCATCGTAGCGGGCGCAGATGGGTAAGGCCAGCCGCGCGCGCCGCGTGGTACGATTACAAGGGCACATGCAGCGAGCGGGACGGCTTCCTTCACGCGGCGCTCTTTGGGGGGCAGTGATGGGGTCTGCGCTGTTACACGCCGGCCTGGCTCTGATGTTCAACGGCTGGGGCGCGTCACCGATCGGCGTTGCACCGGCCAACGTCGAGCGCCTGGCCTCGGCCTGGCGTGCGCTGGCCGTGACGCCTTCATCGGAATTGCTGCCGGGGGAAGAGCCAACGGAGGTGGCGATGGTGCCGGAGCAACAAGCGCTGCCCGAGCGTTGGCAGACACGCACGCAGGGCGACGACAACGCATCGGTGCTGGAAACGGCACCACGGGTTGCGCAAGGGCAGGATCCGCGTGCACCCGCCCATGAGGGTGGCGAGGGCAGCGGGGCCACACGGCGGGACGCATGGCGCAAAGACAACCAAGACCTGCGCGCCGACCTCACCGACGGCTCTTCCAGCAACCGCGTGGCGCGCACACGCTTGGGCCGAACGAACACTTCGCCGCAAGCGGAGAGGCGTGAGCGCAACACGGGCATTGGCGACGTGCCTCGTACGGCGAAGGAGGCTCTGGCGCTGACCGCGGCTGTCACCAACAACGCAGGTGAAACCGATGAAGATGTGCTCGAACGCGGGCGACGGGAGGCCCTGCGGCCCCGGGCGGGTGCCATGGCACAGACGGGGGAGGGCCCCCTGGAGGCGCGCACGGGCCAGCGCCGTTTCGACGCCGAAAAGCGGGGGCCGGCCGTAGACGTGCTGGATCAACGTTCGGCCTCGAATGAGCGGCGGCCCGGCCCCATCGATCTTGTCGCCCCTGGTACCCAAAGCGAAGGCGACAGCCCCAAAGGCGTGGGGGACACGCCAGGCGCGGTGCCCGACAAGACCCACGGCGCGTCTGCCACTCTTTACGGCGCGCCGTCGCCGTTGCCTGCGGGCCCGAAAGTGGCCATGAGTGCGCGTGAAGCTGAGCGGTTGCGCTACGAGCGGGAGATCCGCCGCCGCGCCCAATCGATGTTGGTGTTTCCCAGGAAGCTGGCGCTTGCCCTGCAACAGGGCGAAACGATCGTTCGGTTTTTGGTACGTGCAGATGGGGCCGTGTCGGGAAGCGTCGACGTGACCAAGTCAGCGGGCTTTCGCGAGTTCGACGAAGAGGCGCGGCTGGCCGTGCAGAAAGCAGCACCCTTTCCGCGAATGCCTGGTCCCCTTGTGGTGAACATGCGGTTCGTTTTTGAGAACCCAGTGCTGCGTTAGAAGCGGCGGACACTTGCCAATACCGCGCTAGAATAACGGCTTAGTGATCTTCAGTCGTTCATAGCGTTCACAGCGGCTTTGGGCATGCGTTCGAGAATCACTCCACCATCGCATCAGGCAGGGCCTCGGAAGCGGGCTCGCACGAGAAGCTTGGGTTTTTGGACCCTGGTTGCCTTGGTGGTTCACCTTGAGGTCGCCGTCGGGGTCATCGTGTGGGGCTACTTCTTCGCGCCTCGCAATGCCGAACTTGATCTGGCTCGCACGGGCGCTGGCACGGAGCAAGCTGTTGAGTTGTCGATGATGGACGACGAAACCGCGCGAAAGCTGCTGGCCGAAATGGAGCAAGAGGCCGAGAAAAGGCGCGAAGAAGAAATAAAGAAAGAAGAGGAACAGAAAGAGACACCCGGTCAAGTGGTTGAGCTGGCGCGCCCACGCAACGACGAGCGTCCCGATAAGGCCAAATTTGCTGCGGAATTTGATTCCAAGGTCGACAAGCAAACCAAGAAGTTCGGTGAGCTGCGACAAGACGCTCAGATGGGCGCCACCGCGGGAACGGACAAGGTCACCACGCCGGCCAACCCCGCCTCGACGCCCACGCCGCCCACGCCCGCGCGACCAGGCGAAGCGTCGAAGCTGTTGGCGATGCGGACGCCGGGCCCGGCGGGTAGCCCAGAGAAGCAGGCGCTGCCGGGCACAGGGCCACAAAACCTCAGCGGCCAAAGCGACGAAACCGAAGCCGGTCCACTCAATGGCGATGGCCGTGCAGAAGCCGTGGCTCCGTTGCTGCCGCAAAAACCGCCGGGTGGGGGCGCACCGCCCGGCAGTCCTGGGTCACCTGGCACGCCTGCGCTTGTGCCAAGCGTGGAGCAGGTGGCGCATGCGATTGGCAGTGGCACGCAAGATCACATCGATGATGTTGAAGACGGCGAAGAGACGGCACTCAATGCAAAGAAGTGGAAGTTCGCTTCGTTCTTCAACCGTGTGAAACGTCAGGTGCGTGATCAGTGGCGCCCGGCGGAGGAATACCGCAAACGCGATCCGACGTTTCGGATCTACGGCATGCGGGATCGCTTCACCTTGCTGCGCGTGTCGCTTAAACCCGATGGCGCCCTGGCGTCGGTGGGCTTAGAAACCGGGTCGGGCATAGACTTCTTGGACGACGTGGCGGTGGAGGCGTTCAAGTTGGCGCAACCGTTCCCGAACCCGCCGCGGCAGCTGATCGAAGATTCCGGCTTGATCAGCTTTCGGTTTGGCTTTTACTTCGAGATCGGCGGCGGTGGCGCCTCGCCCAAGATGAAGGTGTTCAAGTACAACGAGTTCTAGCGGCCGGTTAGCTGCGGTAATCCGCGTTCTCGGTGACGTACTCGTGGCTCAGATCTGCGCCCACGATCACCACATCCGTCGCGTGGCCGGGCCAGCTGACCTCGATCTCAACGCAGCGATCGTGAGGGGGGTATTTGACGGGCGCATAGAACATTCCCTCAGCGTTGCCCTTCGAGGTGTAAAGCTCTGTGTCTTCGAGATGGGCACGTACCAGATCATCGATTGCCGGGGTCAGGCAAAAGGCGCCGTTCGCGAACACGGCGTGGCCGCCCATAGCGACGCGCGCTTGTCGTGGGTCCAATGGCCAACCTGCGGCGCCAATCGTCTTGCCCACCGCTGCCAGTACGCGGCCCACGTTTGGATCGTTGCCGCACACCGCGGTTTTTACCAGCGGCGAATTCACGATCGCCTTGCCAATGGCTTTGGCCCAGGCCGCCTCAGGCACGCCCTTCACGGTCACGCGGATCACGTGGTGGACGCCTTCGCCGTTGCGAACCACGTCCTCTGCGAGCCGCGCGCACACATCGTGCAGCGCTTGCTCAAACGCCGCCAGATCGGGGCAAGGCACTTTGCCCGATGAAAGCGCCACGACCATGTCGCTGGTGCTTGTGTCACTATCGATGCTGATCGCATTGAACGTGCGATCCACCACTTCGGCCAACATCGGGCGCAGGGCCGCGCGCGGTACATCGAGATCGGTCAGCACAAACGCCAACATCGTGGCCATGTTGGGTTCGATCATGCCCGCCCCCTTGGCGATGGCCGTGATACGTCCCCCGCCCACCGTTGCCGTGCGTGCCTTGGGATAAAGATCTGTGGTCATGATGGCTTGCGCTGCGGAGGCCAAAGAACCCGCCGACAAGCTGCTGACGGCGCCGGGCAACGCCTGCACAATCGCCTCGCTGGGCAGCCGCCAACCGATGACCCCTGTGGAAGCAGGCATCACGGCCTGGGCAGGAATGTTGAGCGCTTGGCCGACGGCGTGGCACACAGCTTCCGCATCGGCCACGCCCGTGGCTGTGCCCACGTTGCTGATCTTGTTGTTGATGATGATCGCACCCACGCGCTCCTGCGCCAAACGTTGCCGGCCGATCAAAACAGGCGCGCCCGCCACAGCGTTGCGGGTAAATACGGCCGCAAAGTTGGTGGTGGGCTCATCGGCCACCAACAACGTCAAATTCATTTTCGCGGGCTTGGTGACCTCGGCGGGCACAAACTCAAACCGCGTTGTGCCTGCGCGAAAGCCTTGGGGCATCACGGCCTGTGCGGCCACGAAAGCTTGGTGCTCGCTCTCATTCGCAAACGTTTTGGTCATCGCGTAAATCCTGACGTGCGAAGGCGCTAGGCGCTCTCTTGGCTTTGCTCATAGCTTTCGATCGGCGGGCACGCGCATACGAAATTGCGATCGCCAAAGACGTTGTCGATGCGGCCCACGGACGGCCAAAACTTGCGCACTTTGACCCACGCCAGAGGATAGGCGGCCTGGCTGCGAGGGTAGGGCTTGGTCCATTCGTCAGCCAGCAGCACTTCAGCGGTGTGGGGCGCGCTTTTGAGCACGTTGCCTTCGCGTGGTTGCTTGCCGCTTTCGATGTCGGCGATCTCATGTCGAATGCTGATGAGCGCGTCGCAGAACCGATCCAATTCAGCCAGCGATTCGCTTTCCGTGGGCTCGATCATCAACGTGCCCGCGATCGGGAACGACATCGTGGGTGCGTGGAAGCCGTAATCCATCAGCCGCTTCGCCACGTCTTCCACTTCTACACCGGCCGTTTTCTTGAAGCCCCGCAAATCAACGATGCACTCGTGCGCCACGCGGCCCTTGGCACCGCGGTAAACGACGGGGAAGTGGGGATTCAACCGATGCGCCATGTAGTTCGCGTTCAAGATTGCCACCTGCGTGGCTCGCCGCAAACCATCGGGGCCCATCATTGCAATGTACGCCCACGAGATCAGCAAGATGTCCGCGCTGCCCCATGGTGCCGCCGAAATGGTGCCCAGGCTTTGTTCGCCGCCCATCTTTACCAACGGGTGCCCCGGCAGGTAGGGTGCCAAGTGCGCCGCACAAGCGATCGGGCCCATGCCAGGGCCGCCACCGCCGTGAGGAATGCAGAACGTCTTGTGCAAGTTGATGTGGCACACGTCGGCGCCAAAGTCGGCCGGCCGCGCCAAGCCCACAAGCGCGTTCAAGTTTGCGCCGTCCATGTACACCTGCCCACCGTGTTTGTGGATGGTGGTGCAGATGCTGCGGATCTCTTCCTCGAACACACCGTGCGTGGACGGGTACGTGATCATCAGCGCCGCAAGATTCGCCGCATGCTTTTCGGCCTTTTCAGCCAAATCCGCCAAATCCACGTTGCCTTGATCATCGCATTTGACGAGCGCCACGTGATAACCCGCCATCACCGCTGAGGCGGGGTTGGTGCCGTGAGCGGATGTGGGAATCAAACAGATGTTGCGGTGGCCTTCGCCGCGCCTTTCGTGGTACTCGCGAATCACCAGCAGGCCTGCCAATTCACCTTGCGAGCCCGCGTTCGGTTGCAAGGACACGCCCGAAAAGCCCGTGACAGCACAAAGCGCGGCTTCCAGCTGCTTGAAGATCTCTTGGTAACCCAATGACTGCTCAAGCGGCACAAAAGGATGCAGCTTGCACCACGCCGGCCACGTGATCGGCATCATCTCGGCGGTGGCGTTCAGCTTCATCGTGCACGACCCCAGCGCGATCATTGAATGCGTGAGCGATAGATCGCGCGATTCAAGCTGCCGAATGTAACGCAGCATCTCCGTTTCAGAGTGATGGCTGCTGAACACAGGGTGCGTGAGGAAGGCGCTCTTGCGTTGCAAAGCGTCTGGCAAACCGGGCAGGGGCGCTGCCGCTTCCGTGACATCGCAACCGAAGATCGCCGCCACGTCAGCCAAATCTTGGTTGGTGGTGGTCTCGTCCAACGCCACGCCCAAGCTGGTGGCCGAGTGCACGCGCAAGTTAATGCGGCGCTTGCGCGCTTCTTCATGAAACCGCGCGATGTCCGCAGCGGTGCCATCCACCCGCAGCGTATCGAATACGGGCCCCGTGGCCACGGCGATGCCTTTGCGCAGCAGCGCCGCACGCAAGGTGGCCGTCAGTTGGGCCACGCGCAAGGCGATGCCGCGCAAGCCTTCGGGACCGTGATAAACGGCGTACATGCTGGCCATCACAGCCAACAGCACCTGAGCTGTGCAGATGTTGCTCGTGGCCTTTTCGCGGCGGATGTGTTGCTCACGCGTTTGCAACGACATGCGGAAAGCCCGCTTGCCTTGTGCGTCTTTCGACACGCCGATCAAACGGCCCGGCATCTTGCGTGTGTGCTCCGCACGTGTGGCAAAGAAGGCGGCGTGCGGGCCGCCATAGCCCATCGGAACGCCGAAGCGTTGCGCGCTTCCCAAGGCCACGTCGGCGCCCAATTCACCGGGCGGGGTCAGCAACGTGAGCGCCAACAGATCACAGGCCATCGCCACGTGAGCCCGTGCCGCGTGGGCGCGTTCGATGAACGCGCGGTAATCCACCACCTGCCCGTCGGTGTTCGGGTACTGCAACAGCGCGCCGAAGACCTTGTCGGAAAAGTCGTACGTCTGTGGATCGCCCACAACGATTTTGAAGCCGCGCGGTTTGGCGCGCGTTTGCACCACGGCGATCGTCTGCGGGTGGCAGCTGGCAGCCACGAAGAATGTGTCGGCGCCTTCCACTTCACAAACATCGGCCAGCATCTGCATGGCCTCGCCCGCGGCCGTGCCTTCGTCCAACAGCGACGCGCCCGCCACGTCAAGGCCCGTCAGATCCATCACCATCTGCTGAAAGTTCACCAGGGCTTCAAGACGCCCTTGTGAGATCTCTGCTTGATAGGGTGTGTACTGCGTGTACCAGCCTGGGTTCTCAAGGATGTTGCGTTGGATGACAGGAGGCGTGAAGCAATCGTAATACCCCGCGCCGATGTATGAGCGGAACACTTGGTTCTTCGCCGCCAGCGCCTCAAGCAACGCCAGGGCTTCCGCCTCGCTGCGTGCCCCTGGCAGATCCATCAAGCCATCGAAACGAATCGCCGCTGGCACCGCTTCATTCGCCAGCGCCTCCAAACTGGGCGAGCCCAGCGCGCGCAACATCGAATCAACTTCGGTGCTGCGGGGGCCAATGTGACGGTCAACAAATCGTGCGATGGAGGCGCTGTTCATTTAGGTGTTTCGGATGCGTGGTGGAGCTAATCCGCGCTTTCGCGGATGAAGGACGCGTAGGCGGCGGGTTGCATAAGCTTGGCCGTTTCGGCCGGCACTGTCAGCTCGATTTGGATCAACCAGCCCTGATCGTAAGGATCTTCATTGACGTACTCGGGAGAATCGCCAAGCGGTGTGTTCACCTTGACGACTTTGCCCGTAAGCGGCGCGAACAGATCGGAGACGGCTTTGACCGATTCCACCGAGCCGAACACTTCGCCTTGCTTCACCGACTCGCCCTCGCGAGGCAGGTCCACCTGGGTAACGTCACCCAATTGCTCGACCGCGAACTGCGTGATCCCCACGGTCGCCATGTTCCCTTCAATGCGGGCCCACTCGTGGTCTTCCGTGTACAACAGGTCACTCGGGTAATTGTCGCTCATCGATGCAGGCTCCTTGTTTTCATTATCGGCTGCGTCGGTAGAAGGGGCCGGTGACCACTTCCGCCGGCACTGTTTTGCCACGGCAATCTACGAAAAGTTGGGTGTTCTGGGATGCCAATGGGCTAGGCACATACGCCATTCCCACGTTCTTGCCAACGGTTGGGCCCACGCCACCCGAAGTCACCTCACCCACCACGCCCGCAGGCTGGCCGTTTTCGCTGGCGAGCACGGGGTAACCGTGGCGTGCGATGCCTCGATCCTTCATGACAAAGCCCACCAGCCGCCGCTGCAGACCCGCTGCCTTTTGCGCCGCCAGCGCTTGCGACCCGATGAAGGGGCCTTTGTCGAACTTGACCACCCAGCCCAGCCCCGCTTCGAGGGGGCTGGTGGCATCGGACAGATCGTTGCCATAAAGCGGCAGCTTTGCTTCCAAGCGCAAGGTGTCGCGCGCGCCCAGGCCCGCGGCGCCTCCCCCCTGCGCGGCCGCGGCTTGCACCAGCGCCTCAAACAAGGACGGTGCGTCCGATGGGGCGCAAAAGATCTCGACGCCGTCTTCGCCGGTATAGCCGGTGCGGGCCACCCACGTGGCGTGCCCCGCGATTTCCACGTCACACCGAAGCCCGAACGAAGGCAGCCGCGACAAGTCCGCAGCCCCCAGCGTCTCCAGTGTTTCGATGGCCTTCGGTCCTTGATATGCAATCAATGCGGTGCCGTCCGACTCGTTGTCGATGCTGCACACGCCGCCCGTGTTTTCTTTGAACCAGGCCAGATCTTTGTCGATGTTGGCCGCGTTCACCACGGTGAGAAAATGGTTGGGCGCGATCCGGTATACGATGAGGTCGTCCACAATGCCGCCTGCCGGGTTGCAAGCGACGGTGTACAGCGCCTGCCCGTCGGCGAGGCGAGCGACGTCGTTCGTCACCAGCGCCTGCAGGGCTTCCACGGCCCGCGCTCCGCGAAAATGAAATTCACCCATGTGCGACACATCAAAAACGCCGATCGCGTTTCGGGTGGCCGCATGCTCGGCCAGGATACCGCCAGCGTAGTTGACGGGCAGAGCCCAACCGCCAAAATCGATGATTTTGCCCCCGAGGCGCTTGTGCACGTCATAAAGGGGTGTTTTGCGGGGAGCGGCGGCAGTGGCTTCGGTCATAGGCGGCGCCATACTCGGAGAAACGGGCTCGGCGATCAAGGCCTTGTGGAGTGACGGAGCCGAAAGGAGTCTGTTTGCGTCAATTACAGCCGCTTGGCGTTCAGGTGGGCCGCCAAGCGCTCGCGCCACGTCGCAATGTCGCGAGCATCAACAGTAGGTCGCCTTCAGTCTTGCAGACCTAGACCCAGCACCTGCTTGCAATAGCGCAAGCTTCGCATCACTTGATCCTTTTGGTACGCCTGATCGGCTTTGGCGGCCTCCGCTCCCGCCGGCGGCTTCCATCCCGGCACAGGCTTGCCTTTACGTGCAAGCTTGAGCCACGGTGCAAGCTCCGCCGCGGTAAAGCCGTCATAAGCTTTCCAGAAATCAGCATCGAACAACGCAAACTCTTTGCTGAAACCAGAAATGGTTTCGATGTGCACGGGCAACCCAGGGCACAACGTTGCAAAGCGGTCGAAGTAGGCGGGCCAATCGACCACGCCGTCGCCCATCGCCGCCCACTGGACCGTGACGCCCTTGTCGCTCTCCCACACGTGGCTGTCACGCAAACTCGTGGTCAACGCGTAGGGGCCCAAGATTTCAAGGTTGGTCATCGGATCCTCCAGCGCCCATACGGCGTTGCCCGAATCCATGTTCACGCCCACAAAATCCTTGCCTGCTTGCTCCACCAAGCCCACCAATTCACGGGCACGCATATCACCGGCGTGGTTCTCAACGGCGATCTTTATGCCGGCGTCTTTGCAGCGGCTGCGGTGCCGCTTTAAGACCTTCACCGTGTCTTGGATGCGTGCCTTGATCCCGCCGGCGCCGAGCCGATCCTGCTGGTTACCCAAAACCACGCGCAGCACGGGCGAGCCCAGATCGTGCGCCATGCGAATGCCGAGCTGAAGGTGCTCGTCCACGTTGCCCCAGTTGTTCTTCCACGTATTCGATGAGGGGCAAACGCTCCACGTGCCCAAGTGGATATGCACGCCTTTGTCCGCGGCTTTTTGGCGCAGCTCCTTGAGGTGTGCGGTTTCGCGGCTTTCAAAGGCATCCAGATCTGTGATGAACAGCGAATCCAGCTTTGCTTCCGCAGAAAAGTCGATCAGTGCCTGCGCCTTCCAACCAAACGCGCGCATCGCAAAGTTGTCGATGCCTAGCTTGATTTTGCGTTTGGTCACAGCCGCTGAAGCGGAGGTGAAGGCGAGGGCCGTGGTGGCCGCTCCAGCTGCGGCAAAACATTCACGTCGGGTGAGGCGAGGGTGAAGGCTCATGTGTTGTGTCTCAGTTCGAAGGGGCTGCTACCGCTGTGGGAGGTGAGGTTTGTACGGGCCGTTCGGGATTCAAATACCAGGCTAAAACGGCGGCGCCTTGATCCTGGGCGGCGCGCGCCAGGGCCATATCGGTGACGTCGTTCATCAAGAAAGAAAACACCAATGGTCCGCGCGTGGGGGACCCTGCCATGCCCGACAAACAACTCGCCGCCAACAAGGTGCCCGTTTTCGCACGCACATATCGTTCGGCAGCTGTGCCTGCCATGCGCGGCCCGAGTGTGCCGTCGATGCCGGCCAACGACAACGAAGCCGCAAACTCGCCCGCGATGCGAAAGTCCCGCAACGCCGCACGCACCACCATCGTTATTTGCTCGGCCGAAAAGCGGTTCGAGTCGTAAAGACCGGCGCCATTTTCCATGCGATACGTGCCGCGGCGAATCCCCACGCCTTCAAGGTACCGCGCGATCGCTTCGAGGCCCTTATCCCAGTTGCCGGGGGTGCCTATGATTTGCGCGCCAAGCGTGCGCACCAGCTGTTCGGCCGCGAAATTGTTGGAGCGTTTGTTCAGCTCGTGAACCAGCACGCCCAAGGGTTCGGATACATGCGTGGCCAACAGACGTTGCCCCTGGGGCGTGGCGCCCAGTTTGACTTGGCCGGCCAGCACAATGCCCCTCTGCGCGAAGATCGCGGCGGTGGTGTAGCCCGCATACAACGCGGGGTTCACCACACGTCGATAAAACGTTCTTGGTTGTTGGCCCACCGCCACGCGCCCTGACACGGCCACAAGCGTGCGCCCGTGAACGCTGTTTGCGCCATCGGCCGGCGCTTCTGACGTTTCGATCACGGGCCACGCTGGCCCCTTGCCGGCTGTCAGAATTTTTCCTGTCAGCTGCACATAGGGCGACTCGGGCGTCACCAACACCTTAGCCACGGTGCCTGCCTGCGATGCCGGGATCACCGTTACCCCCAGGGCGTTGCTGTTGAGCGATACGGCCGAAGAGGGGGCGCGAAACGCACCCGATTCTTCTTTCTGCTCGTACGCGGGCGGCACGGTTTGTTCATCAAAGAACGTGGCGTCCACCACGAGGTTGCCTTTGATCTTGCGAACACCCAACGCCCATAACTGGTTCGCCAGATCGCTGAGATCCGCATCGACCAACGTCGGATCGCCGCCGCCGCGCAAATGCACGTCCCCCACCAGCTCGCCCCCGGCTTCAAGGTAGCGCCCCGCCGTTCGTTGCGGGCCGTAGACAACCGTACGAAAGCGATACTCTGGCCCCAGCAGCGAAAGCGCGGCTGCCGCCGTCATCAACTTCACATTGGATGCTGCGTTGAGGCCCAAGCGTGCATCGCGCCCGTAAACCACGCGTCCCGATTCGTGATCCACAACAAGCACCGAAACCTTGCCTGCGCCCAAGGGCGGTGGCAGGTGGCCGGGCCCCCCAAACAGCCCATCCAAACTCGTGGCCAACCACTTGGCGCGTGCGGCCCCATCAAGTGGCGGGGGCACCAACACAGGCAGCGCACCGGGCTTGGGCGCAAGGCCTTGCCCCAAGGGCTCGTCGTCTGTCAGCGGCGATGAGACGGCTGGCGCTGGCGCAGGCGCGGGTGGCGTCACTGGCGAAGGCACCACGAAGGGCACCTGCAGGGGTGCGGGATGCGCACACGCCGTGGCGATGCCCAGCAAGGCCCAAGTGCCAAGTCGTCGAACGCCAACGAAGAAATGCCGCATGCGTGACCCTACTTAACCTTAGGAACGCCTTCGGGTCTAGCCGCCAATGCCATGCGCCACACTTGTCCTTCACTATTCCTTGATTGCGTGCGCGCACCGTCTCACTGTGGCCATGTGACCACCCTTTGCCTCACGTTCGCACCGCGCATCGGCGGGCTGATCGTGATCGCCGCACGGCTGATCGTTTTGGCTGCGTGTCTGCAAGCGTGTCGGCCCTCGCCGAAGCCTCCAGGCTCAATCGTCGTACTGACCGAATCGCCCATCACCCGCTTAGACCCGCGGTTTGCTCTCGGCGCGTGGGAAGTGCGCGTGTCACGCCTGGTGGCGCCGGGGCTTACGATGCCCGGCTACGCGCCGGGTGAGGCCGGCTTGGCTGAACATGTTAACTTCGTGGACGCAAGTCATGTGGAAGTTGCCTTACGCCCCGACGCGCGCTTCTCGTCGGGCCGCCCTGTGACGGCGGCTGACGTGGCCTTCACGTTCACGTCTGTCTTGGACCCCGCTTTACAAAGCCCCTACCGCGCAGCCTTGGCTGAAACGCTGGAAGCCGTGCAGGTCTTGGATGAACGACGGGTGTTGTTTGTGCTGAAGGTGCCGCGCGCTTCTTTCACGGCGGATCTGCAGATGGGTATTGTTGATCGCCTTGCCGGCGGTGCTTCCGTCATCGGCGCCGGGCCCTTCATGAGCAAGAATCTTGCCACGGATCGCGTCGAGCTTGTGGCCAATCCGTTCGCGGCGATGCGCCCCAAGCTTTCGCTGATCGTGCGCACCATACGCGACGACAACGCGCGCATCATTGCGCTGTTGGGTCGATCGGGCGACGTGATCCTCAATGGCATAACGCCGCAGGTCTTGCCGTCGTTGCAGGCACATCAAGACTTGCGCATCACCACGGCTCCCAGCGCCACCATCACTTACTTGGGCTTTAACCTTAGCGATCCGCTGCTGTCTAACCCAAAGGTGCGCCGCGCGATTGCGCTTGCCATCAACAAGGATGAACTCATCGCCTCGCGCCTGGCGAACCAAGCGGCCGCGGCTGACTCTTTGTTGTCCACCGACAACCCGTTTTATTCACCGAGCCCACAGCTTCACTTCGATCCCGCGCGCGCCAAACGATTGCTCGACGAAGCGGGTTTTCCGGATCCCGATGGGGCAGGGCCCGCGGCGCGGTTTTCGTTGGTGTGGAAATCCAGCAACAACCGGTTCCGCATGAGCGTCGCGGAAGCCATCGCCCAACAGCTCAAAGACGTAGGCATCGTCGTGCATGTGAGGGCTTACGAGTTTGCAACGCTGATGCAAGATCTGCGACGTGGCAACTATCAGCTCTTCTCGCTGCAATTGACCGACGTTTATGAACCCGACTGGCTCCGCTCGACGTTTCACTCCACGCGCATCCCGACGCAAGGCAACGGTTGGTCAGGCTTAAATCGTTTCGGTTTCGCAGATCCACAAGTCGACGCGCTGCTTGTGGCTGCATCGTCGTCTCTTGATTTTGAAACGCGCCGGCGCCTCTACGCCGAGGTTCAAGCCCGCGTGGCCGAAGCCCTACCGTGCGTGCCGTTGTGGCATGAGCATAACGTCCTGGTGACGAGCCGCAGCCTTTTTGCCGTTCCCCCGCCACGCACGGGCGGCCTGGAGGTGTTGCTGCAAGCGCAGATGCTACCGCCGGGCCCACAATCGCGGTAAGGAGTACCCGTGAGCGACCTGTTTTCTCGCGCCGCCGTCAAAGATCGCCGTGGCCAGCCACTGGCCGAACGCATGCGTCCACGTCGGTTATCGGAGGTTGTTGGCCAGACGCAGCTCCTGGGGGCGGGCACGTGGTTGCGCCGTGCGATCGAAGGCAAACGACTCACGTCCATCATCTTGTGGGGCCCTCCCGGGGTGGGAAAAACCACGTTGGGTCGCCTCATCGCCGACGAGATCGACGCCGATTTCGTTTCGCTCTCGGCTGTCATGTCGGGCGTCAAAGATCTGCGCGAGGCCGTGGCTCAGGCCGAATCCACCAAGAACCTGCGTGCGCGACGCACGGTCCTGTTTGTGGACGAAATTCATCGCTTCAACAAAGCCCAGCAAGACGCTTTGCTGCCGCACGTGGAAGCCGGCACGGTGGTCCTGGTGGGTGCCACAACTGAAAACCCTTCGTTCGAGGTGAACGCCGCTCTGCTTTCGAGGGCGAAGGTTCTGGTACTCAAGTCGTTGTCCACCGAAGATCTCGAGACGCTCGTCCAGCGCGCGTTGACGGATCGCGAGCGTGGTTTAGGGGCTTTGCTCATTCGCTGCGAGCCCAACGTCGTGAAGTTGATCGCTGCTGAGGCGCGCGGCGACGCCCGGCGTGCGCTTTCCACTTTGGAAGCGGCCGTGGCCGTGAACGAACCCAACAGCGACGGCGAACACCTCATTGACCGGCGCGCGGTCGAAGAAGCGCTCCAGCGCAAAACGTTGCTTTACGACAAGGCGGGTGACGAGCACTTTGCTGTGGCCAGCGCTCTCATCAAGAGCCTGCGCGGCAGCGATCCAGACGCCGCCACCTATTGGTTGGCGCGCATGATTGAATCGGGCGAGGATCCAATGTTCATCATGCGCCGCCTGGTGATCTTCGCTTCGGAAGACGTGGGCAACGCCGATCCTCGCGCGCTCACGGTGGCTGTGTCCGCCATGGAGGCCGCCCGCTTCATTGGGTTCCCTGAGGCTCTATATCCTCTCACCCAAGCCGCCCTTTATCTGGCTCTCGCCCCCAAGAGCAACTCCGCGGGCACGACGTTTGCCGCCGCCAAAGAAGCCGTGCACGCCAAGGGCGCCTTGCCCGTGCCGCCTCATCTGCGCAACGCCTCCACGGGCTTGGCTCGCCAAATGGGCCACGGCAAAGATTATTTATACCCCCACGATCACCCAGGCCACCGCGTTGCCCAACAATATTTGCCCGACGAACTCAAGGGCGCGCGCTTTTACAAGCCTTCAGATCAGGGCGAAGAGCCGGGCTTGGCCGCCACGTATGTGCAAGATAGGGCAGCCCCAAAACCGAAGGCATAGGCGCGCTCATCCTCGCGGCCACAAAAACAAAAGGCCCGCCGAAGCGAGCCTTTTGCCTAAATGTGCAACGCAACCTTAGCGCTTGCGGCGTCGCTTGATGCGCACCGCAAACACACCCGCCAACGAAAGCCCCAGCATCGCCAACGGCAGCACCGCCGGATTACCACCCTGGCCCGCCACCGAGTCAGGCTGCAAGAAGCACCCACCCCGGAAGTCTTCGTCGCAGGCATCTCCAACCTGGCCGTTCGCAGGTTCCGACTTAGAGTCTCGGTTCCCCTGGCGTGCGTTGGAGATCGTTGGGCAATTGTCACATTTGTTCACGACTGCGTCGCGATCGAAGTCCTCACAGGCGTCGCCAACGCCGTTTCCGTCCGCATCCAACTGGTCAGGATTGAACAGCTTGGGGCAGTTGTCCTCAAGCCCGATGAATCCGTCAGGGACGAGCTTGCCGGTACAATCGCGATCAAAGTCGCCTGCGTCATCGGGGTCCGGTACGTTTGCGAACCGAATGTAATCAATCTTCACGCAGTCGGGATCGTCTGGTTTGGTCGGGTCGGCGTTGAAGGTGGGATCGCAGGTGATGGGCACGGTGGACGGCACGAAGCTGAAGCCGTCGAAGGTGTTGCCCACGTAGCCTTCGACTTTGCGGAGGTCCACAGCATACGTGTGGAATTTTCCGTCAAACACAAGGTCGGCAGAGGCGTCGCCGGGGATTCGTATCGTCGGGCCGCCGTTGAGCTTCATGAGCGCTTGCGCCTTGATTGGCTTTTCCACGTCGCGCTTGGGCAATGCCATGCGAACGAGAAGCGCGTTGTCTCCGTACACCACAAATTTGCGCTCTTCTGGGGATCCGCCCCACTGGCGTTCCACAGTTCGTCCGTCGATGCGGGTTGGCTGTTGCTGGGCATGCGTGGTGAAAGTCAGCGAGCCGTCAGAACCTGGTGTCGAAACATTGGCGTAGCTGAGAATCGCGGGAGACGTGACGTCTTTACGATAGCCAGAAACGTCGAAGCTCAGGCCGCCGCCTGCGGCAAAGGTCTTGCGGTCATCTTCCTTCTGCGCGAATTCCCAGTAAGCAGAATCGTCGGTCGTCTGATCGAAGGAGGCGTTCATGCGTCCGGTGTATCCCGTCAGCATGTAGAAGTACTGCTGCCAAGCGCGGCGCCAACGCACCATGTGTTGGATGTGGTCGGCGTTGATTTCTGCCAGCCGCTCCGGAATGGGGCAGGCTGAAGTCGGTGCGCCTACGCATTCGTCATCTGGATAGTCAGCGGCCGTCACTTTCTCTTCTGGCTTGGTGACCACCACCCACAGTTGCCTCAGCTTGTGAGGCGCCGCTGCAAAGTCGGGCGAACGGGTTGGAGGGCCGCCCAGGAGTTCCGGTAGGCCGAGCGTCGCCCTCCGAGCGTCGCTATAGATCGTCAGAGGGTCGGCGCCTACGCCGATCGCAAGCAACTTCGGCAACCCCATGCGTGGGCCGGCGGTGCGAGTGAAACGCCCCAAAGTGGAGGCGCGACCAAGGATGTCCGCAGCCTTTGTCTTGTACAGGTTTACCTCGATTTTGTCCGCCGGAACAAAGCCCATCAACCACAGTTCCAGCGGGTGGAACACGACCATGCGCTGGCCGCGGTAAGGCGGCGATGCGATCTGGAATGCGTTGGGGCCGCCGTTGCTTGCCGTGCGGTTGCCATTCTCAATCCAGTTGGCTCCGCCCCCCATCAGCGACCCGTCAAGATCCAAGAACGAATTCCAGATGCGTGAGCGCATCCTTCCGTAATTCGCGCCTGCATCGGATTTTCCGAGGTAGGAGGAGGTCTTTGGGTCGTAAATAGCAGCAGGCCCTTTCATTGACCCTGCCAGCACGCTCTTTACGTCGGGACACACAGACAACGCAGGCTCACCGTAGGCCAAGGGCCTGTCTGGCTCATCCTTGGTCCGGGTGCCTGAGAATTGACTCAAGTCTAGTAGGGGCTTGCCGTTCGTGTTAAGCGGGGGCGTTGGCAGTGTTCCCGCGGAGCCGCCAGCGTCGGCCGCCCCTCCGTCCGGGCCTCCAGCGACGCTGGAAGGCGCAAGTGACAGCGGCACCGCAATCTGTCCTTTGGGGTCTTGTGGCGAACAGAAGCTTCGAGCTTCGGGCCCGAACGAGTACCAATTGGTTTCGGCTAGTAGTTCAGCCTCCTCTCGCAGATAGGGGCCGAACATGTGCGAGGATGCCTGAGCCAACGCCTGGTAGCCTGAAAAACCGTCGTTGCAAAACGAGCCGGGCCCACAGTTTCGGTACCGGACCTCGAACCCAGGCACACCCGCCGGGTCTGGAAGGGGATACCATTTGATGGTTGCCGGAACGCCCTTCTTGTAAGGTGGCTGCCACACCCCGAACGTGGTCGTACTGCCGCCCGTGACGTACCCGACGTAAGGTTTGTCGGCGGCGCGCGTCTTTTTCGGAATGCCTATGCCGTCAACCTCGTTGACACCCATACCGCCGTCGATGGTTCGGTAAAAAAGCATGGGCTCTGTGTCGCCACCAAACACACCCGACTCAGCTGAGTCTACGGTGAATATGACCATCTCATCCCAGGCGGGAGGTGTAACGTTCTTGGACTTCAAAAGGTCCAGCACCCGCTTTTCAATCGCGGGGAAGTCAAACGAACAGTTCCAACGAACGATGTCCTGGTCGCGAAGGCTGCCTGACCGGCAAAGCCCCTTCTGCAGTCCTGGGGTCGCTCCGTTGATGATCAGAACGTCATTGCGGACACAGTCGGTTGCGAGTGGATCTCCTTCCGGACAAAGAAGAGCTGCCGGAACCGCGAACGCTGAGCCAACGCTGCCCATCGCGAGTGCGAACAAGGAGGCTGAAACGACTCTTTTCATAGGCACATTTCCTGTAACAGAAAGCATGAGATTCAGTCCCTTGTCTTAGAACGGGGCGAACGCCTGGTCGCGAATACAGGCCCCAAAGGTCGTTTCCACCTGGGTTGTGTCAGCTGGATCAGCGAGATTGATGGACTGACAGCTGGTGTTCTTTGCAATGTCTATCCCTATCTGCTGGTCGGAAAGGTACGCGGGCGTCGAACGTTGGCATAGCCCTTTATTGTAGTCCGCCCCCGATCCTGGATTGCAGTCCCGAAGGCACCACGCCCCACCCTTGTCTGTGGTGGCGTCACGGATGGGCAGACATCGGAAACCCGGCATCAATGTGCCGCCGCAGCGGCTATCTAATTCTAGGTTGATTTCAACGGTGCGGCCGTCATCGAGCTGCACCATTTCCTTAACCGGGGGTGCGTTTTGAAGCAGGTTTGCGTTCGCGCCATTGCAGGAGAGATAACAAGATCCGACCTGTGAAACCGCTTCGGCGAGGCACGAGTAGACCGGTGCATTTCCGCGTGTGACAATTCGCCGAGACTGCCGCACCAAGTCCGTCTGCGCATCGATCCACTCTTGAGCAACACCTGCCGCAGTAAGTTCGGCGGGGGTGCCAGTGCCGTTGACGAACCACTTTTCCACAACATCCGCTTTGCTTCCCGCAACCTCGCCACTCTCCACGATTCCGCGGCATGTCGCGATCGTCGGCGCGCAGGTTTCGCCGTAGCGGACCGTCTTCGTCTCACAGAAACGAATTTGGCTCCCTGTAAGCAAACCGCAGACTAGGCCGAATTTTTCGCAAAGGTCATTCCCAACCGTCGCTCCGTCGCACGGAATTCGTTTAGAGGTAAGCGGTAGATTGATCGTCACGCTCTCCCTGGGACTCAGCTTCGAGTCATCGATCTTCCTGACATCGGTCATCCCCGAATCTTTGAGCGTTCCATCGCTGAAGCCTTCGCCAAAATCCGAGACGCTCAGGTTCCACCACCAGCGCACGGGGCGATAACCAGTAGGGTCGTCTTTCTTTCGGCGAGGCAGGGAGCCTGTGGTAACGAAATTGTTATCCACGAAAAAGTTCTCGGCCCTGGCCGTGAGCCTGGGAATGAAAACCTGTCCCAACGGGGCGACGACCTGGCGCTTCCGTGCGCTGCCTTCGCCCAACACGGAAAGATCGGTATCAAGCACACCGATCCGCTGGTCGTCCTCGGACGCTTTGTAAAGAACGTATTTGTCGTTGCCGTCGGCGGATGGTTCAGTCTTGCCCAGCGTCTCCCAACCGTTCACAAGGAAGCAGTCTACGCGTTTGCGGCGGTACCAAAGTTCCATGCGGGGCTGTGGGATGCGCGTGTCGTCGGGGCTGTAGATGGAAAGATTCGGAAGCACAAGGCTGCGTGAATCGACGATTGGACAATTTATGGCGAGCAACTCCGTCTTGTCACTGATGGCACTCGTGACCAATTTGAAATCGCCGCTCTCGACTCCCTTCTCCAGGGTCCGCCAACTCTTAATTTGATCAGGCTGGTAGCCCGATGGTGCAATCACTTTGACGAACTCCCACAAGCCTGAGTAGTCTTCAAGGGGTTCGTCCTCGAAGCGGTCGTAGATGACGTCGATGATCGGTCTTTGGTAATCCGCCGTTCCCCGAAGCGGGTCGGTCAGTGGATCACGGCTACGCACGGCATAGGCCACATCCTTCAGTGCTTTCTCCGCCGGATTCGGGTTGCGCAGATCCAGACCACCGGGCAGCACGAAATTGCCAGTCTTCTTCTCCCTTATGGGCGCCGCGAACATGGGGTTGCCCTTCGAATCGAAGAAAAAGTACATCGGATTGACCGGTGCGACCTTGGGAATCTTATCCGTGGGGCCTAGCCCTAACAGAGTCCTACGATCGTCATCGGGGGTGTCTCTCCGGGCTGCCGACCAGCCAAACTCGAAGTAGCTCACCTCGGCCCCATCCAAAAACCCTCGCTTTAACCCGTAAGACACCGGGGGCCGAGGCTTTTCGGCGGTGGAGTCATAGAAAAAGGGTTGGAGATCGACGCCGCCGAAATCGCCGTCAGCGAGATCGTTCCCGCACGCCGTGGCCAACAAAGGCAAAAGCGAAGCCAGGAGGACGGGAAGGTGAAGGGAAGGTGGTCTGCGGAACATTCACATCTCCATCTGGACGGGGACCGAACCCCGATGTTGGGCGCACGGGGACTCACGCGGCACACGAGGACTTGGCGCTTCTAACAGATCGGTCAGAGGCAGGCAACGGTGTTGATCGATGAAAACACTGCCATTTTCGGCACAACGGTTAGACCCTAACCGTGCCACACAGGGCAAAAGAAAAAAGGCCGTGCCTTTGACGGCACGGCCTTTTCTAAGAAGCGAGCTGAAACTTACTGTGCCTCAGCGGCGATCTTGTCGGCCGCAACCACGCCAGCGTACAGCCGCACTTCATCAAGAAGTCCGTCCCAGGCTTCTTTGACCGTGTCGGTATTCTGGTTGCCACCGATAACGGTGTGCGTTGTGTCGGCCGCAATTGGCCAACCCACGTCCAACGAGGTCGACAAAACGCCCTTGGTGTACACGGACAGCGTGATGCCGTCGTAGGTCGCTGCGATGTGGGTCCACATTCCCGAGGGAATCGCGTCAGCCGCACCCGCGAAGAAGAAGTGCACTGCGGCGGTGGGCTTGCCTGCCAAGGTGCCCAAGCCGAAGTGTTCGTAGGGGGTGCCCACTTCGTGACGGCTGATAACGAAGTTGAAGTCGTCCATGTTGTCGAAGGCGCCGGGATTGACCCACGCCGTGATCGTGAAAGAACCCATGGTGCCGGTCAAATCAATGGAATCGGACCGAGGAACCTTGACCCAGACCGGGTTTGTGGTTTGCGTTGGGTTGGCGAGCTTGATGGCTTTGCCCTTCTTGCCAGCCTCGAACACGCCGGCAGAAGCCGCAGCGTTTTCAGTACCGCCTTGAACGACAGAGCCGTTGTTGGCTTTGCCCGATTTGTCCATCGCATCGTCGTCAAAGGGCCAATAACCAACCAAGACCGCATCGCCCGCGACGACCATGCCGCCAGTGCCTGGCGTGCCGCCCGTGCCCGCGCCGCCCGTTCCCGAGCCACCTTGGCTCGAACCGCCCGTGCTCGAACCGCCTGTGCTTGAGCCGCCAGAGCCCGAGCCGCCTTTGCCGCCAGAGCTGGACGAGCCGCCCTTGCCGCCGGAGGCGCTGCCGCCCTTGCCGCCGGTTTTCGAGCCGCCCTTACCACCGGTGCTGCCACCGTCATCACCGCCGCCCCCGCCACATCCGACGATGCCGTAGGCAAACGCACAACCGAGGACTGCCGTAATGCCGGCGTACTTACTGAGCTTCATTGGTTCCCCCTGCAAATCGGGCGCACGCAAAAGGCGGCGCTGTCAAGTTTAAGTGAATGGATACTTAACCAAACATCCCACACCTGCAACAGGAAAATGAACTAACGTTATTTACCAAAAAATACCAGAATAATTCATAACCTAACTGTTCGTATCGACGATTGCGTGAGCGTTGCGGCTAACGCTAGCCTGCCATCCGCGAGCTAAGTAAAGAATTTTCTTAGAGATCGGACGTCGAAGTCGAGCGCCCAGTGCTTAGCGGCGCGTGCCAAAACAAACGCCTGGTCCCGCCGGCGCACTGTGGGACGATGTGAGAAAATATCGAAGTCGGCCTCCTCAATTTTGTCTAGAAGTGCCATCCCCAAAAGCCAAATTAGTGACAACTCTAGGCGAAGGTCAGGGCCCACACGCCGAAGCAGGGGCCGACCCTTTTCAAAGTGGGCGCGGGTGCGGGCCACCTCAAAACGGATCAAGTGCCGCAGCTCAGGCGTCATCTTCAACGCCTTCACCTCCGCCTCGTGCACACCGAAAAAATGCAGATCCTCGGCTGGGATGTAGATATGGTCGCGAGCGGCATCGGCCGCCAAATCTTGCCAGAAGTTTGCCAACTGCAGGGCGGTCGAAATTTCATCCGCGAACCGCACAAGTTCTGGATCGTTGTAACCGAAAAGCGACAAAAGCAAACGGCCGACAGGCTCGGCCGATCGCGCGGTGTATCCGCGCAAGCTGGCGAAGCTGGCGTAGCGGCGTACTTCGAGATCCATTCGAAACGCTGACAACAGATCATCGAAGGGCGGCAGCGGCAGGTTGCGTTTCTCGATGGTATCAGCAAGCGCGATGAAGATGGGATGCGAGGCCTCGCCGTGAAAACAACGATCGAGTTCGATTTGCCACGTGTCTAGGGCCTCGTTTCGTTTTCCGGCGTAGGCGGGCTCATCGGCGAAATCATCAGCGGCGCGCGCAAAAGCATAAAGCGCGAGCACGTGGGGGCGCATCTCCACGGGCACGAAGCGAGACGCCACGGGATAGCTCTCGTGGTGTGCAAGCGCGAAGCGCTCACAAAAGGCATAGGCGCTTTCGACGCTCCACGAGGCCGCTGGCACCGTGAGCCAATCTGTGTTCGTGGCTGGCTTAGTTCGCGCTTCTAGTGTGGTGTTTGCGGCGGCGGCTCCGGCGTGCACGGCGGCGCGCGCGGCCCCTCGCAACAGCTGGCGGATCACGACATCACCTCCGCAACCAATACCGAGCGACTGATGCGATCGGCACTTTCAGAAGCTGTTTTCAAAGTCGCGGGCAAAGGGACCTCGGACGTCGCGCGCCTGTGGCAAGCCATGTGGCCGCGTTGAATGCCCTCAGTGGCCAACGCCCGCAGCGCCGCCAGGTTCGACGCCATCCCTACGGCGCCGATAACCATTGCCAACATGTTGGACGAAGTTACACCCAGCATTTGCTGTGCGGCCCGCGCGCCTGCGTGAACCCCCAATGTTCCGCCAACCGTTCCCACCGCCATGGGCATGATGAGTTGGCCCGCGAGAACGCTTTCGTCTTCGATCCACCAGCGTGCCAACGGCAAATAGCGGCCGGTGATGGCGGCAAACGCGTGCGCACCGGCTTCCACGCCACGCCAGTCGTTTCCGGTGGCGATCACGACGGCATCGACGCCATTCATGATGCCTTTGTTGTGTGTGCTTGCGCGGTAAGGATCTTCTTCGGCAAAGCGCGACGCCGATGCGATGCCGAAGGCGGCGTCTTCGCCAGACATGTTGGATGCAGC
The DNA here is from genome assembly GCA_033763315.1 of Deltaproteobacteria bacterium. Classification (GTDB taxonomy): domain Bacteria; phylum Myxococcota_A; class Polyangia; order Fen-1088; family Fen-1088; genus JAGTJU01. The sequence continues at coordinate 551,926 of JANRKS010000002.1, forward strand.
AAGCACGCCGAACGGCACACGCGCCGAAAGGCGGATCAAACGGCGGTCACAAAGGTTCGTTAGAATTCGCAAACCCACTTTGGCGCGCGAAAGGCGAGCGAGCTCCGGCGCCAGCGATTCGGCAACTGTGTTGATCAAATTGGCGCCCATGGCGTCCCGGCAATCGATGTGCAGGTGAACCACCACGCGATCAGGCGTTCCGCCAAACTGCCGCGAAGGCACCCGCACTTCGATGTCTTTCGTGCCGCCGCCGCGTTCGACCATGCGGGGAATAAACGCGTTCGCTTTCGCGATCAAAGCGGCCTTGTGCGTTTCTATCGCCGCTTCCGCAGCGTTGACGTCAGGCACGTCGAGCAGTTCGACTTGGGCGGTCATCACGGGCTCGTCTGCCTCACCCACAAAGCCGCCGCCGGCACGAACCATGCGCGCGGCGTTGGAGGCGGCCGCTATGACTGATGGTTCCTCAACGGCCATGGGCACGGCAAAGTCTTGCCCGTTGATGCGGAAGTTAAGTCCGAGACCGAGTGGCAGGCCATAAACACCAATGGCGTTTTCCACCATGCGATCCGCCGTGGAACGGTCCAGGCCCCCGCGATCAAACACTGTGAGGGTGTCGGCGCTTACGCCACTGCGCGAGACAATTTCTTGTCGACGATCGGGCAGCGGCAGCTTGTAAAACCCTGGGATCCGCGAGTCTCGAAATGCCATCGTCTACCTTTGATGCGCCACCTCGGTCACCGTCGCCACGCGGCGCCGAACCCCCAATGGCTCTGGTCGAACGTCTAGCACCGAAAGGCCTTCGGGGCATCTTGAAGTGAACGTGGCCGCCGCCTCGGGATCCGAGAACAGCGCGATCCCCAAGTCGCCGCCACCGGCTCCCGATGGTTTTGCCGCACCGCCCAAGCTGCGCGCCAATTTTGCGGCGGCCTCAAACACCGGAGTGACGATCTGCAGGCGGGCGGAGCTGCCCAATTCGATCAGGGTTTCGTGATACGCATTTGTGGCGGCAACAACGCCCGCCACATTGCCCGAGCCCAACGCGGAAACGAAACGGCCACCTAGCGTTTTGAGCTCGTCCATCAACCATTTGTAAAGCGCGGGCGTGTCGGTCTTGAGGGCCATCACCGATCGCACCATCTGCACGGTGCTGGCGGGTTGTCCCGAGTAAAACACCACCAATGAAAGGCCCGCGGGTGCGGTCAACGTTTCGCGAATCACCGCGCTGTCTTCAGGTCGTTGAAAGTGAAGGAAGCCTCCGTACGTCGCAACGGCCACGTCGGCACCCGAGCCGACGCCACCTTGGGCTGCACGGTGTGCGGCATCCGCAACCTCGAACACGGTGTCTCGGTGGGCGGCGACGGATCGGCCGCAATACTCATAAACGGCACCCACAGCTGCCACAGCGGTGGCCGCGCTTGATCCCACGCCGATCTTGCCTTCTCCGCGCCGAAATTGCCCCGTGTCAACCAGCACCGATCCGGGGGGCAGGGCCGCTCCCAACTCGCCAAGTGATTCTTTGGCGCGTGCCACGGCTTCGTCCACGACGGGCGATGCGCCTTCCAAACCCGGGATGTATTGCGCCACGGCGTTGCACGTGACGGCCGTCAACACGGCTGAGCCACCTTCAAGCACGCCGTATTCCCCGACGAGGAAGATCTTTCCCGGCGCCACCACCACGGGGGCGCCTCGCAAAGTCGTGCGCTCGTTCATGCTCCCGCCTGTGCGCTGCGGTTCACGAGGTGAGCTGCGGGGCCTGGCTTTGCCACGACCACATCGTGCACGCCGGGCACGACCCGAAGCGCGTCCGCGATCACCGCCGCTTCGTGGGCCGCACACAACACTTTGACGTGTGGTCCGGCATCAATCGTGAAAAACGCGGTTTTGCCTTCACTTCGCAGGCTCATGACGGCCTGTATCGCACCAACCGTGACGGGGTTCCAGTACAGAATGCCGGGGGCGGCGGCCATCGCGCAGGCGTGCATTCGCAAACAGCTGCGTTCGGCGATTTCCCCCAGTGTTTTGAGGTCTCGTTGCTGCAACGCCTGTTGGGCCTGCTCTAGATCGGGCGGCACGCTGTTGAGCCACGCTTCGTAATAAGGCGACGTGCTGGCCGTGTGCTGCATGGCTTCGGTTGAGCCTATTGTCTTGGGCCCTTTGCTCGTGATCGCCACAACCAGCGCGACATCCCATTGCGTGTGGTCGAGCAGTGGCGATGCGAAAGCATCTTCGCCGTCGGCACGTTCACCGGCTGACATCAACACGAAGCCCCCGAACACCGAGCGCGCGGCCGATCCCGAGCCTTGGCGCGCCAAGATCGAGAGCTCCTTGGGCGAAAGGCGAAGGCCGGCTGCATCGCATGAGGCGAGCGCAAGTGCTGCAAAACCGCTGGCCGACGAAGCAAGACCGGCGGCGGTGGGGACGGTGTTGCGCGAATCAACGCGCGCGCCACAGGTAAGGCCGGCGCGCTTGCGCACAAGATCCAAAAAGCGCGAAGCGCGCGCGCGGGCTTTTTCGTCCAGGGGCTCGCCGTTGAGCACGAACGTGTCACCGCTGGATTCAAGCGCCCGGTCAAAGGCCACGCTGGTGGTCGTGCCCAATCCCGCGAGCGTGAGCGAAAGGCTTCCAGCCGCCGGCACGTTCAAGGGACCCGGGCGTTTGCCCCAGTATTTCACAAGAGCGATGTTGGTGCCCGCCCAGGCGGTTGCGGTGTGGCCGTACTGCATGTGCGCTTGTTTCTAGCGCGTTGGAGCCCTGGGTTCACCTTTAACGAAGGTCAAGGCTTGGTGGGGCCGCCCACAGTTGTGGTGAACCCTTCGAAACCGGCGGCCTTCCATGCACCCAAGACGTGGTCGGAGTGGCCCGGCGCCAAGGCAATGACGGCACCGCCACCACCGGCGCCTGTGAGCTTCGCGCCGATGGCGCCTGCGCCCCGGGCGGCGTGCACCATGACTTCAGTTTCAGGGCTCGAGACGCGCAGCGCACTGAGCAACCCGTGCGCCACGTCGAACAAGCGGCCCAATGTGTCGATGTCGCCCACGGCCAGGGCGTCGAAACCGGTACGGGTGACGTCGCCCAGTGTATCAATCACCCGCCGTGCCACGGGCGTTCGATCACACAGGTGTTTGACGGCCTGAACCAAAGCGCCGGTTTGCCTGGGCCGGCCGGTGAGGCCAACGCACAACTCGATGGCGTGGCTTGCCGCCAGCGGCTTCCACCCGGCAGCGCGTGAGAACACGCCCAATCCGCCTTGAGACGCGGCGGCGGCGTCAATCCCCGAAGGCGTTTGGTGAAACACAGATTCAGCCGCAAGCACGGCCTTGGTTTGCAGCTCTTCGGGCACATCGGCGTATTTGCTGGCGGCGCGTGTGATGGCGACGGCGAGGGCCGCTGAACTGCCAAGGCCCGAGCCAGCCGGAATCTGCGCGTCGCAGGTCACGTCCATGGGGCTTACGTTTAACGCTTCGAAGATCGCAGCGAGGGCGCGCGCCACGGGGATTTGTTGCGAAACGTCTGTGCTGAGATCCCACGCGGGAACGCTGAGTTTTCCGGTGCCTTTGGTCGCTACAGCCTGCACACCTGCGGCGATGCCGGCCGCAATGGCGGGTTGCCCATAAACCACCGCGTGCTCGCCCAACAGGATCACCTTGCCGAAGCCAAAGCCGGTTTCAAGGCGATCAGTCACGTCATCGGGCACGGGCGTCTTCATGTGAGGGGCGACTTAATAGACACTTCTTGCGCTTGTGCAAGCCACGAAGCGAGATTCGGCCCCACAACCTTGGGTGCGTAGCGAAGTTGTTTCGCAGACGCGCTGCCTGTGAGCAAACAAGCGGCGCGGATCCCTGCGATGAGGCCTTGCAGATACTGTTCGGCGCCTGCGGGGCCGTGGTCTTTGAGTGCTTTGAGCGCTGGCTGCGCCACGCCTACGAGGTCGGCGCCCAAGGCCAACGCGCGTGCGGCATCAAGGCCTGTTCGAATGCCCCCTGAGGCGATCAGTGTCGCGCGTGGGTTTTGTTGGCGTGCCCACCCAATGGCGGCCGCGGTGGGAATGCCCCAATCCCAAAAGTCTTGGCCCACGGCTTGTTCAAGTGAAGTGGCTGATGAGCGTTGCGCTTCCACCGCGACCCATGACGTGCCACCGGCACCTGATACGTCGATGGCGCCGACGCCGATGTCATCAAGCGCGCGAACGATGGCAGGTGAAATGCCACAGCCGGTTTCTTTCACGAGGACGGGCAAACCCAATTCGGCGTGCAAACGCTTGATGGCCGCCAAGCCACCGCGAAAGTCGCGATCGCCTCCGGGCTGCGCCATCTCTTGCGCGGGGTTGAGGTGAATGCACAAAGCGTTTGCCTCAAGCTGATCGAGTGCAGCGCGCACCTGCGCGGTGGTCATTTGCGACGCTTGCACCACGCCAAAGTTGCCCAGCAAGAAGACCGAAGGCGCCACATCGCGCACGTGGTACGTGGCCGCAAGCTCGGGCTTCACCACCAACGCGCGCATGCTGCCCAGGCCAAAGGGAATGTGCAGTCGTTCGGCGATCACGGCGAGCTGCTTGTTGATTGCCGCGGCTTCTTCCGTGCCGCCTGTCATGCCCGTGAGCATCAGCGGCGCGGAGATCGCGCGGCCCAGCAGGGTGGTGGTTAAGTCGATCGCATCCGCGTCGATCTCCGGAAGCGCGTGGTGAATGAGATTCACTTCGTCCAACAAACTGCCGCGGCGGAACGCGCCTGCGCCCGAGGCAGTGATCGTTAAGTGGTCAGCTTTGCGGTTTTTGATGTCGGACATGCGATGACTTGGATGCCGCTGGTGATGCGGCACGCCCGACACTCATAGACCATGTCCTTCCTTGCGTCAGCGTTCTTGACGATCCACTGAACATGTGTGTACCGTATACCCATGTTCACCTCGGTGGCGGTCTGGGTCCTTTTGATGGGAGCGGCAGCGATGCTGGCCGGGGCGCTGGGGTTTGTGTTGGGGACCAGCCGGGCGCGCGCGGCGGGGCTGCGCCGGTTGGGCGAGGTGGAAGGGGCGGCCCAGGCGGCGGGGGCTACGGTTCAGGAGCTGCGACGTCAGCTCGCCCAAGAGCGGGTGGATAGTGCAGAGGTTGTGGCCGAGCTGCGCAACGCGGGGGAAGAGCGTGCGGCCTTGGTGGCGCGGCTCGAAGAGAGCGAGCGCAACCTGCAGGCGCAGCGGGATATGCTGGTTCAGGCTGAGAAGCGCTTGTCGGACGCGTTCTCGGCGATGGCGGGCGAGGCGCTTCGTCGGAACAACGAAAGTTTCTTGGCGCTGGCGGCAGAAAAGCTCAGCGCCGTGCAACAAAGCTCGCAGCAGGATTTGGCGCACCGGCAAGAAGCGATCGAGTCGCTTGTGAAGCCTGTGCATGAGTCGTTAAGCAAGGTGGACGAGAAGATCGCGTTGATTGAGAAGGCTCGGGGCGAGGCTTACGGACGCCTCACGGCGCAGGTCACCTCTTTGGCCGATTCACAAAACCTTTTGCGCGCGGAAACGGGCAACTTGGTGCGTGCGCTGCGGGCGCCGGCGGTGCGTGGGCGCTGGGGCGAGATGCAGCTCAAGCGTGCCGTGGAAATGGCGGGCATGCTCGAGCATTGTGATTTTGGCCAGCAGGTGACGGTCACCACCAGTGAAGGGCGCTTGCGGCCCGATATGGTTGTGCGGCTGCCGGCAGGTCGCAACCTTGTGGTGGATGCCAAGGTTCCATTAGAGGCGTATTTGGATGCCGTTGCCGCCAACACCGACGAAGAACGGTCCAAGAAGTTGCGCGATCACGCCCAGCAGGTGCGGAACCACGTGCAGAAGCTGGGAGCGAAGAGCTATTGGGAGCAACTGCCGGGGTCGCCCGAGTTCGTGATCTTGTTTTTGCCTGGCGAGGCGTTCTTTAGCGCGGCGCTTGAGGCGTCTCCGTCACTTTTGGAGGAAGGCGTCGGCACGAAAGTCTTGATCGCGACGCCCACAACTTTGATTGCGCTGTTGCAGACCGTACAGGTCTCGTGGCGGGAAGAGCGGCTAGCGGAAAACGCGCAGAAGATCAGTGAGCAGGGCCGCCAGCTGCACCGCACGCTGACCACGTTGTTCGAGCATTGGGGCAAACTTGGCCGCGCGATCAACAATGTGAACGCGCACTTCAACGGGGCCGTGGCGTCGTTGGATGGGCGCGTGATCCCCGCGGCGCGAAAGCTTGAAGAGCTTGGCGCTGGCAGCGCGAAGGACCTTGAGGAGATTCCGCCTATCGATGCGCGGCCTCGGCTTGTGGATAGCGACGACATGCCCGACAAGCCCGCGTTTCGGCAGGCGCGGCTCGCCTTGCCTTAACGACTTGGGCGCAACGGCGCAATGAGAGTAAGATAGGCGCACTGTGAGCGACCCCGTCGATCCGCTGCTGTCGCAGCTCAAAGGCATCGTGATCCAGCGCGTGGCGGATGACGACGTGCCGCTGCCGTCGCTGCCCCAAGTGCTGATGAATTCGCTTAAAGAGCTGCGCAAACCCGACTTCGATCTCACCAAGGTGACGCAGATTCTTGAGGCTGACCCCCTCGTCACGGCCCGGCTTCTGCGCCTGGCGAACAGCGCGAAATATATGTCCAGGCAGCCCATCTTAACGATCGGCGCCGCCGTGGGGCGCGTGGGTGGCGAGTCCCTGCGTGTTTTTTTGACCGAACTTGCCGCCGAGCGCGTGTTCGCCTCGAAGAATGGCGAGATCAACAAGGCGTGCCGAGGGCTTTGGCAGCACTCCGTGGCCGTGGGTATTGTGGCCCGCGAGCTCGCGGCCAAAGTGTTTCGGTTGGGGCACGGAGACGTGGCCGAGGCTGCCTATATGGCGGGACTTCTGCACGACATCGGCAAGCCCATCTTAGCGGCTGTGCTGCTGGACGCAGAGAAGCGTTTGCTTGGCGGGCGGGCCGAGAAGTGGCTCACGACTGAGTCATGGCTGGCGATGTTGGACAGCGCTCACCGCAGCGTGGGCCTTCTTGTGGCGGCGAAATGGGATATGCCGTTGCTTGTGCGCGTGGGCATCAGCAACATCAACGAGTACGATCGAAGCGAACCTTACGCCGTCAGCAACTTTGTGAGGCTGGCGAACGCCCTGACCAAGCGGGCCGCCATCTACGTGGGGCCCTTTGATAAGCAAGCCGTGGATGGATTGATTGCCCAAGGGCAAAGTTTGCTGGGCTTCACGGATCAGGTGTTCGCCGAGGTGTGCGAGGACCTTATGAGCCGCGTGGCGGACCGCCTGGTGTGAGGACCTTGTCCGCGCTCGATTTTGTCCGGGCTTCGCGGTCAGTGGCGGTTGAACTGCTGGCGGGCCGTGGCCACTATGACCGCGTCATCGGCGCCATTCGGGAAGCCAAGCACAGCGTGTGGGTGGCCACCGCGAACGTGAAGGAGTTGCGCGTCGAAGACCATCGGGCCCGGCCGGGAAAGCGGCGCTCCTCGAGCGGTGCGGGCACGTTCCGGTCGATCTTGCACATCTTTGATGAACTCGCGGGACGCGGTGTCGAGCTGCGCCTTCTGCATGCGACCGCACCCAGCGGCCCGTTTGCTCAAGAGTTTGAGCGCTTGCCCCAGCTTAAGGGGGCGGCGTTGGTGGCTGGCCGGCTGCAAATGCGCCAGTGCCCGCGGGTTCATTTGAAGTTGGTGGTGGTGGACGGCGCGGTGGCCTACTTGGGCAGTGCGAACTTCACAGGCGCTGGGTTGGGCGTCAAAGGCGAGGGGCGGCGCAACTTTGAGCTCGGCGTGGTCACAACAGACGACCTCGCCTTGGATGAACTGCAACAGGTGTATGACGAGATTTGGAGCGGCCGGGGGTGCCGTGGCTGCCGGTTGCGGTCCGTCTGCCCAGAGCCGCTCGATGGCATGGCGTTCGACGGCGGCGGGACACAGGTTGAAAAGAACAGTGCGTCACTGCGCAAGATGGCATCGCTTCGACGCGACGTTAAGGGTAAAGTGGGGCCAAAATCTAAGGTGCCCACGTGAGCGAGCTTAAGACCGAATCTTTGGAAAACTTCATGGCCTCGGCCAACCCTCCGTCTGGGCCTGCGACGACCACGCCTCCTCCTCCCAATGGTACCGATGCGTCCACGGGCTCTGGGCCGGGTGGCGGAAGCGCTGGCGGCGGTGACACCCCGCCATCAGGCTCTTTGGCTGAAGTTGTTCCCGGCGCACAACTGGGCCGGTACAAAATCATTCGACGTTTGGGCGAAGGTGGTATGAGCGCGGTGTTCGAAGCCGTGCATATGGACATTCATAAGCCGGTTGCGATCAAGGTTCTATCGAACGCGCTTGCGCAACAACAGGAAGCGCAGGTTCGGTTCTTGCGTGAAGCCGCCGCGGCCTCACGCCTGCAACACCCGAACGTCGTGGACGTCTCGGACTTCGGCACTGAGAACGGACGATATTATTTGGTGATGGAGTTGATGCGCGGTGAAGACCTTTCACAGCACATTCAGCGCAAAGGGCCGGTCGCGGCGATGGCACTGGCAGACATCATGCTGCCAATTTGTGCAGGCGTTCACGCCGCACATGACATGAAGATCGTGCACCGCGATCTGAAGCCGCAAAACATTTTTCTTTGCAAGGCGCCCACGGGTGGCACTGTGCCGAAGGTGCTGGATTTCGGCATCTCGAAGGTGGTGGACGCTGAAGCGGCTGCGTTGACCCATTCGGGCATGATGATGGGCACGCCCTATTATCTTTCGCCGGAACAGATCATCCAGAACCAGGCCGATCACCGCAGCGATCAATACGCGCTTGGCGTGATTCTTTACGAATGCGCGACGGGCCGTCGCCCGCACGAAGCGGAAACGTTGTACGGAATTTTGAACAGCATCACGCAGGGCTCGTACCCGCGTCCGCGCGCGCTGCGCCCCGAGATGCCCGAGCCGTTCGAGATGATCATCTTGCGCACGCTGGCCCAAGATCCGGCACGTCGTTACCCGAGCGTCCACGCCTTGGGCGCCGCCTTGCTGCCGTTCGCTTCAGACAAGCAGCGGATGATTTGGTCTGACTTCTTTGCGGGCGCGGTCACCGACACGAACGATGCGGTGTCACCGCCCGTGGTGAATTCCGCTGCCGGCAAATCGGGCTCCACCGAATTGCTGCGCAATGATGGCTCGGGCTCGATGCCTCACAACGCCACACGGATCTTGCCCGATGCCAGCCAATCAGGCGCGGCCATGCGCAGGCAGCTTTCGGCGTCACAGGCCAATCGCAATACGTTCACCGACGTCGACGAAGACGTGGTTGCGGGCATGCGGGCGCGGCCCAGAGGTCTCATCGTCGGTATCGTGGCCGGTGCGGTGTTGTTGGTGGGCGTGTTGGCTTATGCGCTTTCGGGCTCCAAAGACCCAAAGCCGAAAGTGGAGGAAGCCAAAGCGGTGGCACCGAAGGCGGACGTTGTAGAGGCAGCGCCCGCGCAGGCCTTGCCGCCACCTGTGGCCACCAAGCCTATCGCTGCGCCAACGGTGGCCGTGCCCGCTCCTGCGGAGCCAACGGCTGAGCTTGAACGCACCAAACCTGTGGTTGCCGAACAGCCCTCGCGAGAAGCACCTCAGCCCCGACACAGCACGGGTTCACGCAAAACGAAGCCTTCCGAGAAGGCGGTGGCTCCGTCCACGGTGCCTGGCCGTGCCGATACGGCACCCGCCGGCAAGCGCGGCGTGGAAAAGAGCGGCAACGTGCCGATTCTCGATTAGGCGAAGCGATCGCCTTGCCACATCACCTGGTGCGTGCCGAAGGCATGGGCCCCAGGTGATGTGCCGCTGAACACGTGACAAGGCTTGCCCATGCGCTGGCTGTGGCGCGCGGCGATGGCCTGCACTTCGACGTCGGCCTCTGCATGCGCCAACACGCACACTGTGCCGCCGCTGCCACCTCCCGTGATGCGCCCTCCGAACACGCCGCGCGCGCGAGCGGCTCGCACGTCGGCGATCAGCGCATCCGTGGCTTCGCTCCCCAAGCCAATGACGCCGTAGCTTGCATGCGATTGCAACATGAGTTCACCCAAGTGTGGTGCGTTGCCAATGGCGTTTGGTGAATCGAGCAACGCCGCGAACACAAGGGCACGGTGGGAATCAAGCACGGCGTGCGCAAGCGAGTCTCTCACGCGATATGCGATTGCTGGCTGCACGCTGGTGACTGTGTCCGAGCTGCCGCCGTACGTGCGTAAGAATTCGGCGCCCGTTTGAACTGCAGGGATGAGTGGCAACAAGGGCATCAATTCCGAAGGGGGCACATTCGCCAAGAAACCACCAAAGCGTTGGTCATCGATCTGTACCTGCCCAGCGTCGTGTGCGATCGGCATGTTCAACACGTGTGCGAGGATTCGGTAGCCCATGAAAGTGGCCGCGCGCACAGTGCCATAATCGGCCCCCGAGACGGCATGAGACACGCCCGAATCGATGCCCCAAAGACGCAGTTGGGCCGGGCATGTGACCACCCCTTGGACCGATCCAGGTTGGCAGCGAATGCGGAGAAGCTGATCGACGCCTCCATAGACCACGGCCAGTTGATCCATGAGGCCGCACGGCGCACCCGCCAATGTGTGTTCCATGCGCTGCGCGAGCCATGCCACTCGATCGGGCGCCAAGCTCACGCCCACCGCTTGGGCAACCGCATACAACGACGCCACTTCTGCCGCGGCAGACGAGCTGACGCCGCGGCCTTCGGGCACGTCCGACACAAGCAGCAGCGCTAGCCCAGGAGGCAGCGTCACGTCTTGATGTTTGTGCAACACAATGACCGCCCCAAGCACGTAAGCCGCCCAGTGGTTTGCCGGCGTTTTGAAGAAGGCGTTGAGGGCGACTTCGTCTTCGCACAGGCGCTGTAGCTCGTTGCGCGCGAGACGTATCGCACGCGCGGGGGTATTCACATCGTTTGCCGCGCTGACCACCACAAAATCGTCGCCGCGCACCTGAGCCACACACACGGTGCCTTCGCTGCACGTGCGTTCGAGCACGGTGGCCCCCGCGTAGTCGGCGATGCCACCCATCACATCCAGCCGACCTGGCGCGCGGGCCAACGCCGCGGGACGCGCCAGATCAAACAACCCCGGGTGCTGTGCAAGCGCGTGGGCCCAGCGACGCGGAAAACCTTCGCACCATGCTTGGATCACGCTGCATCACCCGGCAACCAAGCCATGTCGAGAAGCACCTTGTTCACAAGCGGTGCAACCTTGGCGTGTAAGGCAGGGCTGGCGTAACCCACCCATGCCACGTCGTGATCCACATCAAGCGGGGGATTGAGCGGGCCGCCCTTGGCGTCAGTCAACACCACACCGGCCGCTTCTGCGATAAGCGCGGTGCAGACGTCATAAGGGTGGCAGCACAACGGCAAAGGTTGGTGCCGCTGTTGCATCTGTTCGATCAGCAAGGGACGCAGATCAGCAATGAACCGATCGTGGCCCATGATGAGTTCGTAAAGTTGACCACCCGTGCTTGCATATTGATCTTCAAAGCTTAACGCTTTGCCCGCTTGAGGCGCCCCCAAGACTTCGTGCATCAGGCGTTCATCGAACGTGCCCAGGAGATCGCGTGCGCCGGGGAAAAAGCGGCATACAGTGGCAAAGCCATGCAACAGCGTGGTGGCACGCGAGGGCGCGGGCCGCAGGGGTTGCGATTGTTGCGAAAGCAGATTGAAGCGGGAGGCTCCGAACGCGAGCTTGCCGTGCATTCGTGTGGCCCAGAGATCATCGCACAGGTGCTGCTTAAGCAGAGGCAGTTCTGTTTGCACCGCGAGAAACACATCATCGAGCGTGGGCGTGCGTGTTCCATTGCCTTCCAGGGCCACACCCGTCAGCACCCAAGCGGGACGCTTTTGGTACATCAGGCCGCGCGTGCCGTCGATGGGATCCACGATGACGCGCAAGACCGGCTTGCGGTCCGTGCCGAGCGGCAGAACCAGCGAGCCTTCGGCGCCCTCGCTCTGCAACCCTTCAGCCACGAGGCGCAGCGGCCATCGTGCGGCGATCGGCCTCAGCGCTTCCACCAGCAACGCTTCACTCACTTTATCCACGGCGTAGATCGTATCGCCGGGGCCATCGTGGGCCACGGCGGCCAGATCTTGCGACGATGCGCATGCGGCAAGCACGGCGGTGCGGATGTCGCGGTGAAGCTGTTGCAGCAAAGGCAGCAGCGTGTGGACCGCCTCTTCCAGGTTCAACGAATCATTTTTCATTTGGATCCGTTGCGAAGTGTATAGGCGACACGGCTTTGAGCTCGGCGGCTTTGTCCTCGGGCGTGGTGTCGTTCAAAAAGCACCCGCCGCCAATTTCGGGGCCGGCCAGGTATTTCAGCAGCGTGGGTGCCCGCAAGGGTGGGTGCAATTGAATGTGAAAATGAAAGCCCGGGTGCGACGTGCCGTTTGTGGGCGCTTGGTGCAGCACCATCACATACGGAAAGGGCCGTTGCCAAAGGTTGTCGTAGCGAATGAGCAGCTCCTGCAGCGTGGCGGCGAAGTCTTCCCGCTCGGGCGCGGACAAGTCGGCCAAGCTGGCGACGGTTCGCTTCGGGCTCACGTAAACCTCGTAAGGATAACGTGCGAAATACGGCACGAACGCGAGCGAGCCCTCATTTTGCACCACCACCCGCGGCGCACCTTGTTCGAGCTCGGCCGCGATGATGTCTTGGAACAAAACGCGGCCCGTGGCGCTGTGGTGGGCTGCGGCCGCGGCGCATTCCACCTCAAGCGTTTTGAACACGAAGTTGGTTGCGTAGATCTGGCAATGCGGATGCGGGTTCGACACCCCCACCTCGACGCCCTTGTTCTCGAACACGAGCACGTGGTTTACCTCAGGCCTGGAAGCCAGCGACGTGTATTCTTCGGCCAAGGTATGCAAAAGGTCGACGACCGCTGTGCGCGGCAGTTGCGACAAAGACAGGTTGTGCACCGGGCTGTAACACACGACCTTCGCCACGCCCAAGGCGGGTGCATTTCGATGCAGGCCTGGGGGCGGCGGCAGCTGTAGCGGAGCGTCCGCCCCCACGCAGGGATGGTCGTTGTTGAATACAAACGGCGTCGTGTAGTGGGCGTTGACGATGCCCGAGACGCGGCGGTTGCCGGGGCACAAATGACAGCTGGGATCATGTGCGGGCGCGGAGGCCTGCAGTGAATCTGACGTGCCACCAGACCAAGGCCGTGTCTGCCGGTGCGCCGCGACGAGCACCCACTCTTGGCGAAGGGGGTGCCAGCGCTGCTCCCAACGGCCCACGGTCGAAGGAGCCACGGCGGTGGATGCGGAGGACGACATCGATTTAGTTTATGTTCTTAACTAAATCAGGCAAGTCGAAAGTTTGTGATTGGCGCCGCTATTGGCGGTCGTTGTAGCCCATGGGGTGTGCCCGGTGCCAATCCCACGCCGTTTGCAGCACGTGCTTAATTTCACTGTGCTGGGGTTTCCAGCCCAGCACCTCGGCTGCCTTGCGCGCGTCTGCCACCAGGCGGGCCGGGTCGCCGGGGCGGCGTGGGTTGACGTTCATTGGTATTGCATGCCCGGTGACGGCGCGCGCCGCCTCCACGATCTGCTTCACAGAAAACCCGTCGCCCGTGCCCAGGTTCAGCGCCACGCTGGGTTGGCCTTTGCGCAGGTGTGCCAGCGCCAGTCCATGCGCCGACGCCAGATCCAAAACGTGGATGTAGTCGCGAACCGCGGTGCCATCCGGCGTGGGATAGTCGTCGCCCAACACCGGCACAAAGGGCCGCTTGCCCAGGGCCGTTTCAAGAACGATGGGAATCAAATGCGTCTCGGGGTGATGATCTTCCCCCAGCGGGCCTGCGGCGCCGCACGCATTGAAGTAGCGCAGCGCCACCCAGCGCAATCCATACGCACGCTCGTAAGCCTGCAGCGCTTGCTCGAACACGAGCTTTGAAAACCCGTAGGGGTTCGTTGGGTGCTGGGGGTGCGTTTCATTGATTGGCACAACCTGGGGCTCGCCATAGGTGGCACACGTGCTGGAAAACACGATCTGTTTGACGCCTGCATCCAGCAACGCGCCCAAAAACTGCAAGCCTTGGCCTACGTTGCTCTCAAAGTAGCGGCGCGGATCCTCCACCGATTCGCCCACGTACGCCAAGGCCGCGAAGTGAACGACGGCATCCACGCCGTGTTGGGCGCAAATCGATTTCACCAGGGCTTGGTTGCCGATCTGGCCTTCATAAAACGGAACGCCGGCCGGCAGAGCCGCGCGGTGGCCGCGCGCCAGATCGTCCAACACGACGATCGATTCACCTGAGGCCCGCAACGCCTGCGCGGTGACGCTCCCGATATAACCGCTGCCGCCAGTGACAAGAATGGTTCCCATGGGGCTGGTCCTTTCGCACACAGTGGCCTGCGACGCAAGCCAAGGCCACTTTGTTGGGGGCGTTTTGCGGGCGGTGCACGTGCCGGGCACGCTCGCCTTGCGCCTCTCAGATTTTCGAGGGCGGGGCATGCCGTTGCGGAAAATTCTGCGGCGCGGACTGCGGGGGACTCATGTGTAAGACGCTGATTTCGCTCAGAAACGCTGGCCGCCTGGCGAGGCGAGGGGTCCGGCACGTGTCTTGCGGTGTGAGGGCCCTGGAGGCGAATCGTGAAGCCAAGAATTCTTACAGCCCTTCCTTATGTTCTGCTTGTGGTCGCTGCCGCGTGCGGTGACTCGAAGCCCGAAACGGATCCGAACCGTCAGCCTGGTGCCACCGACTTCGTCACCGATGAGGTTGAGGGTTCCAACTTCAGTCGCGGCGCCAAAGGCGAAGCGGCAAATGATTCGGCCGGCGCCCCACCGGCGGCAACCAGCGCCCCAGGGGCCCCCATGGGTCGCACCGGCGAGGTGCAGGAGGGCGACATCTATCGCATCTCCGACAATCATTTGTTCTATCTGAACACGTACCGCGGCTTCGTGATCTACGACGTTTCGGATCCCAAGCGGCCGGCGCGCGTGTCGCGGTTGCCGGTGTTTGGATACCCCGTGGAGATGTTTGTTGAGGGCAACACAGTTTACGCGCTTTTGCGTGATGCGCTTTACCTCACGCAGGACAAGGGCGCCTTCAAGTTTGAACGCCACAACGTTTCGCAACTGGTATCGATCGACATCACGGATCTCAAGAACCCTAAGGTGCTCAAGACGGTGGACATCGTGGGTGAACTGCGCGAGGGCGTGTCACGCAAAATCGAGAACACAATCTATGTTGTGAGCTCGGTGCCGCAGTATTACTCGTGGGGTTGGAACTATGGCCCCAAGGACCCCGCGCAGAAGGAACAGGCGTGGGTCTATTCTTTTAACGTTGCGAACCCGCAAGACCTCAAGCTGGTGCAACAGCTTAAGGTGTTCGAGGGCGGTAGCATCAATTTCAACGATCCCAAGTTGGGCGTATCGTTGTCGCGCAACTTCCAATCGGTTTCAATCTCCGCGACCGCGAACGCGTTGATGGTGGTGGAGAACTGGCACGTATGGAGCTCGGCAAACACCAACAGTCCTGACGGCAAACAGTATCGCTGTGGCAGTTATGCAAGCGATCAACAAGCGATCGTGTCGCTCATTGACATCTCAGATCCATCCGGTGCCATTCGGCTGCACAGCAAGTTCGAGACGGCCGGCCACCTGACCGATCAATTCAAGATGACCTACAATTACGACGCGCAGACGAAAGCCGCGACGTTCTTTGGCATCTTTGCACGCCAGGCGTGGTCCGGCGCCAACTGCTCAGGCACGTCAATCATCCAAAATACGATCGAATCGTGGGACGTGACCAATGGCGGAGCTCCTGTGCGTTTGGCCGCCCTCGACTTCGGCAAACCCAACGAAACCGTGCGGGGCAGCGCTTTTGACATCGAACGAAAGGTTGCCTACGCCATCACAGCCCGGCAGATCGATCCACTCTATGTCATCGGTTTGGCGGATCCCAAGAACCTAAAGGTGCTGTCATCCATCGACGGGCTTTCGGGCGACATGAACGTGTTTCGTTTGGTGGCGGATAAGAACTTCCTGATGGGCATTGGCCGCGATGCAAGCAACACGTGCACAGGCCAGCAAGACACGGATCAATGGCGCCCCACGCAGGTGGCGGTGAGTTTGATCGACGTCCGTGACCTTAACGCCATCAAGTTGGTACAGCGGCGATGCGTGGCCATCGAAGGCGGCGCTGATTGGGTGGGTTCGGACGTCAACTGGAACCTTGATCAAGCACACAAGATGCTTGGCATGCACAGCGACGGCAAAGTCAACGTTGTGACCGTGCCTGTCTACTACAGCAAGCGCGACAGTGAAAACGACTGGTGGTGGTACAAGTGGGAAACCGCGGTTGGCATCATGGCGTGGGATGTATCGAAGTACGACCCTGCCAAGGCTCCCGCACAGCAGACCGTGCTGCAGAATTACGGCACCGTCGTGCATCCTAACGGCGAAGTACGACGATCCATTGTGTTTACACACAAGGGCGCCACAGAACGCCGCATGATGATCAATCTGTCCGACACGCACATCAGCATGACGGACATCGAAGATCTGTCGAAGCCTGTTCGCCAGTCTGATGTGGAGTTGGCTCCTTACTACAGCCAGATCTTCAAGTTCGGCGATTACGTGGTGGAGCACATTCAGCAAACCCCCTACAGCGGTTGGGGCCCGAACCAGGGTGGCTCGGAATTCCGCATCAAGGCCGTGGGCGGCGATTTAGAGGCCACACCCGCTGTGGCCACGTTCAAGCTCGGCCAAATCACCCGCGTGATCAAGCATGGCAACAAGTTGGTGTTGTTCCGTTCCATCTGGTCGCAGCAAAAAAATCCCAATACATTCGTTCCGCCTTCCAATGAAGCCTTGGTGATGGATTTGACGGATCCCACAAAGCCAGTGCCCGCAGGCACCGTGGCGTTGCCGCAGAACATCCAGCCTGAGTATCGATTCTGGTGTGGTTTGGGCGGCTATTGGGGCGGTTACTGGTTTGATCAGTCGTACAACTGGGTGAGCACCGATTCTGCGCTCGTATTCATGCAGAGTGATTGGGATCAAACCACGCAGAAGCCACGCGTGCGCCTTGACGTGGTGGATCTCTCGGTGGCGGGAAAGCCAACGTTTGCCCAAGTGGACTTGCCGGGCAATGTGTGGGAAGGCCTTTACGGTTTGGTCGGCGACACCGTGGATCCAAAGGGCTTCTATTTGGCTTATCGCACGGCCGTGAGCACGTACACGAAGAACAAACAGATGTTCACACAATACCGTTACTACGCCCAACGCTGGGACAAGCAGACCGGGGCGTGGGCGGGTGCAGCGCCAGTGAATCTCCCAGGGCGCTTGGTACGCACCTGGAGCCACACAACGGGCTCGCGTTTGTTCCTCACTCAGGACAACGTCTACAAAGAGGTGGCTGTGCCCGCGTCGGCGGGCGGCCAAGGCACATATTGGCAAAGCGATTACCGCCTCAACCTCCTGCGAAGTTTGGGCCCCAAGGCCGAGCTTTTGGACACCCATCACTTTGTGGATCTTTACCTGCGTGACTTGGTGCCCGATGGCGACAAGCTGTACGTCAACGGCGGGCCCAATTACTACGGTGGCTTCTATGGCGGAGGTGTGGCGGATGTGGCTCGGCCAGGTGGCGTGGCGTTTGCCACCACGCAGGGCGATTGGGAGGATTACTCGGACCGCTTCATGATCTTCGACCTCTCGAAGCTCACGTTGGCCAAAGCCTATGACCAAGCCACAGCCACGTACAACGCGCAGTTGATGGGGGTTTACCAGGGCAAGCTGTTCGTGAACCTGCCGGGTGACGGCATATTGGTGGTGGATGCCAGCAACCCAGCCCAGCCAATGGGGCAGCAGTTCATGCGCACGCTTGGCTACGCCTCACACATCGAGTTTGCTGGCGACAGCGCTTACGTTGCCTCCGGCTACTTTGGTGTGTATCAGATGAAGCTCACCACAGCGCCGTTGCTCACACAGGACTGATTGCGCCCACGGAGCCCTCACGCGTAGCCCTGGTGGCGGCGTGAGGGCGCAAATGAACTATGCCGGTTGTAAAAGGCCGCGCTTGCGGGCCACGGTGACAGCCTCGGTGCGTGTCTTGGCTTCAAGCTTCGACAAGATGTTGCCAACGTACACGCCGATGGTCCGATCTGAAATGTCGAGCTCCTGCGCGATCTCTTTGTTGGTGAGCCCAACCGCCATGCGCTCCAGCACTTGTTGCTCGCGCGGCGTTAGCTCGGGGCGATTGGCGCGGTCGGCAACGCGCGAGGCGATTTCGGGTGGAATAAACCTGCCGCCGGCCGCCAACGCGCGGATCGCTTCCACAAGTTCGTTGCCTTCGATGTCTTTGGTCAGGTACCCGCGTGCGCCGGCGCGCAACGCTTGGAAGATGTTTTCGTCGCCATCGTAATGCGTGAGCACCAAAATGCGCGCGTTTTGATCGTCTTTGCAAAGCTGCGTAGTGACTTGCACACCATCGAGGTGAGGCATTTTCAGGTCCACCACCAAAACGTCTGGCTTCAGCTCACGCCACATGGTCACGGCTTGCGCGCCATCGGCGGCTTGACCCACCACTTCAAGATCGTCATGCAGCTCAAGGACTGTGACGATGCCCAAGCGGGTGAGGCGGTTGTCGTCGGCGACAAGCACACGGGTCCTGATGCGGGTGTTCATTGTGGATGCTCCTCAAGGGCCTTTAACGCTTGGTTCGTGATGGTGAGTTGAACTTGCACGCCGGAGCCCACAGGGGCGGGGCTCACGGTCAATTGGCCACCCAGCTGCGCCGCACGCTCGCCCATGCCAACCACACCCACGCCGCGCCCTGTGGTGCCTGTGCTGGGCAGGCCCTGGCCATCGTCGGTGATGGTGAGTTTGAGCCCGCCCTCGTTGCACTGCATGTGTACGGTGATGTGTTTGGCTTTGCCGTGCCGAATGGCGTTGGTGGCGGCCTCTTTCAGGATGCGGGGCACTTCGTATTCCAGAATAGCCGAGCGAGGGGCGGGAGGTCCATCCAGTTGCAACGTTACGTCCGCCCGCGTTTCGCGACGCACCTGGGCCGCTTGCGCCTCAAGGAGTTTCGCCAGCGACGGCCGGTTGGCCGATTCAGCGCGGATGTTCCAGATGGCTCGGCGCGCGTTGTCGCGGGTTTCTGTCAGCGCGCCGCGGGCGTCTTCAAGGATCCGTAACAAGCTGTCGGGCAGATCTTGCAAGCGCCCGAGGCGTGTTTTAAGTCCGTCGAGCATCAGACCCACGGCCAAGAAGCCTTGCGCCAAATCATCGTGAAGATCACGAGCAATCCGAGCGCGCTCTTGCTCCACGAGGGCATAGCGCATGCGCAAGCGGGCCACGCGGGCGCGGTAAAAAGCAAACACCACACCCAGCAGTCCAAGGGCCACGGCGGCGCGAAACCACCAAGTGGCATGGTAGGGCGGCGTGACCACCAGCATGAGCTTTGCCGTGTTGACCGGCGAATTTGCTGCCTGCGATGTGCTGGTGCTGCGCACCTCAAAGGTGTAACGCCCAGGCGGCACGGCGGCGTAAAGCGCAGCGCGGCCTGCACCGGCTTCAACAAACGTGTCCTGCAGTCCTGCCAATCGATAAGAAAAGCGCAGATCCCTGGCGTCGAGGAAGGTGGGTGCGGTGAATCTAAATTCCACGGGATCTTTGGCGGGGGCAACGACGCGCGCACCGGTGACGGACACCGGCGTTCCGCGGACGCGCACTTCATCAATCACGGGCTGGGCCACTGGGCCCGGCACTTCATCGGGCGGTGCGATGGCGGACAGCCCACGCAGTGTGCGCACCCACAGCCAGCCTTTGGGATCGAAGGCCGTGCGCGGTTGAAACGCAGAAATACAGTCTTCGCTGCGCATACCCGTGCGCGCGTTGGCGACGTAGGGGAAGATGTGCTGGATCTTGCCGTCGAGGTAATCGTTCACCTCCGATTTTGTGAAGCGAAACACGCCGTGGCTCGAAGTGACCCACAGGTGGCCTGCGTGATCGTCAGTGACGCTGAAGTAGGGCCCCCGTGGCGCGCCTGACGCCTGCGGCAAGATACGCGTTTGCCCATGCCGGTAGCGCGCGAGGCCTGCAGGATCTCTTTGCGCCAACCACAGCGTTCCATCGGTTTCCTCGGAAACGTCCAAAAGATCGCCGCCTGGCAGCCCCTGCGCGGCGGACCAACATCCAAATCGTCCATCTTTGTAGAAAGACAGCCGGCCCTCCACGCCGCCGCGGCTCGGGTATTTGCCGCCAAACCACAGCGTGCCCGTTGGGCCTTCATAAACAAATTCAAAGCCACCTGCGCACAACCCATCCGCTTGGCCTAAGTGATGTCCGCCTTTTTCCACTTGGCTGCCATCGAACCTCGTTACCCCATCGTCAGACCATGTGAGCCAAAGATCCCCGCGACGCGAAAACAGCAAGCCATTGATGTGTGTTCCCTTCTCCGGCGACGGAATCACAACAGGGATTGTTTGGAAGGATGCGCCGGTCTGTTTGATCAAGGAATGCATCGCACTGGCCCATAACGCGCCGTCTGGTGCCAACGCGATCGATCGTACCATCTGCACGTTGGCAAGCTCTTGGCCGCTGTAGTAGTTCGTGACGTCGCCCGAGACCGATACGTGGCTTAGGCCCCGCGGGGTGGAGGTCCATATTTCGCCTGACGGTGTGGTGACGACGCCGAAGCTTACGGCGTTGCTTAAACCTTCGTCGGCGCCCAGGTTGCGTGCGCGAGCGGGCCGCAACTGTGCCAGGGCGCTTAGCGCGCGCGAAGCCACCCAAACATTGTGCTCTCGATCTGCAAACAAGACGTCCACATGAATGGCGGCTTGCAAGCTGGGCGCCGTTACGACTTGCTGTTTGCCGTCAATCAATCTTGTAAGACCGTCTGTGCCACCGAGCCACACGTTGTCGCGTTGATCCTGCATAATGACACTGGCCGCCATCGTTTTATCGAGGGTGGTCTCAACGGTGAACGCCGCTGGGTCCGTGCGCTGCACCTTGAACAGATGCCTCGTCGTGAGAACCCAAACACCATTGTTTGAGGCGGAGGTCACACTCCAGATAGAGGCGTCGGCCAACGGAGACGGTGCGGCTTGCACTTGCCACTCGTTGGCTCGGGTTCGTTTCGCGATAGCAAGGCCGGCGGAGGTTCCCACCCAAAGCGTGTGCGCGTCCTCGAACCACACGCTTGTCACGAGCCGTGACGGCAGGCGGGCACCCTCGATGCGTCCCCAGTCGCCGCCGGAACGCACGTCGACGCCATCCTCGCCACCAAACGCCAGCGTTCCGTCGCTGGCTTCTGCCATGCTCCACACCCAAGGGTTGCCAAGCGGAAGTTTGAGATTGGTTTCCCATTGGCGATCAGACCTCATGTGAAACACGGCGGGTGAGCTGTCCCGCCATGAAATGTTGATGGGTTGGGTGTCAAAGGCCTCAAGCCGCCCGCCACCAGTGGCCACCCAAAGTTCACCCGTGCGCGTGGCCAGCAAACGCCGCACGTTCACGCCCACCGCCTCTATCGGCACAAAGGCGATGCCGTCGAAGCGATGAAGCCCTTCCGTGCCGCCGACCCACAAGAACCCATCGGGCGTTTGGGCGATCGACGAAGGCGCGCCGGCCTCGAGCCACAAGGTGGCCTGTCGGGGAATGTCGTCGGCGCGCGCGCCGGGCTGTGGCAGGGCGCAGGTCAGCGCGAACACAGCCCAAGCTACGGGGGCAAACGAGCGCGGATGCCGGCGAGACAACAAGCCACCATAATACAGCAACCCGAACGGTAAACGTGGAATTGCGGTTAGGCCGTCTCGGCTCGCCTGGATCGCGACAATTGTTGCAGCAAAGCCGGTAACAGAATGAGTGCGGTGGTCAAACAAGCCACCTCGCCCAAAACCGCGACCAATCCGAACAAGAACAAGCCGTGGTTTTTCGCCAACAGAAGCGAGGAGTAGCCGATGATCGTTGTCAACGAACACAGGCCCACGGCGGCACCGGTGGACCGGATCGGTCCTTCAATGTCCTGGCTGCCCTCTTGAACGTAGCGAGCCATGATGTTGACGGAATAGTCCACGCCAATGCCAAACGTGATGGGAAACGCGATGAAGTTGATGAAGTTGATCTTCACCCCCAATGCGAAGGTCAGGCCGACCATCCACAGCACGCCAACCAGCAGCGAGCCCACGATGAACAACGTGTTGCGGCTGATTCGGAACATCAAGACCACTAACAACAACACGCCGATGAACGCGTAGGCACTGGCGAGGGGGCCATCGCGACGAATCGATTGAATGATGTCTGCCGAGATCGGATAGGCGCCTGCCACGCGCGCAGGGACGGTCTTCGTTTCTTGTGCAACCTGACGCAGGCTGTTCGCATACACCATAAGATTGTCGCCTTGCCATAGTGCCTTATTCAGCGACGGAAATACCAACACCGCGCTGCCCACCACACCGTTGTTTTCGCGCATTCCTGTGGTGAATGTGCGCGGCAGATCTTGGGTCGTGAACGGCGAGGGCAGGGTGTCGCCCAACAAGCGGTCCACCTTTTCAAGCGTCGCGGGGTCAAGTTGCGCGCGCGTTGCGGGGGAGAGCAGGCGATGAATGGAGGCCAACGTCTTGACCTTTTCTTCTTGGTTAAGCGGTACGATGTCAGAGAGGCTACGCACCTCTGAAACCATATTTCGCAGCGGCCCACCTTTGATGGCTTCGCGCAGCTTGTTTGCCACCGCCTCGGCTTCGGCCGGTGTGTTGGTCAACACCACGGTGGGCGTAAGATAACGGTTCAACAAACGGTCCATCTTGGCGCCCCAATAGCGCTCCCCGTGTGACCACGAATCGCGCCGACGCAACTTAGAGAAGTCCGTCTCCATGTGCTGGCCGCTGCTGAGTCCCCGCAACGGCACAAGCGCCGCCAACGTTAGCGCTACGCCCAGAACCGTGGCCAAGCCCGAATTTTTGGCCACCCACTGCGCGACCGGAGTCAATAAACCTTTCGCATTTGGGCGGGGTGCAGGGGCTGCGGCGGGCTTGCGCTCGATCCACTTAAGCAACGGGGGAATGAGCACGAAGGCCACGCCCCAACACATCACCATGCCGATGCCGCCGATGATGCCGAACTGACGAAAGCCTCGAAAGTCTGTGATAATGAGCGACGCATAAGCCACCGCTGCCGCCAAAGCCGCGACAAGCGTGCCAACGCGCGCACCCCACACGGCCTCCACCAAGGCATCGTCGACCTGCGTTCCGCGCCGCCGCGCTTCCACATAACGTGCCAGCATAACGATCGCGAAGTTGATGCCGTTGCCCACGATGATCGAACCTAAGAAGGCTGTGTTCGAGTTCAGCTCGCGGATCGAAAACGGCGGCAGCGTTACAAGGCCAAACGTATAAGCAGTGGCGATGAGCAACGGGGCGAGCAGCACAGGTACGGCGCGCCACCAGCGAAAGTAAAGCCACAGCACCGCGATCACCGCGGCCAACACCAGCACGGATGACAGAGTGAGATCCGCCGCCAGCGCCGAGATCTCCTCGTCTGACACTGCCAGATCGCCCGAGAAACCCAGCCGCATGCCCGCGGCGTATTTGCCGGGACCACCGAGCGCCGCGATGTCGGCCTTTAAGCGCGGCAGCAGTTCTTTGGCCAAGCTGGTGCCGGTGCTAAAGCCACCGACTTCGATCAGCAGCAACGTGCAATGCATCTCGGCGTTCGAGAACCGCCCTTTCGCAAACCGGCTGGCGCTATCGGCACGATGCTCGTACTTCTGAGTTAGATCGTTAAAATCCAGTGGCGGCGCAGGCTCTTCAGGATCCAGCAGCACATCCAGTTTCTTCGACATCTCCCAGTTTTTGCGGGCGGCGATGCGATCTTTGATCTCGATCAGATCGTCAAGGTCGGCGTAGAGCAACGCGTTCTTTTCAACGAACAGGCGCTCTTCATTGGCGTTGTTGCGCACCGAGCGCACCAAACCTTGAGGATAGGTTTGCACGCGCTTTTGCAGATCATCCAAGAACCGTTCCGCTGCCGGCAAGTTTTCCGCCTTTGCGCTGTCGACCACCACGCCCACGTACTGCAGGCCAGGCATGCGGCGGCGCAGCTCTTCGAGTGCCTTGACGCTGGCCGACTCGCGCGGCAGCAACTGCTCAAGATCGCTGTTGAGGTGCAGGTAGAGGCGGGCCGTGCGGTAGGCGGCAGGCACGGCGAGCAGCAGGGCCACGATCCAAATCAAGCGCCCGTGCTGCAACGTAAAGCGTACAAACGCGCGGCTTTGCCGGCCGGGGGAGGAATCAGTAACCATCGGTGCTTAGAGGCCGACCAGTCCCGTCGGTTTCGAAAGGCCAGTTGGCGCGGGCGTTGAAGGTGGACATGAGGGCCGGCAGTGTATCAGCTGCCGGTTGCCACGCTTGCCTCTAGTGGCTGGCTGAAAGCGGCGCCACTTTGGCGGGGGGCGCTGTGATCAAAGCGTCGATGGTGTTGGTTACCGGCACGGTTGCCGCTGCAGGTCGCAGGTAGCTATGCGGTTTCTCTTCCCCTGCGACCCACACGTTCTGTGCCTGGGGCACGTGACCAGACATGGTTAGGCCGCCGTCAGCCTTCTCATAATGGTTGGCGCCGTTGCCCACACTTTTGAAGTAGGCGCCGTCCGTGGAAGCGAGGCCGCGCACAGCGTAGAGCACCGCCACGCTGTCACGGCTTCGCTGGGCTTGCCCGCCGTTGAAATGTTGCCACGCCATCGCCACAGGATTCACGGTGCTTTCAAATGTGTTCGTAAGTTTTCCACCGGTCATGTACTTGGGGGCCAACTCGTCGCCCATGAAGGTGATCTTGCCCGGCCAAGCCGACAAAACGTATTCGGTGGTTTCAGGATAGTGGGCAAAGTTTATCTCGGGCGAACGATCGGCTGAGCTGTATCGGCCGCCGGCGCACGTCCACTCGATGACCTTGCGTGCAACCAATTCGGTGCCCAGCAGCGGCGAGACATCGTCTGGCATCGACAACAGCAAGTTGTTCAGGTTCGTGAGATACCCCGACGTGACGATCTTGACGCTGCGGTAGGGCGCCGCTGCCAGCAGGCGACGGTAAAGGCGGGTGGCATCCTCGGCTTGCTCAGCTTCGCGAAGGTCGTGCGGAAAGTTCGCTTTCACAACCTTCTCCGCGAAGTGCCCATACACGCCAATGTCTTTGGCAGCGCCCTTATAGATGCCGATCGGAATGTTGGGCCGCCCGTAATACGTGTTGAGAATGTCGACCAGAGGGGGCCCCCATAAGCCGTCATAGCTGTGCACGCTCTCGCTCACCATCACGCCCAAGATCTCTGCCTCGCCGCGATCGGCGAGCGCATGCAGCAGTGCCAACGCTCCCACATCGTCGACGTCGAGACTCATGTCCGTGTCGAAAATGATCTGCACCGGCTCCTTCGTTGCGATAGGCGCCTTGTGTGCCTCGGGTGAAACTTTTTGCGACGATGCACACCCGCCCGCCAACGCGGAGCCGAGCAAGCAGAACATCAATGGAACAGCCTGACGTTTGCTCATCGAACCTCTCCTGCTGGGTTACCCCAGCCCGAAAACCGATGTGCATGATAATCGGCGCCTACAGGCGGCTGTTAAGGAAAAGTGCGTGAAATAGGCTGACCTATATACGATTAAAGCTATGTCTTCACAAAACTCACCCGAAATACCTACGGTTTGTGACCTAGGCAGTCGGTAAATCAGCCTTCGTGCTTGCAGTGAAGCGTTCGTCGGGCCCAAATTAAGGCGCGGCACGGGATGAGTTGAGTGGGCGTCGTGAGAGCCGCGCACCAGACCAGGAGAAGTTCATATGGCTTGGAGTCAATCGGGCGCCCGAATAGCGCTTTTGTTTTATGCCACGGCGGGCTTGTGGGCTTGCCAAAGCGCGGCGTCAGATCCGGATGTGGGAGGTGAAGGCGGGGGCGGGCAGGCGGGCGCTGATACGAGCACCGAAGGCGGCGCCGGGGGCGAGCCATCTATGATGGCCACGGGTGGCTCTACCATGTCCACAACGGGGGGCACGGGGGGCACCACAACGGGGGGCGCTGGTGGCGCTGCCATGCCGATGGGCGGCATGGGTGGTGGCGTTGTGGTTATGGGAGGCAAGGGCGGCTCGTCGCCCGTGATGGGGACGTGCCCAACCGCGGCGATGTGCGACGATTTCGAAGCCCAGCCCGTGGGTCAATCGCCAGGCATGGGGTGGACCAAAAGCGGCTCCTCCAAACTCGCGGTGGCGGAAGACCGCGCCTTTTCGGGCAAGCGCGCGGTGAAGATCGAGATCGCTTCGGGCGACGGTGGCGAGGCTTTGTTGAGCCGCAAAGACACCAACTTGTTCCCGGTCAAATCGCATCTGTATATGCGGATGATGGTCTACTTAGATCGCGCACCCTCAGGCAGCGGTTTGCATTGGGCGTTCATGCAGGCACAGGGGGCGTCGCTTGATTCTTCAGGCAAGGCGATCGGTCTCGCGTCTTACGGCGTGGGCGGACACCCCTCGCAATTCCAAAGCATTTATCTCTTGCCTTCTAACAACGGTCTCAATGATTGCTGGGATCACAGCAGCCGCAACATCCCCACGCAGAAATGGGTGTGCATGGAGTGGCACTTGGACGTGCAAAAGGACGCGCAAGAAGTATGGGCCGATGGCCAAGCCATCCCTGAACTCACCTTCACTGGCGCGCCCAGTGGGTCAAGTGGTTGCCTTAACCCGCAGACCAACGGCAAGTGGCTGATCCCGGATCTCACCTTCGCGCGCGTGGGGTGGATCAACTACCACACGATCAACGGTATGACTTTGTGGATCGATGACGTGGCGATGGACACCAAACGCGTTGGCTGCGCGATGAAGTGAATCTGTTACGGCACAAGACCCAGCAGATCGGACACTGAAGCCACGTTTTGCGCGAGATCGCTGGCCACAGGGGCGAGCGTGGATGGCGGCAGATCGCCTGAGGGCAAAAGCACGGATGGGCCCACCACCTCCAGCGGCCGCACCTCGCCGCGCGCCGCGCGTGCGCGCTCGTCGTCGATGAACGCCAGTATCTGAGGCAACGCTTGCGGGCCGGTGAGGTGCGTGTCGTGCAATAACACAACCGCGCGGCTGCCCATGTTCTGCAGTCGATCAATCACGAAGGCCGCAACCTTATCGGGGCTTTGTCGGCGCCAATCTTGGGGGTCGATTGTCCAGCCCACGGCACGCATGTGGCGGCTATCGAGAGCTTGCTCCAAGGCACCGCACGTAGATCCGAACGGGGGGCGAAACAACTTGGGGGCGTAACCGATGGTGCGCGTGATGAGCCGCTGGGTGTGGTCGATCTCGTAATCGATCTGCGTTTTGTCGCTGCACAGATCGTTGTGATGCACGGTGTGGTTCGCCACCAAGTGGCCGCTTTGGCTGATCTGCGCCAGCAACCGGCGCCGCGCAATCGCGCCAGGGGTGTGCCCCATGAGGCGGCGGCCCGCCACGAAGAACACGGCTTTGATGCCATAGCGATCCAGCTCCTGCAGCACCAGCGGCGTGGTGGAAAGCTCGGGCCCGTCATCGAACGTCAGCAGCACCTGCCGCGGACCGGTGGGCGGCGGCGCGTGCCGCGATCGACTTTCAGTGCGCGCGCGTGCCGACACAAACGGCACGAACGCCTCCTCAGTGATGGGTTCCGTGGGCGGTGGCGTGCGCTTGCCGCGGGGGCTGGTTGGTTCACCGGACGCGCTCGGCGCCGACCGCAAGCCCGCCCACCCTGGAAAAAGCAGGGCCACAGCACAGGCCACCACACCAACGAATCGAACCATTGCGCTCAAAACAAGTACAATGGCGAATGCCGGCACCGCAAAAAAACGCACAATATCCACAGGCTTACCCACCTGTGGTGAAGCAGGCGTTCAGGGCGTCAGGCGCGCCACTTCGTTGAGCAAGATGCGGCGAGCGATGGTGCTCGCGCAGCCATACGTGCTGTCGACGCCGAAGAACGACAGGCTCTTGGAAAGCAGGCTTTGCCGCCGCGAATAGGGCGTATCGGAAGCGTAGTGAAGCAACCCGAACTCAAACGGCGTCACCGTGGACAGGTGCACGATCTCGTCTTTGGGGTGACGTTTGGGATGCACCATTTCATAGATCGCGGAAAGATACGGGCCCGATTCCATCTCCAAAACGGTGTAACCCTCGGAGTAAAACACGCTCATCAAGCGCCGGTTCTGAAGAAACGATCCGCGCACGGTGAGCGCTTTTTGCCCGTCGAGTACGTCTGTTTCTAAGACGTGTGGCTGCACATCGCCGGCGGTGAAGCAGTTGCGAAACAAGAATGTGTTGGCGGAGTGTTCGTCGTAGGCCACACCTGAAATCATCACATCGCCCACGCGACCATTGAGTGTGGCGGCTTTGCCCATCAGGTAAACCCCACGGATCTCGTCAGCGCCTTGGGCCATGCGCGAAAGATGGTGATACGCGGCCATGCCCAGCGGGTAATCGATGTTGATGATCACGGCGTCTGATTGAACCAAGCGTTCGATGCCTGGCACCTGCAGCCGTGGATCCAGGCGTTCAGCCTTGAGCTTCTTGAGTTCGATCAATTGCGCGCCAACGTCGATGTGTCCGGGCGCTTCGATGTTGGTGATGCCGCTTTCGGCATCGAAGGCCTGCACCTCGGCCATGTGCTCTTGGCCCGCGGTTTTCAGATAGATGCGCAGCAAATAGTAAAGGTAATTGGCCAGCAGGGTGGGGTTGCCGCTGGCCGCGGCCTGCGCCACATCATCGGCCAAGCCTTCGGGGTTGTGTTGTTGCGCGAAATCGAGCAGCCGCTGCTTGTGCGTCAGCGCAAAGCCGCCCAACAGGTTCACAAGCGAGTGCGTGTTTGATGAAACGATGTACACGGGGCGGCGGTGTTCACCTTGCACGTAGGCGCGTTCTATCTCGCCCCACCATTTTTGTGCGGCCTTTTGGTATTCAACGAAGCTGCTTGAAAGCAGGCGCATGGATAGATCCAAAGGCGCACGCTTGATGCGTTCGAGTTCAAACGCAAGGCGATCTCCGAACACGGCGGCCAAGGTGGCTTTCACATCGGCGCCCAGCTCTTCATCTTGCGAAAGCGCGCGGTGCAGTTTGTTCCACTCAATTTGATACGCGGTGACGATGGGCACCAAGTCGTCGATGTCGGAGGAGCTGGTGATAAAGCACGCGAGGGTATCGCGGTTGTTCCAGCGCATCAGGCGCCGCCGGCCGCGGCTGCGCACACGCGCCCAATCACGCACATGCAAGCCCACGGCTTCGAACTGTTCGCGCGATTGCCCAAGCACAAGCCATTTCACGTCGGGCATGCAATCGGGCAAGCGAGCGGCGCTGTAGGCAAAGGCGGCCACATCGGGGGCGGCGTCGCGCGCGCCGGAGTGCAGGCTGGATTCGCTAAACGCGTGGGGCTCTTCAAAGGCCCGAACGCGGATGCCGCCGCTGGATCGCAACAGCGAGTAGTACGTGCGGATGTAAAGGTCTATGTCGTCGGTGGTGGCTCTGGGAGGTTTACGATCCACTTATCTAGTTTAATCCCTCGCACGGCGCAGCGCACCTTTGCGGGTGTGGCTATTTGGAGAATCGGAAGCCCCAGGGCAGCAACCGCTCGATGTCCATCACTTGCGCCAGTGTGTCGGGTTGCCCGTCAGCCACGAAGATGAGCGACGGTGAGGCGGCTTGTGGCTCGCAAAACTGGCGCATAAACTGACGGCACAGGCCGCACGGACTGCGGTCGCACAACGGGGCATCAAGCGCGTCGCGTACGCACACAGCGATGTAGCGCAGGCGTCGAAAGCCCGCGGAGGCGGCGGCGGTCAAAGCGGTTCGCTCGGCGCAGATGGTGCCGCCATACGAGCTGTTCTCCACGTTGGCGCCAGTGAAGATGGTGTGTTTGGCGTCGTTGTCCATCAGGGCGGCGGCGCCCACGCGGAATTGCGAAAACGGCGCGTAGGCGCGCTCGGAGGCATCGCGCGCGGCCAGCAGCAGGCGTTGCACCATAACTTCATCCACCCACACGTCCCGGGCGGGCATCGTGAATCCGGGCACCACCAAGCGCCCGGCGGGCGTGGGCGTGTGCGTGTCGGCCACGGCAACGGCGGGCAACGTCAGTTTGACCATATGGTCATGTTACGACTTCCCGCCGGGGGCGGCGCGGGTGAAGTTCGTGGGATTTCCCAGTTGCGACGCGGGGTGCCGTTCAACTAAAACGTGAGCCTATGAAGCTTATCGGCCCGTTGGCTCTCTTGTCGCTGCTCTTGGCGGGCGGCTGCTGCTGGAACGCAGACAGTTGCACCGAAGTGTGGGGCGACGGCGGCGTCGACGCGCCCGTTGAGGTGGGGCCGAGCG
>JANRKS010000003.1:0-56119 GCA_033763315.1 Deltaproteobacteria bacterium
CACCGTGCTGCCACCATCAGTGATGCCGCCATCGGCGGCGGCCCCGGCGCCCCCGCTTCCCCCGCCCGCCCCAATCCCGCCCCCACCGCCGCCGCCACGATCCGCCCCGCATCCCACCAGAAGGCCTACAAGGCCGCCAATCACAAAGAAGAGACGAAAGGACTCCCGTTTACGCATGAGAACTCCAAGGCGAAGCAGGTGCTGGTCCATCCGACAGCGGAAGAACCGAAACGCTAAACAACAAGATATGACTTTAGCTTCGTCTGAATGCGCTTGTTGGAAGAAAACTTCAAAACGATTGCATTTTTCGGCCCGGTCACGTGTTCGTCGTCATCAAGTAACCGCCACGTTCCAATGCATGGCGGATCATGCGTCGCAATTCCGCAACGACGCCGTCCACGCCCATCCACGCCGGATCGATCACGGCAGGTTCGATGCGTCCCACAGCGCGGTTGAGGTCGGCCTCGAACACCGCACGTACGTCTTTGTCGGACAGCACCTTGGCGGCTGTGCGGCCCCGGATGGTTTTCGTGGGCAAGGCGGCGACAAAGCGTCCAAGCGGTTCGTAAAGCGGTCCCAGCAATTCCTCCAATTGGCTCGTTTCTTTGGCGAGCAACAACAAACCGCGAAAGCTTGCCCCTTGCGCCACCACCTGCGCGGCCGCCACCCGCAGCACGAAGGCGTCATCCACGAAGCCCAAGCCCTCGAAGTGGTCGGGGAACATATCGAAGCTATCAAGCGCGTATTGCAAAGCGCCCACCAGCAGCAAACGACCTTCGTGATCGACGCTCTCGTCCTCCAGGGCCGCACGCACTCGCCCCAAATCCAATACAAAGCCATCCGCCAATTTCTGCAACCAACCCAGGGCCGAATTCGTGTCTGACATTGTCTGCCTCCCCTTGCCGTGATCACGCGGCCACCCGTGGCCGCGGCCCAAAACTAACACGCGGCAAAGCCATCGAACCAAGATTTGCAGGTGGCGCGCGGCGCCCGTGGGCCCTGGTGACGGCGACGTAAACGAGGCTGATCCGCGCGATGGCCCCTGCGTTGCCAGCGGTGGCGGCCGCAGCCGCCGCCGGCGCCCCACATGTGTGCTCAAAAAACTTCGCGGTCTTAAGCGCCGACAAAACCTGACGATTGCACTTCTTAAGCGCACGGCACGCTGACCAGGATTCCAGTGAACGCAAGACAGCGGCAAGAGACCATGACCCTTCCCAACGCCTCGGATAGCGATACCGAGGAGCGTCCGGCGCCGCCTGGCGACACGCAAAGTGTCCTGCCCGCCTTCGACATCTCGGTGGACGCCTTGCTGCCACCGGTTCCCGTTGTCGAAAAAACCACGAGTCTGGGTGGCCCGCTGGAAGACCCCGGTCTGCCGCGCGATCCACGTTTGATTATTCTATCTGGCGGTCACGAAAACGACATCCTCACGATTCCGAAGGATCGCCCGTTCGTGATCGGACGCGCCGAAGGCTGTGATCTCACGCTGGACGATGAAGGCGTGTCTCGCCGCCATGCCCAAGTGACACTCACGCCCGACGGATGCCTGCTGGAAGACTTGGGCAGCCGCAACGGCGTCTTTATCGGCAATCAAAAGGTGCAGCACCACCGCCTCATGCCCGACGACATCATCCGCGTCGGCGTGCAGACCATCATCAAGTTTTCGATGATGGATCCTTTGGAAGAGGAATACCAACGGCGGCTGTTGCAAGCGGCGTTGCGTGATTCGCTCACGGGCCTTTACAACCGCCGGCATTTCGACGAGCGTCTCACCGCTGAATCCGCCGCTTGCCGACGGCACGGCCGATTGTTGTCGCTGGCGATCTTCGACATCGACAATTTCAAACAGCTCAACGACAAATACGGTCACAGCGTGGGTGACGAAGCGCTGCGCGAAGTGGCGCGCGGCCTTAGCCATCAGGCGCGCAAAGAAGATTCAATCTTCCGTTATGGCGGTGAAGAGTTCTGCATCCTGTTCCGTGAAACCGGCATCGAAGGTGCCATCAAAGCCACCGAACGACGCCGCGAACACATCGAGCGCAGCACCGTGCGCTTTATGGGCAAAGAGCTGCACCTGACCGTCAGCGCGGGCGTGGCCGAGTGGAAGCCTGACGACGACGAGATCAGCTTGCTCAAGCGCGCCGATCGTGCGCTTTACGAAGCCAAGCACCTTGGCAAAAACCGCGTGCGTATCGCGCCGTAGTTTTTTTGACCGCCCCGAGCGGCTGCACGGGTCTTAAGGTTGTTCACGCGCCGCTGGCCAGCTGTGCAATCCCCAAACCTCGACGCCCTTTGCGTTGCTGTGGAGCCATTGCCATGCCATTTGAAGCTGTGCTTTCGCGAGGCGCGGATCGCGCGCAAACGCAACGATTCAAGCAAACGCTGTTGTTGGCTTTCGTTGCACACGCCATGCTGTTTTGCGGGGTCGCCCTGCGTGGCGGCTGGCACGTGGAAGAGTTAACGGCGCCCGTGCGCCCATTAATGCTGATGCAACCGCCGCGCATCCAATCCGCCCCGCCCGCGGCGGCGCCTCCTGGGCCCAGCGAGGCGCGCCCCGCGCAGCGGCGAAAGCAGGACACGCCTCACGTTCCTGTGGTTTCAGATCCGCCACGGCAGCAAGAGTCGTTGCCATCGAGCGCGTCCTCCAGCCCCGCCCCCTCCGCCAGCGTCGTTGACCTTGGCAGCAACAGCACTGACGATGGTTCTGACGGAGCCTCAGGCGCGGCCCGCAATGGCTCGGGACACGAAGGCACCGGATCCGGCGCCGCGGTTGCTGTTGTGCCGCCCAAGGTAGGCGCGCAGCGCTGCCTGGACTGCCCCCTGCCGCAGTTGCCGCCCGCGTTTCTGCATGTGGTTTCGAAGGCGACGTTGGTGTGCAAGATCTGTGTGAATAAGGCGGGCCACGTCTCGTCAGTTGACGTGCGCCAAGGCCTCTCCACAGCGCTGGACGCCCAGGTGGTCAACGCCGTTTCCGCGTGGCGCTTCGCCCCCATCACGATCAACGACAACCCGGTGCCCTTCTGTTATCCCGCCGTATTCGTTTGGCAAAGCGTTCCGTGATTCGCGGTGCTATCCCTACGCGGGTGATCCGCGACGCGGCACCGTCCTTGGCACGAACGGCCGACAACAAAAGCCTGAATTTTGCCGCACCCGATTTGTTCGGGCGCGCGCCCGTTCGTGCGCCGGGGCGGCCCGCACCGTTTTTGCCCACGACGCGCGCGGAAATGAAGGCGTTGGGGTGGGACGCGTGCGACGTGGTGCTGGTGACGGGCGATGCGTACATCGATCACCCGAGCTTTGGAATGGCGTTGGTGGGGCGCTTGCTGGAACGCCATGGGTTCCGGGTGGGCATCATCGCGCAACCGGATTGGCAATCAGCCGAGCCCTTTCGTGCGTTGGGCGCGCCCAAAGTGATGTGGGGCATCACGGCGGGCAACATGGATTCGATGGTGAACCGCTATACGTCCGACAAGCGGTTGCGCCACGACGATGCGTATTCCCCGGACGGCACCGCGGGCTTGCGGCCTGACCGCGCTGTGGTGGTATACGCCCAACGGTGCCGCGAGGCTTTCAAGGGTGTGCCCGTTGTCATCGGAGGCATCGAAGCCAGCCTGCGCCGAATCGCGCACTTTGATTACTGGTCGGAAAAAGTCAGGCGATCCGTATTGCTCGACGCCAAGGCCGATCTGCTGGTGTACGGCAATGGCGAGCGGCAGATCGTCGAAATCACCCACCGCTTGGCTGCCGGTGAAACGCCAGCCGATCTCGTCGACGTGCGCGGCACGGCGTTTGCCCGACCGCACGGGTTCGTGAGGGAAGGTTTCGCGCTCATCGATTCCACGCAAGTGGATCGCCCCGGTCCGTTGGCGCCGCCGCAAAATCCCTACGCCGACGAAAGCGAAATCAAAGCCGCGAACGCAGCGAAGCCCGAATTGGTGCCGATCAAACGGCCATCGCTACAAAGACAAGACCGCACGAAAACCGCGATCCGCATGCCGCCGTTCGAGGCCGTTTCTGAAGATCCGGTGCTGTACGCGCATGCCAACCGCATATTGCATCTGGAGACCAACCCAGGCAACGCACGCGCGCTGGTGCAACGCCACGCCGATCGCGACGTGTGGCTGAACCCACCCGCCATGCCGCTAACCACGCCTGAAATGGATGCGGTTTACGAGCTCCCCTTTGCCCGCAAGCCCCATCCCGCCTACGGCACCGCCGAGATCCCCGCGTTCGAGATGATCAAGAACTCGATCACGATCCTGCGCGGCTGTTTTGGCGGCTGCACCTTCTGCTCGATCACCGAACACGAAGGCCGCATCATCCAAAACCGTTCTGAAGGCTCGGTGTTACGTGAGATAGAAAAGGTGCGCGATCACACGCCTGGCTTTACGGGCGTAATCAGTGACTTGGGCGGCCCCACGGCCAACATGTATCGCTTGGCATGCAAGGATCCGCGCGTGGAAGCGGCGTGCCGGCGGCCTTCGTGCGTGTTTCCCGGGATCTGCGAAAACCTCAACACCGATCATTCATCGCTCATCGGCCTTTATCGCAAAGCCCGGGCGATCAAGGGCATCAAGAAGATTTTTGTGGCCTCTGGGGTGCGTTACGATCTGGCAGCCGAATCGCCTGAATACGTGAAGGAACTCGCCACGCACCACGTTGGCGGGTATCTAAAAATCGCGCCTGAACACACCGAGGATGGACCGCTCGATAAGATGCTCAAGCCTGGCATCGGCACCTACGAGAAGTTCAAGAAGCTGTTCGATGCCGCCAGCGCCGCCGCCGGCAAAAAGCAATACCTCATCCCTTACTTCATCGCGGCCCACCCCGGCACCACCGACGAAGACATGTTGAACCTGGCCCTGTGGCTCAAGCGCAACGGCTTCAAGGCCGACCAGGTGCAAGCGTATTTGCCCTCACCCATGGCCACCGCCACGGCGATGTACCATTCGGGCAAGAACCCGCTGAAGAAAGTGACGCGCACAAGCGAAGCCGTTCACGTCCCACGGGGGCTCAACGTGCGGCGGTTGCACAAGGCGTTTTTGCGCTACCACGCCGAGGAGAATTGGCCCGTGCTGCGTGAGGCCTTGCGCCGCATGGGAAAGCCGCACCTCATTGGTGTGGGGTCCGAATGTTTGGTGCCCCCCGAACCGAAGCTGCATGGGTGGAAGGCCAAAGTGGGGGGCGCCGCGGCTCAGAGGTTCCGAACCCAGCACGTTCGTAAGGTGAAGGGTCCCGACCGCAAACGGCCCTAACCGCGCCGTGCGTGCCGCCGGGTTAATTCCGAAACTCACCGTTAACCACCCGCCCTTCTGAGGCCGGGACCAGCCCGATGCGATGTAAGTCTGCGTCCGCCCTGCAAAAACCGCCCCAAGTTCGGGCCGATTGCGCACTTTGCTATTGGCTTTTGCGGTCTGCGACGCTAGGAAAGGACCCGCAGTCTACCGCAATCTTGGAGGTCCTTCGTAATGTCCGCGCGTAAGAAAATTGCCCTCATTGGTGCCGGAAACATCGGCGGTGAATTGGCGGCCTTGGCCGCTCGTAAAGAGCTTGGCGATGTTTGGTTGTTCGACATTCCTGAAAAGGAAGGCGTAGCCAAAGGCAAAGCGCTCGACCTCGAACAAAACGGCGCCGTTTTGGGTTACGACGCGGCCATCACGGGCACGTCCAAATGGGAAGACCTCAAAGGCTCCGACGTTGTGATCATCACGGCTGGCGTCCCGCGCAAGCCCGGCATGAGCCGCGACGACTTGTTGGGCATCAACCTTAAGATCATCCGTAGCGTGGCTGAGGGCATCAAGGCCAACTGCCCGGGCGCGTTCGTGATCGTCATCTCGAACCCGCTCGACGCGATGGTGTACGAGCTCAAGAAGGTTTCCGGTTTGCCACGCGAGCGCGTGGTGGGCATGGCCGGCGTGCTCGACAGCGGACGCTTCCAGCTGTTCTTGGCCCGCGAAGCCGGCGTGTCCGTCAAAGACGTGCGCACGATGGTTCTGGGTGGCCACGGTGACACAATGGTTCCCGTGCTCAGTTACTGCACCGTCAATGGTGTGCCGGTTTCCCAATTGGTGTCAGCTGAGAAGCTCGAAGCCATTGTGGATCGCACGCGCAAGGGCGGCGGTGAGATTGTGGGTCTCATGGGGACGAGCGCCTTCTACGCACCGGCTTCCGCGGCCATCCAAATGGCCGAAGCGTTTTTGCGCGATGAGAAGCGCTTGCTGCCGGCCGCCGCCTTCTTGCAAGGCGAATACGGCTACAACGATCTCTACATGGGCGTGCCCGTGATCATCGGCGCCAAGGGCGTTGAGAAAGTTGTCACCGTTAACCTCACTGAATCTGAAAAGGCCATGTTGGCAAAGTCTGCCGACGCCGTTCGGGAACTCATCACCGCTTCGAGCAAGCTATGAAAATCCACGAGTATCAAGCCAAAGACATTCTTCGTAAGTACGGCGTGCCCGTACCCCAAGGCATCGCCTGCTTCAGCGTGGCGGAAGCCACGGCAGCCGCCCAGAAACTCATCGCAGCCACCGGCAGCGAAGTGGTTGTGGTTAAAGCGCAAATCCACGCTGGCGGCCGCGGCAAAGGCGGCGGCGTCAAAGTGGTCAAAGGCGTGGAAGCCGCCACGGAAGCCGCCGGCAAGATCCTGGGCATGAACCTCATCACGCACCAAACGGGGCCCGAAGGCCAAAAGGTGAACCGCTTGTTCCTGGAACAAGGTGCGGCGATTGCCAAAGAGCTTTACGTCAGCCTGCTGGTTGACCGCGGCACCGGAAAAACCGTTGTGATGGCGTCTAAAGAAGGTGGCATGGACATCGAAGAGGTGGCCGCGCACAACCCCGACGCGATCATCAAAGAATACGTGGATCCAGCGCTCGGTTTGGCAGGCTTTCAAGCGCGCAACTTGGCTTACGGCCTCGGGCTCACAGGCGACGCGGCCAAAAACGCGGCCAACTTCCTGTTGAAGCTCTACACGGCATTCATCGCGGAAGACGCGGCGATGCTGGAGATCAACCCGCTCGTCCTCACGAAGGACGACAAGGTTGTGGCGCTCGACTGCAAATTCACCTTCGACGACAACGCGCTTTACCGCCACAAAGAGGCAGAAGAGCTGCGCGACTTGGCCGAGGAGGAGCCGCAAGAAATCGCCGCCAAGAAGTACGATCTTTCGTACATCAAGCTGGACGGAACGATCGGCTGCATGGTGAACGGCGCTGGCTTGGCGATGGCCACGATGGACACCATCAAGCACTACGGTGGCGAGCCCGCAAACTTCTTGGACGTGGGCGGCGGCGCCACCAAGGAAAAGGTGACGGCGGCGTTCAAGATCATCACGGCGGATCCGGCTGTCAAAGGCATCTTCGTGAACATCTTCGGCGGCATCATGAAGTGCGACACCATCGCTGAAGGCGTGATCGCGGCTGTCAAAGACGTGGGTTTGAAGGTTCCGTTGGTGGTTCGTTTGGAAGGCACCAACGTGGATCTCGGTAAGAAAATGTTGAAAGAATCGGGCCTGGCATTGACCGCGGCCGACGATATGGCTGACGGCGCGAAGAAGATCGTCGCCCTCACCCAAGGAAAGGCTTAGTCATGTCGGTATTGGTTGGCAAAAATACGAAGGTTATCGTTCAAGGTCTCACGGGCTCGGCGGGCACCTTCCACGCCAAGCAAATGCGCGAGTACGGCACCCAGGTTGTGGGTGGCGTCACGCCAGGCAAAGGTGGCCTCGTTCACGAAGGCTTCCCTGTGTTCGACACGGTGGCGCAAGCCGTAGAGAAAACGGGCGCCAACGCTTCTGTTATCTACGTGCCGCCCCCCGGTGCCGCAGACGCCATCGTGGAAGCGGCGTTCGCCGGCATCCCGCTGGTCATCTGCATCACCGAAGGCATTCCCACGCTCGACATGGTGAAGGCCAAGCGCGCGCTGGAATCATTCCCCAACACCCGTTTGGTGGGCCCCAACTGCCCCGGCGTCATCACGCCTGGCCAGTGCAAGATCGGCATCATGCCGGGCTACATCCACACCCCGGGCAAAGTGGGCGTGGTGTCGCGTTCGGGCACGTTGACCTACGAAGCCGCTCACCAGTTGACGGGCTTGGGCCTGGGTCAAACCACCTGCATCGGCATCGGTGGCGATCCTGTCAAAGGCATGGACTTCATCGACGCGCTCAAACTGTTTGAGTCTGATCCCGACACGAAGGCCGTGTTGATGATCGGCGAAATCGGCGGCGCTTCGGAAGAAGAGGCAGCCGCATTCGTGAAGCAAAACATGTCGAAGCCGGTGGCGGGTTTCATCGCTGGCGTCACGGCACCTCCGGGCCGCCGCATGGGCCACGCGGGCGCCATCATCAGCGGAGGCAAGGGCGGCGCAGGCGACAAGATCGCGGCGATGCTTGAAGCCGGAATCAAAGTGGCAGCCACGCCCGCCGAACTCGGCAAAACTGTGGCAGCGCTGTTCTAATCAATCGTTCCGTTTCTTAGAGGTACTTGTATGTCCATCGAACGCACTTTCGGCATCATCAAACCGGACGCCGTGGCCAACGGCTCCACCGGCGGGATCTTAGCCATGATTGAGAAAGCAGGCTTCAAGCTGCTTTCCTTGCGCATGACGCGCATGACGAACACGGAAGCCGCTGGCTTCTATGCGGTTCATAAGGCCCGCCCCTTCTTCAACGACTTGATCAGTTTCATGACGTCGGGCCCGTGCGTGCTTATGGCGCTCGAAGCTGAAAACGCCATCACCAAATACCGAGAGCTCATGGGCCCCACGGATGCCGCCAAGGCCCCGGAAGGCACCATTCGCCACGCCTTTGGCACCAACATCGAGAAGAACGCAGTGCACGGCAGCGACGGCCCCGACACCGCCAAGTTTGAGTTGGGTTGGTTCTTCCGCGGCTCCGATCTGGGCCTGTAAGCGATCACCAATCACGTTCGCCGCATTTGCAGCGGCAAATAAAAACGGCGCCCCACTTCTGGTTGGGCGCCGTTCTTATTTGGCCGCCCCGCAGGGCGGCCTCTTGTCATGAACTAAAGGATGATCAGCTCAGTGCAGGTGTTCGTGCATTGGTTGCCACCGTCACACGCTTCTTTGTCGGTTTGAATGCGGCCATCACCGCAGAACGGAGCGATCGTGCATGAGGTGGAGCACTTGTTCGGGCCGTAAGGCGTCTTCTCATTGCCCGAGCCCTTGTCGCATTCTTCAGGACCGCTCTTCATGCCGTCGCCGCAGTAGCCCGCCAACGTGCAGTTCGCGTTGCATGTGCCGTAACTGCCGTCGTTCTTGCCGTCATCGCACTGCTCGCCGCTTTCCTTGATGCCGTTGCCACACCGGTTGCGGCAACGGATGTCGCAGCCACTGTCAGCGGTACCGTTGCTGCCGCCCTTATCGCATTGCTCAGGCGCTTGGATGATGCCGTCACCACACGAAGGCAGCGGAATGTAAGCCTTGCAATCAGTGGCGCACGATCCCGGCTGGCCGCTGTTCACCCCATCATCGCAAACTTCGTTGAAGCTGGAATCAACGGCTTTGTCTCCGCAGTAAGGTGCCGGCTTGCACGCCACAGAGCAGATGTTCTTGCCGTAGGCCATCGACATGTTGGATGCACCCTTGTCACAAACCTCGCCCGCCGTGTCTTGAACCACCATATCGCCGCAGCGTGGCCCAAGCACGCAGCCGGGTGCGCACTGGCCATAGGTGCCGTCGTTCTTGCCATCGTCACACACCTCAGGGCCATTCTTGAAGCCATCGCCACACCGAGGCCCAAGCTTGCACGTGGGCTGGCAAGCGCCGTACGCGCCCGTGTTTTTCGCTGCCCCCTCGTCACACTGCTCGCCCGCATCCAACACGCCGTTGCCACATTTCAGCGTACACATACCCGTGCACAAGCTGCTCGAGGTGCCGTTCTTGCCAGCGCCGTCATCGCACTTCTCGCCGTCGGTGATGATGCCATCGCCGCAACGAGGCCCAAGCTGGCAGCTGCCCCCGCAGCGGTTGTAGCCCGTGCCATTGCTCATCCCCTCGTCGCACGCTTCACCATTGGCGCCGTCCACCTTGCTGTCTCCGCAGTAAGGCGCAAACACGCAGCCTGGTGCGCACATCTTCGCGCTGCCACCATAAGTCGAGCTGTTGAGGCCGTTGTCGCACTGTTCGTTGCCGTTGACGATGGCGTCTCCGCAACGGGCGGAGAACGTGCAGTTTGCATTGCAGGTGCCGTAGGCGCCCGTGTTCTTGGCGGTGCCCAAGTCGCATGCCTCGTTCGGCGTCACGATGCCGTCGCCACACACGGGCGTGCACGTGCTCTTGGCGGAGACGAAGCCTTTCAAGGTCAGGTTGAAGTTGGATTCGCCCGTGTGGCGCTCGGCGTGGAACAGCACGAACTCGTAGATGTTGCCGGCCACCAAGCCAAGTTCTGTGGCCTTCGCTGCATCCAACACAACCGTACGCTCGCGTCGTGGGTGCAAACCGCCCAAGTCCAGAGCCAGCTTGCGGTTGATGAACACCCAGACGTCGTCGTCGCCCGAGAACGTCAGGCTCTCGCCACCATCGAAGGTGAACCACCAACGGAACTCGCTGGTGAAGCCGAAGTTATGGTTCGACGCTGTGCCTTCTCTGTTCTGAGCCACCCAGCCCTGCCCGTCCAAGGGGAACAGCTGGCGACCGGGATCTTTGGCGCCATTGATGACAGGGAAGAAGTAGGAATTGTCTGGCTGCTTCACCAGCGGCAATTTCGTGAGCACTGGCACGTTGACGCCCGGCACATCGCGGTACCACTGGTCGAAATCAGCCTTGGTCGTCATTTGGCGACCGTAAGGGCAGCTCATGTTGGCGGCGTTGTCGCAACGGTTGTTGTAAACGGGCTTGCCATCGGCACCAAGGGTCGACTGCACCAGTTCTAAGGTCGCGTCACTGCCCGAGATCCCATCCTCGAAATTCGGGTGCCGCGTGGCCCCGTTGATGGGGAACGCCACCATGTCGCGGAACAAGATGGGGATCTCCAACGTGTCAGGCAACACGCCCGTCATGGCTTGGCAGGCGTAACCCGCTTCGATCTTGCACGTGGACGAACAACCATCGCCGTTGCGGCTGTTGCCGTCGTCGCACTGTTCATTGTCGGTGGCCAAGATCAAACCATCGCCGCAACGTGAGTTGCAAGGACCGCCAGCCGTGGGGCACGACGGCTCGATTTGGCAGTAAGGCGTGCAGCCATCGCCCACCACGTTGTTGCCATCGTCGCAAGCTTCAGAGCCTTCCTTCATGCCGTTGCCGCACGTGGTGCGCACACACTTTACGCCCACGGTCGGGCACACCCAACCGCTGCCAGAGTCATCGGGTGGTTCAAGCGTACAGCTTGCCGAGCAGCCATCGTTGGCCATGCTGTTGCCGTCGTCGCACACCTCAGCGCCGGCGATGATCTTGTCACCACACATCGCCGCGCGGCAGGTGCTGCCTTGCGGGCACACATAGCCAGATTCAAGTTGGCACGTGGCCGAACAACCATCCTTCGCCACCACGTTGCCGTCGTCGCATGTCTCGGCGCCTGTCACACGGCCATCGCCGCACTTGACGGTCGAAACACACAACATGCCCGGCTCAGGGCAAACGTAGTTCGCTTCGATTTTGCACGTTGAACTGCAACCGTCGTTGCTGGCCACGTTCTTGTCGTCACACTGTTCGCCGCTGGCGATGCTCAACTTACCGTCGCCACACTTTTCCACCAGCTTGCAAGCGGCGCCCGCCATGTCGCAGGTGTAACCAGGCTCCACTTTGCAATCCGTCGTGCAGCCGTCGTTGGCCGATGTGTTCCCATCGTCACAGTATTCACCGTATGACAAACGCCCATCGCCGCATTTTGGCATCGGCACGGCTTGGCACATGCCGCCCACGCCTTGGGCTGTGGGGCACGTGAAGCCTGGCTCCACAGATTTACAATCGGCGGCGCAACCATCGTTGGCGGCCTTGTTGCCATCATCACAAGCTTCGTCGGCCATCACTTTTCCGTCGCCGCAGATGATCGTGGTGACACACGGCTTGCCCACCATCGGGCAGGCGAAGAAAGCTTCAAGCTTACAGGTGCCTGTGCAGCCATCACCGGGCGCCGTGTTGGCGTCGTCGCATTGCTCGTTTGAATCAAGCTTGCCGTCGCCACAAACTTCGTCTTTCACACACGGCATGCCAGGTGTGCCGCAGGTAAAGCCTCCTTCGCGCTGACAGGTCGCAGAACAACCGTCGAACGAAACCTGGTTATTGTCGTCACACGTCTCGCCTTGGTTCACAACGCCGTCCCCACAACGCGCGGTGATGACAGCCTTGCACGGTTGGCCAGGTGTCTCGCAGGCAAACCCCTGCTCCACAGTACATTGCGACGAACAACCATCGGCGTTGGCCGTGTTGCCGTCGTCGCACGCTTCGCCACCCGTGATCTTCTTATCACCACAAACAACGGTGCTCACGCACGCTTGGCCCGCCGTGGGGCAGGCAAAGTTTGGTTCAACACGGCACAAACCCGAACAGCCATCACCGGGAACCGCGTTGTTGTCGTCACATTCTTCGGCGTTATCCACCTTGCCGTTGCCGCAAGTGGTGCCGCCGTCGCCCGAACCAATCGGCACGTCGCCGAGGCTCCCGTCCTGCGGCACAGGGCCCGCTTCAGGCAACTCAAACATGAAGCCACCTGAGCCTCCCATGCCTGCCGCATCCTCATCGTCAGGCTCGACCGCAGCGTCAGCGCCTGTGACGTCGACCAAGACGCGCGTTTGGCACGCTGTGAGCGCCAAGAGGGGCAGCACCCATTGGCAGCGAAAATACCGCGATTTAAGACAGGATAGGTTAAACATGCTCAAGATACTACCGCTGGCGTTGTGTACGCTCCAAGACAAATGCAAAGACTTGAGGTCAAGATTTTGCAAAGCGGCGCGTGGCATCCACAAGCGGCCTGGCGCTTATGACCGTGCTACAACTTCGCACCTTGGATCTTCGTGGCTTTTCCCCGGCTGAGCTCAAAGAACGCGTCGTAGCGCTAGGGCATCCTGCGTACCGCGCGGAGCAGGTGTTCCGTTGGCTGCATGGGCCGGGCGCCGGCGGCATGGGTGCGGTTAAAGATCCTTCCGCGCCTTGTAACGTTCCGGCCGCGCTGCGTGACACCTTGGCAAACGACGCGGCGCCGGTGGCCTTGCGCCTTGACGTGGAACAAAAGGCGGCCGACGGCACCCGCAAGTTTGCGTTCCTCACCCACGAGGGGCGCTCGATCGAAGCGGTGTTGATCCCCGACGACAACAAAGAACGTGACCGCCTCACGCTTTGCATCTCGTCTCAGGTGGGTTGCGCCATCGATTGTAAGTTCTGCGCCACAGCCACGTTGGGCTTCGGCCGGCACCTGACCGCCGGCGAGATCGTCTCCCAGGTTTACTGGGCCACGGAGATTGGCGGCCGCCGCCCCACAAACATCGTGT
Source organism: Deltaproteobacteria bacterium (assembly GCA_033763315.1). Classification (GTDB taxonomy): domain Bacteria; phylum Myxococcota_A; class Polyangia; order Fen-1088; family Fen-1088; genus JAGTJU01. Next base: position 13,446 of record JANRKS010000003.1, read on the forward strand.
TTATGGGCATGGGCGAGCCGCTGCACAACTTCGACAACGTGCGGCGCGCGTTCGAATTGCTTTGCCACCCCTGGGGTGCCGCCTTTTCGCCACGTCGAGTTACAATTTCAACGTCCGGTTTGGTCAATGGCATAGAAAAACTCTCGGCCCTCGAACCGGTACCCAACCTGGCCATCTCGCTGAACGCCTCATCCGATGAAGTGCGCGATCAGATCATGCCCATCAATAAGAAGTGGCCTATTGCCGCCTTGATGCAGGCGGTGAAGGCGTTTCCGCTGGGTCACGGCCGTAAAGTAACGTTCGAATACGTGATGCTTGCGGGGGTCAACGATTCTGATGTCGATGCCGACCGGCTTGGCAAGTTGGTGTCGAGCGTGCCGTGCATGGTGAACTTGATTCCTTGGAATCCCTTCAACGGCCCGAAATTTCAGCGCCCCAGCACAGAACGCGTGTTGGCGTTTCAGGCACGCGTGCGCGCCAAGGGCGTGCCCGTTTACGTGCGCATTCCGCGTGGCGACGACATCGATGCGGCCTGCGGCCAATTGGCGGCCCGCGCCCCCGCCCCGCCCAAGGACGTCGACGTATCGCTGTTGCGTGCGCTGCGCACGCCGGCTGCACCGTAACCGCCCGCGATCCGTTATGGCCCCGTCGCCAGGCTCTCAGAACGACTTGCTCGCCGCGCGCACGTTGGGCATGGAAACCTGTGGCCGGATCGCCGCCTTCTGGGGCTTCACGCGCACCATGGGCCGCGCCTTCGGCCTTCTTTATTTGTCCCCGCAGCCGCTGTCGCGCGCCGACGTGCAAGAGCAACTTCACATTTCTGTCGGCAGCGCTTCGATGACGCTTTCAGCCCTGGTTCGCTGGGGCGTGGTGAAGAAGGTGCGTGAAGAAGGCAAGCGCCTGGATCTCTACGAAGCCGAGACTGACTTTTGGAAAGTGATCTCCGGCGTCCTCAACGAGCGCGAACGCAAAGAGATCCGCGCCGCCTCAGGCCTCGTGGAAAAGGCATGTCACCACGCGCGTGCCGCGAAAAAACAGGCAAAGAGCACCGCAAAGCAAGAAGCGGGCGTGATGCTGGATCGCTTGGAACAGCTGGCTGCCGTGTGCAGCGTGGGCGAAACCATGCTCGATATGCTGCTCGGCAACACCGACCTCGACCTGAGCGCGTTTCGCGACGCCCTCGCCGCGCCAAGCTCAAAGCCCCCCTGAACAACGCCCGCTGAAGTGAGCGCATCGATGCCGATTGTTGGCGCCGGCGCAGCCCCTGCTGAACACGGGTTCACCGTTTCAGGTTTTACCCAACCAGTCGATGCGTCTTCGGGCATTCATGCGCTCACAACGAACCCGCGTCGCATCACAGTACGGCAGTCGCCTTCTGCTTTGTTTGGTTGTAGCTGCAGGAGCCTGCGGCGACGAGCCAGAAATGGCTCCGGTGGACCCGCCAGACGACGACGATCCACCGCCGCTAAACGCGATCGATAGCACGGTCGTTTGTCCCGCAGGCCAGATCGGCTGGGACTTCTCCACGGGGGGCGGCAATAAGAATGTGGATGGCGGCGTGCCCACCTCGGGCAAGGTGTGCATTCCCAAAGTGTGTAAGGGCAAGCAGCAGCGTGACGCACGGATGATGTGTGTCGATAACCCGGCCATGCGCTCGGTGTCGCTGCCAGCACCCACGCAGGCGCAAGGCCAGCCGTTTGTCATGGTGCCAAGCTCGCTCGACTATTCGCAAGAATGGATCCGCAAGACGAAGGCAGAGGGCGCTCGTGAGGACTATCGCGATACCATCACATTGTCTGAAGGTATCTGGGGCGACTGGTCGCCGATGATGTATTGCCCCGCTGGTTACTACGCCAACGGCTTTCGTCAACGCGTGGAAGGAGAGCAGGGTGGCGGCGATGACACCGGGCTCAATGCGATCGAACTTTCATGCATCAATCTACAGGGAGCGAGCACCTCGTTTCGCCCTCACGATGGGATCTGGGGCGATTGGTCAAGCAGCTCATACTGCGCCAACAATCAATTCATCCGCTCGGGTGAGCTGAGGCTCGAAGGAAACCAAGGCGGGGGCGACGATACGGCCGGTGCCAACGTGCGATTCCGTTGCACCGACAACAACCTGATCACGGCGAACAATGGCGTGCCCTTCGGCGATTGGCGAGGCGAGAAAACCTGCGGCGCCAACCGCGTTGTTTGCGGCGCGCAGGTGCGCTTCGAGGGCAACCAAGGCGGGGGCGACGACTCCGCGTTAAACGGGGTTAAGCTTGCCTGCTGTGACGCGCCCGGCGCGCTGGCAAACGATGCAAGCAATAGTCTGCGTCCCATCTACCAGCAGGTGCCGTATCGGTATAAAGCCGGCGTTCAAACAGGCGGAGATGCTTTTCAAACCAAGCTCGCCGTGTGGGTGACGAAAAGGTTCAAGGACAGGCGCCGTTCACAGCCCGAACTGCCCCAAGACGTGATGCCCACAGTTGAGGGCTTCGTTTGCACATTGACGGATCTCGACATCAAAAAATCTGTGGCAGGCACCGGCGAGGCGACCGCGAACTCCACAGAGATTGGCGAACTCATCTCACCTGAATGCGTTATCGGTGAATCGAATGCGCTTGGAGACGCAGTTATGTTCGCTCTTGAAGAAGAGGCCACCCAACGCGCATCCAAGAAACCTTTGTCTGAATCCTGCGTCTCGCGCTGCCGCAACGAAGCCGCTTGCTTGCAAAAATGCGCTCAAGAGAATGTCTTCGCTGAGCGCGAGCAGTTGAGCTTTGGCATTCGCAACTACGATCAAGGCGAGCTTGTATTCCACGTTTCGTTTGATCCGTGGGGCGACGTCGCCATTCCTGCGGGGCAAGGTGCAGGCCTGCGCTTCAATAGCACCAACGCCGATCAAGCACCCAACCCGCCCGGGTTCTTCTACAACGAAAGAAAGCGCCGCATAAACAACATTGCGTTCTTGCGCCAGCGCGAGATCGCTCTGTACAGCGCCCGTTCGGAAACCTCACCACGCACTGACAATGCATTGTTGCACGAGGTGTCACAGTCTACGTTTGCCGTTCCGACGAAGCTTTTGCTGGCGATCGAGCAGATAAGCGTGACGTCGCCCGTGATCGTTGTGAACCCCTTCGATCCGGTCCCTCCCGCTGTATACGTGGATGTGGAATGGCAACGATACGGCGACATCGAGGCCAATCCCTATTCCGACAAACGAGGATCTCCTCGGGTAGACGGCGTCTCAAAATTGGGGGAACTGTCTCCTCGCGTGGCGATCGAGATCCGTCCCACAGGCGCACCATCGAATGAGCCTTGGCTCAAAATGGGCGAAGACACGTTGGCCTCTGACAAAGCGGTTGCCACCGGTTCGGTGAACAATGTGATCGCGCGGCCCGTGCAAAGCACGCTTGAGAGGCTGTTCATTTCATCGGCAGCCAACACGCGCGCGAATTGGGCCGCTGCAACCATGTTCGACGTGCGCGCTTGCATGGATGTGAACGGTTTGCGCAGCCGCCCCGAATCCACAACCAATCTGCGATTGCCGGCCATCGCAAACGGCGGCTATCAATTTGTGGCTGGCTTCGACACGGTGGACTCGGCCTGCAAAACAAAAGCCGCCGCACTCATGGTGCAGCGAGAGTTCATCATGCGCCCCTCGCCTCCTCAGCGGGCGAACGCCGACATGGGCATGGTTGATGCCACGCGGTCGGGCAGCCCGGACTCTGAAGGCAAATCTGATTCGGGCTCCGAGGAACGCTGTGTATCGAACGATGCCACGCGCACGCAAACCTGCACCACAACGTCCCGGCAGACGCTGGGTGGTGAGGGTATGTTCAGCCGCACGATGTACTCGTCGTCATCGGCGGGAACCAAGACGGAATCGGAGACCGCAGGCAAAGCCTCCGCCAAATCGCAGGGCGAAGTGATGGGCTTTCAGGTCATTGACACCAACGACGCTGGCAATGAAAAAAATTGGCAGGCGGCGCCGGCGGAGATCTCTATCGTGATCGTGCCGCCCTGGGACCTCATCATCAAGACGTCAGAGGCCGCCCCTCCCCCGCCACCACCGGCTCCGAAGCCGAAATTTACGAAGAAAACGGGTCACCTTGAAGGCCTTGCCGTGGGCCTTGAGGCCAAGGGCCGCATCTTGATCGGCCCCATTCCTGGAACGCTTACCGCTGTGGTGTCGGCGGGCGTGGGCGTGGCCTTGGAGTTGAAAATGAAGTTTAAGCCCGATGAGCCCTACCCTTGCATCAACAGCCGCGGGAAGAAGTGCTTCATGCTGGAAGAAGCACGCCTCTCTCAAACGCAGGCCGCACGCGCATGCGTGGAGGCCGGCGGCCGCTTGGCCGAGGTGCGCACACGGTCGGATCTGGAGGGCATCATGGCCGCGGCCGAGGACGATGACAATTACTGGATCGGCGGCCAATTGGCGTATGTGTACGCGTCGGCGGATTGCCGCAACATCACCAATTCGAACCGTGCGTCGTGCGCCAACGGCAGCAAGACGTCGTACCGTTGGATCGGCAGCGACCGCGAGTTCGCGCGCTCGAACAACACGCAAGCGGCCGTGGATTTTCTGGGCTACACCAACATCCCCGTGCGGCCTCCGGGCGGCGTGCGGCTTGAAACCTATGTGCCGGATCGCGCGGGCATCGCTTACCAGGGTGAATTCAAGCAACTCAATACGCTTCCCGAAGCCTTGAAGCTGCCCTCGGTGTGCGAATTCGACGCCGCTCCACGCGTGGCCTATTCCGACTTTAGCCTGGGCCTGAAGTTGGCAGCGAGCGCCGGCGTAGAATTGAGCTTCTTCATCCCCGATCCGAACATCGGGTTTGGAATCGTGGGTAGTTTGGCGTTTATCGAAGTGGCGTTGACCCCCACCATTGGTCGTTCGGCATTCGATCTATACGATACGAACCGCAAGTGGCTGGGCACGCGGGCCAATGCGTACACGAACGCACCGTGGAGCGTGACGTTGATGAGTGCCAGTGTCGAAGCGGTGGCAAACTTTGTCATCGCATCGCTGCGATGGCCCATCATAACCTTCGATGGATTCAAAGTGGCCGAGGGCATGCTGTGGGACATCGTTTGGCCCGCACGCCAAGGTCCCGAGCTCAGCCTGGGCGATGTCACACCTGACACATCTACACCGGCGGGAACACGCGTGGTGTTCGAAGCCACCGCGCCCAGCACGCGCCATACGGTTGGTCGCTTGGACACCAACGGAGGCTGGAGCGCGAATCCGTCTCAAGATCCCGCTGGATACCTTGTTCAAACGCCGGCCACGAATTTGGTGGGAGCTGGCCAAAACACAGTTGAGGTGCGTTTGCGAAGTGATGCCAACGGCGGGCAGCAAGCGGTGGCCATCGAAGTTCTTGAAGCGGCCACAGGCAGAGTGATCGCAACGCGCTGGGTATCCACAGGCGAACTCGCGTCCGCCAACGTTTGGACCGACATCACGCTGCAATTTAACCAAACCACGGCCAACACACCGCTGTCGTTCCGCGTGTATTATGCCGATCAAGCCAACGTCAGCATCGATCGCATTACCGTGGGCGCGCTGCGCGGCGACTACCGCGGGGTCGTGACCATCGGGGACGGCATCTGGGGTGATTGGCTTGGCATGCGTTATTGCCCCGAGGGCAGCTACGCAAGTGGTTACCGCATGCGGGTGGAAGGCGACCAAGGCGGCGGCGACGACACCGGCCTCAACGCTGTTGAGCTTTTGTGCACGGAGCCTGGCGATCTGGCATCGGAGGCCGTGCGTTCGAATGCGGGCGACTTCGGCAGTTGGCGCGATGCCCGCAGTTGCACGATCAACAATTACATTCGTGGTGGCCGCATCCGAATTGAAGGCAACCAAGGCAGCGGCGATGATACCGCTGCCAACAGTGTGGAAGCCCAATGCACCGACAACCAAGCGATTGAAGCGCCGGGCGCCACGCCATGGGGAGGCTGGAGCGGTGTCACCAACTGCCCGGCGGGCCAAGTGGTGTGTGGCCTGGAAGCGCGGGTGGAAGGCAATCAAGGGGACGGCGACGACACGGCACTCAATGGGCTGCGCTTTGCCTGTTGCGCCGCGCCCGGACCGTTCGTGAACTTCAAGGACGGAGCCACGTACGAGCTGCAACCAAGCCACGTCACGGGCAAGTGTGTGGACGTCTCGGGCACGCTCATGGCGCCCACAACCAACGTTCAGATCTGGGACTGCTACGGCATACTCGGGCAAAAGTTCCGCGCCGAATCAAGCGGTGGCGGTTGGTTTGCCTTGCAAGCCACACACAGCGGCCAGTGTTTGGAAGTGGCTGACGCCAGCACGGCGGCTGGCGGCAACATTCGACAAAACAGCTGCAACGGCGACTACCACCAGCAGTGGAAGCTTGAAGCGGTCGCTGGCGATCTATACCGCATCGCGAACCGCAACAGCGGCTTGTACATGGAGATGGCAGGCGCCCAGGCCACCAACAACGGCGTCAACATCCAGCAAGGAACCTACGATGGCTCGGGCGATCAGAAATACCGCGTTCTGCCCACCCGAGGCGATCACGTGGCGCTCGTGAGCGTGAACTTCCCGCGTGCAGGCATGCGGAACCGCAATGGCGAAGTGTGGCTGGAAGAAGGAACGACGGATGACAAGTTGTTCAAGATCAGGCCAGGCCTAACAGATTCCTCGTGCGTCTCGTTTGAAAGCAAGTCGCAGCCTGGTCGTTACCTTCGCCACCTCAATGGGTTGATGTTCATTCAGGAGGCCCCAGAAGATGATGGAACGTTCTGCCTCAAGACCGGGCTCGCGTCTTCCGGGTACAGCCTCGAACCGAAAAACTTGCTGAACTCGTACGTACGACATCAGAACAACCGCTTGAGGGTGTCCCCGTTCGAGAACACAAATGCCTATAAACTGGATGCAGCTTGGAGCTTGGTACAGCAATGAAGAACGCTATGTTTCACTTTCGCGGTCGGGCAGGCCGGTCATTGTCTACAGGCTTGCTATCGATTGCTCTGTGTTCCGGCTGCGGTGACGACAACGATGACACCCCTTCGGTTACGGCAGACGCGGGCGTGGACGTTCTGCGCCAGGTCATGTTGCCCCCCAGCACCGGTGCCTCGATTCCCCCCGCGGGCGACGCCGGCACGTTGCAAGTCACTTTGGATTCTGGCTACACAAATCCCGAAGCGTGCTGCCCGACGACGCTGTGGATCGCCGACGTGGACGGCAATGAAGCGACCGCTAAGGTGATCGGCGAGTTGCCACCGCTTTCACAAGGGGTGGCGCTGGCTTGGAGCGGCGGCCGCTGGAGCGCGTCCGTGTGTCTGCCGCTAAACTCGCTATTGTCGTACCGCTTCTACTTCGGCAAAAAGCCAGTGGAGGCGACAGATCAAGACGCGGCTACCAACACAGAAGACGGCGGCGTGGACGCGGCTGCCCCTGAGACCACCGACGATTACCGCTACAACCCGCTGTTACCCACGGAACAGGCGGGCTTCGACGAACCCACCAACGTGTTCTTGCCCACGACTGTGTGTGCCGGCCCCAACGACGGCGGCGCCTAGCCACGGCGGCGCCCACCTTTGCCGCATGGCCTCAGGTGGGCGTGGGGGCCCAGAGCCCGTTAGCCCGCCATGCCTTGGTTGATCTCACTGGCATCAAGGTAGTGGCTTAGCACTTTGATCAAACCCTCATTGTGATCGATCTCGATTTTCACCTGGCGAATGAGGGCGGCCTTGGCCTCGGGGAAGCGATCTTTCGCATCGCCTAGGATTCGGATCAATGACTGCCGCGTAAGCGGGCTGGGTTGCGCCGCCAGATCCACAATGGCCTGCGAAATGATCGCGCGATCCGCCTGCGTTTGTGCGTCCGCTGTCTGCAACGAAATTACGTGATAAAGCTCGCGTTTGACTTCGGGATCGGACTCACGCCGCAGCCAGTCCGCCGTCATGCCCGCCGTCTGCTCGGGTGGCATGCGCCGCACCGAAATGGCCGCGGCCGATCTCACGCCTGGATCATTGCTGTAGACATAGGGCGCCACATTCGCCAGCAAAGCCGGATCGCCGATGTTGGCGATGGCACCAAAGGCGGGGCTCAGGCTTGCTTGATCCGTTCCTTGATGCAACAGATCCAACGCCGACGCCACGGCCACGCGCTTGACCTCTGGGTCGCTTGCGCCTTTGAGGCCCCCCATCATGCCCAAGGCCAACGCCGCTTCGCGCGCAAAAATTCGCGACATGCGATCCGCACCCGTATTGACGTCTTTGGCATCGGAGGCCAAAGATTTTGCGAGCTCCACGCCCACGTCCTTGCGATCGACGAGCGCAAACGCCGCGCGTGCGCGATCCATCGTGCGGGCCTTGGAATCGTCTTTGAGAGACCAAAGGGCCTGCCTTGCTTCTGGCACATTGGCCTTGCCCAACGCCAAGAACGCGGCCGCGGTTCCTTCTGCCGGGATCTCGAGCTTGCGCAACATCGCCGCCAACTTGGCCGCCATCTCGGGGCGCGCCTCAATGTATTTCGACAACATTGGCCACAACTTGGCGATGTTCTCGTCTTTCTCCAAGAGTGCATAGAACCGCTCAAGCGCCTGGTCGAGCGTAAGCGTGCGCAGTTCGGCCAATTCCTTTTGGTTGCGCACGCCTTCGGTATCATTCGCAGCCATATCCAGCGGTCGCAGGAACAAATTTTCCCACACATAGCGGCTTCGCTCTGACGGGGCATCGTCCAGCACACCTGGTACGAAATTTCCCTTTTCGACGCTCACTTGGTTGTCGGTATCGATGATTGCAAGGCCTTCGAGGACTTCGCGGCTCTTGAGCGAATCGAACCACGGCAACATTCCCAACGTCACTTCTTGCACTGAAATCTTAGGGGCATCCACCTTCACCGCGGGCTTAAAGCCAATGGAGGCGTCGCGCCCCCACACCTGCCGGTAGGACAGAATATGCCGGGTCACTTTTGCTAGGGCGCCTTCGTCAAACCGCTCGAACGAAGCCGAGAACGCGCCAAAGCTGCTTTCGCCGTTCGTCAACGTTCGTTGCCCTGCAGGTACGGTGAACTGCAGCTCATAAGCGATGGCCTGCTGCGTTCGGGCCAGGGGGATCTCGGTGGTGTCAAGCCGCGCAAACTGTTCAAGCTTGCAGCTTGCAGAGACGCGCAGCAAGAACGGCGCCGATAGATCGCCGGCTTGCGCGACCGTTTCAGAATCTACATCTGATAGCCGCCCCAGTAGCACTGTTCCGTCATCGCCCTCGTTGGCCAAAGCGCGCAGCGAAAGCACGGCGTGGGTGGATCGACGAGGCGCCGGCGCGTTCACCTGCACGCCGGACGGTAGCGTGGCGTTCTTGGTTGCCAACTTGATGTCGGTGGTGATGTTGATGTCGTAGGCCCATTGCACGCCCGTGTCGAACACACACGCGGTTCGCCCATTGACCATCGGCACGGCGGCTTGCTGCACGGCCTGGGTCGGGGTCCGCCCGGCCTGTTTGCTGGAGCCACCCGCCCAAAGAATCGCGGCCGCGCCACCTCCCACGAGGCCCGCGGCGGTTAGCATCTTCGGCCATTTCGCTTTTGTTTGTGTTGCGTTTGCTTTTTTCATAAGGGCCAGGGGCGGTTACACGCCGCTTGGCCCATCGACAGCTTCTTGACGCCACTGAAGCGTCTTTGACGCTCAATTGCAAACGCAGCTTGATCGACAGCGATAGCCATTGAGGCGCGCGTCGAATTCACACTGGTTGCCGGCCCCGCTCGACACGGAACAGGTGCCCTGGCACCCACCCCCCGAACAGGCAGCCACCGCGGCGTCACGGGCGGTGCTCCACGAAGAGGCGGAAGTGCCACACCCTGCGCATGTGCCTTCCCATACGTACGTCGGCAAGAAGCAACTCGATCGGCACCAGTAGCCATTGATGGCTCCATCAAAACCACAGTTGTCGCCCGCCCCGGTGGAGACCGTGCACGACCCTGGGCATCCCGAAGAGGAGCAGGCCGAGACCGCGTTGCTCCGTGCTGTGCTCCATGAGCTGGCGCTGGTGCCACAACCGTTGCAGGTGCCGAAGAACGAGTTCGGCGTCTTGGCGTAGGGTGTGGCCAGGCACGCCAGAACCGTTTGGCATTGAGCGCCGCCAAAGCCCGGAGGGCACGCGCAGGTGAACGCATTGACGCCGTCGGTGCACGTGCCACCGTTTTGGCACGGGTTGGGTGCGCACTCGTCTATGTTTGTCGCGCACGTGAGGCCGGCGAAGCCAGCTTCGCATGAGCAAGTGAAGCTGTTCACTCCATCAGTGCAGATACCGCCGTTTTGGCACGGATTCGGCTCACACTCGTTGTTGTTCGTGGCGCAGTTCGCACCGCTGTAACCGGGCGCGCAGCTGCAAGAGAAGCTGTTGATGCCATCGGTGCACGTGCCACCGTTTTGGCATGGGCTGGATGCGCACTCGTCTATGTTGGTCGCGCATGTGACGCCCGCGAAGCCAGGTCCGCATGAGCAAGTGAAGCTATTGACTCCATCAGAGCAGGCGCCGCCGTTTTGGCACGGATTCGGCTCGCAATCGTTGTTGTTCGTGGCACACGTGGTGCCGCTATATCCGGACGCGCAGCTACAAGAGAAGCTGTTGATGCCATCGGCGCAGGTCCCGCCGTTTTGGCACGGGTTGGGTGCGCACTCGTTGATGTTGCTGGCACACGTGACGCCATCGAAGCCGGGGGCGCATGAGCAGGTGAAACTATTGGCACCATCGATGCACGTGCCGCCGTTTTGGCATGGATTCGGCTCACATTCGTTGTTGTTCGTGGAACATGTTATGCCGCTATATCCAGGCGCGCAGCTGCAAGAGAAGCTGTTGACACCATCGGTGCAGGTCCCCCCGTTTTGGCACGGGTTGGGTGCGCATTCATTTATGTTGGTCGCGCACCTATCCCCCGTATACCCTGGCGGGCATACGCACGAATAAGCGGTGATGCCATCGACGCAGGTGCCGCCATTGACGCAAGCGTTGGCCACGCAGTCATCAATGCGCGTCTCGCACGCCAAGCCGGTATAGTCCGCTTGGCACTCGCATTTGGCCACACCACTGGCGTCGTTGCATGTTCCGTTGCCTGAGCAGGCGTTGAGACCATTGGACGCACACGAGGCGGAGCAAGTTCCGTTGGCATCGTTGTCTTGAAAGCCGATCGCGCAAGCGGCACACGCCACACCTTCGTACCCGGTGCTGCACTTGCAAACGGGGGTGCTCAAGGTGTCATCGCAGGTGCCATGCGCATTGCAGTTGAGCACCGTATTGGCGCACGTGGCGGGCGGCTTTGGACGTTTGTCCTCCAACGCCAACATTTCCTCGGCCACACCATCGCCGTTGGCGTCCACCTGTGCGGGCAGCGTCGCGCCGCCATTGCTCCATTGTTGAATCAACAGGGTTGTGCTTCCCATTTCAGGTAGCCTCACCGTGCCCACAAAGGCTGTAGCCCCTGTCGCATTCGAGCGTGCGACTTCCACTCCCACAACAATGTCTCCCATGGACTGCGTGGTCAGCTTCGCGTTGCCGGTGTCAGCGTCGAACGTAATCACCGTGTTGGTGCCCATAGCTTTGACTTCGGGGACCTTGATTTTCACCAACACCTGCTCGCCGGTGCTGGTTTCTTGGGCCGACAGGAACGTACCCGCCGCGCCGGGGCTGGGGCTATACGTCACGGTTTTGCCATCCGCGCTGATCGTGATGAGTTCTGTCTCGCCCATGACGACACTGGCATTCTCAATGCCCACCATGCCTCCAGGGGTAAAGGAGAAGACCGACGACGTGCCCTGCCCGCCCCGCGTGCCCGTGAGCTGCAGCGACACATCGTTAACGGAAGGCACCACCATGGTCAGCGGACCACGATCTTCCCAGAGCTCTTCGCTGAATCCAGGCGTCACCACCGTGTTGGGAATGTCGGAGATCACTTGCCCGCGCACTTCGCCAGACTTGCGCCCAGAGCTATCTTGCACAGTCAATTCCGCGCTGCCGAACCCGAAGATTTGGTTGAGAGCCATCTCGTCCTGCATCGTGTTCCCGGTGCAGAAGGGGCAAGGATGTGTTCCTAAGCGCGCGCTGACAGCACTTAGGAACATTTTGTTCTTGTTCGTGGCATCGCCGAAATACAAGCTGCTCGAAGCGTTGGGATCGGTTGACGCTTGGTACTCCCATCGGTTCGCTGCCGTATCCACTTTGATTGTGCGTTCAGCGTCGGGGTGGTTGTTGTCGTAAACCTTGATCACGTACTGATTGGCCACACCGGTGGGCGCGACGCCTGTTGCCAAGATGGCGTGGCCCCCCGTGCGTGAGCCAAATTCATCCAAGCGCACGATGCCAATGCGGTAAAGGTCATGTTGCGGCTTCGCATACTCCGCCGCCAAGAACTTCACCGCGTCTGTTGCCAGCAGCGCCTTCGTGGACGCCTTGACCACGTCCTTGAGGTACTGCGTTGAATACCAGTAAGCGATCTCTTCACCCAAGGCTGCGTTGTCTTGCAGCGAAAGCATGCGCGCGGTCATGGCCCCGTACTCTGACGGGTTCGCTTTGCCCAGGTACATCAGGCCCGTCAAGATGGCAAAGCCTTCGCAGCGGCCCCCCGCCATCGAGCGATTCACGCTTTGAGCGTATTGTTCGGCGATCGGGGTTGGCTTACAAGCCACTGCGTCCCCGGCCGCGCACACCTTGTCCATGCCGAACATGCGAGAAAGCGCCAACGGTTTGATCTTCGCCAGGTCACTTTCGCCGCCGAAGTTTGGAAACCCGAAAGCGTTGGTGGCCATAACAAAGCCGCTGGCCACTTCGGCCGAGGGCAAAGGCTGGTCAGGCACCGAATCGACGGGCGGGCCTGCCATCTTCTTGCCTCCCCCACCGCACGCCTGCAGCAGGAGTACCAAAGTCACCAGCCCCGTTTTTGTCGTACGCATCGCCAGGGGCTTCTCGACGCCTTGCGCCCGGTTCTTTAGGTTCGCGGTTTCACCAGGCCCGGCAGAAGACCCAGCAAAAAGCCCGGCGCCGTCGATGACGGGACCGGGCTTTCGGCGTTTACACCTGAGTGTCAGCCGCGCGGTTGCGTGCCGCGGGCCGCGGCGTTGTTGTTCGTGTTGCCCGTGGCCAAGTATTGGTTCAAGGCGCCACGCAGTTTGTTGAGCGCGCGGTCTTGCACCTGCCGGATGCGCTCACGCGAGAGGCGGTGTTCGTCACCGATCTCTTGCAGCGTGCGCTCGCGGCCATCGTGCAAGCCAAAGCGCTTGCGCAAGATGTCCACTTCCACGGGCTTGAGCTGTGCCATCAAGCTGATCATGGCGCGCTCGGTTTCCGTTTGGGCCAAGCGATCCACAGGCTCGGGTCCGGGTTCTGGATCGGCCAAGGTGTCCATGCGCGAGCGATCGTCGTCTTCGTCCGAGAACGGCTCGTCCAAAGACAGCGGGCTTGAGCTTGGCAACGCGTTGATGCGCTCCACCTCTTCCACATCCAATCCGGTTTCTTTCGCGATCTCAGCGGGCGTGGGCTTGCGGCCCAACTGCGCGGTCAACGCACGACGGGTTTTCTCCACCTTTTGTTGCGCGTCCAAGACGTGCACAGGCAAGCGGACCAATCGAGCCTTGTCAGCCAAGGCGCGACCGATGGCGTGGCGAATCCACCACGACGCGTACGTCGAGAAGCGGAAGCCCTTGCGGTAATCGAAGCGGTCCACAGCCTTCATCAAGCCGATGTTGCCTTCTTGAACCAGGTCCTCGAAGGTCAAAAGCTCGCGGCTGTAACGTGCTGCCACAGCCACCACCAAGCGCAGGTTGGCGCTCACGAAGTCGTTCTTCGCCAACCGCAAGCGTGCACGGGCGATGCGAAGCCCCGCCATGTAAGCGTCAAAGCCCGAAACCATCGCCGTGCGCGAAGGGGGCAGATCGGTCATGAAGTCGACGATGTTTTCCACCGCGGTGCCTTCAGGATCGGCCGCGCCTGCGGCATCCGCGAACGATTGCAACAGCTTCTCCAAAGCCGCCGAGCGCACGGGTGCCTCGCCCTTGCCCGACGTGGCCTTCTTGCCAGCCGCGGCCTTTGTGGGCTTGGCCGTTTTGCCAGTGGCCGAGGCCTTGGGCTTCACAGCCGCAGCCACGTCTTTGAAGACGAGCTCCTTATAAGCGTCCCAATCTGGGAACTTCGTTTCCAGCAAACGTTCCACAGCCTCTACGATCAGGGCGCCCGCAGGACCATGGCCCAAAATGGCGTACCACAGCTGCAGCTTTAGCGATTCGATCTGGCGGGCCATCGCGAACTCTTGTTCGGGAGCCATCACGTCCAGCCCGTTCACGTCGCGCAGATAGCGGCGGAACAAGCTTTGATCGCGATCGCCATCGCTGCTTGAGCCTGAGGTTTTTGCTTTGGCCTTGGCACGGGCGGCGTTTTTCACCACCTTTGCCACCACTGCAAATTCCTCGGACTCCGGCTCGAACTCAGCCAAAGACTCTTCCCCGTCCACCTCGGCGTCCAAAGCCACCTCGGGTACTTCGTCCTCGTCGGGCGCCGCTTCCACGGGAGCCACGGGGGCCGCTTGTACCGGAGCCTTCGTCGTCGTCTTCTTCTTTAACCGGACCAATCTCATTTTTTTGCCTGAATTATGGTTACGTCTGCGTCTACTTAGGGCGTCACGGTGGTCTAGTTTTCCCCTAGGGGACCTTTGGACAACGCGACCGGATTAACCGATGTGGTCTCGTCTTGCAACCTGGTTCGTATTCCAGCTTGCAAGTTTCCACGCAGCCAAACGTTCGCTTGGCCTTGCAAATGATCTGCCAAATGGCCTTCACCGTTTATCAGATGACTGAGCTGCGTCCGATGGAGCACATTTTGTATGGCGGCGTCTAAAGCCGTCCACAGCGTGCGGATTGAACAGTCAACCTTATGAACGCACACGCCATTGTCGCCGGCGTGTTCGCCACAAAAGGCGTCCGAGTACAGCCGGCCGCCCAAGGCGCCCAACACCATGCCCACGTTAATGTCTTGCGGAGGTAATCCCAATTCGAAACCGCCCTTTTGGCCGCGCACACTACGCACGAAGCCGGCACGCCGCAAAATCCTCATCAACTTCGCCACGTAGGCAGTTGAAAGCGCTTCACGCCTGGCCACCTCAGGAATGGTCAGAAACCGCTCCGGAGCTGAGGCGATCTGCAGCAGACACCGCAGACCATACTCTTCTTGTGAAGTCAGCTTCATGACAAATGTGGACGGCAAAGTACTGTATCCTCGCCGCCCCAGAGTCAAGGTGAATCGACCCTACATGCTACCACCAGGGCTTTTCTGTGCTAAGGGCGGCCCAATCCCCCGGAAAACGCGCAGGTTTTGCGGTTGCCGCCTTTCAATTTTTTTTGAATATTTGTCCTGCCCTTCGCCAACCACCGGCATCAAAATCACTGCTAGGTAAAGCCCATGCCAGAACCATCGCCTGCCCCCACCGCCACCCTCAGTGGGGCTTCGACGCCTGCGCAGGCCCAACCTTCAGACACCGTGGCCGCGTTCGCGCAGGCGCGCAGCATGGTTGATTTGGCGGTGGCCCTGGTGGCCGACGAGATGCGCGACGTTGAGCAGCGGCTGAAGGTGGCGATGGAGAGCCCCGTGGGTCCGATTCCTCAGGTGGGATCGCACTTGCTGGCAGCAGGGGGCAAACGCTTGCGCCCGCTGATGGCCGTTTTGGCGGCACGGGCCACGGAAGCACCGATTCAAGCAGCGATCGCGGTTGGCTGTGCGGCCGAACTCATTCACAGCGCCACTTTATTCCACGACGACGTCGTGGATGACGGACGCGTGCGCCGCGGCCGCCCCGCCGCCCGCATGGTGTACGGCAATGGCATCGTTGTGCTGGTGGGCGATTTTTGTTTGGCGCGCGCCCTGGCCATCGTGGCCGAGACCGGCAAGCTTCCTGTCATTCAGTCATTGGCGGCCACGGTCACCGAAATGGCGGAAGGCGAAGTGGCGCAATTGGAACGCGCAGGCAACGCTGACGCCACGGTTGAGGCCTATTACGATGTCATCGATCGCAAAACCGGCGCGCTCATTGCTTGGTGTTCGCGCGTGGGCAACATGCTGCCGACCGAACAACACGAAGCGCTTGATGTGTACGGGCGAGCCGTGGGTCGCGCGTTTCAGATCGCCGACGACATTTTAGACTGCGCCGTGGACGAGCTCACCGCAGGGAAGTCGGTGGGCCACGACCTTGTGGAAGGCAAGATGACGCTGCCTGTGTTGCTGGCATGCGATCGTGATCCGACTGTGTTACAGGTGATTCGCGCGCATATGACCGAGCACGGCGTACCCGCTGAAGCCACGAACAAAATCCTGCGGCTGGTGCAGCAAGCGGGCGGCGTTGAGGCCGCGCGTGAGCGCGCGAATGCCTTGGTGAAGGAAGCCCTGGCGGCGCTGGGCGTCTTGCCCGCCAGCCCTTACCGCGACGCTTTGGGTGCGTTGGCGCGTTTGTCTGTTGAAAGGGTGGTCTGAGCGTGGTCGCCCCCAAGGCTGCGGCTCCGTTGGCTGCCACCACAAACGTGCGTGGCATGTTTGATCGCATCGCCTTTCGCTATGACGCCGCCAACCGCGTGATGTCCGCAGGCGTGGATAAACTGTGGCGCCGAGCCGCCATGGCGCCTTTGCTGAAGGGCACCGGCGCGAACCCGTGCATTTTGGATCTGGGCGCTGGCACGCTGGACGGATCGCTGGCCATAGCAAGGCGTGCGCCGGGGGCCCGCGTGGCGTCGGCCGATTTCGCTCGCCAGATGTTGCGCGTGGGTCAGCAAAAGTTAGGCACGCAAGCGGCGCGCATCGGCGCGCATGTGGCTGATGGGCATTGTTTGCCGTACGCCACTGCCGCTTTTGATGGGGCCTTCAGCGCGTTTTGCGTGCGCAACCTCGTTCACCGGGACGTTGCGTTCGCAGAGTTGCGCCGCGTGGTGAAGCCCGGCGCGGCCGTGGTGATTTTGGAGTTCTTCCGACCTGAGAAACCGCGCTGGTTCTTCGACCAGCTCTATAACAAATACGTTCTGCCCTGGGTGGGCTTCGCCATCACAGGTGATAAAGACGCCTATCAGTATCTCCCTGAATCAATCGCTGCGTTTGCCACGCGCGCTCAGTTGCAGGAGGAATTGCGGGCCGCCGGCTTTGCATCTGTGAGCGGCAAAGAACTTTTTCCCGGCGGCGTGGCTTCCCTCGTGGTGGCGCGATGACCGGCGTGCGAACCCGCAAGATCGTGGTCGCCGTGGGCGGCGCTTCGGGATCCATCTACGCGCAACGGCTGTTGGCTTCGTTGGAAGCGATCGCCAAGCAAGGGCAACCACTGGAGGTGGGCCTGTGCTTCTCGCGTTCGGGCGAAGAGGTGTGGAAACACGAGTTGGGTGCGTTGCCCGAAACGCCGTTTCGCCGTTATGCGCTCAACGATTTCCGTGCGCCGTTTGCGTCGGGCTCCGCAGGCTGGGACGCGATGGTGGTGATCCCCTGCTCTTCAGGTGGCTTGGCGCGCATTGCCCATGGCATTTCAGACGATCTGATCGGCCGCGCGGCCGATGTGATGCTCAAAGAGCGACGGCCCTTGGTGTTGGTGTTTAGAGAAACGCCCCTGTCCACGGTGCATCTGGAAAACATGATGGCCGCGACGCGCGCCGGGGCGCTGATCTTGCCCGCGTCGCCCTCCTTTTACAGCAGGCCCGCGGGTGTGGAGGCGTTGGTTGACACAGTGAACGCCCGGGTGCTTGACCACTTGGGCATCGACAACAAGTTGATGCCGCGTTGGGGAGATCCCGAAGCCCCCCTGCAAGGAAACAAACATGATTGAAGCGATCGAAACCGCAGCGGACGCTGTTGTACGGCCGGCGGCCGAAGGAGGAGCCGCGGATCTGTTTAAGCTCGGCCGCGCGGCCAGCGTTGTGTATTGCAATTTGCACGGCAAAGCGTGCTTGTTTTCGCGCTCGCGCCGTTTGTTGAACACGGGCGCTTGGCACGGCCCCAAAGATGCGGCGGAATCATTCGTTGAAGAGGCCGATGTGGCAGCCAACGGTGGGTTGGCGGCGTGCGCGGCGGCCGGGGTGCGCACACTGATTGCCAGCAGCCTCACCGCAGCGGCCGAGGCCCAAGCGTTGCAGATGCGCTGTTTGCTGCGGTTGCCCTATCAATCAGGAGAACTGCCGCAGGATCGCGCTGAACGACTTCGACAAACGCAACAGGCGCTGTCACAAGGGTTGACCTTGGATGGTGTGGTGCCCTCCCCCATCGGCGAAGCGTTTGGCCTCGATACCCTTTTGTTCTTTGCACAATGCCGAATGCAGTTGAATGTGCCGCACGTGGTGGCCGATTTCGCGCGGCTTGGCCATCGTCTGGCCCAGATGGCGTTGGCCTTTGGCGCAAGCGAACTGCACGGGCCGATCGTTTCCGAGCGCGCTTTGCGGCTAGGCGACAACGCAAACAACCCTTCGATGACCCGCAAAGAAGTGGTGGTGTTCATCAAAGGCGCCGCGCTTGTGGCGCACGAGCGGCTGCATGGCGGACGCATTGAAGAGGTGACGTTATGACCCTGCCTTCTTTCGCTTCGATTCGCGACAAAGTCAAAGCCCAAGAGCCGCTAAGTTTTGATGATGGCGTGGCCTTATTCCACCATAAGAACCTGCTGGATGTGGCCTCGCTTGCCAACGAAGTGCGTGAACGCATGCATGGCGATCGAACGTACTTCAATCGGAACTTTCACATCAACGCCACGAACGTGTGCGTGGCGGGATGCCGGTTCTGCTCGTTCGCTCGGCTTGAAGAAGGCAGCCCCCAGGCGCAAACACTGACGCATGAAGAAGCGTTCGCAAAACTGCAGCGCCGTGTGGACGCCAACGAAGCGGTGACGGAGATCCACATCGTGAACGGCCTGCACCCTGGCTTGCCGTTCGACTATTACACGAAGCTGCTCAGCGGGCTCAAAGCCATCAAGCCCAGCATTCATCTCAAAGCTTTCACCGCTGTTGAGATTCACTACTATCACCAACGCTATGGCATGAGCATCGAAGAGGTGCTGCGGCAATTGCACGCCGCCGGCCTTGATTCACTGCCTGGCGGCGGCGCCGAAATCTTCGCCCCACGGGTGCGCAAGAAGATCTGCGATGACAAATGCAACGCCGAAGAATGGCTAGCGGTGCATCGGGCGGCCCACGCCATGGGGATGCGCTCCAACTGCACGATGCTTTACGGCCACATCGAAACGCTCGAAGAGCGCGTCGATCACATGCTGCAGTTGCGCGCGCTGCAGGACGAAACGGGCGGCTTTCAAACGTTCATTCCGCTGGCCTTCCACCCGGACAACAACGCGTTGATGAAGTTGCCCGGCCCCACCGGGGCAGAAGACCTGCGCACCTACGCCGTCGCACGGTTGCTTTTGCACAACATCCCACACCTGAAGGCCTACTGGGTGATGCTGGGCGTGAAGACTTCGCAAACCGCGTTGTGGTTCGGCGCCAACGATCTGGACGGCACCGTTCAAGAAGAGAAGATTTATCACATGGCCGGCGCCGAGACGCCGCAGACGCTCACGCCCGACGAGATCGTGCGCTTGATCGTCAACGCAGGCCGCACGCCGGTGGAGCGCGACACGCTTTACAACGTGATCGCCGAAGGCGAGGCGCTGGTGCCCAACAAGCCCTTCCGCCGCAACGTGCGCTCACTGGAGGTGGTGCAATGAAGAAGATTCGTCTGGCCGCCGTTTCGTTTTTGAACTCACGGCCCATCACGTATGCGCTGGAGCGTGGCCAGGGGCGCATGGGCGAGAAGTTCGATCTGCGATATGAACTGCCTTCGCGGTGTGCCGACCTACTGGCGCAAGGTGAAGCGGATTTGGCCCTGTTGCCCAGCGCCTCCTATGCAGCGATCAGCGACGATTTGCGCATCGTGCCTGGGATCGCTGTGGCCGGCAAAGGCCCCGTTCGCACCGTTTTGCTGGTGGGCCAGGTTCCGTGGGAGCGCATGGACGTCATCGGCACCGACAGCGCCTCGCGGACGTCAGCCACGTTGGTGCAGTTGCTCACGCGCGATCGGGGTTTGTCGCCACGCTTTGAAACCACCACGCACGCCCACATCATGGACACGGTCGTGGGCACACGCGGCGCCTTGATGATTGGCGATCCAGCCTTCATTGCCGCTGAGCGTTTTCCTTACGTCTACGACCTAGGCCAAGAGTGGACCAAGTGGGTGGGCTTGCCGTTTGTTTACGCCGTGTGGGCGGGCCGGCCGGGGGCCATCGACGCCGAAGGCGTCAAACTCTTGCAAGAGAGCTTGCGTTTGGGCCTGCAACACCGTGCGGAGATCGCACGCGGTTGGGCAGAGAATTCGCACCTGACGCCCGAGGCGTGTGAATCGTATCTGCAACACAACATTCGCTATCAGTTGGGCGCCGAAGAGTTGTCAGGCGCCACCGCGTTCTTTGATCGTGCGTTCAAGGCGGGCCTGCTGCCACGCAAAGCGGCCTTGCGGTTCTTCGATGATGGCCGCCCTGAACGCCCCATCACCACTGTGCGGACGGCGCCACCCCTGCCCGTGCCACGCACCGGAACGGATCATCCGCAAAAATCTTTGGATGCCTTGCTCACGGACGCGGCCGCAGGCCAGAGGCTGGGTTTCGAGGACGCTTTGCGCTTGTATGACAAGGCCAGCACGATCGATCTGGGCATGGCCGCCGATCTGCGACGCCAGGCGCTGCATGGCGACGGCACGGTGACGTACATCATCGATCGCAACGTCAACTACACCAACGTGTGTGTGACCCGATGCAAGTTCTGCAACTTCTATCGCCCGCCCGGACGCGCGGATGGTTACACGCATTCGAAAGAAGTGTTGGCCAAGCGTCTGCAAGAAACGGTGGATCTGGGCGGCGTGCAGATCCTTTTGCAAGGCGGCTTGAACCCTGACTTGCCGCTGGCTTATTACGAAGACTTGTTTCGCTGGATGAAAGCGAACTTTCCTCTCGCGATTCACGGTCTATCGCCTGAGGAGATCCGCTACATTGCTGAGCTTGAGAATATGTCGCTGCGAGGCGTGATCGAACGCTTGGTGGCGGCGGGCCTGGATTCCATTCCTGGCGGCGGCGCCGAGATCTTGGACGACGAAATCCGCGAACGCATTTCGCCGCTCAAGTGCTCAACGGAAACATGGCTCGAAGTGATGCGACAAGGGCACGCGCTGGGGCTACGCACCACGGGCACGATGGTTTTCGGGTTTGGCGAAACCCCACAACACATTTTCAACCACCTGGAACACCTGCGCGCCTTGCAAGATGAAACGGCCGGATTCACCGCCTTTATCTGCTGGCCGTTTCAAGCGGAAGGCACGCGCTTGAAACTCAAAGACGATACGACGGCGATGCGCTATCTGCGTGTATTCGCGTTGTCGCGGCTTTACCTCGATAACTTCCCCAATCTGCAGGTGTCGTGGCCCACGATGGGACCTGACGTTGGGCAAGTGGCCTTGCGGTTTGGCGGCAACGACTTTGGCAGCGCGATGATCGAAGAGAATGTGGTTTCGCAAGCGGGCGCCGTGTTCAAGCTTTCGGGCGACGACATCGAACGCTATGTGCGGGAGGCTGGCTTCGTTCCACGGCGCCGCAACATGCGCTACGAGCTGCTGGCCGCGCGGCAGGTTTAAGGAGCCACCGTGACGGCACTGCTCATCGCCGCAGACTGGGTGGTGCCAATCACCCAGCCCATGGTGCAAGATGGCGCTGTCGTTGTTGATGAGTCTGGCACCATCTTGGCGGTGGGCGAAGCCGATGAGCTTCGACGGGTTTATCCTTCCGCACCTGAGCGGCGCGTTCATGGCGCTTTGTTGCCAGGCTTAGTCAACGCGCACACACACGTTGAATTGTCGGCGTTGGCGGGGATGGTGCCTGGCGGTGAAGGCCTTGTGGCGTGGGTGCAAAAGCTGATGCCGCTTGCGAAAGGGTTGGCGGCCGAGCAGAAGCAGGACGCTATGCGTGCGGCGGCGCAAGCGCTGTTCGATGCGGGAACGGCGGCCGTGGGCGACGTGGGCAATGGCTTGCAAGCCGTGGCTGCGTTGGGCACACAGCCGTTGCAGGGCACATTCTTTCACGAGCTGCTTGGCTCGGCGGATAGCGTTCATTCTGATGTCTTGGCCGCCGCGCGAAGCGAGCATGAGGCGATGAAGGGCGCAAACGCATGGCCCCAGCGGTTTGCATACGTGCAGGCGCCCCACGCGCCTTACTCTGCCAGCCCTCGTCTATTGCAACGCCTCTTCGCATCGGCCGCGGCGCGCGGCGAACGCACCACGATTCACGCGGCAGAAGATGCAGACGAGATCGCGTTGCTTGTTCACGGCAAAGGCCAATGGCCGGCCGTGCTGAATCGGCTTGGCGTGCCCGCAGGCGAGCGCACGCCGCAACAACGCCCCGTGCCCTATCTCGCGCAACAGGGGGCGTTTGCCGGGGCGCACCCTTGTGCTTTGGTTCACATGACGGAAGCCGACACCGAGGACATCAATGCGGCGGCAAAAGCTCACGCTCCGATTGTGTTGTGCCCACGATCAAACCTGCATATCGGGGCGGCCTTGCCACCGGTGAAGCGGTTCATTGAGGCCAACATGACGCTCGCGATCGGCACTGATAGTTTGGCGTCCAACAAGTCCCTGTCGTTGTGGGATGAGATGGCAGAACTTTCGCATCAATTCCCTGACGTGCCCGGGCAACATTGGCTGCAAGCGGCAACGCTGGGCGGGGCGCACGTGCTGAACAGGCCCTGGCTGGGCTCACTCGCGGTGGGCAAACGTCCGGGCTTGTTGGGTGTGCGGTTGGCCGCCTCACAAGACACGCTCCTATCGACATTGACGAGTCGTCCGCCATCGAACATCAGCTGGGTGGTTGAGCCATGACAACATTTGTGAGCCAAGTCCAAACGTTTGGACGCATGATCAAATTCAGCCACACAATCTTCGCCTTGCCCTTCGCGTTGGCGGCCGCGGCCATCGCCGCACGTGGCCACGGTCTATCGACCGATCGGTTGTTCGCAATCATTGTGGCTATGGCAACGGCGCGCACAAGCGCGATGGGCTGGAACCGGATCGTGGATAGGCATTACGACGCGCAGAACCCGCGCACAGCCACGCGCGAGATCCCGAGCGGGAAGATCTCCGTGCGAACCGCGACGGGCATCGTGGTGGTTTCAAGCTTGCTGTTCTTGGCCGCGGCCGCCTATTTGGGGCGCCTGTGCTTTACGTTGTCGCCAATCGCGTTGGGGCTGGTTCTGGGCTATTCGTACACCAAGCGCTTTACCTGGCTTTGCCACTTGTTTTTGGGCTTCGCGATCGCGGCCGGGCCGGCGGGCGCGTGGATTGCCGTGACCGGTTCGCTTTCGCCACCAGCTCTGTGGCTGGTGCTGGCTGTCACAACATGGATTGGCGGCTTCGACGTTCTCTACGCGCTCTCCGATCGTGAGTTCGATCAACATGCCAAGCTAAGGTCAATTCCGGCGCGTTTCGGCGTGGTGAAGTCGCTGTGGATCTCGGGTCTGCTCCACGTTGCCACGGCGGCAGCTCTGCTAATGACGGGAGTGACCGCGCGCTTGGGGTTGGCGTACTTCACGGGCGTGGCTGTGATCGTCGCCATTTTGATTTGGGAGCACAGCATCGTGAAGCCCAAGGATCTATCGCGGCTGAACATGGCGTTCTTTGGCCTCAATGGTTACGTGTCGATGGCCTTTCTGCTCGCCACGTTGGTGGATGTGGGTTTGCGTTACTGGCTTTAATCCGGCAGCAGGACCTCTCTTTCATTTTTCGCAACACAATGTTGTGAACGATGCGTCTTGCGCAATGAAAATGCGGCGTTAGTCTTTGACCATGCTGCACCCCAAAGGATTCCGAAGCCGCACCACCACCGCCGGCCGCAACATGGCAGGCGCCCGCTCGCTGTGGCGGGCCACGGGCATGAAGGACGCCGACTTCGAAAAGCCCATCATCGCGATAGCGAACAGCTTCACGCAATTCGTTCCAGGCCACGTCCACCTGTGGGATGTGGGCCAACGCGTGAAGAAGGTGATCGACGAAGCGGGCGGTTGGGGCGTGGAATTCAATACCATCGCGGTGGATGACGGCATCGCCATGGGCCACGGCGGCATGTTGTATTCGTTGCCCAGCCGCGATCTCATCGCCGACTCGGTGGAATACATGGTGAACGCCCACTGTGCCGACGCCCTGGTGTGCATCTCCAACTGCGACAAGATCACGCCGGGCATGTTGATGGCGGCGATGCGGTTGAACATCCCCACGATCTTCGTTTCGGGTGGCCCGATGGAGGCCGGCAAAATCGTGGGTACGCACGATCGCAACGGCAAGGCCACGGTGCGCAAGTTGGATCTCATCGATTCGATGATTGCTTCTAGCGATTCGAAGGTCAGCGATGAAGAGCTTTTGAATCTTGAGCGTTCGGCGTGCCCCACGTGTGGCTCGTGTTCGGGCATGTTCACGGCCAACAGCATGAACTGCTTGAACGAGGCTCTGGGCTTGGCCCTGCCCGGCAACGGCACCTTGCTGGCCACGCACGCGCGGCGCTGGGAATTGTTCGAAGCCGCCAGCCACCGCATCGTTGAGATGGCAAAGCAGCACTATGTGGACGGCGACGACAGCGTTCTGCCGCGCAACATCGCCACCTTCGACGCGTTCGAGAACGCGATGGCATTGGACATCGCGATGGGCGGCTCGACCAACACGGTGTTGCACATCTTGGCGATCGCCAAAGAAGCCGGCGTGAACTTTACGATGGCCGACATGGATCGCATGAGCCGCAAAGTGCCGAACCTGTGCAAGGTGGCACCATCAAGCTCGTACCACGTGGAAGACGTGCACCGCGCGGGTGGCATCTTCACGATCTTGGGCCAGCTCGACAAAGCGGGCCTGTTGCACCGCCACGTGGGCACTGTGCATTCAAAGACGATGGGCGAAGCCGTGGATCTGAATGACGTGCACCGCCCCACGGCCACCGCTGCCGCAAAGGCACGTGCTTTGGCGGCGCCAGGCGGCGTGCCCACGAAGGTGGCCTTTTCGCAGGACAAGTATTTCGATAAGCCCGACGTGGATCTCGAGCGCGGCTGCATCCGCGACGCGGAACACGCGTTTAGCAAAGAAGGTGGTTTGGCGGTTTTGTTCGGCAACTTCGCGCAAGAAGGCTGCATCGTGAAGACAGCCGGCGTTGACGAATCTATCTGGAAATTCGAAGGCCCCGCGCGCGTCTTCAACTCACAAGATTCTGCGTGCGACGCCATCATGGCGGATCAGATCAAAGCGGGCGACGTGGTGGTTATCGTTTACGAGGGCCCGCGTGGTGGCCCGGGCATGCAGGAAATGCTTTACCCAACCTCGTTCTTAAAAGGCAAAGGCCTTGGCAAAGCGTGCGCGTTGATCACCGATGGGCGCTTTAGCGGTGGTACCAGCGGCTTGAGCATCGGGCACGTTTCACCTGAAGCGGCCGAAGGCGGCAACATCGGCCTCATTGAGGAAGGCGATCTCATCAAGATCGATATTCCCGCGCGCAAAATCGACGTGGCGGTGAGCGACAGCGTTTTGCAGGAGCGTCGCGAAAAGATGATGGCGAAGGGCAAAGACGCCTTCCGCCCCAACCGCGATCGCTATGTGTCACAAGCGCTGCAAGCTTACGCGCTTATGACCACCAGCGCTTCAAAGGGCGCCGTGCGCGACATCGCGCAGCTGGAACGCAAGCATAAGTAGCGGCCAAACAAAGCGCCCTGCCACATCAACGGCAGGGCGCGTTCAAGAGGCCACGCTACGGCCATCGAAGCGCCACGTGCCGGCGGCTTCTTGTTCGGCGTGCACCACGCGGCCCATGAACTTGGAAATCGTTTCAAGCTGCGTGCGCGCGTGCATTGTGGGTGTGGACGTGCGAAAGCAGCTGCCCTGGGCCAACGCCAACAGCAGAACAAGTTGATCGGCCAAGTGCGGGCCCACGGGCACGTCACTCTCTAGATATTCAGTGGCGGCGGTCGCGACTTCTTCCGCGACCGCTTCGGCGCGCACGCGCTTTTCACCGAAGCCCACCATCACCTCAGTGACGTGTTCAGCCTCAACGTAAACCAGCACCGCGTTGCCCGGACCCGCTGAATCGCTGCGCTGTTCAATCACGCAATCCTGGGACGCCAAGCCCAAGCGGGAGGCCACAACTTCAACCTCGCGCGCGGCGATGGCGCGCGGCAAGTTGGCGATGAGCACGCGGGCGTGCCGCCGCTTGATGGCGCCGCGTTCAAGCAAAACCAACGGCGACAAGCTCGGCGTGGGTGCGACCTCAACGCGCAGCCGACCGCCGCCCGCCGGATAGAACCCGGGGCGCTCAAGCACAACCTTCACCTGCGGGCCCATGCGTGCGACCAGCGGCAAATAAACGTCGGCCAGAAAGTCAAACGGGGGCGCGCTGGGGTTGTGGGTGCCACCTTCAAGAATGATCGTGGAAGGTGCAGGTGCCGTAAGCAAGGCGGGCAAAACGGTTTGCAGCACAAGCGTGGTGCTGCCCGCCGTGCCGACGGAGAACATGAACGCGCCGCCTTGCAGCTTCGAAGGCGCAAACGCCACGCTGCGCGCCCCGATCGCGGCGCCCTCCACGCGTGCATTACCGATCGTTGCCGCCGCTTCCACGGCCGTAAGATGCTGCCGCAGCAAACCCGGGCGCGCGCGGCCCGCACGGATGTTGTCGATGCGAAAGGCCTGCCCCGTGATCAACGACAACGCCAACGCCGAGCGTAGGATCTGCCCCCCACCCTCGCCTTGTGAACCATCAAGAATAACCATTTCATCAACCCTTCACACACACCACTTGGCGAAGCGTGTGTACAATTTCCACCAAGCTTTTCTGTGCATTCATCACAACGTCGATGGGTTTATAGGCCATCGGCGTCTCATCGATCACGTCGGCGTCTTTGCGGCATTCGATCCCTTGCGTCGCTTCTTGGTGATCCTTCACCGTGAACCGCCGCCGCGCTTCCGTGCGTGACATCTTACGACCGGCGCCGTGGCTGCAGCTATGAAAGCTGTCGTCGTGACCAAGCCCTCGCACAATAAACGAGCGCGCCCCCATACTGCCGGGGATGATCCCCATGTCTCCTTGCCGCGCACGCACGGCCCCCTTGCGTGTCACCAACACGTTTTCACCGAAATGATGTTCGCGCGCCACATAGTTGTGGTGGCAGTTCACAGCCTCGAGGCGCGCCTCGAACGCAGGCAAGACCTTGCTCTTGCGCAAAGCCCCCACCACCTGCGCCATCATCAGCTCGCGGTTAAGCCGCGCGTATTCCTGCGCCCAGTGCACGCCCTGCACATAATCATCAAAGTGCTCGCTCCCCTCAACCAGGTAAGCCAAATCGGTGTCAGGCAAATTGATAAAGTGGCGCCGCATGTCGCCTTTCGCCAGCTCGATAAAAAAGCTGCCAATGCGGTTCCCCACGCCACGCGAGCCGCTGTGCAACATCACCCACACATGATTGTCTTGATCCAAACAAAGCTCGATGAAATGGTTACCTGTGCCAAGGGTCCCCAAGTGCTGCACATGTGAACCGCGATCCAGCTTGGGGTATTTGGCAATCAGGGCGTCGTACCCAGGGCGAAGCTGGGCCCACGCCTCGGCCGCGGCCGAAGGGATGTTTTTCCAGGCGCCGCGATCGTTGCGTCCGCCATTGTCTGTTCGCCCGTGCGGCACGGCCGCCTCGATCGCCGTGCGCAGCCCGCTCAAATCATCAGGCAACGCAGCGGCGTTAAGGCTGGTGCGCACAGCCATCATGCCGCAGCCGATGTCCACACCCACGGCGGCCGGCACGATCGCGCCTTTGGTGGCCACCACGCTGCCCACGGTGGCGCCGATGCCCACGTGCACGTCAGGCATCACGGCGATGTGCTTGTGGATAAATGGCAACGCCGCCATGCGCTCAAGCTGGGCGCGTGCCTCGGGCTCAAACGGAACGCCGACTGTCCACGACTTGATGTGCGCGCCGCCTGGCACGTGAAAGGTTTCGTGAGTGGTTGCCACGGGACTGAAAGTCGTTGTCATGTGTGGGGCAGACTGCAGCCGTCATGCCAGGCCGGCCGGACGCGGTGGGGCGGGCCCCGCAGCGCGCAGTTTATATTCTCATATACGTCGTTTATACTCCTGAATCGTATGCCGCACCGTCCCCTCACCGTCATTGGGTTTCTTGGCTCTACACTTGACCAAGGCAAGCGCGGCCCCGCGCGTTGGGAGAAGTGGCGTCCCACGGTGTCGCTGTGCCAACAGGACGATCTTCTGGTCGATACGTTGGTGCTTTTGCACAGCAAGGAATACCAGGGTTTGGCCGATTTCGTGGCGGCCGACGTGCGCCAGGTTTCACCTGAAACGAAGGTGCAGCTTGAGGTCGTGGCACTCAACGATCCTTGGGACTTGGAGGAGACCTACGGCGCCCTTCGTGACTTCGCCAAACGCATGGCGTTTGATCCCACGCGCGAGGACTACCTTTGCCATATCACCACCGGCACGCACATCGCCCAGATCTGCATGTTCTTGCTGGTGGAATCACGCCATTTTCCCGCACGATTGATCCAAACCTCACCGGGTTCGGGGCGCGATGGCTCTGCAGCCGCGGGCAAGTACAGCATCATCGATCTGGACCTATCGAAATACGACGGGATAGCCCAGCGCTTCCGCAAAGAGCGACACGAAGGCCTATCGTTTTTGAAGGCGGGCATCGACACACGGAACGCCAGCTACAACCGCATGATCGAACGCATCGAACAGGTGGCGATCGCCTCGCGGGATCCGGTGCTATTGGGCGGCCCCACGGGCTCGGGCAAATCACACCTGGCTCGCCGCATTTACGAACTGAAGAAAGCGCGCCGCCAAGTGGCGGGTCTGCTTGTGGAAGTCAACTGCGCCACGTTGAGAGGCGACGCGGCGATGTCCACGTTGTTCGGCCACGTACGTGGCGCTTACACGGGCGCGGCCGAAGCACGCGCGGGCATGTTGCGCAAAGCTGACAAAGGTGTGCTTTTTCTCGATGAAATCGGTGAATTGGGCTTGGATGAACAAGCGATGCTCCTGCGCGCCATCGAAGACAAAACCTTCTTCCCTGCGGGCTCGGACAAAGAGGTGCAAAGCGATTTTCAACTCATCGCCGGCACGAACCGCGACTTGGTTGGCCGCGTGGCGGAGGGAAAGTTCCGCGAAGATCTCCTGGCGCGCATCAACCTGTGGACCTTCGTGTTGCCAGGCTTGCGCGATCGGCGCGAGGACATTGAGCCAAACTTCATGTTCGAGTTGGAGCGCGTGGGCGACGCGCTTCATACGCGCCTTTCGATCAGCAAAGAAGCGCTGCAGAAGTACCTGCAGTTCGCGCGTTCCCCCGAGGCCCTGTGGCCGGGCAACTTTCGCGATTTCGGCGCTTCGTTGCGCCGCATGGCCACCTTGTGCGAAGGCGGCCGGATCAGCGTGGCCGACGTGACCGAAGAGCTGGCACAACTGCGCGTGCAATGGCGCACGCAAGCCTTGCCAAGCCGCAAAGAAGATCTGCTCGCACAGCTGCTGGGCGCCGCGGGTGTTGAAGCCTTAGATTTGTTCGATCGCGTGCAACTCGAAGAGGTGGTGCGGGTGTGTCGCGCATCCCACTCGCTTTCGGAGGCGGGCCGGCTGCTGTTTGCCGCCTCACGCGCGGCGCGTTCTTCCACGAACGACGCGGATCGCTTGCGCAAATACTTGTCCCGTTTCGAGCTGTCCTTCGACAAGATCCAGGCCGCATTCGCCACTGGTTAAGGGCGCCTCGCTCGCGTTGGCCCGCTTGTTGCTGATACCTCGAACGTCCGCTGAACAGCTCAGCGAACGTCACATGAGGAGCTTCAACAAGACTGACAACTGCTCTCGTAAGCATCTGGCGAGGCTGCCCGGCTGTCTACCGGGTGAGACGGGTTCGATTCCCGTCGAGAGCGCGCGCGAATTCAAATCCGCTTTCAAGCGGACGTAGGTAGGCACGCGCCTGGGCATCGGTGGGCCCAGGCGCGTGGGCGCTCGGACGCTCGCGTGTTTGACTCGCCGGGCGGGCACGCGCAGTGTTGAGCACCGGATGAGACTTTGGTTGCCTTTCACGATCATGCTGTTGGCGTGTGGTGGCCCCACGTCGATGGGGGGCTTTGCCGAACGCGAGGCCACGGCGACGCTGGTGAGCCAAGAGCCAACGGATGTGTGCGCACAGCACGAGGGGAACCTTGTGGTTGAAGTGCGGCGCGTTCAGATCAATGAATACCCACACCACCATGATGACGGCCGCAAACAGCAGCCCTTGCTGGTTCGCTCGTTTGAGCATTCAAGCGTCAAGCCTCGGTCGGGCGACGTTGAAGCCTGGGTCAGCCCCAATAAATATGCATCGGGTGCCACGGTTGACGTGTTTGATGGCATTGCCGTGGTGAACCAACCTTTGCGCAACCTGCGCGGATGGCAATTGGTGATCCGGTTGGCCGAAAACGATCGCACGGGTATCCCGCGCTGGGCGAAGGTGGCCACGAAGAGCTCGGGCGCTTCCACGGGCGTGGCCTTGGCGGGCGTGCCAGCGCCACCATCATCGCTCATCAAAGATGCGATCGAACAGCTTCGCAAGATCGACAACGACGATCTCATCTTCGTGTGGCGCGTGAATGTGGCCGACGTGGAGGCGGCGCTGAAAGAACACACAGGCGGTTGGCCGGCGCACATCTACAAGTTGGCGACAACGCGACGAAGTAAGGGGGGGCCGGCGGCGACGCTCGAGTTGATGGCGTACGTGCAGCCTGAACTGGGGTGTGGGCGTGGTGCTGTAAAGCGCGATTAACCTCTGCTTGCCGTGTGGCCCCTGAGCTCACCTTGTCCCACCATATTTGAGTCAGCAAAAGGTTTTGCTTGTACCCGTGGCGCCACGTGAAGAACATGCCCCTGCCAGGTCATCAGGGACCAAGGAGGGGCAGTGGCGAGAAACGATACGATTGTTCGGACGCTTACGGTGTTGCGGGCGTTGACGGAGTCGAAACGAGGCGTTGCACTCAAGGCCCTGGCCGACAAACACGGGTTTGAGAAGCGCAACCTATATCGTGACATTCGAGCTTTAGAGGCTGCAGGGTTTCCGATTGAAAATGCCGACGGCCGCTACTGGCTAAGCGCAAGCTGGCGCATTCCCGGACCAGCCGGCATCGACGGAGATGAGCTACTAGCGCTGTTCGCGGCGCTGACATTGTCGCAGGGTTTACGCGGAACGAAACTCGGTAAGGCGCTGCAGCGCCTGTGGGGTAAGTTGGCGCTAAAGAATCAACAAGGCACCCTGCTCCCAGCCACCAATCCTTGGCTTAGTGTGCGTGCGCCTTATGCGATCGACTACCGGCCGCTTGAACGCTTGATCAGCACGATCGAAGCAGCAGTCATCGAGAGGAAGGCGCTGCGATGTGTTTACAAGGCGCTGTCCACGGGCGAGGCAATTGACCGCATCATCGAGCCCACGGAGCTTCACTGGGATCCTGGGCTGGAATGCTTGTACGTCCTTGCCTGGTGCCGGTTGCGCGGCGACGTACGCGTGTTTGCAGTGCATCGGTTCTTGGAGGTGGAACGCACCGATGAAGCGTTTGTGCCCCACCCTGAGGCAAACGCGAAGCGCTCGCTCGACAAAGCCTTTCGTGTATGGCGGGACAAGAATGTGTGCGAAGTGCAGGTGAAGTTCGCGAAACACCTTGCCGCCGAGATCGCGGAACGGCGTTGGAGCCCTGAACAAAAGCTGATAACCGCGGGCGACGGCAGCGTGCTCTTGAGTTTCCCCGTGGCGGGCTTAGCCGAAGTAGAGCGATGGGTGTTGGGATACGGCTCAGGAGCCCAAGTGGTGGCGCCGGAAGAATTGGTGGTGCGGGTGCGCGCTCACGTTGCGGGCATGGCGGTGGCGTACGGGGGTGGCGTCGTGGAGCGGAGGGGGACGCGGCACGAGGTGGCGAAATGAGTTTGACAGAGGGTGAAAGCCAGCTTGGACATCTTGCTAATGAGTTCAGGTCCGGCGACGGAGGGGCGCATTACTCAACACTTCCATTGGACCTACGAATTCTGACCTTAGATGCGTCTGCGCGA
Organism: Deltaproteobacteria bacterium; assembly: GCA_033763315.1. Lineage (GTDB taxonomy): Bacteria > Myxococcota_A > Polyangia > Fen-1088 > Fen-1088 > JAGTJU01. Next base: position 45,544 of record JANRKS010000003.1, read on the forward strand.
ATGATCGCGCCGGCATTGCAATCCTCACGTTCTCTTCGCATCGCATCGTGTCACGGATATTTCGTGGACGAAAGAGTTTGACCCCAGGTGACAACGGACGCGGCCATGGTGGCGAGGAGAGAAGAGATGAACTTTAGTTTTCGCTGGCGGGATTCGCACGCAGCTAACTGGGACATCCGTCCGCAGGCAAGGAGTCGCTTATGAACTTTGACGATGATTTCGCTCTACTCACCGGCAACGCGCCTTTTCCATGGCAGCGGGCGCTGTATGAACGCTTCGTCGCTCGCGACTTCCCCAGCGCCTGTGATTTGCCGACCGGGCTTGGGAAAACCAGCGTCATTGCGATCTGGCTGATCGCCCTTGCCAAAAATCCTCAACTCCCGAGGCGCCTCGTTTACGTCGTAAATCGACGCACAGTTGTTGATCAATCTACAAACGAGGCTGAGCGGCTTCGCGAACAGCTTCCGAAGGCGCCACATCTATTGAGCGCACTCACAGGCCTAGCAGCCGTTCCTTCGACACACCCTTTGACGATTAGCACGCTGCGAGGCCAGTTCGCCGACAACGGCGAATGGCGCAGAGATCCTGCCAAGCCAGCGATTATCGTTGGCACAGTGGACATGATCGGCAGTCGGCTGCTCTTTAGCGGCTATGGATGCGGATTCAGAAGCAAGCCCCTGCATGCTGGATTTCTGGGCCAGGACACATTGCTTGTGCACGACGAAGCTCACCTTGAACCCGCATTTCAATCGCTGCTCACTGCCATCTCCGCCGAACAACGGCGCTGCCATGAACCGCGTGCAATGCATGTCGTTGCGCTTTCAGCGACGAGCCGCATTCGGGCAGATTTCACGCTTGGAGATGAGGACACGAAAAACCCGGCAGTCCAAAAGCGACTTCATGCAAAGAAGGGTTTGAGACTTCATCAAATCGATGATCGAAAAGATCTTCCCGAGAAAATCGCTGCAACGGCATCCAATCTCGAAGGCAAGGTTATTGTTTTTCTATCGTCAGTAGAACACGCTGAGAAGTGCGCACAAGCATTACGAAAGAACAAAGCGAAGGACGTTGCTACACTTACGGGAACGATGCGCGGCGCCGAACGGGACCAATTGGTGCGCGACCCCGTTTTCGTCCGCTTTCTTCCGCGGACAAGTGACGGAGTGGAACCGCGTCCCGGTACCGTCTTCCTCGTTGCGACATCAGCCGGTGAAGTAGGCATCGATCTGTCCGCCGATCACCTGGTCACCGACCTTCCGCCGTTCGATGCACTCGCGCAGCGCCTGGGTCGCGTAAACCGCTACGGCGATGGGGATGCCGAGGTGCACGTCTATTGCGAGACCTTGAAGCCTCCAAGGGAAAAATCAAACAGCGAGGATGGCGCCGATGAAGACTACGCGGTCAATCGCAAGGACGAATACGACCAAGCGCGTTTCTTTGCGCGCGAACTTTTGGCCCAATTGCCCAATCGCAAGGACGACACCCGCGACGCTTCTCCGATGGCACTTCGCCTTTTGCCAAGCGATGCACGGGAAAAGGCGTCAACGCCTCAGCCTGACATTTTGCACGTAGACGACCTATTGTTTGATCGGTGGTCATTCACCACCGTGACGGGTCCATTGCCGGGACGGCCGCCCGTCGCCGACTGGCTACATGGAAAGGCCGAGTGGGAACCACCTCGCACAGCGGTCGCTTGGAGAAAAGAGGTCGAGTGGCTGACCAAAGAACATCTTGGCCGCGAAACCCTTGATGACTTCCTCGCTGACTATCCGTTGCGAAGTCGCGAAACCCTAAGTGACCTCACAAGCCGCGTATCGAAACACCTGGAGCGCCTGGCCACGCAAGACCACGTCGGGGAACACAGCGTATGGCTGATTTCAAACAGGGACTCCGGTCGGATCCTCAAGCTCTCTGAGCTCATCACGAAATCGAAAGAGAGCCCCATCCTTCTTGAAGACGTGACGATCGTGCTTGCTCCGCGTACAGGAGGGTTGAATGCGGGCTTATTGGATGGCGCTGCGGCGTTCACTCCTGACATCCACTACGACTTGGGACCGAAGGACGGAGAACGCATTGTTCACGAATCAGAAGCGCTCGTGGATCCGCCAAAAGGCATGCGGCTTGTGCGGACCCTGAAGCGCACGTCGGAACCAGAAGACGAGGTGGTGTGGTGGCACCTTTATGCAGACTCACGCAAACCAGACGACGACGGATCAAGGAACAGTCGCAAAGAGCTGTTGCTTGATGTCCATCTCCGCTGGACCGAGAAGTGGGCCAAACGGCTCGCCGAGAAATTAGCTCTGTCGGAATCTGAGCAAAAAGCCCTAGCCAAGGCCGGACGAACGCACGACCTAGGAAAACAGCGACGCGTGTGGCAGCGATCAATCAAGCGGTTCGTCGAACCACCTCTTGCGAAGGGTCCAATGCAACCTTCGGAGTTGAACAACTATCGGCATGAGCTCGGATCTCTACACGACGGCGACTTCTCTGACTTGAACCAGGCGGAACGAGATCTCGCATTACATGCTGTCGCTTCTCATCACGGGCGCGCTCGCCCGCACTTCCCTGTTGAAGAAAGCTACGACCCAGAGCTGAAGGACGATGTTGTGGCTGCGCTAGTGCGTGAAGTTCCGCTTCGTTTTGAAAGGCTTCAGTGCAAGTACGGTCGATGGGGGCTTGCATGGCTTGAATCGATTCTACGCGCTGCTGACGTGCTCGGGTCTGAGGAACAAGAGGTGGCAGAGTGATTAACATGGATGTCGATCCAAGAAACCCCGGTCACTTCTTTGGGTGCTGCGGTGTATTCGAACTCGCGCAGCGCCTTTGGCCCCATGCGACGGCACACTTCAATGGCGTACGCTTCTCAATATCCGAAGGCGACTTGGAAGAACTCGTTTTGAAAACAGCACAAACCACGATTGAGGTACTGGAACCAGCAAACGAGACCTCTTCGGCACTGAGGTTGACGCAACCGTTCGACCTACGTCTTGATTGGTGGAAAGCAGAACGTGGTTTAAAGACTTGGGCAGGTAGAATGTCGGTCAATCGTATCGCGACGAGCCTTCAAAGGGACCTGCCGAACACGTTAAAAAACGGATTTTTCAATGATGGTCATGTCGTTTTCGGAAGTGATGGAAAAAAGGTAGAGCCGTACTACTTCGATGGTCGCCGTGGTGCAACCGCACTGCCATTGGATGTTGGCTTTTCGTCCGATGCATTGTCTTTTGAAACGGTTGCCTTCAGCGCCACCGAGTTCTTCACGCTGGTAGGACTTCAGCGTTTTCGTCCCCGCCCCAGTGAAAAGAAGGCTCGTGTCTACAGCTACCGAGCCTGGCGCGAGCGTTTACCAGTGAGCCTGGCCGCGTTGGCATCAGCCGGTGTACTTCCCGACGAAGGGCCTCGTTTCCAGTTCGAGAGCACATTTCGTACAGACCAACGCAAGCATAAAGCCTTTTCCCCCGCAAACCCACTTCAAGGAGACCTCGATGAGTGAAGCGATTTTTGACAAGTTACTCGGAGATTCTGCCGACGCACCCGCTGCGCTGGTATTGCGTGAATATCTAACTCCTGTGGAAGGTAAAGACGGCGCGTTCTTTCCACCGACCTTTGCAGCAGCAGAAAACTCCAAAGAGTTTCCTGGCGGATACAACATCAACGACTTGGGAAACGGAGAAAATGTGTGTTTGGTGGACTCGGTTGGTTCTCAAGCGAATCGCATTGAACCGCTATTCACAACGGAGAAATACGCAGCCCTCGTACCGCAGATCCTTGTCGAGGCTGGAGAGAAAAAGATCAGCATTTTGCAGGCCGGCCATCGCGCCGGTGACGCCATCGTTCGGTGCACCGAACTAAAAGATGGTTTGCAAGCGGCTTTCCAGTCTCTAAAAAAAGGCAATGCTCTGCCCCTGGCAAAATTGGCTCCAACCTCACTGGTGTTCGGAGTATGGGATTCGCGCGACACCCAAGCAAAAGCGCCCCGTTTGTTGGCTGCCACCATTCGCGCGTTCAATGTCGCACCACTAACTCGTTCGGCGCAGTACAACCCCGCGACGGAATACGTTGAAGAAGGTCTGCTTGATGACACCGAAGACAAGGCCATGCTCAAAGTCTATTCCGAACGCGGCTTTCGACACGTACCCGCTTCAGGCACCCACGGGGGCGTCATTGCAAGGGGCGACATTCGTCGCGAAGTAACTTTGCAGTTGGCAGCTCTTCGCCTCCTGCGCGCACCAAGTGAAGACGAGACGAAAAAACTTCGCGCTTACTTGTTAGGGCTTTCTTTGGTCGCCTTTACACAACCGGCCGTGGGCTTCTTAAGGCAAGGCTGCAACCTAGTGTTGGACGCAGACAAAAAGGCGGAAGCCAAAGTTGTTTATCCTGACGGGCGGAGGGAGGCATGGATCCTTACGCATATTGATGCGCTTGCGTTTGCGGTGAAGTCTGCCGCAAGTTTTGGCGTTGGCGAAAGCAAGCAAGTCAAATTCGATACAAAGCTAGCCAAGGACGATACGACCGCTCAAAGCAAGGAAGGTAAGAAGAGCGCACAGAAAAAGGCGAAGCCTTCATGAGTCGCTACCTTGTGCTGTCCTTTCGTTTCCTCTCTCCGTATTTTCACGGAAGAGGCGACAATGGATCTCCCGAGTGGCCGCCCTCGCCTTTGCGAGCGTTCCAAGCTGTGGTCGCAGCAGCCGCGCGCGCTAACACGTTAATCGCAACGCGAGACGCGTTGAAGTGGCTGGAGCAACGGGCAGCGCCGCTAATTATCGCACCCGAGGCCAGCGAGAGCACTGTCGGCTACATCCTTTCAGTGCCGCACAATGCAATGGATCTCGTGGGCAAACAGTGGAGTAGAGGGGACGACGGCACTCCCGAAAAACACCGGGCCATGAAAAACGTGCGTCCACACCAGCTGCCGGAAGATGCAGTTGTGCACTATGCTTGGCAATTGGATGATGAGGGGTGGGCCGCACCCGCGCTTATCTCTGCAGCGCGTGCGGTGGTGGCGCTGGGATGGGGAGTCGATCTCGTCGTAGGTAACGGCTTAGTCGTTGAAACTGGTGAGCTTGCGAATCTTTCAGCAAACCTCAAAATCTGGCAGCCTCGTCTTGATGGAAGGCGAGAGCTTCGCACGCCAGTAAAAGGCACGCTTGAAGACCTTGATGGTCGGCATGCAGCATTCTTGGATCGGGTTAGGCTTGACGAACCCACGATTCGGCCCCCACCCGCGATATCTCTCTTCTCTGCCGTAAGGTACGCGCGAACCGACCAGCCGCGAATTCTTGAGTTTGCCGGTTTCACGTTAATGCGCGTCGATTCAGATAATTTTCGCGCATTCGAAACCGCACGACGCGGAATGGCGGTCGCGGGGATGCTTCGCCATGCCGTGCGCACTGCGGCCGAGCGTTCAGGTTGGGACAGTGAACGCGTTCGAGCTTCAATCCTCGGTCATGGGAGTGGGGACGACGCTCGCTTGATGCTTGTACCAGTTCCCAGCATCGAGTCCAGAAAGCCTGGCGGCGAGTATGTAGGATCCGTGCGTCGGGTGATCGTTTTCTCGAACGACGCCCAAAGCAACGACACGGCGTGGGCGGCGCGTGCTTTGGGCGGTGCCGACCTGATCAACAACACGACGGGCGAAGTAGAAGCCGTGCTTGCTGCAACTTCGCGCGAGGACCGCGTATTGCAGCGCTACGTCTCCGAATCGTCCAAGTGGGCATCGGTGACCCCTGTGGTGCTTCCCGGTCATGATGACCCAGGTGGAGTTCGGGACAAGCTCCGTAAGGCGAAATCCGCTGAGGAACAAACGTCATTGCTCAATCGCCTCACAAAGCGACGCGAAGGGTTGGTGCGAAAGGCATTGCGGCAGGCGGGCTTGAGCGATGAGTTGGTGTTTTCAGCTGACATTGAACTCCGAGAAACCGGCTTCATCGCCGGCGTTGAAAAAGCATCTCGGTTCACTGTGCCAAGTCATCTTGTCGCAGCGCCGCGGCTCCACGTAAAACTCTCCTGGCCATCGAAGGTAGCCGGGCCGATTTGCGTGGGTAGCGGTCGCTTCTCCGGACTAGGCTTATTTGCAACGGTAAGTTCGTGAGTTTTTGATTTAAACGCTTTGCCGATCGGCGCGCCGGTCGTTGTTTGAGATTTAATCGTGCGATCCGCCGCAAAGGAAGACATGGCCACTGCAAGCGACTCTGCCCTTAAAGCCGCACCAAATCTTGAAGTGTCCGATCTTGTGCCCGCGCGCATGCTTAACGAGTTTGCGGATTGCCCACGCCTATCTTGGTTGGAACTGGTGCAAGGAGATTTTGTGGACGTTCCCGACACGGCGACTGGCCGTGGTGTGCATCGAAAGGTGAATCAGGAAGGTGGCGCGCCGCCGGCCGCAGACAATGCAATCGATCTGAGCAACCCCAGTTCGTACGTCGCCATCGCTGTCTTCGACGATCGCATTGAGTTCCACAGCATTGGTGCGTTCCCGACTGGCATTCATGCGGAACTGCTTACACAGGATCACCGATCGATACCACGCAACCCACTTATCGCTGGTGCCTTCCATCGAACGGGCGCGATCGAAGTTTGGGGCCGCGGCACCAATCAGGTCATTGAGGCGTGCAGATCATTTGGTGTTCCCGCTCCGACCTTCAGCGAACTTTCGGGCGCGGTAACGGTGGCGCTTAAGGCCGAAGTTGTTGCTGGCGCGACCAAGTCAGCGTCAACCGGGGCACTAAGTCGGCACCAAGTGCGCACGAAGTCAGCACTAAGTCGGGAGCAAGTTCAAGTTCTTGAAATTGCAAGTGTTCCACGATCCTTGACTGAGCTCGCAGCACCGTCAGGGCGTACGGACCGCACTAAGTTCAGGGACCAAGTATTGCGCCCTCTGCTCGACGCGCAACTCCTGACCATGACAATTCCAGACAAGCCTCGCAGCTCAAAGCAACAGTACGTCAGGACGGACGCAGGCCGGGCGGCCATTGAGAAGAGATGATTCTTGAGCAACCGGCGGCTCTCGTCCACCTGTGAACTTTGGCGCCCGATCAGCCGTAAAGGAAATCATGGCAAACGCGAACGTTTCGACCTCGACAGCATTGTCTCAGCTTGATGTGCCCGAGCTTGTGCCTGCGCGCATGCTTAACGAATTCGCTTATTGCCCCCGGCTGTCATGGCTGGAATGGGTGCAAGGTGATTTCGCGGATAGTGCCGATACGGTAGATGGGCGACGTGTGCATCGGCGCGTTGACCAAGAAGGCGGTGCGCTGCCAGCGGCAGAAGATGCCGTCGATTTGGAGCGGCCTGTATCGGCTCGATCGGTTTATTTGTCGGCTCCGAAGTTGGGCTTGGTGGCGAAGATCGATCTTGTGGAAGGCCAGGGTGTGGAGGTGACTCCCATCGACTACAAGCGTGGCCAAGCGCCTGACGTACCCGATGGTGCGTGGGAGCCTGAACGAGTGCAAATTTGTGCACAGGCACTCATCCTTGAAGAAAACGGCTACAAATGTGCGTCGGGCGTTCTCTACTTTGCAGAGTCGCGTCGCCGCGTTGCGATCCCGATTTCTGCTGAGCTGCGGGCGCGGACATTGGATCTGCTGGCCACCATGCGTGAGACGTTCGCAGGCTCGGTCATACCGCCGCCATTGGAGGATAGCCCGAAGTGCCCGCGTTGTTCGTTGGTGGGCATCTGCTTGCCAGACGAAGTGAACTTGCTTCGCGTGCGCCGTCCGCCTAAACGGGTGGGCGTGGCAGATGCAGGCGAAGCGGTGCCGTCGAATGCGCCAGAGCCACGGCGTTTGTTGGCTGCCCGCGACGACGCGCTTCCCCTTTATGTGCAGGCCAATGGTGCGCGCATTGGCAAGAGCGGCGATGAGCTGGTCGTCACCCCACGTGAGGGACCAAAACAAACCGCGCGCCTTGGACAAACCTCACACATTGCTTTGTTCGGGAACGTTCAGATGTCCACTCAAGCAATACAAGCAGCCATCGGACACGGCATTCCGATCACGTACTACTCGTACGGCGGCTGGTTCTACGGCGTCACCACGGGGATGATGCACAAGAATGTGGAGCTACGTCGCCTGCAGTACCGAACGGCGGATGATCGAGAGGCTTCGCTGACCCTGGCGAGGCGCTTTGTGGCGACAAAGATTCGCAACACAAGGACGATGCTAAGACGCAATGCCAGCGAGGTTCCGCAACACGCGCTCGAGAGTTTGCGGGGCTTCGCCGAAGATGCCTTGGTATGCACAGCGGCTGAATCATTATTGGGGATTGAGGGGAGTGCCGCGCGCGTATATTTCGAGCACTTTCCGCGCATGCTCAAGGTGGATAAAGACCGTCCGATGGCCTTCGATTTCGAGGGGCGAAACCGGCGGCCCCCCCGCGATCCAGTAAACGCCCTATTGTCGTTGGCGTACTCGCTGCTGGCCAAAGATCTCGCCATCACACTACAAACCGTGGGGTTTGATCCTTATCTGGGTTTTTATCACCAACCTCGGTACGGCCGCCCTGCCTTGGCGTTAGACATGATGGAAGAGTTTCGCCCCCTGGTGGCAGATTCAGTGGTGATTGGTGCAATCAACACTGGCGTGGTGCGCCCGGACGATTTTGGAGGGCGGGGTGGCGCGGTGTTCTTAAGCGATGCCGGGCGTGTGCGTTTTCTGCGTGCCTACGAGCGCCGCATGGATGAATTGGTCACGCATCCAGTTTTCGGGTATCGGATAAGCTATCGAAGGGTACTCGAAGTGCAGGCCCGGTTGCTTGGGCGGTTTCTCGCAGGCGAAACACCAGAATACCCTGGCTTTCAAACGCGTTAGGCGAAAGAAAAGGAGAACGCGAATGCGAAACGTGTTCCTCGTTTGCTACGACGTGTGCGACGATAAGCGCCTCCGTAAGGTTTATAAGACGATGCGCGGATACGGTGACCATCTGCAACTGTCGGTGTTCCGATGCGAGCTTTCTGCCCGCGAGAGGGTCGAAATGTTGGCGGCATTGGGTCCAATCATCGACCACGATCAGGACCAAGTGCTCATCGTTGACATCGGCCCAGCTGATGGCCGGGCCGGGCAAGTCTTCGAAGCCATCGGCAGGCCCTACACATCACCCGAGCGTCTGGCGATCGTGGTTTGACCCGGCCATGCTCTTTGACACCTGCATAGCAAAGATGACGATCCAGTTCGCGAGCGGTTCGGTGATGCTGAATGGCCGGGAGCCGCTCGCGAACCTTGATTTTCGTTGGCAAGTACGCGGAATTGTTAGGCTGACTTCGATTGTCCGCGCGAGCGACACCTGCCGAAGATTTGTTAGTCGAAACCCGTTTTGCACAACGCTCGAAAACGCTGTCTCAAACCCTGGATTTCATGCTTCATTTCTCCCGAGCCCTTTCCCTCGTTGTTGAACGAGGGCCCCGTTGAAGCGGTACGCCCAAGGACGCTTACGCAGCTCTTGTGCAACTTTCCCTCGTTGTTGAACGAGGGCCCCGTTGAAGCACGGTCGGCTTGTGTCAGTGGAACCAACCGCGGCCGTCGCTTTCCCTCGTTGTTGAACGAGGGCCCCGTTGAAGCAATTTTTTTTGGGTGGTCATAGGGCGGCCTTCCTGTACTCTTTCCCTCGTTGTTGAACGAGGGCCCCGTTGAAGCACCTACCGACGTCATGAGCTTGCCCCAGGAGTCGATGGTCTTTCCCTCGTTGTTGAACGAGGGCCCCGTTGAAGCTGCTAAACACATTGGGGAGCCCAATCGCGTCGGGCGGCTTTCCCTCGTTGTTGAACGAGGGCCCCGTTGAAGCCGCCAACAAAGTCGACGAGCGTTTCCTAGTGCCCTCTTTCCCTCGTTTTTGAACGAGGGCCCCGTTGAAGCAGAGCTTTTTGGACACAATCACAATCCATCGCAGTGTCTTTCCCTCGTTGTTGAACGAGGGCCCCGTTGAAGCAAGCTCGCCCCACATCACGATCCCGCGCTCATCACAGCTTTCCCTCGTTGTTGAACGAGGGCCCCGTTGAAGCCGCTGAAGACGTATGAGGAGTTTCTGCTGCGGATTGCGCCCTTTCCCTCGTTGTTGAACGAGGGCCCCGTTGAAGCCGCGCCATGGGCGGCGAGGCATTCCAACTTGCTACGCACTTTCCCTCGTTGTTGAACGAGGGCCCCGTTGAAGCCGGCTGAACGGATCGCGGCGGGCAATCGAGAGGTTGTGCTTTCCCTCGTTGTTGAACGAGGGCCCCGTTGAAGCTTTCTGCACCGTGCTCACGATGTGAAGCGGGCACAGGTACTTTCCCTCGTTGTTGAACGAGGGCCCCGTTGAAGCAACCTCGGCGCCCTTTTCGATATCGGGGAATTCGCACTTTCCCTCGTTGTTGAACGAGGGCCCCGTTGAAGCTCTGAATAAGAGGCGTCACTCCCCCCGGTGGTTGCAACTTTCCCTCGTTGTTGAACGAGGGCCCCGTTGAAGCCGGGTTGGCCGCCGGAACTGCCCGAGCGACGCTGAACTTTCCCTCGTTGTTGAACGAGGGCCCCGTTGAAGCATCACCATCTTGATTTCCGCAGGGACCGCCGCCGGCGTCTTTCCCTCGTTGTTGAACGAGGGCCCC
>JANRKS010000004.1:0-13794 GCA_033763315.1 Deltaproteobacteria bacterium
CCTTCCAGTTTCCGGATGCCAACTTCTCAAGCGAGTCGATCCAACGCTGTGTTACCTCTTGTGAGTAGAACGCAGGAGGTAGGTCTTTGCAGTTGCAGGGAACCATATGCTTACGCCATCGAGTTGATTCGTCCGGCCAACTTGTCGGTGAGCTGTTCATGATAACCAATATTCTCGACTTCGGGTTAAGAGCCAAACGGGACGGCGTTGATGACGGCGTTGACCGCGCCTCAGCTGAAAGTGTCGATAAAGTTTTACCCCCAACCCAAAATACTGATAAGCCAATATCCGTGTTCGGGCATACGTTGTTTATCGGCACAGTGATTCGTCGCAGGACGGCGATCACACCCGCCCAACCCCCGCCCTCACAAAACGATCCGCATACACGTATACGTCGCCCCGTCATCAACACTGTCGCACCTCAACGTTGAGTCACAGCACGTGTCAGCCACGGGATCGCATTTCTGATCCGCCGTCACGCACATGCCGGCGTCTGGCGTTGGCGGTGGGGGTGTGGTGGGTGGATCGCGGACGTCTAAGGTCCAAAACGCGCGGTGGTTGTCTTCGTTGAGGCCTTGGAACTGAAGTCGGAATGCGGGGAAGCTTGGATCTTCGTTTGTGCCCAATTTTTCGGGATCAATGGCAGCCACCCAGATCTGCTGGCGGCCCGCGGGGGACACGACGCCGTATTCGCGTTGCGAATTGAATGCGACCCAAAGTAGATCGCCCGAAGGCGCCCACGTTGGTTGGCTGTTCTCTGTGAGTCCATCGCCCATCGCGTTCGAGACCACTCGATTCGCGTTCACCAATTCGATCGGTGCGCCACCCGCTGAAGGCATCACCCACAATTGCGCTGACAGATCGCCGTGCCCGCCTTTGCCGCGAGAAAACGCAATCCATTGCGAGTCCGGCGAATGCATGGGGAACAAGTTGCTGCCGCCGGGCGGAGGTGGCATTCCTTTCACAGGCTTGGTGGTCGCCGTAGCCGCAAGCAGAACTTTCACCGCCCCCCAAGCGCCATTCATGAACGGAATCACCGCAAGGCTTGCAGCGGCTGGCGAATCACCTTTGCCCGTTGAGAATACAACTTGCGTGCCGTTGGGCGACCAATCGGGGTGAGTCGCCAACGTGGCACCCAAAGGCAGATCCATCTTCTTTGTGCCCGTCACACGATCGAGCATCCACATCTTGCCTCCCCACGCCGCCACAACGTTTTCGTTGTCGGGTGAGATCGTGGCAAAGCCATGGCCGCCGGTGTTCGCCACATTCTTCACCAACGGGGTTGGTGGCGCGGCGCGGGTGACTTCCATGATCCACAAGCCGCCGCCCGATGCTGCCTGCACCGGAGCCAACATGAATTTGCCATCTCGAGATACAACATGGCACGCAACGCATTTCACGCTGTCGGTTGGGCTTGCGTATGTCGTCGCTGGTTTTCCGGCGATGTAGTTTTCTGGCTCTGCCGCAGATACGTTCGCGCGGCGAATGCCCGCTGAAGTTGTGGACCAGTAGAAGATCGCGCCTTCCACCTTCTTCAGCGAGAACCCAAGCGTCACCGCGTCCGAACGCTTCACCACCGCTGCGGCCCCGCTGGTATCCAGGCCGTCAACGATCCACGAAACGGTTCTTCCCGCGTTTCCGTCCGCTATCAAATGCCACGATGATTCATCCGCCTCCCAACACGCTGTGCCCGCTTTGCCGGCGCACAGTGGATGGACGCCATCAGTGAACACCGTGACGGTGGTGCCAGGCCCCGTGAAGATCAGGCGATACTCGCTGTTGCCCGTGGCCTTCCACTGGAACAGCGTGCGGTAGATGTTGCGAGGAAACCGTGTTTGATTGCTTGGGTAAACGATTTGCGGTGCACCTGCGCCCGTTTTGGGATCGGCATTCCAATCCGTGCCTTGGCGAGGCGCGCCCAAGGTGAAGCTGCCTTGCGGATCCGCCACTGTGGCGCCGCCCGTGGCTCCTCCACCGCCTCCGTTGCCCGCAACGCCATTGCCGCCCAAAGCGACGGGCACATCAGGGCCTCCATCACCTGACGTTGTGCCGCCGTCCCCCACCTGGCTCGCATTGTCGCTGCACGCCGAAAACAACAGCATCGCGCCAAGACAGAACACGTTACGCCGCTGGATCATGAACGCTCCCCGTAGGTTGAACCAAGGAGCATCGACGGCTTTGAATCGCGGCTTAACGGCGCACTGCAAACATGTGGTTCGGGAAGATCTTCAAGGCCCGTAATGCAGCACGACGCCGCCCCAGCCGGTGGCCCAAACGCCTGTTGAGCCTCCAGTGATTTTGTAAAGCGGAGTGGTGGTTGGGGTTGGTGTTTCGCGCCACGATTTTCCATCCCACGAAATGATCAAGCCATTGTCTCCACTGGCCCACACGTCGTCTCGCCCGCCGCACCAGATGGATAACATTTTGCCTTGTTCAGGCGTCTCCTTAACCAGCCATTGAGCCCCATCCCAGTGGGCCATTCCATTTAACCCCGCGATCCAAGCGTCATCGCGAGCGTTAACACAAACATCCATTGGATAAAGGTTCTCTGGTAGCGCAGCCGGCACAGCGTTTTTGCCGTCGAAATGCAGCACTGAAGCGTTGTCGCTTATCAACCAAATGTCGTTCAATGCTGTGCCTGCTGTCTTCACTAGTTGGGTGCCTGCAAGCGCGTGCGCTTTCCATTGTTTGCCGCCTCGCCAGGTCAGCAGTTCGTGACCACGCACGGCCCAGACCTGTGCACCGTCTGCGCTTGATAAATCATCAATGCGTCCTTGCAACACGCCGTTGCCCCACTGCTTATGGGTGCGAACCGAGCAGCCCAGCATGCCGCACGCCCAAAGCTGCTTTGTTCCATCCACATGAAAACGGAACTGAGCCAACTCACCACGACCGGCAAGACCATCAAGCAACGAATCGTCGACGTGCCAATTCCCATCCTTACGCCGAGCGTGTGCGGCGCTTTCGTCAAACACCCAAACAGCGCCCTGGTCATCCGCCAGGGGTTGGCGCACTAGCGTGAAGTCAACGGGCCGTATTGTTTTCATCGGTTTGCCACTCTCCTGAAGCATCACGCTGCCATTGGAGCCCACCATCCACAACGCTCCTCCGTTGCGCCCCGCCACCGCTTTGATTTGCATCGCATCTGGATAACCCTGATCCTCCCATCCCATCGTTCTTTGCTCCCACACTATGGTGTGCGAGTCGGTTACAACCGACTCTTGCCAGCGAGGTTTCTTGATGTGCCAAGGTCCATTGCCACCCGTGGCCCAAACATTGTCACGGCCAGTTCCGCTGATCGCAGTTAGAAACTGTTCTTCAACCGAATGCAGGCTCCATGCCTCGCCGTTCCAATGCGCCATCGTGCGATGGCCGCCGATCGCCCAAACGTCATCCGCGCCCGTGCCCCAAATGCCAGCCACGTTGAAGTCTTCAAAGGAATGCGTGCTCCATGCGCTTCCGTCAAAGTGCCTGATCGAGCCACGGGCGCCCACATAGACGTCTGTCCGAGACGTCCCCCAAACAGCGGTGAACCGGGTGGCTGCATCACGCGCAATCACCGACCATTGCTTATTATCCCAGTGCAGAATCGTCCCGCCGCGGCTTCTGGGCTTACCATCCACAAGGGTGACGGCAATCGCCCACACGCTGCCGCTATCGCTTCCCCAGATCGCCTTTAGATCGTCTTCGATGGGCGACGGCACCTTCTTCCAAACATGTCCGTCCCAGTGAAGAATGGTGCCATGCCTACCCACGGCCCAGATGTCATTGCTGCGCGAGCCCCATATGCCATGCAACGTTTGCCGCGTGGGCGTTGGCAGCACCTCTTCGTGTTTCACACTTAGGTGCACAATGGTACCGGCGCTGCCCGCCGCCCACGCATCGTCGTTTGGCGCCACCCACACAGCGTTGAGCATGTTGCCGTGCGGAACAGGCAGGCTCCATTTCCACGACCAATCGGTGTGGCGGCTGTGGTGCCATCCACCTTTGCTGGCCACTCCGATCTTTGCAGACGCACACGCACCAAGGCAGAGGACAGAAAGCAAGGCATAAACGCGGTTTGCCATGTACATCTGTTCTTGGCGCCTACTGCCGGTCAAGCTGTGGCAAGTGGCCTGTGAGATCCAACGTGCCGCCATTTTTCGTCACGAATGATTTTGCGCCGATGCTATCAACGTCCACGCCAAAAAGACGCGCGACGCTTGTCAGCAGCTTGTTGTGTGGTGGCCCCGTGTTGATGACGTCAGTGCCCGTGTTGAACGCCGTGTCTTGCGGCAGGGCGATGTAGCGGCCCGTGGCAAGGCCCAGCTTGTGGCCACCCAGCATAATTGCGTGCCAAGGAAACGGGTTGTGATCGGGTTGGCCTTCTCTGCCAACCCAAACGACCAGAGTGTTCTCAAGCAGTGGTGCTCCGTCGCGCCCTTGATGCGTTGATAACGCTTCGCCAAGCCTTGCGACCTGTGTGGCAACAAACGCGTTATACCTTTGCATCACCGCACGTGCGTTGCGTCCGTCTTCTCCGGGCACGCCGATCCGGTGAGCCGCGTCTTGAGCCAAGTTGCCGGGGAAGGAGAAATCTTGCGACGACGGGCGCGCCAGGTTCAGAGCGAACACGCGTGGCCCGTCACAGAGCAGGGCGCTTGTGAGCAGTGGGATCGCCCGATCCATCCAAACAGCAAGTCCATCGGTGAGCGACGCTTGCGGTCTCACATCGATGTTGCAATTCGTCTCTGCCACGATCGCCTTCGCCGCGTCGGTGAACGAGTTCATGGCCAGCACGTTGTTTCCGGAGGCATCGAACGTGAACGACGGCCGGCCGATCACCATAACTTCGCGTGCACCCGGCGATGCGTCGAGGCGAAGGTGATGTCCCACAAGCCAATCGATGGAGGGCCCCAGGGCTCGCGGCGGATCGCCGGGGCGTGCTGAGGGCGAACGCCAATAAGGATGACCCGTCAAAAGCATCATGGGTTCGTAAACGTTTTGGTTCCAGCTGACGTGATAACCCGCACCCGCAACGGCAACCAATTGCTGTCGCAAAGCAGAGAAGGGCTCAAGCACGGCGCTTCCCAGCACCCCTACCGCTGGCAAAGACATTTGCTGTCCGTCAGGGACGTCCGGCAGACGAAATGATTCGTTCAGAAAACCGAACTCGTGTGTAAGCAACACAAGACTCAGTGGCTGCGTTGAACCTAAAGGCCCCGCGGCATCGTTTCGCACGTCCGCGCTGATGGCATCCGCACTGGCATCACCAAATGCGATGCTGGCGTCCATCTGAGCCGCGTCGGGGTTCGTATCGAAGCTTGGGGCATCGCCATCCTCACAAGCCGAGCCAAACGCAGCAAGCGCGCAGAACAACAACGACGCTTTCTTCATGACAGCCATGCTTGCTGCAAGAATGCAGCAGAGGGTATCAACCCACAAGGGCCCTGGAGAAAAGGCCCGGGATGAGCCGCGTCACCAGCCGGTTTGCGCCTTGATTGCGTCCGTCAGTTTCGTCGCCATCTTTGCGTGCGTCTTCAGGCTCGGATGGTAGTCGCCGCCAAGTCCATCTCCCGGCAGCTGCGTTCCGAAATCTACGAAGAACACGCGCTTGTCGTTTGCGGCGTTGCGCTTGTTTACGAAGGCTTGCGTCGCTGCTTCTGCGAGCATCGGGCCCGTGGTGCAAAAAATAAAAACATCGCCATAGACCTGGCGAATGCGGGTCACAAAAGCGTCATAACGGGCAACGAAATCAGCGCTGGATGGTTGTTCAGCGGCAGGGGCGTCGAAGTCGTTCGTGCCTAAGTTGATAACAACGACCTCAGGCTTCCAACGAGAAAAATCCCACGCTGGCTTGCGAGCGCCGCCCACTGTTCCCTCCCAAGCATCCGGCATGCCATCGATTCCCGTCAAGCGCCTGCCCGAGATGGCAATCGTGGCGGCGTCGGCTTCAAGAGCTCGCGCGGTGAGACTGCCATAAGCGAGGAAGTTGTTTTCACCTTCGGCGCTAAACGGTTCATTCACAGATTTGGCCTCATTGCCATAACCACACGTGATCGAATCGCCGATGAATTCGATGCGGTGTTTGGCTGGCAAGGCTTGCTCAAGCTCACCGGTGACCTCAAAGCCTGCGATTTCGTGGCGGCCAAGCACGGGCTCCGTTCTCAAGAACAATTCCAACACGTGTGGGCCGGGCGGAAGATCCGATACAACGTTCGTCCACTCATCAACGGCCGGAACCTTCAGCACAGACTTGGGCACGCCATCGACCACCACTTGGTACATTGGTTTGCCCGTCCACACGCCGAAGCGCGCGCGTACGCCCGTTCCGCGCATCCGAATGCGAACCCCTGCACCCGCCCAGTCGGTATTGGGACGCGCACTGTCTGTGCGATCCCAGCGGCCCAGGTAAAGCACCCGAGGGTCATCCGCGCCAAACATCACGGGCCGTGGCGCACCACCGGTGCCGGCCATCGCGCCGTCGCCACCCATGCCGCCTGAGGCGCCGCCAGATCCAACGCTGCCGCTGTCGCCGCCTGCCGCACCAGCGGCAGCCGAGCCACCGCCGCCCCCTCCTTGGTTCTCGCCCGCGGCGCCCCCTGCATCGGCGGTGTCCATTTCTTCATCACCGCTGCAGGCCGCAAACGCCGCCAATACGGCAAGTGGCGGCAAGGCCCAGATGTCAGCAAAACCACAACGAACGCTCATGGGTTTCTCCTGCGGGCTGAACACAACTCACTGTACACGTCGCGAACGCAACTGCGGTGGGCGCAAGCATATCGCGTTGAAGGCGCTGGGGTCACGTGCCAGGCGCCATCCATCTTCGTGACTGGGCCCAACGGAAGCCCAAAGTAGGTCGCAGGGCCCGGCTTGGTGCAGCCCTTCGTGGCACGGCACCGCCCCGTCGGGCCTCGGCGTAGATGAGTTCGGCGCAAGACGCGGGATCGTGCGAAGGAACCCGCGGCTTCGAAAAGAAAAAAGGCCCGGTTTGATCCAGGCCTGATGCGAGCGGGAGAAGGGGGTCGAACCCTCGACGTCCACCTTGGCAAGGTGGCACTCTACCACTGAGTTACTCCCGCAGTGGGACGCCTGGTTTACGACAGGACCTTGGGGCTGTCAACAGTTCAGGGTGTAGAAAAAGGATGGTTTTGCGGAGAACGGGCAGGTGAGGGCCAAAGTGGTGGGGCGGTAGGGCAAGTGGACGTATTTAAAGCGAATTTCAAGGGCATCAGGGGCCCTGCAAATCGGGCGGGCGCGCATGTATTGAAGGCTCCAAGGTTGGCGTGGGAGAGGGCTGAATGGGGGGCCTCTGATGACCGTGGGCTGAGGGAATTGCAGGGGGGCACTCTCGGCAATTTGGCGCCCGAGGGAATAACGAGGGAATCGCGGCCCCAAAAACGAGGGAAAACACGGGTGGCACTCGGCCTACGTGGGAGATGTCGAACGGATTTGATCTTTCGTTGATCGTTTTGATCTTTCGAACGGTTTTGATCTTCGTTGTGGCCGTGGTCTGGCAATCCCGTTGCTGGTGGGCACGCTGTCTTGGTGGCCCCGCGCGATCAGCTTCGGTTGGTGGAATCTGGCGAGACCTCTGCCGAAGGGGATTCGCGGGGCCATTGCTCGCGCGTTGAGTTCGTTCGTGGCTTGCGGTGCGAAGATGTGCTCCCGCTACTGCCAGAGCACGCGTTTGATGCATGTGTGACCGATCCGCCCTACGGCATCGGCATTGCTGATTGGGACGCAGATGTGCCGAGCGTCGAGACGTGGGCGGCTGTGCTTGGTGCGCTCAAGCCTGGTGCTTGGTTGGTTGCGTTTGGAGCGCGGCGGACCGTGCACAGGTTGGCCACGCGTGTGGAGGCTGCGGGGTTTTGCGTGGTGGACATGGGGGCATGGGTTTACGGGAATGGGCGGCCGCCATCGAAGGTGCATTTGAAACCGGCGCATGAGCCGATCTTGATTGCACGCGCGCCGGGGAAGCCCCTGGCCGTGGGTATTGAGGACGCGCGCGTGCCGTGGCGCGATGATGATGATCGCGTGAGTGCTTCACGGGTGGACAGTCTGCGTGCGCGCACGGTGAAGCGGCGGGCGTATCGCGGATCGCTGGGCGCGCATGGACGGGATGCGTTTGTGGCGAAGGTGGCGGGGCGGTGGCCGTCAACGGTTATGGCGACCGATGATGAGCTGTTGGGGGATGGGTCGCATGTGTTTGCGGTGCCGAAGGTGCGCGATGCTGGGGGGCATGTTTGTGCGAAGCCACGCGCGCTGATCGAACATTTGGTGAAGCTGTATGTGCCCGTGGGTGGCGTGGTGTTGGATCCGTTTGCCGGCAGCGGAGGGGTGGGGGATGTGGCGGCGGCGTTGGGAAGGCGAGCGGTGTTGATCGACGACGGGGCGCGGTGATAGATGATAGCGAGGACCTTGGCGCCTTGGGCAAATCACCTTGACTGCCACGGCGGTCCTTTACTTCGCTTGAAACTGCCGATGTTTCCGCGCCGATCTGCGTGGTCTTCAGCACAGGCCCCTTAGCCCTCCTAGCGTCTGATCCACCTCCTCACGATCAAGTCACGGGTGACGCGCGGCTGCCGACATCGACCGCGAACGTGCTGCGGTGAATTCAAGGCATGAATCGACTGGGCAACTTCTAAGAACCCGAAAGGCTGTCAGCGATGCGACTTTGGACCGAAGGCAGCTCATCCCTGGAAAACAGCTTCCAAATCAGCTCGTTATTGGCATCTCTTGACCCCGCCAATGCGTAATAACAAGCTGTAACCTTTCCAGTTCGGCCAAGTTCATGGGCGGTTGAAGGTGCCAATACCTCGGGTGCCCCGAGCAGGATGTTCACCTGGGTTTCAGATGGAACACACACAACAATTACGAACGCTGCAATTCCCGAGGCAAGCGCTGAAGAAAACTTCGCTCCCACTTTTTCGTCAGCGTGCGTAATGAGTTCGTGACGGGCCTCATCCGCCGTTTTGAACCTTGGTCGATGTTTCATAACAACGTCAAGATAGATGTCAGCTCGGCCGCTTTCCCCAACCAGGAGGTCTGCATCTTTAGGCTTTTGACCTCGTACGCCACAAGGCAACGGCTTCCCAAACTGCTTTACAACGTATGCGCCTCTATCAAGCAGAATCGACACATATGCAAGCGCCAACACAGACCAGAATTCGGGGTCATGGTGCTTCCAGATACCGTGATGTAAGGGGGAAAAAGCACCGCGGAAACCAGGAACTAAAGAAAAGCGTTCACAGAAATGGTCGAGTGTGATCAGGATCGAGCGACCAATTCCATTTGCATCGGGACTGCCTGGATGGGAGGCCATGTAGAGCACATATGGGAGGTTAAGTAGGTGCGAATGTCCTGTTTGCTTTTCGCGATCCTTCTCCATCGCCCTCAATTGTGCTGAAGTCGCGACACCGGATGGATAGTCCCTGTCGAAGTTGCGTGCGAGATTCGGATGTTGCAGAAGGCGGGCGTTTAGATCGGCGCTAGCGTCTTGATCTGTCGGATCCATAGTGTTCGCCTTACCTATGGATGCAGTCCCAAATTGCCTTCGATGCCGCATCCTTTAGAGTGTTACGCCCTATTTCAATTGGAAAAGTCAACGGCACCAAGTCTTCCACCAATGCTTGTCGCCTCCATCGAGATGTCGAAATCGCGCGGTCGACTATTCGCCGGTGTATTCTGCCTCAAGGCGTTTTGCCGCCGCTTCCGCGTATGCGAAGGTTGTCGGTGTTGAAACAACGCCTGAAGCAGCCGACCCTCCGGCCACTTCAAGGGGGCGAAAGCGCACTGATCCAATTTCCTTTTCTAACAACATCGCGTGGCCTTCATGACCAGAGCGTCTTAACCGATGGACGATGAAGGCATGCCACGCTGCATCCTCCGGCCGTTGAGGCCACGATTTGTGATCTAACAGAACGATCCCAACTGAACTGAAAACGGCCATCACGAAAGTGGCGCACGTTAGCCCGACTTCTGACCCACCTAGGACTAGGCCTCCAGCACTGTCGAAATGGGTTGCCGTGTAAGAGAATCCAAACGGAATCCGACCATCAGCATGGCGTTTCCAAATCAGTCTACATTTTGCTGCTACCTGTTTTGCTCGCTCGGCTGGGATGGTATGACGGACCCAAAGGGCATCCGGCCCCGGTGCTTCGCAAGCTAGATCACAATGCCATTTGAGATGAAGCATTCTTAGGTTCGAGCCCTCAGACCAAGCGATACCACAGTGCCAATAGCGCATATCCTCTCGAACGAACGCCACTCCACATCCTTGCTTGCGAAGGGCGTCGTGCTCCCCGAACAACTCCGCGACCCCCATGGCAATCTCGCCTACAGGCCGGACATCAGCTCGTCAACTTCAGAAGCCGTTCGGGTTTCCAAAGCTTGACGGCGAACTCGCTCTAGGAAAGGTTCACGACTCGCAACCCGGTCTCTTGCTGGAAGCGATGCAACCAAGAATCCAATCGCTATGAGCAGATCCAGTTTTTTTTGCATGAGCGCATCGAAGACAGCATTGATCAGTCCAAACTTTGATTCGCGCATCCAGCGGTCAAGCGTTTCGTAAACCATGTCGAGAGCCGCGTCAACGTCGGATTGGCAAACCCGGTTCACGTTGCCGAGGAATTCGGCGATTTCACTGCTCTGATCGAACGGGCGTTGGACAATTCGGTTTAAACAAGCCGCGAATGCCGCTATCTGTAAACCCTGTTGGTCGGTAGATAGTTGATCGAGGCGTTCTACAAAGCGCGTCAATTGAAGAGGACTAAGGAGGTCCTTGAAGATCTCGCTGAGCAACCCTTCTTCGGAAGGATCAGGGTGAGCCGGGTTGATCCGTGGCGTTGCATCCACTCGATAAGCGATTCTGGGGCACAACTCATCGTTGATTTCAGAACCATCTCTTTCGAAGAAATTGATGAGGCTTGCAGCTTCGTCAATCCGCTTATTGTGAGGTTCCGTCCAAGCGCCGACGTCAATAGGCAGACGTGAGGGTGCACTTCGCCACGAGGCCTCAGAATTCCTGCGACTCTCATCGAAGGCCACCCAGTCGCGATGCGGCTTTCGTGCTAGACGTTCACAGTCCGTTTCACGGGCGGTCGTCATTCAGACTGTTCCTGGGTTCGAATGATTGAGAACCTCGCATTGTTGAGGCGCCCTTCCAAGCTCTTTTCTTTTTCAATGGCTCGTTCAATGACCTCGCGAAGATCGTGAAGGTCGGACCCATCCAGCGTGACATAGTAGTCCTTGTCGGCTCCGTCATCGTGGACTTGAAGCTGGAGGGAGTGCGTTATGATGAATGCTGTGGGGCCACTCGGCACCGCTTCAGAGTATACCGGTCGAGCATCTGTGAATACCCTAGCCTTGTGGAGATGTCGTGGATATTGATAAGCGACGTAGGCTGCCTTTGATGTAACCCGCAAGGTGTCTAACTGAAGCAGTGAAACTAAATGCGACGTGAAGGCGGGCCACCCTGCAGCGGGCGGATCCATCTTTAGTTCATTTGCAGCAGCCTCCAGGTCTTTCGCAAGCACATCCGCTTGAATCGCTTCGTTAAAACAGAGCCAATGGAGTGTGACCAACAGCCTGATGACATCTACTAGGGAAGTGTAGTCAAGCGACACCCTGGATTCTATGGACCTTGCCAGCGCTCGCGGCAGCAAACGAGGTGTGGCAGACTCTAAGGCAGTCCTCAGCTCACTTAAGGAATGGAGATTTAAGGCCAAGAGACCTTTCAACCTTGGTCGATCGGCCTCGGGAATCGTTAGACCTGAACGGATTTTTGACATTGGTTTTCGATCCCGCCCTGTTGCCGTAATTTAGTAGAATTGATCTGAAGAAACGATACTACAACGTTCTTCGCCTTAGTTCGCTTGCTCGTCATCCGGATCAACGAACTCAACTCCGTCGACGGGAAGGAAGGAAAGATCTTCACCAATTACATCTTGGCAGTGCAGGTCCAGCTGAAAGCAAATCGACCGAATCATTGTTGGCGTCAATCGGTCGTCGTCTGCCATGTCTGGATATGGTGCGACCCGGTCGCCTTTTGACAGATACTTCACTTCAACCGGACCTCGCGGTCCCATCAGCAAGCTCTTGAGGCTCTTTACTTCCACTGATCTGTCGGCACTCTGTAACGCCTTCACAAACTCGCACAGCGTTGGCGCTCGGAAAAACGGATATGCTGCCACTACGCGACCCGCAGCTCGGCTTCCACCCTCGGCGCAGCCGGGATGTTCTGAATACTGAAAGGCAAGGACAGGTCATCCTTCATCTGCCAACCGCTCTCCCATTTGGTCCAATACGTTTGAGGGGCGGGACCGGGTAAAGTTGCCAGTGGGTTTTCCTTGAGCTCCAATCCCATCGCGAGATGAGACACGAGCGCCTTTTCGACCGCATAGGCCGCGTCTTGTACGGATTTCCCTTGCCCAGCTACGTCATGTTGCAGGCACTGTGCTACCCAATAAGGTCCCTCCTTCTGAAGTAGCACGTGAACATTCAATTGGATGATGTGTGACATTTTGGTGTCTCGTAGAACGTTAGATCGGAAGATCTCAGCGTGAAATTAATCGAACGCGGCTATGACCTTCTCCGCTTCGGTCGAAATTGCCACAAGGAGCCTGGCCGTTCAAGCTTAGTTCCTTACACCTGAACACCTGCGCCCCTTCCCTGAACGCGTCGCGCGGGGTCTCAATCCTCGCTGTCACGCGGCAGGCTGCCACCGACCTTCGAATGCCCACCGCAATCACCAGCCTCAGATCGCCTCGACGTCGGCCAATGCTGATCTCAATGCATAGGGTCGGCCTCTGGCCTTTGGCTGTCAGCCGTGAAGGATGGCCTGGACAACGCGGTCGATTTCGACCTTTACCGGCCGCGTCGCGACTCCTTTAGGGTCCCGATGCCTGGATGTTCCCCCACCGTGACTTGGTCCTTGCCCACAAGCCGACGGGTTCAGCGCCTCTTGGAGCCCTCGAAACCGAAGTGGCGGATCTAGGTTCACGGATGGCCTAGCGCCCCTCTGCGCTCACGTGGTGCGGCCGGGCGCCATGCTCGATGGTGCGGGCGTGTGGGGCATCGTTAAACACGTCGACCGTGCCGACTCCTTCCGCCCCCACTCGCCACGAGGCGACGCCGCACTTTGAACACCGAGATTAGAAGCGCGCATTGCAAAAATGCACTCCGCCTTGCCTTATCGCGCTTGTCAGAACCAAAGCCGTCCTCGATACCGATCCGCCAGCGGCCAAACGCACCGCCCACCTGCTCTCGGGCAGAAGCGCATCGGGATAGACGCGACATGTTCCGGGTCGGATAGGATCGTCCGCGCTATACGCCGCCTCAAGCGTATGGCCATAGTGATCGCGCCACTTGTTGCTGTGCACGTGCGGTTCTCCGCACCTATCAAAGACGAAGCATGCGCCGTCGCCCGACGCGAAGTAGCCGTCAAGCGTGGTGGACTTCCTGGCCACAGGAGGCGGCTCTTGTGGCGAACGCGTGAGGGCAGTTGCTGCCTCGAAGAGCCGTTCTGTCTTTGCCGCAAGACGACGGATCTCTCGCATTCGTGGCCGCTCAGCGAAACACGCAAGCCGAAGATTCTCCAGCGAACGCACGGCACGACGCCACGCCGGCTTGCTCTTCTTCTTCAGGTTGGCGCCGTGTATGCGCGCCCGAATAAGCGCGAAATGAACATCGTCGGTCAGAATCTGAAGATCAGGCGAGACTCGCAGCATCCATGCGGTTTCACGGTCTCTCATGGTCGCGATTCCCTGCTCCCCGAACACAAGATGTTGCCCCCAGTGCAAGGCAGCCGGCGCA
>JANRKS010000005.1:0-385645 GCA_033763315.1 Deltaproteobacteria bacterium
AAGCCGGGCACGTTCGCATTGGCGATGAGCCGCGGCGGGTTTGGTCTGCGTTTTTCGTTGGATCCGCACCGTGAGTTGTCCACGCGCTCGGGGCGCAAGTTCGCGAAGCTGGCCGATGGCGACGACATCGTGGGCGTGATCCCAAGCCGCAAGAAAGACATCTTGGCGGTGGTGACGCGGGATTCACGTACGTTGCTGTGTGAAGCCGACGACGTGGCGGAGCTGGCAGGTCCCGGCCGCGGCGTCACTGTGATCAAGCTTGAAGATGATGATCAAGTGATTGGCTTTGGTTTGGGGAAGGCCGACGCCGACACGATCGTGCGCGCTGAAACGGACTCCGGAAAGACCCACAAGGTGGGGCCGGGGCACGACGAAGTGGTGAGCCGAGGCAGCAAAGGCCGCGCCATCGGGAAACGAACCAAGATTGCCCGGGTGCTTCCGGCTGACGATTCACAGGTGAACTGATGGCAACGAATTATACAGCCGACGACATTCAAGTTCTTGAGGGCCTGGAGCCGGTGCGCAAACGCCCCGGTATGTACATTGGCGGCACCGACAACAAGGGTTACCACCACCTGCTGTGGGAGATCGTCGACAACTCGGTTGACGAGGCCATCAACGGCCACGCCAATTTGATCACGGTGGTGTTGCACAAGGATCTGAAGTCGGTCACTGTCACCGACAACGGCCGCGGCATCCCCGTGGAGATCAAGAAGCCCTACAACAAATCGGCGCTTGAGCTCGTTCTCACCACCTTGCATGCGGGCGGCAAATTCTCGTCGGCCCAATACAAGTATTCCGGTGGTTTGCACGGCGTGGGTTCATCCGTGGTGAACGCGCTGTCGTCTGAGCTTGTGGCCACCATCAAGCGCGATGGCTTTGAGTGGAAGCAGAACTACGCGCAGGGGCGCGCGATGTCGAAGCTCACCAAAGAAGGCGCCACGCGCGGCACGGGGACCATGATCTTCTTCCGCCCCGATCCCGTGATCTTCGGCGATCAGAAGTTCAGTTCCGACGTCATTCGCTTTCGCCTGGAATCGAAGACGTATTTGCATAAAGGCCTCAAGATCGTCTTCAAAGACGAATCGGCCGGCACGTCAGAGACGTTTGAGCACGAAGGTGGCATCGTCGACTTTTTGGCCAAGGTGGTCAAAGACCGGGGCAAAGGCACGACCGCGCCGCAAGTGTTCTACATGCAACGGGATGAGCCCATCGGCATCGAGGTGGCTGTGCAATGGACCGAATCGAATGAAGAAACGATTCGTTCTTACGTCAACGGCGTGCCCACCACCTCGGGCGGCAGTCACGAGCAAGGTTTGCGTGCGGCAATCGTCAAGGCCGTTCGCACGTTCATGGAGCGAGCGAATCTATCGCCCAAAGGCGTGAACATCACGGCGGAGGACATTCGCGAAGGCATCGTTGCGGTGCTTTCGATTTACATCCAAGAGCCGCAGTTCCAAGGCCAAACGAAAGAACGTTTGGGCACCCCTGAGGCACAGGGCTTGGTGGATTCAGCCGTGCGTCCGGCGCTTGAAACGTTCCTGCTGGAGAACCGCAGCTCCGGGGCGTCCATCGTGGAGCGCATCGCTTTGGCGGCCAAAGCGCGCGAGGCTTCACGAGCCGCGTCGCAAGCCGTGTCGCGCAAAACGGCGATCTCGCACCGGTTGAATTTGCCTGGCAAATTGGCCGATTGTTCTTCCACGAGCCCCGCGGAAAGCGAGCTGTTCATCGTCGAGGGTGATTCGGCCGGTGGCTCTGCCAAACAGGGGCGCGAGCGTAAAAACCAAGCGATCTTGCCGTTGCGAGGCAAGGTGTTGAACACCGAGCAGGCGTCGTTGCAAAAGGTCCTCGGCAACAAAGAGTTGCAGGACGTGATCTCGGCCTTGGGCTGCGGTGTGGAAAAGGATTTCAGCCTGGAGCGCCTGCGGTACCACAAAATCGTGTTCATGATGGACGCCGATTCCGACGGCAACCACATCGCAACTTTGTTGCTGACGTTCTTTTACCGCCACCTGAGGCCGTTGATCGAAAACGGCTTCGTGTATCTCGCGCAGCCGCCGCTGTTCCGCGTGGATCACGGCAAACAAACATTTTGGGCGCTGGACGAAGCGGACCGCGATCGGATCGTCAAGAAGCTGCCGGCGAACGCGAAGCCGGAGATCATGCGCTTCAAAGGCTTGGGCGAAATGCAGCCTGAAGAGCTCAAGCGCACCACTTTGGACCCCAAATCCCGCCGGCTTCTGCGCGTAAAGATCCAAGACGTGGAAGAAACGGATCGCGTTTTGACCGATCTGATGGGTAAGGACGTGGAAGCGCGCTTTAAGTTCATCATGGAGCGCGCCGATCAAGCTGAGCTTGATCTTTAGGCGGGCAAGCGCACGCGCAGGCTTTTATGATGTGAGGGTGCGGGTGGCAGCGTGGCCAAGGCGAGGTGAAGTGCGAGCGTGGCTTGCATGGCCTTTTGTGGCGTTGGCTTTACTGGATTGTGCTGCCGCCCCTCGAGTTCAAGTCGCACCGCAAGCCGAAGCGGGTGTACTGACGGACGCCGAGCGCGACGGCCTAAACCAACGCATCGACGCGGCGTTGGCGAAGCCCTTATGGCGCCCCACATTTGTTGCGTTGATTGCAGAGGTCAACGCCCGCGTCACCCCCACGGTGCGTGAGCTGCCGTTGCTGCCGGGTTTCTTGGTGCTAGCCCAGCGGCTCTCTCACCAAGAGCACGAAAAGGCGCTGGCCACGTTGCAGACGTGGCGGGATCGGACGAGCGATCCGAAGGTCGAATCGGCGTTGTGCTTGTTGTTGGCCCAAACCTTGGCGCGGCAGGGGCGGGTGGAAACCGCTGCACTGCAGATGCGCCGTCATCTGCGCACCGGCACGGGCGTTGGCGGGGAGAGTTATCTATGGGCGGGCACGATCGCATTGGCGCAAAGCCAGCATTCGCTTGCGGCAGTGCACTTTAATCGCGCGCTGCAGACGACGTCGTTCACGCGCGTGGCGGAAGACGAAGCCGTGCGCGCGCAAGCGGCTTTGGGCCTGGCGCTTGCGCATGATCTGCAAGGCAACGACGAATTGGTGCAGCACGCGTTGGCGCTGGCCAGTCTCTACGACGCCGGTGATCGCATGCGCAACGCCGCGTGCGATGGCCGATTGGACGCGCCCGCATTGAGCGCAGCGCAAAGCAAATATGTGTGCAACCTAGCCACGTTCGTGCTGCGGTTTTCCCTATCGGATCTACCCACGCCGTTTGCGGAATTCACTGATCCAGGCGGCCTCTATGCGCAACTGCCGTTTGCTTGGCAAAAGCGGGTGCAACACTGGCAAGCGCCGCTTGGCAAACCAAACGCGGCCCGTGGGCCGTTGCGCCTGCTGGCGGTGGCCACCACCCGCGCCGATGGACCGTGGCCCGCGATCTTGATCGATGTTTCGTGGCATCAACCGGACGCCTTCAAAGACTGCTTGGTCACACCACCCGCGGCGGGGCTGCAGCGGCTGTTGTTTAAGCTGCGCTTATCCCCGGAGGGCCGGCTGCTGACCCTTGAGCCGCAGGACAACCCGCCCGCTTGGGCCGCCATCAGCCAGTGTTTCCAGCGCCAGATGGCCGCATTGCTCACCCTGCCGCCGGCGCCCCCCGGTGAGGTCCCCCCTGGGGACACGCTGGCCTTGGTGGAGATCCTCGTCACCAGTCCCTGACGCCTAGCGGACCCCTGGGGAGGCTTGGGCCCAGCGCGTGATCGGTTTGGTGCCATGGTCGGCACAACGATGTACAAAGGAAGGGTGAGAGCCCGCTACATCGCCGTGGAAGGTCCCATCGGGGCTGGCAAGTCAACGTTGTCTCGGATCTTGTCCGAGGCGTTCGGCGCGCGGCTTATTTCTGAGGATCCAGATGGCAACCCGTTCTTGGGGGCGTTCTACAAGGATCCGAAACGCCACGCGCTTTCGGCGCAGCTGTTCTTCCTGCTGCAACGCTATTCACAACAACAGGATCTGTTGCAGGGGGATTTGTTCGCGCAGGGCGGGGTGGTTTCCGATTATTTGTTTGCCAAAGATCGTTTGTTCGCTTCACTCACGTTGTCGCCTGATGAAATGGCGCTTTACGACCGCATCTATGAAACGCTGCACCCCCGCGTACTGAAGCCGGATTTGGTGGTGTATTTGCAGGCACGCACCGACGTGCTGATGGAACGCATCCATAAACGCGGCCGCAGCGTGGAGCGGCCCATCCGCAGCGACTACATTCAAGATGTGGCGGAGGCGTATGCCCGGTATTTCTTCGGCTATAACGATAGCGCCTTGCTGATCGTCAACGCCTCCGATATTGACTTCGTTTCAAACGAAGATGACCGACGTGCCTTGCTCGACGTGGTGGCGAACACGCGCGCGGGTGTTAACCACTGGAGCCGCAGCTAATGTCCACCACCACACCCTCTCGGGCTCCGGCGAAGCTCACGGTTCAGGCCATTCGGCAACGCAAGGGCGCGGCCAAGTTGGTTGCGCTGACGGCGTATGACGTGATGTTCGCACGCTTGGCCGACGCCGCCGGCGTTGACATCGTGCTTGTGGGTGATTCGCTGGGCATGATGGTGCAGGGGCACGCCAACACGTTGCCTGTGACGTTGGAAGACGTTGTGTATCACACGCGTGCGGTGGCGCGCGGTGTGGCGCACGCGCATCTTGTGGCCGACATGCCGTTCATGAGTTACCAAGCAAGCCTGGAAGATGGAATTCGAGCGGCTGGCCGCTTGCTGCAACAGGGCGGTGCTGAATCGGTGAAGATTGAAGGCGGCGCCGAGGTGGCAGAGCTTGTTCACCGCCTTACCACGTACGGCATTCCCGTGATGGCTCACGTGGGCATGACGCCGCAATCCGTTCATCAATACGGTGGCTTCAAAGTGCAAGGACGCGAAGAGCAATCGCACAAGCGCATTTTAGACGGCGCCCTGGCGGTGGTCGACGCCGGCGCTTACGCCGTGGTGGTGGAGAGTGTGCCTGAGGCGCTCGGGCAAGAGCTAACACAACGTTTGCACGTGCCCACGATCGGCATCGGTGCCGGAGCGAACTGCGACGGTCAGATCTTGGTCATGCACGACGTGCTTGGTTTGGATCCCCATTGGAAGCCGCGCTTTGCGCGCCAATACGCAGCCTTGGGTCAACAAGCGCAAGCGGCGTTTGCCGCCTACGCGGATGACGTGCGGCACGGCCGCTTTCCTTCAAACGACGAGACCTTCAAATGACAACGCCGCTCATCATCGAATCGCCGCAGGACATGGCGGCCTGGTCGCAAGCCAAACGCAATGGCGGCCAACGCATCGCCTTTGTTCCCACGATGGGGTTTCTCCATGAAGGGCACCAGTCTTTGCTGCGGCATGGACGCACACAAGCCGATGCTCTGGTCATGTCGCTGTTTGTGAACCCCACGCAGTTCGGGCCCAACGAAGATTTGGCGAGGTATCCGCGGGATCTTGAAGGCGACCTTGAAAAAGCCGCGGCCGAGGGAACCGACGTTGTGTTCGCGCCACGTGCAGAGCAGCTTTATCCTGCGGGCTATCAGACGTTCATCGAAGTTGAACAGGTGTCGCAAGGTTTGTGTGGCGACCGTCGCCCAGGGCACTTTCGTGGCGTGGCCACCGTTGTGGCGAAGCTGTTCAACATCGTGCGGCCCCACGTGGCGATGTTTGGCGAAAAGGATTTTCAGCAGCTGGCGGTGATTCGGCGCATGGTGCTCGATTTGAACATGGACGTGGACATCGTGGGCTTGCCCACGGTACGCGAGCCCGACGGCTTGGCGAAATCGTCTCGCAACACGTATCTGAGCGCGCAAGAGCGAGCGCGAGCGCTGTCGCTGTCGCGCGGTCTGCAGGCGGCTGTGAGCCTGCGCGCCGTGGGTGAAACATCCGCGGCGGTGTTGCGTGCCGCCGCCTACGCAGAATTGTCAGGTCATGTCGATCGACTGGAGTACCTTGAGGTGCGGGACGCGGAGAGCCTGCGCCTCGTTGATCAGGTGGAACGGCCTGCCGTGATCTTGGTGGCGGCACACATCGGGAAGACGCGGCTGATCGACAACATGCGGCTCGATTGAACCGCGGCGGCGTGTGTGATGCACACACCCTTGGTACGATGGCTGATGACGAGCACGATGTAGGGCTTGTTGATCCCGTGTGAGCTTTGCGGCGCATCCGGGGGTCGAAGTAAAATGTCTGATGGCTTTTCAAGTTGAGCACCAGTGCCCGCAGTGTGGGGCAACGGTGCAACTTGAGGATGCGGATCGGGTATTGACGTGCGCGTTCTGTGGCGTCTCACACCTGCTGCACACGCCGCAATACCACCGCTTCACCCTGCCTGTTCGTTATGACGGCAAAGATTTGTTGTGGGTGCCTTACTTGCACTTTAAAGGCAGCGCGTTTGTGATCGAACAAGGGGAGGTCAAAGAGCGCGTGTTGCACGTGTCGGCGCCCGGGGCTCCGTCCGTGTCACTTCCGCCCAGCCTTGGGTTTCGCAGCCAAACACAGAAGTTGAAGTTTCTGAAGAGCACGGACGCAGGCGATTTTCTGCGCTTTTCTGCAAGGCCCAGCGAGCTTCTCAAGGGCGCTTTGATCGCCGCGGGTGCGCAACGGCACGGCCAGCCGGCCTACATTGGCGAGACGGCGTGCCTAATCTATCTGCCGCTTACGCGCGCGGAAGATGGCCGATATCTGGATGGCGTCACGGGCCACCCATTGTCACAGGAGCCGAGCTTTGATCCTCCCCTTGTTGAGCCGCCCGCACCGGATCTCACCGTCTTGCCGGCGCTGTGCCCCGGCTGCGGCGGCGGCCTGATGGTGAGTCCCCAGGCCGTCGCGTACCCCTGCGCCAACTGCGCCGCCCTGTGGGAATGGGTGGGCGGCCAGCTGGTCAAGCGCGCGATTGCCATCGTCGATCCGAAGCCTGGGCTGCAGTGGCTGCCGTTTTGGGTTTTCCCGCCGCTGCAGGAGGCGCCGGCCACCTGGGGCGAGCTCGCGGACACCACGGGGCAACCGTTGGCGCTGCGTCAGCCATCGGCGCAGGCCTGGGCTTTTTGGTGCCCCGCCTTCAAAGTGCGCCCCCGAACGCTGCTGCGGCTCGCCGAACGCGTGTCGCTCGCGCCCCCTTTTGTCGCACGCGAGCCAGAATCGCCCGCTGCCGTGGACCTGCAAGCGCTGTCAGTGCATCCAATCACTTTGCCGTCCCGCGAGGCGGGTGAAATGCTTCCTGTCGCTTTGGCTTCGATGACATTCACCGTTTTGGCGCGCGCGGTGTTGTTCAACCGAAGGACCACGTTGGGTGCACCCACCTTGGTTTACCTGCCGTTTGCGACGGAAGGAATGGATCTGGTCAATCGAACCCTGCAACTGGCGATAAACATTGGAGCGTTGGGCTTTGGTGACAGCCTTTAAGGGCCGGCGCTGCCGCTCGGGGTCTTGCCGGGGTCGAAAGCCTGGCCTTGTTTCTGCTTGGAGTGATTTCATGCACAGCGTAAGTCGACGACACTGGATCCCCGTTTTGGCCCTGTCTGGCTGCTTTGCCGCGGCCTGCGACGGCCAAGCCGCCAAGCGCGACGTGACCGCTGACGGCGCGGGCGGCGCGGGCGGCGATACAGCCGGCGGCGGGGGAGCTTCGGCGCCCGCTGTGATTCCCAATGACGGTCCCTGTGCCTTGGCGTTAAACGAAGTGGCGTTGTACCAAGCCGTGAAGATCCCTCTGGCTGTGCCGGATCCCAACACATCTTTGAGCGCGGCCACCGAACGCAACGCAGACGTGGTGGTGGGGCGCCCCGCCATGATTCGTGCGTTCGCCACGCCCACCGACCAATGGCAAGGCATCGCCACCGCGCGCCTTACATTGATTTCATCAAAGGGCACAAAAACGATTGATGCCACGAACGATCTGCGTCGCCCGTCTAACGACTTGCAGTTCGACAGCACGTTTAATTTTGACGTGCCCGCGGGTGCAATCGATGAAGACACCGCTTGGCGCGTGGACGTGGTAAGCCCGGCCAGCTGCGCCAACGTGGCGATCGCTCGCTTTCCCAACACCGGTGGCATTGGCTTGGGCGCGCGCACAACGGGTGTCGTGAAAGTGATGTTGGTTCCGGTGCAGTACGATACGGATGCTTCGGGCCGCTTGCCAGACATCACGGCCACGCAGATCGAACGCTTTCGTGCCTTGGTGATGTCGATGTATCCCGCGACCGCTGTGGAGATCGCGGTGCGTGAGCCGGTGAGCACAAAGCTGGGCGTGAAGGCATCCGAT
The DNA here is from genome assembly GCA_033763315.1 of Deltaproteobacteria bacterium. Taxonomy (GTDB): domain Bacteria; phylum Myxococcota_A; class Polyangia; order Fen-1088; family Fen-1088; genus JAGTJU01. The sequence goes on from JANRKS010000005.1 coordinate 8,266, forward strand.
GGTTGGGAAGATCTGCTTGATGCACTTCGGTTGGTGCGACAACAAGATCGTGCGGCCGCGGATGTGCATTACTACGGCGTTGTGAATCCAGCGTCCACGTTCAACACCTACTGCGGCCGCGCGTGCACCGCGGGCATTGCCTACGTGACGAGAGACCAGCAACCCTCGCTGCGCGTGGGCGTGGGCGTGGGCTTTACCGGTCAGTTTGCGGCTCAAACGTTCGCACACGAGCTTGGTCACCAACACGGGCGTTTGCATTCGCCATGCAACGTCGATGGCGATACCAATTATCCTTATGCCAAAGGCGGCATTGGATCATGGGGCTTCGACGCCTCATCGAGCCGCGTGATCGATCCCGCAGCCTTTTCCGACATCATGGGGTATTGCAGCCCCACGTGGGTGAGCGACTTTACCTATCAAGGCTTGCTTGAGCACTTGGCGTTGCTGCGCAGCCAACCTTCGGTGCAGGCGCTCAAAACGGAACGTACCTGGCGCGTCTTGATTGTGAATGGCGAAGGCCAATCAAAGTGGGGGCACCCCCTTACGACGGCAGACGAGCCTTCAGGCGACGTCCAAACGGCCCAGGTGTTTGATGGCGACGGGACTCTGGTCGCAGAGCCTGCCGTTTATCGCATCAGCATCGGTGATTCGGGGACCGCCATGGTGTGGGTGCCCGAACCCGAACGCGATTGGGTTCGCGTTGTGGTGCCAGGGGCGTCACCGCTAAGATTTGACGAGCCGGTGGCGACGCCGAAGCTGCTGCCGCTTTAGGCTTTCGCAGCTGTCGTTCGGTCCGTTCTTCACCACGAACGCTGAAGCCACGCCCATCCATAGTGAGGGCCGCCTTGGTGCCGCTTGCGGCTAACGCACCAAAGGTGGATGGGTACCCTGTTCGAAATACATAGCTTTAGCCTGCTGACGATCGACATTCATTGAAACGAGCGCCGCCGTACCCTTGTGTGTGCACCAAAGTCATCGGAGGTACGTGATGCGCTTGGCGAAGTTTCCCGTGTTCGTGGTCGTTGTATCGCTGTGTCAGGCCGCCTGCGGTGGCGTGGTTTCAGACGCATCAGGATCCAAGGAAAGTGGCAATGGCGGTGAGGTGGATGTGGGGTCTCGCGGAGCGGCCGGCGGCGTGTCTGCCGGCGCGGGCGCTCTAGACTGCAAAGGCCGCAGTCCCGTAGGGCCCGCTCCCCTCGTTCGGCTGACCAATCGTCAGTACGTCAACACATTGAACGACCTGTTCGCTGGCTTTACCTTGCCTGCCGACCAGCTGACGCTACCGGCCGAAAGCGTAACGAAGGGCTACTCTCGCGTCGCCGACGTGCAGGCCCCTTCCGCGGCCTTGATCGATGCATTGCAACGCAACGCCGCGACCGTTGCTACCGTCGTCACGGCCGACGTCACCAAACTTGTTTCTTGCACGCCAACGGATGCGGCGAGTGAGTCAGCCTGCGGGCGCACCTTCTTGGCACGTTTTGGCAAACAGGTGTTTCGGCGTCCTCTGACCGCAGAAGAGACCACGCGCTACCTTGCACGTTTTGAAGCGGCACGAACGCAGTGGGGATTCGCTTCCGCTGTGTCTGTGCTCGTCTCGGGGCTTCTGCAGTCTCCGAACTTCATTTACCGACCAGAGTTCGACGCAACTTCGTCGTCTAAGGATCCGACATTGGTCAACAGCTACGCGTTTGCAAGCCGCCTCTCTTACTTCTTGACCGACGGACCGCCTGACGCCGCTCTTATGGCCAGTGCTGACACGGGCGCTCTGGTGGACGTTGCGACGATCGATAAGCACGCACGGCGGCTTATGGCCACACCGCGTGCACGCGCTTTGGTGGCCGAATTTCATCGGCAGTGGTTGCAGTTTGACAGGTTGAAGGATTTGAAGAAAGCGCCCGACCTGTTCCCAAAGTTCGATGGCGCCATGGCTTCTGCGCTTGCACAAAGCACCTTGAGTTGGGTCGACAAAGTGTTTTGGGACGAGGGCCACACGTTGTCGGCGTTTCTGACCGACAACCACGCGTTCGTTAACGACGCGCTTGCCCCCATCTATGGTGTTAAAGCGCCGGCCTCGAGCCAACTCTCCTGGATGGAAGTGCCTGCAGACCAGCGTTCAGGCATTCTTACGCAAGCGGGCTTGCTTGCTGCGTTCGCACATCAACGCAACGACGCGCCGGTGTTGCGTGGTGTGTTCGTGCTCGACCGCCTGCTGTGTGCGCCACCGGCCGCGCCGCCCATCAACGTGAATGTGGGAGCGGCCGAGGCCAAACCCGGCGCGATTCTCACAACGCGCCAGATGCTTGAACAAACGCACACAGGACCGGCGTGTGCGGCCTGCCACAAGGTGATTGACGGTGCGGGTTTCGGCTTTGAAAACTACGACGCCATTGGTGGCTTTCGCACCACCGAAGCTGGCCAAGACGTAGACGCGCGTGGGGAGCTTTTTGGCACCGACATTGATGGCACATTCAACGGGGCCGTTGAGCTGGGCAAGAAGTTGGCCGGCAGCACGCAAGTGCAGCGGTGTTTGACGTCACAATGGCTGGCGTTCGCGTTGGCAACCACGCACGAGGAACTCGACGAATGTGTTGTTGAGCCTATCGTTCAGCGTTTTGCGGCCAAGGGCCACGATCTGCGCGAATTGTTGGTGGCCATCGCAACCAGCGACGCTTTTCGCTTCCGGCCTGCTTCCAATCAATAAGGAGTCTCATGAAATCCTCAACCTTGCCATTTGTTCGGCGCCGTTTGCTCCAAGGGTTTGCAGGTTCGGCCGCAGCGGCGCTGCTGCCTTCGATTCGCTTAGGATCCGCGCACGCGGCGGGCGGTGTGCCCACGCGTTTGCTGCTTTGGTCAAGCGGCGGAAGTGTGCCGCGACATCGGCATGTCTTCAAATCCGCCGCGGGTGGAGCTGCCACGGAGACAGACTTCGTTTTTCCTGAACACCACAAGAATTTCAATGCTTGGCGAAGCAAAGCTGTGGCGTTCGAGAACCTGGACATGGTCTCGGCCATGGTGGACAAAACGCAGTTTGCCAACGCGCACGCGCAGTGTGGCGGCCACGTGCTCGGCGCGGCAAACATGTATTCGCCGGATCGTCCGAGTGGTCCCACATTTGATCAGTTCATAGCCAAAGCGCTCAACGCGCCCGCGCCTGTCACCAAGATACCGTCATTGGCTTTGGGTGTGCGTGCCGCAGGCGATAACATTTCCGCCACCGCGCCTGGGCAACTGACGCCGTTCGATCAAAACCCACTCGACGTATACCAGCGGCTGTTTGGCGCCGGCCTCCCAAGCGCTGATCCTGCGCGCGCCGCAGAAGTCGCCAAATTGGCTGAGCAACGCAATAGTGCGATCGATTTGGCGCTGAGTGACTTCGCGGCTTTAACGCCACGGTTGGGAAAAACAGAGCGCGACAAGCTGCAGGCGCATGCAGACATCGTCAGTGACCTCGGCAAGCGCTTGTCCATCACGCAAGGGGCTTCATGTTCGGCGCCCACCAAGGCCTCGGTTCGATCCGGTAGCTACAACGCGGATGTGGCCGGCTTTGCACGCCTCATTCAAGGGGCCTTCGCATGCGACCTCACACGCGTTGCTCTGTTGTTCTCACGCGGGCCCACCGAAGCGCCCGCCGACTGGGGTTACGTACCTGGCGCTTGGGGCACCACCGACGACCACGATCACGAACACAAGACCGGGTATGCAGGATCGCTGCGCGACCATCCCGAGGCCATGGCTTGCAGCGTGCGCCGTCATCAAATCGAATCCAGGGAGCTCTCTGACATGTTGGCGCTGCTCGACGCCACTCCGGAGTCCGATGGTGGCACCGTTTTAGATCACACGATCGTTTTGTTCTGCCCAAACATGGGCGACCATGGGCACGCGGTTGATCAGATGCCTTGGGTGTTGTTCACAGGCAAATCCACCGGCATCCGCACCGGGCGTTACATGCGTTTTGCGCGTACAGGGGGCCGAGGGATGCCCCACAACAATCTGTTCGTCTCGATTGCGCAGGCCATGGGGGTGCGTACACAGACCTTTGGCAATCCCACGGTTTGTACGGGGCCCATTCCTGGCCTGCTTGCCTAAAACGCCGCGCCAATTGGCTTCAAGCGGCGTACCATAGACGGGCGTGGTTCGTCGGATCGCTCCCTCCGTTGCTTGGTTCGTTGCATGGCTTTGCTGGCTCGGCTGCCCAGCGGCGTTTGCGTCCAACGCGTCCCCTGCATGGCGATCCTTGGTGGCTTGGCCGCGCCCGTCGGTGGTGCAGGACATCGTTCAGACGCCCGCGGGGCATCTACTGTTCGCGGGCGTCAGCGGCCTCGTTCGCTTCGATGGGATCTCGTTTGTCGACGTTGCCGTTCCCGGCACGCGTTCGGTGCGACGCGTGCTGGCCGCGTCCGATGGATCCATGTGGGTGGCTTTAGGCGCGGCGAAGATAGGGCGCAACGGAACTTACCCCGGCCAAATACGTGTGGGGTTCCGTGAAGGGGCCGGCGGCTTGGTTCGTATCAAAGGAGACGAGACGCAGATCATATGGCCCGCCGATGGCAAGGCCGAGCATTGGGTGTGGGCGTTGACCGAGACTGCGGACCACCAGATCTGGATCGGCACCGAAGCGGGGCTGTTTCGCATGTCATCGTCTGATCCTTCTGCGTCCGCCGTATGGCTTGGCGATCGCTTTGCGCATGTCCCGATGCTTGTCTCATCGTTGCAACCCGCTGCCTCTGCAGACGAGGTGTGGGTGGGCGGCAGCGACGGGGTCTACCTCGTAAATGGTCACGGGCAACGCAAACTGTGGAACGATCCTGTTTTGGACGTGACGGCACATCTTGATACGGCGTTTGTCGCCACGGATGACGATGTGTTTGCACTTCACTCAAATACATCAGCCACAGCGCCGGCTCGGCTGGGTCTGCAAAAATTCGGGCCGCCGCTCACGCTTGCAGCCGACAGCAACGCAGGCGTTTGGGTGGCTTACGCCAAACAGCTTGTCCATGCGTCTTTTGTCCGCGCTCCCGAATCGTTCGCTCTTGCCGACGCCGTGCCGCACACAAAGATGTTCGTGGATCGCGAGGGCAGCGTGTGGATGGGCACGGCCGGCGTGGGCTCGATCCAATCGCGTCCTTGCGGGGTTCGCAATTTGTGGTCAGGCAATGGACTTGACGGCGACGTGGCCTTCTCAGTTTTGCGCGCCCACGACGACGCCGTGTGGGTCCGCACCGATGTTGGCATGCAACGGTTCTTTGAGGGTGAGTCGCAAACATTTCGCTTCGATGATGGCTTTCCCGCTTGGGCCCCGGGCCCTTTGTCCCAAGACGGCGCGGGTCGATTGTGGGTGAGCGCCGGCACGCGACTGCAGCAAGCGCCAAGCCATGGTTTCACGGCAATGACCACGGCGGCCACGGCATCAGTACGCAGCCTTATGGTGGATCATGAGGGCAAGATCTGGGGCAGCGGCAGCGATGGTGGTCTTTTTCGCTTCGCTGCAGAAAATCCCGCCACCGTGGAGCTTTCGTTGGTGAAGAGCGATGGACTTTGTCCCGGCTACATCGCTCATGTGGCTGAAGGTCCGCCGGGAACGTTGTGGGCGGCCGGCAACCAAGGCCTTTCACGCGTGCAAAACGGTGGCGCGCGTTGCTTTGCCGCGGCAGAAGGATTTGTTGTCACGGATCTCACATCGGCCCTTCCCACCGAGTCTGGTCGCGTATGGATCACCGCCGTGGGCGACGTGGGTCTGTTTCTCTTCGATGGGAAAAAGGCCATCGCGTTCGGCACCACTAGCGGCATGCCAAGGGGTTCGTTGTTCTTCGCGGTTGACGATCACAAAGGATCGTTATGGTTCACCTCTGACCATGGCGTGTTCTTGGTTTCGCAAGCTGAATTGATGGCGTGGGCGGGCGGTGGACCTGCTGTGCACGTTCAGCGTTTTGGCGTTGAGGATGGCTTGCGCAGCGAACACGCGATGGCTGCGTTTCCTCCTGGCGCCGTGGTCGCGCGCGACGGCGTTCTTTGGGTACCCACGCTCGCAGGGCTTTCGCTTGTGGCGCCGCCTTCACAACACCCAAAAGTTGTCGCCACGCCCGTGTTGGAAAGCGTTGTTGTAGATGGTGCGGCGTTGTCCTTAACGGAGTCACAAAAGCACATTGGTCCGAACGTGGGCCAGATGGAGTTTCGCTTTAGTGCGCCCAGTTTCGTTAACCCGGGGCGTCTGCGCTTCGAGCACCGTCTGATCGGCGCCGAACACGCGTGGAGCCAAGCCAGTGAAGCGCGGGTCGCCACGTATGCGCGCTTGCCTGCAGGAAACTATCAGTTTCAGCTTCGCATCGCGGCACAAGCCAGCCCCACACAGAGCTTGTCATTCACCGTGGTCCCACATTTTTTCGAGACAAATGGGTTCCGGCTGTTTTGCTTATTCTTGGTGGCGGGTGCAGCCCTCGCCCTGCATAGGACCAGGACCGCACGCATTCGTGCCCGCTTTGCGTTGCTGCAAACCGAACGAGCGCGCATCGCGAGGGACCTGCACGATGGCTTGGCGCAGGTTTTCTTGGGCTTGGGATTTCATCTCGATAGCCTCCGCATTTGCCTCGGTGACACTGCACCCGAGCAAGTTGCAAAACTGGCCGATGGTGCTCGGGATCTACTGGATAGGGCGCAGGCCGAAGTCCGCAGCGCCGTGTGGACCTTGCGCACCGAATTCGGCGACGATGTTCTGCGGCGTTCGCTAACGCGGCTTGGCATTCAATCGACCAAGACATTGGGCGTTGATGTGAAAGTTGACGTAGGCGAGGCCGTGCCGCCTGTCTCCGGTTTGCTTGAGCAAGAGCTGCCAGCCATCGCCCGTGAGGCGATCACCAATGCCGTGAACCACGGCCAGGCACGTAAAGTGAAGGTGTCACTTGAGATCACGCAGGAGGCTTTGGTGCTCACGGTCGCCGATGATGGCAAGGGGCTCTTGCAAGCTGGTGGTGGGGGCAGTGGCTTCGGCTGGATTGGCATGCGCGAGCGGGCCCATCGTCTGGGTGCCGAACTTTCGGTAAGCCCGGGAACCCAGGGTGGTACCATCGTGATCGCTCGCATACCCCGAAGTGCCTTGAACGCTCTTGCGAAATGAGCTTTGCCCATGACATCTCGCCCGATCCGCATTCTCCTCGCTGATGATCACGAAATCGCCCGCGGCGGGATTGCGGTGTTGCTGGGGACACAGAGCGATCTTGAAGTGGTCGGTGTCGCGCCCGATGGCGCCAAGGCAATGTCTATGTACCGAGAGTTGCGTCCCGATGTGTTGATCGCCGACCTGAAGATGCCGGTGTTTGATGGGTTGTCGGTGACCAGCACTTTGTGTGAAGAGTTTCCGTCCGCTAAAATTCTCATCCTGTCTCACTACGATGGTGACGAAGACATCTTCCGCGCGCTGAAAGCCGGGGCCCGAGGCTACCTAACCAAGGACACGCGCGGCCAAGAACTGATTGCCGCGATTCGCAAGATAGCGGCCGGTGGAACATTCATACCGCCCCATCTCGCTGAGGGACTCACGCAGAGATTGCTAAAGCCGACGCTCACGCCGCGCGAGCAACAGATCCTACAGCTGATGGCGCAGGGCCTTACCAATCGTAACATCTCCACCACCTTGGGCATCGCCGAGCGGACGGTGGGCCTTCACGTGGGTCACGTGCTTGAAAAGTTGGACGCAGCGACCCGCACCGAAGCCGTGGCCGTCGCGATGAGGCGCGGTTTGATCCGCGACCCTTGACCGCCAACGCGGCGAGAATGACGCCTATTCATTTTATGACATCCCGGTGAACGCAGTGGCTTCGGCGGCCACAACCATGCGGTACGCCACTTGCCGTGCGTTCATGCGGTCGCTGTGCACGATCCGAGGCCCCAAGAAAAACGCCTTAGAACCATTTTTGCATTCTGCACGCGGGCTGCGTTCTGGGATAGGGTCGTGTGATGGGTAACGCTCCAATTAAGCCCGCGTCCTCGCGCGCCACCTCCATATCCCGGCGATTGCTATTGAGCGGGGCGGCGGCCACCGTCGTTCATCCGCGTCCTGCAAAGGCCAAGGAACTTATGCGAATTACCAGGTTAGAAACGTTCTTGGTAAAGCCGCGTTTTCAGTTTCTTAAGATTCACACCGATGCCGGTCTCGTGGGGTTGGGTGAGCCTGTTGTGGAAGGGCGCGCTCTTACGGTTGCCACCGCCATTAAGGAGCTCGAGCCTTACCTGATTGGCAAGGATCCCCGCAACATCACCCATCATTGGCAGGCTATTTATCGCCACGCGTTTTATCGAGGCGACGCCGTATTAACCAGTGCGCTTTCGGGCATCGACCAGGCTCTGTGGGATCTTAAAGGAAAGGCCCTGGGCGTTCCTGTCTATGAATTATTGGGCGGACCGACACGCAACAAGATTCGCGTGTATGCACACTTTCTTAAGAAGGAGCTGGTTGGGGCGGTGCCGGAGTCGGAGCGCCTTCCCTTGATGAAGAAACGAATCGCTGAGGGCTTCACAGCTTTCAAATTTGTGCGCCCAACCAACCTAAGGCCCATGCGTTTTGTGGAAAACAAGGCCGTGATCGATCGCTATGTGGCTGAGTTCGCAGCGGTACGTAAAGCGGCGGGCCCCGAGATCGACATTGGCATCGACTTTCATGGGGCGGTTCCGCCGGCCACCGCCAAACTTCTGATCAAGGAACTGGAGCCATACCAGCCGTACTTTATCGAAGAGCCTGTGCTTCCTCAGTACGTTGATCTTATGGCGGACATCGCACGCGCAACGCCGTTGCCGATTGCCACCGGCGAACGCATCTTCACAAAGTGGGGTTTTCGCGAGATTCTCGAAAAACGCGCGGCCAGCATCATCCAGCCCGACACGTGTCACGCGGGTGGAATCACCGAGGTAAAAATCATTGCCGGCATGGCGGAGGCACATTACGCAACGGTCGCTCCGCATAACCCCCTGGGCCCGATTTCTCTTGCTGCGTGCGTGCAGATCGCGGCCTCGATTCCCAACTTCCTTTGCCAGGAACAAGTGACGCTGGGCGAGGGGTATCTGAAGAATCCGTTCGTCGTGAAGAAAGGTCACATCGATCTACCAACCGGTCCGGGTTTGGGCATCGAACTTGACGAAGCCGCTATTGCCAAGAAGCTCGGCACCTCTTGGAAGAACGAAGAATCGTTCGATGAGGACGACGGCTCGGTGACCGATTGGTAGAGTCGGACCGCTACAGCACGCCGGCTATCGGCCCGGGCTGGACACCTTTGGCTTGTGTTCCGAAAGTGGTGTCCTTTTGACCGAAGGCCGCCAGAATCGTCACGTAAAGGTTGTTCAACGAACAGTTGGATGCCGTCCAGGCCTTCTCCGCATCTGAAAACGATAAAAGCCTTCCCATTTTCACGTCGGGACCCAAGCTTCCCGCCAAGGCGGCGTGCACCGAAAGACCGTTGTGGCCGATGCCATATCCGAAGTCGCACGTCCACTGGATGGTGGTGTGGTCCAGCAGAGTTCCCGATTCGTCTTGCACCTCCGAAAAGCGCGACAACATCTTGGCGAAGCGGGCTGCATACCACCGGTATCCGGAGATCAAACCGCCGATGTCGCGTTTCGTCTCACCGGCATGTACCATGTCGTGCCAGTTTCCGTAGCCTGAGAGAAATCCACCAAATACCCCCGGATCGTGATCGTCTGTAAACTCTACCGTTGCCACGGACGTGAGATTGCAGGCGAAGGCCATCGCCAGAATTTCTGTCTGCGCGTCGGCGTTGGCTTCATGGTTCGAGTCTGGATTGAAGCCGGCCGGCAAGTTGAGCTTTGGCGTTGTGCAGGCCACGGACCCTTGAGCGTTGAGTCGCGTTTCAAGCTCGCGCAGCTTATCTGTGTGTTGATCTAATCGACGTTTATCTTCCGTTCCGAGCCGCGCACGGAAGGTTGTCATGTTTTCCTTTACGCCATCAAGAACAGACTTGCGACGTAAGGCCAAACGCTCAAGCTCTTTGGAGGATTGGGGGGTGGTGGTGAACAGCGATGCCAATACCTTTCGGGGATCACCTTGCGATTCAATCTTGTCTCCAGGGCCAGCGTACAGTCGAATCTTCGCCGAACGTCCTACCGCCAGATTCAGGCTGGAGCGTTGCCCCGGCGTTCGAATGCGGGCGGATAGAACCTGATCGAATGACGGACCTCCCCCATTGGGCACGCAGGTCAAACACGTGCTTTGCTTCGTGGCGTGGCCGTCACCCGAGGCTATTTCAGCCACTTTGTTATCGATGCCGCGGAAAAACAGCATGCGATCCTTGAAGGGTGCCACGGGTTCCAAGATCGAACCCAAACTGAAATCGGTAGGGCTGGATCCCGGAATCGCCCACTGTTTAAACTGGGTACCTTGGCCTTGGTGCCACAGCAAGAACCGCTTCGGCCGCCCCGGAGCCGCTTGGGCCTTCCTGCTTAGGGCCTCGATGAACGGCAGACCCACAGTGATACCACCCACGCCGCGCAGCAAGGATCGCCGCCCTAGGACGAAGGCTCCCGTTTTGTGAGGCTGGGCGCGCTGCAGCTCTTGGTCCACGCGACGTTGATCCGCTGCGACCTGCTTATTCATAGATGCTTCTGCGCTCATTGGGGCACCCGGCGGTAAAGAAAGTTGTCACTGAGGCTAAGAGCCACCAAAAGCTCCTTGAGATTGCCGTGGCTCTCCGAAAACTTCTTTTCAACAAACAAGATGGCACAAGCATCTTCATCGCCATAGGCGCGGGCAACGGCGTAGGAGAACAGCTGACGCACAAAGCATCCTTGGACCACATCGCTGCTGGCCAAACGTTCGGCTAACTCGGGACCGCCTTGGAAGGGGCCACTGATGTCGCCTGCGTCTGTCAGATCGCCGCTCGTATCGATGCTCAAGTTGTCTCCTTCGGACGTGCGATGACGTCCTAACGCATCGTAGCCCTCAAGGCCAAAGCCGATGGGATCCATGAGTGCATGACAGCCCGCGCATGTCGGATCATCGCGATGTTGATTGAAGCGCTCGCGGCCACGCACATTGGGATTCACGGGTGGTGGTTCGATCACGATGTTTGCCGGGATCACGATGTCTTGGCAAAGCATGTGCCGCCGCACAAATGCGCCCCGTGCCACAGGGAACGACTCTTGTGATCCTGCGTGCGACGCCAAGAACGCTGCGGACGTGAGCAAGCCCGCCCGCTGTGACTCGTTTAGCGTCACGCTGGCGAATTTGTCGCCCATGCTGGTGTCGGCGCCGTAGATTTTGGCCAAAGCCGCGTTTGCCATGGTTCGGTTTCCTGCCAGCAGGCTGGATAAGGATGCATCCCCTCGAAAGGCAACTTCTGCCGCGGTTTGCTTAACCTCAGAGCGCATGGCGGTCGCCAATGCATCATTCCACTCAGGAAAACGCTTGGGATCTTTCGTCTGGCTGTCCAGGCGGTAAAGTTCGAGCCAGTCTTCCAAGAAGGCACCGAACACGCTCTCTGTGCGCGGATCCTGGAGCATCTTGCGGGCTTGCGCCTCGACTTCTTTGGCTGTGTGCAGCTTTGCATCGCGGGCTAGTTGCAAGAGCTCGTCGTTGGGAGGCGCGTCCCACAGCAGGAAGCTGAGTCTTGAGGCAACTTCGTAATCTGTTAAGGGAACCACATCTCCCGAAGCGCCCGTCTTGCTCCCGAACTCAGCGATGTAAAGGAACTGCGGGGATTGCAGTACAAGCTCAATCACGCCCGCCAGGGCCTCTGCGGGCGTGAATGCAGCGCCAATCAATTTGGCGTACGTATTCTTAAGCGTTGCAAGCTCAGCGGGTTCTGCAGGGCGGCGGTAAGCCTTCTGTGCCAACGTCTCGATGTATCGCAGCGCGCATGCGTCATCTGACGTGGCACCAGGTGTACAGCCTGCCAAGGCCACGACGTCTGTGGTGACCTTAGAGGCGATGGCTGTTGCGGCGGCCGCAATTTGCTCGGCGCCATCGGCGGTGACGCTGTTGGCGTCAACGAAGCTGCGGTATCCTTCGCGAATCGACGCCTTGGGAAAGTTGTTGGTTGTTGGGGCGGCGGCACCAAACAGTTGTTTGATGGCGTTCTGAAACTGCGTGTGCGTAAGCCGGCGGGTCGCAACCAAGCCTGGTAATGGGGCTTTGCATAGGGGTGCGGACTCTCCCGGTTGGGGCAGGCTGGTCGGGGCATCCTTGTCGGTGGGCGAGTCGTCAGAACCGCCGGCCGCGCCCGATTCGCCCCCTGTCACTGTTCCCGTGCAGGCCACGGTGAGTGAAGTGACGGCGATCCACGTTAGACTCGCGCGCATCATTGCGAACACCTGTAACTGCGTTCCGGTGAACGCGAAGGTATACCGGCTAAACTGCTGCATCGGATCCTCCAGCCGCGAGAGTCAACCTCGGGCCATTACAAGGTTGCCTCGCCAGAGATTGTTGGGCATCAGCCAAAATACCGAGAAGACGCGGACAGAGGGCCCGGAAGAACAACGTCCGACATCGATCCATGGCGCGAGCACAGTTACGCCAAGAGACCTTTAAGTGGTCCTGTGCAGTACTTCGGATCCCCGAAGGTTTGGGCGGGCACGTCCAGTGCGTTCATGATCGAGACCAACAGGTTGTTGTGAGGAACATTGCCGTTGAACTTTAGGTTTCGGCCCGTTTTGATTCCCAGCTTAGAACCGCCGGCCATCACGAAGGGCATATCGTCGTGCGAGTGTCGGTTGCCATACGCCAGCTCGTTGCCCCACAGCATGACGGTGTTGTCCAACAGAGAGCCACTGGCGCCGTCACTCGCCTGCTTCAGCGCCGCCGCCACGGTGGCAAATTGTTGGCAATACCAAGTGTTCACCTTGATCAACGATTCCTGCGTCGCCGCATCCCCATCGGGATAGTGGGACATCTCGTGGTGTTCCTTGTTCACACCGACCCAGGTGAAGCGCGTGGTGCTGGCGGCGTTGCTCCACTGCAAAGTTGCCACGCGCGTGAGATCGCATTTGAGCGCCATGACCAACAGATCCATCTGGATCTGCCCAATGGCGGGGAAAGCGTCGTTGCCGCTGCCCACGCTCGGCAACGTTGGCTTTTTGCATTCAGTGCCGCCTGCAACGGCGGCCAATCTCGTTTCGAGATCGCGGATTGAAGTCAGATGTTCTTCAAGCCGCTGTTTGTCGGCGTGTCCGAGGTTGGTGTTGAGCCCCTTCGCATTCTCCAAAACGGCGTCAAGGATGGTCTTGCGCTGCTGCCGCAACTTTGTGATGGCCGCGTCGTCGCCACCCGCCTCCGAAAACAGCCGTCTGAAGATTGAGTTTGGATCGTTGTCGGCGGGCAGGGGCTTTTGAAAGTCCAGGTAGTTGACGTAGCTATAGGCACTGCCCTTCGAGCACTGGACGCCAAACTCCACAGAGCGGAATTTGGTTTCCGTGCCGAGCTGCTTGGCAATCACTTGGTCTACTGAAATGCCACTGGCCAAACCAGCGGGTCGCCCCGGATTTCCGCTGTCGTCATTGCCGGGCCCCAGCTCTCTGCCTGTAAGAAGAGCGCCGATGCCGACCTGGTGTGCCCCTCCCGGGCCGTTCATGGAGGCAATGTTGTCCACCCCATTTAGTATCACCACGTCACTCTTTAGGGGCTCAAGCGGCTTTAGGATCCTGGACAATTGAAAATCTGTTTCCCCACCCGTGGGAGTCCATGACTTTGCGATGCTGCCGCAGGGGCTGAACATGAAGACGAACCTTTTCGGTACAACGCTCGCCGCGCGGGCCGGCCGCATCGCTTCGAGAAATGGCAACGCCACCGCCACTTTGCCTGCCCCACGCAATAGGGTTCGTCGTGCGAGGGCCTTCATCGTTGCGCTCCTGCGTTTCGGGTCAAGAACACTTCTGTTTCGGTCAGAGCTAGCACAAGGCCTTGCAGGCTGAAGTCGCTGTCATGAAAACGCTGTTTCAACGCAGCGAGGGTGCAGTCGTCTCCCGCCCCCTCGGTGCGCCCGTAGGCGAAGCGAAACCACTGGGTCACGGCGCAATCCCGAGCTTGCTCGCTGCTCGCCAGCTTCTCGGCTAGTTCAGCGGCTCCGTTAAAGGGGCCGGAAATGTCCAAGACGACTTCGTCGATGGCTCCCGAAGCATCGACTGGCTTACCGTTCTCACTGTCGCGCCAACGTCCAGCACCATCGAAGTTTTCAAGACCAAGGCCAATCGGATCCATCAACGCATGGCAACCCTTGCAGGCGGCATCTGCATCGTGAATCGCGAATCGTTCACGCGTGGTCATGCCAGGGTTTGTGGCTGGTGGTTTGACCATGAGTCCAGCGGGAGGCGCAGGCAACGGTGAGCACAGCAGCGACTCCATCACGAACTTCCCGCGGACCGGAGGCGACGTTTGATCAGATTTGCCTATGCCCGCCAACAGCCCTCCTTGACCCAGAAGACCTGCGTATTTTTCTGGATCCGTCTTCGTTAAAGCGAACTTGGCACCCGTGTTGGGATCAGGAAGTCCATAGTACTTCGCCAGTGGCGTGTTGATGAAAGTGACAGGCGCCTTCATGAGGTGATCGAAACTTCCCGCATTCGCATCGAAAAACGCCCAGTCCACAAACATTTGCAGTTGCTGTGTCATGGCGGTGGCGATTTCACGGTTGAAGGCGGGAAACACCTTAGGGTCCTTCTCAAGCGCTGCCAGTTCCGTCAACCCGAACCACTGTTCGTGAAAGTGCGCGATGACGGCGCGTGCTTTAACGTCTGCCAACATGCGCCGCGCCTGGGCTTTGACGTCCGAAACGGTGGTCAGCTTTCCTGCGCGCGCGGCCTCGAACAGCGCCTCGTCGGGCATGGTTCCCCAAAGAAGATACGACAACCGGGAGGCTGTTTCCCATGGCGTGAGCGCCACCTTGCTTGCCCCGTTTGCGGGTGCGTTGCCGTTTTCAATGCGATAGAGGAACGCGGGCGACTGCAACATGGTTTGGATGACCCACGCCACACCCGCTTTGGGACTCGCACCGGCGGCGCCAGCTGCATAAACGGACGCAAAGACATCCACTTCACTTTGGGTTAACGGACGTCGAAACGCTCGCTGTCCGAAGGTTTCAACAAACGCTCGAGCGCAATCGGCATCTGCGCGCGAGGCGTCGCAGGGAAGCAATGCCGATAGCTTCTGCGTTACGGCCGCGTCGGCAAGCTTCTCTGCGGCGGTCAGGTATCGTTCGGTGAGGATCGGCGTAACAATCAGTGCCTGCGCGTTGTTGACAAAGCCATCGCGCATTTCCTCCGACGGGAAGTCCATGACCGGTTGCACGTCCAGCTTCAACAGATCGCGCACGGTGTTGTTGTATTCGAAGCGCGTCAAGCGCCGCATTAAGCTCTCGGGCGCCGCGCCGGCTTTGCAGGTGACATTGCCGTTTAGACCATCGGGGCCATCAATCGTACCTGGCACGGTCGCTGAAGGAAGTTCGCCTGAACTCGTTTGCTCGTCGGACGGCGTGCCCACAACGCCGGCGCAGCCAACAAGAAGGCCCAAAGCTGCCGTTTGGGCAAGGCCTATCCGGCACGTCAGTGACATCACAGCGGAACTGAACTTCATTGTTCCCCTTCTGCCCGGGCTCACATGCGCAGTCGGCCGCAGGTCGAATAAAGCCTAAGCGACGCCGCTGTGAGACGCCTACGCAACAAGGCGTATCGGCGTGAGGGCATTTCGCCCCTTATGGCGCGCCGTCTTTTAGCCAACCCAACGGCAAGCATTGTCGGTGTGCCACTGCGCTGGTTGCGATGATCACCTTAGCAGCGTGGAAATGGGTGAAGCGCCAACGCCAGACGGGGGATAGCTGCTCTCTGGTATCCGCAGCGCCTTGGCGAGTGTAGCAAGCAGATCTTTAATCGACCGTCGTCCCACATTCGCAAACCCAGCGCCTCGCAAAGCACCATGGGCGTCGCCCAAGATGACCACCGGAATGTCTTTCAAATCATGGTCAGGGCCCAAGGCACTCATCCAAATGATCAACGTGTGATCCAGGAGCGACGAGCCGTCTTCAGCCTTCTGTGATTCGATTGCCGTTGCCAAGTCGGCCACTCGTTGCGCCTGAAAAAGGTTGTACCGCGTGATTGAAGGCAGCACATAGGGACGTTTGTCTCTATCCCCGTAATAGTGCAACATCGAATGTAAGTCGGGCAGGCCCATACCCCTGGCTCGTGCCTCTGACACGCGCACTGTTGTTCCCATGGCAAGGATTTGGCCCTTGGCTAAAGCCTCAGCACCTAGTTTCAGCGACCGGGGAATGTCATCTGAATCAAACGCGGGGTCATCGTCCGCATGGCCGGGGGAGGTTGTGGTGCCCAGAGTTCGAGCCCACGACTCGATGTCCTCGGCGCAGCGCAACGGAACGCCTGGTCCGTTCCAGAACGGCGAGATGAGGCCCGCCCAGCTACGCTTGGGCACAAAGCAGGCCGATTCCTTGCTCGACGCCCTTGCGAAGAGCACGTCTAACGATGCAGCTTCAGCTCGATATTGCGGATAGCCAAGCGGGGCGGGGATCGAGACTTTCCCCGTGAGAAGAAGGCGCACGTAGTTGCTGTCATCTTGGCTAAGTGAGGTGGGCGAGGGGTCCATATCAATGCCCTTGACCTGCAGTAAGCGATTGGAGAATCGCTGCAATGGCTTAAGCGATCCTTCGTAGGAAACACTTGTGCCATTGCCTACCGGCCAAAACGTTTCTGCCGCAACGCCGTGAAGCGTCACCACCACAGCGAGCCGCAGAGGGGGCGTTGGTGGCGAGGCTGCGGGCCCCGCATCCGCAGGCAACGCTAATGTATCCTGCACCGCCGTGTCGCTCTTGCCGTTGCTTGCGGCATCCACAGGGGCCCGTGAAGCATCCGGTTTTACAGGCAACGTTTGGTCTTCTGTCCGGTCCTCATCAGGTCCCTCTTCGTGCTCGGCGTCGACCTCGTTGTCTTGGGTTGTGTCGTTGCCGGCGACATCATGTACACACGAGGCGCTGACTGCACTTATGACAAGCCAAGGCGCCCAGCCCGCAAATCGTTTCATGCTCTTCGTCATGAAGAGCTGTTGCTCTTTGCATTCGCTCCCTTACAGAGCGACAGGGAATCGGTGAAGCTTATCGCAATCAGCTACGTCGATTGCCAAAGGGGCCGGCGGTGCGGATCAAACGGCCATACGCTCGAGTGCTATAGGGCTTTGGGCAACGCAGACACGGGCCACGCCACGACGTGGTCGAGGGGCTCAGCAAGCTTCACAAGGTCCAGCGTGTCTAAACGGATCGTCCAGGCTTTGTTGGGATCGGGCTTATAGCCTCGAATCCAAAACGTGACTTCGTCGATGTGACTTTGATCGACCGCGCGCTTTGAGCCCTGCGCGTGCGTCAGATCAGCGAACGCTTTGAACGGCATCGTGACAACCACTGGCTCGTCGACCGACATGACGAAACGCGCCTGGTAAAACGCCTTGTCGCCACCTTGATTCAACAGATTCACGTCGAAGAAACTGCGTGAGCCGTCAGGGTCCAACCAGAACTGGATGGCGTCATAGCCGGACCAATTTAGCCCCGGTGTGTAAAGGTGACCGAAACCCGCTTGGCCACCGCTATCGATGCGATACTCCATCCGCAGCGAGAACTTCCCTGCACCTTTGATGGACGAATCCAAAGTGGCTTGGACGGGCAATCCATAGGGACTTGCGATCCATCCTCCTTGTTGTGGCCACGGTACGATCGGCAGTTTGTCACCGTTTTGATCGAAGTCTTCATAACGCTTTCTGTCGGTGGTGGCAGGCCACTGCCACTGTTTGCCCGTGAATCCCGCAGGCAGCGATGCGCCGGTCGTTCCCCCGGACCCTCCTTGACCCAACGTCCCTCCAGAACCCCCTTTGGAAGATCCATCTGGTGGCGATGACATTCCACCCGTGCCGGCTGGCAGCGCGTCCATAGAAGCCGAGGGCTCCTCACCACTGTTGCCGCTCCCCGAGGTGCCGCCCTCGTCAACGCCGCCGCCCGCGGCCTGATCGTTGCCAGCCTCTCCGCCGGCGCCGTCGTGGTCTGAGTTTCGCGCTTGCCCGCAAGCGAGGATCAAGTTTGCGGCCACAAGCCAAAGCCAAAACGTGCGCACGCGATTGTTCGCCAACATCTACAACCTCCGCGTTCAGTGATGAGCGCAAAGTAACAAACAACGTCGATCGAGGAGCCTTGTGCATGATCATTCACCCAAACCGTAAGGCGTTTGACGTACCTACGAGAGAGCCACCGCGTTTTCCGTTTTCTCGTTCATTTCGAATGAGGTTTTGGGTGCAAGCCGATCTGACGAGATGTACGTGGGGGCGGTCTACCAACTGCACAGGCCTGCATTCGTAATCGCCTCGCATGCTCATCACATAAAACAAGTTGGTGGCGGACGCAGTGATCTGCGTCGCGAAAGATCGCCAAATGAATTTCACTACGTCAGATCGCTAAGCGGAACGTTTGGGGACGACGTGCGGAAAAAGATCAACCAAATGGTTGATCAACCGATTGGTTGAACGTATATTGAATTTAAGGAGAGACTCACTCATGCCAGACATACTTCATGAACTCAGCATCAATGCACCCATCGACCGCGTCTTCGCCGCCATCGGCTCTCGCGAAGGCCTTTCCGATTGGTGGACCACCACGACGAGCGGCGACAGCGCACCCGGGCAAACCCTGACGTTTACCTTTGGTACACACAGCATCGATATGCGCGTTGATGCCCTAGAGAAGCCCGGCCACATCGCTTGGCAATGCACGAGGGAGGGCCCTGAATGGTTGGGCACCAAAATCACGTTTGACCTGTCCCCTAAGGAGGGCCGTACCCTGTTGCGGTTTGGTCACCGCGGGTGGGCCGAAACTGGCAGATCCTTCGCCCATTGCAATATGAGATGGGCCATGTTCCTTTTAAGCTTGCGAGAGCTTGTGGAAACAGGGAAGGGTCGTCCATTCCCCTACGCGTTGCCCATTTGACACCAAAACAAGAACATCAACTCGACCGGGTTTTCGGTTGCTTGTCGGATCCTTCGCGCCGCAAGGTGATTGCCTTGTTGCGCGAAGCGCGCGAGCTCAAAGTTACCGACATCGCGCAGGCGTTTGACATGAGCCTCAACGGTGTGTCGAAACACCTCAAGGTTCTGGAAGAAGCCGGCTTGGTGGTCCGGCGGGTTGATGGACGCGTGCACTGGTTCAGCGCCAATTGGAGTGCGTTGCAACCGGCTTACGAGTTCCTGCATTTTCATCAGCACTTTTGGAGCCAGCGCCTCGATGCCTTGGTGGACTATGTGAAGCCAAAGGCAGCCACTGGTAAGGCCGCGCTTGCGGGTGCGTCTAACGTCAAAAACGACAGCAAGAAGAAATCATGACCGAAGCAACCAACGTCTTTTTGGAACGTCTTGTGCCTGCACCTCCAGTCACAGTGTTCAATGCTTGGCTCGACCCTGCGGCGTTATCGAAATTTATGTGTTCGTGCGACGGCGCCTTCTTCACTAAGAAGGTCACCACAGATCCGCGGCCTGGCGGCAAATTCTTGATCGTGATGCGCGCGGGAGAACAAGACTTGCCCCACGAAGGCGTTTACGAAGTGATCGAGCCGCACCAACGCTTGGTGTTCACATGGCTGTCGCACATCGCGGGCCCGGGCAGCCGGGTGACGCTGACCTTTGCACCTCACGGAGACGGCGCCACTCTGCTTCGGCTTGAACACGAAGGGCTTCCCACGGACGGTGCGCGTCGATCCCATCACTTAGGCTGGTCCGCCATCCTCGATACACTCGTAGGCCGCGAGACACCATAGAACCGGGCTGTCGCCTGTCGTCGTGCGCCCGCTCACGCAAAAGCCGCTTTCTGGTGAAGGCGGTTCTACATTGGCGATGGCGCGGCGGCGTTTTTGCACGAGACTGCAGTGGCATGCTTCCGCAACGACTGTCGCGTCTGTTCCCTTTGTGCTGGGCCGCTTGGGTGTGCGTGCCTGCCTGTGCATATCACACCACCGCCGGTGCGGAAGACATGTCCGCAGGGCAAATAAGGGCCGCGTCGGCGCCAGTTGCGCTCGTGCCTGCCACCGGCCTTAGCAGTCGGCCATTGGATTCGATGACGATCGTCGCGGCTTCGGGAGGCACCGTTGTGGTGACCGACGGCGACGGCCACGAGTATTTTCGCGCCGCTGCACAACCGAGGCTGACCTTCAACGTGGGCGGTGCGCTTGGCACCCATCACGTCACGCTCAAGAATGCCCAAGGCAAGCCCGAAGGTGTTATGGCGTTCGATGTGGATGCCGCCACCACCGTCGTCGACAACACGGGCAAGTACACGCGCCTGTTTAACGCCTGCGTAAAAACCATGACCGGCAGTGGCGCGCGTCTTGAAGGCCGTGAGCACAAGTGGAGAAACAAGTCCTACAACTCATTCGTTAGCTGGGTGCTCGATCAATCAAACACGATGAAGGGCATGCTGCTGTTCTCAACGCACGCCAAAGATATGGTGGACCTTTACCGCGAGAACCAACAACAAGACGGTATGATCTGGAGTTTTGTTGAGCCTGACAATGGGCCGGGATATTACGACACGGCGTACGGACATCTTGGTTACGCCAAGCGCGATGGTGGTCTGCTGTTTGTGCGCCAGCCGAATGAGAACCACGTTGAGTATGAATATGTGAACATGCTTTACCAGGCATGGAAGGCCACGGGGGATGACGCTTGGATGTCCTCCACGCTCGATTCCGGCTTGCGCGCCTTGCAATACAGCGTGACCTCGCCGGTGCGCTACTCCAAGCGCTTCCAATTGTTGAAACGACCGCTCACGATCGACTCGTGGGATTTCCAAGTGGAGGACGAATACCTGATCAAAGACACCACGACGCCCACGATGACAATCAATCCCGAACGAACAAAGTTCGGCGTGTTCTTTGGCGACAACACGGGCTACGTACAAGCGAGTGCACGCTTGGCTGAGATGTTGGACCGGGTGGGGCGGCGTTCCGAATCGCAAGCGGTGCGCCAACGCGGCAGCGAGATTCTCGATCGTTTAACCAAGCTGAGCTGGAATGGTCGGTTTTTTCGGCATTTTGTCGATGAAGATTCCTCCGTGCATCGTGACCTGGGGGTCAACATGGACGAGCAAGTGGCTCAAGCCAATGCGTATTCGCTGAACCGTGGCATCAGCCACGAGCAGGCCGTGGCCATCATAAAGACGTATCGAGATCTCCGCGCGCGGCTGCCTCACGGCTCGCCCGGTGAGTGGTACGCGATTTACCCGCCGTTTGAGAAGGGCTTCGGAAGCCACAACGATCGTTGGCAATACATGAACGGTGGTGTGGCCGGCCACGCGGCCGGTGAGTTGGCTCGCGGCGCCTTGGCGCATGGGTTTGAGTCCTATGGTGCCGATGTGATGGATCGTTCGTTGGCGTTGGCTGAGCGAACAGATGGCCTGATTCATTTTGCTTATACGGGTGCGTACGAAGAACTGGCGAAGCCGTCGAAACTGACGCCGGTGTCTTTGATCAAGGTGGCGAACATGTCCTTTGGGTCCAAGGGGGGGCAAGGTGCACTGCCGTGGGCCGATGGTGAGAAGGACAACGACCTTGCGACGCTTCCGCCAGGCCGCATGGTGGTTCAAGACGTGCCCTTCGATGTGATCGATGCCGCGCAGAACAAGCAAAGGGGCGCTGTGGCGGTGGCGCGGCGGCGGGGCTTTGCCGCTGCCGCGCAGATTCCTGTAAAGCAAAAAGCGGGCGCTGTTTATCTTCTGCACACGATTCACAAGGGGAAGGGCACCACGTCCGCACGAAACAACTCGACTGACGACGTGGCGGGCGCCGTGATCTTCAAATACAACGACGGAACACAACAAGGTGTTTACGTTCGCCGTGGTGAGCACGTCACAGGTTGGTGGTTTCCAACTCTAAAGAAGACGCACGCAGGCGTTGCGTGGACGGGCGCCAACCCCAAATCATCTGCCGTCGGGCTATCCTGGGCAGGCATTGCGAACCCGCAGCCCGATAAGGAGATCCATTCCATCGAGCTCGAATCGTCTGTTTCGGGCGCCATTTATATCGTCGCTGCACTCACGCTGGCCGATCGATTGCCCGAAACCAAAGCGCCGCCCGTGTCTTACGGAGGGCCCGACAACTGGGCCGCGGCCAACATGAGCGCTGCTTTGACAGAAGGCTTGGCGGGCGTGGTGGATGCCGACCGTGCCCTGCAGATGGCGGAGCTATCGCCGCGGTGGTCCGCGGCAGGCGTGAATGATGCGCAGATCACAATCCGCTACCCTTCGTCAAAAGGATACGTGGCTTATCACTGGCAGCACGCGCCGAACGAAAAGGTGGTGAATATGCAGATCACCGGTAATGCGCGGCAGTTCAACTGCCGTGTGCTCGTTCCTGCGGGCGCTCGCCCAACGGTCGCGAAGCTTGACGGCGTGGCCACCAAGCTTCGCGAGCAAATGGTTGAGAACTCTCGCTACGCTGTGGTGAACGTTCCCGCAGGGGTTCACCACGTAGCGGTCTCTTATGCGGCAGTAAAGTGAATGGCTACCGCTATCGATGACGTTATCTGACGGTGAACGTCGTGGCGCGGTAGCATCCGTGGAACGAAGCCGGCTCGGCACCCCCGCGGGCGGCAGAGAAGCGAAGTGCGCCGACCGCGTTTCATAAACACCTAAAACGTGCACTTCCCGGTCTGCGCCAGGAGCGCCGAAGCCACCCTTACAGACATTCGCGACGTATGTGGGAAGCGCTCCCGCCCCGTCCTGCTTGTGAAGTTCTTCGAGCGGCGATATGCTCAAACAAGGCGGGTGTAAAAGGGAGGCACAGATGTCTACAGTGGATCGGTTATTGGGGAGTAAAGGGCGTAAAGTGTTCACGATTTCCAGCAAGGCCACGGTCTTCGAGGCCATCGCGAGCATGGATTCGTGCAACGTGGGCTCGCTGGTGGTTGTGGACGGTGGCACGCCGTGCGGCATTCTCACGGAGCGCGACTATCTACGGCGGGTTGCGTTGCAGGGCCGATCATCCAAAACCACCTTGGTGGAGGAGATCATGTCTGCCGAGATGAAGGTTGTGGATCCGCAGACCGACCTCGAAGCCTGTATGGCAATGATGGCCGATCGACACATTCGGCACTTGCCCGTGGTGGATGACGGCAAATTGGTTGGGCTTTTGTCTATGGGGGACATCGTGAAGCACCTCGTGCGCGAGCGTGAATCCACCATTCAGAACCTGACCGATTACATCCAGGGTCGGGCGTAAGACCCTCCTCTCAGCCGCCAACTGGAGGTGTGAATAGCGCGCTGCTAGTGTGTGGCGCACAAGCTGTGGAAAACGAAAACGCCTTCAAACACAGAGTCAATGAGGATCTGGTTCGTCGTTTGGCCTCGGCCACAAAAGCGGCGTGGCCTCTGTTCGACAGCAAAGGCTTTCTACGTGCCGTCGTCGCCGAACTCGAACCGCTAGAGCTCAAAGCGCGCATCGACTTTGTCACGAAGCAGTGGGCCGCGCGTTTGCCATCATCCTATGGCGAAGCTTTGCCCGTGGTGCTCGCCACGATGGGACCGCCACTCACGAACGATACGGATGTGTCCCAGTCGGCGTTTTACCACTGGCTCCATGCCCATTTCGTGCAGTGTTTCGGGCTTGAACATCCACAACTTTCGCTTTCGGCGATGGTGGAAATCACCCAGCGATCGACGGCCGAGTTCTGTGTGCGGCCGTTCTTCGAGCGCTACCCGAGAGAGACCTTGGCGTTTCTCAAGCGCCTGCGAACCCACGCGAGCCCGCACGTGCGTCGCTGGGTGAGCGAGGGATCCCGCCCTCGCTTGCCGTGGGGTTTGCGGCTGCAGGCGTTCATCAAAGATCCAACCCCGGTGTTAGGTCTGATCACGCCACTGCGGGCCGATCCTTCGCTGTACGTACGCAACTCGGTGGCCAACAACCTCAACGACATAGCCAAGGATCATCCGGACATCGTGGTGGAAACGATGCGTTCGTGGCTGAGCGAAACCAAGAACACCCATGCTCCCTGGTTGGCCAAGCGGGCATTGCGCCACCTGGTGAAGCAGGGTCACGCGGGCGCCTTGCAAACGTTAGGGTTTGGTGCGGGCACGCAAGCGAAACTTGTGGCGCTGCGCCTTGAGCGCCCGCGGGTGAGGGTGGGCGACCACATCGAGTTCGAGGTCCTTCTGCGCGGACGTGCACCAGAGAAGGTGAATGTCGATTACGCAGTGACGTACCAGCTGGCCGCCGGCAAAACAGGCCAAAAGGTTTTCAAGCTCAAGGTGCTTGACCTTAAGCAAGGTCAGACGGTTCTGTTGCGCAAACGGCATTCGCTCAAGCCCATCACCACGCGCCGTTACTACGCCGGAGAACACAGCATCACCATCTTGGCCAATGGCCAATCGCTCGGCAGCCTGAAGTTCGATTTGGCGTTGCGCTGAAGTGAGGTGGCACCCCATATGCCACAAGCCCTGCGGGGCGGTTCAGAGAAAAGCAGCACTCCATCCACAGGCTCATGAAGGGACAGCAATGCGCCTGTGTCTCGCTGCGCTATGACGAGCCACCCCGCACACATCGGCAGCCTGCCCCCATATATGTTGCCGCACGACTCGTGCTTAGCGAGCCCCCACGCTAGAAGTTCACGTCACCGTCCACCACGA
Organism: Deltaproteobacteria bacterium; assembly: GCA_033763315.1. Taxonomy (GTDB): domain Bacteria; phylum Myxococcota_A; class Polyangia; order Fen-1088; family Fen-1088; genus JAGTJU01. Next base: position 32,913 of record JANRKS010000005.1, read on the forward strand.
CTGGAGCGGCCTTGATCAAGGACTCAACTTCGCTGAAGATCTTGAGCGCACCGGTGACCAAAACCGTCGCGTTGTCCCGATTGCGCGGGTTGGCTTTGGCCCATTCCGCGCGCTCAAGCGCCGCCGCCATTTGCTGAGCCGGCGCACGCACCTGATCAAGGTGTCCGAGCAGTTTCGTCTTCACAGCGACAGGCGAGCCTTTTTGCAGCAGGTCGCGTTGCAAATAGGCGAACATGAGCGCCACGTTGGCTCTTAGGAACAAGGAGGGGCCAAGGCGGGCGTCGTCGTCGTCGATGCGCGCGTTTGGATCCAACCCTTGTACGTCGGTCCAGTCGCCATGAAGCAACGGATGCACGGTCTTTGGCAAGCCGCGGCCCGTGGGCAACTTAGGCGTGCCCTTGTACTTCGCAAAATAGGCTTCTTGGTTTATCAGCCGGTGTGCGCTGAAAAACGGCTGCTGAATGTAGCGGTGCTCGAACGTGAACAGGTTCCAGTAGTGACCGTCAATCGTGGGGCCGCGGAAGTTCTCGGCCGTCAACAGCGTGTGATCCATCAGCTGGCCGAGGTACGCCCACGGGTCGCTTAACACCTCGGTTTGCAAGTACGTAAGGCTCTTGTTGGGCTCGAGCTCTTCTCTCATGAACTCTGGCAGGCGCTTTAAGACCTCCGCGTCACACTCTTTGTTCGAGTAACAGGATGGTTCAGCGTTGTGCAGGCCTTGGTGGAAAAAAGGCCCGTAATCTTTGTTGAGTTCCGGGAAGGGCAGCGCGGGCAACTCGAGCCAACCGGGCTGCTTCGTCAACGCGAGACGGAAGAAGTGCGCCCCCGCCAACACGGACTGGTGCTTGAAAAGCAAGGTGTCTTCCATCCAGCCTTGCGCGTTGTAGGCAACCGAAAAGTTCGCGCTGATCTCGCGGCCGTGCGAGTCGGCTTTGCTCAGGATGGTCCCATCACTCATCGCTTCGTGAATCGCCGACAGATTCTGGATCGTTGGATCCGCGATGTACTTGTCGTGCATCGCGTACCACGACGACGGGTTTTTGGGCACGCGGCCGCCCCCCGGCATCCAGTCATTGAAGCTGCGGTGCGCGGCGCCGTTGAAACTGTCTTCAGACCACCGGGGGAACGCCACGCCTACGGGCAACGTACGCAGGCTGACAGCTTCGATGGCGTCTGCGGCGGCCTTGGCTTCCGCGAGCGAGGTGATGGGCTTCGTGTAGATGGCAAGGTTGCGTTTCTCAAGCTCCTTGCCAAACGCAAGCTCGCGCTCGGCAAGTGTGTTGCCAGGCAAAGGTTCGCCACCGGGTTGGAACGGCCGCCACAACTTGCTGCACGGGTTCTTCACATCGTACTTGGCGCGCATCGCGTGCACGTAGTCGACGATGTCGAGTGCGTCTTCCGATGACACGTGTTGCAGGCCGCGGCGCAAAATGTCGTCGTCAGTGAACGCGATCGCCGCCAGTTCGATCGCATCGGGGCTGTGGCAGTTCACACAAGCCGTGCCGTACTTGTCGGGCTTGCGCAGCGCCACCAACCCCTTCTTCATGACTTCGGCTCGTTTGGCGTCCGTCCAATCCTTGGGGTGTGTGCGGCCCGTGTTGGCGGCCTGGCCGCTGCCCGTGGCGCCTTTGCGAAGCGTTGCGAAGTCGGCGGCGATCTCCGCATCGGTGATGGCCGTGGCATCGAAAGCGGGCATGTTTGTGCCCTTGCCGGCTCGCACGATGGCCTTGTATTGATCGACGGTAAGCGTGCCAGGAATGGCTGGGTAGCCAGGGCGACCCGCGCCTGCGGGACCATGGCAACCCGCGCAAGTGCTTGCAAAGCGGTAGGACAACGTCGCGCCGGCCGACTGAACCAACGTGTACGTGGGAGCCGCAACGGCGGGGCAATCCAGCATGCCCTTGCCTACCACCGCGGCCGGGCCCGGTGCCTCCGTGGTCCCACCTACACCGTTGCCCCCGTTGGCTACGCTGCCCGCACCGCCGGTCCCGCCGAAGGAGGCGCCACCGCTGCCGGAGCCGCCTCGGCTTGATTCCCCGCCGCCGCCCCCGCCGCCATCGTCATCATTTGTGTTCGGATTCGTCGATCCAGACGTGCAGGCCCAAGACAGCGCGACGACACCTAAAACAACATGGCGAGCAAATACATCCATAAACCGTTCTGCGAGGAGATCGCGAAAACGGCTCAAAAAATCCTAATCCAACGCTCAGCGTTGAAGGTTCACGCCTCTGACGCCTTGAGAAACGGCAAAATGTCGCTTGCCTTTTCCTTCACCCCTGAAACGTAGGTGTTGTCGATGCGGGGGTAACCATAGCCCGCGGGGCCGTTGTTTTTGATCTTTTGAAACTCTGCCGCGGGCACACCTACAGCTTGCAGACACGTGGCCAGCATCTGCGAATAGAGCAAGCCGAAGAGGCGCGTGCCGGTTCCGATTTTGCGTCGGTAATCGCAATAGTTGCCGGTCTTCAAAAAGCCACCGGCAGAGCCCGCCATGATCACCGGGATGCTGCGCGAATCGTGTGTTTCTTCGGCGCACTCGTTCGTCCAGATGACCAGGCTGTTGTCGAGAACCGATTGCCCTGGCGCCTCTTCAACGTCCAGCTTCTTGATCAGATCCACAAAGCCATGGTGGAAAACCTTTTGGTTGGCCTCTTGTAGTTTCAACTGGGGGGCGGGGCTATTCCATTGGTGCGCAAAGTCTTGGTGCCAGCTGCCCGAAACCGAAACGAAGTCTTCTTCCTTCGTCCCAATCACGGCGATGCGGCTCGTACCGCATAGGAACGCCGCGGTGAAAACGTCGTTGAATGCGGCCTGGCGGGCAACCGCGCCCGAGGAACTCATGGGCCCCTTTTGATCTTTGCACGCCGCTAGGTTGCCCCCATTGCCCGAGCCTGTGTTCACGCGCCGGTCTAGTTCATCGAGCCGCGACACGTGGTCGTCCAACCTCTGTTTGTCGGCCGCAGACAAGCGGCGGTTGCTTTGTCTAAGGCTGCGGTAGTTCTGGATTACACGGTTGATGATCGGCGTTCGCTTGGGTGGCGGTGGCGTTGTGCCAGTGGTGGGCGGCACGAAAATGCGCGTAAACAAATCGCCCGGGCTTTCGGCGTTGCGAATCGCCTGGATGGTGCCTGTCTGCGCGCTTGGGTTCGAATAGTTCCACGACACGGAGGAATGCAGGAAGTGGGTCACCATCGAACGCTCTTTGATCCCGTCCAAGCTCTTGTAGAAGCTGGGCGACCACGCCATCACCTGGTCAATCGTGGGCATAGGAAAGGCCTGCACAGCTTGCCCCTCGCTACCATTTCCGTCGTTGCGCGCGAAGTTCCCCAGCATCCCTGTGTTGTGCGCAATGTAGAACGGAATATCCAAGCCGCGTAACACGTTCATCTTGGACACCAACCGATCCGTCAGGTTAGGCGACGTAAGCACGGTTGATAGGCCGCCGTTGGCAAGTTTCAGATTCCCTCGACGCACGACGTGGCCGGGGTGAACCTCAAGCGTTTCGTTCGCGGTGGCCTCGTTCGGGTACATGGCGCTTTCGCGGACGCCGCCGTGCATGCTTGTCATGGCAACGAAGCGAGGTGGACTGGCGAACACCAAATTGGCTGCGTACGCCTTGATAGGGTAAAGCGAGGGTAGGAAGGGTAACCCCAGCGTCATGCCCGCAGAGCCACGCAAGATCTGTCGCCGGCTGATAACAATCTTCTTCATGCTCGCCCCTTTAGAAATGCTTAGGTGGGTGGCCTCGCTGAGAAAGAGCGTCGCGAGCCACGTCTAATACTGACGCTAGCAATGCGTCTCTAACAGCTTAGGTTCATTCATGAATGCGCTTGCCCATGCGCGCTTGCCGCCGATCCGGTTGAGCCTATTCGGATCCGAATAGGCTCAACGGACGGTTCAGGCGGCTCGTCACGATCGCCATTAGGCGGCTGGCGTGCAAGACGACAAAGATCGCCTGTTTGGCGGCGGATTTCGGCATGTCGGCGCCCCCGATCGGCCTTTGACCTGACAGAGCGATCGTGGAGATCTTTTGTATTCGCTGGGAGAAGTGTTCGTCAGGTTCAAACCTGTCGAAGCGCCGCCGGAGAATTTGCCCGGCGCCATCGTCCGCTGCATGGATGAATGAGACGCGGGCTTTTACGCTTGCAATGAGCTACGCCGCGCGCGCGATGTGATTCAGCTTCGCATCCAGCGAGAACCGATAGAAGCCCCGCAGTTCGGCCAGCATGTCCGTGGTCTTTTCATGCACCAGGTAGCGCTTGTGCAACGCATGGGCATACGCGTTCGCAGCCCGATGCGCGGTGACATACCGATCGTGTTCTTCGGCGCTCAAGTCATTCGCAAAGTGCGGCTCGTCAAACAACAGCGACCGGACGCGCGGCGCATTTTGATGGTGATCGTTCGCCATCAGCAAGCACGTGACAAACTTATCCACCTCGGCTTGCAGCTCCAGCTCAAGCGCTGACACGGAACGTTCACCAGCGGCGCACACAGCCACGTAAATGAAGTGGCTTACGCCTTCGACCGCCAAGCAGAAGTCGTTGAAGTTCTGCGGCACCAAGCCTTGCGCCGGATCGTGGCGCTGCAGGTTGTTCAAAGCTTGGGCGTCCACGAACAACGCCATCTTCAATTCGTCGTTTGATTCTTCGATGAGCAATTGTTCGCGGGGGCGCCGAGCCGTGCCGTGGCTGCCACTGCTGCCAGCCAAAGCGCGGGCGCGCGCCGCTTCGTCCACAACGAACGCTTGCACGTCGAGGTTCGTTTGCACACGGTAAAGCGATTCGAGCCCACGTTGCAGCCGGCCGAGTACGGAGCCTGTGTCGTTGTTGTGGGCTGCGTCTTCGGTGATCGGTTGCTTCATGACGTTTAATGCAGTTTCTTGCCGCCGCCGTCGTTCACGGTGACGCCCAGTTTTGTGAGCCGCGATTTGGCCCATGAGCTGCCCGTGCGCTGCCAGCGCTCGTACAGCTTCAAGATGTCTTGCGGGCTGGTCTGCTCGCACAGCATTTCGCTGATCGCTGAAAGCACGCGCACAAAACGTGGGAAGTTGCTGGAAAGCGAACCGAACACCTCGTTGAGGTGATCGCTTGTGCCTCGCGGGGTGCTGCGGGCCAGCTCCGCATAAGCGGATTCGCCCATGCCGATGTAATAGTCCACATCCACCACGCTGCGGGCCAGGCTTTCAGACCAGAAGCCCGACACGTAAAGTGAGGTGTCGCCGATGTCGCGCAATTCGTTGCGGCGCTGGTGGGGGGCCAGATCCACCGCCTGCAGCATCCGCAACGCCAGCGGTTTATCGGTGATGGGGGTGCATGCGTATCCGGCCAACAGCACCACCAAATAGTGCTCGGTCATCGGGTCCGCGCTGATTCCTTCACGCTTGAGCGCCCGGTCGATGTGGGCGGCAAAGAAGCTTTCCAGAGAATCACTCAAATCCATCATTGGCCTCCTCGGACGTGCCTATTTAGTCGTTAACTGCCCTTCCTTAATCTGTAACAAACATCGACGCGGAAACAAGAAAACTTAAGTGATATCAAATAGATACGCCAAGGAAACAATTGGCATCACGGTGCCGAGAGTGCCAGCTGGGGCGTTACAACTGGTTGACGGCGGCAGACTTGTGATTACAGTTTGCGCTTGGCAGTCTGCCTGCCCGAGTGCCAACGAGTGGCATTTAGGGTTTGCCCCACCGGAGGAGAGAAAATGAAAGTTCGGCCTTTGTATGACCGCGTGCTGGTCCGTCGCATTGCTGAGGAAGAGAAGACCAAGGGCGGGATCATCATTCCCGATTCGGCAAAAGAGAAGCCCGCCGAGGCTGAGGTCGTTGCGGTTGGCAACGGCAAGATCACCGAGAAGGGCGACCTGCGGAAGCTGGAAGTGAAGAAGGGTGATCGCATCCTCTTCGGCAAGTACAGCGGCAACGAAATCAAGATTGACGGGACTGAGCACTTGATTCTGCGCGAGGACGAGATCCTTGGCGTGATCGAGAAATAAGCCCCCACCCCCCACCTTTATTTAGGAGACACACACATGGCAGCTAAAGAGATTCTTTTCGACGCTAAGGGCCGCGAGCAAATTTTGGCCGGCGTTAACATTTTGGCCGACACCGTCAAAGCAACGCTCGGTCCCAAGGGCCGCAACGTTGTGATCGAGAAGTCATGGGGCAGCCCCACGGTGACCAAGGACGGCGTGACCGTTGCCAAGGAAATCGAACTGGAAGACAAGTTCCAGAACCTGGGCGCGCAAATGGTGAAGGAAGTGGCTTCCAAGACCTCGGATGTGGCTGGCGACGGCACCACCACCGCAACGGTTTTGGCGCAAGCCATCTTCCGCGAAGGCACCAAGATGGTGGCCGCGGGTCACAACCCGATGGACTTGAAGCGCGGCATCGACAAGGCCGTGTTCCGCATCATCGAAGGCCTCAAGAAGCTTTCAAAGCCCACCAAGGGCCACAAGGACATCGCTCAAGTTGGCACGATCAGCGCCAACGGCGACGAATACATCGGCAAGTTGATTGCTGATGCGATGGAGAAGGTTGGCAAAGAAGGCGTCATCACCATCGAAGAAGCCAAGTCGATGGACACCACGCTTGACGTGGTTGAAGGTATGCAGTTCGACCGCGGCTACCTTTCGCCCTACTTCGTGACGGACTCCGAGCGCATGGAAGTGCACTTGGAAGATCCCTACATCCTGATTCACGAGAAGCGCATCGGGAACATGAAGGATATGTTGCCGTTGCTTGAGCAGGTGGCTCGTTCGGGCAAGCCGCTCATGATCATCGCGGAAGAAGTTGAAGGCGAAGCTTTGGCCACGTTGGTGGTCAATAAGCTGCGTGGCACGTTGAACGTGTGCGCCGTGAAGGCTCCAGGCTTTGGCGATCGCCGCAAGGAAATGCTGAAGGACATTGCCATCCTCACGGGCGGCAACTGTGTGACGGAAGACTTGGGCCTCAAGCTTGAAAACTTGACGCTGAAGGACCTCGGCCGCGCCAAGAGCATCAAGGTCGACAAGGACAACACCACCATCATCGACGGTGCTGGCAAGAAGGCGGAAATCGAAGGCCGCTGCAAGCAGATCCGCGCGCAGGTTGAAGAGACCACGAGCGATTACGACAAAGAGAAGCTGCAAGAGCGCTTGGCCAAGTTGGTTGGCGGTGTTGCGGTGATCAAGGTCGGCGCTGCCACCGAAACCGAAATGAAAGAGAAGAAGGCCCGCGTGGAAGACGCGCTGAACGCAACGCGCGCAGCCGTTGAAGAGGGCATCGTTCCTGGCGGTGGCGTGGCGCTTGTTCGCTGCGTGAAGGAACTTGATAAGGTGGAAGAAGCGAACGACGAAGAGCGCGTGGGCGTGAACATCGTTCGTCGCGCCATCGAAGAACCTTGCCGCCAAATCTCTGCCAACGCTGGCAAAGAAGGCAGCATCATCGTTCAGCGGGTCAAAGAAGGCAAAGGCGGCTTCGGCTACAACGCAGCCACCGACACCTTCGAGGACTTGCTTGAGGCAGGCGTCATCGACCCCACGAAGGTTGTGCGCTCAGCTTTGCAGAACGCCGCTTCAGTGGCTTCGTTGCTCATCACAACGGAAGCGCTGATCGTCGAGAAGAAGAAGGACGAGGCTCCTGCCGCTGGCGGCGGTGGCGGCGGTCACGAACACTAAGATCTAAGGCGCTCGCAAGGGCGCGTTGGATGTGCAAAACGGCGAGTGGCCTTCGGGTGGCTCGCCGTTTTTGCGTGTTGCCAGCGCAATCGCTGTAAATCGACGGACCGCGCGGAGCGCAGTTTGCCGGCGCAGCGGGAACGATGCTGCTGGCGCTGATGAAGAAGCCCAGTTGGTACGACCTGCCCGCGCTGCCGTTCCCCGAGTTGCCTTACGCGATGGGGCCGTTCTTCGAGCAGGGCCTCAGCAATTCCGAGCCTGCTTGCTACTCGAACGAAGAGTGCAACAAGGAGATCACGGCGCGTCTGCCGCAGTTCATGAAGGAAGAGTTCCCGCCCAGCATGACGGTGACAAAAATGGCAGCTGGACGTGCTGAGTGACCCTTGGGCGTACTTAGGGCAGCTTCAGGACCAAACTTTGATCACCGCAGAAAACTATCGTGGTCCACCCAGGATGCCCACTACTGGAACCTGTTCACGTTCGAGCACAAGATGTTCCAGCAGCCCTTGTTCTCGGCGCACCGATTGATCACCGAGCAGGCGGTTAGAAGCAAAAAAGCAGAGTAAAACGGGGAATACATCCGTAGGCGACGCGTTCCCGGCGGCAAATCAGATCAAATGCCGTACATTCGATTAATCGGACCGTACGAGTTCGTGCACAATGGTTGCGGTTCATGAACACCGCAAAAACTCCCAAACGTCTTTTGTTAGGTACAGGGTTGAAGCTGGTTCGGGTGTCGTGGCGCGACGTCTGGATCTTGGTGCTGCCGATCATGGCACTCAGCCTGGGCGCGGCGTGGCTGGTCATAAAGTTCGTGCGGCCCGCTCCGCCCAACCGCATTCGGCTGCTGAGCGGCCCCGAAGGCAGCACGTTCCGACGTCATGCCGAGCGCTACAAGAAGAGCATCGAAGCGCATGGAGTGAAGGTGGAACTTCTCAACAGCCGTGGCGCCGATGAAAACCTGGACCAGCTGCGGGACCCGAAAGCCCACGTTGATGTGGGCTTGGTGCAAAGCGGCCTGTTTGAGGAGGGAGAAGATACCAAAGGGCTGGTGTCGCTTGGCAGCCTGTTCCCGCAGCCCTTGATGGTTTATCACCGCTTGCCGAACCCAAGCACGATCGAACGCCTCACGCAGCTGTCGGGAAAGCGCATCGCGGTTGGCCCCGAGGGCAGCGGCACACGCGCGTTGGCGATGAAGCTGCTTGCGCTCAACGAGGTTGACAAGGCATCAACGGTGTTTGTGGCCTTGGGTGGAGCTGACGCTGCAAAGGCATTGCTTGCGGGCGAGGTCGATGCGGCATTCTTAACCAGCGACACGGCGACACGCGAAGTGTTCCGTCAGTTGCGCGCGGCCCCCGGAGTTGAATTGATGAACTTTCGGCAAGCGGGTGGCTACGCCAGGCGTTTGCGCTATCTGTCGCGGTTGAAGCTGCCCGAAGGGGCGTTGGACATTGCGCAGAACGATCCGCCGCATGACTATGATCTTGTGGCCACAACGGTGGAGATGATCGCGCGGCCCGATCTGCATCCCGCGCTCTCCGATCTTCTGATCAGCGCCGCGCGCGAAGTTCATTCGCCGCCCAGCGTTTTTCGCGAAGCGGGAGAATATCCATCGCCTCAGGCGCACGACTTCCCGCTCAGTGAAGATGCCGAGCGGTATTACAAAACGGGCGCCAAATTGCTTTACAAGAGTTTGCCGTTTTGGTTGGCGAGCCTGCTTGATCGTTTGGTGGTGGTGGTGGTGCCGCTGCTGGTGATTATCGTGCCCGCCACGCGCATCGTTCCAAGCCTTTACCGCTGGCGCATCCGTTCACGCATCTACCGCTGGTATGGCGTTTTGTTGGCCATCGAACGTGAATTGTTGGGCAAGCCAACACAAGAACAGCGCTTGGGTCTGCTGCAAAGGTTGGATGAAATTGAAGACGCGGTGAACGAGGTGAAGACGCCGCTTTCGTTCGCGGATCAACTGTATGTGTTGCGAGAGCACGTGACCTTGGTGCGCCACCGCCTTGAATCGCCGGGCCACGCCGAGCGTGGGCAGCACCTTAGCGCAAAGGCTTAGGGCCTCCAGGCTGTAGCGCCGTACAGTCCGTTTTGGTTCGGTCTTCTCGTTCATAGTCGCTCCCTATTTTTGCGACTGAACGCGTCCGGTTTCAACTAGGGGCTACACCATGGCGCTCGTTCGCTGCGTGAAGGAACTTGATAAGGTGGAAGAAGCGAACGACGAAGAGCGCGTTGGCGTGAACATCGTTCGTCGCGCCATCGAAGAACCCTGCCGCCAAATCTCCCTAGCGCGCGACCAGGTCCTTCATCCACGGCACGTCAGCGGGCCGCACAGGCTTAATGAGCTCGGCCTTCCATTCCTCATCGGTGAGGCGCTTCCAGTTCTCGGTTGTGTGCTGGATGTAGCTTGAGACCAACCCTGCGTAGGCGCGCGGTCCTGCGCAGGTGTTAACCGTGGTGACCATCAACCGCGCATAGCCCGTTGCCACGTGCAGGATCCGCCCCACTTCGCCACCGCCCTCGTCGGTGGGTTGTGTGTGAACATCAGCGATGGTGGGGTCAAACTCAAGCGCATTGCCAAAGAACAGTTCCTTGTACCAGCCCTTTTCAAAGAAGCCGCCGCCGCAAATATTCTGAATCACCACCGCTTGGTTGATGAACTGCATGTGCGCCGCCGTGAACGGCTTTTCGTCTCGCTGGAATTCCGCCATCTCTTGCAAGATGCCCATGATTTCTTGCAGCCGTGTGAAATAGGCTTTCGCGCCAGCGACCACGGTACCCGCGCCCACAAGCGGCTGCAAAGCGGCTTGCCCCTTGGCGGCGAAGGCAGCCACGGCCGCGTAGAACGCTGGGTAAGGATCGATGAAGGCATCGGGAAACTCGCACACGGCCCCACCCGTATACGATTGTTTGGCGTAAAGGATGGTGTCGTGACGAAGCTCGGCCCACGAAGCCAACTGCGTGTTGAGCATGCGACGGCCCCAGGCTTCCGTGGTCGCCACTGCGGGCAACTTCGCTGCCGCATCAGGCGATAACGTGCGCAACGCTGAAAGCCAGTGGTTGTATAAGTTGGCGCTCCAGAACGCTGGGCCATGGGCATCAGCCAAAACGCGCATCGCGGCTAGATCAGGCGCATAGGGAAAGGCTTGCAGTTCGGGCTTAAGCAAAGCGGCTGCTTGGTTGTTGCCTAATGCCGCGAATGCCGCGTCCAATGGGTCGGGCATCATCCGCTTAACGGTGCCGAGTGCCACACGATCGTAAACCACGTTGCTGAACACGTGCGAATCGATCACATACCGCTGGCCCAACAACAAGAACGTGCGCGACAGCGGCAGCGTGCCTTTGTTGAGGCCATTGACCATGTAGTGGCTGGAGATACGTTGACGGCCAAGATCTCCTGCCACCAAGGCGTCTAGGATGGTTGCATCAGGCAAGGCCTGCACAGCGGCAACAGAATCGGCGCCGATCCCCGCGAGCATTGCTTCAAGCTGTGGCGCGGTCATGTTGTCCGACTCGCCGACGAACGATTCGATGGTGCTGTCGATGCGCGCAAAGCTGGCGCGCGCGGGTGCGTCCATCAGTGCCACCAAGCTAAAGCCCGCGTCGAATTGGCGGCGGCGGAACACCTGCGATCCGTCGTCCTGCGTTTCCAGAATGCGAAAATCAATGCGGCCAAGCCACATCATCGCGCGGAAGTACCGAGTGAGCTCAGGCGAATCGGTGTAATGCCCGCGTGGCGTGAACTGTGAAAAATCCATCCTTCGCTCGGAATCAAACAGCTTCAGTTTTTCTGCGCCTCTTGCGGCAATGGCTTTCGCAACAAAGGCGGCGATGTCCTTTTCGGAGGCGCCGGCCACGGGCGGTGCCATTTCCGTTTCGTTCAACAGTGACAAAGCCACCGCCAGATAGAAGTCGGCGTCCTTTTGCGCCACCGGACCCAAAGCGGCAATGGTGCCCGCTTTTAAGTTGGTGCGCATACGTAAAAGCAGTGACTTCAACTCGGGGATAAGCACCGACGTTTCAATTGCCTTCAAGATGTCGTCGTAAGAGCGGTGCAAAGCGAACAAGATTGAATCGGCTGAAACGAACACAGGCAAGTCTTGGCTGTATATGGTCTGATACCCGTAGGCGAACGTTGGATAGCGGTAGCGATCTGTCACCACGAAGCCATTCGTCTTTAAGATCTGCGTTTCCGCGTCGTTGAGCTTCAACTCCGAACCTTGAATCAGCGATAGGTTTTGTGCAGCGAGAGGGTCGTAACCCAAGGTCGACGCAAACGCCGTGGGATAACGCGTGGCGAGTGCTTCCGGGGTGAGGCTCTTAAGGTCGCCCAACGAAACCGCCAACTGTTGGCGCTCTAAAGCTTCCGTGGGCGAAGCTGCAACGGTCACCTTGGTTCCGGGATCCAAAGGCACCGAGGTGATGCCACCGCCGTGGCCACCGCCTGCGCCGGGCGCCCCTGCATTACCGCCCGCACCGGGCCCGGTCGATTGCCCGCCGGAACAGCCAACCATGCTGCTCAACATGGCAAGGGATAGTGCACCTACAACCTTCGTTACGCGCCCCATGGTCATGCGCGCGTTGCGCTGCAAGTCGTAAGCCAACGGGAGTTCATGGAAGGGGCGTGCTTAATGCCAACGGCCTCAAACTGATCCTCGAAAATCTGAGGGGCACTGGTGAGGTTGTCGCAGTTTTGCGCTGGCCAACGCTCCACGATACCGCTCCAGTCAGCGGCGTGCCCGCCTTCGGCGCGATAAGACAAAGACTAGCCACGCCACACCAAAACCCGCACCGCGTGCATTCGCGCCACCGTACGCACAGCTTCCGCCCCCAGTGTCAGCAGCCGTTCCGGCGTCTGGCGCCATTGCAACATCGAACGGAATCGCCGCTCGTGATGAAGATGAGTAGGTATGAGGGTAAAGGATCGCATGTTCGGCGCCAGGTTTCAGGGGACCGGGGGAAACGAAGTTTACGGAAGGGGTGTTGTCCGCCATCTGCGGCTGGGCGCCACCTTTGTCGCGAGTGCAAATGCAGCTTGAATGTCCTAAGTGCGCCAACCCCAGCGATCACATCCACGGCAGCGCAACAAAGCGGTGCTAGGCGCGTTCATCAACTCAACGCCGATTGAAGTGTTTGAACAGAGGCGCGGTTGGCCGCCCTAGCCCGCGGGATCCGGTCTTGCCACAGCACAAAGCGCCTACGACCGGCGCCTCGTGGATCCGTGATCAATAGTAGTTTTGTACCTGTAGATCAGGTGATATCTGCGTCTGACGCCTTCCTCGTCGCTCAGATAGCATCTATGGATGCACAAGCGTACAGCAGTATCGTCGCGCGTCGCAGACCGCCGGTTATTCCTTCGTGGTGCCGGCGGCGTGGTCGTTGGCCTGCCTTTTCTGCCTTCAATCCTCACCCGCCAGGCCCATGCAGCAGACCCCGTGCCGTCCAGGAGGAAGTTCTTCTATGCGATGGTCACAGAGCACGGAGGCGCTTGGGACAGCAACTTCTTCCCGTCTCAGAGCCTGCTGACTCAGAAGACCAACTACGCCGCCGCCGGGCACGACATCCGTTGGGGCGAGCTCACTCCGCAGAGCAGCGGCGGACAAACAAGCCTCTCTAAGGTTTTGACGGCACCGTCAAGCTCGCTTTCGCCTTCGCTGTTGCGGAAGATCAACGTCATCCGCGGGCTTGATACCGCCATGCACATTGGTCACAACCGCGGCGGGGTGTTGGGCAATTTCGCCGACACGAACGGCCAGAACCAGCTAGGCCTTTCGCACCGCCCCACCTTGGATCAAATCATGGCGTGGTCCCCGGCCGTCTATGCGACGCCTCAATCACTCAAGCTGCGCAGCATGGCTTACGGACCATCGTGGGGTTATGCCAATCCAGCCGCGCAATCGGGCACCGTGCAAAAAGTAGGGGACGCCGGCAGCTCGCGAGATCTGTTCGACAAGATCTTCACGCCCCAAGGCACTGTCACTCCGGTGCCGGTTCGCAAGCCCATCGTGGATAAGATCATCGCGAACTACAGACGCTTGCGGGATTCCGACCGCAGGTTGTCGGCGGATGATCGGCGGCGCTTGGAGGCGCATATGGCGTTGCTTGCAGAAACCGAAGCGCGCCTAGCCAACGCGAACAGCGAAGCGTTTTCGTGTGGCAAAAACACAAAGCCTACCGAAAGCCACTCGGACAATTACGGCAATATGACCAAGTACGTGAACCTTCTGCACGACGTGTTCGCAGTTGCGTTTGCCTGCGGTTCCAGTCGCATTGCAACAGTTTCACTTTATCCATTTGTGGGTGAGGGCGGCGGTGACTGGCACCAAAGCGTGGCTCACCAATGGCAAACCAACAGCGCACAAGATCACTTGGTCAAGTTCTACGCGTCAGTGTTTCGGAACGCATTCTTGAACTTTGCAAACAAGCTTGATGCAATCGCGTCCGGGCCGGGCCGAACCCTTCTAGATGATTCGCTGCTGATGTGGACGCAAGAATCCGGCATGGAAACGCATTGGCAAGTCTCGATCCCGGTGGTCACCGCTGGGGGTGCCGGAGGCGCCATCAAGACAGGCTCGTTCATCGACTACCGCAACATGAACTCGCCGCATAAATACTTGGCTGGCGAAGTGACCTGGGCGGGCACTGACGACAAAGCACGCATACACGGCCTGCTGTACAACCAGTTCTTGGCCACCGCCTTGTTGGCCATGGGCGTGCAACGTCCCGAATTTGAGCGCTGGGGACACAAGGGCTTCGGTCACGTGGGATTTGGCACCGTGCCCAACGAATACCCCCACGCAACCACCCGGTCGTACTATCAAGGCGAAACCGGCAAGTTGTTCCAAATCGCAAGCGATCCCTTGCCAGTTCTTAGCGCCTGAGAGCTCAGCCGACCTCGAACTCCGGTCTCTATAGGCAACAAGCGCTTTGTGGCCGTCGGAGAAAACACGCGCGGGCGTCCTCAATCCTCTGTTCCGGCAGCCTATACGGAGCGGTGGGTTCAAGTCGAAGCGTCTACGCTACGCGGGTGCAACGCTTGCTCTGGCTCGTAACGTGATGAACGCGCTACGGGTGTGATTGTGCGCGATCACTCCTACCGCCAACGCCAAGTAAATCGACACGGGACACAGAATGGGGATCCACTGTGGCCGCGCATACTGCAGCCCCGCGGCTATCGACAGCGCCGCCCACACAACGGTTCGCCAGCCGTTATTGTTTCGCAGCAGCACGGGCCGTGAGCTCTGCACGCCAGCCCAATCGCCCGCGGCTATGTGCGTTCAGTGTGAAGCGCTCGTTGGCGTGCCGATGGCGGTCAGGGCGCTCACAATATCAGCGCTCACAGGAGTTGGTTCGGGCCCTTCGCTGCGCTGTCTGGCCACGTTCGCTGCGTCTTTGAGCGTCACGATGCCCAATAACAGGTTGTCGCTGTTTAACACCGGAAGCCTGTTTACTTGCGCGGAGCTCATACGTTGAAGGGCACGGTCCGCCGTGTCCGTTGGCATCGTGACGACGGCGGCAGCCAATGAATCCGTCGGCCTGCACGTGGCAACGGATGTGGTCATGATTCCTTCCACGATCGTTCCTCGGCCGCTCTGGCTAAGCCGACTACGAAATTTTCTGAGTTGTTCCGCGGCGCTCTCCACGGCGTCGGCAGTCATGCCCTTTAGGTGTTCAGCGGCGGCACTCGGATCAGGGAGATTCTTCTCGATGGTTTTCCACTCGCTGCGCAACTCCATGCCCGCCAAATGCAGATCGACGACGATTTGCTCGCGAAGCGATTTGAGTTCAGCAAGCTTATCCTGCACCTTGTCTCGTAAAGTTTGGTTCGCCATGGAATCCTCCGGGGTGTTTCAGCTTCCTCGGCTCGCTGCAATGGTTGTTCCATACCTCCCTCCCATAAGAACGCGGCGCATGGCGGTCGTTGAGTCAACCGACGTAACTGTGGAGAAGCGGCGGGCGGCAGCCGAAACGGATGCCATAAGGAAGCGTTCGGCGGCGTCCCCGGGCGATTAACAGGAGTTCAATCTCGCGCCATGACCTACGGCCCCGCAGCCTCAGTCTCTTTGGCTGCCGCCACACGCTTGGTTACGTCATCCAGCAACGGCACGATGTCGGTGGAGAAGAAGTCCATGTCCCCGGCTAGCTCCGGAAATGCTTTGGCATACAGGGGGCCCTGCTTCACCAAGCCCTCCAATTTGCCCTGCCACGTTTCGAGAGCCCGCAGGAGCTCCGGTCTGTCTGCCACAGCGCCTGCGGCTTTGAGCTTATCCTGCATGAGCAGCAAGAAGGTACGCATGATGTTTCCGTTCATCCGCACCATCGCCGGTATGCGCAGGTCTTTCGTATCCTCCGGCACATCTGCCAAGGCGACCTTGAACCATTGCCCATGCAGCAGAAGCGATATGGGCGGCGCTTTGCCATCGCCCCGCCACAACGGGGCGTGGCCAAAATCACCAAGGCTGGTTTTTGCCTGCGTCTGCACCATCACGCGCTGAGCATTGAACAAGGTTTGCAGCGCGCGGTGTTCGCCGATCTTGAGCCCATTCCAATAAACGGCTTCAGTTGTGTTGTGGCCAGCGCCGCCCGAATTGAGCAAGCCTTGATCAAGCAACTCACCAATCGTGAACCAGTTGTGAGAGAAGTCGCCCGCGAATTCTTCGGTGGCGTCGCGTTTTCCTTGGGGCAGCTCCGCACGAACGTCCTCTGGAAACTGCGTAGCATAGCCCTCTTGGCAAGGTGGATCGTTCGCGCAGGGCGGACCGATGGTCGTGTTGCCCGTATTCCACCACGGGTTCATGTAGCCGCTTTTGTGATCTTCGAAAGGCACAGGGCCAAGCTCAAACCATCCTGGCTTTTTCATTAAAGCCATCCGAAAAAAGTGCTGCGCCAACAACACAGACTCATATTTTCCCTGCATGATGCTTGTGAGCCAGTTGCCGTGCCCAAGCTTGCCGTTGGCCTCGAACCAGTCGTCATAACCACCAT
This sequence comes from Deltaproteobacteria bacterium, assembly GCA_033763315.1. Classification (GTDB taxonomy): domain Bacteria; phylum Myxococcota_A; class Polyangia; order Fen-1088; family Fen-1088; genus JAGTJU01. The sequence continues at coordinate 49,557 of JANRKS010000005.1, forward strand.
CGTTTGTCATCTTGTCGACAGCGTTGAGCAAGGCATAAAGAGTGGTATTGGTGGGGTTCGCGGTATAGGCGTCCATAAGCTTGTACCAAGCGTCTTTTTGCGCGGCGTGTGGCACACGCGGCAACTGCGGAATCCAGTCGTTGATGGATCTGTGCTCTTCACCGTTAAAGGCGTCCTCAGTCCACCGGGCGAAGTGAATGCCAAGCTTTGTTTTGCGTAGGTCGAGCGTAGAGAGCTCATCCCTGACCGCTTGCGCCCTGGCCAAGGAATCCACCTTGGACGTCATCAGCAGCGACTTTGAAGCCACAAGGTTCTGCAGAAACGAATGATCTTGCTCGGCGCGCGTAGTTCCTGGCAACGGCTGACCACCTGGCTGAAACGGGCGCCAGTCTGTGGTGCAGGGCCGCGTGATGTTGAATCGCTTACGTTGCGCATGCACCAGATCTCGTACGACCAGAGCCTGCTCGCTTGTCAGATGCAAAGTAGCCCGTCGCAGGATCGCGTCGTCTCGATAAGCGATCACGGCAAGATCGATGGCGTCTGGGCTGTGGCAATTGGCGCACGCCATTCCTTTCGGATCGGGCATGCGCCACATAGCCAAGCCTTTCTGATAGGCCTCCTCGACCTGGGCGTTGTCCCAGTCAACCTCTGCCGCAAGAGCGCCACTGCCGGGTTTGATCGATTCAGGACGCCTCGAAAGCGTCCCGAAATCCGCGCGCAGCTCGCTGTCGGGCAGCACGGAGGCAGCAAAGGCAGGCATGCCATGGCCACCCATGCGCACCCGGCTTATGTATGTGGCTTCGTCTAGTTTTCCAGGCAGCGGCGGGTACTTTCCCTGCCCTTCGCCGTAGCCACCGTGACAGGTTGAGCACGTGCTTTTGTAAACTGCGCTTAGCTTCACGCCATCCGGCAGGCCCACGCCATAACCCGGGGCCGCCACGGTGGGGCAGTCCAACATGCCCACAATCGTGGGCCCGGCGTCACCGTCGCCTGGCATGGGGCCATACGTGACGCTGCCCGTTGTCGAACCAACGTTGCCCGGCTTGTCGACGCCCCCAGCCCCTGCTTTGCCCGCGCCCCCGCCGGAATCATCGAGTCCTTCCTCTGGGATCCGTACCGCTCCGGAACAACCAGCCGCCACCAACACCACCACAACGAACGTGGAAAAACCGTAACCTGCAGGGTTCCTCATAAGGCCCTTCTGGCTGCGACTTTCGATACCGGCTCAAAAATCGTATCGCTTCGTAACGCGAACTGCCCATGCACGTTCCGACAGGTTGCCCGGGAACGAAAGTGGTTTGCTTGTCGACCTCGGGCTGCGACGTCTGCCCGTTGAGATCAAGCTGGGAGAGACGGTGGTGTTCGATTTCCTGGTCGACAAGCACTACCCATAGACACTCCGTTGTGCGGGCTGGGGGCTAGCGCCCTAGCTCGTCGAGCGCACGACGCGCGTCTCGGCGTACGCGATCACTTGGATCGCGCAGCGCCTGCTCAAGCAAGGGTCGAGCCTGCGTGGGCGCGTTTTCCGCAAGCACCCGCAGCGCGTGCCGCCGATCATCAGAGTTGCTTGCGCTTGTGGCCTGGCTCTGCAAGCGCGTCGACTCTTTCTCAAACGCACTCCCATCGCCCATGCGCTTAAGAGCGAGTGCCGCGTCAAGCGCTGACGGACCTGTGCCGTCGCCGTAGCTTTGGCGTAGTGCGCCTAGCGCTTGCGCATCGCCCACTTCGCCAAGTCCCCTTATCGCTTCGCCTTGCACTTCGAAGTCTTTGTCGGCAAGCGCCCGCAAGAGACCCTGCACAGATTCCGGTCCACCCAAATCATGCAACCCGCGGACGGCATCCATGCGCGCGCGTGAGTCTTTGTCGACCAACAGTGCGGCAATGTCATTGGCTGCTGCTGAGCGCACGGCGGGGTCGGTAGAGTTCTCGGCCATGTCGGCCAAAGCTTTGGCGGCGCGCCCACGCACGCTGGAATCGGCATCGGTCAGTAACGCCTTCATCGCCGGGATATGCGCAGGACTCTCCAGACTCTCGAGCGCGTCGATCGCTTCCTTCCGAATGCGCGCATCGGGGTCGGCCAACAGGCCTTTGATTGCCGCCAGCGCCTGCGGGTCGGTTTTCACGCGCCCGCGCATGCGGCGCAAAGCCTGTCGCCGTTCGTCGGCGTCGTCAGATGAAAGCAACGCCTGCTCCGTGTCGCCCCCGTTTGCCGCGCGCTCTTGTAACTGCGCGACCTGACGTGACAGTTCGGCGACTGCATTTGCCAACGATGCGCTCTCTGCTCCTTCCGATGATGGATCAATGACGAAGACGGGCGGCGGCAAACGGGTTGGCTGCGTATGATCAAAGCCTGCTTCAAGCGCGCTTAACCGTGCCGTCAGTTCCCGCACATTGCCGCTCCGGACGCCGCCCATCACCGCAATCGCGGAAACTGTGCCAGCAAAGGGCACAGCGAAAGCGAACAACCATACGAAAGCGGAAGGCCCACTATGGGGAGGGGCGGAACCATGCCGCCCTGCATCGTTGCCACGCGGCTGCGCAGGGGCCACTTCGGTCTTAGAACTGTGTTGACGAAACGGTTGCATGACGTCTCTACTGGTCGGGACGGCGGACCGTGCAAAAGCGTCACAAGATCGCCAAATAACGAAGTCTCAAGCCACTTGCTTGAACGTTTTGCTAACTTCGGCGGTAGTACTGACAATGTTCTCCAAGACAATCACCCTGCAACCCGATGCGCTTTGCGCGAATGTTGGGTCTGATGTCTCCCGTGACGATGAGGCGCGTGAGATACGGCGGTTGTTGCGCGAGGCCCAGGCCGGCGATGAGCGTTCGTTCGGCGCTTTGGTCCGTCGCTACGAAGGAAGGGCTCTCGCGGTGGCTCGGCGACTTTTGGGCAACCGCGACGATGCGATGGATGCCACCCAGGATGCGCTCTTGCGTCTGTTTCGTTTTATCGGTCGGGTCGATGGCGAACGCGACTTCGGCGCATGGGTTTATCGGGTTGTGGTGAATGCATCAATGGATCTGATGGAACGCCGACAGCGTCACGCCGGCGCCTTGCAGGAGATGCAGGCCACCATTGATCCGCAGGACCTTGCCGTGTCTGCCGCCCCAGAGGCAAACGTGGAGGGACAGCGCGTTCGGGTCGCTGTGTCAGACGTAATCGCGCGCTTGCCGCCAAAAGAACGCGCGGCGCTGATTCTGCGGGACGTTGAAGGTCTATCCACGCGCGAGGTGGCGCGCTTGCTCGAATCAAGCGAAGCGACGGTACGCTCGCAAATCTGCGCGGCGCGGGGCAAACTGCGGAGCATGCGTGCCACGATGGACGAAGGACACCCAGACGTAGCGCGAAAGGATGGTGCGCGATGAAGTGTCACGCTGTCCAAAAGCTGCTTCCTTTGCACGTGGGTGGGGATCTGCCGTCCATGAAGCTCCGCCTGATTGATCAGCACCTCGCCGGTTGCGAACAGTGCGCTTCGTTTGCGCGCGACATGGCCGACGATCGATCGTGGTTGCAGGAAAGCATGATTCGCGATGACGCGGAGATGCCTTTCGAGAGTCCGGCGGTCTTTCGCATGCACGCACGAGTCATGGATAGGATTGGCGCTGCGCCCGTGGGCCAGACATCGCGCTGGGCGTGGCGCACTTCCACCACGATGGGCTGCTTGGGTGTAGCGGCTTTGGGTTTGCTCGCGTTTACCCGTATGCGCGCAAGCCACACCACGCCGGTGGCTTTCACCCCGGCGGCGCCCTTCGCCACGTCGGTTGAACAAAACACTTTATCTTCAGATGACAACAGTGCGGAAGGCGACTGGCGCCGCCATTGGATGCGCGACAGCGCCCCCCAAACCAGACCAGGACCTGCGCAACTGCAAACCGCTCGCGGTGCTCTTGCAGCAGTCCGGCCAAAGCCCATCGAGATACCATCCAACAGTGCCACGGTGCGAATCATTTGGTTCGGCGACGTCGTTCCGGGGCGATCTCTTTGATCACAAAAGGTGCGGTCACGAGGGCAGGGTGCAGGCTGATCGGGCGCACGGTTGCTGTGTTGCTCTGCCTTGCTTTCGACGCAGGAACGGCACAGGCAGAGGCGCCGATGCAAGCGCGCTTGTTCCGCCTCAAGTACCAAGTGTCAGACGATGTGATCAAGGCGGTCCGCCCGCTGGCTAGCGGTGCCAAGGGCAGCAAGATAGCCGACACCTCGGCGTTCGAGTCAATTTCGATCTTCGACTATCCAGCCAACGTTGCGGCTGTAGCGGATGCGATCCGCCAGCTTGACGTACCGGTGGTTGATGTCGCAATTCGTGTGCACGTATTGCTAGCGACCAGCGACGGCGAAGCCGCAGTGCCCAAAACACTCGCGGCCGTCGTGGCCGAACTGCAGCGGTCGCTCCCTTACCGCTCGTATCATGAGTTAGTCGCCGTGGTTCAACGTGTGCGTTCAGGCGCCTGGTTCCAATCGAACGGGGACGTGCTGCTTAAACCGCCACTTGCCAACGAGCCCAGCAACGCCCGCTATGCGATGAAGATGCAAGCGACCGCAACGGTGGGACCCGGCAAGCTGCGGGACATCGTCGTTCGCGGTGTGGACTTCGACTTTGACACCAAGGGCCTTGGCAGCGTGGACATCAATACCGACTTCACCGTCCGTCCTGGTGAAACCGTCGTTGTGGGAACCGCCACCTTGAAGGAACGTGCGGTCGTATTGGTGGTCGCTGCAGAGATAAAGTAAACACCGACGTGAATGCCTCGCCCATCCGCGTTTAGGAAGGGGAAGCACCGCCGCAGAACACGAAGTACGCACCACCGTCGCCAACATCTTGGCCGAAGCAAACGCGTTTACCGTTGGCATTCTCAACACGAAACGGCATTTGACCAGCGCTTGGTTCGGCGAGGCTAAACGCACCATTCCGTCAAAAGATTTGGACGGTGGAACGGTTCACCACGTCGCAAGAGACGCCCCGCGGAACGAGTTACGGAAGGGCTGCTATCTGTCGTTTAAAACACTTTGCCTCAATGGTGGAGGTGAAAAGTCGTCATAGGGTCTATTTTATTGGTCCCGAATTCGGGGCCCCAGGGTATCGTGATCGGCGGTGTACCGCGACTATGCCTCCTATGCCCTATCAGTTGCCGGCATAAGGCTCACATGTTGACTGCCGATCAAATTCTCGCTCTCTCCCCTGATGATTCATCGGCAAAGTCCGCAAAGGGGCTGCTGAGTCCGGCGAAGTGGCCGACGCTGGGTTATACGGAGGCTGCGATCTGGGGCGAGTGCCAAGGGAGTGGATCGAAGCCGTATCAGGTGATCATTGATGTCGGCGGGCCGTCCTTTAAATGCACATGCCCGAGTCGTAAGTTCCCCTGCAAGCATGGTCTGGCGCTGTACTTGTTGTTGGCGCAAAAGCAGAGCGCCTTCACGTCAAAGGAGCTACCGACCTGGGTGGCAGAGTGGCTGAAAGACCGGCAGGTTCGTGCGGAGAAGCAGGCCGAGAAAAAAGAATCCAAGGTGGCTGTTCCAGCCGATCCTGAAGTCGCTGCGAAACGTGAAGCGAAGCGACTCGATCGCATGATCGGCGGCGCGCGTGACCTAGAGCGCTGGATGGCAGATCTGGTGCGTCATGGCATCGCCGATCTACCGACGAAGCCTGTCAACTTTTGGCGTGAGGTTGCCGCGCGCCTCGTGGATGCTCAGGCGTCCGGTCTTGGCCATGCGGTGAGGCAACTCGAGGCCACCGTTTCCTCTGGCGAAGGCTGGCAGCAGAGCGCGCTTATGCAGATGGGTCGTATGCAATTACTCACAGATGCCATGCAGCGTCTCGACACACTACCGGAGCCGCTGCGACAGGATGTGCGTGCCTTCGCGGGCTGGCCTTCGGACAAAGAAGACGTGCTGGCCGCGGGCGATTGCTTGGAGGATACCTGGCTCGTTCAAGGCGTGAGTTACGATGAACACGAGAAGCTATGGGAGCGCCGTGTTTGGCTGTGTGGTTTGCAGTCGCAGCGTCAGGCCTTCCTGCTCGATTTTTCGCATGGCCAGCGCCGCTATGATCATGGTTTCGTGCCGGGCATGGCCGTGAAGGCGAAGCTGGCATTCTTTCCCAGTGCCTATCCCTTGCGTGCACTTCTGACGAATGTTCCACAGTCGATCGAGACAAATGTTGCCACGTCAGAGGCGCATTCATGGGATTCGGCGCTTGATTCCATAGCCACCGCGCTTGGCAGCAGCCCGTGGATGCAGCGCCTGCCGCTCATGCTTCATGGCGCCACGCCGATCTCGCACGGCAACCGCTGGTTCGTCCTCGACACCGACTTGCGCGCCGTTCCACTGCGCATCAGCGAAGAAGATGGCTGGCAACTGCTTGCGCTCAGTGGCGGGCATCCACTGTCGATCTTCGGGGAGTGGCTCGGTGACCGCTGGCGACCGCTCACGGCGTGGTCAGTGGATGAATCAACTCCATGCTGGACGGAGGCCGTCGTACTCGCATGAACGCACTCGCCTCACTCGCCGCCACCGCATTGATCGGCACGGAACGTCGCCCGCCAGAATGGCCCTCCCAGGATGGACCGCTCGGTGAGTTGCTCGCCAAGATCACGCGCGATCAACCGGAAAAGGCGCTGCTACAAACCGCGGGTGTGTTGGCCACCTGTCATCTCGCGGGCTGGCTCCCGACCACCATTGGGCAATCGACGCCTGTAGCTCTGGACGATGTTTTGCAGGCGGCCGCCGCACCCACATTGCTGCAAACGCTCTCCGGCATCCTCACCGACGGCCCAACTCGCTTGCAGGCGGAGGCTTTTCAAAAACTCGCTGCTGCAAACCGCACACTCCCACATCGGCTGTTACCCAAAGCTCTCGATGCCGGCAAGCGCAGCACGGTGCTTCGTCCGCATCTACTACCCGCCCTCGGGCATCGAGGCACCTGGCTCGCCGCGCAAAACGAAGCGTGGGCCTATGCTGTCGGTGGAGGCAGCGAGTCGCTCGACGATGAAGCCTGGCAGAACGGAAGTCTCGATCAGCGCAAGCTTTACCTCACGGCTCTGCGTCCTCGCGATGCCGACAGAGCGCGCGCACTCATTGCCGCCGCGCTGACAACGGAAGGTGCTCGAGAGCGCGCGACCTTCATCGAATGCCTCTCCACGGCACTGAGTCTCGCAGATCAAGATTTGCTCGAAACCACGCTTACGGACAAAAGCAAAGAAGCGCGACAGGCTGCGTTGCGTTTGCTGTCATCGCTCTCCGGCTCACGCTTCATGCAGCGAATGGCCGCGCGCCTTGAGCCCTGCCTCATGATGGAGAAAAAGTTCCTCCGCGGCACCGTGATCACCTTGGAGCCGCCCGCTGTCTTTGTGGCCGAATGGAAGGCAGATTTGATCGAAGAAGCGAAGCCGAAAGGCTTGGAGATGGGCGAACGCGCCTGGTGGCTGCTGCAACTTGTCCGTGCCGTTCCGCTGAAGTGGTGGGAAGAGAAGACATCGCTCAAACCAATCGAACTCATCGAGTGGGCCAAGAAATCTGATTGGAGCGAAGCCTTGTTACAAGGCTGGGCCGCAGCGCAGTCCTTGCAGCAACGAGTCGAATGGGCAGAAGCCTTCCTGTCGACACAGATCCCGCAGGGCAGCTCGCTCAACGTGCTCGACTTGCTGATCACGCTTCCGCTGGCTATCCGCGAGAAGCATTTCCTTCGCCTCCTCAGCGCCGCAGATGCGAAACAGCCGGGCTCTATGAGTGCGCTGCTCAACCGCTTCATTGATAGCATTCCATTGGATTCACCATCACTCTCGGTCGACACCGCAAACACACTGATTCAGTTTCTCAAACGCCGCGTGAACAGCGGCGAGGCCCGCCACGACTGGCTACTCCGCACCACCCTTGTCGAACTCGCTTGCATCATTCCACCCGCGCAATTCGAGGACTGTGCCGGCGGCTGGGATATCACCAAAGATGACGTTCAGCCCTTCGCCGAGGCCATCGCACGAGTCGGCATCGTGCTCGATCAACGCAAACAACTCCACTCACTCGGAGCCTGAAACCATGAACCCCCAACGCCAACACGCTGAACAGAACTTTGCGCTAGAAATCGACGAACTCCGTAAAGCCGACACTCGTCAACGCCCGACCAACTGGAACCTTTCACCATGGGCTGTTTCACAGTATTTGCTCGGTGTAAAACTCGACAACGGATTCGAAGTCACCGCCAAATACATCGGCGATCGTCGCGTCATTGAAATCGCCGTCGCCACGCTGGCTACCGATCGTGCGCTGCTGCTTTATGGTGTGCCCGGCACGGCGAAGAGCTGGGTTTCCGAGCATCTTGCTGCCGCCATCTCTGGTGATTCGACCCGGCTTATTCAAGGCACTGCGGGTACCAGCGAGGAACAGATGCGCTACGGTTGGAACTACGCGTTGCTGTTGGCTAAAGGTCCTTCCCATGAAGCCCTCGTACCGAGTCCGCTCATGCGCGCGATGAAGGATGGTCGCATCGCCCGTGTCGAGGAACTCACGCGGATCCCAGCGGACGTACAGGACACACTGATCACCATTTTGTCGGAGAAAACATTGCCGATCCCCGAGCTATCAAGCGAGGTGATGGCGAATCGCGGCTTCAACGTCATCGCCACCGCCAACAATCGTGACAAGGGCGTGAACGAACTCAGCAGTGCCCTCAAACGTCGATTCAATACCGTTATTCTGCCCGTACCTGCCACAGAGGAGGAAGAGATCGCCATCGTGACAAAACGAGTCAGCGAAATGGGCCGCGCGCTCGAGCTTCCCAGTGAACCACCAGCGCTCAAAGAAGTGCGCCGTCTAGTGCAAATCTTCCGCGAGCTGCGTGACGGCCAGACCGCCGATGGCAAGACCAAACTAAAATCCCCTACTGGCACGATGAGCACCGCCGAAGCCATCAGCGTGCTGAACAGCGGCATCGCCCTCGCCACGCATTTCGGCGATGGCACACTGAGCGCTGGCGACCTGGCCGCCGGACTGGTCGGCGCCGTAATCAAAGACCCCGTGCAGGATTCCGTCGTGTGGAAGGAGTACCTCGAAACCGTGGTGAAAGAGCGGAGTGAGTGGAAGGATCTTTATCGGGCATGCCGGGAGATGATTTGAGCTGTGGATCGACGGATCGTGACTCACCTCTTCGGCATTCGTCATCATGGCCCCGGCTGCACGCGATCGCTAGTTCGTGCGCTTGAGGAATTGTCGCCAGATTGCGTATTGATTGAAGGACCACCGGAAGCCGAAGCTGTACTGGCATCGGCTCTACACGCGGAAATCGAGCCACCGGTCGCTCTGCTTCTGTATTGCCCAGATGACACGAAGCTGGCCTCGTTCTATCCCTTCGCCGATTTTTCACCTGAGTGGCAGGCCATCCGCTTTGGGCTTCAACAGAGCATTCCCGTGCGCTTCATCGACTTGCCTCAGGCGCATGACCTTGCCCTGCGTAAAGAGTGTGAACAGGCCGATTTACCCGATTTGCCGCCAGCAGATCCTCAAGAAGATGTATCCGGGGACCCCCTCGACTGGCTGGGCCGTGCGGCAGGCTACGGTGATGGTGAAACCTGGTGGAACCAGATGGTCGAAGAACGCCGCGACTTCGACAGCGCAGGTCTTTTCGATGCCATTCAGGAAGCCATGACAAGTGTGCGTGCTGAATTGCCGCGTCGCTTGTCCAAAGATGCCGTACATCGTGAGAATCTGCGTGAGGCGTACATGCGTCGATGCATCCGCCAGGCGGAAAAAGATGGCTTCCAGAAGATCGCAGTGGTTTGCGGCGCCTGGCATGTGCCCGCTCTCGCCACCATGCCTGCAGCAAAGGCAGATAGCGACCTCCTCAAAGCTCTGCCAAAAGTGAAAGTGGCAGCCACGTGGGCACCGTGGACGTATGGTCGGCTGGCTTCTGCAAGCGGCTACGGCGCCGGTGTGCTGTCACCAGGCTGGTATGAGTTCTTGTGGAAGAATCAATCTGTTGATGCGAGCCAGCGAGCCATTGGTTGGATCTCCAAAGTCGCGCGCTTCATGCGTGGCGAGGACATGGACTGCTCGTCCGCGCACGTCATTGAAGCCGCCCGTCTCAGCGATGCTCTGGCAGCGATGCGTGAGCGTCCGGCTCCAGGTCTCGAAGAGATCAATGAAGCCGTGCGAACGGTGATTTGTATGGGTGAGGATGCCCCGTTGCGTCTTATCCACGCACAATTGATCGTCGGTGAAAAACTTGGTCGTGTGCCGCCAGACGTACCCACCGTGCCGCTTCAGCAGGACCTCAAAAAGCAGCAGCGAAGTCTTCGCATTAAGCCCGAGGCAATCGCCAAAGACCTCGATCTCGATCTGCGCAGTGAAAATGATCTCGCCCGCAGTCATCTACTCCATCGCCTGAATCTGCTTGGTGTGAAGTGGGGCGAGGTGCGAGGCGCGGGCCGCAGCGCCAAAGGCACCTTCCACGAAATCTGGCAACTCCGCTGGCAGCCCGATTTCGCCATCTGCATCATCGAAGCCAGCCGTTGGGGCCAGTCCATCATTGATGCAGCCACTGCGCTCGCCATGGATGAAGCGCAGAAAGCGCAGTCGCTGCCTGCACTCTCGAAGCTCGTGGATCGAGTGTTGCTGGCCAACCTTCCCCACGCCGTTGAGTCGGTTACTCATGCTCTAGAAAACCAGGCCGCCATCGCCGGCGACACGTCACAGCTTCTGGAGGCCATCCCTCCGCTCGCCAACATCTTCCGCTATGGCAATGTCCGACAAACCGATGCCTCGCTCGTCGGTCATGTGCTCGACAGTCTCGTCGCCCGTGCATGCATAGGCCTCAGCGGTGCCTGCGCGTCACTCGACGACGATGCGGCGGTGAAAATGCGCGCACGCATCGTCTCGACCCATCAAGCCATCAAGCTCATCGGTAAGGAGGTGCACCTCACCGACTGGATGCCTGCGCTCACGCGAATTGCCGTGCTCGGCGGTACACATGGCCTCATTTCCGGCCTCGCCGCTCGCCTGCTCTTTGATGAGCAAGCCGAAGATGTGGGGACCACCTCCACACGTGTGAGTCAGGCACTTTCGATCGGAAACGACCCCTCACAGGCTGCCGCCTGGCTTGAAGGCTTCCTCCATCAAAGCGGTATGATCCTCCTCCACGATGATCGCCTGTGGCAAACCGTGGATTCCTGGGTCGCCTCACTGACTGAGGAAACCTTCACGCGCATCCTCCCGCTCATCCGTCGCACTTTTTCGACCTTCCCTGGCACTGAGCGCATCCAACTGGGTCAACGAGCCAAGCACACCAATGACAGCCATCCTGGGACGTTGGCGCATACCAGATTGGATTGGAACCTTGAGCGCGCCATGAAGCCACTGCCGGTGCTGCATCAAATTCTGGGTATCCCAACATGAGCGACGCCATTTCTAACACCGAAAGACAACGCCGCTGGCGACTCGTGTTAGGCGGCGAGGCAAATGAATCTTGTGGAGCGCTTGCGGGTGCCGACATGGAGATGGATCGGGCTCTGGCGGCCCTTTACGAGCCTGATGGCCCTGATGGGATGAAATCAGGCCGCCGTGGTGGCACGGAAAAGTCTGCGCCTCGAGTCGCCCGTTGGCTGGGAGACATTCGCAAATATTTCCCGGCCAGCGTCGTCCAGGTCATGCAGAAGGACGCTCTCGACCGTCTCGGCATGAGAGAGATGCTCCTTCAGCCGGAGATGCTCGAAGCCGTACAGCCCGACGTGCATCTGGTCGCCAGTCTCATTTCCTTGTCCGGTGTGATTCCTGCCAAGACAAAGGAAACCGCCCGTCTCGTGGTACGTAAGGTGGTGGATGAACTCATGCGCAAGCTTGCCGAGCCGATGCGCAGTGCCGTCACCGGTGCTCTCAACCGCGCCACGCGCAATCGCCGACCCCGAACGGCCGAAATCGACTGGAACAGAACCCTCCGTGCCAATCTACGGCACTACCAAGCTGATTATCAGACGATCGTTCCCGAGACCTTGATCGGTTTCGGTCGCAAAGCACATAAGACCCAGCGCAACATCATCCTCTGCATCGACCAAAGCGGCTCCATGGCTGCCAGCGTCGTGTATTCGAGCATTTTCGGTGCAGTGATGGCCTCATTGCCCGCCGTGAAGACCCAACTTGTCGTCTTTGACACCGCTGTGGTCGATCTGACCGAGAAACTCGATGATCCCGTCGAACTCCTCTTTGGCACCCAACTTGGCGGCGGCACTGATATCAACAAAGCCGTCGGCTATTGCCAATCTCTCATCACAGATCCAGCCAACACGATCCTCATCCTGATCTCGGACCTGATCGAAGGCGGTGTCGAAAGAAACCTGCTCCAGCGCACCAACGAACTCGTTCAAAGCGGCGTGCAATTCATCACCTTGCTGGCCTTGAGTGATGAAGGTGCGCCTTGTTACGATCAAGAGCTCGCCGCCAAGATGAGTCTGCTCGGGGTTCCCAGCTTTGCCTGTACGCCCGACAAATTCCCATCCCTGATGGCTGCGGCCATCAAGAAAGACGACATCGCTCTTTGGGCGGCAAAGGAAGATATGGTGGCAACGAGAAGAGGATGATGCTCGCTCTTATCGACGATAGCCCGGGAAAACGAAGTTTACGGAAGGGATGTTATCGGTCTTTCCCTCACTGGTTACCCTGATGACGCGCCGAGCACGATGCCCGCTTACCCGCCGAGCACGATGCCCGCATAAATCTCATCGACGAGTATCGAGATAGGAGGCACGGACAGCACAACGTCTTCGCCCGCTCGGCTTTCGCTTTGCTCCCAACCCGCAGGCGTCCTCGACACAACAGTTACCTGGGGTCGCCGATGAGAGATGAAAATGACGGCTGCTACACTCGCGCACTGTTTGTAGTGGCTTAACTTTTCGCCTCGATCGTAGTCCTCAGTGGAGTCGCTGGTCACCTCCACCACGACGGTGGGGTTGATGACAGCGTTGCGGTCGATTGAGGCGACCAGGCGCTCGCCGCAGACGATGGTGACGTCAGGAAAGGTTGAGAGGTCAGTAGCTTCGATCCTCACCTTTAGAGCCGACGACGATACGCGGCACCGCCCCAAAAGAGCATTGCCGAGAATGCGCGTGACGGAGGCGGCCAAGTCGGCGTGAGCGGGTGTTCCCCCCGCCATTGCGTAGATTTCTCCGTCGCAATACTCAAGCTTCACGCCACTGATCTCGAGGGCCGCGAGGTACTCTTCATAGCGATAATGAAGCCGTCGGGCGGTGTGCATGGAGTCTACCGTACCACTTCGGCGGCAGGTTCACACGCCGCCCTGGCCGATGAACGAAGCCCAGAAGGCGCGCCGCGAAGGACAAGGGGCGAGATGCGAGCCCTGCGGACTTAAGCCCAGTGACGTGCTTTTTTGGTTGTAAGTAATGGCAATTTCACGCAAGCGCAAGCAGTTTGGATCTGTTCGAGGCTCAGCTTGCGTTGCCACGGCAGGTCGCAACTGACCGGTGTAACTGACAGATTCGCTGCCTTACAAGCGCCGCGCGACAATTAGGTTGCCGCGCTGACCGCGCGATATGGCGTGCGGTGAAATTGCCTCAGCTTGTTCTCAACCATCACGGCGGCGACCTGCCACCACCGCCTCACACTCGCTGCGGCCAAGCCTCAAGCACACCGCGCCCCCACCGCAAGAGGTTAGGCAACGCCGACTCGTCACCCGCTGTTAGAGGTGGCTCGGGGAGTGCGCCCCTTAGTGAGAGATCGAGAAGAATGCCCCTCGCTTCATTGGCCTTCACCACAGCTGCTACATCAGGCAATTGCGCGGCCGATTGCTCTAATGCAAGCAGGTGCCACGCCGTAAGAAGCACCGCAGACCAATCCACCCAGAGCAGAGAATCGGCAGCGACGAGCTTGGCGAGGGCGCTCGGATGCTTGAGTCGGAAGGAGCCGGCCCCCTTGCCTGGCGCGCGAGCGACGATGCCGGACGTTTCCAGGTCCCCGAACAGTCTTTCCACAGTTCGCCGCGTGTATCCCAGGAAATCAAGATGGGCAGAGGGCATCCACCGTCCTTCGGCGGCCACCAGCTCACAGAAGACATCCGCCCGCGCACCGTTGCCCGCAAGCCCCCTCATGCGCAGCCTCACGAGGGACGGACGTTCCACCGGCGGTGCACGCATGGAAGTATGGCTCGTCTCAACGCGCGCCGAGGCCTTCTTCCAACTGGCAGCACTGCCTGGAAGTCGATCGACAAACGCTGTAAACGCCGTCAGAAGCTGCTTGGGTTGCTTGCGGGCGAGGCCCCACAAGCGCGTCTGGCTCACGCAGTGGCCATGCTGGGCGCACCAGGCGCTAACTTGCTCGGTAAGGCGCGGCTCTTCTTGCACGAGAGACGGCGTAAACACGATGAGCGGCTCAAGGTCCATAGCGACGTGTTTGTATCGCCGCTCCACACCGGGGACTCCCAGCTCCGTCCATGCGTTCCAAAGCAGCTTGGCGATGGCATCGCTGATCGATTGGGTGCTCATCCGCTATTCCTTGTGACCGAGCGCTGCAAGCAGCGGCACCACATCGATTCCCAGCGTCTTGAGCAGTGGCTTTGCATCCAGTTCAAGAAAATCCGCGCGGCCGTCAATCCGCATGCACCAACGAAGCGCGTGCAAGACCTCATCAAATGTTGGTGCGAGCCGCTTGAGGTCGGCCACGTCAACTGCTCGTCGAGAGCGCTGAGGATCGGACGCAGCGAAGATCTTGAGCGCAACCAGATCGAGCCGTGAGGCGATCCGAATGGTCAAGGGACCGTACGCTCGCCTATCGAGCCGGCCCTGAAAGCCCTCTGGCAATCCCATCGTTGTAAGGTAGGAAGGGCCCGCGTTGAGCCAGTCTTTGGGATCGCGGGGGTGATGTGGAAGATCCAGCGCTTTTCCCACACGCCTCACGCACTGAACGAGCGCTGTTGGAAGCGGCGCTGAGGCCTGTAGCGTCCCGTTCTCGACGCGAGCGACAATATCCAGATCCGCCGTTGGACGTTCCAGTTCGCCCTGGAGCAAGAGTGCTCCTCCTCCCACCAGCACCAAGTCGGCCACCATGCCTTCCTCGTCGAGTAGCTGCCCCAGCGCCTGAAGCGCGTTCTCGAAGTTCATGGGCTAAAAGTGTAGTAGAAAACGACCTTTAACAACATTTAATGTCTCTTAAAACGATAAAAAATGTTGTCATAAACGACAATTAACGTCGCAAACAATACGCGGTGAAGAAGCTGATAAAGTACTTTCACCCATGTTTTCAGTTGTTTACACGGCGATTTGCTCAGATGACGCAAGTGCAAATTCAGTTCGACCGCGAGGAATCGCGGAAGAGCTTCAAGGCGAAGCCTCGATCAACAAGCTGCGTGGCACGTTGAACGTGTGTGCGGTGAAGGCTCCGGCCTTTGGCCAACGCCGCAGGGAAATGCGGAAGGACGTTGCCATCCGCACAAAGAGAAGCTGCAAGTGCGCTTGGCCAAATTTGTTGGCGGTGTTGCGGTGATCAAGGTCAGCGCTGCCACCGAAACCGAAATGAAAGAGAAAAATGCCCGCGTGGAAGACGCGCTGAACGCAACGCGCGCAGCCGTTGGAGAGGGCCAGCGCGTGGGCGTGAACATCGTTCGTCGCGCCATCGAAGAACCTTGGCGCCAAATCTCTGCCAACGCTGGCAAAGAAGGCAGCATCATCGTTCAGCGGGTCAAAGAAGGCAAAGGCGGCTTCGGCTACAACGCAGCCACCGATACCTTCGAGGACTTGCTTGAGGCCGGCGTTATCGACCCCACGAAGGTCGTGCGCTCGGCTTTGCAAAACGCCGCTTCAGTGGCTTCGTTGCTCATCACAACGGAAGCGCTGATCGTTGAGAAGAAGAAGGACGAGGCTCCTGCCGCCGGCGGCGGTGGCGGCGGTCACGAACACTAAGATCTAAGCGCTCGTAAGGGCGCGTTGGATTTGCAAAACGGCGAGTGGCCTTCGGGCGGCTCGCCGTTTTTGCGTGTTTCGCCTGGCCTTCTCGTTCATGGTCGCTCCCTATTCTTGCGACTGAACGTGTCCGGTTCAGGATTTCGGGTAACGACCACGTCGGAAAGACCTACGACACAACATTACAACTCCTGGGCCATCATCGCTGTGGGGTACAAGGTCAAGTCGGACTCGTAGTGCAGTTTCGCCAGTTGGCCGCAGAATTTTGCTCAGGCACCGTCAGGACCACCATCAAAGTCTCGAGACCGGTTTGGACTACAAGATGGCGCCTGCCACCCGGCCAAAGATTACGCACGACAACGGACACCTTGTGCTCGGTCGCCGCGAACCTGTGGCCGGCGACTACGCGGCACTTGCCAAGTGGCGAGCGATGTTGAATGTGGGCGAGACGCTCCGCCCCGATCTTACTGACGCTTTGGCCGCATACCGCCACTTCCTTGATGGCGGCGGGAAGCCTAGGGTCTTCAGTTACGAACGGTACGTGATGTCCGACGTCTCGGGGCAGACAACGCTTTGGAATGCCATTCTTGACTTTCAGGACGCCACTCAACGCATCTACCTGAAGGACCCCTCCCAGTATCAGTTTCCCGTCACGGGTAATGCGATTCCTTGCGGAGCCCCCGCAGGCAAGTATCCGTATCTGTCGGCGATGTTCCCGTACCCATCGACCGAGAATTGGCAGAAGGCGATCGGTGCTCACCAAATCTGGATTAGTGGTGAAGTCAAAGCGCACAAAGCCCCAAATTCAAACGGGGAAGTTCTCTTCGAAGCAATAATGATTCTGCACGCAGAAGATCGTTACAACTTCAACGTGAGTGATGCCGATATCGCCACCGGCCTTCCCGATTCGGACAACGGCAGGTTCGAGCGGGTAGGGTGGGGCCATCAATACGATCACTTCTCTACTTTGCAGCGATACCTAAAGTGGAAAGGCTTCACGTTGGGAGTGGCCGTTGCTGTTAGCCCCAACACCACAAGGATGCGGCAACCTAAAGACAACCGCCGTCTCCGAAATCGGCTGTGATGCGTCTGTCAACCGTCACAGTATTCATCGGCGCAATCACTGCAGCAGCCGCGTGCAAGAGCCCCGATACAAACAAGGTCGAAGCGAGGCAATCGAAGATGTCGATCAGTGAAGACGTGAAGCGACTGGAACACTTCATTAGGCTGCCTGCCCCGCCAGACGGTGTGCGGTGGCTTAAAGAACCACAGCCGGGAGGCGGCGACTTGAGTTTAACCGCCGCTCTGCGCTTTGGCCCCCAGGCGATCGCAAAGGTATTGGAAGGCTCACAGCCCTTCGATGTTCAACCCATTGTGCGCATCTCTCGTGAGCTCGCCGTAGCATTGCTTCCCGAGCCGCTTCACAAAGGCCTTGGCGACGGGGCGACCGTGGCTGTTCCAGGCACGGCCGTTCAGCCGAACTTGTTCATCAGCCCGGAGACATCATCCTTCATTCATGGGCGCGCCGTAGTGATGAAGGACGAAGGGATCGTCCTGCTAAGCCTCTTCACAATGTGACGTATAAGGCCGTCTAGTCTAGCGCTGTGGGAAAGACGGATGTTGCGGTCATGAGCTCGATCAGGGCCGCTACTTTGTGCTTCCAACGCGCGTGGGCGTGAACATCGTTCGTCGCGCGATCGAAGAACCTTGCCGCCAAATTCGTCACTCATCACAACCGAAGCGCTGATCGTTGGGAAGAAGAAGGACGAGGCTCCTGCCGCCGGCGGCGGTGGCGGCGGTCACGAACACTAAGATCTAAGCGCTAATGCATATGGACCGCTCGCGGACCCAGATGCAATTCCCGGCGCCTTCACCAATTGGAAATATTCAAGGTTTATCGACTCGGAATGCCGTCGGATCGATTCCAAAGCGACGAAGCCACTTCCAGACCAACGTTCGCTGACGACCAAGCTCGCGAGCAGCGGCAGCCACATCACCCCCGGTTTTCCGCAGTATGGCCTCGATCTCCTGCGCGCTCGGGGACTCCCGAAGGCTTCCAGTCGAACGAGAATTCTCCAGGCTCTCAACCGCGACTTTCCGCTCCCCTGGGTCGGTCCACCCGGCAGGGAGGTTCTCCGCCTGGATGACCTGCCCATCGCCAACGGAGGCCGCGGCGTAACGGATCCGATGCCACAGCTGTCGAATATTTCCTTCCCAGGAAGACAGAAAGAGACATCGAACGGCTTCGTTGGAAAGTGTCTTTCCCAGCGGTGCGAGGAACAACGCGGCCAGTACGCCCACGTCCTCAATGCGCTCCCGAAGAGGGGGCAACACGATCGGCTCGGGTCCCAGTCGGTTCGCAAGATCTGGTCGAAGACCACGACCGTCGTTACCAACAGCCAAGTTTCGGCGGTGCGAGGCACCGATGATGCGGGTATTTACCTTGACGGGAGCCGTACCTCCAAGCGGCGTAAACGATCGGTCTTGCAAAAACCGAAGCAGCTTGGCCTGTACGCCGAAGGACGATTCGCCAAGTTCGTCAAGAAACAGCGTCCCGTCGCGCGCCAGTTCAAGCAACCCCAGTTTGTGCTCCCGCGCGGCCGAGTGGGCGCCCCGCCGAAATCCAAACAATTCACTTTCCACCAACGGCTCGGGAAGCGCAGCACAATTGAGTGCAACGAATGATCCCTTGCGCCCGGAAAGCATATGAACAGCCCGAGCCAACACCTCTTTTCCCGTCCCTGTTTCCCCGCTGATGAACAGATCCAGGTCCGCGTCAGCCAAACGTTTGACTTTTTGATACGTGTGCGCGGCGGCGATCGAGAAGGTGGGTGTACCCGTGGTTGGTCTTCCACATTCATTCCGTAGCACCGCGATTTGTTCCGCATTCAAATTACGGAGGACAAATACTTGCGAGCCCGTGAAGATAATCGATCCCTCTTTCAGCGCCGTCGGTGAGTAAATGGTTTTCCCATCAACAACCGTTCCATTTCGGCTACCGAGGTCCTCAATCGTCCATTCTCCTCCATACTTCTTGAACCGGACGTGCTCGCGCGACAGCTTTGGATCCAGCGCTAATCTGGGTTCCTCCTCTCCAGTTGAACGACCCAAAACGAGCCCATCGCAAAGCGTGAACAGTCTCGGACCGAGATGAGCATCAAGGGCGGCGTGGCCAGACCAGGCCAGAACAAGATACGGGAGCTTTATCCCCGCGACGGGTGAGCTTTTGCTTTTTCCAGTACTCGTCTTCGTGGTGGCGAATTGCGGTTGCGTCATCTCCGTCCACCTTGCCCGCGGTTAGCCCGCACCACATCAATGTGGAAATCACAACCACACGGAGGTGGATTGCCAATGGCCACTTTTACGCAAGAAAAGACCATGTTATTACGGTACTTTCATTGAGGGCGAGAGCACTCATCACTTATGACTGGTCTGTTCAGCGGAGGATCCGACGCCACATTCGAACCCGTGGATTACTGAAACTCGAAACCGAACACGCCTGCCAGTTTCGTGCGTTCGGAATCCTTGTAAACCTCCAGAATCGTTCCCTGAATCGGAGTTACATTCCGTTTCGCCTCGGGATCGTACGTCGAAATCGCTCTGACCTGGGTACCTGGTTTCAGATTGGCAGCCTCGTACGCGGGCACCACGGTGTCGGGTATTTGGGTGACGCGGGTTTCGTATCCCTTGAGCGTGCAGATCTCTTCATGTCGAGGGAATGCCTTGCCGTCGAGAAACTCCCAATACGCGATTTTATCTGTATATCGACAGTCGTAGACGGGCGCCTTGTACTTCTCGGCCTTGAACGCGACAACGGCGCCAGCACCCTCCTTTTTAACGGACGCAACAGCGCCGTCAGGCGTGTAAGCCTTGTCCAGCGCATCCTTCATGTGGGCCGTAAACGTAATGGCTGTCTGACTGGGTTTTCTCGGCAGATTGAATCGATCGAGCAAGGCGTGAATCCACGGAGGTGGACTCACCGCGCTGCTTGTACAAAAGCCATGAGACCGAAACGGAATATCCGTGCGATCAGCCTCCAACAAAGTCAGGAGCTTCATCGACTCGGTGCAGGCGGCCGCCCTCGGTCCCCCGCCGGCGATATTGTCGGACAAAAGGTTCTGATACATTGAAGCAGCGCTGGCACGGAATCCATGTGCTGCATTGCACGCAACGAGCGATGCCACAATTTGCGAACCTACCGTATCACCGGATGCCGCCATGAAGTTATCAAGCGACTTCACCTTCTTTGACCTAAGGTATTTGCCGAATATATCCGTCAGCACACCGTGGCAATCGCCGAAAGCTTTCGCGACATCGCGACGGCTGTTTTGTGCTTGCGCGAACTTCAGCTGGTATTCACCGACCCGATCAAGAGCGGATTTGTTGGCCTTGTAGTTCGCGTCCCAGTCCTTGAACGCCTTCGCCGGGGCGTCGACCAGTACATCCTTCAAATCTGGAATTTTTTTGATGAGCGCGTCCGCCTGTCTGGTGGTCTGTTCGGCCACCGTCGCCACGTACGATAGCGACTTGAATGCATTCCAGTAAAGGCGTTCGGGCAATTTGAGCGCAGACAGTTCCCTGGATATTTTGGATCGGTTCAGGTTGCGCATTTCGACGGAGCACGACGCCATCTCGCCGACGGCCCCGGTGTTGTCCCAGGAGAAAGTCGATGCGTTTCGACCAATTTCCAGGCTGTGCAGACATCGCCCGACGTAGGCTGCTTTCAATATCTCCGAACCTGGATTGGCGAACCGATTCAGCGCGATCCAGGACGAAGCTTCCCCCATTTGCTTTCGCAACACGTCGTCTTTGAGACAACCTGTAGCCCACGCAACGACGTCCGCGGTCGCCGATTGTTGGGGGTCTCCTTTCGGCGTGGGTTCTTTATAGGTCTTGCACGCCATCTCGTCGTCCGACGCGGTTTTGGGTCCCAACGCCAACGGAGCTCGTTTCGTCTTGAGAGCCCAGGACAGGAACGCACGGTTGTCAGCTTCCGAGAATCCGAAGGCATTACTGATAACCTGGCGGCCAATGGCAACCCAGGCCTGCATGTTCTTGTTGTCGGGACGTACGCACGACGACCACGCGAGTATGTGCGCATCCCAATCCGGAATATCGTAGAAGTTGTCTTCCACCTCCGGGTTATCCTCCGCGATCAATTTCAAAGCCGAATCGTCCGGTGCCCAGCCTCTGTCGAAGAATTCGCTGTCGGGCGCAGGATAGTCAGGGTTGTTGCGCTCTTTCTTTGAAGGACACCACGTGGGCGCCATCGGCTTGATCTGTTCAACACCAGCGCGCGGCTTGACCCAGGCCTCCGGCTTCGGCGGTTTGTCATACTCGGGACTGAGGGGTTTGATCCCTCCCGCTGCGTGTTCGATCGCTGCCGGATCGCCACCGGCACTCGCGATTGTCGAGCCGGATGACGGAACCTTTCCAACGCTTGCTGTTGCCGCCGAAGGCGCACCGCTCGGAACCAACGGTGTCGACATCGGCGATGATTTCTGGCCCGACTTGCCTTTGAGAATCGCGGCCGCGTCGAACGCACAGCCGGAGGTACCCATCGCCAGCGCAGCGACCGCGGAAAATACGAACCAAAGACAGGAACAACGTGCGGTTCGTTCGAACGTGCCAAAGCGGGGTGAATACATGGTGATTTTCCTTCAGAAGATTTTTTTTGTGCCAGTTTAATGGGCAGTTAGAAAAATAATTACTCTTACTATTTATATGGCGATGTGTGGGCAAATGGCATCGATTCATGTGACTGCTATGACGCCGTCATTCATGACTACCTGACCTGCTTCCTCGAGATTCAGAGTCCGCCGCGCGGCACCTCGTGCAGTGGGTGTGCCAGTTTTGGGCGCGATCGGCGTTGAGCCACATCCCCCGTTTCAGTCGTGCGTGGGTAGCAGCGCAGCCGAAATCTCAGGGGAATCGACCGTATCCGGATACGTATCCGGGATACGCTTGTGATACGCACACGGCCGTCGTAACCAATCGAAAACGCGATCCGTTACGATGGCATTCAGATTGCTCTTGCTCCAATCCATGCGACGACAAACGAGATGGCTACGCGCAACGGTATTGGCAGTTTGTGAGTTGGCGGCGTTTCCAGTTGGAAGTGCGCTTGTGGGAGGATGCTCGGTCCAAGATAACGGTCTCGAAGACGTCCAGGCAGGCACGGACGCGGGTGAACCGATCACGAAAGAGAGAACGTCTCGGCGGGACGGGAGGGAAGGCGAACGGGGTGATGTATTGCTTATGCCCCCCGGCCCGGTCGTTCCTGTTCCAGAGCAACCGTACGACGGCGGCCTGACGATCGTGCCAGAACCAGTTTCACCACCCGACGCGGACCTGAGGCCCCCTCCCTCCAAAGATCCCGTACCCGAACCGCCTCCAGTCCTCCCCGTTTTTCCTGATCCCACTTTGCCGAACCTGGTAATCAACGGGAACTTCGAGCGGGATCTTTCGTCGTGGACCGACTTGAACAAGCAAGTACGCGTCGCTGCTGGCGTTGGCGTTAACCACTCAAAAGCGGCGAAGATCGATCCCACGTCCAATCCCGGCGGGGCAACCTGGGACGCGTTGGGCCAGATTTTTGTCGTGGCGCCCAACACCACTTATTCTGTCGGCGGCACGGCTTCGTCGTCAGTGGGCAACGGAGCGGTTATATCCTTCGAGGTGGGCTACAGCGACGGAACAAAGACCCCGGTAACCATTGAAATCGGCACTGAATTCAAAGTTTATCGAGCGACCATTAAGACCAAAGGCAATCCTTCGTGGGCGTCGATGCAGATACGCCACCACGGCGGCGGGGGCATCGTGATTGTCGACGAGGTTTTCTTGCAGCCGAAAAATTGAAGGTCCGGCTTCAGTTAGGCATTGGAATCGGAGTCGTCGAACAGGCCTGTCAACAAGACTGGGACACAAAACACGTGAATCTGGTGTAGTAGAGGTTCGTCGTTACGGCTGTGGCTTTTGCCAAGCCCCAAGTCGTCGAAAACTTCTTCCATTGCTTTGGCCCTCATTGGCGAGCCTCACGTCCACACCTCCCTTGGAGCACGTGCAACCAAGCGCGGTACGGCAAAGCAAGGCAGGTGATGACAGTTCGTACTTCATTGAGGCCTTTGCGTTGCCCAGGGTCGGTTTCGATAAGAGGGCGATGAAAGAGTATCGAGAACCCGCACATCTCTCAGGGCGGCACAGACCCCCAAGCTACCTATCAAGCTGCTGCGAGCGACGACGTGCGCGCTATTGCTCTAAGTGGGTATGCAACTGCGCTCGTCGCGGGGCTAGGTCATCACGTCGTACTCGCACCACAATATAGGTGTCGCGCTTCTCGTCAATCCTGACCTTTGTGCCCGTCAACTTAGAAGAGTTGCTTCGCTGTTCGGTGCTTGCAAAAGTTTGAGTTTGTTTTTCTCACGACGCAGCCCATGAGAGATCTGCTGCTGCTTCCCCTCCTTCCTAGCCCGTCCGCCGCGGAGACAAAGGACACGATTGAACGGAACAAAACGGCCTTTGCGGGCGCAGGTGTCGGCTGGGCGGATGCACAAGTGATCCTTACCGCAGCTGGCGCCGGCGCCAGAATTCACACCTCGGACCGGGCCGTCAGAAAGGTGTGTCGAAGCCTGCGCGTTTCACTGGCTTGAGTGTCGACCTCAGTCACTTTGTTGACTCTTTCGCTTTGCTGTCCCGCCGTCCCACTCATCTTGGCGGGGTGCAGACCCGCTCGCAGCAAGGGTGATGCGCGTTAGGTGCAGCGGATGTGGTTGCGCACGAATTTGCAAAGCCGCCACATAGACCGGTGCTTCGGGTGTTACGTTGCGCCCTTATGACCCGGGTTTGGTGTGCCCACTTCACAACGGCAAGCGCCGCGGCCGCGCTGGCAAGCCTCGTCTTTGCCTGCGATGGCCCATCGAACAGCCTGGCCCTCATGCCTGGCGACGCATCCTCAAAGCCTGCTGCTGTTGACGCGCGAGACGCTGCAGACACCGACGATGGCCCGCCTGACATCCTCGACGCAGGCAAAGTGGCGGTCGACGCTGCCATTGGTGATGCTTTGGGCAACGATGGGGGCGGCGAAGCGGAAGAAGTGATCGACGCCGCGTGTGCCGCGGTGGCCAGCGCGACGTGCGGCAAGCTTGAAGGGTGTGCAGCCCGGCTTTTCACTCAGCGCTACGCCGGAGGACAAACGTGCCGGCAGGCCGTGGCCTGGGAATGCGAGAACACCCTTCGATCGTCGGGCGTTCGCTGGAGTGTTGCCATGGCACGTGAGTGTGCACAGCGAACGGCAGGGCTGTCCTGCGACTCTTGGTTTGCGCAAGGGTTACCCTCCGAATGCGAGATCGGCGCGGGTTCGTTGGAAGTGGGCGCGCCCTGCCGAACGGCGGTGGCAGGTCAATGCAAGGCGGGAACTCGGTGCGCGGTTGTTGAAGGCGGGTGTGGCGTCTGCAAAGCCACCCTCGCCGTTGGCGCCGACTGCACCGATTGGAGCTTGGGTTGCGTTGACCAGGCCACGTGCGTAAGAGAGCTCGCCGGTCAAGCGCGGTGTGAAGCCTATGCGCGTCCAGGCGAAAGCTGCGACTTGCGAACGGCCTGTGTCAACGAGGTCGTTTGCCTGGCGGGCCGCGCAAGCTGTGTCACTTCCGTGCAGTGCAGTGGCAACGAATGTCGTCATGCGGTTGCCCAAGAGGGCGACAATTGCAAAGACCGCCCGTGCGATCCACGACACGCGTTGGTGTGCAATCAATTCACTTTCCGTTGTGAAGCGGACGTCGCATGTTCGGATCCAGCCGGGTGTGCAGGCAGGCTTGAGCTAGGCAAGGCGTGCGCGAAGCCTTGGGACTGCGTGGCTCCGGCCAGCTGCGTTGGCGGACGTTGCGCGTTGCCAGCGAGCAGCAATACCTGCGGCTAAGACGGACGGCGCCGCCGGGCGACCATCGCTGCAGCAATCATCGCGGCTCCCAATAACCAAGAATGCCATCCTAACGCTGGCACGGCCGTGGGCTGGTAATTCAGCAACACCGGCTTTTGCAGAATCACAGGCGTTCCCGTCATCGGATCAAGCACCGAGAAATTCAGCGTCGCCGTCAGCACGGGAGCCGAAAGCGGCACAGGCACTTCGTAGTTGCTAACGCCCGTGCTGGCACCGAGCAGATACAGCGTTGATCCGCCGCCCAGAAAGTTAACTTGAAGATTGGCGCTGCCCCACGAAGCTCCGACTTCCTTCGAGATCAATAACACCGGCGCATGCGACAAAGCCAAGTTCGTATTGAAGTCGCCCACGTCCAGTTTGTGGGACACGGGATCCCGCGTTGCCAAGGCACAAGGCAAACAGATGATCGGGGGTGGTTGAGGCAGCAACCAGGGAAAGCCCGAACCCGTCTCCGTCGCCGTGCCACAGCCTGCTCCGATGCATGGCGTAGCCGACCCGGTGGTCACAAACGGCGCACCCGCGGTGGCTACGTTGGCAAGCGCGGGATTGAGATCACCCGTGTCGGGATTGCCTGCCGGGCCCGTCTGGCACGTCGGCAGCACGGCTGGGCACTGGGAGTTGCCACCCGCGCAGACGGCGGACACGGCCTTGCACAAGTTGATCCTGCGTTGCGCTCCACACGGCGGGCTGGCGCAATAGTCAGCCGCGGTGGTCAAGGGCGTTCCCGTTTCATAAAGCAGGTCCGCCACTTCACGTGCGGAGAGGCTGGGATCATAGCCCCACACCACCGCGGCTGCGCCCGAAGTGATCGCCGCTGAGATCGATGTTCCTGTGACAGCCCCGGTGAAGCCTGCATAAAGGCCCGCTTCGTTGTCAGGGACCGACACGCTCCAGGAATAGGCGGCGATTCGCGGTGAGCCTCCCGCACGCGCGATGGTTAATCTGCGGTCCAAACCATCAACACCACCCGCTGAAACCAAAAACAGGCCGGCGGGCTCCGGCGCATACTGCGTGCCCTTGAGGAGATCCGCGCATGTTGACAACGATGGCGCAGGCTCGGACTCCCAAGCCGCAGGAAGCAGCGGTCCCTTATCAGCAGGTCCATTGGCGTTGCCTGCCGCAGCCACCACCAAAACACCGCGGCAAGATGCGTACGCGATAGCGTCGTAGACCGCTTGACTGGCCGGGCCTCGGCTGGCGCTGTCTTTGCTGTCCCACCGTGGATCCCAACCCAGACTGAGGTTGATCACCTTGCGCTGCGAACGGGCTTCGTTGCTCGCGTCGTTAACGAAATCAAAGATGGCGCTCGCAAGATCGGTGGGTGTGCCGTGGGTGCCACCGTGAACTTCGTCGCGCGTTCCGTCGGCAAGGTATGCCAAACCGAGGTAGCTGTGCACAAGGCCAATGCAGCCGCCGGTGCTCGACGAGCCATCAGGATCAAAGGGGCATGACATTTCACGAATCACGCGCCCCACGATGCGGCCGTGATTGTACGTACCGCTCGGGCCTGCGGTGCCATCGGTCGCTTCCTTCGGCGCCGAATCGATCACGCCCACAATGACGTTCGAAGGCCCGTTGCCTTGACCACGCACGTCCGCAAGGCGGCCGGTGCCGTTCTTGAAACTTTCGTAAAACCGCTTGGTCAAGTCAGATGTGCCAAGCAGGCTTGTGGCTGCCAGCGCCCCGATGATGCGACAATCTTTCTCAGCAACCCAATCCTTCGGCAGCACCAGATCGCCCTGCGTCACGTTCGGCGACCGGGTGTACACGCAATACCGAGAGAGGTTCTGTCCTCCAGCGCGGCCCGTGAGCAGCGTGCCCTGCCAAAACGCGGCTTCTGGACAACGTGCAATAGGCACGGGTGAGCGCGCGATCTGGCGCGTTTGCGAGCATGCATAGGGCGGTGGTACGTCGGCCACGGCCGCCTCCCTTGCCACCAGGGGCAGCGCCAGAGTTGCTAGCAGTGTTAGTGACCACTTCATTGCTGGTTTCATGTGCATGTGCTCTGTTCATTGTGCAATTGCGCGAAACGCCGCCCAATCGTGTTTGGCCGTTGGTTCGCTTAACAGCGCCAGCTGGGCCCGACGCAAAGCCGTTGATAGATCAGCAGCGCCTTTGCCGCGATAAAATGATCGAAACAAAGCGAAGGCGTCTTCATCCCTCACCGCGCGGGTGGTGGCGATCGCCAAAGACGCGCCCGCCAGAATGAACGCTTGTGCAATGCCCACGCCCGTGGCACCTGCATCCGCAGAACCGCAGCCCGACAACACAACTTCATCGGGCGCGTGCGGCAACGCCAAAATGTCACCGATCTCCAGCCGCAGCCCCTCGGCAAGGGGCAGGCCACCTTGTAGATTTGCAGGCCCACGATTCAAAGCGTGGCCTGCGTAATGAAACAAGCCCACGCGATCCAGCTCATCGAGCATCTTGCTGCGCACCACTTCGTCTCCGCTCAAGAACAGCGTGGGCCGGGTTTGGTTCAACCACGAAGCCACAGACGAGCCTTCCTTGGCTGATCCCGGAAGATCTTTTTGTGAGTCTGCAACCACCAAAGCAGCTGCGGGGGCCTTTGTCTTCGCGGCCCGCGGTGGCAGATCCAGGCTGTAGCTGATGGGCTGCAAGGCCACCAACGGCTGGGTACCAACCATGACAGCGTGAAAATCGAGCATGGCCAGCCCCGGAGGCGCGATGATCGTAAGCGACCGCGCACCTTCGGGCAGGGGAAGCAGGGGTTCCATCAACGCCTCGGCCCGCGTGCGATCGTTGTTGGACGAGCCACTCACTTTATAGGCGGCGGTGTTACCCCGCCAAGCGGCAAATGCAAGATAACCGTCGACGGCCTGCACAAACACCACCATCAACTCATCTGCTCCAGGCGCGCGCAGGGACACTTCGTTAACGCGCGGCCCTAGCACCGCCA
This sequence comes from Deltaproteobacteria bacterium, assembly GCA_033763315.1. Lineage (GTDB taxonomy): Bacteria > Myxococcota_A > Polyangia > Fen-1088 > Fen-1088 > JAGTJU01. The sequence continues at coordinate 77,303 of JANRKS010000005.1, forward strand.
AGGCGTCATCGAGGGCCGCCAGCATCCGCTGGACGTACGGCTGTCTTTGCACCGCCGCGTCCACCAATTCTCGCTGTGACAACGCCCAATCATGATCGCTAAGCGCGGCGATTTGCTCACGCTCGTGCCGGTACCGTGCCATGGCCGATTCCCACGTGGCCCGATCTTGGCCTGTTAGACGGGCCACTTGATCGGGAAGCAGCGAAACGGCAGCGGTCTGTCGAATGCTTCTGCGTGCCACGGCGATGGCTTCTGCGTTGCGATTTTCTTGCAACAATAAGTCAATCCACTCGCGCACGCTTTGTTCGCGAAGTGTGACCAGCGAGGCGCGGCCCTCACTTACAGGCACCCAACGCCGTTCGTCATCCAAAATGTTTTGGGCCTTCGCAAAGGCTTCAAGCGCGAAGCGCGTTCGTCCCAATCCACGGTAGGCACGCGCTTTGCCAAACGTCGCGCGCCACTCGTCTTGCGGGCGAGCGCTGGCGGATGCCAGCTTCTCAAGCGAAGTATACGCAGCCAGCGCTTTGGTGAACTGTCGCTCTTGCAGGTTCACACGCCCTTGCAGCTCATGCCACCACAGCGCCACCGGCAAGGACTTGGCCATTGCGTCTTGTTGAACAGAGGCCAATCGAGATTTTGCACTTTGCACATCGTTGTGTTGAAGGTCGTCGATCACCGCTGTTAGTTGTGTTGAGTCGCGGTTGGGAGATCCAGGGCATGACTCGTCGTATTGTTTAAGAGCCTGTGCCACAAGCTCGTGTGCGCCTGCCGCTCTAGAAGCAGCGTCGGGCTCGTTTGATTCGCGAGCCATCAGCAGGGCCCAGGCCTTCGACGACAACCAATCCGCACGTTGGCAGCCGTGGCTATCCCCACCGTCACCCGCCTCTGACAGACGATCAAACATCGCCTGCCATTGGCCCAGTTGCTGATAAAGCTGCGCCAATTGCATGCTGGTGGCTTGCACCAGTTTGGTAAAACCGAGCCGGCGCGCCGCGAATGCCGCGTCACCCAGCAAGCGCAGCGCAGATCGTACGTCGCCCGTTTGGGCCGCGTTTAAACCGCGAAAATACAGCACATGCGCCTGGCCATCAGGATATTGCGGAGCTTGCGCCCACGCCTCGTCAAGGCGCTTTCGGCTTTCACCGTAGCTCCCGCGGTGCTCTAACTCTATGTACGCAAGCACCAACAAGTCATCACACGCCTCGGCGGCGTGGCCAGCCTCTGCAAACAGCGCCACAGCCTCAACGAGATCGTGAAACGCAGAATCCAGTTGCCCTGCACGCAAAGACAAACGCGCGCGTTCACTCAAGGCCCGGGCCCTCGGCACGCCTTGTGATGAATCCAGCACCGCCTGCACGGCTTGCGACACGGCTGACACATTCCCGCTGTCGCGCGCTTCGCGCGCCCGCAACATAAGCGACGAGGGCGGCTCGATTCGCAGCGACCACGCGCGCGTGGTTCCCCCTGTTGTGGTCACTGTGAGCGTGCTTGCGGACGCCGGCACCGTGATCTGCAGCAGACGGCCTTCGTTTGCGGCAAGTGTGACAACGCTCGCGGCGCCCTTGTCGGTGGCGGCCACGATCGCGTCGCTCAACGGTTCCGTGAGGAGCACCCGCAACGAATTGGTTGCATCGAGAATGCAGGCGGCCCCGGGCAGCTGCTTGGCACAGCCAGAGATTTCAACCGCCAACGCCGCCGGTTCAGGATCACGGCACGCGACGGCCCAAAGCGCCGCCCAAATACACAGCCGCCTCTGTTGATGCCCGAACATGAGTGTGCCATCAAGCCGCGCGTCAATGCGCCTGGAAAACCTCTGCGACCATACGAAGAGCCACGACGGACGCAAGCGACGTTTGTGGTGAAATGCAATGAGCGAAACGAACTGATTACGTGATGCGTGCCATACCGTCACAAAGGTGTCGCTTTACTGCCGGTGGTTTCATGATCGAGTCGTGCTGTGTCAGCACGACGACCATTGATACTGATCTTGTGTGGCCTGTTGCTCGGGTGCGGTGATGATGGCGCCGCAAAGATGTCAACCGATGGGGGCCTCATTGATGCGCAAGCTTCGTCTTCACTCTGGACACGAACGTGGCCTAGATCAACAATGGCCGTGGGTCCACGTGGGGCTCCACAGCTTAACCCCAGGACGTTCTGGTGGGGCAGAAGTTCTCGGCTGCGCACAAGCATCGAGGGGACACATGCCGTTTCAAAGCCAATACGCGAATCTGGTCTCCCAGAAAAGTGAAGCACACACGCGCCTCATTCGTGATTACGACGGCCCGAATCCAGACTTTGACTACATCGTTATCGGATCGGGGATGGGCGGCGGCACGGTTGCAGACGCCTTGGCTGATCGCAATCCTGGCAAACGCATCCTCGTCGTGGACGCTGGATCATTCGTTTACCCTACGCACGTTTACAACATCAGCCGCATCCCGAATGGATCGGTGGCAGCGCACTTCGGCGTCGACAACTTCTTGCAGACCGAAACACCGCAGCACTTCATCGGCAGCAAACCGCAACTTGTGTTCGGCGGACGCTCCATTTTTTGGTCGGGTCTCATCCCGCGGCCGCAGGATTGGGAGTTGGAATTCTTCCCCGACACCCTCCGCGCTGACTTGAAAGCCACGTATCTTTCGCTTGCCGCCGAGCGCATGAACGTCTCGCGTACCTTGGGCCAGAAAGCCAGCCAGCTGGTCGACCACTTTCGAAGCAGCCCGATCGCCAACGATTTTGACATCTACGAGACGCCGCGTGCCTTGCACCAGCCTTACCTATTGGCTGACGGCACGCCTACGAATAACTTCTTCGTGGAGCCAACCGGCGTGTTCAATACGGCTGAGCTTCTTATCAACCAGACCGGTCTGACGCGCCCCGAGCTTGACCTCAACGGCGCCGGCTTGTTTGTCAAATTGAATAGCTTTGTCGAAGGTGTAAACAACGTTCCGTTCGATTGGTACGAAGTGAGGACGACCAACACGGTGACGGGTCAACAGCGCAGCTTCTACTCGCAAAAAGTGGTGATCGCGGCCGGTTCGACGGAAAGCCCAAAGCTTATCAACCGCTCGTCGGTGTTCCACACCTTGCCCAGCGACATCAAACAACTTGTGGGGTTTGGGCTCACGGATCACCCCGTCACAAGCGAATCGCAGGCTTATGTCACGGCTTTGGGGAACCCACCCATCGAAATCTCGCCCCATGATCACGCGAAGATCATCTTCTATTCCCGGGGTAAAACGGACGCCAACGGCAACCTGCAATATCCCTTTAACATTGAGATGAATATCAACCACGAGTATTGGCATTTGCGGAACAACGATCCGTCGGCAGGCCTCACCGATCACGATCCAACCCGCTCACGTGTGGACATCAAATTTAGCTTCGCCAACTGCCTGGACGACCAAAACGGCATTCACTCGCACGCCAACGATGGCTACACGCCCTACATCACATTTAAGCGCTTCGCCAACCTCGCCGACCTGCTGAACTCACGCATCCCCGCCGTCGCCGGCTGGCAGAGCGACATTGCCAGCTTCATGACGCTGCTGAACCAAACGCGAGATCGTCTTTGGAATGAGTTCAATGATGTGCAGGTCATCACCGGGCCGTATGGGGGTTTCCCTGGCGAGCAATGGCCGTTCGGCTGGGGTACGGTTCACCATGCCTGCGGCACCCTGCGGATGCCGTGGAAAGCGAATCGGAATGCCGCTTTCAACCATCGATCCGTGGTCGACGAGAACTTGAAAGTGTTTGGCACCACGGGCCTCTACGTCTGCGATATGTCCGTGCTGCCCATCAGCACCGCCGCGAATCCGGTGCGCGCCTTGGCTGGTTTGGCGCTGCGGCTGTCGGAGCATTTGAGTTGAAGGGCTCGTTTGCGCCCATCGGAGCTGCACGAATCAACATCCAATCTTCAACGTTGCATCCTTCACGCCGGCTGCCTTCAATTTGCTGCACCACTTCCCCCTTCAAGATGACAGAAGGGTTGCCTTCACCGAGAAAGTACATGCAGAGACCTGTCCGGTGATGGTGCTCAACGCCTGTTCAATTTCCGTCGGGTCGGTGGTTGAATAGAACTTCACGTTGCCGCTGCGCGCTCGACCGCCCCCTTCTGCAAGCTGGGTTTAAAGCGGCGAAGTTGCTGGCTCCAGCAAGGGACACATCGGGAATGGCTATCCCCAGAACGAAGGTTGCATATCCGGCGAGTCGAGCGTTCGCGTAAAGTACTCACGCTCCTTGTCGCGGGACCGGGGCGCTAAGGCACGGCGGTGCACTGCATTTGCACCGTGCCGTTGCGGCCTCTGATGTTTTCCACGCAGCGTCGGTTGAGCCATCGAAGGTCACGGTGATGCTGCGGCCACGAAAGCCCGTGTGAACGATCGATCCTGCGGAAGGGCAGCTGGCTTTGCAGGTTTTGATGCCGGTGATTGATGTCGAGCGGTTGACGTTGCCTACGGAAAGTTGCCAGGTACCATTGAGCTCCATGCACTCAGTGGCGGGATCGGCCACCACGTGAACTGCCCGTGCGCGTAAAGCGATTGCCTCGCTGGCCTACGCCATTGCCTGAAGACATCACTGTTAATCGTTTGTTCGCGCCTTCATTCGTGAGCAGCCCCGTGGAAGTGATATCCATCGTGGCTTGATTCACTTTCAAATCTTTGCTGGTTAGCGAAATCTGAACGCCGTTAGGCGTGTCTGAGAAAGTGGTGGTTAACGTTCCCGTGATTTGGCGCAGGCCCCGCGGGCCGGTGCAGGCTTGCAACGTGACATCGGCGACAACTCACTGGTCATGTGGATTACGGAGTTTGGCAATGGGGCTTCACACAGCACAATGGACATTCCGATTGTGCTGGCCGGTAGCTTGGGCGGTGCTCTGAAAACAGACCGCTACATCAACCTGGCGAACCCAACGTCATCGACCAACCGGCTGTTCGTCACAATCAGGAAGCTGTTTGGCATGCCCGACGACAGGTTCGGCAGTGGCCCCCGCAACACGGGCACTTTGCCTGGCATCGCGTAGCGGTTGCGAACTCAAATAGCTCCCGCATCTTGAGACCGCGGCATTGATCGGTGGCGTTCAATTGCCAGCCTCGCGCACACGAAAAAACGGGACCCTTTCGGATCCCGTTCGTCGTGGTTAACTGCGTCTGTGGTTACGTCTTGACGTTGACGTCGTCGATGCAGACGCAGGCGTCCTTGGGAGCGCGAATCTCAACCTTGAGGAGACCATCCCAGTTCAACGTCTTTGGTACGATACCGTTGAGGTAAACGGTTTCAGTCTTCTTGGTGGTGCTGCCCTTTGAATAGCCTGAAATCGTAGCCATCCTGTTGTTGTTGAGGTTGTATTCGTCGTTGATCTTCAAACTCGTCAATGAGAACGGCTCGCCGCTGTTCTTCGTGACCACGATGTGAGATCCGTTACCAACGCACAACCGCTTGCTGCCATTGTTTTCCGAGAGGTTTAAGACCCCGTTCGAGTAGAGGTCAACCGTGTTTTTAAACTCAATGCCAGTGGCCGTTGTCCAAACGTCGGTGCGGGTGTTGGTCTTACGGCCCGTTGCCTCGGCTTGAAAGTCCAGCGTGCGCGGCGTCCAGTTTTGGACGACGGTGCCGTTGTAGTTGCTGTTGACGTAGGTGACCAACACGTTTTGCCACGTATTATTGAACTGGCCGTAAGGCGCGTCAGACTTGCCGCAATCGATGTACTCGAAGTGCTCATTATCGGGCAGATACCTGGCGGTGCAAAGCCCATCCGCAACGCCATCGAAGAACGCGCTGGTGTCGGGACGGTAGCCGCTCCACGCCTTGTATGGATTGCTGGTGCTGGCGCCCAAACGCCCGGGGATGCTGGCTTTGAAGCCGTCGCCTTTGACGTACCAAGCTTGGGGAGGGTTTTGCGAGAGCATGTTGCCGAAGAACACGCCTTCTTGAATGTGAGCGTCACTGCCAGCTTGGTATGCCTCGCTGATGCCAACGGAAGGCATCTTGTTGGGATCGCCGTTGATGTAGATGGGCACCTTGTTGCCGGTGCTGTTCATGTGGGCCATCATGCAGGCGCTGACCTTTTGTTGGCAGCTGGAATCGCAAGCGCCAGTCTTCCAACTCGTGCCGATACCGAGCCGTCCATAATAGCGGCGCATCACACCCGTGTTGTCGGCTTTGTCCAGATAGTCGCCATTCGCCAAGGCACACTTTGCCAAGTACTCCACCGTGGAGCGTCCGCCGTTTGAGGTCATCAAGCCATTCGAGGTCATCAGGCCGTTGATCGTGGAAAGGCCGTTGATCGTCGACAAGCCGTTGGACGTCATGAGACCGTTGGACGCCACCAAACCATTGATGGCCGATAAGCCGTTGATGGCCGAAAGGCCGTTCTCCGACGTCAGACCTTGCTTTACGGGGTCATCTTGAAGCAGTGACGCTCCCTCCTCAGCAGGCGCGCCACACGCGGCCGCGCCGCCCAACAGCAAAGCACTCACCGACCACAACAGGCTCTTGGACATTTTCTTTCTCCTTCGGAAACCCAGCCGGCTCGGTGAGCCCTGTTGGCTTTGCGTCCCGCGGTTGCCCGCGGTTTGCGTTTTTCGGGAAAATCCCCGCCCTTTCCGCCGTTGCAGAGCTTGTGCCGACCGTTTTCCCTAAGAAACGCTGGGGCAGTTGGGATCTTGGCGGGCGCCTGTGTTGTGTGGCAGGCAACAGGTGTTGGTTTCGGTGCAACAGAAAGCAGGAGCAGCGAGATACGCCTACACCAGAGCGTCCGCACGACACTTCAGCTTGCGGCTACCTTTGCCCCGGCGCCGCCCGGGCCTCCCCAGCGAGCGGCTCCCGAACGATTTGCTCGGGCCACAAAAGGGGCCCGGGGTATAATTTGACGTGAAGTGGTTGAGACGCTGTTCTGTGACCGTGAAGGCACGATCTGGATAGGGACATCGGGAACCGGTTTGTTCCGAAAAGCTCCGGGCCTTGTTGATGTGCCCACGATCAGCGATACACGGGTTGGCGTGTTCTCTGTGCTCAAGACGCACGACAGCAAGCTTTGGGTTACGTCGACCGCTGGCGTGGACGTGCTGGACCAGCGCGGGGCGGTGCTGAAGCACTTTTCCTTGGAGGCCTTAGACATCTGGTCTCCGCGTGGAATGGCCGAGACGGAAGACCATAAGATTCTGATCGCTGCCGATGGCTTTGGGGTGCTTTATGGTGATGAGACTGGCTCACCAGACACACGATCGTCCGCGACAACGTACAAGCTGCTTCGCCTGCTGTGTTTTCACTTTCGCGAGGGCGCTTGGGCATTGCCTTTGGCGACCATGGCCTTCGGCTGACCTCAGCGGAAGCTTTGCACACTTCGTCAATGCCCTTCGCGGCGGGTGCCGATGTCGATATTGGCGTCGGACTTTGCCAAGGGCCCATCGTGGCCGCAGCCTACGACAAAGCCGGCACGATCTGGACAGCCCATAGCAAGGGGGGGCTTTCCTCGATTGCCGATAACGGAGTCACCTGCTTTAGCGACACGCACCCACTTCCCTCCCGCGAGCCGGTAAGTCTCGCTGCAGATCAGTACGGCCGGGTGTGGATAGGATTCGCTACGGCGGTGGGTCTTGGTTTACTGCAGGACGGCCGCGTGTCCATCATTCCACAAAGCGCGGGCCTTCCGCCGCCGGCTCTGTTGGGTGATAAGCCACCCTGTCCCGCCTCGTTTTTACCTGCGCTTCCACCCGACGAGGGCGTGGCGCACGCAGCAACTGTCGCCACCCTGAACTTTGAGTTGGACATGAGAAGCCTTCCTGGTCGCGCCCCAAAGCGCCATCAACCCCACACCTAACCATGAACACTTCACGGCGACATCGTCACCCGGTAGCACACGATTCTACGCAGCAAAGACGAGAACGTGCGCGATCAGGTACAAACGTACCTGGTCGAAGCCGACGCATGGTGTAACCCTTGTGGTCATGCGGTCGGCGAGTTCTGTCGACCAAGGGAGCCTGTATGAAGTTCTATACAGAGTTTGTTTTGTGTTTGCTCGCGAGCTGGACATTGGTTGCCTGTGTATCCAACGCACCAACCGCAGATGACGTGATGGCCGGCGGCGGGGATGGCGGGGACACGGTGATGGACGGCGATGGGGGCTTCACCGGCGGCGCTGGGGCGGGCGGTGAACAAAGCCAACCATCGGCTAACGGCGGCCAAGGCGTGGCGGGCTCGGGCCCAGATGCGGGCACTGGCAGTGATGCAGCGGGAGGTGAAGCCGCGGTGCCGGCTGGTATGGTGCCGATGTTTGTTGCGGTTGGTCCCGGCCTGCGCACAACCATTTCGTGCGACGATGGTTTGACCTGGGTGGAGAATCGTTTTGAAAAGGAAAGTGACGATGATTTTTCTCACGACGAAACCAACATCCATGGTGCCGTGTTTTCGAATGGTCGCTTCTACTACCCCGCAGGGTGGGGCCCGTCTAATACGCGGATTTTTGCGTCGGAGAACGGCATCGATTGGGAACGCTTGTACCTAGGCGCAGCCCATCAAAGCAATTCGATGGCGGCCGGTGACGGCGTCTTAGTGTTTGGCGAAGGCAGTACAATCCGTCGCAGCGCTGATGATGGAAAAACGTGGACAGAGGTTCGTCTGCCAGCCGACTATTCTCATATGCGGCTTACCCACGGTGGTTACCAAGGTGGGCGATTCGTGGTGGGGGGACGGGACAAACGGCACACATACTCAACCAATGGCGGACGCACTTGGATCAAAGGCCAAGGAGACGGCGGCCACCGTCCCGTTTATGGAGGCGGGGTGTTTGTGAGCTTTCAAGAAGAAGGCGGAAGTTTGGTGCGGTCAAACGACGGCGGCGCCACCTGGCAACCCGTAAGCTGCTGCGGAAACCCCGGCTATATCGCTCACGTGTTCTGGTCGGGAACGCGGTTCTTGCTGTTTACGGACAACAGCGTTTGGGCAAGCGTTGACGGTGCCGTTTGGGAAAAGCAATCAAGCGTTGTGATGGCACGATTGAATGCCATGGCACGCAACCCATCCAGCGGAACTTTCGTTGCCGCTGCTGGGGGCCGGCCGGTGCGCTTCTTCCGATCCGCTGACGGGTTGCGTTGGCAGCCGCTTGCGGATCGCGCTTTCAGTCCACAAGGCGCCGAGATCAAATACATCACGTTCGGTTACGGCCGCCCATCGGCGAAGTGTCCGTTGCGATCCCTGCCCTAGGGGCGTCGATCCGCCGCGTGTCATCAATGGTGACTAGACACAGCTGGGTGATCTCTTGCTGGTGCTCTCCGATCAGATACCGTCAAGGTGTCACTATGGTCGGAAACAACATTCGATGGCTCCTGTCAGTCATGCTTCTAAGTGCGTGTGGCTCTGCTGCTCCGCTTCCGGGCGAAGACTCGAACGGTCAGGGAAATTCGGTTGCCGACGAGCACACCCTCACCACGGCCACCGAGGGCAAGCCATTCGGGGCTACCTGCTCGATGAAATCGGATGCGGCAAACACCAAGGATGCAGATTCTGAGCCTTGGATAGCTTTTCGGATGGTGGTGGAAAAGGGAGGTGCGGAATGTGCCTCGCACCTGTGTGCGTTGGTCGATTCAGTTGACCATTCCCCAGCCGTTCCGTTTTGCACCAAAGAGTGTAAATCCGATGCTGATTGCAGCCATTCATCGCCAAGTTGTGCCCCGGGCTATGGCTGCCGGTTCGCCGACAGGTTCGAGGCCGGCTATTGCGCGTGTCGGTAGTCGGGAGCGAAATGCTTTCGCCCCTGTGCCCTTGAGCGACGCCCCAATTGGCAAGACCGCTTGTGTCTCGTCAGTAGTGAGTAGAATCGTGTGCGCTCTGGTGACCATGTCATCGCGAAGTCTTCATGGTTAGCTGCCCGGTTGGTGGCGATACAAACGCCAACCAGGAAGGCTTGTCATGTCCAACTCAAAGTTCCGGGTGGCGACGGTTGCTGGGTGCGGGTTGTGTCTTTTGATTCTTGCGTGCGCGAACGAATCCAAAACTGATATCGACCCAACGCCAGAAGGCGGCGCGGCAGGAGAAGCACAGGGTGGTGAAGGCGGAGACGCGGTCGAGGACGGCAATGGTGGGGGCACCACATCAGCCAGCGCGGGTGGAGCCACGCCGCCTTCGGGTGGCAGCGCAGGTGCGAATGTGGCCGGGCAGGGTGGCGTATCACCCGGGAATGCGGGCGGCATGGGTGCCAGCATTGGGAACGTTGGCGGCAAGCCCGTTCCTTCTGCGACGGGCGGGCAGGCAGGCGGGGCCACCGCGCCACTTTCAACATGCGAAGCGCCAGCATGTGATGATTTCGAGAAATACAGCGCGGGTACGCGTCCCGGCGCACCTTGGTCAGAGTTTGAAGTAAGCGCTACAGGTGGCTTGTCTGTTGATGCTTCACGCGCCTTTTCCGGCACTAGATCGATGAAGTTCACGATGAGCCCAGGGGCCGATATGGTGGCTCGGATGCGGCATGCTGGTTCGGGCGTCGTACCCGGAAAAGAAGTTTTCATGCGCGCCATGATGTTCTTGGAAAAAACCATCACAGGACAGGGCGTGTTTCATTGGAACCTCATGCGCACAGAAGGCAACAACTCGATCGTGGCCGGCGGAAACGCATCAGGAAAAACGTTTCAAAACTTTGGTGGGCAGGGTCGCGATTGTTACGTTCACGGCGGCAATCCGATCCCCACCGGCAAATGGGTTTGCATTGAGTACCATGTGAACGGTCAAAGCGACGTTGCCGAGATCATGTTGAACGGCGTTGTTGATGATTTCACCCAAGTCACCAGCGGCGATGCGTTGCCCGGTCTTTCTGGCTGTCTTAGCCCCCCCGGCAACAACTGGGACATTCCAGAACCCAAGGTGGTTCGGTTCGGATTCACGATGCATCATCAACTCGATCGGCCCGTGACCATGTGGCTTGACGACATTGCGGTGTCGAACAAGCGCATCGGTTGTCCAAGTCAAAAATGACTGCAAATGCATCCGTCTAGCTGTCGTGGCCGATGGGCCCTCGCTCCCCTAGTGTACGGGCGAGGAGCAGCTCTCAAGCTGTTTGAGATCTTGCGCCATGGAGGACGTTCACCGATGAAGAAGACTAGCCTGCGTTCCGCGTCACTTGTTTCAATCGTGCTTGCTGTTTGTGCAGTAGCTGCGTGTTCAAGCAACAGTAGCGATAGCGATTCCGCCAACGGTGGCGACGGCGGCAACTCTGACGGCGGCAAGGGTGGTTCAAGCAGCGGCGGCAAGGGTGGAGCGAACGCTGGCGGCAAAGGCGGCTCTGCAACCAACGGCGGATCGGCGGGAGGCGGCCAAGGGGGTTCTGTGGGGACGGGAGGTGCGATGGGCACGGGCGGCGCAATGGGCACGGGCGGCATGATGGGCACGGGCGGCATGATGGGAATGGGTGGAATGGCCGGATCTATGACACCCGCCGCCGAAACGGGCGTGTTCTTGTTCACGGGCAAGGCAGCCACAATGGAAAAACTTGTGAGCGCTGATCCTGCTGCCGGATACTTCTACTCAGGCGGCGATGCGAGTGCGACGGGTGGAGCGGAGATGCTCAATGCAACCCAAGCCATGGGACTTCCTGCGGGTATCAACTTCGCCTTGTCGGCCAAGCCGTTGCAGGCAGGCCTTACAATCTTGGGTGTAAACTTCCGCGCCGACGATGGCACGAAGTGGCGCTTCTTCGACGCCAGCGCTTACGCGGGCATTACCTTTTGGGCTCGCAGCACGAAGCCGTTGGTGTTGAACACCACGCTTGTTGATGCAGACAACACCACGCCTGGTGACAAAGGAGGAACCTGCGCGGCTCCCACGCCCGCACCCGACGGCGCGTGCAAACCTGTTGCCGGACGCGACATCATTGTTACGGCTACGTGGAAGCAGTTCAAGTTGGCTTGGACTGACTTTGTTAACGGTGGTCCTGCCGCGCCGGCTACGCTTGCCCGCATTGACTGGTTGACGTTCCAACAGGGCGGCAATGTCGACTTCTGGATCACCAGCGTGCGCTTGGCGACGCTTACCGATCTTGACTAACGACCGCGCCTGACTTGTTGCCTCGAGCCACCCAACCGGCGGTTCGAGGCATTTTTGCCGAAGGGACAATGCATGCGCTCGCTTCATAGCTGGTCGCTCTTTCCAATCATTCTGGCATCGATTGTTGTTCATGGATGTACCGGCGGCGCTGGGGGCGACGGCCCTGGAAGCGACGGAGCGCCGGGGGGCGCCGGGGGCAACGAACTACCCACAGCGCCCATTCCTGAAGGCGTCCGTTGCGGTGAACGCAACCGCCCTGCGTGGCAATTGTCGGGGCACACGGCGTTTGAAGTACAGACCATCGTCGAGCAAGTGTTTGGCACCGCAGCAGCGTCAGACCCACAAGTGCGATCCATGTTCGCCAACTTGCCGACCGAATTGCGGAGCAAAGGCTTCGACACCGAGAACCACAAGGTCTCACAACAGTTCATTGACGCGTACGTGGGCTTGGTACGGCGGCTTGCCGGTCTTGCCATAGAAAACAAGCCGGTGCGGGACGCGATCGAAAGCTTCGTCGGTGTTTCCTGCGGCGGCACTCTAGATCTGGACACGGGCTGTGGCATCAATGTGGCGAAGGCTTTCGCACGCCACGTTGCCAGTGCAAGTGTGCCGGATGATGAACTTGAACGCCTAACCTCGCAGTACGCAGAGAACAAGAGCAAATACCAATCGTCAAAGGCGTACGCGGGCTTTGTGGCTTCGGTGCTCCTGGGTGCTCGTAGCGCTCTTCGTTTTGATGTTGCCGAGCGTGATGCCAGTGGCGTTGTAGATGCGAAAACGATGGGTGTTCGGTTGTCGATGGTCCTCACGGGCGGGCTACCGGACCGCGATCTGCGTGAAGCCATCGATGACCAGTCGATCTTGCAGGACGAGACGCTTCGGCGGCAAGCAAAGCGGCTTCTGGCAACGGGCGCTGGACGCAAGTGGCTAGGGCACTTTGCACAGCAGTGGCTGAACGTAGCGCTGGTAAAATCGCCACCGCCCCGCACCGGCTACGTTGCGACGGATGACGAAAGCGTACAGGTAGCGCAGGCCGCCCGGGAAGAAGTAGGCAAGATCTTTGCCAACACCGTGGTCGATAAACGAGGCTCGCTTGCAGACTTCTATGCCACCGATGATGTCAGTCCTTCGCACGCATGGCTTGCGAAGTTATACCAAACCGAGCAATCGGGTGATGTTGTGCGCGCAAAGGCGTCCAGCCGGCACGGCTTGCTGACGCGTGCAGCGTTCAACTTATACGGCACCTATGGTGACTACTTGCCGCTGGCTCATCGAGGATACGGAGTCAAGATCACCATGCTTTGTGGCAGCATTGGCGCGCTGCCCGACATGATTGACAAGACGTTGCCCGAGTCGTCACCGGATGTGATGTCCTCGCGCGAATATTTTGCCACGTTGACCGAACGTGGAAGCTGCCTTGGATGCCACGCCGCGATGAATCCCTTTGGATTTGCGCAGTCGGCCTATTCCGTGACGGGTGAATACTTGACCAAAGAAGTGGTCAAGAACCGCAGAACGAAGGAAAGCGTTTCCGTCGACGTCGCACAAGATGGACGCATCGGTCTTGATCGCGCCGACGTGAGCGTGGCCAACGCCGGCGATATGAGTGACGCCATAGGGGCCAGCGAAGAAGCGCGTGCTTGCTTTGCGCTGCGGTTAGACCAAGCGGTGCTTGGCGGTCCGCGCGGCGTCATCGAGGAAGAGGGCGGCGTAGATGACTTTTTGCCGAAAGACACGTCATGCAGCGTGCGGCTAGCCGCGCATGCGTTGAACCAGTCGTCAGACGAAGGTGCGTTACAGAACGCTATACTGGCTTACGTGACGAGCCTTGAATTCAAAATGCAGTGAACGGAGTGTGTCATGAACCACTGGAGCAATGATCCCTCTCGTCGCAGGATCTTGGCGCAACTTGGCGTTGGCGCAGCCCTACCATTCTTGGGCTCACTGGTGGGCGGCAAGCGCGCTGTGGCGGCACCCAAACGACTGACGCGTCTGGTGGTGGTGTCGCAAGCGCACATGAGTTTGGGATACCACCGCATCCCTGAGTTTTGCAACGGAGCGTGGGGAAATGCGGATCCGTCTCGGCTAAAGGCAAACACTGCTTTGGGTTTGCGTGTGGCCGCGTTCGGTACGGAGCCCGCAAAGCTAGGAAGCTTTTACGGCCAAGGTCTGCTGAAGTCTTCTGCGCGTCTGCAGAAAGAAATGATGGTGTGCAACGGCTTGGGTGCAACCTACCAACACGCCCGCGGGCACCTATCCGATGGCAACGGCGAATGGACGGGTGGAAACCAAAGCGGCAAGTTTAATTTGGGTGCCCGTTACCCGTTAAGCGGTTCCGTGCACGAGCCCATGATCACCATGGATCAGCTGATAGCCAAAAAGCTCCACATGCCTGGCCAACGTATTTTGTTCATGGGCAGCGGTGTTTGGGGAGATTCCAGCGCCAACACCAACGAGTCGGTGAATGCCAGCGGAACGCCTCAGACGTTGATCGGACGCACCAACGATATCTTCAACGGCCCCATCTTCGACGCCGGCAAAAAGATAACGCAGGCCCAACAGATGCGCGGAATGACGACGAGTCCTGTGGGCGATCCAAAAGCCACGATGTCGGCTGAGGATTTTGCTGCGTCGGTGGGACTGGCTTTCAACCAAGGCGAACGGCAACGGCTTTTGGCTGATGCATCACTTTCGTCGAGCGACCGCAACACACTTAATCAATACTACGACCTACTTGCGGAGGCGTCGAAGTCGTCGGTCACGCCGCCCCCGGGTGCACCCAGTGGCAGCGGTTCGGCAGCGTCTTCGGAGTGTAAGGCACCCGAACTGGGCCCTGCGGAGTTTGGCAGCTACCTGAAGCTGTTGGCCAGCGCGTTTCTGTGCGATTTGTCGAAGGTGGCCTTCATCTCGGTAGGCGCGGCCTATGATCACAATTCGGAATGGCACGTCGGCGCAGATGGCGATGCCAGCAAAGTCGGGATGTATAATGTTTTGGCCGATCAGGTTGCCAAGGTGGCCGACCTGCTTGCAACGCTTACGGACCCCGCGACGGGCCGCGACATGCTTGAGACCACGTTGGTGCTTGGCATAACCAACAGCTCAATGGCTTTAAAGACAGACGATCGCGATCCTTCGCACGAAATGGGAGACTATTCGTACTTCAGCGTGGGTGGCAGCGCGGCGCTAAACACCGGTTTCATGTACGACGCCATGGGCGTCAACGGGGGCAAGCGCACGGCCATCAACGGACCAATTCCCACTGTAAACCAATACCTGCAAACGATCGGTGCCGCGTACGGTTTGACACCTGCAGAATGGGCGGGCACTACGGGCAAAGGGTTCGGGCCGTGGCTTAGCAACACATGGAAGGGTCGTAGCTTGCGCGTGGACGATATGGCCAGAACCACGCCGATCCCGGGACTACTGGTTACTTAGGGGCGGCGGCGCGGGTCGACTGGAAGCACCACCTCAACGCGCGTTCCTTGGCCCGCGTTTGCGACAGCTTCTTGAACAACAAGCGGTAACTCGTGCCGCATCTCGGGCGAGGCGGCTGGACGCTTGCCGCCACTGTCGTGACCGATCTGTGTTGAACACGCACGAGCCGTTCGGCTTCTCTAGAGGGTAGCGACCTTCGCGCGGTGCGTGCGTACGTCTAGGCTCCGAGGTCGGTCATTGTGGACTCGAGGAATCGGCGAAGCGGCGAACTGCGCGTGAGCGCGACCGCTTGAATCATCGCCACTCGCGCGCCTGCCAGGTCGCCTCGCCGCTGCCGTGCATGCGAAAGCACGACCCAGTAGGGCGCATACTCCGCGACGCGCGCCTCTTCGAGGTTGTCGAGCACATGCTGCGCATCGGCGGCGCGGTCGATCTCGACGAGTACCGCGGCGTGAGCGACTGCGCTCGCGACGGTAGGCCAAGTGGCGTTCAGCCTCGTATAAAGAAGCTCGATCGCCGTCCAGGGGGTTTGCCCGGAAAAGAGGCGCTGGCAATGGGCGGACTGGATGGCCGCCTCGAGCTGAAAAAAGCCGGGCACCCGAAAAGCGGCCGCACGCAAGAGAATGGCGTTCCCCTCCATGATGGCGGCGCGATCCCAGCGCCCGACATCCTGCTTGGCGAGGGGGACGAAGCCGGCATCGGGCGTGCTGCGAGCAGCTCTGCGCGCATGACTGAGAATGAGGAGCGCATGGAGGCCGAGCGACTCAGGGTCGTTTGGGGCGAGCTCGATGAGAACGCGCGAAAGGTAGATGGCTTCTTCGGCAAGTGATTCCACCCCTTGCTCATTTTCGTGCTCATCGTAGTCGGTGCCGAAGGCGGCGTAGATCGCTTCTCTGACCGCGGCCATGCGCTCGGGGCGTTCTTCGGGTTCAGGTTCTTCGAACGGGATCCCGGCGTCACGGATCTTCTGCTTCGCGCGCACGAGCCGCTGGCTCATCGCCGTGGGGGTCAAGAGGAACGCGCGTGCGATGCGCGCGGCGTCGAGCCCGAGAACCGATTGCAGCATGAGGGGGGTGCGCACGCTCTCATCGATGGCCGGGTGCGCGCACACCAAGAGCAAACGCAGGCGCAGGTCACCCTTCTCGGACTGGTGTTCCGAAAGCTCGACAAGCGCCTGCTCGAGCGCGCCTATCACACGCGGGTTCGACGTTACGTTGCGATGTCGAGCGCGCTGCCGGAGTTGGTTCTTCGCGACCGTGATCAGCCACGCCTCGGGCGATACAGGAATGCCCGCGTGGGGCCATCGTGCAAGCGCTTCGGCAAATGCGTCGCCGAGTGCATCTTCGGCGGCCGCGACGTCGCGAAAGCGTACGGAGAGCGCGGCCACCAACCTTCCGTACACTTCGCGTGCCACGCGAGCAGCCGTTTCGACCGTCTGATCGCTAGCCATCCGGCAATCAACCTTGGGGAGGCGGCGGAAGAACCGGGCGCACTTCGACGCTGCCGTGGCGTGCGCAGGGTGCCTTTGCCGCCCACTGCAGAGCGACATCGAGGTCCGGGACATCAATGATGAAATAGCCCCCCAGGTGCTCTTTCGCGTCGGGGTGCGGGCCATCTTGCACGTGTCGCTTCCCCCCTTCGATGCGGAGCGTGGTCGCGGTGTGCGGTGCTTGAAGACCGTTGCCGCTTTTGACCGTTCCCGACGCGTGGAGCTCCTGAACATAGGCGTTCCACGCCCCCCAATACGCTGAGGCCTCCTTCGGGTCTTCGCGGCGAGCCACTTCGTTCGTTGTTTCGGAGAAAATGAGCATGTATTCCATGAGCGGGTCCCTTTCGTTGTAGTGAGCGGCAGCTGCCGTCATGGGGTTGATGTGCGAGCCGTGCTCATTTCGACAGGCCACCTGCTTTTTTTAGCGGCCCGTTGGCGGCCTCGGGGAGCTGGTGGGGGCGATCGCGCGTCGTTTGCCAGCGCGTGGTGAACCGTTCCACCGGATTGGTGGAACGCGACGCCGAAATTCTCAGCGAGCTCCAGCAGACGGTTGTCCGCCGTCCAAAGCTTGGCACCCTGGCTGCCCACGCGCGGCCCCGTGACGAAAGCGACCGGAAATCTGCGCCGGGCCGCTGTGAGTACGTGTTCCAGAGTCCTCGATATCACACGATAATTGTTCAGCTTTTTCACCCCAAAGACGCGGGGTACGCAAAAATGGCAGACGTCCAGTACGCCGCTGTCAGCGACTTTCTGAAGTAGCCCCTGCCGTAATCCGTCGAT
This sequence comes from Deltaproteobacteria bacterium, assembly GCA_033763315.1. Classification (GTDB taxonomy): domain Bacteria; phylum Myxococcota_A; class Polyangia; order Fen-1088; family Fen-1088; genus JAGTJU01. The sequence goes on from JANRKS010000005.1 coordinate 95,043, forward strand.
TCCTCGGCAGGCCGCTATGCACGGCGTTTTTCGCATTTCTCGCTGTTATCGTTTGTGCCCTGGAACGTACATCCGTGTAAGGCGCCACTTCACTGACGTGGCTGGGCGCGAGCCTGTGCGGCTTGTGATGATCAAAAAAAGAGGGATAGATGTTCTCCTTTCTCAATCGGTTCTCAATCTTTGGCGCAGTGATTTTCGCTGTCGCTGCGCCACCCGTAAAAGTGCATGCGGTACCGGCCTTTCCGGGCGCTGAAGGTCACGGGGCACGCACCCCTGGCGGTCGTGGGGGGCGTCTCATTGAAGTGACTTCCTTGGCTGATAGTGGCCCAGGCACGTTGCGCGCGGCCCTGCTGGCGACCGGACCTCGCATTGTGGTGTTTCGTGTGGGCGGCACCATTACGCTTAAGGATCGCATCAAGGTGAACGCACCGTTTATGACCATCGCTGGACAAACGGCACCTGGCGATGGTGTCCAGATCCGTGGCGCTGGCTTAGCGATTGGTGCAAGCGATGTCATTGTGCGCGGCCTTCGCATTCGGCCAGGCGACGACGCGGACGGCCCCGATCCGCAGATTCGAGATGGCCTCGAAATTTGGAGCCCAAATGTGATCGTCGATCATTGTTCACTTAGTTGGGCGGTGGATGAGACGGCTTCCACCTGGTTCAACACGGTTGCCGACGTCACGTACCAATGGAACATCTTTAGCGAGGGGCTTCACGCTAGCACGCATCCCCGAGGGGCTCACAGCAAGGGCCTGCTGGTGGGTGACGGAGCCAAACGCGTTTCGCTTCATCACAACTTGTTCGCACATCAAGACGAACGAAGCCCTCACATGAAGGGCGCCACCGATACCGAAGTCATCAACAACGTTATCTACAACTGGGGCGGCTATGGCACTCACTTTGCCACGTGCCATGAAGACTACGACGATCGCTCAGGCCCCGTCCTCAGCAACATCATTGCCAATTTCTACAAAGCGGGGCCAAGTTCAAACACCACCCGAAGGCCCATCTTCGTGAACACGTCCACGTGCGCGCTTGTGCCGTCTTCACGCATTCACTTGAAAGGCAATGTAGGGCCGGGTCGCGCTGAGAACAGCGGTGATGAATATGCGATCTCGAATGTGCCGAGTGAGATGAAATCGACAGCACTCGCGGCAACGGCCTCAGCCATCGTTGCCGAGACGGCGCAGGCGGCCAGCGAGCGTGTGTTGGCGTGTGCGGGAGCCATGGCACCCATGCGGGATGGCATCGATACACGCACCGTCAACGAGGTGAAGAACGGTATGGGTCGCATCATCGATTCGCAAACACAGGTGGGTGGTTGGCCCGCGTTTCCCGGTGGCACGGCACCTGCCGACGCCGATCACGATGGCATGCCAGATGCGTGGGAACAGAGTAAGGGCTTGAACCCCAATGATGCAGCTGATGGCAACAAGCTGGCCCCAAGTGGATTCGCGTGGATTGAGGAATACGTCAACGGTATCTTCACCGGGCCATGTTTCGCGTCTAGCAACGCAGGCACTGGTGGCACCGGCGCAGGTGGTGCGACGGGTGGTGGTGCAATGGCTGGCGCGGCTGGTACAAGTGGCGGCGCGGGTGGAGGGGGCCGCGGTGGTGGAACCAGTGGCTCAGCTAATGCCACAGGTGGCGCAGGTGGCATGGCCGGCATTGGGGGAACCGCCGGCGCCGCAGCAAAGCCGGCCACCGGTGGTTCTACAGGCGCCGGGGGGACCGGTGAAGATGAGCCCCTTGACGGTGAAGGGGCTACGCCTGGTGGATGCTCATGTCACGTAGGATCGCGTGGCACGAACCACAACACCAGTGCTTGGATGTTGCTGGCGCTGGGTGCAGTCGTGGGACGATGGGCCCGACGCTTTGGCACACGCGCGCCACCTCGCGAGGACGAGATGATTTTCACCAACGTCATGCGTTCGACCGAGCCCGGCCTCTTGGGAGTGCCGCCCTTGGAGGCAACGCACGGGCGAAACGAAGCCTTCTCTGTCGTTTGTCGGCGATGAGTCGCAGGCGACCGTGACAGCGGTTTCCTAGGCAGTTTAGGTAATTTCGCAAGGCGCCGATGTTCCCGTCGCTCGCGCAACCGCGTCGTGAAGGAGGTTACATTGCCGTCGCTCGCATCATCAGCAACCGTGTCGTTGATCTTGGCAGCTTTGGGCTTGGGCCTTTCGGCTTGTGATGAAGGCGCCGTCGATGACGGCGGTAGAGGAACGGATTTGGACGGAGGCGCCCTGGATGGGCCGCCGCCGCCCGACCCGAACGGGATCCCCGACCAACGGCCCCCACCACAGACCTACAAGATCGACAACAACTGGCACATCGAGATTCCATCCGGTGGCAAGGTGTCCGAGAACGCGATCACGCCGTTGAAGAACACGCACATCACCGGCAACCTGCGGATGGTGACCACGGCCTACACGTTCAATCTGGCGCAGGCGTCGATCAACGTGGTTGAATCTCAAGGGAACGTCCTGAAGCTATCGGGCACGGCCAAGGTCACGATGCCCGCTTTGCACACGTTCTCGGGCCTCGGATTGAACGGAAGCCCCGTCTCGGCGTCCTTTGGCTACGAGCCCGGCTCGCAGTTGCACAGCCTGGGTCTGCCGCTGCAAGAGGACCGACACTACCTCTACTTTTCCTTCACTGAAGGCTTCCAGGCGTCCTTTGGAACAGGCCCCTTCAGCGCCAACACCAGTGTCACGCGAACGGTGGTGATCGATCCCGGCGACCCTTCGATCTTGTTCGCGGGTCCCATGGGACTGGTCAACGCCGTGGGGCTATCCGAAAAGGGACGCATTCCGTATACACCGACGACCACGTGGGGCTTCGACATGCCCGAGGACTATTTCCCAACCTTCACCGGTCAAAGCTTCGTGCAAGGTGAAGTGCCGCTGGAAGAGTTCCCCATCACCGTTAGCGGCAACGTCACCACCAAGTACCAGGGGTGGGATGGCACCAGCGCTTTGGACAAGACCCTGTTTGGCCACGCTGTGGGCATCAACGGAAGCCTCAACCTGGGTTGGGAGTTTCTCGATGGTGTGTTCACACTTGAAGTGCCACTCGCGAAGGCATCGATGTACCTCGAAACGAAGGGACATCCTTACAGAGCGACCGTGGCCGTCAGCGGTACAGCCGGCACCTCGACGTACCTTCCCTCGTGGATTCCCGTGGCGCTTGGTGAAGATGGCTACCTCGCAGGCTACATGGACACCGCGGACGCGTCGAAGAACCATCTGGACGGTGCCGTTACGCACACGCTCAAGGCGGCGGACCTGGGCAAGCAGATAGGCCTTCCCCTGGTGGACCTGGTGTTGGAAGAGGGCACCTGGCATGCCGATCGTATGGGCTTCCGATTCAACGGCGTCTCGAACATCGGGTTGACGCCACAGCTTATCTCCGACAGCAGCACCATCACGGCCTGTTTCGGGGGCGATCCGGTCGCATGCTTGTCTGATGATCAGAACGGAACGCCTGTGATGGGCTCGAAGGACTGGGTCATCCGCTCCGAGGGATCGCTGACGATTGCCAACGTGCCCCTCACAGGCACCACTGTGATGGCCAGCCCCAAGGGCATCTCGATAGAATCATTCTACGACACCGGAATCCAAAAGGCGTCGATGATTGGCGCCCTCACCCCTGGACCAAAATTATCATCCCCGCACGTCAAGTTGACGGGCACAGCTTCCGTGAGCATGCGCCTGAACGCGGCCAACGAGATCCTGTCTGCGGTGGTGGACGGAGCGTTGTGCGGATACGAGGAGATCGTCAGCGCTGCCAAATGTGGGTCCTCGTTGACACACTTTACCGACGTGTTCCACTGCGGCAGACCGCACTGCAGCTGGTCCTGGCGACACGGACTGCGCTGCGACTCGATCTCCTGCAGCATCAAGTGGCCCAAGACGTGCGACGATCTCACTCATCCCAAGAAGTGTGTTCCTCCTGGTAACAGCGACTTCGACCTCGGTAGCGTGGAGGGCACTGTCTCGTTGACCATCACCGAATACGGAATCAGCGGAGCGCTTACCGGTACCTTCTGCGCCGCTGGCGGTGGGTGCTCTTCGCTCAAAGACGTGGGAACGCTTGACTTCTCGAACATCCACCGACCGAAGGTGTGCATCGACAGCAAGGAGATCGATGGTTCTTTGCCGCTGGGGAAGTTCTGTGCGCGGTTCTGAACGTGGGCGGTTCGGAAGCCAGTCAGGGTTTCACCCGACATGCCGGCGACCCCGGACAGGGTTACCCATGATCCATCTTGCCCTTGAGCCGCAGCGTGGTTCGGTGCAGATGCAAGTCAAGTCGTTCACTTGCGCAGCCATGGCAGCGAGCCGCCAACGCCGCTTGCTGACTGATTGGGTGCGCATTCAATCCTGACGACGTTCTGACAAGCGACCACGAAGAATCGATAGATGCCATCTGCGCCGCTGCTGTCCGTCACGCAAACCCGTTGAGACGGGTCGCCGCCTAAGCAAGGGGACTTCCTTGCAAGCAAGTGGGGAAGATTCTCTTTATGGCGGCGTTCTTCTCATGACGTGAGCGGACGCATGAAAGGAGCTTATCAATCTGGGGCCACAGGGGGCGCAACGGGGTTTGGATTCGTTTCCGCCAAGGAGCGCTTGGAAGCGGGCCTGTTTTTCGCCGACCTTCTGGGCAGCCCCGCCGTTGGTCAGGCAGAACCCGTGCGGCGTCGCCGCCTTCGCCCGGCGCCATGGCAAGAGGCGCACGAAGCTGCAGAGACACTGGTGCAGGGCGCTCTCACCGATAGCGAATGGCGTTCGATCATTAACTGCCTGGCTCGGGGCGAGGCAGACGTGGGGTGGCCCTTAACAGCGGATCCAGACAGGAACGCCTCGTTGCTTGCCGCTCGCTTGTTCTGCGAACGCAACGCTTTGCGCGTGGATAGCCGTCGTGAAGATCCCCTGCTGTGTGTTCTTAACGACGTGACAATCAACGATCCACGTGTGCGAGCGCTGGTGCCTCACGTAAACGCGCGTGGGCCGTTGCGGCTGTGGCAGCTTGTGGCCGCCGCTGATCGGCAGCGGCACGTGATGCGGCTGCTGATCACCACATACGCGTATCCAGCGAACGCCGCGGCTGGGTTGGTGGGTAACCTGATGGCTGAGTCGGGGGTGATTCCAAGCCGCGTCGAGGGCAGCACGGCCGCCACACCTTTGCGCGCGCGCAACTTTGCGAATGTGCAAACCGATTTCACCGCCTGGGACGTTATGAACCGGAACGCGGCAACCAATGTAGGCCCGCGCTTGCCGGGCATTGGCCTGGCGCAATGGACTTCGGCAGCACGCCGCGCGGGTTTGTTCACGCGCCACTTCCGGAACGTAAACCTAGGCGCTCAGGTGCTTTTCGATATGGATGCGCAGGTTGATTACTTGGTGTCCGAGCTGCGCGGTGCCGGATTTGCGGCGGTTCAGCGCGTTCTCACGAACCCGGCTGTCACGGTGGAACAAGCCAGTGACGAAGTGGTTTATAACTTTGAGATCCCTGGATCTATCTTAAGCGGAGGCGCCAAGCTGCCGCGCACGGCGGCCCCTGTGCAGGCTGTGTTCATGCAGCGTCGGGCGTTGGGCACCCAAGCCCGCAGCTTCGCTCCTGCCACTTAAAGCACGACCACGGGAGGGCCGAGATGGCTTTGCCAATCGAAAGTGCTCGCCTGCTGGATTTCATTGGCGGCGCGGACTTGGCTGTGGTGTTCATGTCGCTGCACCCGGTGCATGCGTTTAACGAATGCCTGTGTGAACACTTCGTTGAACAGCAAGGCAAGCGTGTGACATTTGGCGTGGTGAATTTACGCGACCTCGTCACAACGCCCAATGCGCCGCTGCCGTTTTTGCATCAAAGCCTGCGCGCGTGTGGCGTGCCGAGTGCGTTCGGTGTGCTTCCTGGCTATTGGTTGTTTAGCGAAGGCGCGCTTTTGGCATGGAACTCGGGGCTTCCGCGCGCCGTCGATGCAGGCTCCATCGCGCGCGGCTCTTGGTTGGCGGCGGTGTGGTCGGGCTTCACCGGGCGCACGTCATTCGTGGTTCAGGCGCTGCACACCGGCGCCAAGGAAGCCACGGCACGCCGCGTGGCCGCGTGCTTTCGTCAGGCGGTGGAAGCGGGCCTTCATGATCAACCACGGGCCAGCGCCTGGCAGCGTCCGCCCACGCCTGACGAAGAACTTATTCGGGCGTACGAAACCCTGGCCGTTTCTCCGCAAGCCACGGATCAAGAAGTCAAAGAAGCGTGGCGGCAGCGCCGACGTGAAGTGCATCCCGATCAACACGCCCACGATCCGATCTTGTTCGAACGGTTGAGCCAACGTTCCGCACAGATCAATCACGCACGCGATGTGATCTTCGCGCACCGGCGGCGTTGGCAAAATTAACGAGGTTTACGCTGTTTGCGTGCAGGTTTCGCTGTTGAAGCCACGGCGTTGGCCTCGAGGCGGCGCTGTAGTTCCGCGTTCTGGCGTTGTAGATCCGCAAGGTGAGCTTCAAGCGCCGCAAACTCGTGCTGGCGAGCGGCCAGTTGCTTTTGCTGCTGATCAAGGGTGGCTTGGCGCTCCCGGCTCACGCGCTCTCGCTCATGTGTGAGAGCCTCGTCGCGCGCCAAGCGTTTGCGTTGCCGCCGATCAAGAAGCGTGATCGCGATGGCCGAGCCCGTGGTTTGAAAGGCCGCTTTGACCGCGCCGCTGCGGGTGCCTGCGGCGGCCGCGATAACCACGTTGCCTGCGGCCAACTCAAGATCAGGTGAGCCCAAGATCAGCGTTTGTCCCAGCACTTGGTGGCCCATTCGCCCTTGCAGCAGCACAACGCCGCCCAACAAACGCGCCAATCTTTGGAGCGGGTTCTCAGCCACTGGCCACCCCCGTGTCCACCATCCACGCAAAGCGGATGGATGTGGTGCTGGGTGCACCCAGTAGAACAATGAGCAATTGGCCGTCCCGAACCACCCCGCGAACCGATTTTTCACCTGCAGCGTCAAGCCCCGTAATGGCCACGGGAACATCAGTGCGGGCTTTAAAATTTGCCCACATCGCGCTGGCGATGCGGCTTCGCAAGGGCACCACAACGCTTGATTGGCCGGGAGAAAACGTTGCCAACCCAGAAACGAACCGTACGTGCTGCCGGCGACCAAGAAAGATCTTGCTGGTGGTGAGGCTGCCCAAGGGCGAAAGCGTCTCTAGAAGCCCGCCTGGCTTAATGTGGGGGAAGCCAAGCTGCTGCAGAAGCGGCACCACGAAGCTCCACAAAAGTTGGTTGCCCGCCAAAAGCAAATTGTTCGTGGACAACAGGCTTCCTGTTTCGCCGTACGCGGCCACTTGCATAGATGAAACAACAGCGTTGACCTTTTGTACCTGTGCCGCCTTCGCTTGGGCACGCCCATCGGCACGGCGCTTGGTTTGCATCGTGCGTTCTACCGAGGCAAGGCGCTTGGTCTGCTTTTGGGCGTTGATCTGAGCGCTTCGGCGGGTTCGCCTAAGTTGGCCTGCCAGATCGCCGAATCCCTTCACCACCGCCAGCATCGCTTCATCCAGCTTCTGCTCCAGGGCTTGCACTTTGCCATCCAAGGCTACGTGGCTTGCCTGCAGCTGTTGCAGCCGGCGCTCGTGCAGCGCCAGGGTTGCGTCGGGCGAGGCCTGCTTACGCGCGGTCAACTGCCGTTGCGCAAAGGCGCTGGCAAGGGGGGCGAGGCTCAGCGGCGCTCGACCTTGTTCGCGTGCTCTGGCTTGCTTGGCAAGGTCGGCCAACGCTCGGGTGCTCATGCGCTCTCCTTTGTGTCAACAAGCCACGCCACCTTTAGCGATGTCACCAGTGGCTGAAGGGCAGGCGGGGGCATCTCTGGTAGTCGCACTGATTCGCGCACCACCACCGAAAGTCTAAGAACGCCTTCTTGCACCTGCGCGGTGACGCCGGCAATGTGCGCGTCGCCCGCCATCGCTGCAGGCGTCCACTGCACTTCGGCAACGGTGGCAATGGCTGGGACGGCCAAAAAGCCCACAAAATCCTCGCGGTGAAGCGGGGAGATGAATGGCAAAAGATCCAAATGTTGTTCAAGTACTGTGTGGCGTGTACCGGCTTGCGTTTGTTCGCGAACGGCAACAAAAGCACTGGCGAATCCGTCGATGAAGCGCTCGTTTTGACGGTCACGCAGCAGCAGCCAGGCCAACAGCACATTCGCCGCGGGCGTTAAGTAAGACCAAACGTCGGGCGATCGAACGCCCGGCTCAGGCACCTTTGTGCCGCCCAAAAAGTCAGTGACCTTATCACCGAGCAGCCAGATGCCGGCCAGCACACCCAGCGTCATGTTGTTTGCGTCCCAAAGTGTGCCATTGCGGCCATACGCGGCCACCAAGGGCAGCGAGCTTGCCAACACCAACTGATCCAAACGATTGCGTTGGCTTGACCAACGGATCCATGTGGTGTGCTGATCGGCCATCTTGTTGGCCTCGGCACGCTGGGTTGCGGATACGGCCGAAAGCTTCTGGTGCTGCCGCGTGTGCTCGGCAATAGCCTTCTGTGCCGTTCGGCGGCGCGCTTGAACCTGCGAACGCGCAAGCCTTTGGGTGTCAACAGAGACGCGGTCGGCGTGGGCCTTTATGGCCGATGCGTTGGCTCGGGCACGCATTCGGAACCGCGCTTGCTTGGCACCGATCGCTTCACGCAGCTCCGAGGCCTGCGCCAACGTGGCCACAGCGGGTTCAACACGCATCCACACCACACGTCCGGACGACAACCTGGCTCTCATGGATGTTTCACTTTGCAACAAGAGGACGAAACGTAGGCCGCAAGCGACGCCTCCCAGGGGAAGCGCCGCTCACAAGCCAGGTTTGCTTTGGCCTTACGCCTCAGCGTGGGCGTCCACCACGTAGGCCACAGTGACCTTCGTAACCGCCGCTGCCCCGTCGGTGACGGAGAGCTTGAGCTTTCCATCCACCACCGACGCGCTTACATTGCCTTCAGCACCCACCAAAGTGGCTACGGCCGGCACAGACTTCAACTTCGCGAAATCGGCTACGGCATCCTCTGCGATGTCCAACGTCACTTCATCGGCGCCAACGCCACCCGCCAACGTGATGTCCTTGAAGCCTGTGACGAACCGTTCGTTCTGCGTGTCCTTGAGCAGGTAGTGAGCCGCCAAGGGGTACGCCACAGGCGCGGCCCATGACCACAGATTGGCCACGCCACTCCAGGTTTTTCCGCCTTTGCCCTTGCCGGTGAACTGATCGATCATCTCGTCGCCCAGCAAGAAGCCGCCCAGCGCGCCCGTCAAGATCATGTTGTTCTTCGACAACAATTCGCGTCGTCCATACGCCGAGTATAGCGGCAACGCCGTGGCCATCAGCACGTTGTTCAAGAGCTGCCGCTGCCGTTGACGCTTGATGAGGCGCAACGTCCGACGGCCGTGCTTCTCAAGCGCCACCTTGTTTGCGGCCGATTCAGCGCTAATTCGCTTGTCGAGCTTCGTGTGTCCTGCAGCGATGCGTGCGCCCAGCTCCTTATCGCTTTTCACTTGCTGCGCGGTTAGCTTGGTGACCGCTGCAGCCTGTGCGGCCGCCAGGCCCGCCAAGGCCTTGCGTTGCGTGGCAAGAGCTGCGGTTTGCTGCCTGTCGTTGTGGTTGAAGGTGTTGCGAAGCTTATTTACCTCGGAAAGCGGTGCCAACCGCGGCGTAAAGCTAATGCGCGCTTTGCGACCGTTGGCCAATGTGGCGGTTACCATTCCGCCTTGCACCGGCGCAGCCGCATGCGCTGTGGAGCGCCCGCCCAAGTTGATGGCACGGAGCTGGTTCGTGATGGTTTGACGAGTCGCCGCCGCGCGTTTTGCTTCCAAAGCGGCCACCTTGGCGATGCCGCTTTGAAATTGAGCACGACGAGCCTTGTCTTGGAAGGCACGGATGCGAACGGTGGCACTCGGTGTGGCTTCGTCAGACTCGTCGGATTCGTCAAACGCCTCATCGGATTCATCCGAGGCCTCGAACGCTTCGTCGGACTCGTCGGATTCGTCAAACGCCTCGTCGGATTCATCCGAGGCCTCGAACGTTTCGTCGCTTGCCTCCATGTCCTCGTCGTACTCGTCGAACGCTTCGTCTATTGCTTCATCTTGGCTCTCGAACATGATCCATACCTCCGCGGTTTGCTAACGGTCGTTTTCTTGACCTTCAATGGGTTTGTTTACTTTGAAGTTCTTTGGGGATTCGCTTTGCGATCCAGACGCGCCTCTGTGTTCCGGGGGCGCCGGCTTTGCGCAACGGCGTGCTTAAGCTCGTCGCTTTCGGGCGGAACATCTGACATCAGCTCGACCCGCGACATCTGTGCCGCCATATCCAAAACGGCTTCGGTTAGGGTCACTTGATGCTGTTGCATCTCCCGCAATTGCACCAACGTTTCCTCTTGCAAGCGCCCGATTCGGTGAATCTGTTTGCGTAGCATTTGCACGTCGCCGCAAAGGGCTAGGAAGTCCTCTTTAGTGAGGGCATCCGCCTTGTCGACCTGGTCGTCGCGGTCATCATTGTTGTTCAGAAGCTTCGGGATGATCGTCATCAGCATGCTGATGGGATCGGAAGGCATAGAAAAGTCAGGGGCTGTGCTGTTGTTGTTCATTCGTTTCACCGCGGCCGCAAGGGCGTCCTGCATTGCGCTTGAGTTGTCTGTGATCATTGGTTGACTCCCACTTCAAATTCCCAGTTCGCTGGCCCACGCGTCCACGTCATCCAACGCGCGCTTGGTGACATCCGGTGTGGGTCGTGTCGTGGCATCGTCGATGCGGAACAGATGCGCCACCAACGAAGCACGCGCACCCGGGTTGGCGGGATCCACAATGAATTCGCCAGCCTCATCAAGCAGGTACTCAGGAACGTCAGGATCGTTTTCGCCTGTGTACGCGTTAAGTTCCATTAGCGAGCGGGCCGCCAATTGCGACAACGCGTTCATCGCGGCACCCAACGGAACGGATACCGTGCGCGGTTGAGCCATAGGGCTCATGAGGCCGGGCACCGTGAGGTTCAAGCTGCGAGGTGCAGCGGGACCCATGACGGAAGCCAACGAAAGCGCCTGTTGCAGTTGTGGGTTGCTGATCAACAAACGCAGCAACGCTGTGGCGTCCATAGGCGGCGTTGCGGCGCCAAGCGGCGCGGGCAAGAGCGGTGGCACTTGCGCTTGGTTCAACATGGTTAGCATGGCCGGTGAGGGCGCGACCGGTGGCGCTTGGGTTGCGGCGTCGGGGGCAGGCGGCTGTGGTGGCGCCGGACTCACGGATGGCGGCTCCACGCTTGGTGAAGGTGCTGATGCGGCAGCCGGTGGTGGGGCCGCGGAGGCCGCGCCTGAATCGGGCTCGGCAGGGGCAGTGGATGCAGGCGTGCCACGTGCGCCCGCCACCAGGCCTTGAACTCCTTGAACCGCTTGCATCACTTGAGGCGCCATCTGCATTCCCTGCTGCACGTATCCAACGCCTTGCTGCAGAAATCTTCCTAGGTCCGCGCCGAAGTTTGTGCGGCCACCGGCATTTTGTGTGTTTGCGGAACGCGGTCCGCTTGTCGATGTGGTGGGTGAGCGGGATCCAGCGCTGTTGGCCGTCGTACCGGCGCGGCCGTTGGCAGCGGGCGTGCGTCCGCCCGTTGGGGCTCGACCCGCGCCGGTTGTGGGTCTGCTTGCGGTAGTCGTAGGCCTGCTGGCGCTGGTTGTGGGCCTGCTGGCACCGCTGGTGGCCCTGCTTGAATTTGCGGCAGGTCGCGTTCCTGGGGAAGCAGCGGCGCGGGTTTCGATCACGCTGCTTAACAACTGCGCGCGCTCGGCGATCGTGAGGCAAGGCGTGCGCTCGATGAATCCAGCCACGATCTGCTCTGCAGCAAGGCCAGATCCCGCAGGCGTCAGCTCTGCGCCAATGTCTTCCAGGACCGATGCCGCGTCGACGAGCTCTTGGTCACCTTCCCGCTCAAGTTCGATAAACATTGTTCTTCACCTCGTGATTCTTGTGTGCCCGTACTCAGGCTTGTTTGCGTGCGCGTAGCTCGAAAATGAACACAACATCGTCTAAGAGAGCCGAGGTCTTGGCTGGTGGCGCAGCGATCACCAACGCCCAGGGACCGGCCGCGCCGGTGATTTCTGCAACGGAACGCAGCGTGGGAGCGCCCGGCCACGGCGTTGCCCACGCGGGCATAGGCAAGCTGGCGCCCTTGGGTGGTTCAAGGCGCACACGCAGAGCTTCGGGTTCAATGCGCCCCTTGGCTTGCGCCAGCGCCGTCACACGTTCCACGCGCACATCAAGCGCGCGATAACGGCCTGATAGCTGTTCCGTGCCCAGTGGCAGCGTGATCTGCACATCCTGCCCAGCGGGGGCCTCTTTGAATCGCTTCCATTCCGTCGGCAGATCGCGTTTGAGGCTGATTTGGTATTGGGGCGCTGGGGCAAGGCCGCCTCTTGAAAGCCCCTTTTCACGTGCCGACCGTGCGGCCGCTTCAAGTGATCCGCCTGCGGCGCGGGCCGTATAAGAAAGCGAAAGCACCAGGTCATCGATGTCCGTCAGCGCAAGCGTGTTGTTGGCTTGATCAAGTTCAATACGCCATTTGGCGATCGCGCCAGCCCCCTCAAATGGCAAGTAGCGGTCGTCATCGAAGCGCAACTCGAACAAGCCCGCGTCGGCCTGGGGCCGGCTGGTGGCGATGGCTTGCACGGGGCTAATGTTGATCACGAAGCGCGCGTCTTCGGTTTCCTCCACGTGGGCGTAACTGCCGCTGCCGTTAGGGCTTACGCGAATCTTGTTTTGCAGCATCGTGAGCGTGCAGTTCACATTCGTGTAGGGCTTATGTGGCGCCAGCACGCTGAGACTCACCGTTTTGATCCGCCGAAAATGGTGACCCGGAAAGTCACCATCCAAAAGCGCTTCGGTGACATCGATTTCGCACTTACCGGTGGCCAGAAGCTCTTGTAAGGAAGCAGGGAAGTCAGCGCGTAAGGATATGTGTCGCGTGACCTCAAGGCTGCGCCGATCACCCTCGATGTGGGCGTTCTCCATGCGTCGCAGATCGATAAGCAGTCGCTCACCGGCGAACAAACCCTTCTTTAGGCTGTCCCAGTATGAAAACTCAATGAATGACGACGCTGAATCGCCGCGTTCAAATCGAAACCCGCGCTCGGCTTGCAAAGCGGCGTCAAAGGCAAACTTGTACGCCTGAAAGTACGCGGTCGACACTTGCCCCAGCATCCAGCCGTAAAGTTGCTCGTTCGTGAATTTGTCGCGCAGGTGGCGTTCCACTTTGCGTGCGTTTTCAAGTTCAACCTCTTGCCGTCTCAGCTCGGCGGCACTGATCTCAAATTTGAGCTGCGTTTCCGCCAGCTTCTTTTCGATCTTGGCCTTGTCTTTGCCAAGCAGCTCCAGCTCGTGCTGCCATTCTTCCCGCCGCCGCTGGTATTCCGCCATCGTGGCGGCCATCTCAGCCTCGGTTTCGTTGCGGCTCATGACCTTTTCAAGGCTGGTGGCAAACGCGGCCGAGATGTCGCCGAACATCTGCCCACCCAATTGCACCGTGGCAAAAGGCGAGCTGAAGCCGCCAGCGGCACCTGTTTGAAAATCAGGAATCGCGTAGAGAACCTTCGATACAAGGTCGATGCCTTCCGAGACCCCCGCGATCACTTGCGAAGCTGTGAGCGACTTCTGCCGTGCCACTTCCTGTGGATTCAGTAGATCTTGCATCTGCGTGTTGATGTGACGCACCTGAAGTTCGATGTGCTCGCGCTCAAGCGCCAGTCCGGCCAGCTCTTCTTCGATCTGGCGCAACTGCTTTTTGCGGATCTCGCGAACCGCGTCCACCAAACCCGCCTCGTTGTTGGCACGCAGGGATGCCAACGCTTCTGCGTCTTTGTGTTCAAGAACCCGCAATGTGGCACTGCCGAAGCTGCGCAGCTCTTCGGCCAGGCGAAGCGCGCGTGCCATCAAGAACTTAAATCTGTAATGCAAGGGTGGCGCGTTCAGGTTTGAGATCACGCTTCCCAAATCCACCCCCGCGGCGGCGGCGCGAATCAGCATGCTGGGATCAATCGGGGGCTCAAACAAGGCCAGCTGACGAACCACGCCAGCAATGTTCATGCAGTTGCGGATCTTGAACAGGCGATCCGCCACCGTGTCCCAATACTTTTCGAGCTGCGGGTTCGAGGGCACACAGAAGTACTGCGTCACCATGCCCAGCACGGATCCGGCGGCACCGATGTCAGGTTGGGCGCTGATCTTGAACGGCCGTCGGATGGCCTCGTTTTCAAGCCGCACTTCCCAGTTGGCAAACGGATCCACCTTGCTGTTGATCTGGGCGAACGTTACGGGCTTGCGATCCGCAATCGGTGGTACGCGCTCGGGCCGGGGCCCCAAGATGTTGGCGGCCAGGATGTAAAGCTGCGTGGCCTCGTGGATCGATTCCATCGAGTCACGGCGGAACAGCTTGTCGCCCCACTCAATCAAGTTATCGATGTATTTCATCACCACCGCCTTTTGGTAGGCGACGATGCGCAACCGCGCGATCACGTGCGGGCTGAACGGCTTCTCCCACCAGGCCGAAAGCTGATCCACGGCCTGCTTTTGCCGATGAATCAACGTGCGATCTTCTCCCGCATAGGTGAGCAGGCTCTTAGACAGCAGGCTCGCAAGCTGCGACGCCCCGGCGAACTCTTTGTTCTCATGAAACGGAGCGAAGCGCCAGTAGCGCTGCGGGGCGGGCGTGCTTTCGTCAGTGGTGGGATCGAAGATGAAGTGGAACCAGCGCTGGGCTTCTTCGTGGCGCCCATCTTTGGCCAAACGAATGGCCACCTGCAACGGCGCGTGAAAAAACAACTCCCAGTTGTAGGCCGCGTAGGGATTGTCGGCGTCGAAGTCGATGTCGAGGTGCGGCGGGTTTTTGGTATCCACCAGCGGTCCGGGCTTGTACTGTTGCTCGAACGTTGTGGGGCGGCGCAGTTGCCACGCGTTGCTGACCGATCGTTTGTGATCAAGGGCGTGCAGCGGCCGTGTGGTTGAAAGTGCCAGCAGCGCTTCCACACCCTTTTCCTTGAGCTTCCGAATGAGCCCGGCTGTGCCGGGATGTTCAAAGGGCGTGAACCACAGCTGGCTTTCGTGGTGCCCCGGCGTCATCACAACGCGGGTGCGTGCGGGCTGTGTCGCGGCGGCACGTGCGGACGCCACAGCCTTTGGTGATGATGTTCGCGCCGCTGGACGCGCTTTGGCCGAGGGCTTCGCCTGACGCGGCTTCTTTCGCAGGGCTTCGGCACCGTCGTCCGGATGCCAGGCTTCGTCCTGCAGATCCTCCCAAGCGTCTTCGGCAGCCGCATCAAGTGAATTGTCGGCAATTTCGATGTCTTCGCGCGCGCCAAACAGGCGTTTGCGCCGTGGCTTGCGCGGCTTTGCGAAGCGGGGCAGGGGCGGCGGGCTGGGGCGCACAACCACGGGCACGGCCTGCAAACGCGGCGCCTTCCAGTTTGTGTACACGGGGCGCGCAAAATACGAGTGAACGCGATCTTGGAAAAAGAAGGGCGCCAAAGTGGCGTTGCCTAAGGCTTCATCCAGCACAGGTACGATGCGCGCGCCCTTGCCATTGTTGGGTGCCTGTTGCAGAACGGCCATGGTCCCAGCGTTGCTGTTCGACCGCAGTGCCAACAAGGCGCCGGCTGCCCGCGTGCGTGCAAAGCCCATCGCGTCCATGCGGTAACCCGCGGGTACGTCTATCACCTTCGTCGATGTGTTCTCGCGAGATCCCGCGTGTCCATCCAGGCTCAGGGCCCCTTGGCTGCCGTCCAAAACGAAGCGCCCAATCACTTGCACCGCTGTATCTGAAAGCTTGGCGCCCGTAAAGGGAAGCGGCTTGGCCTTCGGTGCGGGCGTGAACCACATCAGCGTTGGCTCCGCGCGCCTTCGAAACACCCGCACCTGCAGTTGCCCCTTCACCACGCGTGCGCGCAGCGTGTACGCGGAAGCCGGCCATTGCGTGCTGCCATCCCGAAACGGCTTGCCATCCTCGGGTGAAACACGCAGATGCTTCACGTCGTCGCGTAGCGCACGATCTGATAAGCGCTTGCGGCTCCAGCGGCCACGGTCAAAAACCGAGTAAGCCAGTTGAATCTCCCAGTCCTTGCCCAACTTGGGTGGCGGTCCTTCATCCTTCCTGTTTTGCGGCGGCACTGGCTTGTTGGTCTCGCGGAACAGCGTCCAGAACAGATGTAAGCGCCCCTGAAACATCACGGGCACCAAATGTTCGCCGTCGATGTCCACGTCAAGCTTCTGCCAGGAGGTCCAGGTGCGCCCATGGTCTAACCGGCGCTGGTACCAAACGTGGGGGGCATTGAAGGTGCGCGCAAAGATGTAATAGGTGCCTTGGTCCCATTCGGATTGCGGCGGCTTGCCGGGCACGCCGAACGCTGGACGTTGCGCAAAGCGCGGGGCGCGGGCCCGCCGTTCGAACCACACAGCACGCACGTCAAGGCGCGCGATCTCATCAAGGCCGGCCAGGTAATCGGCGAACGCGGCCTCAACGTTTTCTTTCTTGATTTCCTGCTGCAAGATCGCGCGTTCAAGGTCCTCGAACAGCGGCGATTTATCATCACGCAGTTCGGGCTCGATCCAGTTCTCAGGGTAAAGAAACACTTTGCGGTTGGCTTCCCAAACGCGGTAGCTCTTCATCCATTTCCAATCATCGTCGTCAATGAACCGCGGCGGCACGTTCTCAAGGTTCATCAGGCAACGTTGGAAGAACGTTTGCACCGCCGATATGCTTTGCAGCACGCGTGACGAAAGCATGCAGGGGCTCATCTCGACATCGATCAAGAAGTACTCGAACAACGATCCGCGGTTCTTTACGCCTTCGCTGCGCATCCGGGGCAGCAGGTATTGCACCAGGGCGTCGCGCCGGGCCACGCGCAGGGGATCGTTTAACGAACGAGCCACCTCTAACCATCGCTTTTCGTCATAGCGCGATTTGACGGCCTGAATGATCGCGGAGGCCATGTTGTCATCCACAGCCGAGCGGGCCCACTGCACCAGGGTTGCAACGCCAACGCCCGCACGGCGCTGAATGTTCATGGCGTCAGCCAAGCGCAGCAAAACCAGCGGTTCGTTTAGCGGCGAAAGCGCTTCAACGGTGCTGACGCCAAATCGCTCAAGCAGCTGCTCAAGCACGGGCCGTTCCCACCCCGTGGCCAGCACCAGTTGTTGCACCGCTTGGTTAAAGCTGTTGGCCCGCAAAGCATCAAACAAGTCGGTGCTTGATCGCGGCAGCTTGCGCATCAAACCAAACAGCTGCGCCAAACGCCGCCAACGGTGAAACAGAGTGGCCGGGCTGGCATCGGTAGGTGGTGCCATCGGTAAGGCATCAAGATCCAAGAACCGTGAGACGGACGTTAGCCATTCAAGTTGGCTGTCGCTGATCCCAAAGCCCGCAATGATCATCGCCGCTTTGTGCAACCGGCGGTAGCTTTGTTCGACGGGTGCAAATGACGAAAGTCCCGCGCCATCGAAAAGATCTGTGGCAGCAATCGGCTGTTTTGTGTTTGGCGATGTGCCTAACTGAAGCGCAAGCGCCGGCGATTCGCCGTGGTTGCGGTATTCAAGCGTTAGTTCGTACAACCTTCCGGGATGAAGAGCCACGGGCCGCGAAACCAAATCGGTGGGCCGGGCACCCGGTGCGGCCCCCGTCACGGTGTGATCGATGAGCACTTGATCAGTGTCGTCTAGCTTAAGGCTGAGGCGTACTTGCGCGTCGGTGCTGATGTAGAAGGTGTGCTCGGCCTTGGTGCGCGGCCACAGATATCCCGTCCAGCGCACGCTGAACTGGCGAGGCGCCAGCCCCGGTGCCACCGGGCTGTCACCACCAACAAAGGCCACATCCGCATCTGTGCGAATCAACGCCGGTGTGCCCTGCAACTCGGCGTTTGCAAAGTAGTGGCCTTTAAGGCCAGTGCCCACCAACGCCAAAAAATCTGCGAGCAAGGGCTCGGTCGACGATCGACGTGATCGCAGCACCTCATCAAGCAAGCGCGCGGCGCAAGCGTGGCTGACGCCCAACGCATCAGCCAGCGTTTGCACAACCGCGCCCCGCGTTTGACGTGCACGCAACTGTGGCAAAATCTGGCCCAGCACGAATGCGATGTTGGCCCGCCAGCGTGCCTCGCCCGGTGGCCCGCTGCCATCCTCCGTGAACAAACGTTCGGCGGCCGCTTGGGGATCGGCGAAGCCGTTGGCAAGGTGGCGTGTGAAGAACGCCCGACGCGCCCCCACCTCCATGCGTGAGCGAGGATCCAGCGCCTCCATCGCGGTGGACACCAGCGCTGGATCCAACCACAGCGCAAGCTTGGCTTGCAGGATTTCGGGCGTGGCCTCGCTGGTGGGGTTGGTTTCGGCATACGCATCAAGCAAGGCCCTGCGCACACTTGCCAGAACCGATTGCACTTGGGCGGGCAGGGGGCTTGGATCACGGCGCAGTTCCGCTTCATGGGCGAACAAGTACAAAAGCCGCTCTGGTGTAAAGTCAGTGGCTTGCACGTCTGCCACGATGTCGAGAAACCTTCGGGTGGCCCCAGGATCGGCGAACGGATCGTCTTGGGCGGGCGCCAAGCGCAAAAGGGCTTCGAGCTGGTCCACGCGCAGCTGCAACGCCCGCGCCAAGAGAACAACCCTGTAGATGGCAGAGATGCCAGCGAGATCCAGTTTTGGCTCGGCGCCGCGCTTCGTTAGCAGGGCGCGGATGCGAGCCAATTCGTCGCTGCCAATCCGAAAAGCCGCCAACAACGCAGAGGCGGCGTTGTCCAGGCTTTCACCCGTCTTTTCCAGCTCGCTCCCGTCTGTGCGCAAAGCAAACGAGCTGCGGTCTTGATCGCTCCATGCCACGGCCCGTGTGCGCAGCAAACGATCAAATTGATTGTCTTTGCCCCAAGTGTCGAGCGGCGCCCACAACACCAACAGCTCAGGCACCGAGCGATCAAGCTTGGTGGCCAGCAACTTTATCTGCGAAAGCTTGGCCAGAACCTGTGCATCAAGCTCCAGCGCGCCCAAGGCAAACAACACGCGATCCAGATCTGCGAAGCGCCAACCTAAGCGCCGTTGCACCCGAAGTACGCGCAACGCCCTTGCGAGGCGCCACTCATCAAACCCCTGCAACGTCACCTTATCGGGATCGCAATCCACGTGCGGCGTGACAAGCACGATCTTGCCATCCGCGTTTAAGAAGCGCATGCCCGCCAGTTCCACCAGCTCGTTGAACGTGATGCCGGTGGCCTGAAGAAACAGCGGAACGGTCGCCAAGCTTTGAACGAAAGTTCCGGCCGGGGTCGTGGCGGCCTCAAAGCCGAAGTGCCGCCACAGGTCGGGTAGGGTGCCCACGATGTTGGCCAACTCGGGCTCCGACATGCCAAGCGCCTCGGCCACGAGCTCGTTCGTGTTCTTCGTAACGTCTCCGAACGCCGTGAGCAACTCAAGCCGTGAAACGCCCAGGTGGCCCAGGTACGCGCGCGCCACTTCCAGCGGTTCGTGAAACGGCATGCTTACGGGGTGAACGGCGGCCAACATTTTTGTGTAGGCTTCGCGGTTGGTAAACTGTGGCACCGCGCGCAGCACATCCGCCGGCGTCTTGCCGGTGTCATGCGCTGCCGATGCACCCACCACGCGCGCTTCCAGCACTTCGTTCACAAGATCGATGTAAGGCAACGACGTAAGCGTGTTTTCGCAAGTCAGGGGCAACTCGGCCAAATCAGGCCGTCGTTTCAACAGCACCTCAAGCGGCCGCGCTTTGAGCCGCGATTCAATCTCGTGCGGTGACTTTCCTTGCTTCTCCCACCGCTTGCGCAGCAGTTCCAAGCCTTTGGGATCCGGCGTGCTGAGGTAACGCAGCAGATCCACAAAGTAGGCCGCGGGGCTGTAAACAGAGGCGCAATGGTCACACCCGCAATTTCCGGAGGAACCAAACAGGGTTTTCGCATCAGGCACGGCCTTTACGGATTCTGCAGCCTCTTGCAGCACCAACGGCAGGGCCTGTTGCGATTGCAGCAGACGCACCATCTCAAGCTTGCTGGCGGCCGCCACCTGTTGGGCCTGCGCATGCACACGCGCGGCCGCGCTGCGATCACCCATCGCTTCGCCATACAGGGCAATAAATTGCCTGCGTGGCGTTCCGGCGATCGCGGTTGCCGACCGCAAGCCGGTTCCCACCAGCAACGAAACCTCACTGGCTTTGTGGGTCACGCGGCTCACCCGCTCCACAGCAGCCACATGTTCAACAGCTTCTTGCGCGTCTTCGGCTGCGAGGCCCTCAAGTAACTCTGGGTTGGTGGCCACCGCACGATGAACAGAGTCGGCCAGAAAATCGTGGTTTCGCATGCGCTGCAGAAACCCTCGCGTCGCGGGCGGTATGGCTTCGTCCAGCCCTAGCTCCCGGTGAATGAACTCACTGGGATACGCATCCTCAAACGCCTCCAAGATAAGTTGGGCGCGGTCTTCCACAGCCAACGGTGTGGCAACATCGTCCCATAAGTCCTCGGAATCTTCCTCCAAGGATTCGTCTTCGCCGACGTCTGCCTCCTGTATCGATTCAAGTAGCTCGCACCAATCGTCAAAATCGAGTTGAGCCAGATCTTTGGGCGATCGCCAGGTTCCTTCTTGGCGGCGTAAGTGAAGGGCGCGTAGCAGTGCGGGATCGGGGCCCACGATGTTGCCCAGCTCCAAGGCCACCGTCGCGCGCTCAGCCACATCTTCGTCAAGGCCCTCTGTAAACCTCTGCGTTCCATTAACAGTGGGGGATTCCGGCTCGATGCCGCCGGCGAAACCGAGCACGTGTTTGATTGTTTCTTCCGGAAGATCAGCCGCCTCCAGCATCGTCCACAGTGGCGGTCGTTCTGCTTCCGTTGCCAGATACAGGTCGATAAGCCGCGCCAGGTGCTGATCCAGGCCGCTCAGCACGCTTTCGTCAACAATGTGGTCGGCAACCGCTTCTTGCACAGCGGTTCGCAAGTCACGCGCCGAAGCGCTTTGTATGTCCGCCAGGGAGATGGTGGAACGTGCATGCCCGAGCGCGAAGAACAGCGCTCTAGGCGCGTGTGTTTGATCTTGCAGCGCGCACGCTTGCTGCAACAGATGCAGCCTCGGGGCGGGCACCCCAAGCCACTGCGCCAGTTCTTCTAATTGCTCGGGCTGGCATTGGGTGATAGCGGCCAGGCCATCCTTGAGCTGTTCTTCAAGGCGTTGTTCGATCTGTGTTAACTCACACGCCCTTCGTTCGGATCCGTGCGGCACCCGCAGGTTCACAAAAGCGTTTGTGTCTGGGCCAAACACCGGGGGCGACGCACAAACCAGGGCGCCGGCCTCGTCGATCACCTTCACTTGCAAAGCCCAATCGCGGCTCCCATCTGTCGGTATGTCGTAGGGAGCAGAAAAGTCACCTTCGCCACTTATGCCGGCCGTGGCTACGAGCCGCTCTTCAATGTGGCCGTCCCTCAGTGTTCTTATGAAGATGTGCGCTTCGGCACCTGGGGGCAGCGAACCAATCACTTGGCCCTGCACACGTCTTTGCGAACGTGAGTCGTCAACCAGCGAGAAGGCGTTGTTCGGCTTCACCATCGATCGTGCCTCAAGAGCCGCTGTGGGCTGTATGTCCAGTTCAGAACGCAACACCTGATGAACGGCCACACGCGGGAACATTCCGTTGGCTTTCGTCAACGTTCAAAGGCGGTGGCGCTCGCGAAAGATTTGTGACCTTTCCAAAAAGGGCAGGGAAGGTTGGCAGCCGGACGCGTCCTTGCTCTGGGAGCACACAATGGCGCAGCACACGGGACGTCTTCAAGCCGCTACACCAGGTTCCACGTCATCCACATTGGCACGCGTGTTCGATCAGATCGCCGCGCTCCCTCGCCAAAGCCTTGATTCGCTGTTTGCCGAGGCGGGAATGCACGGATGGCAACTGGTTGCCAAACCCAACGCCCGCATCTCAGTTGAGCAAATTGGCCCGCATGATCTTGTCGTTCATCGTGCCATCGGCGAAGGGCGCATGGCGTTCGCGCAAAGGTTTAGCGAACTGACAGAGGCGTGGCACGTGTTCGGCCCGGGCGGCACCATTCGCAATGACGTTGTTATCCTGCGGCAACCTCCCTTAGAGGCCGAGCCTGTATATGAAGCCGAGATGCCCGCCGATTCCTTCGAATCGATCAGCGGTTGCGCCGATGAATATGAATCTGAGTTTTTGCCCCTCGAAACGCCCGCAATCGAAACCCTGGGCGGCGAGATGTTCGAGGTGGACTTGCCACTTGAACGCCCCACACGACCGGCGTTGTCACAATCTGACGTGCGTTGGGCGCCGGTGGCCGATTCTCCGGATCATCGGCATCTTCTTCCCGAAACATTCAGCGCCACGGCGTTTGCCCTTACGCCCACTCACCTTGAGTCGCTGTGCCGGTTGAATCGCTTCGACTTGCCCACCGAGGCCACGCGGATCCTGTTTGCGTTACGCGCCTGCACGCTGCAAGGTGAAGGCGCTTCGTCGGGCTGGGCAGCGTCCGTGTCATTGGTGGAGGCCACGCCAGATCACCAGCACGCCCGCTGCGTGCTTGGCGTGTGGGATCGGCCAGGCGGGCGTGTGAACGTGTTTCGCGGTTCCACGGTGCCGTTTTGGCGGTCGATGGAGAACTTCAGGCAAGGTGGCGAACACTGCAACATGCTGGCGACCGGCTTGTACGAGTACCGGGTGGGCACTCATCGGTCGGGCCATCGTTTGGAAATCAAGGGTGCGCTTCGCCAGCGTGGGCCCGTGGTGGTTGTGCGCACGCTTGATGATCTTGTGTACGAAGCCAGCGACACATGGGAATCAGGCGACGTGGGGGATAACATTCACCCCGCCCGCCAAAACGACACCAACGGCTTCTCATCTGAGGGTTGCCACACCATCCCTGGCACGTACGACAGGGAAACCGGAACGCACGCGGGTGCATGGATCGACTTTCGCGAGGCCATGGGCCTCACTCGCACCACAGCGCCCGCACAAGAGAACGGCCGCGCGTTCACGTTGGTGTTGCTCACAGGGCGTGACGCGCGTTTGGTTGCACAAGCCACAGCGGCGCCTGCAAGCCTAACACGGCTGCGTTTCGGCTCGCGGGGGCCCGACGTGGCCTCGTTGCAAATGGGTTTGGCAGCCACCGGCCACTTATTGCGGGGCACGCCTAGTTTGATGGACGCAACCACCACGTTGGCTTACGTGCGATGGCAACAGTCTGTGGATAGCGGCCGTGCCGACGCGATCGTCACGCCTGATGACGCGCGGGCCTTAGGCTTTGACCTTATCAGCGGCCGATCGATCAAGCCCGTACCCTGGCGTCGCGGTGGCGCTTCAACTTTGCTGGATCTGTTGCGGCCGACACCCACGCCTGCTCCCGCCGCGGCGCCCACCGCCGCCTTCACTCTCTCTGGCAGCGTGGGCCGCGGTGGCGCCAACGCCGCCGCGGATGTGGCCGCCCTTAAGAACCGCCTCATCGCTCTTGGTTACAACTGGGTGCGCCCCGGCAACACCATTGATGATGACACCATCGCAGCGATAAAACTGTTTCAATCCATTATCGCTGGCAGCAACGATCTTGTGGGGGATGGCTTGATTGAAGTGCCGGGCCGCCCTAACAAAGCGTATCAATGGCTGCAGGCAAGAAACGCCCCCCGTTGGCAAACGATGCCGGCAGGCTCACGCGCCGAAGGCTTCGTCAACGTTGAGCTGGCCGACCTTGTAGATCAGCACGACTTCGGAACAGACTGGCTGGCCGGCGTTATACGTGCAGCAGCGGCGCACTACCGTGACAACTATCTGAGGTTGCACCCCACCGCCGCCTTGCTCACGGTGAACGATGTGAGCCTACCTCGTGGAGGCGATACGCCCGATCATGGTGGTCACGAGTGTGGTTTGGCCTGCGATCTTCGCTTGCCGCGCACCGATGGCACCGCGCCAGGCAACACCACCTTCAATACCGCCACGTTTGATCGCGATGCCACGCGTGGAATGCTTGAAGCCTTATGGGCGCAGCCGCTGGTTTCGCGGGTCTATTTTAATGATGCCGTGCTTATCGGTGAAGGCCTCTGCGCGCAAGCACGTGGCCACGACGATCACGTTCACTTCCAAATCAATGCACCCGCCCGCATCGCCTAACCGTTGAAGGTCACACCATGAAACTTGTTCGACAATCATCTTCGTTTGGTGGCGCTGTTTCGGCGCGTGAGCGGCGCGATGCCGATTTGTTCTGGAATGACCTTTGGGGGCAAACACCAAGGCGCGCTTTGCGTGGTGATGCCAGCCCTGCAGCGATGGTGACCACGCGCTTTGGCCAGGTGGCGGCCAGCGAAATGGATGAAGCCGCGGGTGATGAGCCTGTGCCTCGCGCCGTGGCGCCACACATTTTGGATTTCCGCGCCACAGATATCATGGCCAACGATCCTTTGGCTTTCCGCACGTCGTTGCGGGGCAAGGCCATCGAGATGATGGGGAAGTTCGTAGATTTGGGCATTCGTAACACCCCTGCCGGCCGGCAAGCGGCCTACATCGACGCGATCGCTTGGAACGAATCGGCCACATACCGCGAGGGTCTAAAAACGTGCCCGCTGAACGCGGATGGTGCATGTGTGGCGTCTTCATGCGCGCTTGTGGTGCGTTCGTTGTGGCGTTTGCTGGGCGCACGCGGTGCGCTGGCGGTGCCGTACGTCAGCGGCTCGGCGATGCAAGTTCTGCAGCAATTTGCGCGCAGTTGCGGAGCCTTGCAAGACATCCGCAGCAGGGCCGATTTTGATCGCGCCAACGTGCGTGCCGGTGACGTTGTTTTCATCAACCGCGGCACAAGCCAACATGTTTTTACGGTTATCGAGCGCACGGGCAGCACCTTCAAGAGCATCGATGGCGGCCAAGGTGGCGACAATGACGGCATGTGCTGCGGGATCAAACGCCGCACCCGCGTCTTATCAGCCGGCCTCACCTTTGTGGGTGATGAGCGCCCGATTACCGCGGTGGTGAACCTAGATAAGCTTCGGTTCACGGCAAAGATGATCGATCTTGTGCGCAACACGCCCCCATCGCCTGCCATGGAGGATGAGCCAGAGGCAGAAGCCGAATCTTCGTCTTGTAACTGTCATAGCGTTGCGTCCACGGTACCTTCGGAATCGTACGAAGCCACACCACCTAGTCTTGATGACATCGTTGTGGCCCTGGATCGCATCGCCGGCACCAGCCTGCGCACGTATGCCGCCTATCGTGCCACGTTGGTAAACGGCACGGTGTTCGGCCAGGCGGTGACGGGCCTGCATCCCACATTCCTACGCAAGCTTGAACTGGCACAAGCCGACGCCCAGCAACGCATCGGTGGTACGGCGCCCGTTAACTGGGGCATCTCGTCGATCGGCGGTCACAGCTTAAGGCCGCCACGCAACGGCGGGTGGCATCCCTGGGGGCTGGCGATCGATATGAATTACGCTTCGTCGCCGTTCATCATGCACGAGGCGGGCGAGGCGGCTCTCGATGCGCAGCTTGCTCCTGTTTATCATCGCATCGCTCGGTTTGTGCTTGGGCGAACCGAATCTGTGATTCCGCGAACCATCACCCAAGGAGCCATCAGCACGCAGCGAACAGCCACGCTTTACACGCAGCTGGCGGCCGAAAGCAACGCGATGATTGCGTACTTTCGCTTTTTGACGGCACCGGCCGAGTTAGACGAGCGCTTGCGGCAGCGACCCATGGATGCCGACGCTGCCCGCGCGTTCTTTGGCGACGCCACCCCTGCCACCCCCACCAACGTTCTTCGCTGCATCATGCGCGACTATGTGTTGTTGTCGGGGCGTCCGGGGCCTGCGGTTCCCAACGAAACGTATCCACAGATCCCAGCGGTTGCCGGCGCCGATCGGCCGTTTGCGGGCGCCAGCGCTGCCCGCGATCCCCTGCGAGGCTTCTTGAGCATCCGCCCTGAAATTGCTCTTGCGTTAAGCGCGCAAGGGTTGCGGTGGGGCGCCATCGATTTCGGCTCACAAAGTGGCGACGTCATGCACTTTGACGATGGCAATGGACCGCTCGCATCGCAGATTGCCCGCGCCAAACGCGCCGCTGCCACATAGATCGGCGGGAGAACGCTTATGGATCCAAGCCTGTGGGAACTGCTGGAGGAGGGCGATAACGGCGACGAGGTGAGCGTGATGATGCGCTTGGAAGAAGGCATGCCCGATCCGCCGAACGTGCGCATCGTGTCGCGCTTTGGCGAAATCGTTACGGCACGCATCGAGCGGGGCTCGATTCAAGCGGTCAGAAACGATGAAGCCGTGGCCAGTTTGAAAGCAGGCAGCCCTGTGTACGAGCAGCTGCCAGTCGAAGACGACGAGCTGGTTGGCAGCGAGGCGCTTGCCGAAAGCGAGGCACCGGAAGTCTACGCGCGGCCTGATGTGCCTGAAGATGGAACGGGGGTTGTGATCGGCGTGTGCGATTGGGGCTTCGATTTTACCCATCCCAACTTCAGGAATGAAGATGGCACCACTCGGATAGAAGCCATCTGGGATCAGCGCGGCCACGGTAGCCCCTTGGCACCCGCCCCCTACAACTATGGGCGCTTGCTCACCCGCGACATGATCAACGCCGCCCTGGCAACCCCTGATCCCTGTGCCACTTTGCGCTACCACCCTTGGTCGGCCGATCCAACCAACACGGGCTCGCACGGAACCCACGTGGCCGATATAGCGGCGGGCAACCGGCGAGAGCCAGGCTCGGAAGTGGGGTTGGCTTGTGGTGCCACTTTGGTGTTCGTTCATCTGGGATCTCAGCGCATCCGCGAGCTTGAGAACTTGGGCGATTCAGTGTCGCTGCTTGAGGGTCTGGATTTCGTGCGCACGCAAGCCGGTGGCCGCCCCTGCGTGATGCACCTAAGTGCGGGAAAGACCGGCGGCAACAAGCTGGGTCTTTCGCTGCTTGAACGGGCGGTCGACGCCATGCTGTTGGATAAGCACGGCATGGTGCTTGTGCAAAGCGTGGGCAACTATGGCGATGCAGCCATGCACACGCATGCTCGCGTTGGGCCCGACCAAAGTCACACGTTGCAATGGTTGATCCCGCACGGCGATCGCACGCCCAACGAACTTGAGATCTGGTACAGCGGCCAAGATGTTTTTGACGTCACGCTTGTGGCGCCCAACGGCCAGCGTTTCATGCAACCTCTTGGCGGCCGCATGCAAATTCGGGACGGCAGCGAACACTGGGGCAACCTCTACCACCGTGAAAACGAGCCAAATACAGGGCTAAATCACATCGACATCGTCCTTTATCCAGCGGCGCCGTCGGGCCAATGGCGGATCGTCTTGCGTGGGCAAGAAGTGGTGGATGGGCGCTTGCAAGCGTGGATCGAACGCGATGCGGGTTCACGCTATCAATCACGCTTTCCGCGCGCCCAAGCCACGTCTCGCTACACCACCAACACGATCTGCAACTGCTTTCGTGCTGTGGCCGTCGGGGCTTACGACGCCAATCAACCTTCGCGACCACCTACGTTGTTTACAAGCCGTGGCCCCACCGCCGATGGTCGTCAAAAGCCAGAGATCGCCGCCCCAGGGCATCGCGTTCGCGCCGCACGCTCGATGCCACGTGGAGGTTGGCAAGGTGAGCCGCGGCTGTGTGTCAAATCGGGCACAAGCATGGCGGCCCCTTGGGTATCGGGAACCGTGGCGCTCATGTTTCAAGCCGCGGGCCGTGCGCTTTCAATTCACGAAGTGCGTCGCATCTTGATCGGCACAGCGCAGCCGCACCCTGGCGCTCAGGCACGAAGCTCAACACAGCTTGGCTACGGCTATCTAGATGTTGTGGCGGCCGTCACCGAAGCGCGCCGCTTGGGGGCGATGCGTCCTGCAGATGCCACCGTCAAAATCGAGCCCGCTCCCTTCTTTGAGATGAGGGCGGCCGCGCCCACCACGCCTGCCGAAAGCTTCGGCGTGATCGCAGCAGAGGCTGCCACCGACAACGAGGATCCCGACAACCTACTTTCCACGGAATTTTACGAACCCCCGCCCTATGACCCCTATGCCGCTGACGATCACACGGCCTTTCCCGGCTGATCACAAAAGGAAGCTTCAATGAACGCACCGTTAAATGGTTGGACATCGAAAGACATCAGCGACGCCGATCGGTTTGCGGCTGATTTGTTTGGGACGCCCGTTACAAGGCGCCACAGCTTTGCGCCGCCCGCACGCCCCACCGAAAGCGTCATTGGCACCGACGATCGGTTTCAAGTGCGTGCGCGCCCGAACTTGCCGTCAACGTTGCTTTACCCGTTCAACACCATCTGTTTGGTTCAGGATGCCGACCCAACCGTGCCGAACGGTTCCGGCTTTTTGATTGCACCGCGGGTGATGTTGACCGCAAAGCACGTGTTGGTTGGTTTCGGCCCGCAAACTGTGACACCGGGAGCCGATCTTTCAGCAAGCACGGCTGCCAACCAGCGCCCCGCCGCCCCGGCAAGCCAAACCTTGCCCACGGCATCGATAAGGCCGCACGCAACCTTAGATCTGGCGTTAGGCATTTTCCCGGTGGCGTTCACGCGCCCCACGCGTTTCATGATGTTGCAGCCGCGTGGCAACATCAACACCGCCACTTTGCTTACTGTGGCTGGTTATCCAAACGTTGGCAACGCAACCACGAACGTGGTGGGCACGATGTGGGCGCATTCGAACCGGCTACGCGTAACGAACGTCACGGCCACTCACCTCACGTATCCCATCGATACAACGGTGGGCCAAAGTGGCAGCCCGCTGTGGTTGTTGGGCAATGATGGCATCCGGCTGGCCCTGGGTGTGCACACCAATGGCGGTTCAGCGAACTCCGGGGTGCGCATCACCTGTGACGTGATCCGCTGGATAGAACGCGAATGCGCGGCGGCATCTGTTACGGGCCCCGTGGTGGATCAAGTGGCGATGCGGGCCTCTTGCCCCGCGCCTTAAGGGGCCGGGTGTTAGGGAAGCTTGCAGTCATCCGTGGGGGTCACATAACCGAAGGTGACGCGCAGGAGGTTTGTCCCCGCTTGCCCTGCCACCTGCGTCCAAGTGCGCCCGTGGTCGCTGCTGCGGTAAAAGTCATCGCCCTGTCGGCTGATGCCAACCAGGGTGCCTCGTGGGGGATCTACAGCCACCGCGCCAATCGCCGTTGGCCCGAAACCTCCGCCGATGATCTTGATCGTGGACCAGGTCTGGCCGTCGGCGCTCACGAAGGCCTTCTTTTCGCTGGCCAGCGGAATCAAGAACTCGCCTCCAGTCCAAACGACGTCTGCGTCCGCGTTCCATTCCGAAACAACGTGCCAGGTCAAGCCGTCTTCGGTCGCGCATCGACCCTTGAAATCGTTGGCCACCAAGACTCCATTGCCCCACGCCATGTTCTTGATGTAGGGACAGTTTGTCGTCGCTTCCTTCCAGGTCACGCCAGCGTCGTCGCTGTAGGTCAGCCGGCCCCCGTCTCCGTACGAGAGGAACCTGCCGCCTTTGTAGGGGATGAACACCAGCGTTCTGCGGTGGGCAGCGTTCGAATTACCAAAGGTCTTGGTCGTCCAGCTTTCGCCTTCGTCCACGGACCTGTGCGTGCCCGAGCGCTGCGCGTTTACGACGAAGGCGCCGTTGCCAAAGGCAATGCCCGTGCCCCAGGTGCCCTTGGCGGTGTCGGGCGCTCCAAACACGTGCTGCCAGCTGCGGCCGTCCGACGAGCGCAAGATGTGTGCGGAGTCGCCGCCAAACCAACCAAACAACGCCAAGAACACGCCGTCTCCGTAAGCGATGGCCTCTGCAGACCATTCCTCATGGTCGCCGTTCGAATTGTTGATGCGGCACCCGCCTGAAGGAAACCCTTCGGTCTGACAGGTCTCAAGCCAGGTGTAGCCGTCGTTGCACGAAACCACCCGCCGCCCACCATGACCAATGGCGATGAAGGCTGGCACCTTTCCCTCTGGACCGGGCTTCGGTGGCTCCCAGGTACCTCCCATGCCGCTCCCGCTGCCACCCCCACCTCCCATGGAGCCGCCCCCTTCAATGCCGGCGACGCCCCCAGTTGCGTTCCCACTTTTGCCGCCGGGCAAGGTGCCCGCAGATCCTCCTCCGGCCGGATCACCAGGGGCAGGTTGCCCGCCAGATCCGTCGCCACCGCCCACGCCGCCCTCCCCGGTCGCTGAGCTTCCCGCCGAACCTCCCACCGCTTCGCCACCGGGAGCCCCTTGGCAGCTTCCAACAAGAAAACCAAAACAGACCAAAGCAGATCGAATTCTCTCGAACTTCATGAGGACTCCAGTCGCTGCCATTGTCGGCGGCCTGCGCAGGCACCAAATCAAGCCGGACGCTCTCAAGCGAATCGACTCGAACCAAAGGATACGAAGCCGCGGAGAAAACCGCCTAGTCATTACTGAGCAGGCAGAGGTCACCGCGGGGCTGCATCTTTGTGCCCACTCTCAACTGGTCCCAGAGGC
Source organism: Deltaproteobacteria bacterium (assembly GCA_033763315.1). GTDB lineage: Bacteria > Myxococcota_A > Polyangia > Fen-1088 > Fen-1088 > JAGTJU01. Next base: position 125,507 of record JANRKS010000005.1, read on the forward strand.
ATCCGCCGAGGTGGCCGCCCTGGCGAAGTGAGTAACCCTCACAGATCTTCCTTACACAAATCTCCGTTCCTCACGCACGGAAGAGTTGTGAACCACCGAAGTATCGTCATGGCCGCGCTGGCCGTTGGTGCCGTGCTGTCCTCCTCAAACTCGAAGGCAGACCCCGAGAAACACCCCAGCGGGGCAGCTGCGGCAACGAAGCCACCCTTCATCAATTGGTGGAACCCTCCGCCCGCCCCGCAGCCTTTCCTCGTACATCGTGGCTACATGAGCCGCGCAATGCACACGAAGGTTGGATACAACATCTACCTGCCTCCCGGGTACGCGGCGAGCCGTAAGCGCTATCCGGTGGTGTACTGGTTTCACGGGTTCACCTGCAACGAGAGCAACGACCAGTTTCCTGCCGCGATCATCGACCGAAGCATCCGCAACGGCACGATCCCACCCCTCATCTTCGTGTACGCCAGCGGCGGATCGCACTCGTTCTATAGCGACTCGCCCGATGGCAAGTACCTGTCGGAAACCACCATCGTGCAGGAGCTGATCCCGTTTATCGATCGAACGTATCGAACGATACCGGATAGGGCGCATCGAGGTGTCCAGGGGATGTCGATGGGAGGCTTGGGCGCGTTCAAGTTAGCCTTCGGGCATCCCGAGTTGTTTTCTTCCGTCACTGCCTTCGCAGGCGGATTCATCGACGTCAAGCGCATGTCGGGCAAGCACCCGGAGGTGTTCCACACCATGTTCAATGACGAGCCGGCGCGTTTCATGGCGAATCATCCGTTCGTGCTGGCTAAGAAAAACGCTGATGCGATTGCAGGAAAGCTTGCGATTCGGATGATCGTAGGCACGAACGATCACCTGATCTCAGAGAACCGGGCGATGCACGCACTGCTCGATCAGTTGAAGATCCCTCACCAGTACGAGGAAGTGGAAGGGGTGGCGCACGAGCTGGGCAAGCTGGCAACCCACATGGGCAGCGCCGCACTTGAATTGGCAGTGAGTCAGGGCGAGCCTTTGCCGGGCCCCGCCACGGTGCCGGATGCGGGTGATGCCATCGATGGCCCCTGGAATCATCCCAAGCAGAACAAGGTTCGCAACGTAGAACACCATAGCTTCTATTCGCCCAGCATGCGGCGCCAAGTGGGCTTCAACATATACCTCCCCGATGCTTACCGGGCCGAACCCTTAAAGCGTTTCCCTGTCGTCTACTACCTTCACGGTCGCACCGACGACGAGAACACCCACCTGCAAAACATCAACGTGCTCGACCGTGCGATCGCGGATGGCAAAGTACTGCCATTCATCTACGTGTACACGTACGGTGGGCGAACGAGCTTCTTTTCGGACAGCGTGGACGGCACGATTCGCGGTGAGACGGTGATCATCAAGGAGCTCATCCCGCACGTAGACGGGGCCTACCGCACAATTGCAAACCGGGTTGGTCGAGCGCTGCAGGGATTCTCCATGGGTGGCTTCGGAGCCATGAAACTGGCGGTAAAGCATCCAGACATGTTCTCGTCCGTGGTTGCGTACTCCGGTGGCTACCTGACTCCCGATGAGGTTCAACAACGACACCCGGAAACCTGGGCGCGCCTCTTTGCAAGTTCAACGCGACAGTTCGAGGCCTGCTCGCCGCTGGCGCTGGTTCCGCGGGCCGTTCGGCGAAGAATAAAGTGGCCAGCGATTCGCATGGTTGTGGGCGGCGACGACTTCGCTTTGCCGTGGAACCGGCGCATGCATGCCGTGCTGCAAGCGACGTCAGTGGCGCACGAGTACGAAGAAGTGCCAGGCATCGCGCACGATCCACAGGGCATATACGGCAAGCTTGGGGCTGAAGGGTTCGCGTTTACCGCGAGCCATTTCGATCGCTAAGCCGACACCGTGGGAGGCTGCACCTTCTTATGAGGTAGGTCGGACTAGTCATTCCTGCGGACATTCATGGGCGCGCTCCTGCCGAGGTCGGATAATCCGCTGGGCGTATATTTCAAGGTGGGTGCGGCGCCGTCGTGCGCTCCTGCTGGAAGGAAACAAATGAAGTTCTGCTCTTTTCACCATGGTGTTCGGCGGGTTTTCCCTGTGAAGGCTGCCCCCTTGTTCCAGACACTGCTGATGCTGTGTCTCACAGCCGTGGCGGCTGTCGGTTGCCAGGGTAGCGTGACCGGCGTTGCGGGACTCGACAACACTCAGAGCGGCGGCTCTGGCGGGCAAGACAAAGGTCAGCCAGAAGGAGGGCAAGGCGGCGAGCCGAATGGAAGCAATGCCAGCTTTTCGTGTAACGAAGACATTGCTTCCACCTCGGAGCCACTTTTCAAACTGACCAACGTTCAATACGCCAACGAGATTCGCGACCTGGTCACGCTCGCCATACAGGACAGCGCGATTGCATCCCAAGTGCAAAGTGAGCTCACCAAGGTGCTCTCCACGCTTCCTGTTGATGATCGGCCTGTCACGCAAGACGACGCGCATGGCAGCTACAGGCGCCTTGACAACACCGTTCAGCAAAACGAGGCCGATGCGCACTACGCCGTGGCACTCGCCGTTGGAAAACAACTAACGGCCAGCGGCAGAGTGGCGGCGATGTTGGCGCCGTGTGTTCCCACTGCTTCTGATAACTGCGTTGCCACGTTGATCGACCGGTTGGCGCCCCGGGTCCTAGGGCGCCCGCTTGCAAGCTCCGAGCGGAGTTTCTACATGGGGATTGCCGGCACAGGGACTTTAGACACCATGGCACTCGGCGACATGTTGACGGTCTTATTCATGGCGCCGTCGATGGTCTTTCGCATTGAACACGGGAGCGACACGAAGCTGCCCGACGGCCGCATTCGCTTGACGGACTACGAGCTGGCGCGGCGGCTTGCTTTACACTTGTGGCAGACGATTCCTGACGACGAGTTGTGGCGCGCTGCCGAAGACGGCGCTCTGTCGAAAGACCAAGGCTACGCAGCCCAAGTGGATCGCATGCTCCACGACCCGCGGGCTCGGCAGGCCTCGCAAGAGTTCATTCGCGAGTGGCTCAAACTTGACCACTACCCCGCTTTCCAAGATCTGGCGCAGAAGCCTCGCTATGTTGCGTTCGCGAGGGGTGCCTTGCCAAGCGCGGGACTGCGGGACGCTATCACCCGTGAAGCCGTGGACATGGTCGACCACTATCTGTGGTCATCCGACGGGCATCTGGCCGACGTGCTTACATCAAAGTTGGCGTTTCCTCGCTCGGTGGAGCTAGCGAAACTTTATGACTTGCCCGTATGGGATGGACAAGCGGATCCGCCTGAGTTTTCCGATCCCGATCGCACCGGCTTGCTCACGCGCGCAGCGATGCTCGCCACTTTGACGCCCAAGACGGTGGCACACGATGCCAGCACCCATCCCATCATCAAGGGCTTCTTTATCCAGAAGTATCTGCTGTGTCGGGACTTCCCGCCGCCGCCTGCGAACGCAGGTACGCAAAACTTGGATGAGTTGAAGCCGGACATGAGTTCACGCCGCAAAGCTGAAGTGCAAACGGAGAGCTCGCCCAACTGTCGGTCCTGCCACGCGTTCATGAATCCCCTGGGCTATGTGACGGAAATGTTCGACTCGCTGGGGCGAAAACGAGCAGAGGAAGTGGTGTTTGACGACCAGGGCAAGGAGCTGGCGCGCCGCCCGATCAACACGTTGACTACGCCAAGCTTGATCGACGGTGACAAGCGCACCGTATCAACTCCGGCGGAACTTGTCGAAATGATCGAGCGAACGGGAGAAGCGGAGGCCTGCCTGGCTCGGAACTACTTTCGCTACACCATGAGCCGAGTCGAAGATCTTGACGCCGACGGTTGCTCCCTTGGGCGACTGAACAAAGCCTTAACCGATTCTGGCGGCGGCCTGCGGGCCATGGTGCGCCAAATGGTAACCGATTCGATGTTTAAGACCAGGAGCTTCCAATGACCACGACAAACCGATCGGCCCCAAGGGCGAATCGTCGACAAGTTCTCCGGGGAGCGGGCGGGTTTGCTTTGTCGTTGCCCTTTTTGCCTTCGCTGCTCCCACGGGCCATGGCGGCCCCGGTGCGAACGCCACGGTTCTTTCTGATGGCCACCGAGCACGGGGGCATTAAGAACGAGAACATGTTCCCTTCGGATGCGTCGCTGACCGACAAGAGTGAGCTGCGCCCCGGGCACCAGGTTAGCTACGGCAAGATCAAAGTGAGCACCCAGGGCAACGACGCCGTCGTCTCCGAGGTGCTTCGTGCCCCCGCCAGCAAGCTCAACCAGAGAATCGTCGATCGAATGAACGTGATGCGTGGCCTGAGCGTACCGTTCGATCTGGGGCACAACACCGGCGGCGCCCTGGGCAACTACAACCGCACCAACAAAGAGCCGGCCAACCTACCCAGGCTCTACATTCCTACGATCGATCAGGTGATGGCGTGGTCGTCGTCGTTCTATCCCAACGCGGGCGCGATCCGGCAGCGCTCGATGCTCGTGGGCGAGGGCAACGGGTACTCGTACAACTACGCAAATCCTGCCACGCGAACGGGCGAAGCCCAGGCGCAGGCGATCGAGCGCGACGCGCGGGTGATGTTCGACAAGGCGATTGGGCAGCCGATGGCGGGGCCCGCGCCGCGCAAGCCGGTCGTAGACAAGGTCATTGAAGAGTATCGATCGTTGCGCACGTCGAATCGTCGGTTATCACCCGGCGACAAGGTCACGCTTGACGCCTACATGCAGCGACTGTCCGAGATCGAGTCGCGGCTTGGTCAGCGGGTAGATTGTGGCAGCGCTACGCGCCCCGGCGTTGGTCAAGATTCCGATCCGCGCAAGTACTTCTCTACGCTGAATGACGTCATTGCCGCCGCGTTCATTTGCGGGTCCAGCCGTGTGGCCATCTACGGGATCACATCTCGTTTCGTGGTCAACACGCTGGGTGATTGGCATCAAGATGTGGCTCACGCGGCCAAGTCTGTGCCGGCGGCGCAGGAGCTGATCACCAGGTCGAACCGCGAAACCTTCAACGCGACCATGCTCGACTTGGCAAACAAGCTCGACGTGGACAATGGGCAAGGTGGCACGTACCTGGACGATTGCCTGCTGGCGTGGGGGCAGGAATCGGGCTTTCCCTCGCACGACTACTCATCCACTCCTGTGGTCACCATTGGCGGCGCGGCAGGAGCATTCAATACGGGCCTGTATTGCGACTACCGCAACAAAACGCCGGGATACAGGCGCGAGGTTGAGTTCATTAACAACGTGCCGGTGTACGAATACGCTGGAATCCTGCACTCACAGTGGTTGGCCAGCGCGCTGAGAGCCATGGGCGTGCCGAAATCGGACTGGCCGAACGTCTCTGCCGACAACGCTGGCTACGGCGATGCCCGCGTTGGGTTTGGCTACGGCCGAACGATCATCGACAATAGCTGGAAGAAGGGGAGCGAGTGCTGCGGTTCCATCACTGACGCGAACCTGACCAAGATGATCGAGTTCGCGAACCAGCCGTTGCCCTTCATTGAGAAGGTTTAGGAGAAGGTGCCTCCAGCCTCCAGCCCCAACGCGGTAAAGCGGCCAAGCGAGCTGATGTTGTCGTCGAGAAGTGGTGTCAGAGTTTGGTGTAACCCCCGCGTCGCTGGACGCCGGCACAGCGGATATGGCACATCCTCTGGCGACTTAGGTGTAATGGCCACAAAAAAGTCGGCGTGGCGCTTAAGCTGTAAGGGGCGGGTCAGCGCCTTCTCACAGCGCTCCAATCAAGCCGAAGTTGTCCATCCGTGAAAACGAGTGCCTTTTCGCTCAGGCCCGTTGAGCCGTTTGTGATTGATTCGTGCACGTTGACGGCTGGCGCAAGCACGACGTCGCGCCCTTGTGCAAACGACTGCGTTTTCACCAACGCCCAATAGGCCTTGTCTAGGGCAAGCGCGCGGGCGCGCGACGGTAGCAGGAGTTGATCGATGCCCGCTTCACCAAGGTTTCGCACCTGCTCTTCGTTCAAGTCGCCGCCGGTGAAGAAGCGCTCCAAAAGTTCGGCGTTGCTGCGGAACTCATCACCGCCTTTCACGCGACGAAAGTACGTCAAGATCTCGGGCTCCTTGTGTTTAAGCTGCGGCACATCTGCGATGCCGCGAAGATCTTGATGCGCCCAACCTGCTTTGCCAGGAACCTTGCGTGGGAACGCGAACGTTTGGTCCAGCGTGATCCCGAGGTTTGTGTGGCAGCCCATGCAGAATAGATGTTCCTCATGCGTTTGCAGGCGAAGCCTGCCTTCGGCGTCTTCGATAAACCCTTGCAATCGCCAGCCGAAATCGTTTACGAAGCCTGCCAGCGGCTCACCTTGAACAACGGGCGGCTTTCCCTCCTCGCGTTCGTTCTGTTCGCGCTCGTAGTTGGATATGATCTTCCAGCGTTCAATATCGAACTGCTTGCGTGAGTAACGCAGCTCTTTGAAGCGGGTTGCGAGGTGGCTTGGAACGTCTGGATCCAAATAACGAACCGAATGGAGGAACTCCGTGCCTTCAGGATAAAGACTGCGCTGCACGGGAACGGAAGCCGCATCACCCAAGTATTGCGTGGGTAAGCCCCGAAGCTGGGTGGTCACGCCGCGCGCGCCGTCTTTGTTTAAGTCAACGCCCAGCTTGGTCTCGTCGAGAGGTTCGACTGTCCACGAAAGATCGGCTGCCAAAACATCTGGATCGCTTCCAAAGGACGCTTCAAGAATGGCGAGATTCGCCTTGTACACTTCCGCATCAGGCTTGCCGTGGCTTTGGCCGAAGCGCTCGGGCAGCCGAATCATCACATCGTCTGTGGAACCATTCGTTGGCCAGAACGGCCCTGGGAATGGTTTGTATCGAAACGCGCGCCAGCGGCTGCCGTCGCGGGCAAAACCCTCTTCATCGAAGCCTGTTGCAAAGTTGAGATCGGGCCGATATCCCGAATAGTCGGAGCGCGATCGCAAGGCCTCTTGCAGGCCTGCGTAGTTGTCTTGTCGCACGTGACGAAGTACGGCTTCGTCTGTGATTTGCGCAGTGGCCTCGCGCCTATCTTCAAATAGGTTGCGCCAATGGTTTGTTAGCCCTGGCTCGCTAAACGCATATTCCTTCTGCAGGCGCCAATCGCTCATTAAATTCGGAAAACGCGATTCACTGTGGCACGTCCAACATGGGTTGGACGCTCCGTCGGTCTTTGTGTAGCACTGTGCTGGAATGCCAGCCTCTACATTGCTCACTTGACCACGCGTGGCAGCCGCGAGCGCGAGCGGGTCGTAGTCAAGCGCTTTTCGTTCACTTTGAGTAGGGGTGCCACCCGAGGGCGCGTCACAATGCCAAAGGCCCCAACCCGCAGCTAACGTGACAATCGGCAGGCCCGCGAGGAAGACTCGATGAAGTTTCATGTGCTGTACAACGCAGAAGCCGCTGCGGCACCCCAGGGCCCCGCAGCGGCTTTAGAAGGTGCAATATTAAGGTTGCGACCAGGGCCAGTTGCTAAAGCGCGATTCGCCAGGATGTTGGACGTTGAAGAACAACGTCCTTCCATCGGGCGTAAACGCGGGACCTGTGGCTTCAGAATCACTAGGACCTGCGACCACGCGGAAGCCACGGTGGGTGCCGTTGGCTAACGTTGTGCTCATATCAACGAAGTACAACCCATCGCCTTGCGAACCGTTGACGCTTGGGTTTCCATCGGTGCCAAACCAAAGGTTGCCCTCGGGGTCGATTACCAAATTGTCGGGAGCGCCTGCGTCGAACGAACCCTTTTTGTTGTCGCCCAACCAAACGGCGTAAAAAGAGAAGGCACCGGTGTTAGCGAAGTCGTCCCCGGCTTCTTTCAATGCAAACACAGAGCCCGGCGCATCGTTGCGACGGTTCGCTGGTTCGCCTTGGGTTTCGCCACGTTTGGCCGCATTGTCTCGCTTGTCAAGCTTGCCATCGGCAAACAAGAAATTGTTCCCGGTGTGATTCGTGAACGCGATGTACAGACGGTTGTCGAACGGACTCCACTCGATGTCTTCAGGTCGGTTCAGCTCGCGCACGCCGATCTTGTGTTCTGCCGTAAACAAGCTTTGCTTTACGGTGTTGTCGTTCGCGAAGCCGCCAAGATCGTTCCAAGTCATGCTCTTCAAAGCAGCGCCCACTTTCGTGCCAGCTCCCAAGGCCGCTGCGTTGGGGGCGTCGTCGGTTGTGTTGTCAACGCTCAGCAAGATCCATTTGCCGTTGCCCGGTGCTGCCGCCGATGGTGTGGTGCCGTTGTTGATCGTCTTGCCTGTGTTGTTATCGAGGTCAGCGAAGTGAGCCACATAGATGTAGCCGTCCGCCAACATGTCGCGGATCTGCTTTTTGGTCATGCCGGTGGTGTAGTTGGTTTTGGAAACCCACTTATAAAGACGCCCGCCGCGGCGATCACTGGCTGCGTAGATCACGATGGGCTTTCCGTTAACGAGCTGCCAGCTGTTGTTGGTAGCCACCGAGGCGTTTTCCCAACGTGCGCGACCGAAGCTGCCGAGCTTTTGATGGCCTACGCCCATGTCGTCGTAGAACTTATCGGCTGGCTTGCCTGGATCGAATTCAACCAAATAGCCGTAGAAGTCTCGGTTGTTCTTGCCCTTCGACGACCGGCCAAAGTCGCTGCTGCTCGTGGGCGCCACGTTAAAGGTGATGTTTTTGCCTGCGTCGCAAACGCCACCAGGGATGAAGGTGTTGTTGCCGCTCCAGCAGTCTTCAAGATCGCCGTAGAAGTCCTGCACGTTCTCTTCTCCGCTCAAGACGGTTCCCCAAGGCGTGTGGCCTCCCGAGCAGTTGTTGCTGGTTCCCGCCACAACACCCGCGGGCAAGGCCGCGCCGTTGTCGTCCGTATTGCCCGCGGATAGGGTCATCCCTGTAACCTTGATCCGCGTTGCACTGGTCGCGTCGTATCGCACGTTAGCGGCGGCGCGATCGATCACCCACTGACCACTGGCAGGATCCTGAACTGTGCGGACCCATGAGCCACCTATTTGGCGTTTTACGCCTACAACAAATTGATCTACGGTCGCTTGTGTCCACGATGCGCCCGCGCCGATGTCGAAGTTCAACAAATTGCGTGAACGCATCCACTTCGCAAGCTTGGTGTACGACCCAGCCGGCGGAGTGTTGACGCCTGCGATGCTGCCCGAAACATACTCGTGGTTAACGAAGAACCAGCCTGAAGCGCTGCTGCCGCCGTAGAAGCCAGGCAACGTGCCGTCAGGAGTGTCTCCGAAGTAGGCGATGTAATCGTTGTTATCGCCGAAGCGGGGCGCCACTTTGCCGTCCTTTTCTTCAACGGAATCATCCCACGTCAAAGGCTCCAACCATCGAACAACAACGTTCGATTGCAAACCTTTGATGGCCCTTACCGTGTCTGTGGACGCCGGTGCGAGTGGAAAGCCAGGCGTGCTGGTGGCGTTCGCGTTGTATTGCGCGACCAAAGCCTTGACCATCGTGGGGATGCTTTGTGTGCCATTCGCAACAACCGCCACCAATCCCGACACCGAGCCAATCTCAGCAAGCGATGTGCCCGGGAGACCTGGGGCGCCCACTTCGCCTTGCGCACCTGCATCGCCCGCTGGGCCAGCGCTGCCTGGGGCGCCAGGAGCTCCAGGAGCACCTGGCGCTCCAGGCGTACCTGGTGCACCCACTGGCCCGACCGGCCCGGCGGCTCCTGGGTCACCCTTGTCGCCCGAACATGCACCAACAGCCAGTGTGCCCCACAACGCCAAAGCGCTCGTTCCAAACTTTCCCGCAGTTCTTCGATACATTTAGCCTCCTAGTATTTGATCGCTAAGAGGCATCATGAAGGTCGCGGCGACGCGAACGAGTGGCAGGTTTGAAACGCTTCTGCTGCAGTCAGTTCACCGAAGCGTCGCAATCGTGTTTCAAGAAGGGCAGGGTGCGGTGTCGGCACACCATAGGGCTCTTCATTGCATTGCAGGCCGCGGCGTGTGACCCATCGGCGATGCCAATGCCAATCGCGCGAGGCGATGCGCCTGCTGATGGCGCCGTTGATCTGATGATCGCAGGAGACGCTGGCGCCGATGCCGCTCTACACGAGGATGGCGTGGTGGTGATCGTTGATGCGCTCAGCGAAGCCGCAGATGCAGCAGTGCCCCCCGACAAGGTCGTGCAATCGTGCCTAGCGGCCGACTACGTCGATCGTACGCAAGTGGTGGCCGACCGCGTGCTGGCCTGGAGCCACGGCTTTAGCGATGACGAGCGATGCCTCGTGGTGCGCGTGGGTCAGACTGTCGTTTGGCAGGGCAGTTTGAGCACGCATCCACTTGATGCGGAGGGTGGCGATTCCCCCAACCCGATCGTTTCGCACAGCGATGGCGTTGTGACATTTCGCAGCCCCGGCACCTTTGGGTACGTGTGTGGAGCCGCTCACGCAGGCATGTATGGCGCCATCCACGTTGTGCCCTAAACACGAAAGTCTTGTGTGGGCCTAAACGAGTACCAGTTGCGTTGGACTTGCCATCCACCGGCCACAACCACACGGACGTTTCCCTTGAGAACTTTACATGCTCTTTCGGTCCAAGATCAGGTACAGCGTCAAAATGATCACGATGGCGCCTGCCATCATGTTGGGGAGAGCCGTTTGACCCCAGACAACCGAACGCCCCAAGTCACCGGCAAACGCCGACGATACCGAAACAAGTGGTACCATCGGCGCGTTTGTCGCCGTGGAGCGGAGGGCTAGGGCTTCAACACCTTGAACGCGTGGTTCCACTGGTTGCGCAAGAATCCTGGCAAACACCAAACGATGCACAACGGTTCAATCGCGCGCGCACCCGCGGCCGTGCCCATGTCTTCTACGTCCCAACCGAATTGATCCAGGATCTGTCCCACTTTGGTCTTCGCGGCGGCGTCGTTGCCTGCGATGAACATGGTGGGGCGGCCACCTGGATAGGATGGGTTGACCATCTGTGCACTGCCCACGCTTGAGAACGCCTTCACGAATTTGGCGTCAGGGTGTTCAGCCTGCAGCTTTTCCATCAACGACGAGGTCAGATCGGTGAAGAACTTCAGCACGCCTTGTTCGGGCGGCGCTTCGGCGATGGGGTTGGTGGCATCGATCACGAGCTTGCCCTTGAGATTGGCTGCTCCCGCGAGCTTCAAAGCTTCCGAGGCCACGGTGCCTTTGACCGCCAGCACCACGATATCGCCCGCCGCCGCCGCTTCGGCGAATGTGCCCAAGGCCACGCCTTGACCCGCCGCCGCTTGCCAGGCTTTAAGCTTTTCGGGCTCGCGGCTGCCGATCGTCACGTCATAACCGTGCCGTTTGAATCCAGCCGCCAGCACTTGCCCCACCTGTCCCGAACCGAGTACGCCAACTTTTTGAGCCATGTGTAACCTTTCTTGTGTCCCGCAAAAGATGCTCGTGGGCGGCATAGGTTACGTGCGGTCAAGCTGAAAGGCTGGGTGTTCCAAAGCTCTGGGCGTTGCTGCCACACGAGCATCGACCCCATCCTTCGTGCATAATGTCGCCGTGGATACCCCCCCACCCGAGCTTGCGTCGCAGCGGCGCCCTGTTGAACCTGCAAGCCCCGCCGCCAAGATTGTAGGGGCTGTGGCTTTGCTGATCTCGGGGGCCGCCGCATTCCTTCTGTATGCGAATGGTCGCGCACGTGGTTGGCCCTTACAGGTGAGCGTGGCCATCGCGGCTGTGGCGTTTGTGGCGCTTCCTGTGCTTTGGCATGTCCTGGCGGAGCGGCAGCGGCGCACCCGCGAAGGTGGCTTTGCACGTTTGTTGTGGCGCTGCTTTGCGGTGAACGCCTTGTTGGCAGCGAGTGCCGTCGCGAGTTTGGGCCCGCAAGGTGCGTGGACGCGCGTGAGCGATCATCTGCCCCGCCGAAGTGTGGCGCCAACGTCCGCCCCTGCCGCGCCGGCACTTCCCCCCACGCCGCCACCGCCTCCCGATAAACCCGTGGCCCCAGGTGATGGGCTTGAAGCTTTTGTTCCCGGCGACGCCACGTGGGCGTTGCGTGTGGCAGGCATCGAAGCGTTGCAAGGTTTCTTTGACGGCTCTGAGGCGCAGGAGCGTTTGGTCGCTTTGAAAAAGTGCCACATCGATCTTACGACAGCGGAAGTGGCTGTGGCCGCGCGCAAGCCGGGAGAGGTCATGGCGATTGTGCGCGCCGCGGGTATTTCTGATCAAGGCAACCTCTATTGCGTGGTGGGTGCATTGGGCAACGAACGGTTGGTGCTGCATTTCGACGCTGCGGCGCCGCGGCCCCGCTTTAGCGCCACAGGCTTGGTGCCCGATGCCACCGTGACGTTTGCCGAGATCGCTCCCAACACGCTGCTGATGGCCGCGCCCTCGTGGAGCACGCTGGTTGAACAGCGCTTTGCCGGCAAGGGCACACCGTTGCGAGAAGGGGTTTTGGCGGAGCCGTTCTCGCGTGTGGATCGAAAAGCCGGCGTATGGGCGGTAAGTGTTGCGGAGACCCCTGACGGGCCGCGCGACATCGCGATGCAGGCCAACATGGTGGGAGGCGGCCTCAACGTGCATGCCACAGCCGTGCCGCCCGCGGGGCGAGATCACATGGCAAAGTTGGAACTGACATTGCCGTTGGCGTTTGTGCGGGCGGTTTCGCAAAAAGCTTTGTGGCAAGGCGCCAAAGGCGTGTGGGACGCTTTGGCTGCCGATGCCAGTGGTCCACCGGCGCCCGTACCGCCCGCGGCGCGCTGAAAATGCAGGCTCCGTTGAGGTCGTATGAGCGATCTACACAAACTTGTGGAGGCAGCGCTTGGCGCGAAAGTGTTGACGACGTCTGCCGTCGCGGGTGGAGACATCAACAGCGCGTGGCGCTTTGCTTTGCAAAGTGATGCACGTGGCCGCTTTGACGTATTTGTGAAGGCCAACGCCTCTGCACCCTCTGGGATGTTTGAGGCCGAAGCGAGCGGACTCGCCTTTCTTGCCGAAGCCGCGGCCTTGCGCACGCCGCACGTGCTGGCCGTGGGCGAATCGTTTTTGGCGCTAGAGTGGATCGAAGGCGGCCCACGCGCGCGCGACTTCGATGATCGCTTGGGGCGAGGCTTGGCTGCCCTTCATCGTTCGAGCCCCGGCGGCTTCGGATTGGATCACAACAACTTCATTGGTCGCCTCCCGCAGAACAACGCGCCGGCCACAAGCAACGAGTGGGCGGTGTTTTATGCCGAACGGCGCTTGCAGCCGCAAACGGAACGCGCCGTGGACGCCCATCACCTGCCCGCTTCATGTGCCGCACGCATCGAACGGTTGTGCGCACGTCTAGCTGACCTTGTGGGCCCGCCTGAAACGCCCGCACGTTTGCACGGCGATCTGTGGGCTGGCAATCATGTGGCCGACGGCGAAGGGTTGCCCGTTTTGATCGATCCGGCCGCCTACGCCGGCCACCGTGAAGTTGACTTGGCCATGATGCGCTTGTTCGGCGGTTACAACGCACGCGTGTTTGCAGCCTACAACGAGGCTTATCCACTGGCGCCGGGCCATGAGCGGCGCGTTCCGCTTTATCAGCTTTACTACCTGCTTGTGCACGTGAATTTGTTCGGAGCCGCCTATCGCAGCGGTGTGGAATCGTCGCTTACATCACTGGGCTTTTGATGGCATCCGCAATTTCGCGCGCCACAGCCTTCACGCGGCGCAAGCGGTTGTAGATCGTGCGGCGGTTGCATCCAAGCTCATCGGCCACGGCCGATTGCGGTTCAAGATCCAGCAGGCAGCGATCGGCCAGGTCAACGTCTGGATCGCCGCAGCGAACACGCAAGGCCTTCACAAACTGGCGCGCCACACATGCCGTTTCAGCGTCAAGCGCACCTGCGTCAACAACCACATCTGGCATCGACGTTAAACGTAAATTCGATCGCAGAATGTTCAAAGACACGTTGTGTGCCACCCGCATCATGTACTTGCGCGCGTCGTCTTCAGAATGAAACCTGGTGCCTTGCCTCATGGTGCGCAGGAACACATCTTGGGTGGCGTCCTGAGCCGCGTGAGGAGACAGCAGAATTTGATAGCAGCGTGCCAGCAGACTTGGCCGCAGCTTGCGGTAGATCTCCTCCATACCCAGCTCGTCTTGCGTTGCACCTCGGCCGTGCAGCGGCACGGGAGTCGCTGCAACGTCTTGTCCCACAGCCTGTTCGTCTAGATGGGTTTCCTGCACCAGCTCGGTTAGAGGTGGGCGGTTGAACGGTTCTTCCCGGCAAATGCAAATGCGTCTCCGGGGCCGGGTGCCTCGCGGCGCCTAAAAGAAGTAATAACGCAGAGCTGCTTCGATGTTGAAGGCCACACCGCCTCCGCGTTCGACCGTGGTGAAGCCATCGGTGGCCGTGATCTTGCCTAGGTAGCTCGCGCCGGCGCCAACGTTGATCGCGATGCCACTCGACCAGATCCATTCCCACCCAGCGTTCAGTACGGCCCCGTAGGCGGCGGCTGTGACGTCGTTCAAACGCACGTGGGCGTAAAGCGGCCCGGCGCTTAGATAAGGCGATGAGCCGGGCGCTCGAAAGCGATATTGGACGAATGGCAGAACCCCGTAGCCCGTGTATTTGTCGCCCAACTCGCTCGTGTCGCTGAAGTAGTTCGCTTGCAGGCCAAGGCTCAGGTGTTCTCCCACGCCGAGCACAGCATCCGCGCCTAAAAAGCCAAGCCCGTTGCCGATCTTGTAGCCGACGCCCAAAGTGTGCGGCGCTTCGGCTGCCGCGGCAGCGGATGCCCACAGTAGTCCCACGCAAGCAACGGCAATTCTAAGTGTTTTCGTCATGCATCCACCCGCAGCAACGCTTGTGCCAAGGCGTTTCTCCCTGGGATCACGGGGCACTCTCGGTGAGAAGCAGGTCGAAAGCAAGGCAACGATGTCGCGTTTTTGGCCCGCTGAGTTCAGCGGCGGTGTGGGGCTGCCGATGATCTCCTCCCAGCCCTTGCCGCCATGACCTTCGCACCTGAGCCCAGCGCCACGATCAAAGGCAAAGTCCTGGTGGTCGACGACCAAAAGAGCCTGGCGCTTCTAGCCGAGCAGGTGATTCGTGCTGAAACCGGCTTTGATGTCGTGTTGGCCCACTCGGCGGCGCAGATGCGCGAGGCCCTTCGCACCGCCGGCCCTTTTACTGCAGCGGTCGTGGACTTGATCTTGCCCGACGCAAGCCAGGGGGAGCACGTGCGCGAGGCGGTGGTGCTGGGCGTGCCCACTGTGGTGCTCACGGGTAGCTTCGATCCTTCGTTTCGCACCCGCCTGCTGAACCAAGGCGTGGCAGATTATGTGCTTAAGGCGAATGCCAACGCCTATGTGGAGGTGGCCACACTTGTGCAGCGCTTGGCGCGCAACCGCACTTGCCCCTTGCTTGTTGTGGACGATCAGCGCACGAGTCGTGAGCTGTTCTCAGCCGTGCTCAAGCGACGTTGTTTCGACGTCACAACCGCTGGATCTTTGGGCGAGGCGTTGACCCTCGTGGCAGAGCGAAGTTTTCGCATCGTCTTGGTCGATTATGTGCTGCCTGATGGAACCGGCGTGGACCTGGTTGAGAAGCTGCGCCGAACTTATCCTAAGCGCGATCTGTCGATCATCGGCATTTCGTCGAGTGACGGATCCACCTTGGGCGTGAGGTTCTTGAAAGCCGGTGCCAACGATTTTCTGCGCTTGCCCTTTTTGGATGAAGAGCTTGTGTGCCGGGTGGAGCAGAACGCCGAGCTTGTTGAAACGATCCAACAGTTTAGGGACGCGGCGCTGCGGGACTATCTGACGGGCCTTTACAACCGCCGGTACTTTTTCGAGGCCGGCGGCTTGTTGATTGAGAACGCACGACGACGCAACCTTTCGCTTTCGTGTGCCGTGTTTGACATTGATCGGTTCAAACAGATCAACGACACGTTGGGGCACGATGCAGGTGATATGGCCTTGAGGCACGTGGCAGGCGTGTTGAAGCAAAACCTGCGCGGCGCGGACTTGCTGGCGCGTTTAGGTGGCGAAGAATTCGTGGCCTTGTTTGTGAACACCGATCTGCAGGGCGCGCGCATGTGTGCCGAAAAATTGCGCTTGGCCGTGCAAAACTCCCCTGTTACGGCATGCAATCCTGCGGTCAACGTTACGCTGAGTGCCGGTGTGGCGGGTGGCGCCGATAGTTTGGAGGGCATGGTTCGACGCGCCGACGAAGCTTTGTATGCCGCGAAAGCGCAGGGACGCAACCGCGTGTGCGTGTCGCAAGCGACCACCTAGGAACGCCGTTTTTCGCGGGTCATCTCGATCATCGTGCGGCGAAAGCCGAGTCGCAAGAAGAGCTGCTGCGCCGACCGGTTGTTCTCAGCGGTCCACAACATGACGCGTGGGGCGCCTTGGTCTTCAAGCCACTGCGCCGCGGCCTCGACCAATCGTGATCCGAGGCCCTGGCCGTCGAAAGCATCATCCACAACCACATCGTGGATGAACCCCGCCTCATCGCGAAGTTCCTTCCACGATTGTGGCTCAATGCCGGCATAAACATAACCAACCACCCGCTCTTCGGCGGCCGTGGCCACGAGCACCACCACGGTTGGCACTTGCAGTTGCGTGCCGAGAAACCAAGCATAGCCCTGTTCAATGTCGTCGCCCGGTTTCATGAAGCGTTGCTGATCAAACCCGTGGTGCGCTTTAACCAGGCGGGCGCCTAAGCGTCCCAAGACGGGCAAGTCAGCGGCGGTGGCCGGGCGAATGTGAAACGACATCAAGGGAGCATGGCGCAAGACCGCCCGAGCTGCACGCTGACTGAAGGTAAGGGCATAGAGCAGCGCAAAGGGCGGCAACGTTTGGGTGCCCGTCGACGATCGCCGCTGAACGATTCGGTGACTCGTAAATGTGTGCCACTTCGCCTAAAGTGCGCGTCCATGAAGATGGCGCTCCAACCCATTCGTTTGATCTTTCTCCTGGGCTTAGGCAGTTGCGCGACGCGGGCGGCAGCCCCCGTGACGCCAGCTGAGGTACCGCTTGTGCCGGCGGCTGCGTGGGAGGTGGTGCCCACGACGGGGCCTGCGCAAGAGCGCCACGAGTGTTCCTTCGTGCAAAGCGGCGGCAAATTCTATCTGCTGGGCGGACGCGGTGATCGTGCCGTCAACGTGCTTGATCCCAAGACCGGCCAATGGACGCGCGGTGCTGCGGCACCGCAAGAGCTGCATCATTTTCAAGCCGTCGCCTTTGCGGGCAAGTTGGTGGTGGCGGGCGCGCTGACGGGTGGCTATCCCGCAGAACGGCCAGTGCCCAATCTGTTTATCTACGATCCTGCCGTGGACCAATGGACGCGCGGCCCGGAGATTCCGCAAGGGCGACGTCGTGGTGCGGCCGGTCTGGTGGCCTACAAAGACAGCCTGTGGCTTTTGGGTGGTCTCACAGAAGGCCACAACGGCGGCTTCGTCCCCTGGTTTGATGCGTTCGATCCCAAAACCGAGCGTTGGCAGATCATGCCCGACGCACCTCGCCCGCGCGATCACTTTGGGGCCGTGGTTGTTGACGATCAATTGGTGGCGGCGGGTGGCCGCACGTCATCGGCGCGCACGAACCAAGTGCTTGAGTTGACCATTGCCGAGGTCGATGTGTTCGATTTTGCGTCTGGCCAGTGGCGCACCTTGCCGGTGCCGCAAGCCGCATTGCCAACCTTGCGTGCGGGAACGCTGGCGGTGCCGCTCGACCACGGTGTGGTGGTGCTGGGGGGCGAAAGTGCAGGACAGGAGCTTGCACACAATGAGGTGCAAGCGTTGGATCTGCGTGCCGGCACCTGGCGTTCATTGCCAGCTTTAAACAAAGGGCGCCACGGCACCGGTGCTGCCTGGTTGGGCAACACGCTCTACGTTGCCGCGGGCAGCGCGCACAAAGGCGGCGGCCCCGAGACGATCGACGTTGAACGGCTCCTGTTCACGCGTTGAAGCGTTACAGCTGGTCACGGTGCGGAACGATGATCTCGACACGCCGGTTGTTGGCGCGGCCTTCGGCGGTCATATTCGACGCCACTGGTTGCGACTCGCCTTTGCCTACGGCGACCAGCGATGCGGCAGGAACGCCGCTTTCAATTAAGAACACACGAACGGCTTCGGCACGTGCCTGTGAAAGTTGTTGGTTGGCGCCATCGGCGCCTCGATCGTCCGTGTGACCTTCGACCATGATCGGATCGGTTGAGGAATAGCCTCGCAACGCATCGCCGAGCGGCGACATGCGAGCGCGAGCCGAGCCGAGCAGTGCGCTCTTTCCCGATTCGAACAAAACGCCGCCTGCGAAGGTGATCACGAGCCTATCATGATCTTCTTTGACCGCCGCCAATGCTTGTAGGCTCGTCAGGGCCGCCTTCGCCTTGGCGTCTGCTTCGATGCGTGCCTTCTTTTCGTTCTCAAGCGCGGCATTCTTGTCGTTGAGATCTTTGTTGGCGGCATCGAGATTCATTTTGCTTTGCTCGGCCGTCAGCGCGCTTTGTTCTAGCTTGCCTTGCGCCTGCACAAGTTGAAGGTCTTTGGTCGTGTTCTGCTGCTTGAGCTGGGCAGAGCGCGTTTCCAGCGATTCTGTGTAGGCCTCGTTGCTGGCCTTTTGCTCGCCACGCGATGTCTCTGCGCTGCCGTGTGCAATCGCGGTGAGCGCTTTGCGGTGGGCAAGGTAGGCGTAATGCAGTTCCATCTCCGAGCGCGGATCATCTTTGTGTGCGGCTTCGGCTTGGGCCAACAGCTTCTGCGCGGCGTAGAGATCTTTAGGTGCGTTTTTGCTGGTGGGCGCCGCCTCGGCCGAATGGACCGCCTGGCGCGCTTGCGTAAGTTGGGTTGAAGGCTGGGTGGAAGCGCAGGCGCTGGTAAGAGCAAGACCGCCAACAAGAAACATCTTCTGAGTAAGCATTTTGATAAGTTCAGATCCCCTTTTGCATTTGTTCGAGGCGTTTTGCCGTCTCTTCAGCCACGACACGTTCGTCGTCGGCCTTGGCTAGCGCGATCGCCAGCTCTGCGTCGGCGCGCGCTCGATCAAGCGTCAACTCGGCCTGCTTTTGCTCGCCGTCCTTCATTAGCTTTTCAGCTCTCGCGATCTGTTGTTTTGCGAGATCTAGGTAGAGGGCGGACCGCGGTAGACCTTCGGCGCCCACTTCTTCCGCGGCACGCACAGCCGCTTTGCTGTCGGTTTCCTTTTGCACTGGTTGCTCACCTGCACAGGCAAAAGCCGCAAATGGGAGGGTAAGCACAAGCAGGCTCAGCAATAGAGGTCTTCTAGGTCGCATTTCGTTCATTTGCGCTTCTGCCAACGCACGAACGGTGCCACTTCAAATAATCCTGTGCCCCAGGCCCCACTGGCACGATCGAGGAACGTCGGTATGTAGGCGTACCCTGGGGGACCCGTGAGGGGGTGATAAGGGTACGCGGCGTCGTCGCAGGATTTCTTTTATCCGGCGCTGCGCGCGCAGCGAAAGCCAAGGTGCGAAGCGCCCGTGTCTGGGGCGCCTTTGCCGCGGGCGCCGACCACGTAGCGAACGCAGTAAAGATCACTGCACAAAAATGATCCGCCGCGCATCACCCGTTTGACCACCCCTGGTTCGCCAGGATCGTGGCTTTGGGTCGGGCCTAAGGGATTCCTTGTGGGGCTTTCGGCATAGTAGCTCGGGTGATAAAGGTCAGCCGTCCATTCCCATACGTTGCCGGCCACATCGTGAAGGCCATAACCGTTTGGTGCGTAACTGCCCACGGGCGCCGTGCGTGTGAATCCATCTTCCGCTGCGTTTTGCGCTGGAAAGTCGCCTTGCCACACGTTTGCCATCCACTTGTTGGCGGGCTTTTCTTCGTCTCCCCATGCAAATCGTTTGCGGTCGAGGCCGCCGCGCGCGGCGTATTCCCACTCGGCTTCCGTGGGCAGACGTTTGCCCTTCCACGCACAAAAGGCGGTGGCATCTGTCCACGCCACATGAACGACCGGGTGATGAGCGCGGTCGTTGATGTGGCTGTCTGGGCCATCGGGGTGACGCCAGCTTACGCCGGCCTTATACGTCCACCATTGGCTCGGATCTTCAAGAGACACATGATGATCGGGCGGCGAGAAGGTCACCGAGCCAGCCACGAGGGCCTCGGGCGGCGCTTGTGGAAAATCGCTGGCGCGAGGCGCGTGTTCGGCAACGGTCTTGAAGTTCGTGGCGCGCACAAACGTCTCGAATGCCGCGTTTGTTACTTCGGTGGTGTCGATCCAGAAACCGTCGAGCGTCACTGAATGAACCGGTCGTGCATCGACGAACATTGGATCATCCGTTCCCATGAAGAAGCTGCCGGGAGCGATCCAAGCCATTCCCTCGGGCCCATGGGCCGGCGCTTGCGGTGTTGTTTTTGGTGGCGCCGCCGCGGGAGCGAGCTCCGCCTTCTTGCAGCCACTGGCCAAAGCGTTTGCCAGCACCAACGTCACGGCCGCGCGCTTCATACCGATTCGTTGTTTCAACACCGAAAAATCATACACCAAC
Source organism: Deltaproteobacteria bacterium (assembly GCA_033763315.1). Taxonomy (GTDB): domain Bacteria; phylum Myxococcota_A; class Polyangia; order Fen-1088; family Fen-1088; genus JAGTJU01. The sequence continues at coordinate 145,902 of JANRKS010000005.1, forward strand.
GCGCCAGGCGCGGCCACGTAAGCGGCATGCGCCTATTCGTAGCGAAGAGCGTCGATCGGATCCAAACGCGACGCCCGCCACGCTGGATAAAACCCAAACAGCAAACCAACCACCGTAGAGAAAGAAAATCCGATCGTGTAGCTTGCGGCACCGAGTTCTACGGGCCAATCCATTTGTTTGGCAAACGCCTGCGCGGCCATCGTTCCTATGGCCATGCCGATGAATCCACCCGCAATTGTGAGCAGCATGGCCTCGAACAAGAACTGCAAGAGGATGTGATGGCCCTTGGCGCCGATGGCCATGCGGATGCCAATCTCGCGCGTGCGCTCCGTCACCGATACCAGCATGATGTTCATGATTCCGATGCCGCCCACGATCAACGAAACAGCGGCGATGCCAGCCAGCAACAAAGTCATGGTGCGCGTGGCTTCTTGCGCCGCTTCCGCAAACTCGGTGAGGTCGCGAACCGTGGGATCGGCGGGATCGCCTTCACTTGTGTTTTTGCGTTGGCGCAGCAGCTCTTGCGTTTGTTGTGCCGCGCGTTTTGTATCGGCCGCAGATTGTGCTGACAGCATAATGCGCTGAACGCGATCTAAGCCTGAACTGCCCGCCGCCGTGGGGGCAGCGGCCGCTGTGGTTCCGGTGGTGATGACGGTTGTTTGGGTGTTGGCCAACCGGGAAGCGCCTGAAGGGCCCGCGTTGAATAGCTTGCGGCGCACGGTGTTGATTGGCATCAAGATGGTGTCGTCTTGATCTTGGCCCATTTGATTTTGGCCTTTCTTGGCCAACACACCGATGACTTCGCATGTGATGCTGCGCACGCGCAGCGTTTGCCCCAACGGCTCTTCAGCGCCAAACAATTGTTCAACCACTGTTTGCCCGATCACACACACCTTGTTGGCGGTATCCACGTCGCGGGCGCCAAAGCTTGAGCCGCGCTCCACCTTCCAGTCGCGGATGGTTAGGTAGTCCGGTGTGGTGCCCGTGATGCTGGTGGACCAGTTGGCGCCGCTCCACATCACCTGCGCGTTAGAACTCACCACCGGAGCCGCGGCGCGCACCGCATCGCAGTGTTTGCGAATGGCTTCAACGTCGCCATCTGTGAGGTTGCCGGAGCTGCCCGAGCCGCCTCGAACACCAGCCGATTGGCTTGAACCGCCAAACACCACCAACATGTTCGAGCCCATTGAGGCGATCTGAGCGTTGACCTTCTTGGTGGCACCACGGCCGATGGCCACCATGGTTATGAAGGCGCCCACGCCGATAATGATGCCCAGCGCAGTTAACAAAGCACGCATGCGGTGGCGGCTCAACGCACGCAGGGCGACCCATAACAGGGCGAGAAAATTCATGGTCGCACCTCCGTGGACGCGCGCTCCCGCGCAGGTGCCCCGCGACGGTGTTCGTTGCGGCGGTCCACCTCCACCTTGCCATCGCGAAACGCGATCACGCGCGCCGCGAATTCGGCAATGTCGGGCTCGTGCGTGACGAGCACGATGGTGACACCGCGTTCGGCATTCATGCGGCACAAAAGTTCCATCACCTCTTCGCTGGTTTTGGAATCTAGGTTGCCGGTGGGCTCGTCTGCCAAGATCAGCGGCGCGTTGGTCACAAGGGCGCGGGCGATCGCCACGCGCTGCTGTTGCCCTCCCGACATTTGGTTGGGGTGGTGGCCCGCGCGTGAGGCAAGCCCCACGTGTTCGAGGGCCACGGTCGCACGTTTAAATCGCTCCGCGGCTTTCACACCGGCATACGCCAAAGGCAGCTCCACGTTTTCACGCGCGCTTGTGCGTGCCAACAGATTGAAGCCCTGAAACACGAAGCCAATTTTGCGGTTGCGTACCTCGGCGCGTTCGTCGCGGCTCAATGATGATACGGCGATGCCATCCAAAAGGTATTCGCCTGAGGTGGGGCGGTCCAAGCACCCCACCAGGTTCATGAATGTGCTCTTGCCAGAGCCCGAGGGGCCCATCACGGCCACGAAATCGCCGCGTTCGATTTGCAACGTTACGCCCGCCAAGGCGTGCACTTGTTCGCCGCCCATGTCGTAAGTCTTGCGCAGGTCGCGCACAGCGATCAGCGCCTGCGGGCCGATGTTGTCTGGGCTCATACGCGACCGTTAGAACATGCGCGGCCCACGGCCGCGCATTGGGTTTTGGCCTTTGGCTTGCGCGGCGTTCATCGCGCCGCCCGTGGCTTCAATCACGATCTCATCGCCTTCTTTGATCTGGCCTTCGCGAACCTCGGTGTATTCGTCGTCGGCGACGCCCGGCTTGAATCGCAACGGCTGCACCAATTGACCCACCGGCTTGTACACGCGCGAGAACAGCGCGCGATCGCCGCCGCCTGGCCGTCCAGCAGCGCCGCCGGCGCCGCCCCAGCGCCGACCTTCGCCCGCTGCAGGCGCGCCCTCGGGCTTGCCTTGCCGTTTGGCACCTGGATCTGTGCGCGCGGCGATAAGCTCGGGCGCCGGACGCCACCGCAATGCCGCGTTCGGCACGCGCAGGACGTTGTCGCGCCGTTCGGTCACGATGCGCACATTCGCGGTCATGCCGGGCCGCAGGTGACCTTCGGGGTTCTCCACGCGCAAGATGGCGTCATACGTCACCACGTTCTGCGTGACCGTGGGTTGCGCGCGCAATTGAAAGATCGTGGCCGTGAATTCTTCACCTGGATAGGCATCCACAGTGAAGCGCGCTTCGAGCCCTTCACGCAGTTTGCCCACGTCAGCTTCATCAATGGCTGTGCGCACTTCCATGCGCGACAGATCCTGCGCCACTGTGAACAACGTGGGCGCTTGCAGCGATGCAGCCACCGTTTGGCCCGTGTCAACCGCACGTGCAAGCACGACGCCTGAAATGGGCGATCGGATGGTGGTTCGTTCGAGATCAACCTTGGCGATGCCCACTTGAGCGCGCGCTTGTTCCACTTGCGCTTCAGATGATTGCAGATCCACCTGTGCCAGATCCAAGCGCGAGCGCAGCTGATCAAGTTCGGCGTCGCCGATCACGCCGCGCCCTTGCAAGGTTTGGCCGCGATCGATATCAAGCTTGGCTTGCTTGTAATTGACGCGCGCCCGCGCGGCGCTGGCCTCGGCGCTTTTGAGGTTGGCGTTGGCGTTTTCAAGGCTGGCCTTAAAGCGCGTGGGATCCAGTTGGGCCACGATTTGGCCCGCTTGCACGCGGTCGTTGAAGTCGACAAAAAGCTTCAAGATGGTGCCTGACACTTGCGACCCCACCTGGACTGTCACCACCGCCGAAAGCGTGCCCGTGGCGGTGACCACCTGTTCCACCACGCCTCGTTCGACGCGCCCAACTTTGAACACCACCGGTGAGGTGTCCGCGGGCTTGCGCAACAAAAGATAAGTGGCGCCCCCCCCAATCAATGAAAGGCCGAGCACCCATTTTGCAATTCTTGAAACCCGAGACGACATATTTGTGATCTTTCCGATGCTTGTCCGCGGAGGCGGCGCGCTGCGAACACGAAAATGTACGGGGCGAAGTCCCAAAGGCAGGTAAAAGACTGGCAAAGGCGGGGGCAAAAGGCCTCACTTTTCGACGTTTACCCGCCCATCTGTGGTGTGCCGCACGGTTAAAACGCCGCCGGCAGCCAAGCTGGCCCAAGACCACCCATCTGGCCCTTGCGACGTCCGCATCAGCGTTTGACCTTTGGACGGCTGGTCCTGATCGCCCATCCATACTCGTTGAGGTGGGGCAGCCATGCGTATCGTCTCTGTGGCCGCGGTGTCGTAGCTGCGGTAGTGAAGCGACGTGGCCGTATAGCGAACCTGCGTGATCACCGAAGAGCTGCGCAGAATGTGGTCTTGGTCGATCGGGGCTAGTTCGGGCGCCGCCGCCATGGCCCGTAGGTAATGACGAACGTAATCACCGTAACCATCTGTCAGCCACACGTCGTCGCGCGGGTAGAAGTTCTTGCCATCTGTGTCCACCATGTATGTGGCCCAGTTCAAGCGTCGGATGGCGAGCGCCTTGCCCCCTGGATTCCCACTTAACTCTGCGTAGCGCAGTTCGGCCGCCGCTTGCCGTGAGGTATGGCTGTTGCCGGGCTGCCGGTAAGCTGTTTGTTCGTTGATCGCCACCACGCCGTAACGCTGCCACTGGTTGTTGGGCAAGGTGGTTTGCACCCAATGCAAGATGTTGCCCACGTCCGTGCGCCAGTTTTCAAACTGATCGGTGTGGTTCATGATGTAGTCGGCAAACGTCACCGCATTGATCTGCGTGTCTGACCACCCCCACACGTCTTCAAAGAACGGGCCCCACTTGTTGGTTTTGCATGGATAGGCTTTCATCCACGCCAACACAGTGGCAAACGCTTGCTTGTAAGCGGCCACCTTCTCATCGCCCATTTCCACCGTTTGGGTGGAATGTCCCGTGGCCATCAGCGCGCTTTCGCGTTGCTGCTCGGCGCGCAGTTGCAGAAGGGCACTCCACAGCTCAAGCGTTCCTGACCAATTGCTGGTGTAGCTGGAGTGCTGCGGCTCTGACTGACCTTTGGCTGGTGCCAGTTGCCCCAGCTTGCCAGAGACCGCGTGCACCTTGAACGGCAACGGAGAATGATCTTGGTCGCCGGCGTGCGTGTGTTTGGCCAAGGTGTCGGCGATGTCCACCGCCGCTTGCAGATAACGCTCGTTGCCGGTGATCTTGTAAAGCGTGACGAGCTCGGCGCCGAGTGATCCCGCTTTGTCGGGTTGGGTAAAGCCGTGGCCAATCACCATATCGCCATCGTAAACGCCCGAATAAATCAGGGTGTTGTACGGATAAGGAATGTTGGGCCATTCCGCCGACGCCGGCGACAAACTATGCGACAGATACCAATCCGCCATGAACTTCATGTTCTCGACGATGCGATCGTGGGCGCGGTTCTCGAAGTTGCCCATGTATTGGTAAAGCAGCGCCCACGACGACAGAGCCATCTGGATCTGATCGCCGCCGATGCCGCGATGATCGTCAAGCCGCGGCCGCCACACCTGGTGGTTCATGTAGTAAGGCAAGCCATTGCGATCAACGGCCATGTTGTCCCAAAAGCCCCACACCAATCGCACGACGTGATCGTAAGCTGTGGCGGGATCGTCGCTTGCCCATGGCAAAATCATGCCGTGCGCGTCCGTGCGAATGCGGTGGTAGCCAAGCACCTGATCTCCCGTCCACACGGGCGTGTGATCTTCGGCCTTAGCCACAGGAGGCGCGACAGTGATGCAAGCGCCGCTGGCGCAAGCGGCACTCACGCAAAGTAAGGCGAGACAAAGCTGAGGGCGCACGCTCATCGCCCCAACGCCCTGAGTTTCGAGCGCTTTCGCGAGTAACCGAAATAGATCATGAGGCCGATCGCCAGCCACACAAACAGACGCAAGATGGTGTGGATTGTGGCCGTGCACATCAGGACGCCTGACGATAAGGCGCCCAGAATGGGCACCACGAAGGGGCCCCCCGGCACGCGAAACACGCGCGGCAAATGCGGCTGCCGCAAGCGCAGCATCATCACCCCCAAGCTCACCAACACGAAGGCGAACAGCGTACCGATGCTGGTGAGTTCCGCGAGCACTTCGATCGGCAAAAGACCGCCGGCGGCTGCACACACGAAGCCAGTGATGATTGTGGTGATGTAAGGCGTGCCAAAGCGCGGGTGAATCTTCGTGGCCACTTGCGGAAACAGCCCATCCAGCGCCATCGAGAAGAAGATGCGGGGCTGGCCCATCAACATCACCAGCATCACCGAAGTGAGCCCGGCGATGGCGCCCACCTCCACCGCGGTTTCAAGCCAACCGATACCGGTGGCCGCGATGCCCACCGCGATGGGGTGGGGCACGTTCAACTGCGTAAAGGGCACGATGCCCGTGAGCACCAACGACACCGCGATGTAAAGGATGGTGCAGATGCCGAGCGAACCCAAGATCCCGATGGGCAAATCACGCTGCGGGTTGCGCGTTTCCTGCGCGGCAGTTGAGACGGCGTCGAAGCCTATGTAAGAAAAGAACACCATCGTGGCGCCTTGAAAGACGCCCGAAATGCCGAAGCGGCCGAACACGCCTTCGTTGGGCGGAATGAATGGATGCCAATTTTCGGGCGACACAAACTTCACGCCGAACGCCACGAACGCCAGCACCACCGCCAATTTGACGAACACGATGACGGCGTTAAAGCGCGCCGATTCGCGAATGCCGATGACCAGAATCACAGTGACCGCCAGCACGATAAAAACCGCGGGCAAGTTGATGAAGTCGCCCGTGCCCACGAAGTGGCCGCCCAGAGCTGCGGCGTGATCGGGGACCCAATTAAACGGCGCTTGGGACCAGGCTTTGGGCAGCGGTTTGCCTGTCAGATGTTGCACGAAGGCGCCCACGTAGCCTGACCAGCCCACGCTCACAGCGGCGGCGGCGACCAAGTATTCAAGAATGAGGTCCCAACCAATGATCCACGCCACAAATTCGCCCAAGGTGGCGTAGGCGTAAGTGTAGGCACTGCCCGCCACCGGAATCATCGAGGCCATCTCGGCGTAACACAGACCCGCGAACACGGAAGCCACTCCCGCAATGACGAACGACAAGGCGACAGCTGGGCCAGCGTTCCCCGCGGCCGCGCGGCCCGTGAGAACGAAGATGCCGGTGCCGATGATGGCGCCTATGCCCAACAACACCAGATCCATCGCACCCAAGGTGCGTTTGAAGCCATGCCCCTGTTCGGCATCGGCTTGTAACGAATCGATGGACTTGCGGGCCAGCAGCTGGCGGCCAATCGACGCTGCGGGTGGCGGTGAAGGCATAGGGTTGTCGGTCATTGGCTGCTATTGGTACCACGCTTTGCGCGCCCTTTTGCCGGGTTTTGGGCCGGGGCGGCTCAATGATCGGGCTGGTTTCGCGCAGCGGTGCCCAGACCGCGATATCATGGGGGCCGGGCGGTGACTGATGATCCACGAAAAAACGCGCGCAGGTTTTGACGGGCCTTTGATGTTTGGCGTTCTGCTGCTGGCGTCTGTGATCGACGCTTATGCCTTTTACCAGCAGGCGCAACGCCAAGATCCCATTAAGCTTGGTGTGGCCGTGCTGTGTGGTGCCGCATTGCTGTTGGCCTGGAAGGGCTTCACCATGGTGAACCCGAACGAGGCGCAGGTGCTGCAGTTGTTTGGCAGCTACACCGGCACCGTTAAGGCGTCCGGTTTGCGCTGGGTGAACCCGTTGGCGACCCGGCGCAAAGTGAGTTTGCGGGCCGTGAGCTTTGAAAGCAGCCATCTCAAGGTCAACGATCTTGACGGAAACCCGATCGAAATCGCCGCGATCGTTGTGTGGCGGGTGGTGGACACAGCTAAGGCCAGCTTCGAGGTGGATTCGCATGCAGGCTTCGTGCAGGTGCAAAGCGAAGCGGCGCTGCGCAACTTGGCCACGCGGTACGCCTACGACGCTCACGATGACAAGCGGCCGTCGTTGCGCGGTCACACCGCTGAGATTGCGGAGCACCTGCGTGTGGAAGTGCAAGAGAAGGTGAATCTGGCCGGCGTGGAAATCATCGACGCCCGCATCAGCCACCTGGCGTACGCGCCCGAGATTGCTCAAGCGATGTTACAGCGTCAGCAGGCCGACGCCATCATCGCCGCGCGGCAGAAGATCGTGGATGGCGCCGTGGGGATGGTTGAAATGGCGCTGGAGCGCTTGTCACGCAACCAAACGGTGCAGCTGAACGAAGATCGCAAGGCCGCGATGGTGTCAAACCTGCTCGTGGTGCTGTGTGGCGAGCGTTCCACGATCCCTACGGTCAACGCCGGCAGCTCGTGATGATGTAACGCCGCCGTGAACAGCCGCTGCGTTGTTGAGAAACAACGTGGGTGCAGCCGCATTTTTATGGACCTGGCCGCCCTGGTCTTCCAGATTACCGTCGTGTCAGTGCCGTCACGTCTTCGCATCCGCGCCCAAGCCGGGGTGGTGCTGCTTGTGTGTATCGTTCAAGGGCCGTTGGTGGCGTCATCGGCGTACTTTTCTTGGTGGTTGGCGCTGGGCGTGGCGGTGTTCGGCGCGTTTGTGTCGTTGCCTGTCATTGGACAGCTGCTGCGCAGCCCATGGGACCACAAGCCGCGTTCGGCCTTACACAAATATTTGGTGATGTGGCCGTTTTACAGTTGGTGGACGCTGAGCTTGATGTTCGCGTTGACGGCGCCGCCCTTATTGCTGTTGGGCGGGCTAACACCTTTAACCACGGCCCAAGCGTTGTTGATTGCGTTGGGCTTAGGCTTCGTGGGTGCGTTTCGCGCCCTGCGGCCGCGGGCACACGTGGCAAAGAGGCGCCTGCCCTTGTCACGCCTGGCGGCCCCGTTTGACGGTTTCAAGATTGTGCAGCTGAGCGACATTCACTGCGGTCCGTTTACACCTGCCCGTTTGGTTGGCAAGTGGGTGGCGCGCGCCAACGCACTCAAGCCTGATTTGATCGTGGTCACAGGCGATCTCATCACCACGGGATCTGATTACATCGAAGAGATGGCGGCGGCGTTGGGAAAGCTGCAGGCGCCGTGTGGCGTGCTTGCGTGTCTTGGCAACCACGATTACTTCGGCACAGGTGGCGCGGTGGGGCCGGCCTTGCAACGCCATGGCATCAACGTGCTCAACAACCGCGGCATCACGTTGCAAAGGCAAGGCGAATCGCTTTACGTGGCCGGGGTGGACGACAATTGGAGTGGACGTGACGACTTGCCGCGCGCGCTGCGTGAGCGGCCTGCGCTGGCGGCCACGGTGCTGCTGGCCCACGATCCAAACTTGTTCCATAAGGCCATCGCCGCGCAGGTTGATCTTACCTTGTCGGGGCACACGCACGGGGGCCAATTCGCTGTGCCGTGGATGGTGCGAAGGTTCAACCTCGCGCGCATGGTGACCCCGTTCACCTCTGGCCTGTACCGCCACCGCCAAAGCTTGCTTTACGTGAACCACGGCCTTGGCACAAGCGGTCCGCCGATCCGTTTGGGCGCGCGCCCTGAACTGGCGTTGTTGACGCTGGTGAGGGATGAAAGTGGCAAGGGCGAATCCTTTGTGCCGCTGACAACGGCACAAAGGGCAAGCGTAGACGTCGAAGTCCACGGCTAAGGCATCGAATCTCTAAAAGGGGCAGGCGCTAACGATCGTTAGGCGGGCACGGGTGATCGGATGAACAAAGGCTAAAGATTCAGCGTGCAGCATCAAACGCGCACCCGGGGTGCCATAAAGCCTGTCACCTTCGATCGGGGCCCCTAACCCCAGAGTATGCGACACGTGTACGCGCAACTGGTGCGTGCGGCCCGTCAGCGGCCACAGGGTCAATTTCGTGCGACTCGGCTGGCGCTCGCGCACCGCCCATCGCGTCTCGGCGAATTTGCCATGGTGCGGATCCACGATCTGGCGTGGCCGATCATCTACGTCCAGTCGCAGCGGCAAGGTGATCGTTCCTTCATCTGCCACAACCACGCCATCGACCCACGCTGTGTATCGCTTTTGCACTTCACGGTGCAGGAACTGCCTTTGCAGCTGCACGTAAACGTCGAAGGTTTTGGCGGCCAACACCACGCCTGACGTGTCTTGATCCAGGCGGTGCACAAGCCAAGGACCTGGTGGGTTGCCAGGCCGTTGCTCTTGCAACCACGTGAGCAGCGACGGCGCTGGGCTGCGTCCCGGCACCGAAAGCAGTGAAGCGGGCTTATCCAGCACGATCAACCATTCGTCCTCGAACAGGATCGCAGGCGTGCGCGGTTGCGTTTGCGCAGGTGCTTGGTGAACCTCAAGGCCCTGCAACATGAAGCCGAGGATCGGACCACACTTGCCTTTGCACGAAGGGTAAAACTGTCCTGCGATGCGGCCGCCCGTGGGCGGAGATGGTCCCCACCAAAACTCTGCCAGAGCGCGCGGCCTCAGCCCGTGCGCGTAGGCATACGCCAGCAACTTGGGCGCCGCGCAGTCACCCGCGCCGGAAGGCGGGTCACCCGGCGCGAACAACTGCCGCAACCTCGCCGCTTCGCCGCGCGCGTTCCGCAGCACGTACGTATCCGCAATCGCGCGCATGAGCTTTCGGCACAATGCCAAGCGCTGCCGTTCCAAGGCCGCCGCTCTGCGCGCCATCCGCTGCCAAACTACATTGACTGGCAGCGCCGCCGCGGATTGTGCCTGCACCAGCGCACGGCGCTCCGCTTTGTCAGCGCGGCTAGCTTGCTCCAAAGCAAGCAACGCCTCGGCTGTGGCGTGTCCGCTTTGTGTCAACCGTTGCCGTTGCTGCGCGCGCGCTTGTTTGGCTGCTTTGTGCTTTTCTCCCAGCTGGGCAAGTGCCTGTTGGTGCGACGTTTGTTGATCGTGCCACGCGGCGTGCGCGTTAACAAACCCAGGCGACGATCGAAGAGCCGCCTCTTGCGCCAACAAGGCTTTAACCATCAACGCACCCACGGGCTCAATGTTATTTCGGGAAGCCTCGTCGAACGCCGGGGCCACAAAGCCTGGAAGATGCCAGCCACCTTCCCAAAGCCCAGAAAACGCTTTGAGGTATCCCCATCGCCCGCCCGGCGCCTGCACCAACAGCAGCCCCACCATCTTTCCTTCGCTTGTGGACAGCGCGCTCAGTTCGCGCATCACGTCGGCGGCCACGGCGCGAAGCAAGCCATCGGGGCACGCCGGATCGGTGAACGGATCCGTGAACGCCGGTTCATCGCACTGGGGCGAAGGCAGCGGAAAGAAGTTCGCTTTCACCAAGCGGCAAAAGCTAGCACACACCGCCCTTTAAGCCGCGGCACGTACGCGCGCACCGATCGCCGCCAATCGGTCGAGCGCAATTTGCGAGACGTTTTCATGCGAAAAGCGCTGCACACTCTTTTGCCCTCGCAGGCAGCGTTCGTGGTGCGTTTGCGAGCGCACGGCTTCGCACGCAGCTTCGAGTTGCGCCAGCAAGGCCGCGTCTGACAGGTAGGCCCACTGCATGTGCCCGTCGAACATCAAGAAGCGATCTTCGGGCCGAATGCTTTCAATCGTGGCATCAATCAGGAAAGAGTTGTCGGCCGTCATGAAATCCAAGTTGCCTGAATGGTTCGTGGCGACCGCCGTTTTGCCCAACCACATCGCGTCCGCCAAGTTGTAACCCCAGCCTTCGGCGTGGTGCGCACTGACGACGATGTCCGACATGGCCAACAGCGCCGTCATCTCGGGATCAGGAATGGGTTGATCCACGAACGTGATGCCCGGCGAGGCATAAGCGTGTTCGTCAGCCTGAGGCGACGTGTTCTTCACAATGAGACGCGCCTGTGGAAATTTCGCAAGCAGCGCGGGCCACACCCGCAGCAACTGACACGTATTTTTGCGTGGATCTTGTGCCTTCGAAACCGTGAGCAAAGTGATCTGGGCGGCGTCGTGATTCAAGGCGCCGCGCACGGCGCGGTGGTCGTCCGCTGTGGCGTGCGTGCGTTGCACCACGTAGGGAACGTGCATCACTTGGGGATGAGCGGCTTCAAATACGCGCACACAGAACGCCGAAGCCGTCCACACCTCGTTGACCAACGTTGTGGCAGCGGTGTGCACTGGCGGCAAGCGATCGGCTTCCCACAAGAAGGTGCCCACGCGATAGATCTTCTGCAAGGCGGGGAACTGCGACAGGGCCGTCGCCACGGTGTGTGGCTCGATGTGCAGAATCGCCAATTCCGCCTCTTCCGGCGTATCCACCAATTGGTGGCGGGAGCTCACAATCGCGCAATAGTCCAACGCGGCGCGCGCGTGGCTGAGATACTTTTGGGAAAGGTAGAACACCTTGAGCGGCGGCCGGCTTTCCCATGCGTCCTTAACAGCCATGCGTGGTTCCCGTGTGTGGAATCGATTTTCCTCGTGTCGTCATGAATGCGCCTACAGTGTGGGCTGAGGGCGGCGGGCGAAGAACCACCCTGATCTCTTCATCCGCGGTATCCTGCGGCTTCTTAAGATGGAAACGGCATTCAAAGTTCCAGGTCCGCAAAACGAGCCGCCAAACGCCTTTGCGCCCGCAAGCGCCCCACGTGCGGCCCTCGTCGCGGCCCTGGGCCGCGTGGCCGGCGAGGTGGCGGAGATCCCGTGCATCATCGATGGTAAGGCCGTGTTCACGGGCCGCCTCATGCCGGTGGCAATGCCCCACAACCACGCGCACACCTTGGCACAAATTCACGGTGCGGCTCTTCCCGAGGCAGAGCTGGCGTTGAAAGCTTGTGCCCGCGCGCGCACCGAATGGCAGGCCATGCCCTGGCAGCATCGCTTGGCCATCTTCTTGAAGGCCGCCGACTTGGTGGCCACGCGGCATCGGGCGTGGATCAACGCGGCGACGATGCTTGGCCAATCAAAGACCTGTCATCAATCCGAGATCGATGCTGTGTGCGAAGTGGCCGATTTTTGGCGCTTCAACCCTGCGTTTGCGGCGCAGCTTTATGAGGAGCAACCCCAAAGCGCGCCCGGCACGTGGAACACAATGCAATATCGTCCGCTTGAAGGCACCGTGCTGGCTGTGACGCCGTTTAACTTCACCGCCATCGGTGCCAACCTGCCCACGGCACCCGCCATGATGGGCAACACGGTGGTGTGGAAACCCGCCGAAAGCCAAACGTTAAGTGCGTATGTCACGTACAAGATTCTGGAAGAAGCAGGGTTGCCTCCTGGTGTGATCAATTTTTTGCCGGGTGCCGGCCAACACATCGTGCCTCGGGTGATGGCGGATCCCAGCTTCGCAGGGCTGCACTTCACGGGCGCAACGAATGTGTTCCGCAACCTGTGGAAGCAGGCGGCGCAGCACTTGGATGGGTATAAACAATTTCCTCGTTTGGTGGGCGAGACCGGCGGCAAAGGGTTCATCTTGGCGCACGCCTCGGCTGATCTCGATGTGCTTCGCACGGCGATCATCCGCGGCGCCTTTGAATACCAGGGGCAAAAATGCTCGGCGGCCTCGCGGGTCTATTTGCCCAAAAGTGTGTGGGCAAAGCTGCGGCGGCCGCTGCTCGATGCCGTGGCTGACTTGCGCATGGGCGATGTGAGCGACTTTGGCAACTTCATGGGGGCCGTTATCCGCGAAGGCGCGTTCGTGCGGCTCGCAGACGTTCTTGATGCCGCGCGAACCGATCCGCGTGTCACCGTTCTTTGTGGCGGCGGTGTGGATGGGCAAACGGGCTGGTTTGTGCAGCCCACAGTATTGATCACTGATGATCCGAACTCGCGCTTCTTAACCGAAGAGTTCTTTGGCCCCGTGGTCACGCTGTTCTTGTATGAAGACACGCAGTATGACGACGTACTGCGGCTGATCGACGCCACATCGTCCTACGCTTTGACGGGGGCGGTGATCGCGCAAGATCGTGCGGCGCTTACCCAGGCGCATGCGGCGCTCATGAACGCTGCAGGCAATTTCTATATGAACGATAAACCCACCGGCGCGGTGGTGGGCCAACAGCCGTTCGGCGGGGCGCGTGGCTCGGGCACGAACGACAAGGCCGGCAGCGTGCACAACCTTTTGCGTTGGGTGTCTCCGCGGGTCACCAAAGAAACGTTCGAGCCGCCACGCGATTACCGTTATCCATTCATGGATCAAGCCTGACGCGCCTATGTTGATCGTGACGTTGGAACCCCCGCACGACAGCCGCACCGGCGACTGGTTTTATCGGACGGACGTGCCATTGCGTGCTTTGGCGGCGTTGCCAGATGTTTATTGCGTGGAGGTGAACCGGCTGCACCGACACCAAGCCCAGCTCACCGCGCACGCAGACGTGTTGGTGCTCAACATGGTGTGCGACGCTGACATGCTGCCGCTTGTGGAGTACCGCCGGCGCGAGGGGCTGCCCACAATATTTGAGATCAACGACGACATCGATTTCGTGCAGCCTTGGAACCCCACGTATCGCTTCTTTTCTGATCCACAGCAGCGCGAGCTTTTGCGTACCACCGCCGCCGCGTGCGACGCCGTGCAATTTTCGTCGCACCAGCTTGCAAGCCGCTATGGCCGCCTGGCGCAGCGGCTGGCTGTGTTTCCCAACCAGATGCCCGAGGGTCTGCCTCCGCCCGCGCCGCGTTTCTCCCAAAATTTTGTGGTGGGGTGGGGCGGCTCCGTGGGGCACCAAGCGGATGTGGCCGCCGTGGTGCCCGAGTTGTGCGCTTGGATGCGCGCGCACGACGACGTGCGGTTTGCCGTCATGGCCGATGAAGTGATGCGTCCCTTGTTCGCGGCGTTTCCGCAAGATCGTTTGCGGTGGGAGCCGCCTGGAACCATGCAGGACTACCGTGCGTTTATCAGCACGTTGGATGTGGGAATTGCACCCCTGCAAGACACAGGCTTTAACCGCTGCCGCAGCGATGTGAAATTGCTTGAATACGCGGCGGCCGGCGCGGTGCCTGTTGTGCAACGTTTGGCGCCCTATGAAGCCACGTTGATTGAGGGTTTGACGGGCTTTGGCTTCAACACAGGCGAAGAACTTGTGGCGGCATTGGAATCCCTGCATGCCGACCCCAGCCTACGCAGCGCCGTTGCGAGCACGGCCTACAAATACGTAATCACCCAGCGCGTGGCTTCGTCGCGCGCCCAAGACCGTTTGCTGTTCTATGATGGCTTGCCCCACAAGCCGTTCGCGGACGCGCGGCCCCGCTTTGAAGTGTTTGCGGATTTCGCGGGCGCCACGCGAGCGGGGCGTCACCTGCGTTTGGAGTTCACGCTGTTTGAGCGCTTGGTGTTCGAAGCGTTGGTGGCTGGTCTGCAAGAACAATTTGGATCCACGGCACTCACGCTGTTAAGCAAAGCGGCCGCGCTCGCACCCGACAACGTGGATGTGCTCATCTATATGGCGCTCTTCGATGCGCAGAAGCGGCGTGTGTTAGAGCAAGCGGTTCAAAAGGTGCCAAGCAGCGCGCGGGCCTGGCTTGAACTTGGCGACGCGCAGTTTGACGAAGGCGACGCCCGCCAAGCCTTGCTGTCTTTTCAGCAAGCCATGGCGTTGGCGCCGTCCTATGCGCTTGCGTGGGGAAAGGCCGCGGCCGTGTTGGCGCGTGCAGGCCAACACGCGCAAGCCGAATGTTTCGCATTGCGGGCGCGAGCACTCTCGGCGGCTGTAGATTTAGGATTTTCCGATGCTTAAAACCGGGTTGCATAGGTCGGCTTAGCCACAAGTCACGGCTGATCGGCAAATCCTGAAAATCGGGCACGCCCGCCCCCTTCGTCAAACGCCACCATGAACGCGTCTTGTTTAAGGTGTTGGGTTAAACAGCTGTGGCTTGTCGTCTTTGAACACTGGATCGCGTTCGGTCAGCACAATGGCCAACATCACCAACCTCGCCAGCGGTGGCAACTTGCGGAACGCCGGCGGCAACACAACCGAAGCGTTGTTGCCCTCGGTGCATGTGCCCTGGTAAACGCCCGGGCTCGTGGCGGCCAACGCGTTTTCGCATCCGGGATACCACCGCAAAAGACCTTTGCGCGTTTCAAGCCGCGCCGTGTGGCCGGGCAAGGTGCCCCGCAACAAGAACCCATTTTGCGTGGACGACACCTGGAAAAACACGGGGTAACCCGCGATGGATCCTTCAGCCTGTTCCTCGCCCTTGAGCCAAATGTTCACAACCTCATCGCCGATCTTACCCACAATCAAACGTTTGCGAATATCGATCGACAAAGGCGTGCGGTTAACCGATCCGGTGATGCGCGCCAAGGCGTCGCCTTGACCATAAAGATCAAGAACGTCTAAAGCGGCTCCGCGACGCGATTCCCATTTCACCAAAAAACGGCCGGGGCGCGGCGCGGGGGGCGCAGGCTTGGTGGGCTGCACCACGCGCGGCTCTTCGGCTTGGCCTTCCATGATCAGTTCGTGCAAGCCAAGGCCAGGACCGCTCAAAACGGGGGCGGCCGGTGGTGCCGGCGGCGCTGCCAGCTCCACGGGCGGCTCCACATAAGCGAGCGGCGGTGACGAACGCTCGGGCCGCGTGCGCCGACGTTGAGGTTTGGGTGGCTCTTGTGAATTTCGCTCCTCCGCCTCGTTGTCAGAAGGCGGCAAAACGATCGCTTGTCTTGCGGGTGCGGCCTCATAGCGTCGTGTGACCCGCGTGGGTGCTCCTGCGGGTGCTGACTGTTCCGCGCGCCACAGGCGTTGAACGTGAATCACGCCATAAGCCATCGCCCCACCACCCACGAACAACACGCCAGTGGCAAACGCCATGCGCAGGACCCACGGCGCCTTGCGGTTGCTGATGCGGCTTTCCACGCGCGCGCGCACGCTTTCTTTGAGACCCAGCGGCATTTCAGGCGCCCCCGCGCGAAGCAAGGCTTTCTGCGCGTCTGTGCCCGCATCCTTAAGTCGTGTTGGCTCGCTCACCGCTTCCCCCCCTGCATAACAACCAACGCCCTTTGTTTGTGCAACCGATCGAACTCGGCGCGTGCGTGACGTAGCCGCGATTTCACCGTTTCGACGCCACAGCCCAGCACGTCGGCAATTTCTTCCGTTGAGAGTTCTTCAAGTTCAAACAGCACAAACACCGATCGTTTCTTGGGCTTCATGCGGCCCAGGATCTCTTCCAGCACAACTGCGGCCTCTGACGCTTGCGCGCGTCGCTCCGGCCCGGGATCGGCATCGGCGGGTTGCCACTGCCGCCCAAGCATCGCGTCCAGCGCACGTCGAACGGAGCCTTCGCGGTGCGCCCGAGACACTTCGTTGATCGTGATGCGGTAAAGCCATGTGGAAAACTGGCTGTCGCCGCGGAAGTGGCCAAGGTTGCGATAGACACGCAGAAAAACCTCTTGGCACACATCGGCGGTTTTCTCTTCCGTCAGGCCCATCCGCCGCCCCAAACGGTACACCAGCGGCGCGTGTTGGTCGTAAAGCTGCCGCCAGGCGAGTTTATCCCCCGCCTTACACCGGCTGACCCAGTCAGCGTCGATACGGCCCACCTCGGCCGAGTCTTCACGTACCGCCACGTTCATTAAGGGTTTAGACCGTCGGAGGCCATTTGTGGATCAAAATAATTATCAAGTAATATCAACCACTTGTAGTCTGCGCTTCGTTGCGCGCCCGCAACTTGGTCGACAAAGGGGCACGTTGCATGGCCTCGGGCGGGCTCAAAGAGCTGGCATGCCCGAAGCGATCGCGGCGTGAAGCGAGGCAATGCTGCGGGCACAATCTCGGGTGAGCGGGTTATCGGCGCGGCGCACGTAGCCGCCCAAAAGGGAAGTGAAGCGGCTCTTGATGCGCGCCAGCTTCTGCGGGTTGAAAAAAATATCCGGCAATTGCCCGTCATACCAACCGTTGACCATCGCGCGAAACACGGCCACGGCTTGCGCCATGGGCCCTGTGTAGCTCGCATCCCAGTCAACCGCCTCGCCGCGCAAACAACGATCCACCAAGGCGGCGGACAACGTGGCCGATTCCAGCGCCAACGTGACGCCCGACGAGAACACGGGATCTAGAAAATCGCCCGCGTTGCCTGCAACAGCCCAACGCGTGCCGTGAAGCTTCGAATTCTTGGTTGAGTATTCGCGCAAGATTTGAGGCGGCAGTACGGGCTGCGCCGCCCGCAATCGGTAAGCGGCATTTGGATCGCGTTGCAGTTGGGTGAGCAACTTTTCCAAGGACGTGCCATGCAAAGCGTCCCAGTACGCCGGATCGCACACCATGCCTACGGATGTGCGCCCGTTCGAGAATGGAATCAGCCACAACCAGCCATTGTCTGGATGGCAACACACCCAGATGTCGCCTTCCACATCGGCCCTAGGCCGGACGTCGCCTTCAAAGTGAGTGAAGCAGGCCACGCGCGCGGGCAAGCCGGTCGCTTCATCCAGCTTCAGCAGGCGCGCCAACACACGGCCATAGCCACTGCAATCAAGCACCCACCGAGCGCGTAACGTTTGTGTTTGTTCCTTCCACAGATCTTTCACGGTGACTGCAGCACCGTCGTCAGCGAAGGAAGCTCCGAGCACCTCCTGGCCGAAGCGCACATCCACGCCTTGACGGCGCGCCTCTGTGGCCAGCGTTTGATCGAAGTCGTCACGCGGCACTTGAAATGTTGTGGGGCGATCCCCTTCCAGAGCGTTGGCGAAGCTGAAACGTTCACGCTCGTCGCCGCGCAGAAAGAGGGCGCCCTTTTTCACCATGTAGCCGCGGCGTTCCACGGCGTCGAGCAAACCCAGCCCTGCCAACAGATCGTTTGCCCGTGGCAGCAGCGATTCGCCCACCACTTGGCGTGGGAAGTGGCCGCGCTCAAGGCACACCACCTTGTGGCTCTGCCTCACAAGGGCTACAGAAGCTGCTGACCCGGCGGGCCCTGCACCGATCACCAAGACGTCTGCGTCAAATGAAGGAGAGGCTGCCATGTGCGCTCGCATATACGCCTGTGATGCGCCGTAAAATCAAGGGATTTTCTCTTGCGGGGCCGCGGCGCGATGGGCACAATCCAGCAACGATAAACCTGTTGTGATGCGTCACAGGCCGCTTGCATGAGTGGGGCTGCTAACGCGCACGTTGCCACCACCATGCAAGCAAGCGTTCCTCAACCTTCACACCCGTCGCCGTCGCAGCGTCCGCCTGCCGGCTTTGTGCAAGGCGTGCGTGTTGGCCTGTGTGGCCTCGCGTTTTTGGGCTTTGCGTTGGGCGGCGCTGTGTTGGCGTGGTTGGTTTTGCCGATTGTCGCGCGTTGGCCCGGCTCCTCGCAAGCGCAATCACGGAAACGCTGTCAGCGCGTGGTTCGCGCCGCGTGGATCTTTTTTCATGATTACATGCGCGTGGTGGGTTTGGTGGCGTTCAACCACCGGCGCATGCGTCTGCCAGCCCATGCGCCCGCCGTGATCATCGCGAATCACCCCACGTTGATCGACATCACGGCGCTCGTATCCGCGTTGGGGCCCGTGTGTTTTGTGGCCAAAAAGCCGCTGTTCAAGAATCCGATCTACGGCGCCTTGTTGCGCGCGTGCGGCCACATTGGCAGCCTGGATGCCGATGGCGATGAGGGCCAAAGCGCGCTCGATCAGGCTTTGGCGCGGCTAGCGGCGGGCCATAGCGTGCTGTTGTTTCCCGAGGGCACCCGATCGCCCGTGGGCGGTTTGGGCCGCTTCCGTATGGGGGCGTTTGCGCTTGCGCGGCAGGCTCAGGTGCCGCTGGTGGTCGTGAGCGTCACAGCCCGGCCGTTGGGTTTGAATAAGGGCGTGCCTTGGTACGCGATCCCCGCGCAAGCGATGACCCTGTCGCTCGAACACGAGATGACGTTCAACGATTGGTCAAGCATCCCTGATTTGCACGCCTTGGCCGCGTTGCGAACCACGATCAGACAGCGGTTGCTGGCCCGCGTGCACCCCGGCCCTGCGGCCGTTCCAGTGGCCGCGCCAGAATCTGTGCCAGGGACTTTGAATTTAACGCAGGCCTAGGCCGTTATTCGCTATACAGGACGCCGACCGTGCAATTGGAAGACCTAGAGGCTGAGTTGAAGGACTTAATCGTCGAGGCGTTGATGTTAAAAGACGTCAAGCCGGCGCAGATCAATTCTACCGAACCTTTGTTCGTAGAAGGACTGGGCCTTGATTCCATCGACGCGCTTGAACTGGGCCTCGCGATCGAAGGCAAGTGGGGTTTCAAGATCGGGGGGGATGAGGCTTCGGCCCGCAAAGCGTTTGCTTCCGTACGCAGCCTGGCCGCGTTCATCCATGACAAAATCAGCACGCAGCCGGCGTTGTCGGCTGCCCCCACGCCAGCTTCCACCTAAGCCGCCATGACACAAGCTGAAATTTTCGACCGCGTGCAAGCGATGATGAACGAACTTTTCGAGTTGGATCGCGAAAAGATTACGCTTGAGTCACACCTCATCAACGACCTGGATCTCGACAGCTTGGACGCCATCGATATGGCGGTGAAGCTTGAAGAGATCACGGGTCACCGCGTGGCGGAAGAATCACTGAAGGCCATCCGCACCGTCGCCGACGTGGTGCATTTGGTGGACGGCGTGGTCAACGGCAAAACGTCGCCGGCTGGCTGATCGAGGCGGCCCGCATGTGGAAGGCGATGGCTAGCGTCACAGGCGTGGTTGCGGCGCTGGCATACCCTGCATTCGTGTATGTCGGCCTCACGCGTTTTGGTTTGACGCGCGCCGTGTGGTTGGTGGTGATCGTCGCAGCGGTTTTGGCTGCGGCGCGCGCGCTGTCCCCCGGGCGGCGGCGTGTTGCCCTGTTGCTGGCGCCACCGCTGACGATGGCTGGGTTGGCTGTTCTTGGTGCATGGACGAAGCAACCTCGGCTGCTGTTGGCCACGCCCACTTTGATCAATGGTTCGTTCTTGCTGACTTTCGGTGTCACCTTGCGGCCAGGGGCCCAACCGATCGTCGAACGTTTTGCGCGCATGCTGGATCCGGGGCTTACCGAGGCCGAAGCGGCTTATTGCCGGCAAGTCACGAAGCTGTGGTGCTGGTTCTTCGTGCTCAACGGCACTGCGGCGGCGGTGTTGGCTGTGGGTGCGCCGTTGTCGTGGTGGGCACTCTATACGGGGCTGCTTGCGTATGTTCTGATGGGCTTGCTGATGGCCGGAGAATACGTTGTGCGGAAACGTCGCTTCGGAAAGTTTGGCCGCGGCCCACATGATCGCATGTTGGCGTTTCTCATGGCGCCACGGGCGGGCAGGTCATGAGCACGTTCACGTTGCTATCGCCGCAACGTTCACAGCCCGTGGCGGTGGGCGATGGCGGTGCCAAAACCGCTCTCGAACTTTTGGCTCTGGCGCGGGCCGTTGCCAAAGCGCTGCCGCCGTCATCGCAAACCAAGCAAGTGGCGGTGGTGTGCCAGGATCGATTCCATTTTGCCGGGGCTGTTTGCGGCGTGTGGATGGCGGGGCACGTGGTGGCGTTGCTGCCCAACGATCGGCCCGCGTTGGTGGCTCAGGTGCAGGCGGCGCACACGCTGTTGGCGGTGGTGGGTGACGGGCAGGTGGCCGCCACCATCGACGTGGCTACGTTGCCGTTGGCGCAGCCAAAGGAGGAAGAGCTTTGCTTTGAAGGCACGCGCGTGGCGGCCTGCATCTATTCATCTGGCTCAACGGGTGCTCCGGTGGCCTACGACAAAACCTTCGCGCAATTGTTGGGTGAAGCGCAGGTCTTGGCCGGCCTGTTTTCTTTGGGCGAAGACGGCGTGCTGCCCACGGTTCCCTGCCAACACATCTATGGGTTTTTGATGGGTGTGCTCGCGCCGCTGTTCGCGGGCGCGGCCTTTGTGCGACAAACGCCTTTGCATACAACACACATCATGCAAACGCTGACACAAACGCATGCCACTGTGTTGGTTGCCTCGCCCGCTCACCTTAAGGGCCTGGCGATTTTGTGCGCCGACGGTCCGGTGAGCTTGCCTCGGCTGCGGCAGATCGTTTCGTCAGGCGCGCCCTTGCCGCCTCATGACGCCCAGGCATTGTCAAAGGGCATGGGTGTGGACGTGACTGAATTGTTTGGATCCACCGAAACCGGCGGCATCGGTTACCGCCGGCCTCCCGCTTCTGCGTGGCAGCCTTTGCCCGGGGTGAGCGTGGCCACCGCCGCGGGGTTGGGAATGGATCACCTGCCCGCCGAGCGATTGCTCGTGCGATCACCTCACGCATGCGGCGCCGAAGAAGGTTGGTTCATTACGCAGGACATGATCGCGCTGGCCGATGATGGCAGCTTTGTTCACCTCGGCCGCAGTGACAGCGTTGTGAAGGTGGGCGGGCGCCGTGTGGATCTGGAGGCACTTCGGCAAGCGTTGCTGCGTGTGCCAGGCGTGGCGGACGCAGCGGTCGTAGGATTATCGGCGCCGCCGCCGCGCGATCTGGAGATTGGCGCGATCGTGGTGGCCCCGGTGGTGACACTGCAATCAATGCGGGCGGCGTTGTTGCAAACGTTTGATCCTGTGGCCCTGCCTCGGCGGTGGCGGTTCGTCGAAGCCTTGCCTCACAGCACCAGCGGCAAACTGCCCCGAGCCCAACTTGTTTCGCTGTTCACCCCACACCCCGAGGCCTCCTCGCGCATCGGGTGCGAGACGCGATCGTGCACCTATGATGAGCCGACTGGCACGCATCACATCAGCATTTTTGTACCTGAACACGCGTGGTTCTTTGGCGGACACTTCGATCACAATCCCTTGGTGCCCGCCGTGGTGCAAGTCAATGACCTGGCGCTGGCTCATGCACATCATTTGCATACAGATCTGCCGCCCTTGCGTCAGGCGAGCCGGCTGAAGTTCAAACACCCGATTCGGCCCGGCGATCTGGTTCAACTCACCTTGTGCCGCAAAGGCAGCCAAGTGGTGTTTGCGATGCGTGTGGGCGGCGTTGATTGTAGTGGCGGTGTGCTTGAGTTCGCGGAGGCCGGCGCGTGAGTTTTCGCCCGTGCGTTGTGATCCCCACTTACAACAACCCCGCCACGATCGCGAAGGTGGTGAATGAGGCACGCACGTTTGTGACAGACGTGATTGTGGTGGACGATGGCAGTGGGACGGCGGGCCGCGAGGCCACCGCCGCGCTGGCAAACGGGGGCATCGCGCAGGTCATCCACAGGGCTGCAAATGGCGGCAAGGGCGCGGCGGTCAAAACGGGAATCGCCGCGGCCGCACAGCAAGGCTTCACGCACGTGTTGCAAGTGGACGCTGACGGGCAACACAATCTGGCAGATGTGCCCAGGTTTTTAGAGCAAGCCCGCGCGCAGCCTGAGGCGTTGATCTTGGGTGAGCCGCGCTTTGACGCCACGGCGCCGAAGGCGCGCTTGTGGGGCCGCAAGCTCACGAACTTTTGGGTTCACATCGAAACGGCAGGTCGTGTGATCGCCGATCCCATGTGCGGTTTTCGTGTGTATCCCGTGGCGGCGGCGATGGCTGTCCTCCCTCGCGCGCAGCGCATGGATTTCGATCCCGAGGTTGCGGTGCGCTTGGTGTGGCAGGGCTTGCGCGTGGTGAACGTTCCCACCTCGGTGCGCTATCTTTCTGCCGCAGAAGGTGGCGTTTCACACTTTCAGATGGGTCGCGACAACCTCCGTATCAGTTGGATGCATACGCGTTTGGTGTTTGGCGCGCTGGTTCGTCTGCTGACCGGGCGCAAATTGAGGAGCGAAGCATGGCGCGCGCTGCGTGGCTGAACGTGCGTGAACAGGGCAGCGTGCTTGGCATGCGCGTGCTGCTGTTTTTGTGCACGTCGTTTGGCCGTCCGCCGGCGCGCCTGTTGCTAAGGCTGATCGCGCTTTACTATGCCCTAGCGGCACGTGAGGCACGTCGCGCGTCCTGCCGTTACTTGCAAGCGGTGGGCATGGTGCCTTCGTTCAAGAATGTGTACACGCACGTGCTGCGCTTTGCGGAGGTGAGCCTCGATCGGTTGTTCTTCCTGCGCGGTAACTTTGCGCCGTTCGTGGTGAATGCCACGGGCCAAGAACACATCCTGCGGCTGCGGCAAAACAACCGCGGGGCCATCTTGCTTGGCGCCCACCTTGGCAGCTTTGAAGCGATGCGGGCCGCGGGCAAAGATTTGCAAGCTCGCATCAATATCGTTGGTTACTTCGGCAACGCTCGCGCGGTGAACCGCCTGTTGGATCAAGGCAGCGGGGGCAACGTGGGCACGCGGCTCTTGGAGATCACGCCGGACTCGATTGACTTCATCTTCAAGGCGAAGGATCTGCTGGAAAAAGGCGAGATGCTGGCCATCTTGGGCGATCGCGTGGTGTCCAACCACGTGACGGAGGTGATGTTCTTCGGACGCAAGGCGCGGTTTCCCACGGGGCCCTTTGTTTTGGCCGCCAGCCTCAAGTGCCCGGTGTATCTCACGTTTGGGCTCTATTTCCCGCCCAACCGGTATGAGCTTCATTGCGAACCTTTCGCAGAATCCGTGCAGGTGCCGCGGGGCCGGCGGGCCGAAGCGTTGCAGGCGTACGTGCAAGCCTATGCGTTGCGCCTTGAGCATTATTGCCGGCAGGCCCCCTACAATTGGTTTAACTTCTTTCCCTTCTGGAGTGACGACAATGCCGACGACAGAGCTGACACCTGATCGCGCCCCCGTGGTTGTGGGCGAACGCCCGTTGACCATCGAAGACGTGATCGACCTGTCGCGTGGCAAAGCGCGTGCTGTGTTGGACGCAAGCCCCACGTATCTGGCGCGCGTTGAGCGCAGCCATCACTTGTTGACGGAGGCGTCGCTCTTAGGGAAGCCGATCTATGGCGTCAACACCGGCTTTGGCGTTTCGTGTGAAGTGGGCGTGGACGCCGACTGGATGGCACGCATGCCGATCAACTTGGTGCGGTTTCACGGCTGCGGCGTGGGCGAGCCGCTCTCGGTGCAAGACAGCGCGGCCGTCGTGGCCGTGCGTTTGGCCAGCCTCGCGCGCGGTCATTCGGGTGTGCGCGTTGCGCTTTTGCAGCGCTTCGTTGATCTCCTGAACAATGGCATCGTGCCCCGCATCCCGTCGCAAGGTTCCGTGGGTGCCAGCGGCGATCTGACGCCGCTTTCATATGTGGCGGCGGTGATCATGGGTGAGCGTGAAGCGTATTACCGCGGCAACTTGATGCCCGCGGGTCAAGCGTTGGCGTTGGCTGGCTTGACGCCCTTTGTGTTCGAGCCGAAGGAAAGCCTGGCGATCATGAACGGCACTAGCGTGATGACGGCGCTCGCGTGTGCCGCCATCGTTTCTGCCGAGCGTCTGTGCCGCCTCGCGGCCGCATGCACCGCGATGTTGTGTGAAGTGACCAACGGCAACCCATCACACTTTCACGAACGCATTTTTGCTTTAAAGCCGCATCCCGGGCAAACGCTGGCCGCGCGTTGGATTCGGGACGATCTGGAGGGCGCCCCCGCCACCAATGAGGGGCCACGCGTTCAGGACCGATACTCGCTGCGGTGCGCGCCCCACGTGATTGGCGTGGCGCTCGATACACTCACGTTTGTGCGGCAGTGGGTGCAAACGGAGATCAACGGCGTTAATGACAACCCCATCCTCGATCCCGAATCGGGAGAGGTTTTGATGGGGGGGAACTTCTATGGTGGCCACGTGGGGCAAGCCATGGACGCGCTTAAAACAGCGGTGGCCAGCGTGTGTGATTTGATGGATCGGCAACTCTTGTTGTTATGTGATCCACAAGCCAATGGCGGCCTGCCGCGCGATTTGGTGGCGCCAGTTGGGGCGGCCGCCACCGCAAACTTTGGCTTCAAGGCGATGCAGATCCTCACGTCAGCTTTGGCGGCAGAGGCACTGAAGTTGACGATGCCCGCCACGGCTTTTAGCCGCAGCACCGAAGGTCACAACCAAGATAAGGTCAGCATGGGCACGATCGCGGCGCGTGATTGCCAATCCATTGTGAGC
Organism: Deltaproteobacteria bacterium; assembly: GCA_033763315.1. GTDB lineage: Bacteria > Myxococcota_A > Polyangia > Fen-1088 > Fen-1088 > JAGTJU01. The sequence continues at coordinate 171,166 of JANRKS010000005.1, forward strand.
CTCACCGAAACCTGTGCGGCGGCTTTGGTCTTGGCGCTGTGTCAGGCGGTGGACGTGCGCTGCAAATCGCCTGTTCGCGTGAGCACGCGTGCGCTTCACAAGTTCGTGCGGCAGCACATTCAAGCCGTTGATCAAGATCGCGGCATGGAAGCGGACATCCACGCGGTTGTGCGGTGGCTGCGCAACGATGAACTTCCGTTGGGGGCACCGTGATCAATTTTGCGCTTAGACTGCTATTGATGATCGGCACGCCCGACGCAGGCGCCGCGGCCACGTGCCCGGCCAACGTGCCCGCACTGCTGAAGGGCTTCGCCGCCGTTACGAACATATCCGTAGATTTCGTGGAAGAAAAGCACGTCGCGTTGCTGAAAAGGCCGCTGGTGAACAAGGGGACCGTGGTGTTCGCGGCGCCCGATCAGCTGGTGCGGCGGGTGGACGCGCCCGTGCCCACGGCGGTGTGGATTAAAGGCGGCTCGCTGTGGATGCGAGACGCGCATGGCAGCAAACTTGTGGATGTTGCCCAATGGGGTCCAGCGAACGTTCTGATCAACAGCTTTCTCTACGTTCTGCAAGGAGACACGGCGAGTCTGCAGCAGCACTATGAGATGTCGCTCGCGTGTGCGGGCACCACGTGGCACCTAACGTTGATTCCCCGGCAACCCGATCTGCGCAAAGTCCTGCAACGTTTAGAGATCAATGGTGCAGGCCCCGACGTCACGCAATTGTCGCTGCTTGATGGAAACGGTGACCTTTCAGTCACTCGGTTTGGCAAACCAAACAAGGCCGTGCGCCATTCGCCCGCGCAATTGCAACAGTTCTTTGCGTCCCCCGCGAGCCGGTGATGCGCGCATGGGTTCTTCTCAGCGCGGCGGTTGTGGTGGCCATGGGTGCCTACACCTCGCGCTCGTTGAAGCTGACCACGGAGCTAGAGTACTTCCTGCCGGAAGGCACAGGCGAATCGCGACTGGACAGCGATGTTCTGCGATCGCTTTCGCAGTCGTCGTTGTCGCGGCGCATGGCCTTCTTGGTGTGTGCGCCAACGGATGCACAAGCGATTGCCGCCACGCAAGCGTTGCAACGGGCACTCGGCGCGTTGCCCGTGGACGTGGCTTCCAACACGGTGGCGGGGCAGTGGCTTGTGAAGGCGCTGTTTGATCATCGTTATCATTTTGCCTCTGACACGCCCGAATCTGAATTGCCGGAGCTGTTTGCTCCCGCGGGCTTGATGGCGGCGGTCGTTGGCTTGAAGGACGCCCTGGCGTCCCCTGCGGGCGCGTTGGTGCGTGGGGTTGCCCCGCGCGATCCGTTGCTGCTTTCACAGCGCTCGGTGCAACGCCTAAGTGCCCTCAACAAAGCGAAGCTGCGCATGCAAGACGGTGCGTTGCTGGCGCCCGAAGCGCCGTGTGGTGTGGTGTTCGCTCTTAGCCAAGCGGCGGCGTTCGATGGCAAAGCCCAAACGCATCTGTGGACGCGGATCGATCAGGCGCTGGCGCGGCTGCGCTTAGCCCACCCCAGCGCCACCATCCGCTCCTCCGCCTTGTCGCGCCATGCGGTGGCGGCGGAAAAAAGCATGCGGCGAGATGTCACGCGCGTCTCGGTGGTGTCGACGGTTGCCATTTTGTTGCTGCTGTGGCTCACGTTTACCCGGGCGCGCTACCTCGCGCTGTTGCCGTTGCCACTTGTGGCAGGCTTCGTGGCCGGAACGTTCGCTTGCCTCGCTGCCTTTGGCCGCGTTCATGCGATGACGTTCGCGTTTGGTTCATCGCTGATTGGCGTGTGCATCGATTACCCGATTCATCTTGTGAACCACCTTGTGCTGACCCGCGTGGGAGAGAAGACGTCGATTCGGCACGTGCTTGTGGCGCTGTTGCTGGGCTGTGTGACCACGGCTTTGGGCCTGGGTGGGCTGGGCTGGGGCGGCTTGCCGGGCCTGCGCGAGATTGCGGTGTTTGGCGCTGTGGGTGTAACGGCGGCTTTCATCACAACCATCCTGTGGCTTCCCGGCGTGGTGGGCGCAAGCACACCGCGGCACCAACGGGCGGCAGCGTTTTCGGGCGCCCTTTTGACCCGCGCGCTTGCGCACCCGAAAGCGAACGTTGCGGTGCTGTTGGTGACGGGGCTTGCGTGTGTGATTGGTTTGCGCGGGCTGCAATGGCAAGACGATCCACAGAAGCTCACGGTTCTCGACCCTGCCTTGGAACGTGAAGACGCGCATGTTCGCTCTGTGGCGCTGGGGCAGGAGGGATCTGATTTTATTGTGCTGCTGTCGCGGGAAGATGAGCAGGGCAGTTTGCAAGCCAATGATGCGCTGGCTGTGACGTTGTTGGAGGCCACGGCCGCGGGTGAGGTGCAAGCGTTCGCGTCGCTGCACAACGTGATCTGGTCCGAATCACTGCAGATGCGCAATGTGGCGGTCGCACACAAGCATCTGAACGAGAAGGCGATCGCTGAGGCGCTTGCTGCACAAGATTTTGAAGCCGGCGCTTTTTTGCCGTTTGGCAGCGATGGTCATGATCTGGCGCAACCGCCGTTGCGTTTGGCAGATCTGCCGAGGCACGTCTACGATACCTTCGTTGCGCCGTGGTTCGTGCATTTGCCTGATGGCCGGTTGGGCTTGCTCACGCGCTTGACGAACGTCAAAGACGCGGGCGCGCTTGCACGGCGGATCGCGAAGGTGCCAGGCGCTCGCTATGTGAACGTTGCGCAGTTTCGATCGCAGGCCTACGCTGGCTTCCGCGGCCGAATGGTGTCGTTGCTCGCCGTTGGGCTCGTTCTTGTGGTGGTGCTTCTGCTGGTGGTCTACCGCGATTGGCGGCTGGTCTTGTGCGCGTTTGGCCCTGCGGTTGCCTCGGCATTGTTCGCCACGGCGCTGCTTGGCTTGCTGGGCCGGCCGTTGAATCTGATGCACGTCATGGGCCTCTTGCTCGTGTTGAGTATGGGGGTCGACTACGGCATCTTTGTCGTTGAAAGCATGAAAAGCGGCGCGCCCCTCGCGCCCCCGGCGTTAAGCGTTGGCATGGCGTGTGTATCAACGGTGTTGTCGTTCGGTTTGCTTGCGCTTTCGTCTTCACCCGCCTTGCAGGCCGTGGGCGAAACCATCGGCATCGGCATCGTCGCGGCGATGGTTCTGTCGGTCGCGCTCGCGTCTGTATTTTTGCCACACCTTGCGCGTGTCAAAGTGCCCTCATGAAGCGATGGTTGTTTGTGTTCTTCTGGCTGTGGTCATGCGCGGCGCCGCAAAACCGCGCCTCCAAGTCCGATGTGCCGCCTGAGAGCTTTGTGAATATGGCCGACGTGCCGTGGAACTTTGAGTGGCGGCAAACCATTAAAGCCGACTATCCCAACCCGAAGCAGCCAGGCACACGTGAGGCGGCAACGCTTGAGGTCGTTCTGCAGAAGCAGGGCAATGTCCTAACGATGGTGGGCTTGACGCCGATGGGCACACGCGCGTTCGTGGCGCGACAGCAGGGCGTCACTGTCACAAGTGACACGCAACCCAATAAATTGCCGTTCCCGGCAGCGTTGGTGTTCTTGGACGTCAACCGCAGCTTGTTCGTGGGCATTGGGCCCACGGCTTTGGCCAACGGTTGGCATACCCAGAGCAGCCACGGCGTGGACATCAAGGATCTGTGGCGAGGCGGCTTGCTGATCGATCGCGAGATGTTCGATGCGCAGTTCAACAGCAAACTCAGCATTCGTTACAGCCCGGGTTACAAAGCCGGCATGGCGCCAGACACCCTGGTTCTAACCAACCATCGCTTCGGCTACAGCCTCACGATCAAGACGCTGGAGGCCGCGGCACTCTAGACGCGCTTCAAGATGAGCGACGTGTTGATGCCACCAAACGCGAAGTTGTTGGTCATCACAACATTCACCTTCTGTTCGCGCGGCTCATGCTTGATGTAATTCAGCGGCGCGCACAAAGGATCCAACTCTAGTAAGTTGCGTGTTTGCGGAACAAAGTTGTGTGCCATGGTGGCGATGCCGAAGATGGCTTCGATGGCTCCGCAACCGCCAAGCGTGTGGCCCGTGTGACCCTTGGTGGAGCTAAACGGTACCTTATCACCCAAGGTCGCAAGCGCCGCCGCCGTTTCGGCTCGATCGCCCGCGTCGGTGCCCGTGCCGTGCGCGTTGACGTAATCGATCGCTTCGGGCGCCATGCCAGCGCTTTGCAACGCCAGGCGAATGACGCCAGCCATGCCCTCGGCCGAAGGAGCCGTGACATGCGTGCCATCGCAGTTGGTGCCATAGCCCACGACTTCGGCGTGAATGCGCGCGCCCCGTTTGCGGGCGTGCTCGTATTCCTCAAGGATCAACGTGCCAGCGCCTTCGCCCACCACCAAACCATCGCGTTGTTTGTCGAAGGGGCGCGGGCTGAGATCGGGCTCTTCATTCCACTTGGTGGATGTGGCAAACATGATGTCGAACACACCGGCGTGCACGAAGTGCATCTCCTCCGCGCCACCGCACAACACCACGTCTTGCCAGCCGGCCCGAATCGCATCGAAGCCATACCCGATGGCCATGCTCGCGCTGGCACAGGCAGCCACGGTGGGCTGCACGCGGCCGCGGATGCCATAATGCTGCGCCAAATTTGCCACGCAGGTGTGGCCCATGAACTTGAGGTACGAAGTGCCGGGAATGCCGCGCAGGCCATCGTTTGCAAACAAAGTGCGTGTGAATGATTCAAGCTCGGCCGAAGAGCCGTGGGTTGAGCCATACGCCAGTCCCACCGACCCAGACGTCAGCAGTTCCGTTGGCAAACCACTGTCGGCCAACGCTTGATCGGTTGCATAAAGCGAGAGCACGCTCACGCGCCCCATCGAGCGCGTGACTTTGCGAGGGTAATCCCACGGATCGTTTTTGATCGGTGCGGCCAAGCGCGTGCGCAAATTGCCAACGCTTTCCCACTGCGGCATCGTGACGATGCCATGCCGTGAATTCTGCAAGGCCGCTGTGACATCAGCCAGGTTGTGCCCAATGGGCGATACCAGCCCAAGCCCTGTGACCACCACCCGCCGGGTCATGCCAACCCACCATTGATGGAGACCACTTGTCCCGTGATATAGGCGGCATCGTCGCTTGCCAAAAAACGCACAAGCTTGGCCACTTCGTGTGGCTGCCCCACACGGCGCAATGGAATCATCTTCGTGATCTCCTCAAGCGGCGCATCCACGATCATGTCAGTTTCGATGAGCCCGGGCGCCACGGCATTCACGGTGATGTGCCGCTTTCCCAACTCTTTCGCCAGCGATTTAACGGCGCCGATCAATCCGGCTTTTGCCGCCGCATAATTGACTTGGCCCCGGTTGCCGGTGACGCCAGATACAGATGAGATGGCGATGATGCGACCCCAGCGGCGACGCGCCATCGGCATGACCAAAGGCTGCGTGACATTGAAGAAGCCATCCAAGCTTGTGCGCGTGACTGACGTCCAATCGCTTGCTGTCAGCGCGGGGAAGGGCTTATCGGCCGCGATGCCCGCGTTGTTGATGATCACGCCAATGTCGCGCCCCTCCTTGATCCAAACGTTGATCGCTGCATGGGTCGCGTCCGCATCGGCCACATCGAAACAAGCAAGCTCGGCTTGGCCACCAGCGGCCGCGATCTGTGCCTGTACGGCCTGGGCGGCTTCAGCGCTGCTGCGGTAATTGAGGATCACCGGATGGCCAGCGGCCGCGAGCTCACGCGCAATGGCGGCGCCAATGCCCCGACTGGCACCCGTGACCAACGCCCACGGGCGGCTCACGCTTCACCTTGGGGTTGATCGGGTGGCACGAAAACGGTGAGATTTGCTGCCGCCACGGTCACGCCACCGCGTGTCACGATGCCTTGAAATTGCGCGCCTGCTTCGGCACCCCACAGGTGCGTGACTTGAACGATCAATTCGTCGCCTGACACGAAATCATTCACAAACAGATCCAATCGTCGCACGCCCACCAAGTAGCCAAGCTTTGGCTTCCGTAAAGACTCTGGATTCGCCTCTACGTTCTTGTCGGCGTGCAGGGTGGCGTAAGCGGCCACGCATTGGGCCATGTACTCCATCGCCACCACCGCGGGCACGCGCCCTTGGCGCATGAACGGAGACGCGTGCGTAAGCTTTACGACACACGTGGCCGTTTTTTCGTCGTACGACGCAAGCCCATCCAACAGCCGCATCGGTGGCTTGTGGGGTACGAGATTTTCGATGTTCAGCAAAGTCACAACCGCTCGATACAATACGCGCTGCCCGCCGCGCCACTTAAAGAAAAAACACCAACCGATCCCGCGGCCAACCACGCTGTCAATGGCTGCAGCACGGCGCACGGGTTGTGCACCAGGCCCGCACGCGGCGGGCCGCCCGCTTCGTTGAGGTGAACTTGCAGCCGCGCGTGCTCGGGCCGGGCTTCGGAGGGTGGCACAAACGCGAACGCCGCCGCGATCGGGGCGTATGGTTCTCCGGGGTGCAAGCGCGCCGGTGGCGCTTCATCACCCAGCGCCAGCACGAGCGGCTGCGCGTAGGTTTTCATCCACGCCACAGCTTCCACAAACCCCATCGCCACTGTGTTGTTGCCGGCGGCGATCGATGTGGAAAAGGCGGTGTTTTTGCTGGCAATCGAGATCTGCCCGGCGGCGGCGTTGTGAACGCTCGTTTGAAATCGCAGTGGCGACACCTCAGAGGCGGAGCCTTGCATGCTGTGCAGCAGCTCTATCAAACGCTCCATTTCGCCGAACGAAGAGCCATAGACGGTGGCAAAGCTGCCATGTTCAAACTCGGCTTCGGCCGCCGCCTGGCCGACCACTTCGGCGAACATCAGGGTCAACAAACTCGCGCGGCCGCGTGCACGTGGGTTTAGCATCGCGGCGGCCGGCAGTGGCTCGCTGCCCGCATCGCGCGTCCAAAGCGCCATGCCCGCCAGATGCAACAAACCGTCATCCTTTGGCGTTATGTTCATGGGGTGTCCGCTCCGAACAACAAGCTGATGTTGCTGCCACCGAACGCGAACGAATTGCTGAGCACAAACGGCGAGGCCAGCCGCTGTGGCTGGGACGCGATCGTGATCTCAAGATCTGGCTGTGGCGGTTCGCTGCCGAGGCTTGCGGGAACGCATTGATCGAGCAACGCGGCCACGCAAAAGGCCGCCTCGGTGGCGCCGGCCGCGCCCAGCAAGTGGCCTGTATAGCCTTTGGTTGAAGCCACGAGGGGCCCGCGCCCGAACACGCGCGCGATCGCCATGGCCTCCGCGGCGTCGTTGAGCTGTGTGCCTGTGCCGTGCGCGTTGAGGTGCCCCACATCGGCGGCTAAGACACCGCTATGTTGCAAGGCCAACCGCATGGCTTGTTCGGCACCATGGCCTGTGGGATCGGGCGCTGACATGTGGTGTGCATCGCTGGTTTCGCCGCTGGCCAACAGGGCAGGGCCTTGGCCCTCGCGCTCAAGCAGCAGCAAGGCACCGCCTTCGCCGATGTTGATGCCGTTGCGATCAGCGGCAAACGGTTTGCACATGGTCGGGGACAGGATCCCTAAAGCCGCAAAGCCGTTCAACGTCAAGGAGCACAACGTATCGACGCCACCGGCCACCACGGCATCGGCAACGTTTGTGTGCAACAAACGATGCGCGCTGGCCAGCGCTTTGGCGCTGGAGGAACAGGCGGTTGAAACCACGAACGCGGGGCCCGACACCGCGAACATCGCTTGCAGCAGTTCGGCTGTAGCGGCCAGGCTGTGGGTGCGCAGCAAGCCGTACCCGGGCGGCAGCGGTTCATCTCGCAAGGCCGCACGGTGTGCCGTTTCCGTCTCAGCCAACCCACCGGTGGACGTGGCAAGCACCACGGCCACGCGTCTTGGCCCCCAGCGTGCGATGGCCTTATGTACGGATGCCGCAATGTCGCGGGCCAAAAGAAAAGTCAAGCGAGCCACCCGCGATTCATACGTTGCGAGCGCAGGAGGCAGCGCCGGCAATACGCCTGTTATATGCCCCACACAGGTCGAAAAGGGCGGCTCAAGGGACGCCGAGGCAACACCCGGTTGGAGCCCTGTTTGGCCCGCGGCGAGCTTGTTCAAGACCTCCGTGCGGCTGCGCCCAAGCGCATTACACAAGGTAAAGTCGGTGCAAAACGCAGGCGACATGAGCGGCGGTGGTGACATCGATAAGTTGGGCGCGAGTATACCGAAGTTGCGAGACTGTAGCGGCGCGACGGGGCGATGTTGTGCATTGGCGATCCGCCCTCATCACCTCGATCGGCAAGCCCCGGGATACCGCTTGCGAGAAAAACGACACATCTCTATGATGGCGCGGCCCACGATGCGTGGGCATCGAGTGGACCCCATTTACAGGCAGGTGTTTGGATGAAGAAGACAGTCATGGGCTTCGGTTTAGCAGCGATTCTTGGTTGTGCGGGCGTGGCCCGTGCCGATGGTTACGGCATGGCCGGTTGCGGTTTGGGCTCGTTGTTGTTCGGCAATGACGACTCCAAATTGATGCAGATCTTGGCCGCCACCACCAACGGCACCGTGGGCAGCCAAACCTTCGGTATCACCTCGGGCACGTTGAACTGCACCTCGGGTGGCGTTGTGAAAGCCCAGCGTGAGCAGGCGGCGTTCGCCGAAGTTAATTTTCAAGATCTGAAGCGCAATATGGCCGCTGGCGGTGGCGAGTATTTGTCTTCGTTTGCCAGCCTTCTGGGCTGCAGCGACAGCGGCAAGCAGGCCTTTGCTCAAATGAGCCAAGATCGCTTCGAGGTGATTTTGCCCACGAGCAAGACCGGCCCGATCGAGATGCTGAACAACGTGAAGGCTGAGATCAAGGCTTCGCCCGCGTTGTCGAGCGCTTGCAGCGATGAGCGTGCGATCGCGCGCGCCGAAGGCAAAGACTTGCCTGCCCCTACGATGACTCTTGCGAAGAAGTAGTACACGATAGGATCCTAGCCATCGGGCCGGGGCCATCATCTTTTGTGTGTGAATCGAGCCCGCCGGAACATCGCCGACGGGCTCGATTGTTTTGGAGCCGTACTTGAGGACTTCGATCTACACGCTGATCTTCTCGGTGTTCGTGTCAGCGACTGCCTGGCCGCAAGCCGCCGGCGCGGCCGATCTGGCGTACGTCAAGCAATTGCAAAAGACGGCGTCGTCGTTGCACCTCGAACAAAGCCGTATGTGGCAGGTGCTGCTGCACTATCGGAAAACGTGGACCGGAGGCTGGCGCAGCGAGGCTGATGGTTTGGGCTTCTTCAACGCCGGCAAGAGCGGCCGCACCGACCCTGCCGCCGAACTCAACGCGACTTTGTTGGCCTTTGCGCAGCCAGCGCCCCCCTCGGACGCCGGCAAGTCGTTGGAAGACGCCCAGCATCCGCAATGCCGCTTTCCTGCGCGTTGGTCGTGGCTTAAAGAGACGCTGCAGATCGACCCCGCCCGCATGCCGGATCAACCGTGCCCCTACTTTGCCATGTGGAGGCAGGCCTTTGCGGCGCAGAAGGTGAATCTTGTGTATGCGGCCGCCTACGTCAACAGCCCCGCCTCGATGTATGGCCACACGTTCTTGCGGCTCACCCGCTCAACGGGCGAAGGCAACCCCCTGTTGGACTACATCATCAACTATGCGGCTGACGTTGATACCAAAAACGGTCTTGTATACGCATTCAAAGGTGTGCTGGGTGGTTTTAGGGGCCGCTTCTATGCAATGCCGTACTACGTGAAGATCCAGGAATACTCCAACATGGAGAGCCGGGATCTGTGGGAGTACGAGCTGTCGCTGACGCCCGCGCAAAGCGAACGTTTGGTGCAGCACACGTGGGAGACACGCAGCACGCATTTTGATTATTACTTCTTCACTGAGAACTGCTCTTATTTCCTGCTGGGGCTCTTGGAGGCCGCTGATCCACGTCTGCATTTGGTGGATGAATTTTGGGGCACAACCATTCCTGCGAACACGGTGCGTGCGGTCCTCAACGTGCCGGGGCTTGTGCGGTCGAATGCGCCGCGGCCGTCGCTCCGCGCGACAATGTTCGCGCAAAAACGCGCCTTAAACGCGCGGCAAATGGATGCCGCTAACGCTTTGGCAAACACGGGAAAGGCAGCCGCCACGGCTCTTGCGGCGTTGCCCAAGGTTGAACAAGCACGCATCATCGATGCGGGGTACGCGCGCCTTCGTTATAAAGAGGGCTTCACGTGGCCACCCACGCCGTCCTTTGAGAAGAAGGAACGAGAGCTGTTGGTGTTGCGCGGGCGCACGGGTGTGCCGCCACAAACGGTGGCGGGCATCGATTTTGTGGATGCGCCTGAACGGGGCCATCGCACGTTGCGGCTGGCCGCGGGCGGAGGAAGCACCTTCGACGCGAAAGAACGTACTGCAGGCGTTGCGTTCGCGGATGTGTCTATGCGGTTTGCCATCCACGATTACCTTGATGACCCTCAAGGATACCCCGAAGACGCCTCGCTTGAGATGGTGAGCTTGCGTCTGCGGCTGCTGGTCGATAGCCAACGTTTTTTCATCGAACGCCTCACGCTGCTTAACATCGTCTCTGCTGCGCCTGTGGATCGTTGGCTCATTTCGCCTTCGTGGAAAGTGTGGGCCGGTGGCGGGCAAGCGCACGAGTTGGGCTGCGCGGGCTGGGATTGTTCGTTCGGCGGCGTGACCAGTGGTGGTGGGTTTGCGTGGCGCCCATGGCGGCCTTGGTTGCTGTTCGCGATGGGCGATCTGCAGGTGCAAGGTGGCAGCATTTTCGCACACAACTTCCGTGCGGGGCTGGGCGGTTCATTGGGCTCAACCATCCGATGGGGGCGCGTGGCGCAAACCGAATTGGGCGCGCAATACATTCAGCACCTGGTGGGGGACACGCGCAACCGGCCCTTGTTTTCGTTTGGCCACGCCTTCAACCTGGGCTCACGCATGCAAGCGCGGATTGTGGCCGAATCATTTGGCCGTGTGGTGTTCTCCCGCGCCGAACTCGTCGCGTATTTTTAGCGGGCTTCGCCGAACGTTAGCGGCAGCGATAGCGCCGCGGGCAAAGGCGGCGTGGCTGGCACAGACGCCTTGCCGATCGAAGCCACCGCGCACGCCACCAAGGCTTCGTCCGTGATTGTGCTCATCTCCATGCGCGGCTGCTGAGCGCGGCCGTCTTTGCTCAACGTGAGTCCCACGATCAAGGTCCCCTGCGTGGTGGCCTTTCGTGTGAGGGCTTCGCGGTAGCACGCGACAAGGCTGGGCTCTAATTTGGTGAACGCCTCCTGCAGTGACGGCGAAACAGGCGTAGCATCGGCGGACACGGGCTTGCCAAAATACACGGCAGCTGAGTGCACTGGCGTGACCGCCGCCATTTCTTGCGCAAACGCTTCGGTTTCGAAGCGGGCCAGCGGCGCCCCGAGCGGGCCAACCACGTAGGCCGCCAATACCTGCGCGCCAAACTTCACCATCCGCCCGCCGCTTTGGCGAAGGCAGACATCGGGCCGCATTTGAGACGGCTGCGGCGAGAACACCAAGCGCAGCTTCAGTTTGCCTTCAGCGTGCATCTGCAACAGCCGTTCGGCCGCGGCATCCGAAAGCTCGAACGCGATCGGTTCGTCCGCGGCGCGATCAAGTTCGATGCCGTCTTCCACAGAAAACCGCGTATCGACAAGTTTGAGTTTGCCGTCGTCGTAGCCATCGAAGCGAAACCCGGCGGCCGGCAGCGTTAACTCATAACGTGAGTCAAGCGATGAGGCCCGTCGTTCGTCGTGGGCTTGCCTCTGGTGGGCCTGCTCAACCGCATTGCCCTTGAACGTCATGCCGTCGCTGGCCTGCAGGGCATCACACAGACGCAGAACACCGGGTGCGCCTTCGACGTGCGTGGCCGGCAGCACGAAGTTGGCTGCCGCTGGGGCCGCCATCGCGGGGGTGGCATTGTTCGTGGCCACGGCCGCGGCCGGAGGCGTTGCCGGCTGTGTGCTGGCGCAGCCGCCCAGCGTCCCAACCCAAAACGCCGTTGCTGCGGCGGCCCGAAAACATCCGTCCAAAGACATGCAAGTGAGATTACTAGAGCATCCGCGTCACGGAACAAACAAAACAGCTATGGGGCCCGTTGCAGCACCAGAGTCACTTCGTCCTCCGCCGACCGGCCCCGGTTTCGGGGCCGCACCGACCAACCTGGGAACTGGCTGGCTGCCTTCATCGCGGCCGCCACCACCGCTGCCGTCAGAGGTGCGGCGTCCTTGGCCCATTCATACCCATCGTTTTCGCCCGTGTAATCGTCGGGAAAGCTGCATTGCAGCTCCAGCCGCAAAGTAAACTCACGTTGTTCTACATAGTTGGCCATAAACCTAGATAGCACTGGTACCAGAGCAAAAACGCTGAACGTTTCGTTCAAATCCGCAAAACCTTCGGTTGACGTCCTTAGGTTCGACGCGGCATGGTTACGGGATGTTGTACGACGCTCCGGCGAACACCGATCAGCGCCGTGGATTTCTTCGCTCTGTAACCACTTGGTTGGGCGGCTTGTTGGGTGCGGTCGTGACGTTACCTGGGTTGGCGTTTTTGGCCCACCCCTTGCGGAAAGACACGGTCGACGCAGGCAAAGATCCTTTGGATGTGGGCGCCACGGCCACGCAGGTCAAACCTGGCCAACCCGTGATGGTGGATGTGAGAGGCGAGCTCAAAGACGCCTGGATGCGCACCCCTGACGTCAAGCTCGGCGCATGCTGGTTGGTGCGCGAGAAGGAACAAGATCCCGTCAAAGCGTTCTCCACGGTGTGCCCGCATTTAGGCTGCGGTGTGGATTGGGCGCCCGAGAAGAAGCAGTTTGTGTGTCCGTGCCACGACAGTTACTTCGATCTGCAGGGCAAGGTGCTTACGGGGCCTTCTCCACGTGGGCTCGATGAATTGGATGTGAAGGTGAACGAAGGGGGCCGCCTGAAAGTGGCGTATCGCCGTTTCCGCTTGGGTACAGCGAAAAAGGAAGAAGTGTGATCTTTCCTCCTCGTCCCTCGAAAATTGATCAATTCAAAGCGTGGTTGGAGGACCGCACCGGTTTGGGTGGCGCTCTGGCCAGCCTGATGAACCAACCGGTACCCGGCGGTGCCAGCTTGTGGCGGGCGCTGGGCATGGTGGCCGCGTTGTTGGTGGGCCTTGAGTTCGTGACCGGCGTGTTGTTGGCGTTTTATTACGCCCCGTCGGCAGCCACCGCGTGGGCCTCCACCGCGTTCATCGAAGATCAACTGTGGTTTGGTTCGCTCATTCGCGGTGTGCACAGCTTTGGTTCCATCGCGTTGATTGTTGTGTCGGGCTTGCACTTGGTGCAGGTGGTGTTGTTTGGCGCTTATAAGCGGCCGCGTGAAGCCAATTGGATCGCGGGCTTGTTGTTGTTGCTTGTGCTGTTGGGCTTCGCACTTTCTGGCTATGGCCTGCCGTGGGATCAAGCCGGCTATTGGGCGAAGTTTGTTGAAACCAGCATCTTGAGCACCACGCCCGTGGTGGGGCCGATGCTTGAGGCCATCGTGCAAGGTGGCTCGCGCTATGGGCACTACACGGTGATTCACTTTTACGCCGTACACGTGTTCATTTTGCCCGCGGCTTTGGCCCTGCTTTTGACCCTGCACATCTATTGGGCCCGCCGCCACAAGTTGACGCCGCCGTGGTGGATGGATCCCGCCACGGTGTCACGTCGCACGGAGCCTTACTTTCCGGGCCAAGCGCTGCGCGATCTGTCGTTGTTCGCGTTCGCCTTGGCCGTGGTTGTGGTGTTCGTGGTCGTGAAAAAAGGTGCGGGCCTTGAACCGCCCGCGGATCCCGCCAGCAATTACATGGCGCGCCCTGAATGGTATGCGATTCCGCTTTACCAACTGCGCATGTATTTCGAGGGGCCGCTTGAGATCGTGGCCACCATGATCATTCCCGGCATCGTGGGCGCCCTTGTGTTTGCGCTGCCGTTTTTGGATCGTTCGCATTCACTGTCGCCGTGGAAGAGGCCGCTGGCCACCGGTGGGCTTGTGGCTGCTCTCGTGATCACCGCTGTTCTCACCACGCTCTCGGTCCGCAAAGACCGTGCTGATGTTGCGTTTCAAAAGCACCGCGCCGAAGTGGCGCTGGAAGGCCTGCGCGCGCGTGACTTGGCCAAGCGAGGCGTGTTGCCCACGGGCGGCATTGATGTTTTCAAGAACGATCCGCAGTTTGAGGTGTTGTCGCTCTACAAGGAAAAATGTGGCAACTGCCACGGTCTCACAGGTCAAGGTGGCGATGAGGGGCCAGACTTTGCTGACTACAACTCTCGCTCGTGGATTGTGTCCTTCTTAAAAGATCCGCAAGGCCCTCTGTTTATGGGACCCGCGAAGAAGAAGAAGGGCATGAAGCCTGTCGAAGGCACCGACGAAGAGTTGGCGGCCTTGGCCGAGGTGGTCTACGCGCAAACCGGTGCCAAAGACGTCAAACCTGAGTTGTTGAAGAAAGCCAAAGACAGCGACCTTTTCTCAGAGAAGGACTGCGATTCTTGCCACTACATCGACGAAGGCGACAAAGATCTGGGCAACGCGGGCCCCAGCTTGTTTCAGCGCGGCACGATCGATTACGTGGTGCGCGTGATTGAGGCACCCGATCACGAAACGCTCTATGGCGAAAAAGCGAAGATGCCAGGCTTCAAAGGCAAGCTAACGCCCGAGCAAATTCGCCTGTTGGCGGAATTCATCGTGGGTATGAAGAAGCCTTCCGCCACAGCGGCGGCAAATTAAAACGGCGCCGCCGCGCGCGTGGATGGCTGCGGCTCGAACAACGGCAGTTGCGTGGGACGACGGCTGCGCTGTTTTGGCGCTCCCAATCGCACGTTGAACTTGGTGGCGTCGGGGCGGCTGACCGTGCGCAGATCTGACCAACCCAGATGCGCGGCCATCGCGTTTTGCACAAGCTTGCGAGGCGCGTGTACAGCGGCGTCTTGCCAGGCGGCCACAAGGGCTTGCAACAACAGTCCGGCCAGCTGCAAGCCGGGGGTGTCGCCGGTGCGGTGGGCGATCGCCTTGTCCTCGGGGCGCAGACGGCCAAACACCGGACGCAACACCTGATCCTCAAGCGCGATTACGCCCGCCTTGCGCGAGCCATAACCTAAAGCGGGCCCGTCAAGCCACACACGCAGGGGCTGCGGTTCGTCTGGTTCCGCGCGCAGGCGCTCCGTGATCTGCGCGTGCAGGAAATCTTCGAGCGCCCGGCGCTGTGTTTCCGAGAAGGCCTCCGCCGACGTCTGGCCGGGGGTGGGCTCCACGACGAAGGCGTCGAAGCTCAGCCAGGGTGTGGCGAAAAACATGTTCACAAAAGCGGCGTGCGTTTGCGCGGTTTCAGCGTTGATGTGAGCCCACCCCAGCCGCGGCACTTCGGGCAGGCCCGCCAGTGTTTGGCGCAGCAGATCTTGGAAGTCACCACGGCGTTGCCAGTTCAACCACAGGATACCGCCGCCCCACGCGCGTTCGGAGGCCTCTCCCTGCAAGGTGGTGCACAGCAGCCAGCGCCGCAAACCTCGTTTGTGTTCGTCAACACCCACGATCGCCAGAGTAGCTCAAAAAGCGGTAGATTTTGCCAGATCTTATGCGTGGCCTGGGGATAGCTTGCGGCTATTCATCCTGATCGGGCTGCCAGCTCATTTGGATCTCTGGCCCCAGCTGCTCTACCAATGCGTCGCGGAAGCGCTTTTTCAGCTTATCGGCGATCTGCCCAATGCGCTGTTTTGAAACGCCGTAGCGTTCGCCCAGTTCTGAAAGCGCTACGGGGTCATCGGGCGCAGCCAGGTGCTCCGCCCAAACCGCGCGCTCCCGTTCGTCGGTCAGTGAAAGCGCGAACGCGTCCATACTGTGCCGCACCTGATCAGCCAGCATGTTGCGGCCGGCTTGTTGTTCGGGCGAAGCCTGATCGGGCGAGGCGATACGCTCCGAAAGGGAAACACCGTCGTCTTCATCGGGGCGTGGTTCAAACGACACCTCCCGCGAGGCCAGGTGTTGCGACACCTCCAACACGTCTTTTTCGTCAACGTTCAGATTGGCGGCCAGCAACTTGGGCGTGGGATCAAAACCCGCGGCCCGCAGCTTGGCGCGTTCCTTCTCAAGGCGGAAAAACAGTTTGCGACCAGCGCGTGTGTTGCCCACGTGGATGAGGCGCGCGTTGGTCATCAAGAACTTAAGAATATAGGCGCGAATCCAATAGGCCGCGTAGGTGCCGAACCGCGTGCCGAGCTGAGGATCCCAGCGGCGCACGGCTTCCATCAGGCCAACGCTGCCTTCTTGAAACAGGTCTAGAATGTTGGTCCACGCGCGACGATACTGATAGGCGATCGTCACAACCAACCGCAGGTTGTGCACCACCAAGCGGCGCGCGGCACCAATGTCGCCTTGGCCACGGGCGGCCGCCACGAGTTCTTTTTCTTCAGACTCGGTTAAGCGCCGGAAGCTGCGTGCCTCTGACAGGAACCGTTGCAACGGATCGCGGATCGGCGCCAGGGGGCTGGGCCGTTCGCGCGGCGTCACCTGCAGATCGTGCAACGGGTCGTCGAACAGCGGCGTCGTTTCGTCGTGCTCGTCAGGACCCAACAGCAAATCATCGTCCGCGTGGCCCGCCTCGGATACAACTTCGCCCACCAACACTTCGGGCTCGTCGCTGGTTTCCTCGGACGCAGACGCCAATACCAAGGCGGTCTCGGGCGAGCTGCTGGCCTTCGGCTTGGACGGTTTTGCGGCGGCACGCTTGGGCGCGGCTTTGCTGTGCGAGGAGGTTGTTTTACCGCGGCCGGCGGTTGTCCCTTTGGAGGCCATCGTGGATGTGATTGTGTCTGTATACAACGTTTGTGCCCTCCGCTTTAGGTCCGGTGCGCCAACCGAAGTCGCGCGCTTGGGCCCACTGCTAAGATGCCGCTGTTTCAGCAAAGATACGCATGCCGCTTCCCAGGTTGATTTGCCTCCTAAAACGCAGCCTTTGCGGCGTGGGCGCCGTTGTGCTGGCGCTGCTGGCCGGGCCGGGGGCGGCCGTCGGTCATATGCGCACCAGCACTTTTTCGCACCTGTCGCTGGGTGGATCCGCGCCAACCTGGGACATCAAAGTGTCCGTGGTGGACCTGTTGGCTCCGCTCGGCTTGGACGAGGGCCTGGCACCGGCGCAGGCGCTGGCGGCCGTGCGCGGGCGCCTTGAAATGGTGCAGGGCTACCTGGGCCCACGCCTCCGCTTGTTCACAGGTGAGAAGCCCTGCGCGCAGCGGGCCGATGGCGTCACCATCGATCAAGGTTCCGAGCCGCCTATGGTGAAGATGCGTTTCGTTTACAGCTGCCCGGCCGGCAACGGCAGCTACCGCGCCCGCTACGACTTGTTCTTCGACCTCGATGGCCTGCACTCTGGGTTTGTTAACGTCTCGTTGGCAGGCACACCCGCCGTTTCGGATGTTTTCCGCAGTGGCAACCGAGAACTGATGGTGGTGCTGGAGGCGTCGCGCTGGGAACCGTTGCGGCGGTTTTGGTTGCTGGGGGTTGAGCACATCTTCACGGGCTATGACCACTTGGCGTTTCTGGCAGGTCTTTTGCTGTTGGCCACCGTGAGTACGCGTGCTGCAGGCGATCGACTGTTGCAAACGGCCTCGCCGCGGGCCGCGCTTTGGGGCACAGCGAAGATCGTCACGGCGTTCACGGCTTCGCATTCTCTTACGCTGATGGCCGCCGCCTTGCGGCCCGAACTTGTGCCCACACGTTTTGTCGAACCACTCATCGCTCTGTCTGTGGCGGCGGTGGGCGTGGAAAACCTGCTGCCCCGCATGCCGCAGCGTCGTTGGCTGCTGGCCTTCGCTTTCGGCCTGATTCACGGCTTTGGCTTTGCGTCCGTGCTCTCGGAGATCGGTTTGCCCGCGCAAGGCCTGGTGGCCGCTCTGCTTTCATTCAACGTGGGCGTCGAGTGCGGCCAACTGTGCGTGGTGCTTGTGGCGCTGCCGCTGCTGCTAATGATTGCGCGGCGTTGGCCTCGCGTTTACCACCGCGTGCTTCTGATCGGTGGTTCAAGCGCCCTGGTGGTTGCAGGCGTTGTTTGGTTCGTGCAACGCGTGTAATCGCGTCGCTACTCCGTCCGTTGCAGCATCAGCCACGCCGTGAGATCCGCGATGTCAGCGGGCGACAAAAACGTTCCGTAACCCGATGGCATGGCGGAGACGTCCAGCATCTCGCGTTTTGTGATGTTCTGTTTTTGCAGCACCACCGTGGTGCCATCCGCCTGCGCCAGCCGCAAAAGTTTGCTGGTGTCTTCGCGCACGATGCCCGCGTATTCTTTGCCATCTTTCGTGGTGATCACCGCTTGCATGAAGCCTTCGATGATCGTGGCATTTGGGTCCAAGATCGATTCGGCCACATAACGGGCGTGAGCGCGGGTGCCTAGATCGGACAGATCCGGTCCCACCGCATTGCCCTTGCCGTTGACGGCGTGGCACAAGTGGCAACCTGGGCCTCCAGGTGCAAAAAACAGCACTTGGCCGCGCGCCGGGTTGCCTCTTGGCACCGCCTTTTCGGCTTCATCTAAGGTGGTTTCGTGATCAAGCGCGGGGCGTGCGATGGCGGCCGTGGCATCGACGGGTGCCGGCGGCACATGGCCGGTGCGTTCAAGCCACAAACGCGCCACCTGGCCCACCTGGGGATCATCACGCAACCGTTTGACCTGCGCGGCCGATAGCTGGTCCGTTTGCAGCAAGCCGAGCAGCGCGCCTTCGCGCACACCCGCGCTCTTATGGCGAAGCAGCGTCGACAACCGCGACGGATAGGCCTCGGCCAGCGTTTGCCAAAGCGCGTACCGCACCAGGCGCTCGGTTTCGTCGGCCAACGCCGCAGTGATGGCTGCAAGCGGCGGCCGCGGGAGTGAACGCAGCGCTTGTGCCGCCGCGAACCGCAACCGTGCGTCGCCTTGTGGAAGCAATGTGGTGGCTAACTTGGCAAGCGACGGCGGCCGCTGCGTGGTGAGGATCCGCAGAGCCGCCACGCGCGCTTGAACGCTGGCGCGCGCATCAAGCAGCGTTTCCTCAAACACGGGTGCCGTGCCCGGCAGCTTCCCCAAGGTCCACATGATCCACGTGCGAGCCAAATCGGGCAGTTCCGTGTGTTGCAAACGAGCCTGCAACACAGGCAACACCTCATTGGGCTTGCGCCGCAGCAGCTCTTGCTGCACGGCCACATTGCGCGCCGGCATGAACGTCCCCAAGACGTTTACAAGATCGGAGACACTCCAGGCGGGCAGTGGGGTGTTTGCGAAGCGGTTGTCATTCGCAACAAGCGCAGATTCTTTATTCCACATGCGAAAGACACGGCCTTCGTTGATCTCTGCCGTGTCGTCACCCTTTTGATAAGGCGCTGCTTTCGAACCATAGTGAGATCCCCAGCCCGCGATATAGAGGGCGCCATCAGGTCCCACCGCCATATCTGTGGGCCGAAACAGTGCCTCCGTGCCGCGCGCGTGAAAAATTTCATCCAGCGTGCCGTGTCGCTCGGCCCCCACCCATTTGCTTTGGTAAACGTAAATGGATTTGCGAATCCAGTCGCCGATCAAAAACTTGTTTTGAAACGCCGTTGGCCATTGCGACGCCGTGTAGAACACCACGCCCACGCCCGAGCCATTGGCGTTGGGGAACAAACCTGAAAGCGGCACCGTGCCTGGGCTCTGGTCACCGTCCCACGAATCTGACCAAGCGTGCCGCTTGCCGAAGTGTGCACCGGCAAACGGTGTGATCACCCGATCATGCTCGGGTCCCGCGTCGTTGTCGGTGGCCAACCAATCGAACGTGGCGTCGAAATCCATGTCGAAGGGGTTGCGCATGCCGCGCGCGAAGATTTGCAGCTGAGAACCATCGGGCTTGGCCTTAAGGACGCCGCCTTCAAGCTCAGGCCACGCGTCGATGAAGCCGTGCTTATACGTTGAGGCGGAGAATGTTTTCGGTTTCTGGCGCGAGAGGGCGTTGGATTTGACGCCCATCAAATCGCGAAACGGCCTGGGCGCCTTCGGGCTCACGGCGCTGTTGCCTTGGGACATGTAGAGCCACCCGTCGGGGCCAAACACGAGGCCGTGTAACCCATGACGGTTGTGGCCCAGGCCTTCGTAAAGCTTGATATACTCGTCGGCCACATCATCGCCATTTACGTCGCGCACCAAAGTCAGTTCTGGCGCGTTGGCGACGTATAGATCCTTGCCTCGCCACGCGAGCCCCTGAATGCTGTTGAAGCCTGTGGCGAATGTGGTGGCGCTGTCGGCCACGCCGTCGTGGTTGGTGTCCTTGAGCAACACCACGTTGTCAGGCGGCGTTTGCGGCGTGGGCTTGCGGAACTGCGGCCCTCCGCCCACAAACAAGCGGCCCGCGGCGTCGAACGTCAACGCTGCCGGATGCATCAACATCGGCTCGCGTGCATAAAACGCGATGGCGAACGGCGCGGGAACTGGAGGCAGCAGATCAAGATTGTGGCTTTGTTCGTCCACCAACAGATCAGCGGCGGCGCTCGATGCCACAGCCATAGCCGCCGCCGCGGCAAAAACGATCTTGCGCGACAACATCACGGGCCGCTTAAGGCAAGGCCGCCAACAACTCGGTGTTCTCTTCGTGCGTGCCAATCGAGATGCGGATGCGATCCGCGAGGCCGGGCTTGTTGAAGTGTCTCACGAGAATTCCTTTTTGCTTCAGGTGAGCGTAAAGACTGCCACCATCGCCGCTGGGCGGCCGCGCAAAGAGGAAATTTGTTTGGCTGGGAATCACATCCCAGCCTCTGGCTGTGAGCTCTGACACCATGCGGGCGCGCTCCTGTTTCACTTTCGCCCACGTGCTGCGCGCGTAATTCTGATCGCGCAGCGCCGCTGTGGCCGCTGTGATCGCCAGCGCGTCGCAGTTGTAACTGTCTTTGACTTTGGCCAACTCCTCGATGACCTGCGCCGCCCCGAGCGCGTAACCAAACCGCAGCCCTGCCAGGCTGTACGATTTGCTCAGCGTCCTCGATAGCACCACGTTCGGGCAGTCTGCGAGCAAAGGCAGGCCGCTTTCCTCGGCGAACTCAACATACGCCTCATCGATCAACACCAAGCCCGCAAAACTGTGAGCGAACTGGCGCAACGTTTCCGTGGAAACCACTGTGCCGCTCGGCGCGTTGGGGTTCGTGATGAACACCACGCGTGCCCCGGTGGCCCGCAGCGCTTCGGCGGGCAACGTCCAACGATCGTTCCATGCCACCGGCGCCACGCGCGCCCCGTGGATCTCTGCCAGCACGGGATAAAGCGAATAGCTGGGGTCAGGGTAGGCCAGCACATCGCCTGCGTTCAGATACGCGCGAATCACGATGTTCAGAATGTCGTCGCTGCCATTGCCCGCCAACACCTGCGCGGGGCTCACGCCATAAAGCTGGGCGGCGGCTTCCCTGAAGGCATCGGCCATGGGCGACGGGTAACGTCGCAATCGATCCACGTCGAAGTTGTTGATCGCTTCTGCCACGAGTGGGCTTGGCGGATAAGGGTTCTCGTTGGTGTTGAGTTTGATGATCTTCTCACCCGGCTTGGGTTGCTCGCCCGGCGTATAGCCAGCCGAGCGCGCCACAGATTCGCGGGGCGGTGGAAACGGAACGGGTGTTCGCATGGATCGTTTGCTCATGGGAGGGCAATTTCAAAGAAAAGGGACCGGCGTCTTACGCCAGATAGGGAATCGTCATCGGGCCCTCAGGCAACACAGCGATGGGCGTGTCGAGGCCGCGCTTTTGCAGCTCCAGCGTGAGCCGGGCCGAGATGTCTTTGACGGGTTCGATGTGGGCTGCCTGCAAATCGACATCAGCCATTTCACTGTAAACGCCGACCTTCGCGCGGTTTGCGATCAGCGCAAACAACTGCGCTTGCCACTGATCGAATTTTGAGAAGCCCGGCGTGTTGATGGTGTCGAGGATGGCTTGCGGCGACGCGTGCTGCGTGAGGAATTCACGGAAATTGCCGTGCGCTGGGAAACCATCGTTGCAGCGGGCGGCCGCCAAGATCAAACCACCGTCGGCGACGATTTGCGCCGCCGCTGACATGCCTTTGACGGTTTGATACAGGTTTTGATCAAGCGGAAAGCCCGAGTTGCTTGTGACGACAATCGGATAAGGATGCGGGCACGCCACCATCGCGGTGCTTTTGGCGAACGCACAACCAGCTTCGTGCGCCGTAAGGGGATCGCCACAGAAAAAACGCGTGATTTGGCGTTTGCGGTTGAGCGTAACGTTCAACAAGAAGTCGAGCGGCAACACTTGCCCGTAGGCGCGAACCTGATCTTGCGTGGGGTTGTCGTGCAGGCGCCCCCACGTGCTGCGCGGATCACCAATCACCTGGGCGCGGTGGTAGTGCATGATGGTGTTGATGTCGGCGATCGCTGGGAAGATGCCCTTGTAGCCGCCGGAGAACCCCGCCATGAAGTGGGGCTCTATGAAGCCGAGCGCGATGCGTTTGTCGGCCTCCACATACTCGCGGTTCATATACACTTTGCGGCCATCGGGGCCGGTGCCCGCAAGGGCCAAAGTGCTGGGATCGTGCGCGTCGTGGTTCACCACGCGGTAGCGCGAAAGCACGTCGGCGCCCACCATTTGCGCAAGCTCTGCTTGCGTATTGGCGCGGTGAGAGCCCGTGCCATTGATGATCACAATGTTGGCGTCGGGCACATGGGGCAGCGCCTTGAACAACCATGGCAGCAAACGGTCTGAAGGCAGCGGCCGGGTGCCGTCAGGGATCACCACCGCCAAGCGCTCGTGGCTTTGCACGATCTCACGTAAGGGGCGACCGCCGAGCGGCGCCGCCGCCACCTGGGCGAAGGCCGCGGCTTCATCGGTCAGGCCCGGCACGAAAGTGGGTTCGATGATGCGGACGTTGTTTCCGGGCACATCAATGGGTAGGCCCGTGGTTCCGTATTGCAGGTTTATGTTCATGGGAAGCGAGCCTGTGAAGTTAACACGGAAAGCCCGTGGGCAATGGGGCGTCGTCGTGCGTCATGTGAGGTACGTTCAGTGCCTGGGTGGGGCTCATCACCTGTGTCCGGGCCTCGCGCCTGCGACGCTTGCGGTATATATCCGCCCCTCATGAAACTCCTCGCCCCCGACGTTGCCACCGCCGCCGCTCGCCTTGAGGGCCAACCCGCCCAGGACGTGCTGGCGTGGGCCCTGCAGACCTTTGGCAACCGGCTCGCCATCGCTTCAAGCTTCTCAATCGAAGACTGCGTTGTCATCGACATCGCCGCGAAAATTGACCCTCAAGTGCGCGTGTTCGCGCTCGACACGGGCCGCTTGCCGGAAGAGACGTATCAGACCGCCGATCGCGTGCGCGACAAGTATCGGCTGCAGATCGAGTGGTACTTTCCTGCCCGCGACGCTGTTGAAGTTATGGAACGCAACAAGGGCATGTTCAGTTTCATGGAATCGCTCGACAACCGCCACGAGTGCTGCGGCATCCGCAAGGTGGAGCCGTTGAACCGCGCGCTGGCCACGGTGGACGCGTGGGTTACGGGCCTGCGCCGCGAACAAGCGGTGACCCGTTCGAATACGCCCGAAGTTGAATTTGACGAAGGCCACGGCGGCATCGCCAAGCTGAACCCGATCATTGGCTGGTCAGAAGAGCAAACGCGTGCGTACGCCAAAGCCAACCGCGTGCCCGTGCACCCGCTGCATGATCGGGGTTACCCGTCGATTGGCTGCGCGCCCTGCACGCGTGCCGTGGCGCCGGGCGAGCACCCGCGCGCTGGTCGCTGGTGGTGGGAGAATCCTGAAAGCAAAGAATGCGGTTTGCATCCCGTAAGGGGATGAGGTGCCTGCGCTAGGGCGCGAGGTTGACGTCCGTGGGATCCGGGCGGGTTTGCCATTGCGGCGGCTGGTCCGGATCCGCTTCCAGATCGCTCAACTGAATCTTCATGGCGCCTGACGAGAGCTGGATTTCGCGCACCGAGATCAGCAGCGAGGCCATCATCATCACGAGGCTGACGCCGAACACGGCCTTGGCCACTTGAGGCACCCCGGCGAACAGCAGGAACATCGCCACCACGCACAGAAACAACGCGATGACGCCTGTGCCTTGCATCTTCCGAATGAGTTCAAGACGTGTGCGCAGGTTTTGGATTTGCGCCACCAGCAGCTTGCTGCGGTTTTGCTGGTATTGGGCGTGCAGCCCGCGCACCACCGTGGACAGCGCCAAGAAGCGGTTCGTGTAGGCCAGCAACAGCAAGGAAATCGCAGGGAACAGCAGGGCGGGGGTGCCCAAGGTCATGTCGCTATTCATGACCACGAAGCATGACAGATGCGGCGGGGTGTTTGTGGCGGCCTAAGCCATCGCCGTGAGCGTGCCACGGCGGGCGTCGTTCTCGTCGTCTTGGTCGTCGTCGAGAACGTCGTTGAGCTTCAGATGTTCTCGGAGCGCCAGGCGGTGCTTGCGGATGTGTTCCTGCAGCAAGCGTTTGGCCGTGCGGAAGGCGTCACGGGCGGCGACGTAGGGGTTTTCATGTGAGCCGTCAAAAGCATGGTCTTTGCCAACCACCAGATCGACGCCTAGCAAGTGCAGCTCAACGCGCACCTGGTAACTCACGCCCTTGGTCTGGTGGGTGTGTGGGCGCAAAATGGTGGTGCGGCACCAGGTGATACCTCGGTGCATGCGCAGGAGGCGATCGGCTTTGCGGCGGATGTTGGATTCCAACGTCGGCGAAGCGGGAACATCACGGAAAACGATTTGAATGGCTTCAGTCATTGGAACCTCCAACCGTTTGTGCTGCTACTTCTGTGCCACGGCCTGGTGCGCACGACGCTGGGGCATCCGGGCCGCAAAGTGCAGGGAATGCCTGCGAGCCATGTGAATGTGCACGCCTTGCGCGAATGGCGGTGAAACGCTGCCACCACGCGTGGCACAGGACGTGCTGAGCCAACAGGTGCCATGAACATACTTGTTGCAACGGATTTCACGAAGCCATCAGAGCACGCGGTTCAACTGGCGGCCGCTTTGGCGAAACGCTTGGGTGATGGCTTGATCATCGCGTACGCGCACGAGCCGTCGACGGTTACATCGCCGGATTTCGCCGTTGACGTGGAAGCCTTAGAAGCGGCGGTGGTGCAAAAGGCCGAGGCAGGTCTCAAGCAGCTGGCGCGAGATTTGGTGGCCAACGGCGTGTCTGTGCAAACGCGTGTGGTGCGTGGGGCTGTGGTCGATAGCCTTGTGAAACTGGGTCACGACGAACAGGCTCGTTTCATTGTGGCTGGCACACACGCGCGTGGCACTGTGGGGCGGTTGTTGTTGGGCAGCGTCGCAGAGCGATTGGTGTTGCAGGCCGACCGACCCGTGTTGGTGGCGCGCGGCAGTGGCGACGAAGGGCTTCGCGCTTGGGCCGTGGGTGAGCGCCCCTTGCACGTGGCGGTGGCCGTGGATCTCAGTGTGGCGTCCAAGGTGGGCGTGGAATGGATTCGGCAACTGCGGGCCGCGATGCCGTGTGATGTGACGTTCTTGCATTTTTATTGGCCGCCCGAGCAGTTTGCGCGGCTGGGCATCAGCACCGAAGCCGCTTTGGACGCCGCCGATCCTGTGACCGTGGCTGTGATTGAAAAGGAGCTGCGCGCGTTCGTGGGTGAATTGCCTGGGTCGGGGCGCGTGGCGTTTAAGATCGAGAGCAATTGGGGCGAGCTCGGCAGCCACTTGGCGTCAGCGGCCAGCGACGTCGATGCAGATTTGCTGGTGATGGGCGTGCACCAACGGCGCGGCGCCAAGCGTTTGTTTTTGGGCTCCACCGTTGCCCCCACCTTGCATGCCGCCATTGTGCCCGTGCTGGCTGTGTCGCGTGTTGATGAGGTGGCCGAGCGGACGCAGATCCCCACCATCTCGCAAGTGTTGGTGGCCACGGATCTGTCGAACTTAAGCGGCGGCGCTGTGCCCTATGCTTACAGCTTGGTTGAACGCGGCGGCGTGGTTCATTTGCTGCACGTGGCGGATCGCAACGACAAGCACAGTGTGTGGGATTTCTCGTTGAGCAAGGGCAAAGGCCTGCCGCTGCCCGTGGCTGCGGAGATCGAGGCAGCGCTGCGGGCGCTTGTGCCCGACGGTGCGGATCGACGTGACATTCGCACGCAGGTGCACGTTGTGGAAGGCGGCCGCGTGAGCACCCTCATCTTGCAGCATGCGGGCCGGTTAGGCGTGAACGCCATTTGCGTCGGCTCGCACGGTGCGGGTGGGTTGGGTAAAGTGTTGGTGGGTTCCGTCGCCCAGCAAGTGCTCGAGGGCGCCACGGTGCCTGTGTTTGTTGTGCGCGGCTTGCGCGCGTAGACGCCTTCGCTTTACACCGCCAGCGTCGTCGCTCATTGTTGGGGCATGACGCCGCTGGTTTTGATCGTCGATGATGATGAGGCACTGGCTGACAACCTCGCGGAGATAGTCGAGACGCTGCCGTGTGCGCCTCGCACGGTCTCGAACGGACATGAGGCTTTGGCCGTGGCTGCGGCGGGTGATGTGGCCGTGGCGTTGGTTGATGTGAGGTTGCCTGACGGCGGCGGCAGTGAGCTGGCGCGACGCTTGCGCCATGAGGTGCCGCTGGTGCAGGTCATCATGATCACGGGCGATGCGACGGTTGAAAGCGCCATTGCGGCCGTGGGTGATGGCGCGTTCGCGTTTGTGCTTAAGCCATTCGATGTGCCGCGCTTGCTCGACACCGTGAAACAGGCGTTGGCGCGGGCCACTTTGTTGCGAGAGCGCGCGCGTTTGCAGCTTGAATTGGAGCGCAGCGAACGGCGGCACCGTGAGGTTGTGGAGGCGGTGCCTGCGTTTGTGCTGGGGTTGGACGCGCAGGGGCGGATCGTGCTGTGGAACCGGCGGCTTGAGGAGATCACCGGGTTTTCTCGCGACGTGATGTTGGGGCGCGACGGGCGGCAATTTGTGGGGGAGGGGCCCACGGCCATCCCCACGTCCGCAGGATCGGAAGTGCTGGTTCGCTGGGAGCGCGCGGCGGCAGAACACGATAACCCTGTGACCTACGCCGTGGGTATAGACGTAACCCGGGAACAAGAGATGGCGCGGCGAACGTTGCGGGCCGAGCGGCTTGCGGCCGTGGGCACTTTGGCCGCGGGATTGGCGCACGAGATTCGCAATCCGTTGAACGCCGCGACCTTGCAGCTGCAGCTGTTGACGCGTCGGTTGGACCGGGGGGACAGCTCGGCCGAAACCGTGCGATCAATTACCCAGGTTGTTCAAAGTGAGATTGAGCGCCTGGAGCGGTTGGTCAATGACTTCTTGGCTTTTGCGCGGCCGCACCCGCTGCAGGTGGCGTCGATGGACCTTCGTGAAGTGGTGGGAGCCGTCCTATCGTTCTTAGAACCCGAGGCCGAGCTGCGACACGTAAAGGTGGTGTGCGACACGGGCGAGCTTGTGCCGCCCGTGGAAGGGGATCGCGAACGGCTGCGCCAGGTGCTGCTTAACCTGGCTCGCAATGCCATAGAGGCCATGCCCGACGGTGGCGTTCTGACGGTGCGTGTGCACGCTTCCCGGGATGGCGTATCGCTTGAGGTGGAAGACACCGGGGTTGGCATCGAGAACGACTCCGCCATCTTCGATGCGTTCTACACAACCAAGCCCCAAGGCACCGGCCTGGGCCTGAGTCTCGTCCACCGCATCATCGGCGACCACGGCGGCACCATCGCCGTAAAATCGCAACCTGGGAGTACCCGCTTCACTATCTGGCTGCCCCTCGCCGTCGTCTCTCCCCCCTCTCCCCGGCCTCGCCAGCCCGTGCCGCTATGAGGCGTCCCCGTGCCGCTGTGAGGCGTCCCAGGTTGCGTTTTTTGCGCTTTGGTCGCAACAAATCTCTGCGGCTCGCGATAACGGGAATATGACAATGCCTCGTCGGATCGTTCGCGGTTTCACCTATCTCATCACGCGTCGATGCACTCAAAGAGAGTTTCTGCTTCGGCCGGGAGAGGAGACGAACAACGCCTTCATCTATTGTCTCGCGCTCGCGGCACAGCTATGCGGTATAGACATTCACGCTTTCGTTGCGAGCAGCAATCACTACCATTCCGTCATCACTGATCGCGAAGGTCGCTTGCCTGAATTTCTTGAATATTTCCACAAGCTCATGGCGAAACACCAGAACGCCTTGCTCGATCGCTCTGAGAATATGTGGAGCTCCGAACGGACGTCCGTTGTGCGATTGGTATCAACGGAGGATGCCTTGGCAAAGCTCGTTTACACGCTGACCAACCCTGTGAAGGATCAGTTGGTCGAGAAGGCACACCACTGGCCCGGCGCAATCTCCTATCACGCGTGCTTGCATGGCAAAGTACTTCGCGCGACAAAACCCAAACGCTTTTTTCGCGCTGGCGGTCATCTGAAACAGGAAGTGCAGCTCGTGTGTGTGCCTTTGCCTGGCTACGAGGACGACGTCGAAGGGTACCGTCGCAAGCTGGCGCAGGAAATCGAGGCTGTGGAGCTGGCTGCTGCGCAACAACGCGCAAGGGATGGCAGCCGTGTGATAGGCCGCAGAACGATCCTTACACAACGTCCCACGGATCGGCCTTCGTCGCGGCCGCTGAAGAAAGGCTTCAAGCCACAAATTGCAGCGCAGGACCCAACGCTAAGGGACCAGGCTCTTCATGAGCTGCGGCAGTTTCGCTGCACCTACGAAGTTGCTCGCCGGCAGTGGCTGGTAGATAAGGCTCATGCACTGCCATTGGGCACTTGGTGGTTGGCCCGCTTCGCTGGAGCGAAGACGGAACCGGGCCCGCTTGTCAGCGACGGATGATCTGGTTGCGGCTCAGGCCAGTCCAGTAGGGGCTGAAGCCGCCGGGAACACACAGTTTCGACCGGCCTGTTTCGCGCCGTAAAGCGCCTTGTCTGCGGCGGCTATGAGCGTCTCCGGCGTTAATTGACCGTTTTGCCATTGTGCAACGCCGAACGAGGCTGTAACGGCCAACGGGCCCACATCCGAGGTTACTGCGAGTGACGCCATTGCTGCGCGCAGGCGTTCCGCCCAGCGTACGGCGTCCTCGGCACCCGTGTGCGGCAGCAAGACAAGAAACTCCTCTCCACCAAAGCGCGCCACGAAGTCGCCTTTGCGCTTGTGGCGCTCCAATGCTTGCGCCACAAATTTCAGGACTTGGTCGCCGACAGGGTGTCCGTGTTGGTCATTGATCGTCTTGAAATGATCGAGGTCAACCATCACAAGTGAAAGCGGCGTCTTGTAGCGTGCGCTGCGGGCGATCTCCTTACCCAACTCGGCGTCAAGTGCCCTTCGATTCGCAACCTGGGTCAGTGAATCCGTCAGCGTTTGAAGTTTTAGTTGTTCGGATAGGGTTCGCAGCTCGGCGTTGCGGTCGGCGAGCATGTCTTCTCGCCGTCCAATCATCCAGCCAGCGACGGCCAAGAACAACATTCCTCCCGATGCCATCACTGCGAAAAGCAACCTGGGATCGGGTGGTCCCCCGCGGACGAGCGTGTAAGCAAACATGCCCGCAGGCGCTAGCAAACCAACCACGGCTCCGACGAGCGCGAACTCTTGTGCGTATGTCAATGCGGCCTATTTACGATTCAATCCGGTTTGTTGGCAGACACTGCGGGCGCGCCACTTTTCGGCGCCTCTTGGTACTCGTGAAGTTTGTATTGCACCTTGCGCACCGAAATGCCCAAGACGTCCGCCGCCTTGCTGGTGGATCCCCCGGTAAGTTCGAGGGTTTTGCGAATGGCGTAGTTTTCGATCTCCTCCAATGTGGAACCTGGGATTTGAATTCCCCGGCTCTCTTTGGGACGTAAGTGAGGAGGCAGCTCAGACACGCCGACCCGGCGCCCGTTGCACATGACGACCGCCCTTTCGATCGTATTTTCCAGTTCGCGCACGTTGCCGGGCCATTGGTAGTTGGCGAGAAACTCTAAGGCATCGTCCGTAAAGCCTTCGATTGTACGATCGCCTACGCGTTCGTTCTCGGCGGCGTATTTACGCAGAAAGTACGAAGCCAGAAGCGGTACGTCCGAAGGGCGAGACCGCAGCGGTGGCATTTCCATATTGATGACATTGAGGCGGTAATAAAGGTCTTCTCTGAAACGCCCGGCAGCGACCTCGGCTTTCAAGTCCCTGTTGGTCGCCGCAATCACCCGAACATCCACCCGCACTGTTTCGTTGCCACCCACTCGCTCAAACTCGTGCTCCTGAAGAAAGCGCAGCAACTTAACCTGGGTTGCAGGCGAGATTTCCCCAATCTCGTCTAGGAACAAGGTGCCCTTGTGGGCTTGCATGAACCTTCCATCACGTCGGCCGGCGGCTCCGGTGAACGATCCTCGCTCATGTCCGAACAGCTCGCTTTCCAAAATTGTCTCGGCCAAAGCCGCACAGTGCAGCTTAACGAACGGGCCCGTCGCCCGGGGGCTGCGCTGGTGGATCGCGGCCGCAATCAATTCTTTCCCAGTCCCAGATTCGCCCGTGATCAGGACCGAAGCGCGGGAAGTCGCAACCTGCGAAATCACTTTGAAAATCTCCTGCATGACGGGCGCGCTGCCGATGATGTTCTCGAACTTATAGCGTTCGGCCAGGCGAGCCTTAAGTTGCCCAGACTCCTTACGCAGGCGTAGATGTTCAAGCTCTCGGTTTAGGACCAGCAACAGCTCGTTCATGTTGATTGGTTTGGTGAGGTAGTCCGCGGCGCCATTACGCATAGCTGTCACCGCCGTCTCGACGGCGCCGAAGGCAGTCATCACCACAACAACGGCGTCTTCATCAGATTCGCGAACCCGCCGCAGGAGCTCAAGACCGTCCATGCCGGGCATCTTCAAGTCGGTGAGGACGAGGTCCGGCGTGAAGTCGGACATTTTGCCTAAGGCTTTGAAGCCGTCTGCCGCGGTTTCAACGGCGTAACCCTCCTCCTTAAGGAGCTCGAACAGCGCATTTCGGGCGTTGGCTTCATCGTCGACAACAAGGATTCTGGCGCGTTGCATGGGGGCTCTCCGTTCTTCCGCCCGGCGTTCGGGCTCCGAAAATCAACCTGGGTCGTATTCGCCCAACCGCTCGGCGCACAAATGGCGCGAGCCAATACGTTGGGCGCAAAAAATTCACGTTTTGGCAAACGGCTTTGCGGCCGAGAAGTGGTAGTTCATGCGGTGATCCAGCGCCGCCAGTATCTTCTCAAGCCGCTGCGTGGGCCTACGGGTCTCGAGCAGACTCTGTTGTTCACGGAGTGATAGCACCGCTGAACAAGCCATCAGACTGGCGACGCGGGTCTCTATTGAGTCGGCTTTTGCGAGCCCGCTCAGGGCGGTGGTCGCGATCTCACACCCTGGATGGCGCCGCTTCAGTTCAATCAGGCGAAGCTGCGCCTCTAGAACTAGATTTTCTAGGTCCTCTGGTCGGTCAAGATCATCGGATAGCCCCTCAACACGTGCCAATCGAAACGGATCCTCGCGCAGGAATTGCCCCACAGTTACGCGACCTTGGGTCCACAATTCGGTTAACCACAGCCCGGTGTTATGCGGTTGAAGATGCAACACTTCCGCGAGGACTCCTGTCGAGAACAATGGGGCTGCGGAGGGCTTCCCAGGTTGCTCATCGGAGCAACATATGGCGAGCAAGGGCTTACCTGTTGAGCGCCGCGCCTCCCGAACGGCACCGAACGATTTGAGGTTCGCCAACAACAACGTGCAACGCATGCCTGGAAAAAGCACGGTGCGCGCCAGCCCAACCACCGGGAGGATCTCGTCAATGTTTTGGGTTGAGCTTTGCATGTTGATCCCTTAACCGTGGCGTTCCCACTTGCACCACCAAAGCAAAAGCCGTGCCCCTAAACTCTGACCGCACTTCCTCCCGCGAGACGGGCGACCTTATCGAGCGCCTCCGAGCTGATCCACTCGTGTCCCAGGTTGCAGGATCTGCTCAACTCATCACCACTCACATGTCCTGGGTGCTGGTGGGACCGACCCGGGTTGTTAAGTTGAAGCGACCGGTGCGGTTTGAGTTCGCTGACTTTTCGAGCTTGGCGAAGCGGAAGGCGGCATGTGAGGAGGAGGTTCGGCTCAACAGGCGGTTGGCTCCCTCTGTATACGAAGGAGTGGTGAGCGTCGGCTTCGTGGACGGCCAGGTGGCGCTGGGACCGTCCAGTGACGTGATTGATTATGCCGTCGTCATGCGACGACTAGATGAGTCCGATGAGGCGTCGTATCTGCTCCGAACGGGAGGTCTGCAGATTCTGCACCTAGCTGCCTTGGCCGATTGTCTAGCGCGTTTCTACCGAAGTGCGGAGCGATGCGACGAAAGCGGCAATCCCGAGGTCGTCGGGCGGCTCATCGAGCGCAATTTCGCCGAGATCGAGCACTTGAAACTCGAAGGGATAACATCCTCCCAGGTTGCAAATCTAAAGGCATTCGCACAGACCCTGGTCATCAGACTACGCGACCGCCTTGGCCGCCGGCAGGCGGTGGGGGCCATCCGGGACGGTCACGGCGACCTAAGGCTTGAGCATGTGTTCTTCCCAGGTTCGAATGCAGCCCCCCTAGTTATAGACACAGTGGAATATGAGCCTGCGTTTCGCAGGGGCGACGTCGCGCTAGACGCCGCGTTTTTCGCCATGGAGCTCCGTTCTTCAGGACGGCGGGACCTGGAAGCGGCCTTCTGGTCCCATTTTGCCCGCTCGATGTCGGACTACACCTTCTTCCCCCTCATCGACCTTTACGTCCTGTATCGGGCGGCCGTTCGGGCAAAGGTCGCGGCGCTGATGGCCCAATCTCCTGACACCCCCGGGGACGTGGCTCGTGCCAAACAGGCGGAATGCGAATCCCTGTGGCGGCTGGCCGAGAGTGCGGTGGCCGCGGGCGAGGAGGGAGGCGCCGTCGTTTGTGTTGGCGGGTTGGTGGGCGCCGGCAAAAGCGTTGTTGCAGAAAAATTGGTTCCCAGGTTGCGCGGCCCGGTCATCTCGTCCGATTACATGCGCAAGGGCTTGGCGGGTTTAAG
This sequence comes from Deltaproteobacteria bacterium, assembly GCA_033763315.1. GTDB lineage: Bacteria > Myxococcota_A > Polyangia > Fen-1088 > Fen-1088 > JAGTJU01. The sequence continues at coordinate 204,046 of JANRKS010000005.1, forward strand.
CCCCACAGACCGCGCTTGCGACGCGTACTACGACGAGGCATTCAACCGCCGAACTTTGACAGCGCTACTTGCGGCGAGCCGCGACGTGCTGACGAGCGGGCGGGTCGTGATTGTAGACGCGACTTTCCGCCGCTCGTCGTGGCGCCAGGCCTTTGTTGCGCTTGCCGACGAGCACAAAGTGCCATTTGTCTTTATTGAGGCACGATGCCGAGAGGAAGTTCTCCGGGAACGCCTTCGTGAACGGCAGCGGACTCTTTCGGTCTCGGACGCTCGCGAATCGACTCTGTCCCAGGTTGCTGCCGAGTTCGAGCCGCTCACAGATCTAGCGGGGCGGCAGCGTTTCGAGGTCGACACCGAGCAGCCCGTCGGGCCGGCGCTTGACCGCATCGCCGCGAAAATACACGTCCCAGGTTGATGAAGTGGCCTACGCCACAGGCTTCTGCGCATGTCCCAGGTTGCGTGAACGAGCTCTTTCCAAACGGCCGCATCTGGCATTTACTCTGGCGCCATGTTCAGGAAGCGCAGTTTTGTCACGTTGTCGGTGGTCATGGCTTTAGAGCTGGGGGCCCCAGGGGCGGGCGCCCAGGAAGCCGATCTGCGGGGCGCGGCCCCGCCTCCGTCCGGCATTTGGCTCGAGCAACTCGATCTTTCGGGGATGACGGCGGGCTTCGGCGAGCCGGTCCCCCGTGCCGCCGTCTCGGGCAACCCCATCAGCATTGGCGGCGTCGCGTTCACCCATGGTGTGGGCACCCACGCCGACGGCGAGATCACGTTCGAGCTCGATGGAAAGGCGGAGCGCTTCATGGCCGAGGTGGGCGTGGATGACGATCTCAGCTGCCTAGACTCAATGGGCGCTCCAAAGCTCGCTGCTGTGAAATTCAAGGTCTACGTTGACGGCAAGTTGGCCGCTGACAGCGGCGTGATGAAGCACGGCCAGGCCCCGAAGCGCCTCTCCGTTGACCTCAAGGGCAGAAAGAAACTGCGCCTCGAGCTCAAAAAAGAACCCGGAGCTCGCTTCAATCACGCAACCTGGGGCGGTGCCGCCATCACCTTGGGCGAAGGCGCGGCGACCCCTCGAGCCGTGGGCTCGAAAGCCACAGCCACAGCCCGCGCCTCTCTCTCGAGGGACGAAGCGGCGCTTCTTCGCAGCAAGACCCCGACCAAGAACGTGTTCTTCTTGCAGTCACTTGACCTCACCAAGGCGCGCTTTGCCTCGCCCAAGAGCATCGCCGGGGGCAAAACGCCGGGGGGAACACCTCTGCTGCTTGACGGTGAAACCTACCCGGCCGGCTTCTCGGTCGATGGTGACAGCGAAATTGTTCTCGATCTCGCCGGCGGTGCGAAACGTTTCGTGGCCCGGGTTGGCATCGACGGCGCCCGATCGTGCGAAAAAGTCATGAACGGGGGTGCCTCGCGTGCTGAGGTTTGGGCCGACGCGAAGAAGATCTTCGATTCGGGCACGATCCATGGCTACAACAAACCGATCGACATTTCCTTGGATGTCACGGGCGTAAAGACACTGCTCGTGGCCTCTCGCCTCGTCGAAGGCGCGTCCGTACCAACAACCTGGGCAGGTGCCGCGCTCATCCTCGACCCCGCAAAGAAGGCAACGCCCAAGCTTGTGCAGCTGCCTGAGCCGCCGCGTCCCGCCGTCGCGCGCTCGCGGCCCAACGAACTTGGGATTCACGGCCCCGGCATCACAGGTGGATCACCCGGCAAGCCGTTTTTGTTCCGCATCCCTGCCACGGGCAAAAAGCCGCTCAGCTACGCGGCCGCGGGGTTGCCGGCGGGCCTTGAACTCAACACGTCCACAGGCGTGATCGCCGGCAAGCCTGCGAAAGCCGGCTCCCACTTGGTCACGCTGACCGTTAAAGACTCGTTGGGCGCCGAAACCACCCGACCGTTTAAGATCGAAATCGGCAGCAACAAACTGGCCCTGACTCCACCCATGGGTTGGAACTCCTGGAACGTGTGGGGCTTGGACGTCAGCGACCAAAACATTCGCCGCGCCGCTGATTCGTTGATCACATCAGGCCTGGCCGATCACGGTTTCGCCTTCATCAACATCGACGACGCGTGGGAAGGCAAACGCAACGCAAAAGGCGAAATCGAGCCCAACGAAAAGTTTCCGAACATGGTGGCGCTCTCAGAATACGTGCATGGCAAAGGCTTGAAGATGGGCATCTATTCATCACCCGGCCCCAAGACGTGCGGCATGTACGAAGGCAGTTATCGACACGAAAAGCAAGACGCGCAGACCTACGCAAAGTGGGGTGTCGATCTGTTGAAATACGATTGGTGCTCATACGGCGGCGTCGCGAAGGGCAGCAGCCGCGAAGAGCTGATGAAGCCTTACATTCTCATGGGCAAAGCCCTGCGCAGCACCTCGCGCGATGTGGTTTACAGCCTGTGCCAGTACGGTATGGGCAACGTTTGGGAGTGGGGCCGCAAAGTGGGCGGCCACTACTGGCGCACCACGGGCGACATTGTGGACACGTGGAGCAGCGTCGATTCAATCGGCTTTGGGCAAGCGGGCAAAGACAGCTTCGCCGGCCCCGGCGGCTGGAACGATCCCGATATGTTGGTGCTGGGCAAAGTTGGCTGGAGCAAGAAGCTGCGCGACACGCGCTTAACGCCCGCAGAACAAGTGACGCACATGACGTTGTGGAGTTTGCTCGCGTCGCCGCTTCTCATCGGCGCCGATCTCGATCAACTAGACCCATGGACGTTGGATCTGCTGACCAACGATGAAGTGATCGCCGTCAATCAAGACGAATTGGGTCGCGCTGCCGCGCGTGTTGTGGATGACGCGGGCTCCGAGGTTTGGACACGCCCGTTGGCCGATGGAAGCTTGGCTGTGGGTGTTTTCAACCGCGGCCCCGTGGGCACGAACGTGAAAGTGGATCTGGGCAAGCTGGGGCGCGCCGGTAAACAGAACGTGCGTGATCTGTGGCAGCGCCAAGATCTGGGCGCGCGCGAAGGTGCTTTTGATGTTGACGTGATCTCTCACGGCGCCGTTTTATTCAAAGTTGCGGCTGCAAAATAAATGTCTTATCTGCCGTTTGATTGGTACGAAACGCCGCTTTACTACGACATTGTCTTCGATGAAGACACGCGTAAAGAAGTGGCGTTTCTTGAGGCTTTGCACAAACGCCACGTGCGCAAACCCACGCACCGGCTGCTTGAGCCTGCGTGTGGCTCGGGGCGCTTGATGGCCACCTTGGCCAAGCGTGGCTTCACGGTCTATGGCTTTGACGCCAGCGCCGGCATGTTGGCCTTTGCGCGCAAGCGCACGCAACGCCTTGGCAAGCGCGTGCACTTGTCACAGCAGAGCATGCAAAGCTTTGCTTACAAACACAGCTTCGACATGGCGTTTTGCCTGGTCAGCACGTTTAAGTACCTGCTGACCGAGGCAGACGCTGTAAACCACTTGCGTCGCGTGGCCGAGGTATTGCGGCCCGGTGGCATCTACGCGCTGGGCTTTCATCTTACGCACTACAACCGCACCAGCGCCGAGCGCGAACGTTGGGTGCAAAGCCGAGGCAAGCTCACCGTCACGTGCAACATCCAGATCTGGCCGCCCGATCGCCGCACGCGCCTTGAACGCGCGCGCTCGCGTTTGTTGGTCTCCGGCTTAGCGGAGGGTGATCGCAAATACGAAACAAACTGGCACTTTCGCACGTACAGCAAGGCGCAGTTCTTCGATTTGCTGGCCAAGGTGCCTGAGCTCGAACACATCGACACGCACGACTTTTTGTACGATCCCGATTACCACCCGGTGTTTGGGGAAGAGCGCGCGGATGTGATTGCGGTGCTGCGCAAACGCGGCTAGCGCACGAAGCCACGCGCTGCAGAACCGCCCCTGGCCGTTCGCGCAAGCCTTTCATCGCCTCAACACCCGAGCGCAGATGGTGCGGTGAAATCAACCTGGGACAAGCGCTGGTACCCTGGGAACAGACATTGCAAATAGCTTCGCACCAGAGCTCAGGTGGGCTCGCCGCCATGGAAAAACACAAGCGCAAGCCGATCATAGCGGCGGTCGACGGGTCGCCGCATTCGCACAAGGTTGCCGACTTTGCCAGCCGCCTGGCGCATGCCTTCGAAACGCGGTTGGCCCTCTTGCATGTCGTCGAGCCGCTGCCTCACCACATGGTTTCGTCGTTTGGAATGGCAGCCAACCAGTGGCTGCAGACGCAACTGCGAGAGGGGCAAGCCGTGTTAGACGAGCTGTGCCAAGAGTTGCAGCTTGCAGACGTGGACAAGATCTTGTCGTCGGGCCCTGTGCCAGAAACGATTTGTGGGGAAGCCGAAGAAGCCAACGCGGAGATGATTGTGCTCGGCGCCCACGGCCATGGGCCTGTGCCGCGTATCATGCTTGGTTCTGTGGGCGATCGGGTGGCGTCGCTTGCCAGCCGCACAGTGACGATCGTGCGGTGACTTCAGCTATGCGCGGGCCGCTGCTTTATCAACGCTGCATCGGCCCCAGTCTCCAGCACCTGCTGCAAGGCCGCGAGCAGCGCCTTGATGTCCACGGGCTTGGGCAGGACGGCGTTGGCCCCCGCTTCGTGGGCCTGCGCGATCGTCTGCGGATCGGTAAACGCGCTCACAACCAACGATGGAAAGCCATAGCCGAGCTGGTGCAACGCCGTGATGAGCTCGGGGCCACTTTTTCCCGGCAACCGGAAATCTGTGATCAGCGCGTGAAATTCATCAACAGGCACCCGGGCCAAGGCGGCTTCGGCCGATTCGGCCACGGCGGCCAGATAGCCTTCGCCGTCTAGAATTTCAGCCAAATTTTCCGCCAGTTCGGTGTGGTCGTCGACGACCAAGATGCGCCGGTGGCTGTTATTCGGGACCATGAGAAGGCGCCTATACTAGCACGACAAACGTGGCCCCCGACGTCTCGTGCGACGTTCGCGGCGCCAGGCCAATCGTGCCTTCGTGAGCCTCAAGGATGCGGCGGCACAATGACAGCCCAATGCCTGTGCCCTTGGCTTTGGTGGTGAAAAGCGGCTCGAAGATCCGATGAGCGACGTCCAAGGCCACCCCGGGCCCCTCATCGTGGACGCGGAACTCCGTCTTGTTGCCCACCGCCTTGGCGCTGACAGTGATGGTGCCCTGGCCACCCATGGCTTGCGAGGCGTTGATGAAAAGATTGGAGAACACCTGCGCCATCTGGCCTGCATCGACGCTCACGTGCAGTCCAGGGTCAATGTCTTGCGCGACTTTGATGGTCTCCGGCAGGTTGGCCGCGCTCACGCCCAGTTCAACCACAGTTGTGGCGAGGGTGCTTTGCCGCGAGGGCGGCCGGTTGCGCGCCAGCTCGAGCAAGTCAGTGATCGTTTTGTTCGCACGCCGCACCTCACTGGCGATGCGGTCGATGTGTTTAACAACTTTCGGATCGCCCGCTCCGTCCTGCAATCCCAAGCGTTGGCGCAGCAAAAACACGGAGCTTTCAACCACCCCTAGGGGGTTACGAAGTTCATGCCCGATGCCGGTGGCGAACTGCCCAATCGTTGCCAATCGTTCGGCAGCGCGGTTCGCCGACAGCAACGATTCGCGATACGTCTCAAGCATGATCGCCAGCTCCAAATCCAATATCTTTTCAAGCGCGGTCGCGGTTCTGTGGCTGCGCGGTGGGTCGCCGATCAGGTTTTCATAGACCAAGCTCAACAAGCGCACGCGGATGCGGTTGATCGCCGTGAACATGTACTCTTGTGGCAGCGCGATACGCACATGCATGCGGCCGATGCGGGCGCGCTTGTCAAAGTAGCTTTCGTCGTGAGGCCCTTTCATGAGCTCACGCAACCAATCCTTGAGCGTGTTCTTGAGCCGGTTGACCTGGTCCGCGCCGCCGGTGATGGCTTTGCGCGCGTCTTCGTGGGTCAAAATGGCTTCATAAAAGTCATCAACGATCGGGGTCACGTGGGGTTCAACCACGGGGAAAAAATCCAACAACAACGCGCTGTCGTTGTCGTTAAAGCGAACGTAGTCCTTCAAACGTTCAAAGAAGCTAAGCTGTGGGGGGACCTGGGCTTCGTCCATGGTGGCTTTTTAACAACTAGGCGTACATCTTGCAGTTGGATGGCTTCACAATGCAACAGGTGGTGAATCGATGAATTTCATGCATCCAGCTCTGCCTCGCGCCGTGCTTGGCGTGTTGCTTACTCTTGCCGGCGCCTGCGGTACAGGGCGTGTGGCCGAATCGGCCTCGCCCAGGCCCGCGTCGCAAAGTCGTTCCAAAGACACGGTGCCCGAGCGCCTATCGGCGTTACCTGGGGCGGACAAAGAATCGGATCCTGAAAACCAGGAGCGGCGTTTTGGCCTGGGCGCTGCGAAGGCCAAGCGGGAGGAAGAGGCAGAGCGCAAAGCCGCGCAAGCCAAACGAGCCAATCTGGTGGGCAAGCCATGACAGCCATAACGGCCATGACAGCAATGACAGGCTTCATTTTGTCTTTGTGTTTATCGGCAGGGCCGCAGCCAGCGCCGACGCCTCTACCCGCGCCGTCGCCAACACCCCCCACAAAAGCACCCATCGATCTGGTGTGGATGGTGGCACCGCCATCGGCCGAAGACGCCGCGCCGCCGCCGCCGAATACAGCGGCGTTGCGATCCAAAGGGGTGGCCTTGTTCACCCAGCATTGTGCTTCTTGTCATGGCAAGCGCGGCGACGGCCGTGGGCAGGCCGCGGCTTCGTTGAGCGTTAAGCCGACCGACTTCACCAAGGCGATCTTCAAGGTGCGCTCCACACAGAGCGGCACTTTGCCTAAGGATGTGGATCTGTACGTCACCTTGTCGCGTGGCATGCATGGCACTGAAATGTTCCCGTGGGCCAAGCTTTCTTCAACCGACCGGTGGGCGCTGGTGCAAAGGATCAAAGCCTTCTCGCCGCGATGGAAGCAAGAGCAGCCGGGCAGGGCGTTCACCTTTGCCACGCCCGCGCCGAACGAGACGGATGCCTTGCGTGCCAAAGGCAAATCGCTGTACGCGCAGCTTCGCTGTGGTGCGTGCCATGGCGTGGAGGGGGCGGCCAATGGTCCAGCTGCCGCACTCTATAAAGACCCCAGCGGCCAGCGTCCGGTTTACATCCGCGATTTCCGCAAGGGCCAATTCCTGCGCGGATCGCAGATGCAAGACATCGTGATGACGTTACGAACGGGCTTAGATGGCACGCCGATGGGCCCTTACGACGCATTGGCCGAGCCAGATCTGTGGGCTCTGGCAAGCTACGTGCGCGGCTTGGTGTCTCAGCGCCCTGTGCCTGAACCAACACCTGCGGTGCCATAATCGCGCGCACGCGATAGCGTGTTACGATCCCGCGTTCGGTTTGAACGCGGTGTTCGCCTTTGAGATCACTTCCGGTTTTCCTTTGCCTGTGTGTTGCGGCGGCCTTTGGCCTGGGCCGCCACGCGCGTGCTGAATCCGCGTTCGCGGGGCCTTCCCTGCCTGCGTTGGTAAGCAAGACGTTCCACCCCGCAAGCTATGTGCGTTCGTTGGCGCAAACAACCGACGGCTATGTGTGGATGGGAACGCAACGCGGGCTCTTTCGTTTCGACGGGATGCGCTTTGTTTTGTTCGCGAGCGATCAAACGCCCGGCATGCCCACGGGAGAGGTCACGGCCCTGTGGGCCACCCGCACCCGCAGCTTGTGGGTGGGCACCGAACACGGCCTGGCTCTGTTCGAAAATGGCCGCTTCACAAAGCCTGCAGGTATACCAACGCACATCGAAGCTGTGCGGCGTTTCACCATGGACGCCAACGGCTGGTTGTGGATGGCCACAAGTTCAGGTCTGCTGCAAACGCGCGGCGATGTTTGGGTACACCACGGTGTGGCCGAAGGTTTGCCCACCACCGACGTGACCGACGTGGTGATCGATCCAGAAGGTGGTTTGTGGGTGCAAACGAGCCAGGGTCGAGCCAAACGGCAAGGCGATCGCTTTGTGTCTGTGTCGCCCTCTTTGCAGGTGGGCGCCACGGCGTTGCCACTGCCGCTTTTTGTTTCACGCGCCGTGCGCGACAACATAGCCGCGTGGCAAAGCTTCGCGGGCACCAACGTCGCAGCGGCACTCGTGGATTCACAAGACGCCCTATGGATTGCGCGGCCCTTTGCGGGTGGCCTGCTGCGCTGGATGGCGGGCCAACGCCAGGTGTTCACGATGCGCGACGGTCTTGCCGCAAACGTGCTCACAAGCTTGCTGGAAGACGCGAACGGTGGTGTGTGGGCTGGCACCGCGGGCGGCGGGGCATCGCTCGTGCAGGCCGCGCGCTGGCGTGAAATCAACCGCAGCGATGGTTTGCCTGGCGACGCCGTGTTCGCCTTGGCCCCGGCAAAACAGGGGGGGGTGTGGGCGGCGTTGTCGGGCGGCGTGGCACGTGTGGCGCAAAAGCGCGTGCAGGTGTGGCCGGTGGGCAAAGGCTTGCCGCAGTCGTCACCGCGCTGGGTGGCTGAAGATAAGACCGGAGCGGTCTATAGCGTAGACGTTGAAGGCCACGTGGCCGTTATGTCTGACCCTGCCGCGGAACGAGCGGCTTTTGCAGCTTTGCCCAATGTGCATTTGTCTGCGGCGACTTCGGCTTTGTTCGCGGATGAAAGCGGACGCGTGTGGCTCGCTCTTCTTGATGGCCGCGTGGATGAACTAAACAGCGAGGGCGCGATCACTGTGCGGCCGTCCGACGTCGCTTGCGCGGGCGCCATCCCTTTGTGTCCATCGGCCGTGCGCAGCTTCGCTCAACGTAGCGCGGGGGGCCTGTGGCTTGGCACGTTCGCTCAAGGTGTTTGGCGAATGAACGCGCAAGGGCAGCTACAACAGGAGATCTCTTCGGAGCAAATCACCGATGAACCTGTGTTGTCGTTGATTGAAGACGATGCGGGCGTGTTGTGGATCGGCAATGCGCGGGGCCTCGTTCGTTTCGATGGCAAACGCGCGCGGCGGTTCACAGCGGCTGATGGTTTGGCTGCGAGCGCTGTGACAGCGTTGGTGCAAGATGGCGCGGGGCGTGTGTGGGGTGCGGGGCCCGGCGGCTTCTTCTGCGTTCATGAGGCTGGCGCGCCTGCGGCGGGTTCCACCACGTTCGTTAACTTTGGTGTGGAAGATGGGCTCGCCAATGAAACGTTCGCGGCGTTTGGCATGGGCGCCACGCGCAGCCGTGACGGCCGCTTGTGGTTCGCAAGCCAAGCGGGCTTGGTTGCCGTGGAAGCGCCTGAAGATGTCTCGCCACCGCGCATACCACCAGTTCTCATCGAATCGGTGCAAGGCGAGGGCATCGAAGCACGCGTGGTGCTTGCGGAGGACGAACGCATTGAGGTGCCACGCAACGACGTGCGCATCCTTTTCACCGCGCCTGCGTTCAACGAGGCCCAACGTGTGCGCTTGCGCTATCGTGTGGGCCGTAACCCGCAAGGGTGGGTAGACGTGGGGCCTCACCGTTTTGCGCATCTCGTCGCTTTGCCGCCAGGCAACATCCTTTTCGAGGTCCAAGCCTCGCGGATCGATCGGCCGGGCGAGGTGCAAAGTGCACGCATTCGGCTAATCGTGTCGCGTCGCTACTACGAAAGGCCTATATTTGTTGTCGTTATCTTGCTGATCCTAGGCGCTTTTGCATTGGCTTTACGTGCAAAGGTCAAACGGCGCGCTCAACTGAGCGCTAAGGATCTGCGCTAACGAGGCGGCTTCGGGTGCAACTGCCCTCTTGAAAAGGTGAAACGATGAACGAGACGAGCATCAAGATTTTAACCGTCGAAGATCACTTCCTGGCACGCTTGGCGTTGTCCACGCTCATTGAGGATCAAGTCGATATGAAGGTGTTGGGAACCGCCGAAAGCGGTCGTGAGGCGGTGGAAATCTACAGCAAACTGAATCCCGATCTGGTCTTGATGGATCTACGGTTGCCCGAGATGGATGGCGTCGAGGCTTCGCGCCAGATCTGCGAAAAAGATCCGAAGGCGCGCATCCTGGTTGTTAGCAACTATGAAAGCGAAGAAGACGTCAGCCGCGCCGTGGAAGCGGGCGCTCTTGGCTATCTTAAGAAAGACGCATCCGGCGATGTGTTGCTGCAAGCCATCCGCCGTGTGGCCAAAGGCGAACGATACTTTCCGCAAGAGATGCCAGAGAAAAACAATGATCGCTCTGGGCGCTCCACGTTGACGCCGCGTGAAATCGAAGTGTTGGATCTGATCTTCAAAGGCCGAAGCAACCGCGAAATCGCAGATCTTTTAACGATCGGCGAGGGTACGGTTCGCATTCATGTGAGCAACGTGTTGTTGAAGCTGGGCGTCAAGCGGCGCACAGAAGCCGTGGCCGTGGGTCTCAAGCGCGGTTTGCTGCGGCATGAATAAGGCGCTTGACGGTTGTAAGCACTTGCCTCATCATCGTGCCTCCATGTTGATTTCCGGTTCACTTGCCAAAACCCGCGCCCACGCGCTGCTGTCCGTTTCTACGGCGGTGGCCTGTGTATGGCTGCGCGTAAGCAAGCGTCGGGCAAGCGTTGCTCATGGGAGGAGCATGGAAAGCCAAAGCTGAACATTGAAGTTCCGCTTGATTCCGAAACCCTCCCGCCAACCGCCGGAGGGTTTTTTCGTTACGACCTCTGGTGAATCGGCGGTGGGGTTTGGGTTAGCTCTTGGAAGTGTCGTGATGAACCCAGCCTCGAAAACCGCACCCGCCTTATTGCTCAATCCTGCACCAGCCGCGTCCTTGCTGCAGCCGGCCTTCGTGCGCCTGATGGCCATGCAAGTGGCGTTCGGCTTGTCGTTCTCGATCTTCTTGATCTTGCCGAAGCACTTGGCGGTCACGTTGCACGCGGGGCCAGCCGCCATCGGCTGGATCATGTCCATGTACGGTGTGGCGAACATCTTGTTCGCGCGGCCCATTGCTGCGTTCGTGCAACGGGTGGGCCGCAAGCGCGCGTTGCAAGCGGGCGCCTTGTGCGCCACTTTGGGTTCATCGTTGTTTGTGTTCGCTGACACAGCGGGTGTGCTCGCGGCCTCAGGTCGCTTGTTGCAAGGTGTGGCGTGGGCGCTTGTGTTCACGGCAGGAACGGCGATGGCTGCGGAGTTGGCGCCGGTGGGGCGCATGGCACACGCGATGGGTGTTTTTGCCAGTGCCGTGTTGGCGATGAACGCGATTGGACCGCCCTTGGCTGAACCTATGTTGACGGCCTGGGGCCATCGGCCCGTGTTCGCGTTGGCGTCGATGGCGTCTTTTGTCGCCTTCTTTTTGGCTCGCCGCTTGCCCGCCCAGACAGCAGCCGCTTCCGACACACCTGCCATGCGAACCCGCTCGCCGTTGCCTCGCGCCTATTTGGCGCTGTGGGTTGTGTTGGGCGTGGCCTGTGGAACGATGTTCACGTTTTATCAGGCACTCGCGATCGATGCGCACGTGCCGCGTGTGAGCGATTTTCTGCTTGGTTACACCGCAGCGGCGTTGCTGGTGCGTGTGTTTGGTGGGCGCTTTGTGGATCGCATTGGTTACCGCACAACGTGTCTGTGGACCTTCGTGCTCTATGGATTCGTTGTGTTCGCCATGCGCTGGATGGGACCGCACACGATCGTGATCTTGGGCGCATGTTTCGGCGTGGCGCACGGCACGTTCTATCCGGCTATGATGGCTTTGAGCGTGGTCACCGTGCCGCCCCAGGCGCGCAGCGCGCTTATGTCAACGATCAACGTGGCCTACCACAGCGGTGCTATGGCGGTGGTGGCGTTGGGCTATGCCGCCACATACATCGGATTTGAAGCCATATTCGCGTTGGCGGCCATGGTTACATTGTTGTCACTGGGCTGGCTTCGTCCACGCCCCTCTTGATCGAAAGCACAGGTGAGGGCAATGTGTGCGCCATGATGAAGAAACAACTTGTTCTCGTAGCAATGATTCTTGGCACATCGGCCGCCCCCGCCTTGGCTCAAGATGTGTCGCCTGGGGCAACAACGTCCACGTCGTCGGGCGGCACCATCGGTCTGGGCGCGGAAGCCGGTTTGTTGGGTGGTCCCGCCGGAGCCGCGATGGTTTACGACATGGGACACTTGCGCGTCGATGGCATCTTGGGATTTGCGTCCGCAAGCGGTACAACCATCGGTTTGGGTGGTCGCGTGCTGTGGGTGTTGCATCAGAGCTCCAACGCCGACTTCGCGTTAGGTGGTGGCTTGGGCCTCATCAACCGCAATCCAGATGGCCCCGCTGATAGCACCACAGACTTTCACGTTGAAGGTTTGGCTCAGATCCGTGTGTTCCTTTCGCAAAACGTGGCCTTGAGCACAACGTTCGGCTTCGGAATCGATCTCAATGACGGTCGGGACGATGCCTTTGCGTTTGGTGGGCAGTTCCTGTCCAACGCCGGCCTCGTCTACTACTTCCGCTAGACACGCGCAGCATCGTTTATGATGCGGGCCGTGCCACGAACAACCTCCGCATCGCTTCGCACGTTGTGGATCGTGCCATTGCTGTTGGGGCTCGCCGTGGGCTGTCACTGGTTCCGGCGGGCCACCATCCGCAGTTTTTTCAAAGATGGTGTCCCGGGCCCCGGGCCTGCGCTGCACCAGCCTCCTGCCGGAGAGCCCGGCCTTGCCCCCGTACGGCGTGTGCGCGTGGTGCTCATTGATGGCTTAGGCTTAGCGTTTGCCCCACCAACGTTGCAGCACGTGTGCGCGCAAGGCCTCGACTTGGTGGTTGACAGTGGCTTTCCCACGGTGTCGTTGCCCGTGCAGCACGTGTTGTGGACGGGTCGCACGCAAGGGCAATCTGGCGTGCTCTACCGGATCGCCGCGTTGCCCAGTCCACCGGTCGATGCGTTGCCGTTGGCGGTGCCAGACGCGGTGGCGGTGGCAGAGTCACACAACGAGATCGTTCGCTCGTTTGGCTTTGCAAAGGTGCAGGCCCCTGTGGGCATCAAAGCCGTTTCTGAGGCGGACGAACGCTGGCGCAACGTGGGCTTCGCTGCCGCCGCACGGACGGCCATCCAAAGCGAAGCGCGTTTGGCTTTCGTTCACGTCTTGCGTGTAGACGAAGCGGGGCATGCCGAGGGCCCCGCCTCGGATCGATACGCCATGGCCGTTCGATCAGCCGACGAGCTGTTGCACGAGCTTGTCAGCGCGGATCCTGAGCGTGAGACAACGCGCTGGTTGATCCTCTCGGATCACGGGCATCGGCGGGACGGCGGCCATGCCGACGCAGAAGGATCGATTCGGTTGGTGCGTGCGTGTCTATTCGGCGCTGGCCTCACACACTCACGGGCCGCTCGGCCTATCCACCTTGTGGATGTGCACCGCGCGCTGGCGGATTCGTTGGGCGTCGCAACCACCTCAATGGGGCGCCCGCTGCCATTTGCGCTTACGCAACCGGATCGCAACGCCACACTTCCGTCGCCACGTTGGCCCGCGTGGGTTTGGGCTTTGGCAATGTTGGCTGGGGCGGCGTGGGCCACGTGGCGTTGCGCGCGGGATGTTCTGTTCGCCTATCCGTTTTGGTTCCCGGTTGCGTATGCGGTCGTGTGGCTCTCAAGAGGTGCAATCACCTTATCGAATCCCATCGTTTATCCACCGTTGGGTCTCACGGGGCTCACCGCGTTTTGGCCCGCGTTGGTTCTGTTGTGTGTGCAGGCGTGGTTCGCCTTGTCACGCCTGCCGGTGGTGCGTGTGGCATTTGCATTGTTGTCGCTGCCTGCGGCCGCTTTGGCCGCGGTGGCTGTGCTGTGCAATGCCTTGCCCGTGTGGCTTGGCGTGGCCGATCCACCGCCGCTTGTGCCATGGTGGTCTGCACACACAGCGGTGTTTGCCAGCGTGACGAGTGCAGCGTGCGTCGCCTTATCGGTGGGCGTGATTGCGCACGCCGTGTGGCCCACGCTAAGGCGCCGGCTGGGCGCCCGATAGCGCGGCACGATCGCGCTTCTGGCGCCCGCGCGTGGTGCGATCCACATCCACCTGTGACAACGCCGCATACGTGGCCATCAGCGTCGCCACCCGCTCGGGCTGTTGCGCTGAAAGATCGTGTCGTTCGGCAAAGTCATGTTGCAGATCGTAAAGCTCGGCCAAGTTCTCCTTGCGCCGCACAAGAAGCTTATGCGGCCACACAACCACGCCGAATTGATCCGATTCGTTCATCGGCAGGGGGCGCACACGGTTGGTCAACGCTTCGGGCGCGCCCGCGAGCAAAAGCGGCAAAACGCTGCGGCCATCCACCTGTTCTGCGCCATCCAAAGCTGAAAACAACTCCAGCAAGGTGGGATGCACGTCCAGCAGGGACACAGGCTGCGAGAGCTTGCGGCCCACATGCCCCGGCAAGCGCACGGCCAGCGGCACGTGGGTCAAGGCGTTGTAAAGGTATTTACCGTGGTTTTCCGGTAAACGTTTGTCTTCGCCCAGCCCTTCGCCGTGATCGCTTAACAACACCACCACTGTGTTGCTGGCCAGCGAACGTCGGGCGAGCTCCTGCAACACACGCCCCACTTCTTCATCCACAAGTTTCACCAGCCGGCGGTACTTTTCCGCGCGCCCCAAGGCCACGCTACCGCTAAGCGCCGCGCGCACACGTTTGTCTGTGGCTTGCAGCTCGTCGTGTTCGTGCACGTCGAAATAGTGCAGCCACAAGAAAAATGGCTGCGCGTTGTATCGGTTTGCATGGTGATCGAGCAGCGTCATTCCCTGGTCCGTGGTGCGCGCCGAGGTCGAATGGCTGGCCACGTCTCGCGTATACAGATCATTGACCAGCTCTTTGTATTCATCCACACCGCGGGTCAAAATCGGTTTGCCCACGTAACGCACGACTTCGCTGGGAATCACGGCGTAGCAGCGGCGGCCTGTGCGTTTGAGCGCTTCGGCCAGCGTGGGAGCGGTGGTGGCAAAGGGATCCACCTGGCCCGTAAGAACGCCCGACATGGACAGATCCGTGCCCGCCGATGGGGCGAAGGCGCGCGTGAAGTGCTGCGATTCGTTCAGCAGACGGCACAGATTCGGATAGGCAGCGCACGTGGTGGGTGAGCCATCAACAACGTCGGCGCGCAGGGCATCAATCGATAGCAGCAGCAAGTTCATCTGCGCCGATGCCGCCAACGCTTGCTTCACGGTTTGTGAATCGCGCCAACGTTGCGCTTCGTTGCGCTGCTGCGCGCGTTCGTTCGCCAACCGCTTGGCGGCCACGTTGTCGTCTAAGCCATCGCAGTTCTCGTCAACGCCGTTGCCGGGGATCTCCCGCGCGCCAGGGTTAATGCGCGCGTTGGCGTTGTTGCAGTCGCCGCCACCCAAAATGTTGGCATAGCCGTCGCCGTCAAAGTCGAACAAGCCTTGCGTGGCGCGCACGAGCAAACGCGTGTGTAGGCCACGCGTGGCCACGTGCCATCGTGATTGCGTTGTCTGCAAACCCGTGACAACGGCGATGATGAATGCACCCGCCACGGCCAAACTCACCACACGCGTGCGCCACAGTGAAGGCGCGGTCGCCGCTGGCCACGGGTTATGCAGCGTCTCTTCCACAAGCCGCGCGCCGAGCCCCGCGCAGACGGTGGCGACCACCAGAAGCAACGTGTGGACGTCAGGATAGCCACTGCGTTGAACTGTGCGGTTTACAGCTTCGCAAAATATCGTTCCAACGATCAAACTCACGCCCAACGTCAGGCGTCGCGCCGGTGTGCTTGCCCATGGCCCCAAAATCCACGCCACGGACGCCAACGCCATCCACGCGAGCCCCGGAAACCATAAGGGCGCCCACGCAGCACCAGGCAACGTGCTGGCTTTTGCGCCCTCAAATAAGTGCAATCCCACGGGGACCAAAGCGAACAAGCTGGGTGACGTGGCGAGCGTTGCACGTAACCACGGCTGCCTCGCCTTGGCCGCCATCGCCTGACCCACGGCAACGCCCACCCCCACCAGCCATCCCAGCGCCGCGAACAGACTCAGCGTTGTGCCAATTAACGACAAGCTTGACGTCTGCAGCGTCACCAGTTCAAGGGGCAGCAAGAGGCCGGCGCCCACCCAACCGGTGGCCACATCGGCTGGGTTAAGCCAAGCTCGCCTCAACGAAGACAGCCGTACCACGGGGTGTTTATAGCGGGACCGCGGCGGGTTTGCCCGTCAGCGCTAACGAATGCGCAAAACACGCCGCGCGCCTGATTTGGGAAACCCGTGCGTGCGAAAAGAACACAATCGGACGAAAGCGAAAAGGCGCGCATTTCTACGGTGTTTTGCGCGAATTTTTGCCTAACATTGCGATCATTCCCTCTAGGGCTGGCTTCGCTTCGCTGCAAAGGACCGTACGATGTCGACCTCACGAACGCATCTCAAAACTATCCTGGCCGCTGCCTGTTTTGTTGGTTTCATTTCAGGGTGTGGCGCCGCCACCGGCGAGGTGGATACGGGGCAAAGCAAAGGTGGCAACGGAAGTGCCAGCGGAGGCAGTGGCGGTTTCAACGTTGATTTCGGCAACAACAACCAAGGTGGCGGCAACGTGGTGGGTGGCAACGGCTCGTCACTTGACAGCGGCGCTTGCGGGCAGATCGTCGCGACCATCCGCGACTTTGGGGACAAACACCCCGACTTCGAGAATCCCATGCTGATTCACTCCCAAGTCATCAAGGGCATGGTGAAGGCAACGTTGGACAACGACGGCAAGCCGCAATACGTGGCAACGAACCCGATCTCGGCCACGAGCGCTCAAACTTTCTCCCAGTGGTACCGCGATGTGGGCGGTGCGAACGAAAAATTCTCGGTGGTGCTGCCTCTGCAAGAGACCACACCGGGGGTGTTCGTCTACGAGAACAACCTGTTCTTTCCGATCGATGGCAAAGGGTTCGGCAACCAAGGCCGGGATCACAATTTCCACTTCACAACCGAAATCCGTGGCGGCTTTAAGTACCGTGGCGGCGAAAAGTTCACCTTCAAGGGCGATGACGACGTGTGGGTGTTCGTCAACGGCAAGCTCGCGCTTGATCTCGGCGGCATCCATGGTGCCGAGACCGCGGTGATCGATTTTGATGCACGCGCTGGCGAGCTGGGCCTCACGGTGGGCAAGGTTTATCCGTTGGTGGTGTTCCACGCCGAGCGCCACGTCACGCAATCGAATTTCCGCATGGAAACATCGATCGAGTGTCTGTCTGTGCCGGTGCTTTAGTGCAGCCTAAAGCCGATCCAGCACTTCAAGGCCGGCTTGCGAAACCTTCACGTCATCTTCCGATGGTCCGCCGCTAAACGCTGCGAATACGAAACCGCGTTTGACCTTCTTGGTGACGCCGCCCTTCCAACCCGTCTCACCCACGTAAACAGGGCGGCCGGCGTGCCCGCTGTCTTTGCCGGTGTGGGCCATTTCGCTGGCCTTTGTGTACGCGATGGCAAGGAGGTTTGCGGGAGGCTCGGGTGCCTTGCCTTCTTTTGTGAACGAGCCAACCACGCGCATTTTGGAGCTCCACCCGGTGACGCTGGCCCCTTCGGCGAACGCCACAACCGCTGCGCCCTGAATGTGTAGTTCAGTGGCCCGCTTCTCCATGGCGAGCAACGCCCGAGTTGCCACGTCATCGAAGCTGGCAGGCTTGGCTGCATAAGCCGAGAAGCACGCCAGGGCTACGCCGCACACCGCAAGGGTCAACAAAAGGCGTTTCATGGTCACACTTTGGCCAAAAACGGCTCGCTCAGCAAGCCCGGGGATCGTCCGTAATGGTGGCACCTGCTCCTGCCTGCCATGCTAGCGGCGACTATGCCCTTGCGTCCCGAAATTCTAGCCCCCGCTGGCGACCGCGCGTCTTTGGAAGCTGCTGTGCGCGCGGGCGCCGATGCGGTTTATTTTGGGCTTCAATCTTTCAACGCGCGGGCCCGCGCCGAAAATTTCACCGAGCAAGATCTGCCCGAACTGATGCGCTTTCTGCACACCAATGGCACCAAAGGCTACGTTGCGCTGAACACGTTGGCGTTCGACGCCGAACTGCCGGCCGTTGAGCAAGCCATTCGCGCGTGCGCGGCCGCGGGCGTGGACGCGGTGATTGTGCAAGATCTCGGTGTGGCGCGCCTCTGCCAGGCGGTCGCGCCGGCATTGCCTCTGCACGCCTCCACACAGATGACCTGCACAGATGCGGGCGCTGTCAATTACGCCAAGGCACTAGGTGCCAAGCGCGTTGTGTTGGCGCGCGAACTTTCCCTTGATGACATTGATGCCATCGGCAAAGCCACCGACGTGGAGCTTGAGGTGTTTGTGCACGGGGCCTTGTGTATTTCATACTCCGGGCAGTGCTTAACAAGTGAAGCCTTAGGTGGACGCAGCGCCAACCGAGGGGCGTGCGCTCAGGCGTGCCGGTTGCCTTATGAGCTTGTGGTGGATGGGCAGCTGCGGCCCTTGGCTGATGTGGCGTATCTCTTATCGCCGCAAGATCTCGAAGCCAGCGCTGTGGTACCCAAGCTTGTGGAAATGGGCGTGAGGTCCTTCAAAATTGAGGGGCGCTTAAAAGGCCCACACTATGTGGCCGCCACCACGCGGCTTTACCGTGAGGCGATCGACGCCAGCGTTGGCCAAGGTGAAAAGCCCGCGGAGCGAACGCGGCAAGTGGCGTTGCAAACCTATACGCGTGGCTCTGATGTGGGGTTCTTCGAGGGGGTCAATCACCAACGTTTGGTGGAAGGCAAACTGTGCGAGCACCGCGGGTTGCAAGTGGGGCACGTGTTGGGTACGCAAAAACGTCGCCAGCATACGTATGTGCACACGCATGTGACGGCCGAGCTTCGGCGAGGCGATGGCCTGTTGATTGAAGGCGGCCGCGTGGGTGCTGGTGAAGTGGGCGGGCGCGTGTGGGGACTTGTTCGCAAGCACAAAGATGTGGAAGCGGCCGCGGCGGGAGAGGATGTGTTGGTGTGGTTGGGGCCTGACGTTGATGCCGCGTCGGTGCGCGCCGGCCGACGTGTGTTTCGCACGGATGATCCAGGCGCGAAGAAGGCCATTGAAGCGCAGCTTGCCCATGCACACACGCGCGCCATCGACATCGACGTGGTGGGCGAGCTTGGGCAGGCCTTCGTGTTTACCGCCACGAACAGCAAAGGCGTGCGCGTGGTGGTCAACGGCGACACCCCCTTGCAAGTGGCCAAGCAGCGTCCATTGACGGTGGCGGCGCTGCGCGATCAGTTGGGGCGTTTGGGCGGCACGCCTTACCACCTCGGTGAACTGCGGGTGCAGATGCCCACAGACGCGCTGGTGCCCATCTCGTCGCTTAACCGCGCGCGGCGCGCGTTGGTGGAGGCGTTGACTGTCGCCTCGGAGCAAGCCTGGCCCACAACTTCCGTCACGTGCCGCTCGCTGCTGGAGCAGATGCCGCTGGCTGTGACTCGCACGGCACCCGCAGGGATCTATTTTCTGTGCCGCTCACTCGCCCAAGCGCGTGCCGCTTTGGCTGCCGGCGCCGATGGCGTGTATCTCGATTTTCTTGAATTGACGGGCACCGGCGAAGCGTTGCGTGCACTCAAGGGTGAAGGTGCGGCCTTTGTGGGCGTGGCACCGCCGCGCATTCGCAAACCTGGCGAAGACAAGATCGATCGATTCTTGTTGGGCCTCGCACCCGACGCTGTGTTGGTGCGTGGCTTGGGCGCGCTTGCAGAATTGCGGCCGCAAAGCACGGGCCCGCTGTTCATCGGTGACTTCTCGTTGAACGTGGCCAACCACATGAGTGCAAAGACGGTGCTGTCAGCCGGGCTCTCTGCGTTCACGCCGTCATTCGATCTCGATGCAAAGCAGTTGCAGGCGTTGCTGGATCCCAGCCTAGCGGCGCACGCGGAGGTGGTGATCCACAACCCCATGCCGCTGTTCCACATGGAGCATTGTGTGATCGCCGCTTTGCTGTCGAAAGGCCGCGACCACCGCACGTGTGGCCGCCCATGCGAAACGCACAAAGTGTCGCTGCGTGACCGAGCGGGCATGGAACACCCGGTGGAGGCCGACGTGGGTTGTCGCAACACGGTTTTTCATGCTGCGGCTCAGAGCGCAGCGGCGTGGGCCGGGGCCTTGAAGAAAGCGGGGGTCGGACGGTTTCGGGTTGAACTTGTGCGCGAACCCCCCGCGGAAGTCGCCTCGTTGGTGCAGATTTATCGCGATTTGCTCGAAGGCAGGATGGACGCCACGGCTGCCCGCCACGTGCTGAAAACGGCTTCAGGCTATGGCGTTGTGAGTGGATCGTTGCGTGTGGTGTGAATGCGGCGCACGCCTTGCAATGCCTGCGCGAGGAGGCTCTCATGACAAGAACGTCGTTTGCTTACGTGTGCTTCGCGTGCATATCTTGGGGCTGTGCGGCGGATCCGGCGCGCCGGGTTGATCCAGATGAACGCAGCGCCCTAGCCCACCGACAAGAGGCGGCGCATGAAGCCCAAGCGGCGCATCACCATGAATCGCAGTATTCACCGAACGCGACGGAAGTGAGCCCATTTCGTGCGCGGTCGGGTGATGGTGATCTGACAGAAGCGACGGCGGTGGTGAACCCCACAGAAATCCATCTCACCCAGGCCCAGTGGCACAAAGCCCACGCTGAGGCGCACTTGAAGGCCGCGCAACAGCTTGAGCGTTTTGAAGACGAGGCTTGCAAGGGCACGCCTGTCAAAGAGCGCGCCGCTTGCCCGTTGCTGGGCCCCGTGACCCACATCCGCGATGTGGAGGGCGGTGTGGCCATCGACTTATCGCCGAAGGTCGACGCCGCGCAAGCCACGGCGGTCATGCGTTGCCATTACGCTTTTGCCCGCACGCGTGGGTTTGCTCCTGAAGCGGCCGCCTGCCCGCTTTACGTGCGAGGCCTAAACATTGAACAGGCCGGTGCCCACACGGTTGAGATCACCGCAAAAGATGCGGCAACGGTCAAACATGTGCGAGATTCTGCGCGCGCGGAAAGTGTTGCAGCTCCTTAGTGGCGCTGTGTGCGTGCGGATCGAGCGACACAGCAACATCCAACGCCGCACTCGATGAGTAGGATTCGTTACTGAATTGCTCAAGGCTTTCTGTCGTCCCGTCGATCTTCAAAGGTCGCGGACGGGTGAAGGTCAAGCAACGCAAACGCGCGACGATGGCGTCAGGAAAGCGACGCCAAATTGTCGTGTGATTCTGCGAACCAGGAACTTCACCACGGACCGCGTGTCAACGAATTGGCTCGCAACGGGGTGGAATCAGCGAAATGCGCAACGGTCTTCAGCGACGTTCTGGGGTATGCGGACAAACAAAATGGCTGGCGTTGTTGCCATGCGCGGCGGTGCTTGCCGCCTGTGGAGGTGGCGGCGGTACGGTCAGCGTTGACGGTGGCGGCACTGTCTTGCCACCGGGGGTGGATGCCAACGAGATGGCTCCCTCGCCAGACGAAGATGCGAATACCGTGTCGGGGATGGACGCCGACGACCGGGAATCAGGTGGCGTGGTTTCAGCACAGCGCCGCCCTCAGATGCTATCGGTTCCGCCGTCATTTGTGTTGACCACCGAAGAGTATTCGTACACCCCGAAGCATTCGTATGTGGGTGACACACAATGGAATGTTGTGTCTGCACCGCAGGGCGTAGCGGTGCGTGAACGCCGAGTGGTGGCGGATCCGGGCACGTTGCCGGCAGGCGATCACATGATCGTGATCGAAGCCAACGTGAACGACACAGTCGTGCGCCAGAGTTTCCCGTTGACCGTGGCGGAACCCGTGCAGCGCGCGGCTCGCCTCGTGACCTCCGATGAGCCCGCGCAGGTTTCCGTGCAATCGGAAGTGAGCCGCGTGCGGCGCTCGGCCGTGTCCGTGCCCGCCGGGGCCGTGGAGAACGACACAATCGTTTCCATCAACGAAGTGAGCCGCGTGCCCGCGCGTGCTGCGTTTAGCGCAGGCGGCCCCGTGGTTGACTTCGGCCCTTCAGGCACTGTTTTCCGCAAGCGCGCGACGGTCACGTTGCCACTTGATTCCACGACGATGGACCCAAACAAAGTCGGCGCTTTCACCTACAACACCAAAGCCGGTCGATGGGAGCCGGTCGAAGTTTTGGCCATAGACAAGCCCAACAAGCTTGTGATCGCGAAGGCGTCGCACTTCTCGATGTACATGGCCGCGGAATCTGCCTTCGCCTTGGAAAGTTCCCTTGGGCTCATGCCGAACCCGCCGCGCTGTGAAGGCAATGTGTCCGCACAAAGCGTGCTTAAGGCGACAGACTCAGATGTTCCCGCCGCCTCTGTGAACAATCTTTCCGACGAGATGAAGGCGCTTCTGCCCGCTTCGGTTGACGCCGATATGGATGGCGTTCCTGAGAAGCAGGCCTCCGTTCGTGATCTGCTGTTATCAGGAAAGTTCCGCGGCACCTTGCGCTTTGTTTATGTGACGTCGTTGTTTGAAGGGGAGGAAGCGCAACGCGTGGAAGTGGGCCAACAGGCTTTGGCCGCCTCGCTGTTCGTCGGCGACGATGGCAAAGCATTGGTGACGCTGACCGACGCCGTTGGCAACGTGCTTGAATCCAAGACCTTCGCCGATGTGGCGAACAACTTGGCTGCCATGTGGCCGCGCCTCACGGGCGCTTCGTTGCACGCGATCTTTGCAGATGCACCCAAGACGGGCCTCAGCCTCGGCGCGCGCGTGCACATGATCTATTACCCCGACAACCGCACCTCCGAAGCGTTCGGCGTGGCGGATCTGGGGCAATCGCTGGTTGAAACGTCGCCAGGCGTCAGTGTTGATCCCATGGCGCGTGCCAACGATTACGACATCGACTGTGACCACTTGGTCGGCCAGTTCGATGGCGATGACAGCCGGTTCAGCCCCGTTGTGAGCGCGACGCCTGAGGACGTCACGTCGATGTTCGTTGGCGAAACAGTACGCCTTTCGGCCACTGTGTTGAACGTGAGCTCGACCCCCGAAGCACAGTGGGACGCCGGTGGTGGCACGCTGACGCCAGCCGCGGATGACCCGGACGCCCGCCAATTCACGGCCTCGCAGCCGGGGCGATACTCGATCGTGTTCAAGGCAAAGTCTGGTACAACCGCCTTGTCGCACACGTTCGTGGTGGACGTGTCTGCGTTGCCGATCACCAACACGCCGCCGCAATGTTCCCCGCTTGCCAGCGCTGACACGGGCGTGGTGGGTGAGGTGGTTGCACTCAAGGCCTTGGTGCAAGACAAAGAATCACCAGCGGATGCCCTGACCGTGGAATGGGGGCTTTTGGATCCAGGCGCCGATCCCTTATCAACAGTCGATGATAAGTTGGTTGCTACAGGTCTTGTTGAAGGCGAGGGCATTGTTGGTACTTTGTCGCTAAAGAACGAGGGCACCTTCACAGTGGCCTGCCGTGCGTTCGATGGCAAAGTTTGGGGGGCGCCAGGCACCACGCGGGTGGCAGCGGTGGCCAAGGGCGTGAACCAAGCACCTACCGATGTGTTTCTGTCGCCTTCCGTGGCTGACTTGCTCGTGGGGCAAACGGTTCAACTTGCCTTGCGGGCCAGCGATCCTGAAGGCAAGCCGTTGACGTTCGTTTGGAAAGCAACGCTTGGAACAACCGGCGAGGACGTGCCGCTGTTGGGCGAGCCGTTTGCCATCGTGGGTGGCAGTGCAGTGGTGTTCACTGGTTCGCAGGCTGGCGTGTTTGAGGTCCGCGCCGATGTGTCCGATGGCGAATTCAAGGGCGAAACCCAGGTGGCGAAGATCCTGGTCCGGGAGAAGGCGCCCTCCAAGGTCGATATGGACCAAGACGGATTCTCGGCGGGCACAGGACCGGGCGAAGACTGCAACGACGCCGACGCCAAGATCAACCCCGGCGCCTTCGATATCTGTGGCAACGACGTGGATGAAAACTGCGACGGCGTGGTGTCAAAGGATGATTGCGACCGAGATGGTTGGAAGGTTTGTGCGGCGGGCGCTTCCGAGGGATGCGACTGCAACGACGGCAACGCGCAGGTGAGTCCCGCGGCGCGTGAGTTGTGTGACGGCAAAGACAACAACTGTGACGGCAAGGTGGACGAGAACTTTGGCGTGGGCCTCGCCTGTACCGTGGGCCTGGGTGCGTGCCAGAACTCGGGCAAAATGCAGTGTGCGCCAGATGGCCAACGGGCTTTGTGCGCTGGTGCGCCATTGGCGGCCAAGCCAGAGATTTGTGACGACGTTGACAACGACTGCGACCTGCTCGTTGACGAGGACAATATCTGCATCAAAGAGACCGCAGGTGTGTTCTTCAAGTGCGCTGTGCCTACGGCCACAGACGATCCCACGAAGTTCGCCAACTGTGGCGTGCTGGCCAATGAAGGCTTTCAGTTGCGCGACGACGGCGCGATCGTTTTGCTTTCCGCGCCCAAGGGTGCGATGTACTTCGATCCAAAGGCGGCCGCTTACTGCTGGTACAACCAAGGCACGTGGCGGCTGCGCGACTCTAAGTCGATGCTCGTGAATTTGCCCGATAGCCAAGGGCAAACGTCGAACGATGTCGTGGACATCCTGTCGCGCAGCGTTGACCGAATGACGATCGGCTTTGCGAATCCAGGGCCGAATATGGCCAAGATCCAGGACAACCGCCGCATCGCCGAAAAGACCACAGGCAAGTGCGATTTTGATCCGCGTTGCTCTTCACGGCCAGAGGTGTGTAACGGCGTTGACGACGATTGCGATGGCAAGGTCGATGAGGATCTTTCATGCCCCGCTACGTGTGACAAAGATGGCAGAGACAACAACAACAACGGCAAGGTTGACGAGCCAGGCGAGCCTTGTGCACCCGCTTGCGACATGGACAAGGTTGACAACAACGGCAACGGGGTTGTCGATGAGGCGGGTGAGCAGTGCTCTGCCCCACCTGTGGCGTGTGACAAAGATGGCAAGGACAACAATCTGGACGGCAAGGTCGACGAGGCCGGTGAGCCGTGTTCCCCGCCATGCGACAAGGATCGCATCGACAACAACGGCAATGGCGTGGTGGATGAGTCTGGTGAGGTGTGTGGCCCTGCCGCGGCTTGTGACAAAGATGGCAGGGACAACAACAACAACGGCAAGGTTGATGAACCAGGTGAGCCTTGTGCACCGGCTTGCGACATGGACAAGGTTGACAACAATGGCAACGGCGTTGTGGACGAAACGGGCGAGGCCTGTGGCCCAGCGGTGGGTTGTGACAAGGACGGCCGCGACAACAATGGCGACGGCAAGATCGATGAGCCCGGCGAGCTATGCGGCGGAACGTCTGTGGAGTGCGACCGAGACGGGCGTGACAACAACAATGACGGCCGCATTGATGAACTGGGCGAGCCCTGCGCGCCGCCGTGCGACGCTGACAAAATCGACAACAACGGCAACGGCATGGTGGATGAGGCGGGCGAAATGTGCGGCCCCGTTACAGCCTGCGACAAAGACGGACGCGACAACAACAACAACGGCAAGGTTGACGAGCCAGGCGAGCCTTGCGCACCCGCATGCGACATGGATCGCATAGACAACAATGGCAACGGCACTGTGGACGAAGCGGCCGAGCCATGTGGTCCCGCGGTTTCGTGTGACAAGGACGGCAAAGACAACAACGGCAACGGCATGGTGGATGAAGCTGGCGAAGCTTGTGGTCCCGCTGTCGCGTGCGAAAAGGACGGCCGCGATAACAACAACGACGGACGAGTTGATGAAGCCGGTGAGCCGTGTGCACCACCATGCGACGCTGACAAGATCGACAACAACGGCAACGGCATGGTCGATGAAGCCGGCGAGGCTTGTGGCCCACCTGTTTCGTGTGACAAGGACGGCAAAGACAACAACGGCAACGGCATGGTGGATGAAGCCGGCGAAGCTTGTGGTCCCGCTGTCTCATGCGAAAAGGACGGCCGCGATAACAACAACGACGGTCGAGTTGATGAAGCCGGTGAGCCGTGTGCACCACCATGCGATGCTGACAAGATCGACAACAACAGCGACGGTCGAGTTGATGAAGCCGGCGAGGCTTGTGGCCCGGCCGTGTCGTGCGACAAGGACGGCCGCGACAACAACGGCAACGGGATGGTGGATGAAGCCGGCGAAGCTTGTGGCCCACCTGTGTCGTGCGACAAAGATGGTAAAGACAACAACGGCAACGGCATGGTCGATGAAGCTGGCGAGCCGTGTTCTGGCCCTGTGAGCTGCGACGCTGACAAGATCGACAACAACGGCAACGGCATGGTCGATGAAATCGGCGAGGCCTGTGGTCCGGCCGTGTCGTGTGACAAGGACGGCAAAGACAACAACGGCAACGGCATGGTTGATGAGCCAGGCGAGCCGTGTGTTGGCCCACCTGTGTCGTGTGACAAGGACGGCAAAGACAACAACGGCAACGGCATGGTGGATGAAGCCGGCGAGCCCTGTTCTGGCCCTGTCACGTGCGAGGCGGATCGCATCGACAACAACGGCAACGGGATGGTGGACGAACCGGGTGAGCCATGCAATGCGCCCCAATACTGTGACAAAGATGGCAAGGACAACAACGGCAACGGCATGGTCGATGAAGCCGGTGAAGCTTGTGGTCCGGCCGTATCGTGCGACAAGGACGACAAAGACAACAACGGCAACGGCATGGTGGATGAGCCAGGCGAGCCGTGTGTTGGTCCACCCGTGTCGTGCGACAAAGATGGTAAAGACAACAACAACAACGGCATGGTCGATGAAGCCGGCGAGCCATGCAATGCGCCCCAATACTGCGACAAGGACGGCATCGACAACAACGGCAACGGGATGGTGGACGAACCTGGCGAGCCATGCAATTCGCCTCAATACTGCGACAAGGACGGCAAAGACAACAACGGCAACGGCACGGTCGATGAAGCCGGAGAGCTTTGCGGTCCCATCAGCTAAGATGATGTGAAACAGGCAGCGACCACGCACGGCCCGTGCGTTTTAGATCGGCCGTTTACCAACCGGGCGACGCGCGATAAGGTGCGGCAGCGATGCGGCACCTTCGTGCGTGTTTTGGATTGCGTCATCTGCGCGTTTTGGCGTTCGGGTGTCTCGTGCGTTCATTGGCCTCACCAGCACACGCGGCTGACGCCCCTCCTGCTGCCGCGGGTTCCGAAGCGCTTGGCGGATCGGAAGCCGCGCGTGAGCTGTGGGCGGCGCAGACCGAGTTCGAGCGCCAACGGAAGAGCCCCGCGCTTGGGTTTGCGCTTGAGCTTGCGTTGCCGTCGCTGGGCAACTTCTACGCGCGTGAACCGGAAGAAGGCACGTTGACGTTGACGGGCCTATTGATTGGCGGCTTCTTCTTGGCTGATGGTTACGGCTTGGTGTGCGAAACGTTTAAGCACGACGACTCTGGCTGCAAACGCAAAACGTTCAGTCTGGTGCAAGGCTGGATCTTCGTGGTGGGCAGCCGTCTGTATGGCCTGACCAGCGCGCCCATGAATGTTGCGCGCTTCAATCGCGCTTTGCGTGCGCGCCTGGGCGTCGATGCCGCCTGGTCAATGAATGTGGTGCCATGGTTGGGCCCGCGGAACGCGGGCCTCGCGTTGGCGCTACGGTTCTGAGCTGGAGCTGGGGGGCCCTAACGGGCTGAGTGGCTACCGCACGTCGTCTGGCTGGCGTAACGCAGCGAGCAGCTGCTCGATCTTCTGCTCCAACGCACGACGATCTTCTAGGCTGCGAGCCGCCGCGCGCACAAGCGGGATCAGCGTGCGTTCAACGATCGCCACTTGCTGCCCCAACGCTTCTTCAACGCCGCGAGGCGCCTCGGTTTGCACGGTGAGATTCACGGGGCGCTTCTCCATCGCATGCAAGATGGCGTCGAGGCGGCCCAGGTGATCGGCCAGCCAATGCGGCAACCCATCGCCATCTTTCTTTTCCGTGGCGGTGGTTGTGGCACGCGGCTTTTCAAGCGCGCTGCGAATGCCTTGCAGTTGGCCGCCCAGATCTGAAAGTTGCCCCGTGACCCGGGTGACGGGATCGTCTTCGGCTCCACCCAGTTTTTTCACGCGAACAAATTCGTGCTTGATGTCGTTCCACCGCTTGGCTTGCGTGGGCGATAGGGTGCCGCGCAACTCCGCCAGCTTTAGCAAATTGGTTTCCGCGCCCGTGGTCAACGTTTGTGCCTCACCCACGTAGTGATCCTCAATCAGCCGATCCAGCTCCTCGGGCGTCATCGCGCCCACAACCTTCTCGGCAAGCTTGCTCATGTTGCGGTAACTGCCTTGCAGCTTGAACGGAGGCTCCGTGCGGAACTTATCGTCGGTGGAAGCAGACGCGATGTATTGCTGGTTCACCCGCAGCAGGGTTTTCTGCACCACCATCAGGCGCTCAAGCACGGCCTTGATGTCCGCAAGTTCCACCGCCGCATAACCGTGGCTTAGATCCGTGGTGGCGAGCACCTCGCCTTGCGCCATGCGGATCAATTTATAAATGTCGGCTTGGTCGCGCGTGGCAAGCGGCGCCAAAACGGGGTTTGATGTGATTGCGTTTTCAATGTAGCTCAGTGCAAAAACATCGTCTTTGCCCGAGAGAATGTCACCCAGATTGTAGGTGTCGGCACGGTTCGCGAGCATGTCGGGAATTTGGAAGCGATCTCCCGATTCGGTGTAGGGGTTGCCCGCCATCACCACGCAAAAACGTTTGCCGCGCATATCATACGTGCGCGTGCGGCCCTTCCACACGCCTTCGATGCGGCGTTGAGCGTCGCACAGCGAAATGAACTTTTGCAGTAGCTCCGGGTGCGTGTGCTGGATGTCGTCGAGATAAAGCATCACGTTGTTGCCCATCTCCAACGCCAAGTTGATCTTCTCCACCTCTTGGCGCGCGGTGGCGTTCGGCGCTTCTTCGGGATCGAGCGATCGCACCTCGTGCCCAAGCGAAGGGCCATTGACCTTCATGAACACCAGACCCAGGCGGCTGGCCACATACTCCATCAACGTGGTTTTGCCGTATCCCGGTGGGGAGATCACCAGCAGCAAACCCATCAGATCGGTGCGCTTCTTTTCGCCGGCGGCACCCATCTGTTTGGCGAGGTTGTCGCCCACGAGCGGCAAATAGACTTCGTTGACCAAGCGGTTGCGCACGAAAGACGTCAACACGCGCGGTTTGAACTCGTCTAGCCGCAACCGCGTACGCTCGCGTGCAAGCAAGGCCTGCCTTTGTTGCTTGTAATCGGCAAAGCCCGGCACGCGCTCGCTCACAAACCGTTGCAGCCGTGGCAAGAATTCATCAAGGCGCAGGCGTAAGGTGCCGTTCTCGATGCGCGGGTGGTTGCCCAACAAACCCGTGACTTCCGTCATCGTCCGCGCTGTCGAGGTGCCGCGGTCGAGCGTGCGTTCGGTGAGCAAGAGCGCCGCGACCTCTGGTGCAAAATGGGTTGCGTGGGCGTCTTGGTCGCCGGGGTTGGGGCGCGCCACGAACGCATCGATCCACGCGCGTGCCACGGCCAAGCGCGCCGCCAAATCGTCTTGCAGTGAGCGAAGGTCTTCTTCGAAGGCCAAACGTTGACCGCTGCGATCCAAATGCGCGGCGAAAGCCTCGCGAATGCTAAACGCCTCATGACTGCACACGAACCGAGGTTGCGTGGCCGCCAACTCTTCGATGAGGTACCTCGCTGCTGCAGGTGCCACGTCGGTCGCGCCGCGATCAGGCAGTTTCGCGGCGAAGGTGGCCACGGCGGTTTGCAGCTCTTGCGCCAGCTCCTCGTGCGCGCGCGTGGGACCCAACAGCGCGCGCAACCGTGCCAGGCTTCCGGCCTGCCGGTGCCACTTGTCGAGCGCCGAGGCTTCCACGCCTTCGGCCCAAAACAACGTGGCCAACGCCCGCGCCTGCGGCGAAAACCGCAGCAACCCGGCCGCTTGTCGCAGATCCAGCAGCTTTTCGAGAATCGCCGTGGCATCCGCATCGTGCACGCCGCGTTCGTAGCCCTCGTCGTAACGTGAGGCCGCCGCTTTGCGCACGTGCTCTTGCAGCCCGCCTGGCGACAACCGCGCCTCTTGCAGCGCTGCAACAGACAGATTGCCTTGCCCCGCTTCCGCCGCAAACAGCATACTCGCCGCCAGGTATTCGCCGCGGTAGACATCGCTGGTCTCCGAAGCCAACGTTTGGCTCCAGTAGGGGCGCGTGGCGGCGAACGCCGTGTCCGTCACCGCTTCACGATAGTCAGTCCCGGTGACGGCAAGGGCCATCGCTTCACCTTCAGCCTGCGGCACCAGCGTCAGGTCCAGCGGCTGCGTGTTGACCGTGAACTTGTGTTTGCCTAGACGAATGACATTGTCGCCGTCTTCGTAAAGATCCAGCTTGTCCTTCAGGCCACGCAGCGCTTCTTGTTGGGCGCTTTTGACCTTCGAGCCGAGTTCGTCGGCGCGCGTGCCTTCGCCCAGCTCAACCAGGCGCACAGCGAGCTCGCGCACCTTCAAGATCATCGGGTCCGCGGCGAAGTAACCGTTCAATTCGTCCACGCTCTTGAGCGTTTGTGCGCGCCGACCCACGCCCTGCAAGATGCGTTCGGCGGCGGACATCAAATTCGCCGCGCGCCGTTGCCGCTCGTCGAGGAGACGCTGCTTTTTTTGGTTTAGCGCTTCGTAAACCTCTTCGCGCTTTCCCGCGAGCACCGTCAGGTATTCGTCGAATTCAGAGAAGCGCGACTCCAGCTCCTCCATCTGCACCATCAAACGCGAAAGCTGCTCGTCACACGCTTGCGGTGTTTCGGCCATGCCCACCGCGCTGCTCACGCTCTGTCCGAACAGTTTGAATTGCGCCGCGAACTCAGCCTCGCCTTCGCCTTTGAGCAAGGTTTTGCGACGCGCTTCCACCGTGGCGCGCAGACGCCCCCACTGCCCAAAGGCTTCCGAGATGCGCTCTAAAATATTGGTGCGCACGGTGGGATCCTCCACCTTCAACCCACCCACCACTTCTGAAAGCACGTTGAGGCCGGCGTTGAGGGCCTCCGCTTTTTCGGCCAGTGGCGCCAACGCGCGCGTCTTTTCGACGCTGGCCACCTGATCCACAAGCTGATTGATCTCCGCCAACACAGGCGTGAACGCATCGTCTTTCAGCAGGAATCCAACGGCGGCGCCGCTGACACGTTCGAACGCTTGCACGCTGGCGGCTTCAAGCGCTTCCACCCCCTGCACCTGTATATACCGCACCTCTTTGAGGCCGATCAGGTGACCACGTTGGGCGCGTAACTTTCCAAGCGCCTCCATAAACGGGGCCACGGTGGTCCAGGTATCGGGCCGCAACGTTTTGAACAGCGCTTCTTGTTGCTCCTGCGCTTCGCTGAATTGTTTCTGCGCCTGCGCCTGCAGCGCCTGCACCTTCTCGAATTCATCCACCACCAGCTCGGCGGTGTGGCGAATGGCCTGCAGCGGCGCCAGCAAGTGGCTGCCATCGCTGAGCAGCTGGGCGTCGCCCAACCAGTGGTGCAGATCCATCGTTCGCCCCACGTGCGCGATGAGATCTTCATAGATGCGGCGGGTGGGCTGCGTGTCCTGCACCAAGCGGCGCACCGTCAAGGCATCGGAAATGCCGCGCACCAAAGCGGCGTTGCCGATCTTGCCCAACGGCCCCGTGACTTTCGGGGCGCGCGCTGCGGCTTCATCGGAAAGAAACGGCGTGGTCCACACTTGCATCGGATGCACGCGCGTGGGCTCTTGCGATTCCGCGCGGAACACCATCATGCGGCCGTCTTCGAACAAGCTGTAACCGTGGCACCGAATGGGCGTCGATACGCGTTTTTCGATCAGGTTGTAGACCAGCAGGATGTAAAGCCCATCGTGCCGCCGGTGAAACACATAAAGCACGTCTTCGCCATTCGGCGCGCGCACGCTGCGCTCGAACTCAAGATCGGAAAAATCGCCCTCAAAGACCTTGTGTTGGCCGTCTTGCAGGTAATAGCCGCCCGGAAAGATCACGCCGTGATCTTCAGGCAGTTCGACGCACGAATGCCCGATGGCGTCGATGCGCACCACTTTTTGCGATCGCGTGGCAAACACCAAATAGCGAAACGCCTTTTCATTAAACGGCAGGACCTTCAGCAGCACCAACGTGCCGACTTTTGCGTAGAAGATGTCGGCGTCGTCCAACGCTTGGCGTGGATCGTCCACCGGCTCGCTGTAAATGCCTTCGCCGTCTTCGGTGTTGTTTTCCACCTTCACGGTTAACGTGCCGCTCACGGTCTCCACGAACAGCGTGTTCAGAATGTTCGCGTGCGGGTGCGTGCCACTGACGTGTTGATCGCGCGTCACCTCCACCCATTCGAAGGTGTGTTGGGGCGGAAAAACAAAATCACGCTCACCCCGGTTGTCGATGTAGGAAGGCACGCCATCACGGCCCACGCCCCAGCGAAACACGCGCAGATCCGTGGCGTTGGGCCCCATGCGGAACACGGCCAAGAGCTTGGTGTCGGTGCGCGATAACTTCGTGAGCCGCGCGTGCTTGTAATACTTATAAAGTTCGGCAAAGTCGCTTGCGAACCGCGGCTCGCGAATCAGCGCGGCGCTGGCGTCGTTGCTGGCCACAGGCACCAGATCCAGCTCGCCTTCCACGGGCTCGAAGCGATGCACGCTGAACACGTCGGCCACGGTGGTTTCGGTCTTGAGGCCCAAAAACACGTTGTAGCCAAACAGCAAATCGTTGCCCACCGTTACGATGTCGGCGGGCACACAGTTGTTTTCGGTGCGCGCGCGGTGGGTGGAAGCCAGCACCAATTCAGTGCTGCCAAAAGCCTGCTTACGCGCTTGATTCAACGCCTCGGCGATGCGGCCAAGCGTGCCCGCCTGTTCCACCAAGCGGGCGCGGATCACCTCATAGCCATCGCCGATGGCGGCGGGCGGTTGTTCTGATGCGGCCATGGGCAGCCGGCCTTACTCGAGCCCCAGATCCTGCGCTTGCTTGACCAAACGCTCAAGCGCCGTGCGTTTGCTGCCATCAGAGGCCGAGATGACGTGGTTTAGCGCGGCCACAATGCTGAGGTTCTTGATGGCATCGGTGCCCACAGCGGGGCGGGTGAGCACGTCTTTGATGTCGGCGCGCAAGCTGCTTTGCCCCGAAGTGTATTCGCCCGCCAAGTGCGCCAAAGTTTCGCTGTTGGCCAGGGCGCCATCCACCGCGTGCCCCAAAGACACGGCCTTGAAGAATTTATCGAGGAACTGGCCATCACCACCCACGATGTTGATCTTGGCTTCGGCCAGGGCCTTGCCCATGACTTCGGCCTGTTGTTCGGACATCGACACGCGGGTTTTGAGTGTTTGCAGCGCCACTTCGGTTTGTTTTTCAAGCCGCAGCCGAAACTCTTCGTGTTCACGAGCGTCGCCTTTGAGCAGCTGCATGGCTTCGGTCTTTTGCGCCAAACCATGTGCTTCGGCTTCCATCCGCGCTCGAATCGCCGTGGCGTCAGCTGCGCCTGTGCGTTCGGTGGCCGCGGCGTTGGCTTCTTTGACCCGCACCGTGGCCAGACCCTGGGCTTCCACGCCCGCGGCCTCGGCCGACAACATCAATCGCTTGGCGTCCGCCTCGGCTTGGCCCAGCTTCGCCACCGCGCCCGCTTCGGCCTCGCGGCCTTTCGCTTGCGCCTGCATTTGCTCCATCGTCACGCGCGCCTGTGCCATGCCCACCTTTTCGGTGGCCACCGCGTCGGCTTCCTTCACGCGCACCTGCGCCAAGCCTTCGGCCGCGGCCTCGGCCTGCACACCTTCGGCGATGCGCAGCTTCGCGCGTGCCGTGCGATCCGCGGCTTCGAGATCGGCATCCGCCTTGGTGATCGCCTGTTTGGCTTCGTATTTGGCCACCTCGGTCTGCGCCTCAGCCTGCTTGAGCTTAAGCACCACTTGCTCCTGCGCTTTGCCCTCGGCGGTAATCACATGCGCGTCCTTCTGGCGTTTGGCTTCAGCCAGCAGGCGAATGTCTTTGATGCGCTCTTCTTCTTCCGCCACCTGCTTTTCAACGGCGATGCGCCCCGACACCACATCGGCGATCACTTTGCGTTCCACTTCCAGCGCTTTTTCCTTCTCGATGCGCTGCAGTTCCACTTGACGCTCGCGCGAGATGGCTTCAAGGTCGCGATCCTTGGTGACGCGTTCGTTTTCCACGGCCACCACGCGCTCGCGGTTCTTCGCGGCCACTTCCACCTGCCGTTTGCGGTTTTCATCCGCGATCGCAACTTCTTCTTCCTGGCGAATGCGAGCCACCTCGGCCTTTTGCTTTTCTTCGGCCTGTACGCGCATGGTTTCAGCTTGCTCACGCGCTTGAATGCTCAAAATCTCACGCTGCTGGCGCGCCTGCGCGTCGGCGCGTTGCCGCTCCAGCTCAAAGATGGCCTCAGCCGATTCCACGTTCTTTTTCGTGATGGCCTTGAGCTCCTCTTGCTTTAGATCGTTCGTGCTCACCTTCTGGGCGGCGGTGATTTCCGTGATCTTGCGGATGCCTTGCGCGTCCAAGATGTTGCTGGGATCCAGCACTTCCAGCGGCGTTTGCTCGAGGAAATCGATGGCGGCGTCGTCAAGCACATAACCATTGAGATCTCGGCCAATGACGTCGATGATCTGGTCGCGGAACTCATCGCGCTTTGTGTAAAGCTCTTCAAACTCCAAGCGCTTGCCCACAGTCTTGAGCGCTTCGGAAAACTTCGCCACGAACAGCTGTTCAAGCGTGTCGGCGTCGGAGGCGCGCACGCACCCGATCGACTGCGCGACCTTCAGGACGTCTTCGGCCGTTTTGTTAACACGCACGAAAAATGTGACACGAATGTCGGCGCGGATGTTGTCTTTGCAGATCAACCCTTCTTTGCCCTTGCGGTCGATTTCGATGGTGCGCACCGAGATGTCCATGACCTCAGCCCGGTGCAAAACGGGAATCACCACCGCGCCCGTGAAGGTGACCGTGGGCTCACTTTTGAGCGTGTTGACGATAAGCGCCCGGCCTTGATCCACCTTGCGGTAGAACCGCGTGACGAATAAACCCACGGCGAAGAGCAGCACAAAAGCGCCCCCGCCGATCAACAACGCCGCTTGCAAAGTTCCGTTCAGTTCCATCGTTAATCCCGTCCGTGTTTCGTGCCGGTGCTACGCCCGTCCATTTATCGGCGTTCTTGGCGCCAAGTTGTGGGAAAAAATCATTCCTGCGGAGCGAATTTGAACTTGGAGGCGGGGCTCCGAAGCCCCCGACACCGAGTCGGCCGCCAGACAGGGCGAAGGCTGATATCGAAGGACGGGTGGCGGCTGCGGTTGGGACGTGGTCCCGGCGCATGTTGTCAGATTGTGACGTGCGGCCCCAGCGCGGTTTGCTTCACTTGACCGATGACGGCGCAAAGGTGTTTGTTGTTGGTCCTTATGTCGGCTTGTGGCGATGCCGCCGGTGTCGCAGTGACGTCGCCATCCACGGACGCGCAGAGACGGGGGGGCCTCGCGCTGATCTACCGAGCGCCCACCGCGCCCACCGCACGAAGGGCGCCAGCCAGTTTGGAACGCGCCGAACAACACGCCGAAAACTTCTCTAACGAAGGCTTTGTTGAGGTTCCGCAACAAACCGGCGGAGCGATCCTAGATTTGTCGGGCCGGTTCAGACACCAATCTAGGTTGCAAATCACGCCAAGCGGGTCGACTGCAATCGGGTGCGAACGCGAAAGTCATCTACATGCGAAGTGAAGGCGCGAGGTTGGCGATCCTGGCTGTGCTCACGCCGCTCTTGCAATCCCCATTTGCTGACGCATACGCCGCGACAATCACCATCGTGAACCGCGATGGGCCCGGCGAAGGCTTTAACGATCCGTCCCCGTTTACGGCGGCGGGCGACAACGTGGCTGCGACGTTGGGGCAGGCGCGGCTCAATGCCTTTTCTTACGCGGCGAAGCTTTGGGGCGCCCGGTTGGTGAGCAAGGTGGAGATCAAAGTGGACGCCCAGATGAACCCGCTTGACTGTGGATTAACCTATGCGGTGATCGGCAACGCGGGCCCCAACACCGTCGATCGCGATTTTCCCCGCAACGACCCTGCTTATGCACCACCGCGTCCCAACACTTGGTACGCGCAGGCCGTGGCGAACGCCATTGCCGGCTTCGATCGAACAGCAACCCTTGCGGAGATCTCAGCTGAATTTAACAGCTCGTTGGGCGCCGGAACCTGCGCCCCCACAACAAGCTGGTACTTGGGCCTTGATGGGCGCGGCGCTTCCAACCAATTGGATCTTGTATCGGTGGTGTTCCACGAATTGGGTCATGGCCTTGGCTTTTCATCCTTCCTTGACCAATCTAGCGGGGCGAAACTCTCCGGTCGTGACGACGCCTTTACCAATGGCCTCATGTTGGAGGGAGCCGTGCCGGCCGCATTGTCAGCGATGACCGACGCACAACGACTGTCTGCCATGACAGGCGATCCGAATCTGACTTGGTCCGGCAACGCGACGGCCGTCTACCTGCCTCGCCCTACGGCCGGACAAACGAATGGACGCGTCCGATTGCATGCCCCGAACCCGGTCGAGTTCGGATCTTCTGTGGGGCACTTCAGCGCCGCGCTTGCGCCGAACGAACTCATGGAGCCCTATTACAACGGTGCCAACCACAAGATGGGGTTGGCTTTGCCCGTTTTGAACGACGTCGGTTGGTTGGTGATTCCCGCCACCGTGCCTGACCACTGTCTAAGCGCGCTCACCGCCAGCAGCGATCTCGACAACGACGGCGTGGTGGACGTCTGCGACAATTGCCCCCAGGTGAGCAATCCGTCGCAAAGCGATGCGGACGCCAATGGCCAAGGCGACGCGTGCCCTTCCTCGAACGTGAAAAGCGTCCCCGCCACCGATCCTTGGCATCTGGGTCTGCTCGGCTTCGGGTTGCTGTGGCTCGGTATGGTTTCTCGTGGCCGTCGGTTCAGCGCCTGAGACCAGTTCAGGCGTCGCGCCAAAGCCAGGTTCACGCCGGGTTGTTCGTCGCCAGCCCCGCGTCCAAGCGCTCCACCTCGTAGGCGTGCAGCTCAGCATTCCATGACACCAGCACCACCCGGTCGCCGCGCGCCAGGCCGTTGCCGGTTGCCGCACGCACCTCCACGATGAGCCCAGCGCCGCCGTCGTCGACCTTGGCTTGCCCAAAGCGCGCGTCCACCTTTCCGGTGGAGATGACACCCATCTTGCCGATCACCTGCGCCCGCGTGGGTGCCTCATGCACCTTGAACAGCGGCCGCAGGGGGCGGCAAAGAAGTCCCGCGATGGGTAACGACAGCACAAAAACCACAACCATCAACAGGCTGCCGCGCAGAAGTGGCAACGCACCGGTCACCTTGATTGCGAAGTAACAGCCCCAAAAATTCAGCAGCACCAATGCGGTGCCGAGCACCGTGAGGGGCACCTGCCGCAAACCCAGTTTCCCCAGCAAGCCCGCGGCATCGCTGATGTGCACGTGATGGGTGTCCCCCCCGACGGCCGTGGCGGCCGCATGTGCACCGTCAGCCGCGGCGTGTGCCGCATGAAATACAGCATCAGCGGCGTGTGCCGAGGCATCTGTCGCACCATGCATCCCATCCACATCCAGGGCGCCGCCGGCCACCAGCAACCAGTAGAGGATTACAAAGCCCAGAGCCACCGTCCACAACACGGTTGGATACACGAGCGACGCCGCGAACAAGGTCATCAACATGTCGTCGACGAATATATCGCACGAGTGTGCAAGCGCGATCGATCATCGCTCTTCACGAAAGCCACTGTTCTTTTTGCACAATTGTTCTGATAACATCGTGTTCCATGGCGACGAAGCGGAAGTCAGGTGGGGCATCGAAGAGCCCAAAGAAGTCTTCGAAATCGGCTAAAGCGGCGAAAGCCCCTAAGGCAAAAAAGGCTAAAAAAGCCGGGAAAAAGGCCGCAAAAGGCGCAGCCAAGAAGGGCAAGAAAGCCAAGAAGGTTGCAAAGCGCGGCGCGGGCAAGGCAGCCAAAAAGGGCGCCAAGAAAGCGGGCAAGAAAGTAGCCAAGAAGGCCAGCAAAAAAGTAGCGAAGGCTCCTAAGGCGAAAAAGGCAGCGAAAGCTGCACCGCCAGCAGCCGAAGCTCCAGCGAAGAAGAAGGGCCGTGGCGCGAAGGTAGCTCCCGCTCCGGCACCCGCTTCTGAATCTATGCCTCCTGACCTTTCAGGCGAAGGTGGCGGCGGTTCAGACGGATCGCAAAGCGAGTAGGCGCCCAAACATCAGCGAGTGACGTCGGGTCCGCTCGACGTCTCGCTATGATTTGGTTGTGGGTGGCAATGAAGGGCTCATCAGGTCAGGGGTTAACCCCACGCCCAGCTCTTCCTCTGTGGCAGACACCCGCAAGCCAACCGTGCGTTTGAGCAAGTAGTAAATCACGGTGGCGTTGGCGGCAGCCCAGGCGAAGCACGCCAAGGCGCCCAGCGCCTGAACGCCCAGCTGTTGCCATCGCGGCAACGGCAAAAGCTCTGCGCGCCCAAACAGCGCCACGGCCAAAGTGCCCCACACGCCGCACACGCCATGGACGGGTATCGCACCCACGGGGTCGTCGATCTTGAGCCTGTGTAACAGCAAGTCGAATCCGATGTTGTGCAGCACCCCCGCCACGGCGCCGATGGCCAGCGCCGCCATCGGCGAAACCAAGTGGCAATTGGCCGTGATGGCCACAAGGCCGCCCAAGGCGCCGCCCAGAAACTTTTCGCCCACGTCACGGCGCCCGGGCACCGCTTGCGCGTGCGCGAAGGCAACCAAGCCTCCCATGGCCCCTGCAAGGTTGGTGTTGAGGATGATGCCCGCGACCGCGGCGTTGAGGTGCAGCGTGCTGCCGCCGTTGAATCCCCACCATCCGAACCACAAGATAAACACACCCAAAGTGGCGTAGGCCATGCTGTTGGGGCGCAGGCTGCACGCGTTGCCATGGGCGTCGAAGCGACCACGGCGTGGCCCCACCATCCATGCGCCCACGAGCGCATACCACGCCCCGTTGCTGTGAACGGCGCTTGAGCCCGCAAAGTCGATGAAGCCGAGCTTTTGCAACCAACCCGGGTTGGTGCTGTCGAAGGCGCCGCTCCAAACCCAGTGGCCGAACACCGGATAGACCACGGCCGCTTGCCACACGCAGCCGATAAGAAAGGCCGCAAAACTTGTGCGTTCCGCGAGCGCGCCCGAAACGATGGTGGTGGATGTGCTCGCAAACGCCGCTTGGAACAAGAAGAACACCAACCCCAACGCTTGCGGTGTGGCGGCATCCTTGAGCGCAAACAAGCTTGTTCCCACCAGCCCGTGCCAAGAGTGGCCGAACAGCAGAGCAAAACCGAACAGGAAGAAAAACAAACTGGTCAGAACCCAGTTAACGAGGTTCTTCATGGCGACGGACGTGCTGCTTTTCCGCTGTGCCATCCCCACTTCCACGCACTTGAAGCCGGCTTGCATGAAGAACACCAAGGCGGCGGCCACCAGCACCCACAGCTGGTCTAATAAGGGCGCTATGGCGGCCGGGAGTGGAAGGGGCGGCACAGTCGCGGCGCTTGCCGGGGCTGTCATGGTGGAAGCCAGCAAAACGCCTGCAGCGATGGCCTGCGTCCCTCTGCGCCTTGTGTGGGAAAACATGCGTCGGTGGCTTGAACTTCGGACGCCGTCGCGGCCGCCTTAAGCGCGATCGCAACAAGTTTCACAATGGAAACAAATCCTGGCCTTAAGAGCGGCGCCGCAGACCCGATGTCTCAAGGGTCAAGCTGCGTGAAGTTGGGGCCATGCCGAGCAAAGGGTTTTCACCGGGCGATGTTCTGGGCGGTAAATACCGCCTGACGGAACTCGTGGGCGAGGGCGGCATGGGCAGCGTCTGGTCCGCGCGCCATCTGTTGCTCGACAGAGACTGTGCCGTGAAACTTTTGTCCCGCAATGGCGGCAGCCGCCAAAGCCAAGCTGAACGTTTCACACGCGAAGCCAAGATCGCCGCTTCGCTGCGGCACAAAAACGTCGTGGATCTCTTCGATTTCGGCGAAGCCGAGTCGGGGGACTTCTTCATGGTGATGGAGTGGCTCGAAGGGGAGTCGCTGTCAACGCGCCTGGGTCGCGCGCCCACCTTGCCCTTACGCGAGCTGATTGGGATCTTGTCTGAAGCGCTGGCGGGGCTAGCCGCCGTGCACGAGCGCGGCATCGTTCATCGTGATTTGAAACCCGAGAACATCTTCTTGGCCAAGGAAGATGGCGAGGTGATACCGAAGCTGCTCGACTTCGGCGTGTCACGCTTGCGGCGCGGCCTCGAAGGCCCATCGTTGACGGGCACGGGCAGCACGGTGGGCACGCCCCATTACATGTCTTCGGAGCAGGTGCGCGGCGCTCGCGATCTGGATGGTCGTGCGGATCTTTACAGCATCGGCGTGATCCTGTTTCGCAGCGTGATGGCGCGGTTTCCGTTTGAGGCCGAAGAGTTGACCGACCTGCTTTTGCAATTGGCCAATCAACCCGCGCCACGTTTGGTGCCCTTGCGGCTTGAAACGGGTGAAGGCTTATCCGCCGTAATCGATCGCGCGCTTTCGCGCGACCGCAATGACCGTTTTAGCAACGCTTACGAAATGAGGCGCGCGCTGTTGGCCACCTTGGATGCCGTGTCCCCCACAGTGCCGTGCCAATGGCGCCGCAGCGAAAGCGAATTGCCCTTTGATTCGCCCACGCAAAATTCGCCTTATCCTTGGCGCCACACACCCGGCGCTGATGCGGCCGGCCTCACCGCACGCCCTTTGTGGCTCAACCAGTGGCGCCGCTTGATACCGTTGGGTTTGGCGGCCTTGGTGGTGGGCGCCGCGTGGTTGCTCACGTCCCGGTAACCTCGTGGCGTGGCGACCCAACCGTTTGTCGCACTCTCGGATTCATCAGTTACACTGCGGGCGGTGCCAGTTCCTGTGTTCGACGATATGGCCTTGGCGCGTGGGTACACCAACGTAGCCGCGGTGCCGCTTCAGACCGCGATGTGGGCCTGCCAAAGGGCTCGTATGATTGGCGCTTGGCGTGCGGCGTTCGTTGTGCTGTGGCTTTTTGCGGCCGCACCTGTCGCCGTGGCGCAATCGCTTGATCGTGATCAGGGCCCCTCCGTTGTCACGCCCGATGCGGGGGACGACGCTGGCCGGGTTGTCCCCACCTTAGCGCCACCACAAACACGCAGCGAGGCGGCTGTTTCGAGCACCACGCAGCAAACCCCCGCGCCGCCCCCCTCTGTGCCACCCACGCAACGTGGTGGCGTGATTCGCACCATTTTGGGGATCTTGGCTTTGTTGGCGTTGGCCTACCTCGGTGGCCATCCCAAGGTCCGCGCGTGGGAAGAGAAATTGGGCATCTCACAGATGATCGCTGCGGGCTTTCCCTTCGTTGTGTTGGGGATGATCGCGCACCTGCCGTCCGTGGGCGTGTTGACCGACGACGTCTTGGTGGAACTTGATCCACTTTTGCACGTGGGCCTCGGCTGCATCGGTTTCGTGTTCGGGTTTCGCTTCGACTTGCGCACGTTGCGCCTGTTTCCGCAGGGCTCCGAGCGCTTGGTGTTTTTCTCGATCCTGTTTCCGTTCACGCTGGTGTGGGCGCTCTCCGCGGTTGTGTTGGCGCTGGTCTCCCCGCCGCAGGACGCATCGATCTTCTCGGGCCCCCTGTTCGTGCGCGACGCTGTGATCTTGGGCACCGCCGCGGCGATGTCGGCCAGCACGGCAAAGCGCTGGTACAAACTTGGCAAAGCCAGCCGCCTGAGTGTGCTTGTGGTGCGCGTGGAGGAGTTCGTTGGTGTGGTGGGCTTGGCGTTGGTGGCTGCGTATTTTCGGCCGCAAAACGCGCTTTCGTCGTGGCAGCTGCCCGGCACCGCGTGGTTGTTGTTGTCGGTGGGCCTGGGCGCCACCTTGGCGCTGCTGACGTTCGCGATCTTGCAAACCGCTTCGCGCGGGCCCGAATTCCTCGTGCTTTCGTTGGGTGTGATCGCGTTTGCCGCGGGTGCTTCGGGCTACCTGCACTTGTCGTCGGTGGTGGTTACGTTTATCGCTGGGGCGCTTTTGAATGCGTTCCCGGGCGAATACCACACGCGCTTGCGCGACACGCTTCGGCGCCTTGAGCACCCCATTTTGCTGCTGTCGTTGGTGATCATTGGTGCCTTGTGGCAGCTGTCTGATTGGCGTGGCTGGCTGCTGATGCCCGTGTTCGGGTGCGCGCGGTTGGCAGGCAAGTGGTGGGCCACCAATCCCTTAATGTTGTCGCAAGAGCACATGGCGCTTAGCAACGATGAACGATACGCGCTTGGCCTTTCACCGATGGGCACCTTGGCGATCGCCATCGTGATCAACGCCAAGGTGCTTTATCCCGGTGATTCGATCTCGCTGATCGTTTCGGCTGTGTTAGGAGGCGGGGTGCTTACGGAGATCTTCGTGCAGCGTGTGCACCGCAGACACAGCGCGCGCCTGCGCAACGAACGCCCATCGCCGCCACCTGTGACCCTGGGAGGTGTGCCATGAACCTGGTCCTGGTGTTCGCGCTGGCGGGCCTCATGCAGGCCATCCGATCGTTTCAAGCGCCCCACCTGGGCGAGGGCTTCGGCACCACGCTGGCTTTCGGTTATTTGCTGCTCACCGCGTACTTTGCAGGCACGCTGTTCAAGGCGGCGCGTTTGCCAAAGCTTACGGGCTACATCGCGGCAGGCATTGTGGCGGGCCCGGCGGTCTTGGGCTTTTTGACCGAGTCGATGGTGCAAAGCTTGAAGATCGTCAACGGTGTGGCCATCGCGCTCATAGCGATGACGGCTGGCCTCGAACTTGAATTTCGCGAGATGCGGCCCTTTATGCGGACCATCCTATGGATCACGGGCGTGGCCGTCACAGGCACCACGCTTTTGCTTGCCACAGCGGTGTTCTTCGCGCGGCCCTTGCTGCCGTTCATGGCCGGCCTCGGCAGCCTTGAAGCGATGATGATTGCGTTGGTGCTGGGCGTGGTGATGGTGGCGCAGTCGCCTGCGGTGGTTATAGCGTTGCGCGATGA
This sequence comes from Deltaproteobacteria bacterium, assembly GCA_033763315.1. GTDB lineage: Bacteria > Myxococcota_A > Polyangia > Fen-1088 > Fen-1088 > JAGTJU01. The sequence continues at coordinate 246,841 of JANRKS010000005.1, forward strand.
AACACAGGCCGAAGGCCCTGTGTCGCGCACGGTGCTGGGGGTGGTGGTGATCGCTGACCTGGCTGTGATCTTGTTGTTCGCGATCACCTCATCGGTCGCCAAGGCGTTCTTGGGCCAAGGCGCCAATGTGGGGGCCACGGTACGTTCGGTCGCTTGGGAGTTGTTTGGCTCCATGGGCGTTGGTGTGTTGATCGGCCTGCTGTTGGCCGTCTACACGCGCAAGGTGAAAGGGGGGGCGGGGCTGTTTTTACTGGCGGTGTCTTTCATTGTGGCGGAGGTGGGCCAGCGCCTGCATTTGGATCCATTGCTGGTGGCGCTGGCGGCCGGCATTTTGATTCGCAACGCCACCCAGGCGGCGCCCGAGATTCACCACCAAATCGAAGCGTTCAGCCTGCCAATCTATGTGTTGTTCTTCGCGGTGGCAGGCGCGAATCTGCATTTGAGCGTCTTGGCCACTGTGGGCATTCCCGCCGTCTTGTTTGTGGTGGTTCGCGGCATAGGCCTTTACTACGGCACGCGCGTGGCCACCGCATTGGCCCGTGCACCACGGGACGTTCAGCGGTTTGCCGGCTTCGGCTTGTTGCCACAAGCGGGGCTCGCCCTGGCGCTGTCGATGTTGTTCGCGAAAACTTTTCCGGAATTTGGCGACGCGGGTGCCCTGACCTTGGGTGTTGTGGCGTTAAACGAATTGATTGCGCCCGTTATCTTCCGTGCCGCGCTCGTTCGCAGCGGCGAAGCTGGAAAATTGGCGCCATCGTCCCAGCCTGAGCTGGTGGGGGGCGATGAATCGGGCCTTGTGGATCTGGGGCCTGAAAAAGCCTAGCGGTGCCTGGCGCGGGGGAGTCCTGTGGCGCTGGCGCTGCGTCAGCCCTATAATGCGTTCATGATCAACCAACGCAAACTGCTCTTCGCCGTGATGGCGTGGGTGTTGCCGTTGGTGATGTTGGCGTCGTGGTCGGCGCAAGCCGCGGGCATGTTCTGCCGCGCGGAGGGGGCTGTGGTTCGCAGCGGTTGCTGTTGTGGCGCTGATACAAACATTAAGCCCATCATGCCCTTGCCGGACGCAGAGCTCAGCGACGCCGGCTGCTGTGAAGTCACAGCGTCGCAGGCCCCCGTGGCTGTGCCCATGGCGCCGCCTGTGCTGAAGAGCGTTCCGCCTGTGTTGGCGGTTTTGTGTGCGCGGTTGCTCGTGCCCGAGCCGGCTGTGGTGCCGCCCGGTGGCTGGTCCCGCGCCGAAGCGCCGCGTGCACAGGGGCAGCCGCTGACGCTGTTAAAGCACGCCTTCTTGATCTGATACGCCGCCCGAGGTGGGGTGCGTGCGTGTGCCTTGGCCGCGCCGCGCTCTAGGTGATTGTTGCTTGATTGGCGCGCGAGCCGTGCGCCTTGTGAACCTTGGGTGCTGCATGTGTCGTTGTTCTTTCCGTTGTTCTTGCTGGGTTGCGCTTGCGTGTGCGTTGATCGTGTCTTCTGCTCGTGCCGAACCGGCTGACGAGGCGCTGGCGGCGCAAGTGCGGTTGGCGGATGTGGTGGCTTTGGCGGTGGCGCGCAGCCCCTCGCTTTCGGAGCTCCGGCAGAAGCAGGCGGCCAGCTTGGCTGATAGCCGCGCGGCCACGCATATGCCCGAGCCCCAGTTCAAATACGAGCAGTGGTCGGTGCCGCTGCGCAAACCGTGGGCTTTGAACCAGGCGGGCGCGTTGATGGTGGGTCTGCAGCAGGTGATTCCGCCGGCGGGCACATTGAGCGCGCGCGCCGATGCACAGACCGCGCAGGTGGAAGTGTTGCGCCACAACGAAAGCATGAAGCGCTTGGAGGTGGCCGCACAAGCCGAGAGGGCCTTTGCCGCCTATTACCAAGGCTTTCATCAGCTGGCGTTGCACAACGAACACTCAGAACTAGTGGCCAAGCTGCTTGAACTAGCGCGCGTGGCTTATCAGTCAGGCGTGCGGTCGCAACAAGATGTGGTGCGGCTTGGCCTCGAAATCTCGCGCGTTCATGAAACGTTGGTGCATATGAATCCGGAACTCGAATCCTCACGCGCTCTGTTGAACACATTGATGGCCAGGCCCGTGGACGCACCGCTGGGGCCGCCCGCAGAAATCGATGTGCAGGCGTTGCGAAAGGATGTGGTGATCGGCGCAGATCCCGCGCTGGGGCGGCCCGATGTGCGCATGGCCGAAGCGCAGGTGAAAGGCAGCCAAGCGATGGTGGCGGAGGCCCACCACAACGCAAACCGGCCCATGGTGATGGTGGGGCTCGATTACATGTACATGCCGCAAGACATGTATCAACACACGTATGGCGGCATGGTGGCCTTTGGATTGCCCTGGCTGAACCCGGGCCGCAAAGAAGAAGCTAAGGCCGCGCAACACCGCTTGAACGCCGACAAAGACGCGCTTCGGGCCGCGGCACTGGCGGCGCGTTTCGAGGTGCGCGACGCCCAGCTCCGGCTGCAATCCGCACGTGCTTCTTATGATGTTCTAAACAACGACGTTGTGCTGCAGGCGCAGCGCAATTTGGACACCGCGCGATCCATGTATGCCGCCGGCCAATCAGACGCCTCGGCGTTGCTCGATGCTGCCCGCCTTTATCTCGAAGTGCGCATCGACCGCGTTCGATCGTTGGCGCATCTGCAAGAGGCGATGGCTGATTTGAACCGCGCCTTGGCCTCAACAACGCAAGCCCACGCTGGGGAGACACACCGATGAACGCGACGAACGAATTTCAGCAAGGCCATGAAGCGCCTCCCCCGGGGGTGCGGTTCATGGCGGTGTTTCGCTGGCTGCTGGTGTTGGCCATGGCGGGCGTGGCCGTGTTCGCGGTGGCCCGCTATGTGAGGTCAGGTGACGGTGAGACGGAAGCGGGGGCCACCAAACGGCTTTACCAGTGCCCCATGCACCCGCAGATCATTTCGCCGCAGCCGGGGGAATGTCCGATCTGCGGCATGACGCTGGTTCTGGTCAAAGAAGACGATCACAAACACGACACGAATCCATCCGCCGTAAAGGGCTTGGTGCCAATTCAGCTCACGGCGGAACGCATTCAGACGATCGGCGTGAAAACGGCCAAGGCTTCACTTCGCGACGTGCCCAACCAATTGCGCACCGTGGGGCTGCTGGAGGCGAATGAACGAGGGCGTGTGGCCGTCGTGGCGCGCTTCTCGGGTTTCGTTGAAGCGCTCTACGTGAATGAAACGGGGCAGGCCGTGGTCAAGGGGCAACCGATTGCCAAGATCTACAGCCCCGAGGTCTTGCAAGCTCAAGAAGAGTTTTTAAACGCACAGCAGTGGAACACTCCCGGTGCCGCTGGGACAACCGGCGGGGGCGGGCCCACGCATCCAGGCCACGTGCAAATGTCATCGGATTTGCTGCACGACGCCCGTCGCCGGCTTGAGCTTTTGGGGTTGGCTCCGCAAGACATCGACGACATCGCCGCGCGCAAACAGACGCAAGCCACAGTGCTATTGCGTGCGCCTTCTTCGGGTTCAGTGATCTCAAAAAATATTCTTTCAGGTGCCGCGATCGAACGTGGCGCGCAGCTGCTGGAGATCGCTGATCTGTCGGTATTGTGGCTCATCGCGGACGTGTACGAAGGCGATCTGGCTCGCGTGAAGCTGGGCAACCCAGCCACGTTCAACACGGCTGCATTTGCAGGCGAGTCATTCCTGGCCAAGGTGCAGTTTGTATATCCCACTGTTGATGCGGCCGCGCGCACCTTGCGGGTGCGTTTGGAGCTGCGCAATCCCAAAAGCGCCAACGGTGTGAAGTTGCGCCCAGGGATGTACGGTGACGTTGTCATCGAAACAGCATCCGCCCAAGCGTTGATGGTGCCCGCAGAAGCGGCGGTTGATACGGGTAACGCGCAATACGTGTTCATCGCTGAGAGCGACGGCCGTTTCACCCCACAACCCGTGAAACTTGGCGCGCGTCGGGGCGATTTTGTTGAAGTCATCGAAGGCTTAAAACCCGACCAGGAGGTGGTGACCACGGCCAACTTCCTGTTGGATTCGGAAAGCCGCCTGCAAGCGGCGGTGCGAGGCCAAAAATGAAGGCCGCGCTGATACATGTCATTGAGGCGTGCGCACGCAACCGCGTGGTGGTTTTGGTGGGCGTGGCAATGGCGTTGGTGGGCGCGGGCATGGCGATCAAGCGTATCAAATTGGATGCGATTCCGGATCTATCCGAGCCGCAGGTGATCGTGTTCACCGAATGGATGGGGCGCAGCCCCACGTTGATCGAAGATCAGGTGACGTATCCCATCGCCTCAAAGCTCATCGGCACGCCCAAGGTCAAAGACGTGCGTGGGTATTCGATGTTCGGCATGTCGTTCATCTACGTGGTTTTTCACGAAGGCACCGATATCTACTGGGCACGCAGCCGCGTGCTTGAATACCTCAGTGGTCTCAAAGCGCAGCTGCCACAGGGTGTGGCGCCCACGCTTGGGCCCGATGCCACGGGGGTGGGGTGGGTGTTTCAATACGCGCTTGTGGATCGTTCTGGAAAGCACAGCTTGGACGAATTGCGCACGCTGCAGGATTTCAATCTGCGTTACGCCTTGGGCAGCGTGCCCGGCGTCGCCGAAGTGGCAAGCGTGGGCGGCTTTGCCAAACAATACCAAGTGACGGTGGATCCCAACCGCCTGCGTGGCTTCGGCGTGTCTGTGGAAGAAGTGATCGCTGCCATTCGCGACTCGAACAACGACGTGGGCGGCCGGGTGATCGAAATGTCGGGCCGTGAATACTACGTGCGAGGCCGCGGCTACATCCAAGATCTGGGCGCGATCGAACGCATCCCGCTGCGCGTGAGTGGCCCGGGTGGAACACCGCTTTTGATCAAAGACGTGGCCCAAGTGCGTTTCGGTCCTGACATTCGCCGCGGTTTAATGGAATGGAACGGCGAGGGTGAGGCCGTGGGTGGCATCGTGGTGATGCGGTTTGGTGAAAACGCGCTGCAAGTGATTGAACGCGTGAAGAGCAAGCTTGATGAACTGCGCCCAAGCTTGCCCGAAGGTGTGCAAGTCGAGGTGGCGTACGACCGCAGCGGGCTCATTGAACGCTCTATCACAACGCTAAAACATGCGCTGGTGGAAGAAGCGCTGGTGGTGAGCCTGGTGATCTTGATGTTCTTGCTGCACGTGCGCAGCTCGCTGCTGCCGATCCTGTCGATACCCATCAGCGTCGCTCTTTCGTTCATCCCGATGTACTTCCTGGACATCCCATCAACGATCATGAGCTTGGGCGGCATTGCCATTGCAATCGGCGCCACCGTGGACGCTGAGATCGTGATGATCGAGGCGGCGCACAAAAAGCTCGAGCACGCGCCCGTGGGGGCGGAGCGGCAGAAGTTGCTCGCAGAGGCGGCCAGTGAAGTGACGCCTGCCATCTTCTTTTCGCTGCTCATCATCGCGGTGGCGTTCTTGCCTGTGTTTACGTTGACGGGCCAAGCCGGGCAGCTGTTTCGCCCGCTGGCCTATACGAAGACGTTCGTTATGTTGATCTCGGCGGTGCTTTCCATCACGTTTGCGCCCGCTCTGCGCGATTTGCTCATCCGCGGCAAGATTTACTCGGAAAAGAATCACCCCATATCGAAGGCGATCATCCGCGTCTACGAGCCGTTCGTTTATGTAGCGTTGCGGCGCCCGAAATCGACCGTGGCTTTGGGCCTCTTGGCCGTTCTTTCGGCCATCCCTGTGGCTGCGCACCTCGGGCACGAGTTTATGCCGCCGCTTAACGAAGGCGATCTGCTTTACATGCCGATCACGTTGCCCAACATTTCGATCGAAGAAGCGAAGAACCAGCTGCAGCTGCAAGATCGCTTGCTGCACAGCTTCCCTGAAGTGGATTCGGTGTTCGGCAAAATTGGCCGGGCGGAGACCGCCACGGATCCGGCGCCCCTGACGATGGTGGAGACTACGGTGCGGCTCAAGCCGCAGCACACGTGGCGCAAGGTGGCGCATCAGCGCTGGTATTCTTCATGGGCGCCCCAGTGGCTGGCCGCGGTGTTGCTCCCGTTGTGGCCCGATCAGAAGACCATGACGTGGGAAGAGTTGACGCAAGAGATGAATGCGAAAATGCAGCTGCCAGGATGGACCAATGCCTGGACGATGCCGATCAAAACCCGGATCGACATGTTGAGCACCGGCGTGCGCACACCCGTGGGCATTAAGGTGTATGGCACGGATCTAAAGGAGATTGAAGCCGTCGGCACGCAACTTGAGTTCTTGATCGCGAAGATCCCCGGCACCCGCAGCGTGCTTTATGAACGCAACTTGGGCGGGCTTTACATCGACATCGTTCCGCGCAGTGACGCCTTGGCGCGCTTCGGCTTACGCGTGGGCGATCTGCAGCGTGTGATTGAGTCGGCCATCGGAGGCACCCCGATTGACATGACAGTGGAAGGGCGAAACCGTTTCAGCATCAACGTTCGTTACCCCCAAGATATGCGCAACGATTTGCAGCGGATGCGCGAGGTGCTGGTGCCTTTGCCGCGCACAGAAGCGAATCCGATGACCGGTGCACAAAACCCTGCAGGCATGGCGTTTATCCCGCTGGGGCAAGTGGCAGACATCAAGGTGGTGGGCGGCCCACCTATGGTGCGTGAGGAAGCGGGCATGTTGGCGGGCTACGTTTACGTGGACATCGATCAAGCCAAACGCGACATTGGTGGCTATGTGAACGAAGCCAAGCAGTTCGTGGCCACGGCCTTGGCCGATGGATCGCTGAAGCTGCCGTCGGGATACCACCTTAAGTGGACGGGGCAGTATGAGCAGCTGCAAGAGATGGCCGAACGCATGAAGGTGGTGGTGCCGCTGACCTTCTTCATCATCGTGCTGCTGCTGTATTTTCAGTTTCGCAACTTCACCGAAGTTTTGATCGTGTTGCTATCGATCCCATTTGCGTTGGTGGGCAGCGTGTGGCTCATGCACTTGCTTGATTATCGGGTATCCACGGCGGTGTGGGTGGGCGTGATCGCGCTTGTGGGCTTGGCGGCGCAAACTGGCATCGTGATGATCGTGTACATCGACCAAGCCTATGAAAAGCGCAAAGCCGCGGGTTTGGTGCGCGATCTGAACGACATCATTTGGGCGCATATGGAGGGCACGGTCAAACGCGTGCGTCCCAAACTCATGACCGTCTCGACGATGTTGGTGGGTTTGGTTCCGCTTTTGTGGGCCACGTCGTCAGGGGCGGATGTGATGAAACGCATTGCCGCGCCCATGGTCGGCGGCTTGCTGACCTCGGCGTTCTTGACCTTGGAGATCATTCCGGTGATCTACACCTACTGGCGGCAAGAGCAGTTGCTTTGGGAAGGCCTGGTGGCGCGCGATCCACGGCGGTTGGCTGCGCTGCAAGCCTGGCGGTGGGTGCTGTCCGCTGGGGCTGCCGCCATCGCCGTTGTTGTGGTCTCGCCGGTGTATTTGCCGCTTGGCCCTACGGCGTTTCGGACGGCGCTGGCGCTGGCCGTGGTGGTGTTCTTCGTGGGGACCGTGGTGTATTTCGCCTTGCGCCCCGCCGCGCATCGTTTGGTGTGGCCGGAGGCAACCGTGGCGTAGCTTTGGGGGAAGGTCGCCTTACGCGAAGGTGAGATCTAGATTGAACATCAATGCAAGACATGCCGTGGTGTTGGCGGCCAATGACAGGGGCGCACGGCGGTGCAAACTCGTGTGATGTCTCAACGCCGCATCGCTTGTTCGACCTTGCCGTGGACCGATCAACCTTTGGCTTCTGTGTTGGGCACCATTGACTCCGCGGGCTTTGAGTACTGGGAGTTGCCGATCCGCGGCGACAACGTGCATCTGGGCCACTTGGATCCCGCGGATCTCCTTGCTGATGCAGGCGCCGCGCAGTCGCTTGTCATCGCTGCACGCTCCCACCCCCGGCTGAAGTTGTTGTCGGCCGGCTTCGAGATCCACCGTGGCTCGCCCCTTGAGCGGGAATTGACGTTGTTCAACGCGTGCCTGTCGGTGTTGCAGGATCTAGGCGCTGCTTTCGTCACAATCTTTGCCTTCGATGACGGAGCGGCGCCTCGCATGCAACGGCTTGAGGCGATGGCTGAGGCTGCAAGCCGCGCAGGCCTACGCCTTCTTGTGGAGACGCACCGGCGGACGGCAACCGAGGTGCCCGAGATCGCCGCCGAGCTGGCTTCGTGCGGGTATGCGCTTACGCTCGACCATTCTCATTACGTCAGCAAGGATGTGCCCAGGCAACGCATGGCACCGCTGCGATCGCACGCTCATTTGCTGCAAGTGCGGGGCTGTGCCAGTGGCCAAGTGGAGTGCCCCGTACAAACTCACGATGAGGCGCAAGCCGCCAAAGACTGGCTGCAGTGGTTGACCTCGATGGCGCCTTCCGACGCACCGTTGGTGATAGAGCACATCGACAGGAACCGCGACTGGTGGCCGTCGATCAAGCGTTGGCAGCAATTGGCACGCGAGCTTGCTTGATGCAGGCAAGCGGGCACGAAAGTATCACGCTTCGTCTTGCAAGCCTGCAAACATCGTCACGTTGGTCGTCACTGTGGCACCTGGTTCAAGAATTAGGCAGTGCCCGGTGCGTGCCGCTTCGACAACCGACATCGGCATCGTGGTGCACGGTTCAAGGATCGCTGTGTAGTGATTGTCGAAGCCTCCATAAGAGGCAAACAACCACGCACACGGGAACACCGCTGGATCGAAGCGATAGCGAAACAAATGCCCCGTGGCAGGACGGCGCCAAGCGATCTCACCGCGCTCGAGTTCGTAAAGATGGAGAAAGTCAGTGCTTCCGTCGCGCGCCGGAACAACGTCAGCGCGCGCGCCGGGCCGTGGGCTGGGCCAAGCAAACGCGGGCGAATCACCCCAGCGCGACCATGCAGGATCAGCCACGCGTGCACGGCGGGCCGGGCACACGATCTCATCGCCAGGCGCGATCGCGATGGCCGCATGCAGCTTGAACATGACCGGCTGCCGCCGCGTCGTCGTGTTGGTGAGTGTGTAGCGCAGGCGCACTTCAGGCGCGTCGTCCGCCAGCACCATGTCGCGCTCGTAATGTAGACCGCTGACCGGCAGACCCCCGCGCAACCGAAGTGTGTCGCCGACCACCTGCGCGGTGAGCTGGCTCGTCCACAGCTCGCCGTGATCAGGCAGCGCCACGCCTTGCACAATCTCGGGAATGTCGTTCGGCAACAACTCATCGATGCCTCCCCAAAAGGCAGGATCGTAAGCTTCGCCTGGGTTGCAGGGCACAAGCGGCGCGCCCGGCCGTTGCCACAGAAACTCGTGACCGGTGCCCCGATGGTGAACGCTGACGACGCGTCCCCCCAGGGACGGTGCCACATCAAGTATCAGTCGTTCACTTGTAAGCCGCACGAGCGGCACACCGTCGCGCGCGAGCCAGGACGCCGTGGGCATGGACGGTGTCTAGCTCTGTTCTCGAAAAAGAACAAGTGTTTCCTGTTGCCACGCCCCCGATCGCCCTAGGCTTTGCGCCGCTTGAAATGCGCCACCAGGTTATCAAGCGTTTGGTTGGTGCCGTCCGCAACACCCAGCTTTACGAACTGTTCAAGATGCTCGGCCGATGAGCACCGAATGCTGACCGTCATGTGCGTATGTTCGCCAACCTCCTGAAGACGCACGGTGCCGATGGCGCCCATGGCGTCGAACACAAGTTGCGAAGGAGGATCGACCACGCGGTAGACGCCTGTAAAATCGTGTGCATGCTGCGTGGCCATCGTGAAACGGAATGTGCCACCTGGGCGAAGATCGACGGCACAATTGGCAAGCGGCACGCCGGTGGGATCCCACCATTGCTTGATCTGAGCGGCGTCAGTCCAGGCCTCAAACACGTCCTCGCGCGAGGACGCAAACACTCTCTCGAATGAGATTGTGAAGGTTTCGTGATCGACGTTTGTACGGGTTGTCATTTCTTCGAGCCCTTTTGGCCAGTGGTTTTGGTGTTCTTCCGTTTCAGGAAAGCATCAAGTGAGTCAAAGCGGCGTTCCCATTGCTCACGGAATGGTCGCAGCCAAGCGTCAACGTCTTTGAGCGGGCCGCCCAGCACAAGGCGCCGCGGGCGGCGTTGGGCGTCCTTGCCTTGTTCGATCAACCCGGCTTCTTCCAGCACGCGAAGGTGCTTGGAAATTGTGGGTTGCGCGAGCCCAAAAGGCTCCGCCAGTTCGGTGACCGTGGCCTCGCCCTGGGCAAGGCGCGAAAGTATGGCTCGCCGGGTGGGGTCTGCCAACGCTGAGAATGCGAGATCAACTTGCACGCTGTTCATTGCCCATTAGATATATAGCCAAATGGCAATGCTGTCCAGTCGCAGGGCTTTTTTCTCAAAAGTCAGCTGCCGATTCTCTGCTGATGCCGAGTCTTCGAGGGGGCGCCTGCTGTGGTTTAATTCCCTCCACAATGCAAATGGATGCAACACTTCTGGCGTTTCGTCTTTACGAAAACGAAGGCCGCTCGTTTGGAAAGCTTGAAACCATGCGAGTCGGCGATCTGGATGAGGGTGACTTGCTGGTGCGCGTGGCTTACTCCTCCGTGAACTACAAAGATGCGTTGGCAGCCACGGGGCAAGGCAAGATCGTTCGTCGGTTTCCGTGCGTGGGCGGCATTGATTTGGTGGGGCAAGTGGTCACGTCTGCATCCCCAGATTTTCAAGTGGGTGATGACGTGGTCGTGGGTGGCTTTGGTTTGGGCGTGAGCCACGACGGTGGTTACGCACAATACGCGCGCGTGCCGTCGGCATGGGCGGTGCCGTTGGCGCCACCGCTTACACCTTATGAAAGTATGGCGCTCGGCACGGCGGGCTTCACCGCGGCGCTAGCCGTTGAACGCCTTGAAGTGTGTGGCCTTCGGCCGGGCCACGGGGCTGTGGCTGTGACGGGCGCCAACGGGGGCGTGGGATCGCTCGCGATCGCACTTTTGGCGGCAAAAGGTTATGACGTGGTGGCGTTCACCAACAAACTGCATCTGCGGGAGCGCTTGCGAAATTTGGGCGCCGCCGAAGTGCAAGCGTTGCCCGCACCCGCCGAACGCGAGGCCAAGCCGTTGTCGCGCGCGAAGTGGGCGGCGGCGATCGACAATTTGGGTGGCGATGTGCTGCCCTGGTTGGTGAGCGCCACTCAAATTGGCGGCGGCGTCGCTAGCGTCGGCAACGCTGTGGGCGCCACCTTCACAAGCAGCGTCTATCCCTTCATTTTGCGGGGCGTTTCGCTGTTAGGCATCGATTCAGCCCATTGCCCATTGCCCTTGCGGCAACGCTTGTGGGCGCAACTTGCCGTTCTTCGCGCGTCACTGCACTTGCACGAAATTACACAGGTGGTCTCTCTGCACGATCTGCCGGCGTTGATGCCGCAATTTATTGCCGGGCAAGTGCAAGGCCGCAAGGTGGTGCAGATGCCGGCGCCTTAGAGATTGCGCTTGGAACAGGCCCTCGGTTAAAGCTGGGCGATACCCCCCAGTCTACCATTCGGTTCAGCGCGTTCGCTTGTTGCACGCGTGCGGAGCACATGTGGGATGTTCTGCGATTTAGTTCGTGCCACGCGCGAACGCTTTGTGGCCACGAGCCGCCGGTTGATGCAGACTTGACACTCGTTATCTTGACGACGATGTGTGAAGCACTTCGGCTCGGTCGCTGATACGGAGGCGCGCCATGAAGTACTGGCTGTTCTTGTTGGCTGTTCTTTGGGCCTGTGGACCCGAGGAGTCGCGTACAGGGGGCGTTGGGGTTTGGGGCGGCATGGGTTCGGCGGATGGCGGATCGACTGCTGTGGCCGGACGTGGCGGCGGAGGAGGTGGCGGAGCGCCCGTGGCAAACGGCTCTGGCGGTGAGTTCGCAGCGGGGGGTACCGCCGGCGCGAGCACGGGCACGGGCGGCGTCAGCAGCGCAAGTGGTGGCGCGTCGGCAGGTATGATGGGCACAACCGGGGGCAAAGGAGGCGGCGGGAGTGCGGGCGTTAGCACGGGAGGCGCGGGTGGATCAAAGCCAGCCACGGGTGGCAATTCGGGCACAGGAGGAACGCAGGCTACGGGCGGCAGCCCTGCGACGGGAGGCACCCAGGGCACAGGCGGCGCACCCGCCACAGGCGGTGCGTCTGGAACGGGCGGCAACACGGGCAAGCCCAACCTCGTGATGAACGCTGGGTTTGAAAGCGGTGAAAATATGTGGAAGCGCCTTTCAGGCACTGGCGCCTTGGCGAGTCCAGGCCACACGGGCAATAACCGCATTGATGAACCCAGCCCCAATCATTGGTGGCAGCAAGATTTGTCCGGTTGGTTGGCGGGCCGCACCTATCGAATTTCCGCGTGGGGCAAAGTCACATCGGGAGAGTGCACCGTGGGACTCAAGATCGCCCTTAACACCGGCGGGGATCAGCGCATGTCCTCCCCAACGTTCACATCCACTTGGAGTGAAAAATCAATCGTGATGACAGTGCCGAACACCGCCGTTTGGTTGCAGGTGTTTTTCAGCGGCGGGGGCACCAATTGTTCGTTCGACGACGTGCAGGTCATCGAACAGTGACCTATCGTTTGTCAATTGGCCCCCGATGTGATCACTGTGTAGCGACCCGCGCGCACTTGCAGTTGCCAGCCGCCCTCGGGGAGCTTCTTCACTGCAAGCTCGGTGGCTGATGCCAACGGGCGGTTGTTAAATAGTGCCGTGGTCCCGGCCTCGGCAGGGATCACGATCGTCGCGTTGGCTGAAGGCGGCACAGCGAAAGCGAAGCGCACGCCGTTGCCTTCGCGCTTCCATTGTGAGCCCACAGTTCCGCGCACCGTGTTCACATGCGCTTCCACGGCGTCGAGACCCGCAGGCACTTGCGGAGCCATCGTGAAGTGTTCGAATCCGGGGGCCTGATCGTCAGGTTTGATGCCCGCCAAATATTCGTAGTACCAGGCGTCGATGTCGCCGAAGAAAATGTGGTTGCGCGATTCTTTGCCTTTCCAATCCTCCCACAAAGTGGTGGCCCCTTGATCGATCCAGTAACCCCACGAAGGCGCTGTGCGACGGCTTGCCACCTTATAAGCCACGTCCATGTGGCCCGTGTCGGCCAAGGCCCGTAACACAGCTTTGGCGCCAATGACGCCCGTGTCCGGGTGAAAGTCTGTGGCTTCCAGGCTCTTGATCAAACGCGCGGCCGTGGCGGCTCGCAGCGTTTGTGGCACCAAATCATGCGTCAGGGCCACGGCCAAGGCTGTTTGTTCATCGCTGCCCACTTGGCCTGTGGACGCGTTCACGAAGGCGCGTTGAAAGCCTTGTGATACGTGATCCGCCAAAGCGTTGTAGCGTTTCGCCGCCTCCAGCAAGCGCAACGCTTGTGCCGTTTTTGCCGCCAAATGTGCGGCCCAGCGATAGCTTGCCGTGGATGTGATGGCCACCGCGGTCTTCGTTTGCCACGGCACCCAATCGCCCAACCCCACATCCACAACGCCGTCTTTCTCGATCGACCGCAGATAGGCGAGGTAGCGCTCTTGCGCGGGCCACGCCAACTGCAAAGGCAGAACATCACCGTTGAACGTGTAGAGCGACCACGGCACAACAAACAAAGCCAATTCCCATGAAGGGCCGCTCCATTCGTTAAAGCCCCAGCCTGATGACGGCACAATGCCTGGCAGCTGCCCTTTGCTGTTTTGGGCGGATACCAAGTCGCGAATCCATTTGAGATAACCAGCCGTGTTCTCAAAGTTGAAAGCACCCGCGTCCATCGCCAAGTGCGCGTCGGCTGTCCAACCATTCTTTTCGCGCTGTGGGCAATCGGTGGGAATGCCTTGAAAATTGGCGATGTATGACCAACGCGTGGCTTGGTGAATGCTGTTCACCAACGCATCAGAGGTTTCCAACGTGCCGATGCTCTCGAAGTCGGTATGGATCACGCGTGCTTCCACATTGTTGGTGGTGGGCGTGCCTGGCAAACCCTGCACCTCCACGTAACGAAAACCGTGGTACACGAAACGTGGCTCCCAAATCTCCTCTGAGCCGCCGCGCATGATGTACTCGTCCGTTTGAAAACGGCCCTGCCGCAACCAACCGCCGATGGATTGATCCACCCGGCCGTTGGCATCCAGCGATTCACCGTAGCGAATCACAAGCTTCGTGCCTGCCGTGCCTTGAACGTGTAAACGCGCCCAGCCGGCGATGTTTTGCCCCACGTCAAATACAGCCACGGGCCCCACTTGCTTCACGGAACGTGATGGCAGCGTTTCAAGCACACGGATAGGCGGGTGCTCCTGTCCCAGCAATGGGCCTTTGGGTGTCGCGGCAAGTTCCACGTCGCGTGCTTTGGGATCCACAAAACCCACGCGCGCAAAATCCGCTTTCTCAAGCCGCGCGTCATAATGTTCGCCATTGCGAATGCCATCAAAACGCACAGGGCCCTCGGTGACCTTCCAGGTTTTATCCGTGGCCACAACGAAGCGGTTGCCCGATTGCGTGGTCACTTCGATTTGCAGCAGCAACTTTGGATTGTCGCGCCAAGGCGCCGTGGCGAACCCCACGGGATCTCTGGCGTGCTGGTTGTAAAAGCCGTTGCCCAAGATCACGCCCACAGCGTTCTTGTTGGGATCTAACAAGCGCGTGATGTCGTGCACCACATATTGCACATTCTTGCTGTAGTCCGTGTACCCCGGATCGAGGACGTGATCGCCCACGCGGCGGCCATTGATGTAAAGCTCGTAGTAACCGAGGCCCGAGATATAAGCCCGCGCGCTTTTGATCTGTTCGGGGGCTGCGAATTCCTTGAAGAAGTACGGAGCGGGAGCGGCCCAAGCGTCGGTGCGGGGGCGGCCATCGAACGGTGGCTCGTCCCACTTCGCCACTTGTTCTGCAGCCACAAATCCCGCGGGGCTACCCACGTTCAACCAGCCGGAACTTGGCTGTTTCGCGGCTTGCCAGCCCACGTCGCCCGTGTTGATGGCAAAGCCGCCGCCATCGCGTGTGACCAATTGCAAAGACGCCAGCAAACCTGCCGGGCCGCCTTTGTTGTAGACGTCGGCGCCCAATACGTTGCGGCCTGCGTGCAGCAGTGATGTCACGTCAACGGCTTCGCTGACGTCACCGGCGTCGACACTGAACACCTTCTTGCCGTTGACGAACACATCCGCGCTGTCATTCGCACCCACCAACAGCGATGCCTTTTGCACCTGCGCTCCCAGCGGCATCGCGAACTCATTGCGAAACCAGCGGTGAGCGGCCGGCGCCGCCTTCTTTGCGTTCTCATCTGGGTGCCAGATCCACGCGGCCGCTTGCAGCACCGCAAGCGGTGATTCCGTGGCGTCGGTGGGCCGCGTGATCCATTTGGCTGTCCAGTCGGTGCCTTGCAACAAGCCCATCTCAAACGACGTGGGCTCACTCCACGCTGAAAGGTTGTCGGCTTGGTTCCATACGCGCACCGCCACGAAGACGCGTTGACGCGACGTCAAAGCTGGACCCGCCCACACCACGCCCACATTCGCGTGGCTTGCCACCTTGCCCGTGTTCCACAACAAGCCCTGCCCACCGGTGATGCCCTCGGGTGTGACCGCGGCAACGATCTGGTATGCGGTCTGTGCGGCGCCCGCGGCCTCGGACTGCAGGCGCCACGAAAAACGCGGCGTGCTGGT
Organism: Deltaproteobacteria bacterium; assembly: GCA_033763315.1. Taxonomy (GTDB): domain Bacteria; phylum Myxococcota_A; class Polyangia; order Fen-1088; family Fen-1088; genus JAGTJU01. The sequence goes on from JANRKS010000005.1 coordinate 262,414, forward strand.
GAGCCCCAACGGCGCCTTCAGCCAATTCACCTTCACGTCGACGACCCGATGCTCGGAACCCGCACCGGTGTCTTTTAACGTCGTGGTTGCGCCCCCACAGGCAATCGCCAGGGGCAACACCAACATCAATAGCTTTTGCGGGCTCGTCATGGCCGCGCAGACTACAACAACCTGGCCGCAGCGTGCGCAAAGCGATGAAAGACAGCGCTTTTTACCGACGACCGCGCGGCGGTGGCCGCTTGCCACCCGTGTCCTTGCGGGCCGGCTCGTGGGGCGGGCGCGGGGGCCGCGGTGGCCGTAACAAACGCGTGCCGAGGTAGACAAAGTGAATGCGCCCGCCTTGCCCGGCACGAACGCGCTGCAATTCGAAACCACCCACGCCCATGCGATTCTCAAACGGTTTGTCCGGCTCTTCAGACCACACGGCGAATATGCCCTTGGGCTTGAGCGCGTTCCATGCCATCGCGATGGCCGTGGTTCCGTAAAGGGGATCGCGCGGCCCGTTCACGGCGTCGTGTGGCCCTTCGTAAAGATCAATGATGATGGCTTGGTAGTGACCGGCGGGCGCGCGCGCGATCACATGCGCAACATCTTTGACGATCACATTCACACGACGATCGCTAAGCGCGTTGTCGCTGAGCACGGCCAACGGTCCTTGGCACCAGCTGACCACCGCTTGGTTCAGCTCCACCACGTCTACGGTGGCATCGCCGGGCAAATGATCAAGCGCCGCCCGCAAGGTGAAGCCCATGCCCAATCCACCCAACAGAACCCGCGGCTTCACAGTGCCAGCGATGGCCTCGCACGCCGCGATGGCCAACGCGTCTTCAGACCGGTGGGCCGTGCTGGTCATCAACACGCGGCCATCGATCGTGATCAAAAAGTCTTTCTCACCACGCTGACGCAGCTCCAAAGGGCCGGCGGGGGTGCCTACTTTCTCAAGGGTCTGCCACGGACGCATAAGGAAACCTTGATAGCACGCGGGCGCGCTGCAGGTATGCGGGAATGATGCTGGGTGGCCGGTTTGCTCACACGCACCCTTTTGTCGCCATTTGTGACGTTCGCGGTAAATGGCAAGCGCTGTTACCCTTAGAGGGTCCATTCACAACGGAGCCGCCATGGGCATGAACAACGCCGTGTTCCTTGAGGTCATCGAGTGGTTTGATTCCGCGGGCAACGAGATGGTGGCTCGCATTCCGGCCGAAGGTTCGGGCGAGATCAAGTGGGGCGCGCAATTGATCGTGCGCGAAAGTCAGAACGCCGTGTTCTTCTATGGCGGCAAAGCCATCGCGGTGTTCGAGGCTGGCCGCCACACTCTAAAGACAGGCAACATCCCTGTTCTGAATAAGCTGTTGGCGGCGCCTTGGGGCGGCACGAGCCCGCTGCGCGCCGAAGTTTATATGGTGGGGCGCCAAGTGTTCCCCAACTTGAAATGGGGCACCCGAGAGCCGGTCGCTTACCGCGACAGCATGCTGGGCTTGGTGCGCATCCGCGCGCACGGCGTGTTCAACGTTCAGATTGTGCAACCGTTGTTGTTCATCAATCGCTTCGTGGGCACATTGGGCTTAACCACAACCGTGCGCATCGAGGATTATTTGCGCAGCGTGATCGTGTCGCGCTTTAACGATGTGCTTGGCGAGCATCTCACCAGCTTGGTTGATCTGCCCGGCTCTTACGATGTGATTGCCACGGCACTGCAGGAACGCCTTGCGGACGACTTTACGCATTTCGGTTTGGCGTTGACGCAGCTTTATCTCACCTCTGTGTCGCCGCCCCCCGAGGTGCAGCAGGCGATCGACGAACGCAGCAAGATGCAGGCGGTAGGCGTTTCGAACCTCGATGATTTCGTGAAATTCAAGGCCGGCGTTGCCATGGAACGCGCCGCTTCGAACGCTGGTGCAGCGGGCGAGAGTCTGGGTGTGGGCATGGGCTTCATGATGCCGTCGATGATGGCGCAGGCGTTGGCAGCGCGTCCGTCCGCTCCCGTTGCGCCTCCGATCGCCGAAGCTTCGGTGCCGTGTCCTGAATGTAAACGCCCAGCATCTGTGAGCGCCCATTTTTGCAGCGGTTGTGGCCATCAACTTGTGGTGTTCGACGAATGCCTCACCTGCAAAGCCACCTTGCAACCGGGCGCGAAATTTTGCGCCCAATGTGGTCACAAGGTGGAACAATTGCCTGCGGCTCCGAAATGTAGAAGCTGCGGCTGCGAGAACTTGGCTGGGTCCGTGTTCTGCAACCAATGCGGCGAGCGTTTGTAGGGCGCCTACATTGACTGTAACGCCACCGCTACGTTAAAACGCTGCTCGAAAGAGGGCGATATGAAGATGACGGACATGAAGCTTGTTATGTGTGTTTTGAGTTGTGTGGCGGGTGTTGGGTTCGTGGCTTGCGGCGGTAGCGATGAGAAGATGTCAACCACGGGCGGTATGGGGGGTGGCTCGGGCACCGGGACGGGTGGCACCGTTGGCGCTATGGGCGGTTCGGGGGGCGGGTCAACCGTTGCCGACCTGTCAGCCTTTGTGGGCGGCTGGCAATACGTGGCGGGCACGCAGAACCTTGTCTGCACGTCTATCGGTGTCAATGAGACCGAACAGCTGACGGGTGACAAGTACACAATCGCCAAAGGTGTGGATGCGCCCTTGGTGTGGTCGGAGCCAGATTCAAAATGCATCTGGAAGTACAACTCCAATGGCCAGGTGATGACCCTATTGCCCACGCAGATGTGCATGGACAAATTCAGCGATGAGACGCTGGGCACCGTGGACGTTACCGTCACGCCCATCGCTTCAACAATGACTGTGACGGGTTCGACCGCCACCGTGGCTTTTTCTGCAAATTACGCTTTGAACATTGCCGGCAGCATCGTGAACTGTTCGGTCACGGCGAGCGGCAACGTTATGAAGATCTCGAACTGATCGCTGTGAGGGGATACGGCCGCGGCTTGCGTAGGCGAGCGCGGCCGAGCCATTGAGCTCACGCCGCCCGTGCGGGCGCCGCATCTGCCATGACCATCTTGTGGATGCCGTACAACAACAGCATGGCGGCCACCATCGCGCCGGAAACCACGTAGCCAAGGATGTTGTAGTGCAGAAGCTTGCCGCTGGCGGTCTGCACCACGATGAGGCCGGCTGCGTACGAGGCGATGCCGCCGGAGATTTGTTGCACGGACGAATTTACGGACATAAACGAGCCCCGGTTTTGCGGCGCGGGTACGGCTGACATTAAGGCCTGGGCGGAGATCATGCGGCTTGAGATGCCGATGAATAAAATGCCGTTAAGCAAGATCACCAACCACAGCGGCGTGAGCCCCAGGTTGCAGTAGATGCACACGATGGTGATGCTGATCGTTGAGCCGATGCAGAACATCCAGAATTTGCCGATGCGATCGCTCAGGCGGCCAACGAACGGCCCCGTCAACATCGCGACGACGCCTGTGACCATGTAGACGGCCGGCAGCTGCTCCATCGAGATGCCTTGGTTGTGAACGCTAAAAGCGCTGCCAAACGGCATCAACATAAACCCACCCGTGACAAGCAGTCCCGTGGTGGCGAAGGCACGTAGATGCCGGCGGGTTGTGATCGTGTTCCACAAATGAACGAATGGGTTGTGTTCGTTCTCATTAAGGTGCGCGTTGATGGGCTTAAGCCCGATGATGATCACCACGCCCACCACCAGCCCCACCGCCAAGATCAATAAGAAGGGCATGTGCCAACCCCATTTGTTCGATAGATAAAGCCCAAGCGGTATGCCCAGGATTTGGCTGCCCGCGAACGCCGTTTGCACATATCCCATCACGCGGCCGCGCATCTGGAAGGGAAACATGTCAGCGATGATCGCGAAGCTGACCGAACCGATCACGCCGCCAAATACACCCGTTAACATGCGCGCCAACACCAACCTGTGATAATTCGGCGCAAGGCCGCAAAACAGCGTGCCCAACAAAAAGCCACCATAGAAGAACAGCAAAAAGCGTTTGCGATCAAATCTGTCCGCGAAGCCCGCGGCCAATAAACCAGAAGCGCCGGCGCTGAAGGCATAGACGGACACCACCAAACCAAACTGCTGGGTGCTGATGTGAAGGTCCCGCAGCAACATCGCTCCAAGCGGCGACAAGATCATGAAGTCCAAGATGATCGTGAACTGCAAGAAGGCCAAGATGGCCACCACGAAGGCCTCGTAGCGGCTGAACTTCGGGGCCGCCGGGGGGGTGACGGCAGCGCGCGTGACCAGGCTCGGAGATTCTGCGTGCGTTGTCATAGGAGCGCGGGTATAGCAAACCTCGATACCAATGATCTTGGGCACTTGCGTGCATGAACCGATACAAGAATCGAACCGTGAGCTGCTTTTTGCCCCGGCGGTGACTTACAATAAAGAAGTCCATGACCCACGCCTCGCGTTTTTCGTCCGCCAAACCCGTGTCGTTCCTGGGCGGCGATGGGGAGCTTGTGGCTGGGCTCAAAGCGGCCAACCCGGCAGCGCAGCAGGCTTTTTTCGGACGCTACGCGCGGTTTGTGGAGCGCTTGCTGCTTGGCGTGTTGGGGCCCGACGCTGATCTCGGCGACGTCATGCAAGACACGTTCATGGCGGCGTTCAGACAAATTACGAATCTGCGCAGCGCGGAGGCGTTAACCGAATGGTTGCGTACGATCGCCGTGGGTGTGGCGCAAAACCGCATTCGCTCGCGCACGCGCAACAGATGGTTGTTGTTCTTCGCACCGGAACAGTTGCCGGACGTGCCGTTGCTGCCCGCTCGCGCCGAAGCCACACAGGCGTTGCGGGCGGTTTATGCCGTGCTTGATCAAATGCCTGCGCACGAGCGTGTGGTGTTTGCGCTGCGCCACATTGAAGACATGACGGTGCCTGAGATCGCTGCTGCGACCAAAGTTTCGGAATCAACCGTTAAGCGGCGGCTACAGCAAGCGGAACGGCTGTTCGACGATGGCAAATACAAACACCCGGCGTTGGCCGATTGGGTGGCGGGGATGGAAGCATCATGACCAGTCGCTATGCGAAGTTGGGCCGCGCCGCGCGGCATGAGCTCGATGAGCTTGTTTCGCGATCGCGCGTGTCTGCTGATGTGCAAGCGCGGCTGTTTGCAACGCCGCACCCGGCGGCGCGTTGGTTGTGGCACTGGGTGGCCGCCGCGAGCCTGGGCTTGGCCGTTGCTGTGGGTGTCATCGTGTGGCTGTGGCCACCCGTTCCGTTGACCTTCACAGTGGCAGGCGAGGGCACTGGGCTTGTGGGCGCGCCGATCACTTCCGCCGATGACACCAAGCTCTTGGCGTTTTCCGAGGGCACGATGGTGTGGGTCGCGCCTCACAGCACCACGCGCGTTGAGCGTGCGCAGACCCGTGGCGCCGAGGTGGCGTTGGAAGGCGGCACGTTGCGGGCCCAAGTAAAACATAAGGGCGACACGCGCTGGCTGTTTCACGCAGGGCCCTACGAAGTGCTGGTGACGGGCACCAAGTTTGATCTGTCTTGGGATACACAAACAAAGAAGCTCGCCGTCGCGATGCACGAAGGGCGTGTGCTGGTGCAAGGCGGCCTTTTGAGTGTGCCGCGTGAAGTGCGCGCTGGTGAACGCTTCATGATGGGCGGTCACTCACAGGAACCGTTGGCACCGCCGGGGGGGGCGACGCCTGCGACAGAAGCCCCAGCGCCATCCTCGGCGCGAAAGTTCAACGAGGAGCCTCTCTCAGCTGATCTCGCAGCGCGGACAACACGCAAAGGTCAGGCTCTCGCCATGCGTACCGCGGCCGCGCCTCCCGAGCTTAAGCCGGAACACGATAAACAAAATGTGGCCGCTGCCTTGTTTGCACGCGCGGATGCCGCGCGCTTGTCTGGCAACGAGGCGCAGGCGGTGGCGTTGTTTGAAGAAGTTGCGGAACGCTTTGCCTCCGATCGCTTGGCCGGCTTGGCGTCGTTTGCCGCCGGGCGCTTGTGGTTGGTCCGCCTTGGCGACGCCCGCGCTGCCTTGATCGATCTGCAACGCGCGCGCCGTTTAGGTTTGGGTGCTCCGTTGGATGAAGATTGCCACGCGCGCATTGTGGAAGCGCTGAGCGCTTTGCAACGTATGGACGCGTGCAAAAAGGAGCAGGCGCTTTACCTTGCGTCCTACCCGCGCGGCCCGCACGCGGGGCTTGTATCGAAAGCGTGTCGTTGAGACAGATTTGGTTTGTGGTTCTTATTGGTGTGTGGTTGGCAAGCGTCGGCCTGGCACGTGCTTGTGCTCCCGCGGCCCGCGGTTGGGTTTTGTTTCAGCTAAGCCCAGATTTCGATGCTGCGTTTGCTGAAGCGGCGCGCGCGCACCTCGCGGCGGAGCTTGAGCCGCGTGGGGTGGCCGTGTGCACAGAGCTGCTTTCCGATACCAGCCGCCCGCCTCTGGCTCGCGTGTTTGTGCAAGGCGCGCCCGATGGTGTCGCGGTTTTACGCATTGAAGACGACGTCACGCAAACAACAGTAGAGCGGAGGATCGATTTTTCCCACGTGCCGTCTCAAGGGCGCGCGTTGACATTTGGTCTAGCCACGGATGAGTTGCTCGGCGTGGGCTGGGCCAGTGTCGTGGCGAAACGCGCGCCGCCCGCCGAAGTTGCCAGGCCGCTGGCAACGCCCCTGCACCAAATGACGCTCGGCCTCGACGTGTCGTCGTTCACGAACGGGCCGACGCTGGCGGGGCCTGCTTTCGTGTTCTCCACGACGCGAGGGCGTTGGTCTCCCCGCCTGCGCCTCGGCGCGCGGTATGGCCCCTCGCTTGGGGCAGTGCATGGCGACGTGACCTTTCGCGAATGGCACGCGGGTTTAGGCCTTGCGTGGTTGATCACACCCGATCGCGGGGCTTGGCAGATCGGCCCCACGATAGATGCAGAAATGTTGCGCGTGACAGTGCAGGGGCAAGCGCAAGCGGGTGCGCTGGCGGGGCGAGGGGACGCGTGGGCCGCCTTGGCCACAGCGGGGCTCATCGCGCATTGGCGCGTGAATCGCACGGTGTTTGTTTCATCGCGTGTGTGCGGCGGCTATGTGCTTGCGCCTGTGCGCGCTGCCGACGCCGGCCAAAGGGTGGGCGGCATGCAATCGTTCGTGGCGCAAGTGTTGCTGGGCATGGGGGTGGCATTTTGAAATCAACCATGGGGGTTTGCGTTGGCCTTGCGCTTGTGTGCGCGTGCGACGGCATCACTTTGAATGTCCTTGATGGCCCGGGCGCCTGCGTGTCCATTGGCAACATGAACGCGCAAGCCGCGCGCAGCACCGATGAATTTGTCAATTCCATAGGGCTCAAGCCACTGGGCCTTGACTCTTCTGATCCGCGCCTGACTGAGAGCATCGCCACGTTAGGCATCCGTCACATCATCCTGAGGGAGGACTGGATGGGTGCGATCAACGCGCTTGATCTCCGAGGCTTGGTGACGATCGAAGATCTCGCCGATGCCAGTCCTGCCCTGGCTTTCTTTGGCGCGCGCGCCGAAGCCATCACATTTCGCGACAACAACCCCGTGATCGATGCGGCGTGGGGCGCCAACATTCGTTCGACGCAGCAACAACTCTTTGCCTCCGTTAAGGGCAACCCTGCCACGCGCGACGTGATTGTTGCAGGGCCGAACATTGGCTCGGACGCGCAAATCGCTGCTGCGGGCGATCTTTCGGCCTGGGCCGACGTAGGCACATTCTTTCCATGGCGAACGGAACTATGGCGTGCCCCACCGGGGTTACGCGCAGAAACGGACATCGCTCGCCACATACCCGTGTATGGCCAGCTTCCCCTCATCGCGCCACAAACCGGGTACGACACCGCCAGCGACAAAGGCGTGACCGAAGCAGTGCAAGCAAAGTATGTGGTGCGCATGCTGCTTGAACATTTTCGTCTCGGCGTGCCGCGCACGTTCATCGCGGATTTGGCCGATCAGGGGCCGCCCGCGCCAGGGATGCTTTCGGAAGGCATCGGTTTGCTTCACGCGGATGGCAGCCCCAAGCCCGCGTTCGCCGCCCTGACGCGCACCATCGCGCTGTTGGCGGATCCAGGCCCTGTGTTTGTTCCGGGCCGGTTGGCGCTGACTCTGTCGCCGGCGTCGCCCACTGTTCATCAGCTGCTGCTGCAAAAACGCAACGGCGTGTTCTACCTGTTGCTGTGGCGTGAAGTGGAAAGTGTGGATGCCGACGTAACGGAGCCCGTGGTGGTGAATTTGCCTACGCCTGCCAAAACTTTGACGTTGTTTTCGCCGCTTTACGGGGCCGCGCCGCTCGCTCAAGGCCAGGGCCACACTTTTGTTCTGGATGTGCCCGATTCGCTGGCTGTACTGGTGATTGAAAGCGCTTGCCGTTAGCCGCGTGGACCGGTTTTGCCGGCACCGGTGACCTTAAGTCTGTACCATTAAAAGTTCCCGATTCGTCGGGAGGTGCGTCCGCTGTTGGTTCGCAAGGAGCACGAATGAGGATTGAGGTTCGCCAGGTTGTTATCGCGAAATTCGTCGCCGCAGGAGCGCTGTGGGTGGCGGGCTGTTCGGGCAAGGTCGTCGCCATGGACGATGGCGCTGGGTCGGGTGGCTCGGGTTCGCCGCGCACGATCGACGACGGTCCCGTGGCTCCCGGCGGCTCTGAACGCCCAGGCGAGTTGCAAGATTTCTTCGCGCCGCCCAACACACGAGCACGGCCGTTGGCACGTCTGACGCGTGATCAGCTGCGCGACATCGCCCAAGATCTGTTCAACGTCTCGCTCACGTCACAAGATCTCGCGACGTTGCCCAAGGCGCGCGCTGTGGACACCACCGTGGATCCCTCCCAATATGTCGAAGGCGTTTGGAACTACGCGGGCCTTGTGGCCAAAGGCGCGTTTACGAACCCCGGCAACCTTGCAGGCTTTTGTGAGAAAAAGGGTGTGACGGAGGCCGCTTGTGCCGAAGCACTTGTGACCCAAGTGGCGCCCCTTCTGCTTCAGCGTGATCCCACGGCGGCTGAGACAAAGGCTTATGTGGCTCACTATGTGAACGCGGCTGGTTTGCCCGCCGATGAACGCCTTCAGGTTGTGCTCCGTGCGTTGCTGATGTCTCCCGGTTTCTTGTTTCCCACCGAAACGGCGCCGTCGGCACCTGTGGCTGACCACTTCCGCCTCTCGCGCCTGACGTTGGCGTTGTGGAATTCACTGCCCGACGCCCGCAGCGTTTCCAACTTTGCGGCTGACGCCAAATCCGGCAAAGCCACTGTCATTGATGCTCTGCTTAAGGATCCACGCGCGCAGCGTCTCTATGAACGCATCGCAAACCACCTTGCCGACCTTTCTAGTCTTGGAGACTTGGGCAAGGCTCCTACGTTGGCTCCTGCTTTCACAAAACAGATTCAATTGGCACTGCGCCAGGAGCTTGCCGCCTCCTTGGCGAAAGCGGTGCAAGGCGGCGACACGGATTCATTCTCGGAGCTGCTTACAACCAACAAAGTGTGGGTGAACAAGCTTACGGCGCCGCTTTATGGCCTCAGCTCAAACAGCGACAGTTTGGAATGGGTGGCCACGCCCGATGAACAGCAACGATCGGGCCTCCTGACCGCGGCGCCTTTGCTTTCAGTCTTGGCAGGAAGCGATGAAGGGTCCGTGGTGAAGCGCGGCGTGTTCGTGCTGGAGCGCCTGCTGTGCGTGGCACCGCCACCGCCGCCTGCCAATGTGCCGCCGCTTGATGCTGCAGCCGTACCTGCCAACGCCACCCAGCGCGAGCGCCTTATGGCGCACAGGCAACCGTCCTGCGTGGGGTGCCACGATGCCATTGATAGCGTGGGTTTCGGTCTCGAACGCTACGATGCGATAGGCCGTTTCGTTACCACCGACCACGGCCAACCGATCACTGGTCTTGGGACGTTCCCGCAAACGCTTGATGGCCCCGAGAAGAAGTTCGAGGGTGCCAAACAGCTGGGCAAATTGCTGGCGGCGTCCACGCAGGCCCGCGAGTGTTTTGTGAGCCAACTGCACGCGGCGTTAACGGATCGCGATTCGTGTGACGACGAGCGCGCCGTTCTTGATGACGCGCGCAAACGCTTCACCGCCACGGGCGATGTTCACCAATTGGTGACCACGTTGCTCACCAACGCACCCACAAGCGCACGCTTTTAGACGGAGATGTTCATGAACCGTGACCGCCGAAACCGACGTACGCTGCTGATGTCTCCCGCCGCCTGGCTGTTGATGCGGCCGTTTATTCACACGGCGCAGGCCTTCGCGCAAGGCGTTGCCACGCCCAAAGTGTTCCTGCTGATGTCGAAGTGCCAAGGGCAATACCCGCACAACCGGCCCGAATTGTGGTTGCCGCAGCAAGGCGCCAACGGTTTGGTTCTGCAAGACGCGATGTCGCCGCTCGAGCCGGTCAAAGATTCGCTGAACTTCTTTTGTGGCCACGAGATGCGCGCGATGCGCACGCAGATGAAGAAGGCCGATGGCAGCTCAGACGCGGTCGATTGGCATCACGCTTCGGCCGCGATTTTTACGGGTGGCATGCTGGCGTATGGCGAAAAGATCGGCGACGACAACGTGGCCCCCGCGAGCAGCGAATCGTTGGATCAGTTTGTGGCGAAGGCTTGGAAGACCACGCCCTTACTGGTGAATCCATTGCCCCGCCCGGGCGATGCGCCTCGTAAGAATGGCGATCGCATCAGTTGGCGCAAGCAAGCGGATGGCACGATCACATTTCAGCAAGAACATCTCACGGCGCTCTCGGTGTGGAACGAGGTGTTCAAGAACCTATCGGTGGGCGGCGGCCCAAGTCCAGAGCAAGTGGCCGCTGAAAAGCGACTGGCCGTCAATAAGAGCATTTTGGATCAAACGCGCAGCGACACTTTGGCGTTGAACAAGGTGCTGTCATCGGAGCAACGACGCACCTTGGACGCGCATGAAACGGCTCTGCGTGAGCTGGAGATGCGCTTGGCGGCGAACGCTGTGGCGCCCTCTGTGGAATGCGTGCGGCCAGGCCAGCCGCCGCAGCCACCCGACAGCAACGCCATGCAGGTGGAAGTGCTCAAGCGCGTGACAGACGTGCAAGACATCTTGCTGGCTGTGATGCGCTGTGGGTTGCGGCCGGTCCTCGGCTTTAGTTTGGCGCACATGAGTGGCAGCGAGCTTGTGCCGGGCCTGTGGACCAACGGCGAGCAATACATTCCTACGTCGCTCAAGGGCACGCCGAGCGCCACTGGCTACCACAATGACCTATGGCACCGCGCGGGCGAGAACCCGGCCAATGATTTGTGGATGGTGCGTTTGGAAAAGAAGATGACTGAGTTCTACGCCAAGATCCTCACGGGCATGAAAGCCATTCCGTGTGGCACCAGCAACCTGCTTGATCAAAGCATCACCCTCTATGGCACGATTCAGTCCTACGACCATTCAAACGAAAACCACTCGTTCATGATGGCTGGGTCAAACGGGGGCAAGATCAAAACGGGCCGCGTGTTCAAAACGAACGACTTCTCGAAGCGCAGCGGCGGCCGCGACTTCCCACACAATGACGTGTTGATTTCGACGTTGCACGCCTTGGGTTTCCCGGAAGTGAAAACGTTCGGCACGCCTGAATTGTGTAAAGGCGGCGTGCCTGGGTTTATCTAGAGCGACGGCGCAGGTGCGTGCCAACAGCGAATAGGGCAAGCCAAAGGAAATAGGGAGCCCCGCGGCCCGGGCGGCGCCCAACATGGCACGCACACGCAGCGCTGTCTTCTTCCATCATGCCGGCGTCACTTTGCGCGTCTGTGGATGTGCGCGTGTCACTCGGCGAGGCGTCAATGCCCGCGTCCGCAAGGCTTGCCAAAGGTGTGCATGTGTCGCCGTTGAGCACCTTCGTGGCGTTGTTCATGTCTTCGTTGCCGCTGCGATCTACCGCCACGACGCGCACCGAGCCGGTGGGCAGTTTGGCATAGAACGGATGCTCGCCGCACACGCGGAAGGTGGCCGGCTGGGTGAGGTACGTGATCAACATATTGTTCACGTACACAGCATAAAGAACGACGTTTTCGTCGACGGGCAACATCGTCCATTTCAGATCCACCAGCGTGCCCGCAAACGGGCCGCAACATTCGGGGCCGCCGCACGTGGTGATATACGTGCGCAGGCTTTCAATGCCGCCAAATTTAGGTGCGGTCGCATCGCTTGCCATACCGGTGCGAAACACCGCAAAGGAACGTTGCCCCATGCTGCCGCAGGCGATCGCGCCGCCACAGGGCAGGGGCCCGCGCTTGTCCGCCAAACGATAAACCGTATCGGGCTCCAATGGCTTCGGCGGGCGCAGGCGGAAGATCTTCTGGTTAAGCTCAAGGCTTGGGAGCGTTTCAATGGTGACCGCCACGGGCGTTTGCATATCGCCCTCAAGCAATGCCAAATCGCCACCGAGGGGCTGCGCAAGGCCCACCCCATCTCCGCTATAGGTGATCACCGGCAGCACATTGGTTGGCACATCTTCGGCGCCGTCCCGAATTGAGGCCGAGCGGTTCCACACGCCCGTGGGGCTGGGTTCACAAGCTTCGGCCGCTTTGAACGACGTCAACCAAAGGCAGGGCAACAAAACGTAAACGAGTGCGGTTTTCAAGGCGGGTTGACGTTTGATCAATCATCAACGTTGGTCAAGTGAGCAAACGGCCGGTGGCCTTTTCGCACAACTTTAAGGGTTCGTGCGGGTCAGGATCATCATCTTTTGCCAGATCTTGCGCGACAGCCCCGAGGTGAGGTTTTCCAACTGATCCACAGCACGTTGCACTTCAGGATCAGTGAACTTCTCGGCCCACATTGCGGCCACTTTGCCTATGATCGACAGCATCTCAGAGCAGTAATCGAGGTAACGGCCAAGTTCAAAACCGTTCATCGACCGCTTGGGCGATGATTTGGTGTCGGGCCCGCCCACCAATAACCGTTCGGGATCTTTGGTGAGCTGGTGCATATCGATCACGTGCGCCAATGAACGTAGATTGTGCAGCGCTTGCAGCGTGCGCCGCCGTTTCCATCTTGCTTCCAAGCTCCAGATCGACAGCAATCCGGCGCCAATAAACACCATGCTGCCGAGGGCGGGCTCCAAAAATTGGATAAACCGCTCCATGTCATTGAGCCGCAGCTGCACCGAAGCGTGCGTGGCGATGTAGATCCCGATCGCCGCGATTCCCGCCGCCAACACGACGTTCACAAGCCGCAGTGACCACGTGGGGCGCGAAAGGCGCGCGATGCGCTCTGCGGCTTGGCTGCTTTCCGTTTCAATCTGGGCAGCCACGCGCCCCAGGCCAGAGCCTGGAAAGCGCTGCTCGACGCGGCGTTTGAGTTGTTGAGCGGTCTCGGTGATGAGGAGTGGCTGCAGCATTGCGCGCAGCAGAGTACCCTAAAAAGCTGCAGACGATTGGCGACGCTGTTGCCTTGCGTTGATGCAAGCGACCACCACCATGGGCGGCCGCGGCCTTAACCGCGGCCCGATCGCACTTGCAACCACGGCGTCTTGGCCAGCATGTAACCCACGAGCCCCGCGAGAACCACGGCTGTGCTGTGGAATGCAAAGTTGTGTGCGTGGCTGGGCGCGGTCTCGCACACAATCGATAGCGCCGCCTGGCTGCCCAACGCCCCTGCCGCCGCCGCCGCCGCCAATGACACCGTGGGGCGTGTGAGTTTGCCCTGCCGCACCAACCAAGCGGCACACGCCAAGGCCGGCACCGACCAGGCGAGCGCAAACCCCAGGCATTGGAATCCCCCCGGCGCATGCACCGGCCCGCCGCCCCCCCACGCCGCGGCCATCACGGCCGACATGGCGGGCAACAGGGCGAACGCGGCCGGCGGGCCCACCAAGGTCACACCCAACAAAGCCGACGCCGCAAAGCCGCCCGCCAACGCCCCGGCGAGTCTGCCCGATAGGCCCAATGTGAAATGTCCCGCCAATGGCACGAGCCCCGCTGCCAAAGCCGCCAACATCGGGACCAAAGCCCACACGCGGCGGGGCGCTGGTTCATGAGTGATCGCCCGGGCCAGCTCCGCCCGCACGCGCGCCAAGGCGTCGGCGCTGGGGGGCGTCGGTTGAGCAAACGTATCCAACAAGAACAGCGTTTGTTCAGCCTCGGCCAAGGCCGCGGCGCACGCAGCGCACGCTTGTGCGTGCGCGAACGCTGCCACGCGATCCGGATCGGCTGCGGCTAAGGCCACAAGGCCCGCGGCGTTGTCCTTGACGTGCGCGCTCACAGCAGCCCTCGCAAATCTTGACGCAATTTTTCGTACGCTCGGAACGCGCGCAGCTTGATGGCGCCCTCTGTGGTGCCCAGCGCTTCGGCAATCTGGGGAAACGACAACCCCTCAAAGCGATGCAGGTGGATAATCACACGCTGGGCCTCAGGCAAAGCGTCCAACGCCGTTCGCACGCGCCGCGCACGCGCCGCCTCGTCCAGAATTTCATCGGCAGGCGGTGCTGGCTCCGGCGCCACGCTGTCGCCCGCCTCGGTATCGTCTTCCAGGGCCACGTGCTTGCCGGGATGCAACTTGCGCAGCTCATCCACCCGCACGCGCGCGGCGATTGAGAACAGCCAGGGCCGCAGCGGTTTGTCGCGCTGAAAATCGGCGCGCGCCTTATGCACCTTCAAAAAGGTGATCTGCGTCAGATCGTCCGCCACCGCGGTGTTGTTGAAAGTGCGCATAAAAAAACCGTAGACACGCGGCCCGAGGGCCGTGAACAAGCGATCGAAGGCCGTGCCATCTCCGGCGACATACGCCGCCATCAAAGCTTCCTCGCTTATTTCACCAGTTTCCATTGCGTATACGGGCCACCCGGGGCGGCGGTTACGGAGTATGGCGGTAATTGGTACGCGTTGCTAATCTCGGCCCCCACCCCATGCTCGATCCCGCTTTGTACCCTTTGTCGCGCCTGGCCGACCAGCTTGGCACCCCGTTTTACCTTTACGACGCCCAGTACTTGCGCGCGGCGCTCGGGCGCCTGTCTAGTGCGGTGGAAGGCGAGCACTTGGTGTGTCGCTACGCGATGAAGGCCAATTCCGCGCGTAAGGTCCTGCAAACGGTCAAAGAAGCCGGCCTGTGGATCGACGCCGTCAGCGGCAACGAAGTCATGCGCGCCCTGCTTGCGGGCTTTCCGGGTGGCGCGGAGCCCCCTGTGGTTATGTTGACCACCGACGTGTTTCGCGACAACGCGCTCACCGCCGTGCTCGAACACCGGGTGCTGCCGAACATCGGCTCGCCCGGCATGGTGAATGAACTGCGCGGCGCGGGCTACCGTGGCCCCATCGGTTTGCGCGTGAACCCTGGCTTTGGGCATGGCCACGTCAAGTCGTGTGATACGGGTGGTCCTTCGTCCAAGCACGGCATCTGGCCGGATCAGCTCGCCGCCGTACGCAAGGCGGCGGCAGATTCGAAGCTGCCGGTGGTCACCTTCCACGCACACGTAGGCACCGGCCCCGAGCTGCGTGAATTCGACGCGAATATGCGCCGCTTGGTGGAGTTCATGGCCACGTTGCTGCCGGAATTCCCTGATGTGAACGCTGTCAATTTGGGCGGCGGCATCCCGCACCCCTACCGCCCTGGAAAGCCGCAATATGATTTGCAGGCATGGTACCGCCCTGTGCTTGAGAACGCTGTGGCTTTGTTGGCGAAGGCGGCGGGGCGTCCGATTCGCGTTGAGATTGAGCCTGGCCGCTACCCTGTTGCAGGCATGGGTCTGTTGGTGACGCGGGTCAAGGACATCAAAGACACGCAAGCCAACGAGCGCGGCCCTGGTCATCGCTTCGTGATGGTGGACGCCGGCTTCGCCGATCTCGTGCGCCCAGCCATGTACGGTTCCTATCACCACATGACTGTGGTGGGCAAAGGCGCCACACGCGCACCCGAACCCTTGGTGGTGGCGGGGCCTTTGTGCGAAAGCGGCGACGTGTTCACGCGCGACGACAAAGAGCTCTTGGATCCACGTATGTTGCCGCGCCCTGAAGAAGGCGATCTATTGGTGCTGCACGATGCAGGCGCCTACGGCATGGCGATGAGCTCGAACTATGTGTCGCAAGGCCGTGCACCGCAGGTGTTCTGGGACAAAGGCCTTGCCACGCTCATCTCACGCCGCGAGACGATCGAAGATGTGGTCAAAGCGGAGTGCGAAGAAACGCTGTAGTTTTTCCGCGCGATGCCCGACGAATGACGCCCATCGACACCACCTCGGACATCGATCGATTGGTGCTGCAGGATGCTGGCGCCTATTTATCACAGCGATGACTTTGAAGTATGGGCCACAAGTGTGGCACAAGCTGGCACGGTGCCAGTTTGTGCCAGGTCTCATGCGCGCCGCCCCCATGCAAAACATGGCTTGAAGGCCTGCGCCGCTCAGAATCCCTGCCTTTTTCTCATGGCACACGACCTGCACTAAGCAGGTGCCATGGACGCAAAAGGAATGAACATGAATTTGATACGGCGGATCGGGATGATGCGCAGTTTGCGGGGTGCGATGGCACTGTTGGCAATCGCTTGCGGAGCATGTGGCTCAAGCGATTCAAGCAATACCCCCGATGCTGGCAACTTGGTGGGGGGCGGCGATAGTGGCATCAATGGTGATGGCCCGCTTCTGGCCGGCGACGCGCCCGTGGTTGTTGCCGAAGCCGACTGCACAACGTTGGCGAACGGTGCCGTGTGCGGCGAACAAAGCATCTGTGTCAATCAACAGTGTGCCCCGTCTCGTTGTGGTGATGGCTTCGTAAATGTCTTGGCTCTTGAAGAGTGTGATGACGGCAATGATATGGTCGGCGACGGCTGCAGTCTTTGCCGATTCGATTGCAAGGCCAACCAAGAGTGCGATGACACGGACGTTTGCAACGGTTCCGAAATTTGCGATCTTGCCAAACACGTTTGTGGCGCCGGCACCGTCCCTGCCGCGGGAACCTCATGTACCTTGAACCAAGGCGTGGCAGGAGCTTGCAACCAGGGGCAATGTGCCAAGGCAGGATGTGGCAACAGCATCAAAGACGCGGGTGAAGACTGCGATGACGGCAACAACGTGGACACCGACGGGTGTACCAGCAAGTGTACGTTCACCTGCGTCGCCGATAAGGATTGCGACAACGGCAATGCGTGCGATGGTGTTGAAACGTGTAACGTGGCCACGCACGGCTGCAAGCAAGGTAAGCCCATCTCATGCGGCGCCAACGGCTGTGCAGGCGTGTGCGACCCCAACGCAGGCGCGTGTGTTTATGCAGACGTCGACAAGGACGGGGCTTCGTGTGATGCCGACTGCAACGATGCCGATCCGTCGCAATTCCCCGGCGCCTTTGAGTGTAAGGATGGCAAAGACAATGACTGCAGCATGAGCACTGCCGATTCGTCGGCGCCTTCATGCGAATGCTATGTTGATGGTGACCGTGACGGCTTTGCCAGTTCTGTGGAGGGCGCGATAGCGGCTGCAGGAGTCTGTCCCATCGGCTACACCCGGACGAAACCAATTGATGCCAAGACAACCGATTGCGCCCCCAAGGTGGCAGCCGCGAATCCCGTACAGAAGTCGTACTTTCCAACGTCCTACTGCACTGGCGCCGCACTTTGCATCAACAAATCCTTCGATTACAACTGCGACACCAAGGAGTCGTCATCATTTACCGAAGCACGTTTGGCAGCGGCAAGCTGCATCGGCGCCAAAGACGTTTTCTCGTGCGTATTTAGGTCGGGATGGGTGGCCGCAGCCGTCCCGGTCTGCGGAGGCAAGGGCACCTTTCGCCAGTGCTCCTTCGCGAATGGTGTGTGCACAGGCGTAGATCTCGCTGCGCACCCGCGCTCCTGCAACTAACCGCTTCAAAACGCGAGGTCAGAAAACGGGCCCCTGTCCTAAGCTTTGGGACAGGGGTTTTTTTCTATCCACCGGCGCAACTGGGTTCGATGAATACCCAGCACCTTGGCGGCCGTTGCAACTTTGTTCTGGCAGCTCTGCAAAGCCTGCCGAATCGTTTCGTCCGAGGGAAACGGTCGAGTGGTCACGGACTGGGCTTCACCAGGCTCAAAGCCGCTTCCCGCGCTTTCAGACAAACAATCACCTTTCACGATCAATTCGTCTTCCGCCAGGCTGGTCGCGACCGCCTGTCGAATCTCGATGAGAAGCTCACGAACGTTTCCTGGCCACGGACGCAGCAGGCAGGTTTCTATCAACGACACATGTGGCGTCAGCTTCGCATTGATTCGGCGCAGCTCGCGATCGATAAGGAACGGAATGTCTTCCAGGCGATCACGGAGCCTCGGCAGCGCCACCGCCGGCCGCGCCAAACGAAAATACAGATCCTCACGAAATGATTTCTCCGTGACGGACTGACGGAGGTCTTTGTGAGTCGCTGAACAAATCTGAAGCTCAACCTTGCGCGGGCGAGACGCGCCAAGCGCCAGAACCTCATGTGTTTCGATCACACGCAACAATTTTGCTTGTACGCCCAGATCCAGGTCCGCAACTTCATCTAAGAAAAGGGTTCCGTTGTCCGCCGCCTGTATGTACCCGTCAACGTCTTGCGTGGCACCCGAAAAGGCGCCTTTACGGGCACCGAACAACAGCCTTTCCGCAACACCTTCGGGTATCGCCGCACAATTGACAGCGACGAAAGGACCTTTTCTGAAAGGGCCCAACCTATGAAACGCACGTGCGGCCAGCTCCTTGCCCACGCCCGTATTGCCGGTGATGTGAAGGATGCCCGCTGTGGTGGCGCGCGCAATGCTGTCACACACTTGCTTCATGTGAGCGCCGACGACGCAATCGTCGATCACTTCCGTGGCGCAGCCAAGATAAGGCCGCAAATCTAAGCACAGAAGGAACAAGGTATCGCCCGTCCTGACCAAACGCAGGTGTGCGCCCGCGACCTGCCCTTGCGAGGGCAGAGCCACACCGTCCACGACGGTTGGGTTGCGGCTGGCCAGATCCTCAACCGTCCAAACACCGTTTTGATGACCGACGCGGGCGTGCCTGCGCGACATGCGCCCATCACGCAGTTCAACACCTGGTATGGCGCCACGCCCGATCTCAATGATCCGGTCGTCAAGGGGGATGGCCCCTGCCAGGGGTTCGCCGGCCGAAAACAATAGCAACAAACCGGGAACGGGGTTGCCGGCTTTTCCCTCCATCCTCGACAGGGCCGATTGATCGATCGTTTCAGTGTTCTGATTCACGACTTACGCCTCACATCGGCAAACGGGGCACAAGCAGGTTCATGAAGCCCTCCGGCCTGACCACCCCTCGTTCAAGCAGATTGGCACTGGCTTCTTGTTGTAAGCGTCGCCCTTCGTCGCCACCCAGAAGCCTGCCCATGCGCTCTCTTGCGGCAGAGGCGTGCATCGGCATCTTCATCGCGTCGAAGGCTGTGGCCGCCTTGTCAAACGCAGCAAGTGCCACAGGCGGTGTCTTCGCCAACGCAGACAGGCCCGCCTCCAATCCAAGCGCGTACGCACTTGCCAGCCCAGAGCGCTCGGTGTGCAAGTTCGTGATGATGGTTGTCACGGCCTTGATCTGAGATGGCGAAGGCGGTGAACTTCGTTGCAACCCTTCATCCAAGAGCGCGCGGCCCGTTAGATAGTTCATCTCGAACCTCAACGTGCGAATGCGCAGTTGCATTGCGCGCTTCATGTCGGCGCGGTGCCGTTCAAGCCGCGGCAAGGCGCGTTCTCCCGCGCCTTCGTAAAGATCGAGAAAACTCTGGGCGCGCAAACGTGCCCAATGCTGGTGATACCAAACATCGGCCGGCCAAACAGCGATCGCCGCGTCTGATTCTTTGCGTCCTTCATCGACGCGGTCTCGTGAGGCCCAAAGCAAGGGCATCGTATAGGCGCGCGCGGTGGACGTTGTGTACCTATCACCGCGCGCCTCAGCCTCGCGCACGCATGCGGGACCGCGCTCAGCCACCTTGCCCAGATCCCCCATCAGAAACAACGAATGAAGAGCGAACCACACTTCAAGCGACCCAACTTCACGGAAGCTCTCTCTGCCCCCTTCACGTATCTTCGCGATAGCTTCATCGATGTGGTGTACGCAATTGGGCAGGTCGGAGAGCCCCCAAGCCACCACCCCCTGCGCCGCGGAAGCCAGGCCGATCGCGTGATTTGAGTTCGACGCTTGAGCAATGTCCTTGGCACGTCCAGCCCACACTTGTGCGATGGCCACCCCCTCTGCGGACTCGAGTGACTTGAGGATTGCCGAAATAGACAACGCCCGCGCCACCCGGTAACGCTCCCCCGTTTGAAGCGCCAGCAGTAAAGACTGAGCGTGGTAATTGGCACTGCGCACAAGATCGATGCCGGCCAAACCGAGGCCAAGGGTTAAGCAAGAATCAATGCGCGACAAGTCTTTGGAATCACAGTCCGCTTCTGCCTTGGGGTTGAACTTGAAACCACGCGTCTTGAGTTTGGCTCGGTTCCACAACAGGCTGGCCAAGGCCCTTCCGGCGGTGCGCGGAGGCGCCAACCCTTCTTGCTCAAGCACTTGGCCGAACAGGGGCATGGCTTCTGCCACATGGCCTGAACGCAGGAACTCCTCGGCGGCCTCGCGACGAAGGCTTTGTGAGGTGGCAACGTCGCTCGTGATCGCCAATGTCAGCAGGTGTTGGCCGGCCTCGACGCCTCGACCCGCATTCGATAACGCCTGCGCCAGTTTTCGCGTGACCCGGCGTTTGCCTTCGTCTGAGGTGCAAAGCGAAAGGCAAACGTTGTAAAGGTCCACCGCGTGATCCAACGCCAGCGCTTGGCTTGCTCTATCGGCGGCACGCTCGGTCAGCTCCAAGGCTCGAGCGTTCTGCCCGGCCGCTCGATAGTGGTGGGCCAGGGTTTCCGGGTCTGAGCTCCCACCTTGTTCAAGCGCACGGGCGAGCTCAAAATGCATTTGTGACGCAACGGTGGGCGACATCGCCTCAGTAATGGCTGAGCGGACTTTGTCGTGAAGCAACTCAAACGCGACAGTTTCAGAGGTTCCCGTGCTTACCACCAAATGGTCATCGCGCAAACGATCGAGGCTATCGTTGAGGCTCTTTGTGCCAAGCTTGGTCACCGCCTCAAGCTCGGGAACGCTCAAGGGGCGCTCGCTGCAGGCCAGGCAGTCAAGCGTTGACCGCGCTTCGGCGGGAAGCTTTGTGATACGGGCCCCGAGGACCTTCTGCAAAGAAACGTCGGTGCTGCTGGTGCGTCCTGCCAACAAAGCAAGCACGAGCTCAGACACGAACAACGGGCTGCCACCCGATTCACGCGCAATGGTGACGGCGTGCTCAGCAGCATCTGGAACGTCGCCCAGCAGTGATAGCGCCAAAGTGCTGGCATCGTAGGGTGGCAAAGGCCCCACATCGAGTTCAATGTTGGTCCACGCTTTATCGCTCTCTCGTGGGGAGCGAAGAACGCGCAGCATCTCGTTGTCATTTTGTGCGTCACCACCTCTATAGCCAACCACCAACATCAACGGGGGTACATCGGGCGGAGCCAATAAGTTTCTGAGCAGCATCGCGCTGTCGGCGTCACCCCACTGCACATCGTCGATGAACAAAATCAACCCGCGCGTATCCGTGAGGCGAGCGAATGTTTCCCTTAACGCTCCAAACGCGCGCAGCCGCAGCTCGTGTGGATCCGGCGAAGCGGGACGCCCCGGCAAGTCCCTCATGATTTCAAGCCGCCCCAAAGCCGGAAACAAGCGTACGAGCGCTCTGACGTCACGTGGAAGCAAACCAGCCGCCTCAAGAGGACGAAGACGCCGAAGGTACCGGCCAAGCGCATCGACAAGGTCGTCCATGGCCTTGAACGGAACCGATTCGCGTTGGTAGCAGCGGCCCTCAAGAACAACGACGTCTTCGTACAACGCCAACGCCGAAAGAAAGCGGCGAACCAGGGTGGTTTTGCCATACCCCGAGCTGCCTCGGACATGCGCCACCACTGTCTGGCCTGCGCGCGAGAGCAAAAAACCTTCACGCAGTTTCGCCATCGCTTCCTGCCTACCCACAAAGGTGCCGGCCACGCTGCTCAACGCCCCAGGCGTTGGGCCTTTCGCCCCCAACGCGCGCGCGATTTCGGCAGCCGAAGGACGTGCCGTTGGATCACGCTGCAATAGGCGCATGGTTAGATCACAAAGATCGTTTGGAAGACCTTGGCATAAGGTGCGTGGGTCGCGTGGATCGCGGCTCAATCGCGCCGCAAGCATGTCGTTGGTCGTGCCCACGAACGGCAGTTGCCCGGTAAGGGCTTCGTAAAGCATGACGCCCACCGCGTACCAGTCAGAGGCCGTGGTGATAGGAGCGCCACGCGCCTGTTCGGGCGACATGTACGCGGGCGTTCCCGTGAGGGCGCCATCCGCACTTTGATGGGCGTCGGTCACACCCGTGGCAACCAAGCCAAAATCCAAGATTACAGCGTGGCCATCATGAACCAAAACGTTCGAGGGCTTGAGGTCACGGTGCAAGATCCCAAGCTCGTGCAAGCCCAAAACCCCCGCGGTCAGCCCGGCCAAGGCGGCGCGCAACCGCGCCTCATCAAAGCCACGCTCCGCCATGGCGGTGGGAAGGCCAGAGTCGAGCGTTTGCACATGGGGAGCAAGCGCTTCATCGAAAGAAACCGTGACAGGGCGCTCTTCATTGCCTGGTTCCGTCGACGCCAAAGAACGGCTGGTTTCGTCACGTTCCCTGGGGGAGCGCGAAGTCCAATCATCGAACCGCGTGCCCTCAACAAGGTCCATGGTGAAGCACCAAGCGTCATCACCACAGAACAGCTCGTGCAGCCTCACCAAGTGAGGGTGAGCGATGCCCGCCAGAGCTCGAAACTCTTGCTTGAATCGGTAGATGGCTGCCGAATCGCTGCGCGCGAGGTGCTTAAGCGCGAGTCGTTGTTGGCCCACGTGATCCCATGCAACGTAAACAGCGCCAAATGAGCCTTGCCCCAGTTTGCGTTCGAGCGTGAAACGCTCGGGTATTCCCGGAGGCCGCGACGGTGAAGAGGAGGTAAGCGGACTCGTCATGTGACGACAGTACCGATCGAGTCCGAAGCGCTGGAGGAACGGAGCATCAAGGGAGGCCGATCTTATCACGTATGGATCACGAAACATGAGCCCCTGGCACAACGCCCTGTGTGCCAGCCCAAAGGTGGCACAGTGCCAGACATGCTGTGCAAGGCGCCGAGGGTAACTACCTGAAATGACATGGTTCTTCTTCTGGCACAGGGTTTGATGAGGAGTGTTGTCACTGACCCTCGCAAGACCCTCAACAGGAGAATCGCCCATGTTCCGTCCGACCGTATCCCTTGCGCTCGCCACGCTTGCAGCCGCTGCCACAGGGTGCTTTGACTCTGCCCTGAGTGAAGGCATCAATGAGCCCCCCATAGGGGGCCAAGCTCAGTCGCCCCAAACACAGGGCTTACACCAGAACCTCCAGGCCGGCGTCACGCAAACGGATAGCCAGCGCGTCGAGGAAGCCTTTTCGAGCCGCATCGGCAACGGCTCCTTCGGAGCTCGCGTCAAACGCGTTGGAGGTCCCGTCACCGTGAGCGTAAATGATCAAAACGTATTTGATCCCGCCAGCGCATTGAAGGTCGCCCACTATACGCACGCGCTCGGCGAGGACTTCAACAGCCTGGCGGCCCCCGCAGCGTTTTCGTATCCGGTGGATCCGCAAAACCCGAACAGCACAACCCCTTGCCCTGACGATGCGTGGCTGGTCAACACCAACACGGTGAACACGTCGATTGCGAACGCCCTGGTGTTGATGATGCAGAATTCCGACAACCGTGTGACCCGTGCGTTCGAGGATCGATACGATCGCGCGAACATCAATGCGACGATGGCCCAGATGGGAATGTCGCAGTCATCGCTGCACCAGTTCATTGGGTGTGGGTATGCCAACGGCATCAGAAACCGCACCACTGCACGCGACCTCGCCCTTCTTTACGAAAAGGTTGCTCTGGGAAGCGTTCTTGGGCCTGCGCCTCGGCAAACCTTCTTCGCTTTGATTTCGCAGGGCCTTCCACAACGGGTTCGCCAGGTGATCCTTGATGAGGCCGCCGATTTGGGAAAGGGCCAAGCGTTTGTCGCCGACTTCGTCAACAAGACGCGCCTTTACTGGAAAAGCGGCAGCTACAACATTTGCGGGGTCAACTCGTGCAACGGATACGAGTACGTTCGTAGCCAGGCAGGTTTGATGACGTTGCCCGTAAAGCCTCAATGCAATGCAAATTTGGCGCTGGTGCAAGCCCCCGAAGCGGCATCAAGGCAAATAGCTTACGCTCGATACATCACAGGCCTTTACATTCCCTGCACGCCTCAAGGAAGCAACGAAACCCGAGCCGCGGCTGAGGCCCGCTGCCCACAGCTTGCCGTCGCGAACGCCGCTCTCGACGCGGCTGAATCTGAGATGGTCCGCGGCGAGATTCGCGCTGCTATCAAAACGTGGGACGTCACATGCACGGGAGCTGCGCCTGAACCACCGCGCGGGCTGCGCTTGCGACCGATCGTCCGAGGCGGAAGAAGCCTTCCGGGCATCGACCCCGACGAGATCGATTTCGCGGGCTCTGACAACCAAGACAACAACGATTCTCCCCGTGCCCCCGCTCCGGGCATCGATCCCGACGAGATCGATTTCGTGGGCTCTGATCGCCAAGATGAAAGCGGTTCGCCGCGCGCTTCGGTTGCAGAGTAGCCTGCCACCGCCGTGCCCCCCTGAGCCCTCGACGGGCCGTGTGAGACAGCAACCGTGGGCGCGATGAAAGCCTGCGAACGATTGAGTGCGCTTTCTGCTCTGCGGTGTGCGGCGCCGCGCCAGCACGGCCCCAGGCTGAAGTTGGGCCACGGGACTTGGGAATGCGAAAAGACGCCGTAGGTCTACTTCGCGATGCCCGGCAAGGCTTCAAACTTGCCGATGTCGTCCGCCGATAAACCGGCGCCCACGTCCACTCCCATATATTTGGCAGCGTGACGAAGCACGCCACCCACGGAGCCCTTAACGCTGATCGCTTTGCCCGTGGTAGCAAAGGCGTCATCGGCGCCGATCAGGTTCACCACCAAGCCGCTGCCTGTGTTGTGGGGGTCGCTTGATTCGCCGTAAGGCGAAAATTCGGTGCAGATATAAACCAACGTGCTGCCGAGCAGCGGTGCGCCCGCCATATCCTTTGTTGCTGCCAAGCGATCAACGAAGTAACCGATGTCTTTGAAGACTTCCGTTTGCATTTTCGTGACGCGGGTGAGATCGCCCACGGTGCCGTTGCTGAGGTTGTGCACTTCACCGTGGTAACCACCATAACCGGGCACCGAGAACGAATCGCCTGAAGCGGTGCCTTGTTGGAAGACCGAAACGCGGCGCGTGCCACTTTGAAACGCGGCCACAATGAGATCCGCCATGTAGTTCGAGCGCTGATAAAAATCAGACGTGCCCGCCGCATAACAGCCCTCGCTGGTGCCACCGCCCGTGCTCATGGTGGGTGCGTTTGGCGTGCTTGCCGCGGCCTTGGCTTGCGTTTGCAAATCGCTGATTGCGTCCAGTTGATCGTCAAGCGTGCTACGCGAAAACGATGGCAACGCCGCCTTGAGGGCTTTGAGATCTTCGGCGACCACGTCGAGCACATTCACGTCGCCGGCCATCGTTGCGGGAGAGGGGGCCGAGAGCCCGCCGCCGGCCGTGCAGGTGCCTGCTGTGGCGCTGCGTCCATAGACGCGTTTGAACGCTTCACCCACGTCATTGGTGGGGGTCACCGCCCCGGTTTGCTTTGGCTCACTCCATGAGATCAACAAGCGCGAGCCGGAAGAGACCTTTTGTCCCAGAACCAACGGCTCTTGTTTGAGTTGCCGTGCGATCAACCAATCGGCCGAAGGCGAGCGGGGAATATAAAAGCCTCCATCCTTGTCGGAGCTGCCGCGGCCGGTGAGCACGGCGGTGTTGCCACCTTGATGGCCATACCCCTTTTCAAGCCCCGCGCCGAGTCCGCCCACGATCAACATCCGTCCTTTGTGCGCCTGCAGCGGCGCCAACACACCGGTCAGCGAGCCGAGCGCGCCTTCGCCAGGCCAATACCCTGAGGTGTTGGGCGTGCCGTGCGGGAAAAACACGAACGCCACCTTATGCGGCACCGCGTTCGTGGCGGCCAAGCTTTGCAACTGATCAAAGAACGGTGCCAGCAAGGCGCCGGCGCCCGCCACTCGCAAAAACCGTCGTCGTGTCTTGAGGATGGAATTCATAGTGATGTGCTCCGGGTAACAAACGCATCAGAGGTGACGAGCAACAGCGCCAAGGTTTTCAAGTCACCTTTCGCCGCCATCCACGCCGCATGAATGTCGTTTACGTGGCACAGGTCGCCTTGCGTTTCGATGCGGCCGCTGACGAAGCGAAAGCCGTTAAGCGCGAAGCATTCTTGTGCTTGCGACGACTTTGACAACTGGGCCGCCAAGCCCGCTAGATCGGAGAACATCCCGTTTGCATCGCGCGTGTCAACGATCTCACCCGAAAGCTTCACGGGCGCGCCATTGTCCATCGTGCGGTAGCGGCCTTGTTCATCGAAGGCCTCAAAGGCATAACCCATGGGGTTGAACAAACGATGACAGGCATTGCACGTGGAGGGTGCCATCGTCTTTTCATAGACGTCCCTGTTGGTCACCACATCGGCGCTGCGTGGCACCGTTTCCTGTTTGATGTTGGGTGGTGGCGGTGGCACAGGTGAACATAAGAAATTCTCGCGAACCATCACGCCGCGTTTGACGGGTGATGGATGATCCGTGCCGGCGTTTGCAAAATTTACGGCGCCTAAACTCAAGAGCCCCGCCAAGCCGCTCGGCAACGTGACGTTGGCCATTGTGGCGCCAGTGGCGGTGCCCAAATTGCGGAACTTGGCAGTGTCATTCGCAACCGACAAAGACGTGTTGGTGAGCATCTGCGCGAACGTCGCCCCATTCTTTGTCAGGCCGCCGGCATAGTTTTGAAATTCTTCGCTAAGCGTGTTCATCACTGTGCCAGCGTTCGCCACATCGTCTGCGCCTTCACGAGAGGCTATGCGAGAAGCGCGGCTTAAATCTGCCAACATGCCAACATAAAACCGCGCGAACCGCGCGTCGCCCATCATGCGCTCGGCTTGCGCTTTGATGTCGTCGCTCGTGTTCAGCTTGCCTGCGGCCGCCGCTTGCAATAGCTCTGCATCGGGGCCCGTTTGCCACAAAGTGAAAGCCAACGCCGTGGCCGTTTCGTTCGGCGTAAGACGTGCCACGCCGGTTTTTCCCGCCACCGGCGTGCCCAGTTCGCTGCGGTAAAGAAAATACGGCGACAACAGCATCGCATTGAGAACCGCCTGCGCGGCCTTCTCACCCGTGCCTCCGCTGGCGCTGATCGTCAGCGTGTAAAGCTTTTGATAACGGGCTTGTTCAGCGTCATTCAACTTGCGGCGGAACAACGCGTTCGCCGCAAACTGAACCACCATGGGCGCGCAGGCCGCATCCAGTGTGGCGCACAAATTCGCCGTTTTGACGGAAGGCACGGCTGCCGCCGCAATGTCTTTGGCCGCCAATTGCCACGATTCGGCGTCGGCTTTGCGAATCCGCAGCGAGGCGGCGTCGTTGTTAAACAGCAGGCCAGCTCCGTCGTTAAATGAAGCGAGCTGCGCGGCCGTTAAGTCCACAGCGAGCGCATCCTTTAAAGAGTTGCGAAGTTGATCGCGCGACAGACGCCACAACCGCGCGGGGCCCCAGGTGCCTTTCGAGCACATTTGCGCCAACGGCGCCGTGGATAAATCGGATAGGACCACGGGTGCGTCCGCACCGCCGGCCCCCCCGGCGGCTTGCTGGCCGCCTTGCCCGCCGCTGCCGCGACCACCTTCACCGTCGTCCACGGCGTCGGCCGTCACGGCGCCAGAGCAACCGGAAGCGGCGATGGCCAACGCCAGAACGTGAGTTCTGGGGAATTTGACGCACGCTCGCTTGTTTGTCCTTGAACGACCTAAGAACCACATGAGTATGTTCGTGATAGATCTTTCGCTGTTGTTTCAGACGGGCCACTATTTTTTTTTCGAGCCGCCATGGTGTCGACGTTGTTTGTTTTTTCCGCGTGGCTGTTTCACCTTGCCGCGGTGACGGTTGAGGGCAGCACCGTGTGCCCCCCACCGGAGGCGGTGCAGGGGCTTGTGGCCGCGATGCTGGACGGCCAGCCGGTCCCGTCCACAGGGGCCCGACGGGCGTCGCTCTCACAAAACAATCGTGGGCTCTTGGTGACTTTGCGAGGCGCAGATGGGGCCGTGCTGGCGGAAAAACAATTTCTTGCGTCTGCTGGATGCGACGATTTGGCGTCAGCTGCGGCGGTGGTGATCGCTACGTGGTTGGGCGAGCTCGCTGGCGAAACGGACTTAACGCTGCAAGCCTTGCCACGTGAGCCCGCCCCGCCTGTGGCCGTGGTACGGCCTTGGGAATGGCGGTTGTCGGCCGCGGCGGCGCTCACGCGCGCGGGCAGCTCATTGGCGCCGGGCTTATGGATAGACGCTTCTGCGGGGCGCGGCGCTCTCTTGCAAGGCGTGGCCGCCGCCTTTGTCGAAGGCGCTCACGAACAGACGCTGGGCATAGGCCAAGCGGGGTGGCAACGCACTGGCTTAGGTGCGGGGCCGCGGTTGCTGTGGCAGGCGCATCATTTGTGGGTGGGTGGGGATGTGTTGGGACACGTGGCGTGGTTACGTCTGCGCGGTGAAGGCCAGCCACAAAACGTCAAGGATCAGGCGTTCGACATGGGCGTGACGGCCGCCCTGCGCGTCGGTTGGCAGATGGGGTCGTGGTCGCCTTTCTTGTCGTTTCTTGGGGGGCGCTCGTTGGTTAGTCGTACCTTAGCGGTAGAACCTGCTGGCGAAGCCCACATGCCGGCCACCCTGCTGGCCCTGATGGCCGGGTTTTCGTGGCGTCTGTAATTTTTGTCGGCACAATGAAACAATCTTTGGGGCCGCGACACCAGATCCGATGACGGCACCGCGCCGCCAGGAGATTGTGGTGGTGGCCTTTTGTGAACAGCTTTGTGTGCAGTTAATGGATCGGGATCGCGAGCGGGAGCTTGGCTTGGTGACACAAGGCGATCGCCCTGCGGGCATCGCGGAGCTTTACCGCGCGCACGGCAAACAAGTGACACGGTGGGCCGCTCGCCTGGCGGGCCCGTCGCTTGAAGTGGACGACATTGTCCAAGAAGTCTTCCTGGTGGCACATCAACAGCTGGCGACGTTTCGGGGCGACTCACAGTTAAGCACGTGGCTGTTTGGCATCACAGCCAATGTGGTTCGTCACAGGCGACGAAAAGAGCGCGTGCGGCGTTGGTTAATGGGGCTTGTTTCTGCTGAACCTGTGCCCATGCCTTCGCGCCCCACGCCCGTCGAAGTGTTGCTTCGCAACGAAGCCTCCGCCACCGTTTACCGCGCGCTGCAAACGCTGCCCGACAAATACCGCACGCCGTTTGTGTTGTTTGAACTGGAAGGTCTTTCGGGGCAGCAGATCTGCGAGCTCACAGGCATCAACCCAAGCACCTTGCGCGTGCACCTGCTGCGCGCGCGGCAACGTTTCGCCGAGGCCGTGCGCGCCTTGGCGGCAAAGGAGCCGCAATCATGATCTCACGAACCCCCGATGCCATGCTCGGTGCCCGATTGCGTGACGGTGCCGAAGGCGATCCGGCCCGGCCTGCGAACGGCGACGTGGCGCAACTTTTGTTTTTGGCGTCACAAGAGCCGATGCCGCGCGAACCAAGTTGGTCAACCATCGAGCGGAACGTTCTGCCTCAGCCGCTGCATAGGCGCGGGCGCTGGGCGTGGCCCGCGATCGCGCTGACGTCGATTGTGATGGCGGCCTCCGCTACGGCCGGTCCGGCTCTGTGGCGTTGGCTGCGGCCCGACGTTCCCGAACTCACGCCTGTGCCAACCGTGCGACCCTACCGCGCGGCCGCTCCAACACCTGGTTTGCTGCGCCAAAGCAGCAACGAGGTTGGCGCTGTGATGGGGCGGCCGGCGCGCGCGGCGAAGCCTCGGCCACGTGCCGTCGCTATGGTGCAAGCACGCTCTGTGGTGCCGGCTGAACCCGCAGGCCCCTCATCGTTGGCGCAGGAGTCGCGCCTCTTGGGCGAAGCGATCACAGCGTTGCGCAAAGACAACAGTCCCACGCTGGCTTTGCAGCGCCTCGACGAATACGCACAGCGTTTTCCCGCCGGCGAGCTGGGGGCTGAAGCACGGCACACAAAAGTGCAAGCGCTCCTCATGCAAAAGCGCACGGCCCCGGCGCTGGCGTTGCTTGATGAGATGACCTTCTCGTCGCGTGCGCGCGACATGGAAGCGCTGACTCTGCGTGGTGAGTTGCGTGCACAGGCGCATCGATGCGCCCAGGCCGAAGAAGACTTTGCAACGGTTCTTTCGCGCACAGGCACGGGCGCGCTTGCCGAACGCGCTTTGTTTGGGCGCGCTACGTGTTTGCGCGAGCAAGGCCAAACCGCTGCCGCGCGCGCCACACTCGAAGAGTATCTGCAACGCTTTGCCGCAGGCGCCCACGTGGCGCAGGCCAAACGAGCTTTGGGTCGCTAAGCTTGGCGTCCATGAGATGGGCGCTCGTTGTGACGATGCTGGTGTGCGCAGCTTGCGATGCACGTCACGTGCTTGGACGCGCCACCCGCGAAGCCCCGTGTGGCAGCTTCGTGGCGGGCCCCGATTTGGCCGTATGCTCCGCTGGATTCGTTGGCGCTGAGGCACCCGCTGTGGCCGTGGGCGCCGATGGTGCCCTGGTGCTGGCCATGCAAGATCTCGCCGGCGTGAGCGGCGGCACCTCCCACTTGATCGCCGTTGGCAAGGCTGGCTTTGTCCGTGTTTTGCCGCGCACGCGGCAAGTGTTGTCGCGCACGATCTTGGGCGATGTGGTGTTCGATTTAGAAGTCTCAACGCAACAAGGGTTTATCGCTGTCTTGGGCGCGCCCTGGGGCGTGGCGCTGTTTGAGGCCGATGGTGCCAAGCCACTATTCACAGCGCCGATTCAAGCTTCACGCATAAGCGTGGGTGATGACGGTACCGTGGCTGTATGGGACAACGCTTCGGCCGCGATCACGGTTTTTGATCGCACCGGCAAAAGGCTTGGCAGCTTCAGCTCGCGCGCCGTGGCAGGTGAGGGCGACGTTGCGGTGGACAGCGCAAACCGCCTGGTGGTGGTGGCAGGCCAAAGCGACGGCCGTCCGGTGTGTGATGCAATTGATTATCAAGGCAACCCGCGATGGAAGAACTATGATTGGCCCGCGGGTCTCGCCGAAAGCGAGGAACTAAGGGCTGTTTCAAAAGGGGTCCGTATTCACGTCGGCCGCGACGGAGCGCTCTATTTGTTGGGTGAGAGCAACGGCGGCAACACCGTGTTTAGCCGCGACCCACGCGTGTTCGCAGAGCCAGCCCCATCCGTGAGTTACGACGAGTTCAACACCCCCTACAACACCAGCAAAGCGATCACCTTCGTCGGGCGCTTCGCGCCTCGCACGGGTGAGCTCATGCTTGGCCAATTGTTGCTTGCACGCGCCGAAGGCCCAGCGCCACGCAAGGGCGTGGCCACTATGGCCAGTGATATCGCGGCAGATGAACAGGGCCAGGTTATGGTGGCCGTGGCGCACCCTTGTTGCGGGCCTGCTTTCAAAGAGCGCAAAGTGGCGGGACGCACGTTGATCGCGTCGTCGTCAGATTTCGCGGTCGTGATCTTGGGTCAAGACTTTCGCATCCGTGCCTTGTGGACGACCTTCGGCACGGGCGGCGCCTCCGTGGCTGCGGGCGTGGCCTTCGGCGCCGGCGTGGCTGCAGTGACAGGTCTGCAAGGCGCGGTCGAAAGCGGGATGGGGCCTTTGGTGACCCAGCAACCGCTGTTTCCGTCAATCGCAGCCAACGGCGGTTATGTCGCGTTTTGGCCGGCGCCTTAAGCTAAGAGTCGCTTTTCTTCTCGCCGTAAGGGCCGGTATCCACGCGGATGAGGCGGCCATTCTCGAAGACCACATATCTGATCAATCGGTTGGTGCCAAAGTCATACGTCCACCGTTCGTACTTGACCTCAACGGTGCGTTCGACCCAGAGGTTCCCCTCCTTCACCCTGACGGAGCTGTATTCCACCCAGGTGGTCGCGTCGTCGGGTTGACCGCAACGCGCTTGAACGAGATACGTCGAATCGCCAGTAGACACCAAGCGCGTTCCGCAGCGCAGGCCGTCCGCGCGAGCCGCACTCAATCCGCTCAGCATCACACATAGGGCGCCTACGCAAACCAATGTCTTCATGGCGTTTGGTTCCTTGATGTGATGTTACGCAACAAGGTTGCGCCGGGGCGAGGGCATTTTCGCCCGCCCCCCTGCGACAACCTTGGCGCAAGCCTGGGCGGATCTGGCGCAACCGGCTGCGGCCCCCTGCGCGCAACGTTCGAAAAAACCAGGGCTACTTGCAGATTGGGTTGGCCTGCCTCTTGCTGTGGTGACGGCTCATGCCGTTGACCAGAAGTGCAGTTCTATTCTTGGTGATGGGCTTTGCGCCCTCCGCGTTCGCCGCAAAAATCAGCGTGGACTGGAACAAGCCCACGGGCGCTGAATCCACGTCGGCGCAATATGGCCTCAATTTGTTTAAGGTCTATAACCCAAGCGTCTCGCAACAGAACCCAGCGTACAAACGCGAGCTCGCACGCATGGCGCCCGGCATGCTTCGCATCCACTCGTGGAACATGATGGGCGATTCGGCCAGCGGCGATGGCTGGATCCGCGATGGCGTCAAAGCCTCCTACGCTTGGGACGAAACGAAGATCGTCGCGGCGCTCAAAGACGTCACGCCAGTGGGCTCGCTTGCCATGATGAACATCCCTGCGTGGCCAAGTTTCTTGGGTTCGTCAGATAAACCTTTGGACCCGAGCAAGCTCGATGCGTTCGCCGACTTCTGTGCGCAGCTGGTGCAGATCGTAAACGTGAAAGCCAAATACGGCATCAAGTATTGGGAAGTCACCAATGAACGTGATGGCGTCTACAGCGGCAAAGGCGCCGACTTGGCGGCGGTGGTGTTGGCTGCGGCGAAGGCGATGCGCAAAGTTGATCCCACGATCAAAGTGGGCGGGCCGGCGTTCACGCAACCATGGCACCAAACGGTTGGCGACTTTTTAACGGCCTCGGTCGCGCAGTTGGATTTTATCTCCTATCACACGTATTCCACGGGCGATGGCAAGGCGCCTTTGCAGGGCTTGTTTGACAGTGCCGCAGGCTTGGGCGGCATCGCCAAATACATGCGTGGCGAAATCGCCAAGCGAACCACACGCAAGCTTGAAGTCTTTCACAACGAATACAACATTTCGTGGGCGCCTCCCGACGCGCGCATGAACGGCGTCGAAGGCGCGGTGTTTGACGCCTTGGCATTGATGAGTTTCGCGGGCTCGGAAGTTGCGGGCAGCGCCGCGTGGAATGAAGCGGATGGTTGGTACGGTAAGTTGGACGGCGAGCTGAATCCGCGCCCCGCCTCATACGTCTTCGAGCTATTCAATCGTCTCGCCGTAGGTAAGGTCGTGAAGGCGAGCAGCGACGATGACAAAACGGTAAGTGCCATGGCTGTAAGCAGGGGCGATGCAAAGGCCTTGTTCCTCGTCAATCGAACAACGGCGGCCGTGATGGCGGATGTCACCGGTTTCGATGATCGTCAAACAAGCGCCATGCAGGTGACGAAGGATGGCCGCGCAGCGGTGACCGTGGCGCGCACGGGCGCCGTGAACTTGCCCCCGCTGTCGCTGACGGTGTTAACCGCTGGGCAAGCCTCGTCGGGAGCGGGCGGGCAGGGCGGCATGGCACAAGCGCAAGGTGGTGCGGGCGGGGCCGTTGTCACAGGCACGGCGGGGGCGGGCGGGGCCGCATCTGCGTCCCAGGGGGGAGACGTGGGCAATGCTCGCGGAGGCAGCAGTGGCGGGGCGGCGGGGGCGTTCGCCGCTGGTGCAGATGCGGGCGGCGCAGGCGGGGCCGACGAGGGCGAGGCTGCGGACACCGAAGGTTCCGCATCTGGTTGTCTGTTTGCGTCACACGTGCCGCCGCAGGGGGGCTTGGCGTGGCTCACGCTTGTTGCTCTTTTGCTCTGGCGTGGCACACGCCGCCTGCAGTGAATTCGTGGGTCATATCGAGCGTCGCGACAGCCGTAGGCTAGGCCCGGCTTGAACAAAACTTGGCGCCATGTTTATCCTCTCGTATGCCTCGCTTGCGTTCATGCCTTTGTCTAACTTTGATCGGTGTTTCCGTCTTTCAGTGTCTGCCTGTCTTGGCGGCGGATGAACCAGAAGCAACTTCGGCGGAGGCGCCGCCGCCTCCCCCTCCGGCCGCCGACCCCGCGCCCCCATCTGGGGGCTGGAAGTGGAAGGGAGCCACCCGTGAGTCAACGCGCTTATCCCTGCTTGAACGCAGCAAAAGCTTGCGTGAGCAAATTGAAGACCTTCGGCAAGAGCGCGCTCAATACGGGATCGCCGGCCCCATTGTTCTATTGGGCATTGGTGGTGGCCTGATGTTGACGGGCCTCGTCTTCTATTCGGCGGCCACTGATTGCCAGGACGCTTATAACTCAAGCTACGATTCAGGATGTTCGGGTGCTGACGACGTGAAAACGTTCGGGGCCGTGTTGGGCATCAGTGGCGTGGTGCTCGGGACCATCGGTCTCATGAAGATCAGCGAACGCTCGGGCCCCCGTCGCGAATTGGGTGAGCAGATCAAGTCGAAGCGTGCGGAACTGCGATCCGTGGAAGAGAGCCTGCGCTTCTCGGTGATCACGGGCCCGCACAACACGCGCGGTTTATCGTTGGCGTTGCGCTTCTGATCCGGCGCGGCCGCCTAACGACAAACGCCATTGCTGCACGTTTGGCCGCCGCCACAAGTGGTGCCGCACGCGCCGCAGTGCTTGGCGTCGGTGCTCAAGTTGATGCACGTGCCGCCACAGTCTGCCGTGCCGGGCGGGCATGACGAGCAACACCGAAAGCCCGTGTCAACGAAGGCAAAGTCTTCACCCACCACGGTGGCTGTGAAGTCACATTGCAAAGCGCGCGGGATGCTAAGGTATGAGCCCCCGCGCAGCGTGTGCGTCTTGCGGCCGTCCGCGAGAACCCCGCGGCAGTCCTCCGTCCATTCTGCGACGTTGCCGCTCATGTCGAAGGCTTGTTGCGCGCCCGCCGCCGCATCCAGATCGGGCGAGACGCATTGAGAAAACGAACCCGTGACCGCCACTTCGCCGGTTGCCACATCGGCTCCATGACACGCGGCCGCATCATACGTGCATGCGTAAGGGTAAGGTTGCGCGGTGTTGTTGGGGCAGATGAGGCCGGTGGCACAAGCCCAGCCCCATTCATCGTTCGTGGCAACGCTTGATGAACAAGACGTGGCGCGCGTCGTTTGGCACAGACGCATGCCCGCGCCTTCACAGGCACGCTGCGCTTGCAGGTGATTCACCGACGTCCACGGGCGTTTGCCCGCCGAAGCGCACGCCCGCGTTTCCCTGCTGCCCGTGTCTGTGGCCGTGGCATCGCTACGAGCCGCCTCGTATTTGTAGATGTAGTAATCGTACCCGCCGGTGGTCACATGCACCGCCTCATCGCGGGCGCCTTCGCAGGGCACGCCACCGCACGTGGGCAAGGCGCCGCCTGCGGGGTTGTCCCATGATTCATCGGTGAGGCCGTCGCAGTCGTTGTCTTTGGCGTCGCACGTTTCATGGGCCGCCACATGGTTCGGCGCCGCGCTTACGTCACACGCGGGAGAAAGGGTGCGATCGGCCTGGCAGCGCAACACGCCTGTCTTTTGACATTCGCCTAAACCATCGTCTTTGCAAGCGGAGCCGACGCGCGGTTGCGTGTGTTCGTCCACCTCGCCGTCACAGTCGTTGTCGAGCCCATCGCACCACGACTCTTGCCCCAGCACTTGGTTGGGGGCAAACAACTGCACGCTCGCAGGATAATTGCAGTACCAGTCGGGCGTGGCCGCTCCTGGCGCGGTGGTGCACACAGGAAAGCTGCCGGCGTTGGGATAACGAGACGAGCCCCCTGCACCTTGGCCGCATTCACCGATCTGCAAGCAGAAGTTGTTGGGAGGAAACTTTAAGTCATTGTCCGCTTCGTCGGTTTTGCCATCACAGTCGTTGTCTTTGCCATCGCACACTTCGGGGCCATCCGGCGTGCACGCATATTCACAACCGTTGACCGCCGCGCGATCCAAATCCACGAAGCCAGCCTTGCAGAACGCCACCGTGCATTGGCTTTGCGAACAGCCGTTGATGGCGTTGGGCAACGCGCACGTGATGCCGCAACCGCCACACCAGCGCGGATCGTTTGCAAGATCGAAATCTTCATCCGTCTTGCCGTCGCAGTCGTTGTCTTTGCCGTCGCACACGTCGGCCTCGGGCAACTTCGCGTTCTGGCAAACCAGGCCGCCAGGCAAGCAAGCCCATGTGCCAAGCGCGCAGCCGCCCCCGCACGCGCCCGTTTGTGGGTTGCAGCCCACAACGCCGTCGGGGAAACACGCTTTGCCCGCCAACGGATCGCTTTCATCGGTTTGCCCATCGCAGTTGTTGTCTTTGCCGTCGCATACTTCCACCCCAGTGCCGCCTGGCACACAGCCATATTCACAGCCGTTTTGTGGCGCCTTATCTAGATCGATGAATCCTGCTTTGCACGCCTGCATCTGGCATGTGGCCGCGGCGCACGTGGCGCCGGCATTTGCAAAACTGCACACCTGGCCGCAACCGCCGCAGTTTTGCGCGTCCACTTCAAAATCGAAACCTTCGTCCGTCAGGCCGTCGCAGTTGTTGTCTTTGCCGTCGCACAGCTCTTGGCCTGCGTTGGTGATCTGGCATTCGCATCCGTTGACGTCCAAGCGATCTAGATCCACGAAACCGGGCGCGCACTTGTTGAGCTTGCAGCGGGCCGCAGAGCA
The DNA here is from genome assembly GCA_033763315.1 of Deltaproteobacteria bacterium. GTDB lineage: Bacteria > Myxococcota_A > Polyangia > Fen-1088 > Fen-1088 > JAGTJU01. Next base: position 299,234 of record JANRKS010000005.1, read on the forward strand.
CAACGTTTCACTGCTGGGGAAACCACAAACGTTGCCGCAGCGGCCACAGTTAAGTGGATCGGTGTTGAATTCAAAGTCTTCGTCGATCAAGCCGTCGCAGTCGTCGTCTTGCCCATTGCATTCTTCTTTGCTGGGCACACACCCGGCCGGCACATCTACGGTTCCCACCTCAGTTGGCAAGGTGTCGCGCGCGGACACATCCGGCCCGGCTTCGCGTGTGCTGCCGTCGGGGCGCCCTTGTGGCAGAGGCTCGGCACCGTCGGGCAGCTCGGGATAGAAGGAATAGCTGCGCATCTCACAGCCAGCCAGCGCCAATAGCAAACAAGGCAGCCACAAGACGCGGTTCATTGCGCACCTCCTTTGGCTTGGAGGGCTCGCCGTCTGCGTAAGCGCGCCACTGCCAGCAGCGTGATGCCGCTCGGCAACCACAATCCCTGTGGTGGCTGCGCTTGGCTTGCCAATGAACACGTGCACCCGCCACCGCCCGCGGCGGACACACGGCCGTAAGGCTTGATGCCGGGCAGCGACTCGGGCGCCAGACACTCGGCCACGCCATCGTCGTGCACAAAGCACACGTCTTTGCCTTTGCACACTGTGGCTAAACACGGGTCGGGAACGCACGCGGCCTTGCTGGGCACGCATGTGAGGCCACGCAGACACCGAATCAGGACGCATGGGTTGGGTTCACAGCCCCCCGTCGCCGGTTGGCAAAAGCCCGTGGGTGCACACGTCACGCCGGAACACTTATCGGCCACACATTGACCGAGGCGGCAGCTTTGTGCGTTGCCGCAAGACACGCCCGTGCACGAAGGCACGCACGCGCCTCCGCTGCAATAAGTGTTGCTGTTGCACGTGACGCTCAAGCACGGATCAGGTTCGCACGTGTTGCCGCGGCAAAGTTGACCTGCGGGGCAACCATCCACCTGGCAGCTCACGCACGAGCCGTTGTCACATCGGAACCCTTCATCGCATTTGACCCCCTCACAGCGGTCCACGCAGCCGCGTTTGAAGTCACAGCGGAAGCCCGGGTCGCACGGCGTGCGCACGCATTCGGTTTGCACGCACAAACCGTCTTGGCACACGCGATCTGAGGCGCATTCGAATTCGCCGCCACGGCAGCGTGGGGCACATTCTCCAAATGCGCAGCCAAATCCGTCAGGGCATGGTGCTGCGTTGTCAATCACGCCGTCACAATCTTGATCTTTGCCGTCGCATATTTCGGCCACGGGACCCACGCCGCCTTTACACATCCATGCGGCGCCACCCATGCCGTCGCTCACGCACATGTTGGCGCCGGGGCGACATTCGCCTTTGACACCTGCGCTGGCCGATAAGCCCGGCGGGGGGCACATGCCAGGTGGGTTGATGCTTTCGTCGGTCTGCCCGTCGCAATCATCGTCAAGCGCGTTGCAGCGCTCGAAGCTCGGCATCACGCTGTCATCGCAGCGAATGCCGCCACCCAAGCACTTAAGCATTCCCTTCCGGCACACCCCTTCGGCGACGCCACACCCGGTGGGCACAACCAACTCCGCATCCATCGGCTCGTCATCCGTTTGGCCATCACAGTCGTTGTCCTTGCCGTCGCAATATTCGGGCCTCGGACCGTTCGCTTGTTCGCACACAGGCACAGCGCCTTCGCAGCGCCACGCGCCCGCTTTGCACTCGCCCTTGGTGGGGCCACACGCGCCCTTCAAATTATCTGTGACGCCGTCGCAGTCATCGTCTTGCCCGTTGCACACTTCGTCCTTGGCAGGCACGCTGCCTTCGCACGACAACGCGTTTTGCACGCATCTAAGCACGCCTGCACGGCACGAGCCGACGCCGGCTTTTTCGGTGCCACACGCTTGCCCTAAGCCAAAGCCTTCGTCTGTCTGGCCATCGCAATCGTTGTCCAATCCATCGCAAGCGACTTCGGTTTGCGCAGTCACGGCGTTTACGCAAGCACCACAGCTGCCAGCCTCACACGTCAATACGCCCGTTTGGCAGATCCCCAGGCACGTCCAGGCGGTTGCGGGGGCGGCTTGGCAGGCGAGCGGCGTCTCGTTGCGTGTGCAACCCGCCGCGGCCGGAAAGCAAGACAAACCAAAGCCGTCGGTGATGCCATCGCAATCGTTGTCTTTGCCGTCACACAATTCAGGTGACGACGCTGTGCCGCCCACACACACGGCCTTTTTGCCGCCGTTGCCATCGTCCGCGCATTGCAGCTGCCCGGGTTTACATTCACCGATTGAAAGCCCACACGATGTGGGTGGAATGTCGTCGATGGTGCCGTTGCAGTCGTCATCCAAGCCATTGCACACTTCAGGTTTCGCGGTGCACGAACACGATAGGTTCTCATCCACCAAACCGTCGCAGTCATCGTCGGCGCAATCTTCCGCTGTGGGCGCCAAGCATCCAGGGCTCGATCCACATCGCTCTTCCACCGCGCCGCCCATTTGCACCACGGTGGCGGGGCACACGCCTGCAGGCGTCGACGAACACGCCACGCCTGAGCCATCGGCTTTACACGCCAACACGCCTTGACGTTTGCATCGGCCCACGCCCACGCTGCACACCTGGCCTTTGCTGGGGAACGTTTCATCGATCTCGCCGTCACACGTGTTGTCTTTGCAATCGCACTTCTCGTTGGGGATCGACGCCGCGATGATGTCGCCCAAACGCGCCGTCAGTTCAGCGCGGTTGTTCGCCAACAAGGCGGAACCCGTGCCACCAGAGGCCGCGATGGCGTTGAGTGATGGGTCGTTGACGGTGAATCCAACCACGTACGTTCGCACTTTGATGCGACGGGTGTTGGCCGGCGAGCCGCTGCGTTCGCAGCGCGCATCGACAGGATCCCACAGGCCACCGTTGGTACATGCAAAATACAGGTTCTCCGCCGCCGCGGCGCCGTTGACCCCGCAGTTGTTGGTGCAGCTGGCCGTTTCGATGCCGTCCGTGATCAGGATGACGTTATAGGACCGACAATCCACTTGGGCGTCGCGGTTAAGGACACCGGGGGTTGGCCCAGCGGGGCTGGCGTCGTTGATCAACCAATCGCGAACGGCGTTGAGCGAGCCACCGATGGGCGTGATGCCCACCGCGCGCAATTCTTTGTTGCCGCCGCCGGGAAACGTCTCATCGCCATCGATCCAAGAAAGCAGTTGGCTTTGGTTGCCGGTGTTGCCGTTGGGAAAGCTTACCAACACGTCGCCTGCCATACCAAAGCCGTTCGCCTTCGGATCGCTGCCCACGCAACACAGGTTGCCGTTGTAGAACACAGCTGTGGGATCGTTGTCTGGATCGGCGCACCTGACACAACCATTGCCCGTGGCGCTGCCGTTGCGGCATTCGTCGTAATCTGGATTCAGCGCTGGCACGTCATACGAACATAGATTGCCCGCGCACGAGTTCGCCGAGCTGTTGCTGCCCACGCAGTCGCTTTGCGACACACACGCCCCGCCAAGTTCGTTCTGGTGGTACCGAGCCAGCGAAAATTCGGCCGCGCCAAACGCTGCGATGGTGTCGTTCAAAGCCGCTTTGGCTTGGAAGAGCTTGCTGTCGTCAAAGGATCCGTTGTTGTCGAGGTCGCATCCTGGGTGCAGCTTAGACCCATCGCCATGCGTTTCTACGCGCGACGCGTTTTCAGACATCGACCCCGACGTATCCACCAGGATGACGAAGCGGGGCTTGACGGGAGCTGCCCACGCCTTGGGGGCAATACCCACAGCACCCACGCATAACAAGCAAAGGTAGGCAAGGTAGGGGAAGCGCATAGGCCGCTATATTGACACCAAGCGCCAGCTTTCAGGAAGTCGCCTTTTGGTGAAAAGCGAGGACGCCTTGCGCTGCAGGGGGGTGATGGAGGTACACAAAGGCCCAGGACGGAGACAAAAGCTCCCTCAAACGCCTTTCTGCATCCAAGCGGAACCCCGCTGGGCCGGGGGGCCCCTGGCGGCTAGGAGGCCGGCCTAAATTTCATGCGGCCCGGGGCACGCAGCACCTTGGCGATGAGTTCGCCTTGCGAGTGCACACCGAGCTTGCGGTAGATCGCTTTTACGTGGTTGCGGGCCGTGTGAACGCTGATGAAGAACATATGTGCCAGCTCACGCGGCTTCTTGCCAGCGACGATGGCGCGCAGCAGTTCCTTCTCACGGCGCGAAAGTTCGCCGGCTTCTTCGGCGCTCAACATGGCCACCGGATCGTTTTCATCTTCGCTGGCGTTGACCGAAGGCACCTCTTGCGTGCTCAACAGGCCCGCGATGGCGGGATCAGGCGAGGGGCCGGCTTCGCGATCCAATTCATCAACCAGCACCGCTTGACGCCGCGATAGATGTACCAAGCGTTGCGTGACTGATTTGACGGCGTGGCGGCGGAGGGCATCGCGGATCGCCATCGACAGCTCGGAGGTATCGCAGGGCTTTTGTAGCAACCGAAACACGCGGCCTTCGTTGATGCTGCGCACGGCAAGCTTCAAATCCGCGTGGCCCGTCAACATGATCTTCGGCAAATGCGGCTGCTCTTTGGCCAGCTCGACGAGAAATTCTGAGCCCGACTGGCCTGGCATCCGTTCGTCGAGCACCAACGCCCCGATCGGTTCACGCGCCAACACCGCGCGCGCTTCTTCAACGGAGTGTGCACCAACAATTTCATAAGGCTCTTTGCGCAGCGCCAACTTCAGCCCTTCGATGACCTCGGGCTCGTCGTCTACCACTAAAACCTTGTCGTACATTCTTGGTGTCCTTGTGCGCGCAAAATGTGGCGCCGTTTGTCTCTACAACGTTCTGTTTGGTCATCGGCACTTATGTTTTAGCCTTTAGCCCTTATTCGTCCCTGGTTGGTCCAGGGGCGTCAAGATGGCCCATGGTTCAGCCGATGAGGCTGGTGAACTGATGGCTACGAAGAAGAATACGCCGGCGCGCGCAGCGTCAGAGCGCGGCCACGCACGCCGCACACCTTCCACGGAAGAGCGCCTCAATATTGATATGCGTCACGCGCAGAAGCTGCAAGCGTTGGGCTTGTTGGCCACGGGCATTGCCCACGAGATCAGCACTCCAGTGCAGTTCGTGGGTGACAGCATGACGTTCTTGCGCGGCGCCTTCTGCGATCTCGAGCGCTTTGCGGTGGCCGTGCAAACGTTGGTGGATGACGAGAACGTGCAGGATGTGGCCGCGGTGAAACTGCGGCTGCGCGACATGCTGGCCGAATCAGATGTGGACTATGTGATCGCGCGCATGCCTCGTGCTGTGGATCGTGTCATTGATGGTTTAAGCCGCGTGTCTTCCATTGTTCGCGCCATGAAAGACTTTTCGCATTTGGACCAACGCGAAAAGCAGCCCGCTGATCTAAATGATGCGATCGATAAAACTTTGATCATCACCAAGGGCGAATACAAACACGTGGCCGACGTGATCAAAGAATTGGGCGCGTTGCCGCGCGTGCGTTGCCACGTGGGAGACATTCAACAGGTGTTGGTCAACTTGGTGATCAATGCCTCGCACGCCATCGAAAGCAAGGCCGCCGAAGAGGGCAAACGCGGCCTGATTCGCGTGCGCAGCTTCGTCGAGGAACACTCTGAAAAGCCTTACGTGGTTGTGGCCGTGCAAGACAATGGCGGTGGCATCCCAACAGATGTGGCCGCGCGTGTGTTTGAACCGTTCTTCACCACGAAGGAACCAGGCCGGGGAACGGGGCAAGGTCTGCCGATTTCGCGAGAAATCGTGGTGGATCGTCATGGCGGCTCGCTGGAGTTTGATTCAGTGCCAGGCGTGGGCACGACGTTCTACGTGCGGCTTCCCGTTGTCTAACGTCGCGTGCGATCGCTATTGAGCCACGCCGCCCGTTAGGTGCCAAGGCTCATCGCCCTGACACCTGCGAACCCGCCTCACTGCTCGACGCAGTAAATCGGCCGTGCCGTCGAGCAAGACGTGGCTTTGATGATCCCCGGGTTGTAGAAGAACGTCGATTGAGTGGAGCTGCTGTGCCCCAAAACAGCGCCGTTGAGCAGCAGGCCACCCGCCCAGTTTTTGCACGTGGAAGCCGAGTCACCGTTGGCTGTGACTGATGTGGCGCCGGTATACACGTTGGCCGGGCCCACAAAGGTGTTCAACGAAGTTTCCCAAATGCCGGTGAGCAACGAGGCTTTCAAGATTTGATCGCCTTGACCAATGCGCTCGCCTGAAGGCGTGACGTAAAGTTCCTTGGGGTTGATCACGCCCGCAGCGCTGCGTCCGTCCTGCGCCAGCAACGCACGCACCGCCACGGCGCCCTTGGGTGCATTGGCGGCGCACACGGCGTCTGCGTCAGCGATGCTGCCGCCGGGTGTGAACAACTTGCCAACCGAAGCGTCGCCACTGATGTAGATGCGTTTACCTTTGGCCCCCGAGTGAGCCAACGTGACTGCCTTGCTTTTGCCAAAGCAGTAGATACGGTTGCGGGTGCCGCAGTTGGTGCCCACGCCGCCATTGGTCCACCCGCCAGGTCCGAAGGTGCGATCGCCTGCGGTGGGAATCAGCGTCGCGTCCGCGGTAGACCATTCTTTGCAGGTGCCCGTCAGTGACGGATCGCCGTTGCTCAACGTCCCAGTCATCACAGCGTTGCTGCCACCGTCGTTGCCGTATTCGTCCAATAGGATGGGGTTCCAGATGCCGTTGGCATTTAGAAGAGCGTCCATGGTGGCCGCCACGGGCACACCATCCAATCGCCGCCAGCCGCTTGCACCATCCAAGCGCTTGTAGGGCACCGAGCCCGCGTCAGACATCCACGCCACGTAGCCAAGGTTGTCTTTCGTGTTGATGCCTGCCTTGCTGGCCAGCTCGTTGCAAACGCTGTCGTATTTTCCAGCGGAGCCATAATCGGACGGAAAGGCCTGCGACGAAACGAACACCAAGTTTGCGTCCATGACGTTGAAGTTGGCAGAGGCGTTTACGGGCGCTGTGGATAGCGTGACGCCACAGGAAGCTCCGGGGCCCCCACAACCTGGCGCGGTGAATCCGGTAAAATACGAATCGCTGCCATTCTCGGTTGAGGCGTTAAGGGTAACGGTGGTGCCAGAATCGTAAACGCTCGAGCACGTGCCAGGGCAAGAGATGCCGCTTGGTGCACTGACCACTGTGCCTTTGCCGCTACCTGTGGTTGCAACCGTCAAGCGGTAACCGCCGCGACCCGACAACGCCAACTGCGCTGTGCCGCCTGGTGAGGCCGTGGCGCTCAAGGTGTAGTTCTGCGCGCCACCGCTCGTAGGTTTGAACGAGACGAGCACATCACAGCTTTGGCCGGGCGCGATCGCCGTGCCGCAATTGTTGGTCACCAAGTAGGCGGTCGGTATGTTGCTGGAGAGCGCGGGCACGCCCGTGGAAACGCCACCCACGTTGGTGAGCTTCCAGGTGAACGAAGCGCTCGATGTGCCCACCTCCACCAAACCGAAATCTTTGGACGAGGCATTGGCTTGCATTTGCCCTTGCGCGAGGCCGGCTCCGTCCATATTCGCGCTCTTCGCGCCGCCCGGCGACGCAGAAACGTTGAGTGTGGCTGTACGAGCTCCGACAGCGCCCGGTGTGAAACGAACACGCAGTTGGCATGAGGTGATGGTGCTGTCCAAACGCGTGGTGGCCATAATGCAGTCACCGGCCGCGCCCGCGAGGATCGCAAACTCGCCCGCTTGTGCGCCAGTGACGTTGAATCCCAACGTGCCTGTGGCCACGTCACCGGTGTTGGTGACGGTGAAGGTTTTGTCCACGCTGCCGCCCGTCACAACGCTGCCGAACGCTTGGCCCGCAGGCGACAAGGAAAGCGCGGCGGGCGCCAAGCCCACGCCGTTCATCTGTGCCGTGACGCTGCCTCCCGGTGACGCCGATACTGCGAGACTCGCCGAGCGCGTGCCCGCCACCGCGGGCTGCAGCTGAATCACGATCGTGCATGTTTCATTGGGTGCCAGCGCCTTGTTCGCGCAGTTGTTGGCCGCCACGGGGAACTCGGCCGTGGCCGAGCCCGTCAACATGCCCGTCAACGCTCCTGTGCTGGCGCCGCCCGCGTTTTTCACCGTGAACGTTTTGGTTGCGCTCTTGGCGCCTACAACAGTGGGATCGAAATTTTGGGATGATGGCGTGATCTCGAGGCTGCCTGGCAAAAGGCCCGTGCCCGACAACGCGGCGCTGGTTTTCAAACCGCCCACCGTTACGTCAAGCGTGCCTGTAAAACCACCCACATCACTTGGCGCGAACACCACTTGAATCGAGCATGTTTCAGTCGGCGCCAGAGCCGCCGTGCAGGTGTTGGTGCCCAAGATGAAGTTTGGATCGGTGATCGTCGCGACCGGAATGGCCGAAGTCACGCCGCCTTTGTTGGTGAGCACGAACGCTTGAGCGCCGCCTTTTTGACCTTTGACGACGCTGCCGAAGTTGTTGGTGTCGGGCGTGATCTGCACTGCGGCGGGCGCCAGCGCTTTGCCATCCAAGCTGGCCACCGCCGTGCCGCCGGGCATACCCGTCACGGTCAATGTCGCCGTCTTGTTGCCTTCGCTCTTCGGCGAGAACTTCACCGCCACTTTACAGGTACCGGTGCTGGGCACCATCACGTTGGAACACGCGTCCGCCGCGATCTTGAAGTCTTGAGCGTCGCTGCCCGCCAACGCGACAGCCAACACACCCGTAGGCGTCCCGCCGGTGTTGGCAATCGTGAATTCGAAGTCACCGCTCGCTTTGTCTTTTTCTAGGTCAGCAAAGCTGTGCATCGCTGGGCTGACTTGCAGTGCGCCTGCGGCCACGCCCGCGGCGGCCAAATCAATCTTTACCTTCCCACCCGGCATGCCTTCCACCAGTAGTGCACCTGTGGCGCCGCCCGCGGCGTTCGGCGAGAACACAACGCCGGCTGTGCAGCTTTCTTGCGGCTTTAGACCTTTGCCGCTGCATACGTCGTTCGCGGTTTGAAACGCGAGGCTGCCCGTCAAAGAAACGGCCAAAGAGCCCGACACGTCGCCACCGTTGTTGGTGATCTTGATGCTCACCGTGGGGCTGTTCATGCCCACCACCGTCGCGCCAAAATCCACCGATGCGCGGTTGGCCACCAAGAAGGCAACGCCAGGCATTGGCATGGTATCGAGTTTGGCGTCTGGTGCCTTCATCGCGTCTGGGCCGTCGCCGTTTGTGGGCGCGTCGGCCGTTGGGTCCGCATCAACGGCACCGCCATCTGGGCCCGGCATCATATTTCCGTTGGGGCTCAGCGTGATGGTAACGGTGCGTGTTTCACCGCGCACGATCGCCGTGCTGCCCGCGCCTTGTGCCACTTGCAACGCGCCCGCATAAGCGGTGCCCGTCGCAACCAGATCCCCTGCGCCCGTTCCAATCTCAAACGCGGCGGTCAGGGGAAACGTCAGCGGTGTGCCGCCATTGGTAAGCTCGCGGTTTGCGCCTTGCCCCGCAAAGGCCAACGCCAAATCCACCTTGGTGATTCCTGCGGGGGCCGTTCCCTGCTCGATTTTCACAAGCAAGTATGTGCCATTTTCGCCGCTACACGCAGCCAACGCCAAAATCGCTGCCAGCGCACCCCAACGTCGTGTTGTCATAAGAATCAAGCTCCTGTCGAAACGAAAAAACGCCGCGCAGGGGGCGCTCAAAACACTTTGGTCACAGGGAAATCAGCCTTGGGGGCAGCGCTGCCGCCGCCCGAAGAAACGGCAATCACGGCCACGGTTCCAAGCGCCACAGCGCCTATCGCGGTCCAAAACCACCACTGCTTATAGATGGGTGCATCGCCCGTGGGCGTGGCCGTATCTTTTAACGTTGTGCCATCGGTGGGCTCAGGTGGTGCCACGGCCATAGGCAAAGGAGGCGGTGGGGTTGTGGGGGCCGCGGTCACGGGCGCCGCGTTGATGGGCTCTGGTTCCTGCTTCTGCGCGCTTTGTTTATCGAGCTCGGTTTGCATCTCCGCGATCCGGCGCTCAACTTCAGGGCGGTTGGGCGCTTCGGGCAGATTCCGCAGAAACGATTTGTAAAAGAAGATCGCTTTATCGGGCTTGTTCCACAGGCGGTAGGCCTGAGCGATGTTAAACAAGAACACCGGATCGGGCTTCGCATCATACCCGCTCTTGTATGCGGTGACGGCTTCCTCGAACTCACCCAAATTGTAGTGCTTGGTGCCCTCTTTATAGAGGCGTTTGCTATCGGCTTCGGGGTCAGCTGCGTGTGCCACAGACGACGCTGCCAACCACACCAATACAAGGCAACTTAGAAACTGTTTCAGGCCCATGATCTCGCGCTCGGGTTTGCGCCGAAAATACGGCTTTTCCCAAAGCAACGGCTCTCTGCGCCAATTTCTTGAGCGCGGTCGCGCATTTGGCACCCACACAGGCGGTGCAGGTGCGCAAAGTCGCTTAAGCGGATTGAGCGGCTTCTTCAGCCGCGATGGCGCGCCACTTGTCGATTTTGTTTTTGGCACCCAAAGCTTCGATGAGCTCCGGGTCCAAGTGCTCTTGTGGCTCAAGCCCAGCCGTCACGGTCATCTGTGCATTCGCCAACGCACTGGCGATGTGAGTGATGGTGCACAGGTCAAGCGCCGGATCCATCGTGCGCGGCAAAGGCCACGGGTCGTCATGGGTGGCCACGGCCTCCATTAGCTCTAGCGGCAAACCCCACAGGCCCAACAAATACGCACCCGCTTGCGCGTGCGTTGCGTGAATCACCTCGCGTTCGGCGGCGATGAGTGGGATTTTTTTCTGCTGCGCCACCTCGATGGCCTTGGCCATGTCACGTGCGTCGCCCACGCCAAGCACCAGCAGGCCGATCTCGTGCAGAACGCCTGCCAAAAAAGCGGCTTGCCCCGGCACGTCCGGCGGGCAGATGCGGCTCGCGATGCGCCCGACCAAAACGGCATGGCGCCGAAGCTTGTCGACGTTGAGCCCCGAACTCGCGGGCAGCGGATCTGTGGATTCGAACACCTCGACGGACAGCACCAAGTTGCGCACGGTGAGAAAGCCCAGGTGAACCACAGCTTCCTCGGGCGTTTGAATCTTGCGCGCCAACCGGAAGAACGACGAGTTTGCCAGTTGCAACAGCTTCGCGGCCATCGCCGGCTCGCTCGCGATGATGTCGGCGATGTCTTTGGCGCTGGCGTCGCCCATCTCAATCGCGCTCACCAACGAGGCGTATATTCGCGGCGCCGGCGGTAAACGTTCGATCCGGCCGACGCAGGCCCGGACGTTTTCTTCGGGCAGCAACGCGCGGATGCGCTCGGCGCGCGAGAGCACATCTTCTAAACGGCCACGGTCGCATGGTTTCAGGATCATTTGCTGCGCCACTGGCAGCAAGCGCTCGGCCGATCGCACGTCGCTTTGCCCCGTGAGCACCGCGCGCATCACGTGCGGGTGGCGAAGCCGAAGTTCCGTCAACAGCTGTGCCCCATCCATTTGGGGCATCCGCATGTCGGTGATGACCATGTCGATGTTGGAACGTTCCAATATCTCCAACGTCTCTGCCCCGCTGCTCGCAAAAGACAAGCTCCACCGGTGCCGGAAGGGACGCAACATGTCCCGTAGGGCTTCTAGAACATAGGGCTCGTCATCGACGAAAAGGGCTTTGAGCACGGATTTCTTAATCCTTTTGGACTATCGCCTACTTCGTACAGGTCAATGGTCCCTGCGCGCAACCCCCCATTGCTCGAAACGTGGCAAAAAGAGATCTCGGCGGGTAATCGGGGTTCCTTTAGGTCACCACTGCGAAACGCAACCGCCCAGGCAACCGTGCCGTCCCGGGCAGCTCACAAGGCGTTACACTTAGGCGGATAGACCATCTTTGTTAAGCTCACTGTGAGCTACCCCCCAGGATTCTTTGAGCCCTGGCCAGCTTCTGCCCCTCACACCGTTGTTTCGAGGCGGGCCCGCTGGCTGTGCCGGTCGCGCGCCAGCTTGATGAGCTGGGTCACCAACTGGGTTTGAGACACGCCGCCCGCTTCCCACATCTTTGGGTACATCGAGATGGCGGTGAAGCCCGGCAGTGTGTTCACTTCGTTGAGGTAAACCTCGAACGTGCCGCGCTCGACGAAGAAATCCACGCGCGCCAAACCCGCCAGATCGAGAATGGCAAAGATCTTCACAGACAGATCTTGAATGAGCTCCAACACTTCATCGGGCAGGGGCGCGGGAATTTGCACGTGCGAGCCAGCGGCGTCGATGTACTTGGCTTCGTAAGAGTAAAAGCCATCCTTGTGGGTCACGATGACTTCTCCGGGCACGGAGGCCTTCGGGGTCTCGTTGCCCAGCACGGCGCATTCCACCTCGCGCGCGTTGATCGCGGCCTCCACCAACACTTTGGTGTCGAAGCGAAAGGCCAGCGCCAGGGCTTTGTGCAACTCGTCCGGCTTGCTCACGCGTGAAACACCCACAGACGAGCCCGCGTTCGCCGGTTTCACGAACATCGGGTAGGCCAGCGACGCCGCGTTTCGCGCCACTTCGTCGGGCGCTTCTTTGTATTGATGGGCCGTGATGCACTGCCACGGGACCACAGGAATGTCCGCCTGGGCCAAGAGGCGCTTGGCCACGTCTTTGTCCATCCCCATGGCCGACCCCAACGCGCCCGATCCCACGTAAGCCACGCCCGCCATATCCAGCAACCCTTGCAGCCGCCCATCTTCCCCGTAGGCGCCGTGCAGAACAGGGAACACCACCGTGTCCCCCCCGAACAAGCCATCATCGCTCGGACACACGGGCACCATGGCTGGCGGGCTGCCCTCCGGCAATTTCAATGTGCGCGGATCACCCGTGGCCGAAAGCAAAAACGCCTCTGATTCGTGTCGCCAACGGCCCTGCTTGTCGATGCTCACCAGCACCGGTTCGAAGCGTTCGCGGTCAAGCGCCACCAAAACGTTGCGCGCCGACAGCAATGAAATCTCATGCTCTGTTGAACGACCACCAAACAAAATCACGACGCGGGTTTTGTGGCTCACGGGGAAAATCCTTTGCGGGGCGGGTTAAAGGCCAAGTTCCGCGAACAAGAACGCAAGTTCGTCCACATATTGGGCCAAGACCTTCGACAACGGCTTACCAGCACCATGACCTGCCTGGCTTTCCAGACGCAAGAAAATGGGGTGTTTCGATGAATTTTGGGCCTGCAGCAGGGCCGTCATTTTGCGGGCGTGCATGGGATCCACCCGCGTGTCCGACGCGGCCGTCACAAACATGGTGGCGGGATACGCCGTGTTCGGCCGTGCGTTGTGGTAGGGCGAGTAAGCGCGCAGCCAGGTGAACTCATCAGGCTTTTCGGGATCGCCGTATTCAGGCACCCAAAGCTTGGCGATTCGAAACTTAGGGTAGCGAATCATGTCGAGAAGCGGCACGCCGCAAATGGCGGCACGAAACAGATCGGGCCGCTGCGTGATGGCGGCGCCCACCAGCAGGCCGCCATTGGAACGACCTTCGATCGCCAACCGATCGGCTGCCACCAACTTCTGCGCGCGAAGATATTCGGCCGCGGCGATCACGTCATCGAACACGTTTTGTTTTTTGCCAAGCATGCCCGCTTGGTGCCACGCCTCGCCATATTCACCACCCCCGCGCAGGTTGGCAACAGCAAACACAACGCCCTTTTCAAGCAAGGGCACAGCGTGTGCGTTGAACCAGGGGCTCAGGCTAATGTTGAAGCCGCCGTAACCATAAAGCACAGCGGCGTTGCGACCATCGGGCGGCGTGGATTTCTTGTGCACCAAGAACAACGGGATCTTGGTGCCATCTTTAGATGCATAGAACTCTTGCCGCACCACAAAGTCATTGGGGTTGATCGGCATGTCCAGCCGCGCCCACTCCTGGGGCGCCTGGTGAGGCTGCGCTTTTGCGCGCAGCTTAAAGATCGTGTTGGGCGCCACGAACGATGAATAGCTATAGAACACTTCGTCGCTGCGCGGATCGCCGGTGATGCTGCCAACCGTGCCAAGCGCGGGCAACACCACTTCACCCAACGCCTTGCCGTGCAGGGAATACACACGCAACCGCGAGGCCGCGTCGGCCAGAGTTTGCGTGATCAAAACGCTTTTCGTCACAACCACCGTCTCAAGCGTCTCGTTCGTCTCGGGCAGCAACAAGCGCCAATCGGCGCGCGCGGGCTTGGCCGCATTGACCTCGAACACGCGGTAGCGAGGCGCACCCTCATTCGTGATCACATAAAAGCGATCGTTGGTCATCTCAACAATGCTGTAGATGGCGTCTTGGCCGGTGACCATCGCCTGCAAGCCTCTTTCCGGACGCCGCCGATCCAACAAAAACATCTCGGACTTTGACCAGCCTTGCGACACCACAATGCCGAGATACCGGCCGTCGGGCGAGATCGAAACATTCGGCCAATCGGTCATGTCGCGCGCGTGAGCGGGCGTGGGGAACACCAGCGCGTCGGCGCTGGGATCGGCACCGATGTTGTGCAGGTAAACGCTGCGGTGGTATTGATCTTCGCCTTTAGGCAGCGTGCCCGGTGCAGGGTAACGGGTGTAGTAGAAGCTCTTTTCGTCGGGCAGCCACGCGATTGAAGCGGCGCGCGCGTAAGGGATCTCGTCAGGCAGATCAACGCCCGTCTTTACATCACGCACACGCAGCACCGAGTTTTCGCTGCCGTCCGCCGAAACGCCATACGCCAAGCGGGCGCCGCTGTCCGAAGGTGTCCACCAATCAAGTGATCGCGTGCCGTCTTTGGCCAGCGTGTTCACGTCGACCAGCACGCGCTCGCCCTTGGCGTCGCGCACGTAAAGCACGGGTTGATTCTGTTGCCCCTGCCGACGCGTATAGAACAGCGGCCGGGTTTTGCCTTTGCCGCGCGCCAACGGCGTGCCCAAGGATCCTGCGTCGAACAGCGACTTGAGCCGCGCTTCGATAGCCTCGCGGCCGGGCAGCTTTGACACCACTTGCTCCGTCAAAGCGTTTTGCGCCGCCGTCCAGTGCTTCACCTCTTCCGCATCGCCGTCCTCAAGCCAGCGGTAGGGATCGGCCACGGCCTGGCCATGCAGTTTTTCAACGATGTTTTCGCGCCGGGTGGGCACGGGGACGGAATCGGGGGTTGATTTGTTCACAGGAGGCACAAGGGGAGGGGGGCCGCAAAGAACACCAAGCACAATGGCAAGCCACATGAGGTTCATCATGAACCAAGGCGGGCCTGATGCGAACCTTTGTGATCACGACTTTGTTGGTGGCGCGCCCGATTCGATGCCACCCAGCAGGTGCTTTACCAGGGACCGCGTCATGGCCTCGGCGGTGACCGCTTCGCACAACGGCGGCGGCAGCGCGCGATCGCTTAACAACATGCCAAAACCGTGCACCATCGACCAACACGACAGCGCCATTTCATCCACATCGCCCGCGCGAAACGCGCCCGCGGCCACGCCATCGGCCACCAGGGTGCGCAACACGCCATATGCGGTTTCGCCGGCGATGCGCAGGCTTTGCGGTGCGTGCTCTTTATCCACCACCCCGCCGAAGATCACGCGCAGATACGCAGGGTGGGCTAGGGCAAAGTTTACGTAGGCAACCGCCATCTCTGCCAGCCGCTTTGCGAAGGCGGCTGGTGTGGGCGGCGTTGAGGCTTGCAAGGCGGCGGTCAGCAAGGCGAACCCCTCTTCGGCGATGGCCGCCACCAGGGCTTCTTTGTCTGCAAAGTGCCGGTAGGGGGCCGCGTGGCTCACACCCGCCAGTTGGGCGGCCGCCCGCAGGCTGAGGTTGGCGACGCCCCCTTCGGACAACAAGCGCAGCCCGGCTTGAATCAGGGCGTGTCGGAGGTTGCCGTGCTGATACGCATGCGCAGGTTTTTTGGGAACTCGAATCGCCATGTCTTTGAAATCATAGCATGTTTTCAGTGTCTACAAATAATGTTTGCGATGTCTACATAATATGTGTACGGTGTAAACATAATCAACCAAGGACACCACGATGATGAAGAACCCGCACGAGACCACCTTTCAGGCTTTGTGGCGCCAGGCTTTGCAGGGCAGCCGTTTGTTGATGGGCGTGGCAGCCAGCTCAAGTCTGCTGTTGGCGGTCTGCCTGGCGATGCAAATGTTGGACGCCCGTATGATTGACGGTGTTTCAGTCTGGGCCAAGCCGGCCAAGTTTGCCGCCAGCGTGGTTGCGGGTGCGCCCGTGTTGGCGTGGATCTTGTGGCTGGTGGGGCCGCAGACAAAAGGCCGACGGATCATGTCTTCCATCTTCGCGGGGGCCTTCGTGTTGGAGCTTGTGCTCATCACGATGCAGGCCGCGCGTGGCGTGCCGAGCCACTTTAACGTGGCGACGCGTTTTGACGGGTTCGTTTTCACAGTGATGGGGGCCGCCATCACACTGTTCTGGTTAACCCAGCTTTGGTTGACCTACAAAAGCTTTAGGCACACGTTCGCAAACCGCGTGATCGGTTGGAGTGTGCGCTGGGCGTTGTTGATCGCGAGCCTTGGCGCCGCGGTGGCGTTCGCGATGCCTCAACGTGTGAGCCCCAAGCAACAAGAAGCCGTTCTTGCTGGACAGGCCACGACGATTGGCGGCCACGCGGTGGGTGTGGAAGATGGTGGGCCAGGGTTGCCGGTCACGCGCTGGAGCGTCAAAGGCGGCGATCTGCGCGTGCCACATTTCCTCGGCCTGCACGCTTTGCAAATTCTGCCGCTGCTTGGCTGGGCGGTGTCGCGTCGACGTCCGCGCAAGGGCGTGCGCATCGTCAATGGTATTGGCGTGGCTTACCTGGGCCTTGTGGTTACCACGTTTGTTCAAGCCCAACGGGCGCGTCCACTTCATGCACCGGATGCCGTCACGCTGTGGCTGCTGGCCGCCGTTGTGGCGGTCGCCGCGGCCGTGCTGTGGTGGCCTCGGCGGCGTGCGGAGCTAAGGCAGGAACTTCGAGTCGATGATCACCGTGTCCATGATTTGGTCGCTTAGGCTCACTTCGTCGTGCTTGCAAGGCCCGCCCACTTTCACAGATCCAGGCGGTTCGTTGCCTTCTTTGGCGACGCCTTGGGGATCCGTGACACGCACTTGATGTTTTGTGACAAAGATGTTCACGCGGGTGGTGTCGTGCTGGTGCATCGGAATGTTGTCGCCGGGGTTAACCAACGCGCGCACCACACGGATCTTCTTGTTCTCAAACAGCGTCTGATAGTGCTTGTGGTCAATCGCCACGGGATCTAGGTCAGGAAACCGCTTCAGGCGTTTGGCGCCTACCCGATCTTTGATCTCAACCTCGAAGAAGGACAACGGCGCGGCGCCCAGGTTCTCGATCACATCTCGCGTGCCCGCGGGCCGCCACAGCACGTGCGACACATCGTGGTTTAACGTCAGTGGGCGTTGCTTTTCGCCGCTTACGCGAACGCTGCCCGTGCTCAGGAAAACGAGCAGGGTGTCGAAGGTCCGGTGCCGTGGCTCCGAACGGGTGCCAGGCTCTTGGCCTTGTACTTTGGAAATGCGGAACTCGGGCACATCAATGTGAAGTTTGGCCTCGGCGGTCACCACGGGTGAGGCCAAGAGGGCGAGAACAAGCGGCAAGGCAAACATGAGTCAAGCTTAGTCAATAAAGGGCCACGCTCCCGCTGGGTGAATCGATGGTCCGAGTCCCTGCGTTTGCAGGTTCAGGATTACCGAGGAAACTCGGTTCTAATGGCCGCGCAGAAACCCGCTGTTGCGCGGCCTAGGGAGACGCCACGCGGCGTTCTGCCGCACGCGCGATCTTGGCGATGTGGCCGCGCAAAAAGCGGGCGGCGGGATCATCGTTGCTTGCGCTTGGCCAAAGCAGTTCAAGCGGCGTCTTATGCAACTTGAAGGGCAGGCGGCTGGTGCGAAGGTGGGGGTGTGTTGCCACAATCTGGTGAGCCACAATGGCGGGCACGGTGGCGACCAAAGGCCCGCCCTGCACCAGCAACCCTAACGTAGCGAAGTTGGGCAGTGAACACCGCACTTTCCGGCTTTGGCGCAAAACATCCTCAACCACGCCCCGAAGGTCGCCGTTATAAGAGACGATGACGTGCTCCTCGGCAAAATACTGTTCGAGCGTGATGTGCTTCGTCTTCACGTGGACGTGACGGGGATCGAAGAGGCACACAAAACCGCCGGAAAATAGGGTTTCGCGCATGACCGTCGAAGGCAAATCATCTGCCACCGTGACAGCCGCATCCACCCGCCCTGCAGACAACGCTTCGCTCACCGTGCGAAACTGAACCCCAAGCACGATGAGCTGCATGTGGGGCGCTTCGCGCCGGCACACCTTGAGCAGCGACGGCAGCAGCCAGCCTTCAGTGGCGTCTGACAGGCCTAAACGGAATGTGCGCGTGCTGGTTGCCGGATCAAACCCCGCTGGGTGCAACGCCGCCGCCAGTAAGGCGTCGAGGTGCGGCCGCGTCTGTTCGAGCAACGCCCTGCCACGTGCGGTGAGTGTGATGCCACGTCCTTGGCGCACGAACAAGGGCGCGCCAATGGCGTCCGTCAGCCTCCGCAGCGCTGCACTCACCGCTGACTGGGTCAAGTAGAGCTTGGTCGCGGCCGCCGTCACGGTCTGGCTGTCGGCCACCACGGCGAACACGCGGAGAAGATTTAGATCCAGGTTTATCCCATCAATCTGGTTCATGCTTTGTAGTTATCTTATTCGTTGGATTCATTGGTTGCACGCCCCTAGTCTTGGTTCCGAGGCAAACATCAGATGAAACACGTACAAATGTCCCCCACCTCGCTTGGTGAAACTGGGCCGCTCGTTTCTCCCTTGGCTTTAGGCTGCATGGGCCTGTCAGGCATGTATGGCCCAAGCCGCGACGACGTCGGCATCGCGACCATCCAGGCGGCACTCGACGCCGGCATCACACTGTTAGATACCGGCGACTTTTACGGCATGGGCCAAAACGAGATGTTGATTGCCAAAGCGATCGAAGGCCGCAGGCAATCCGTCCAGTTGTCAGTCAAGTTTGGCGCCCTGCGCGCGCCCGACGGCAGCTTCGTGGGTGTCGACAACCGGCCAGCCGCCGTAAAAAACTTCGCCGCGTACAGCCTGAAGCGTTTGGGCGCAGATGTGATCGACATTTACCGGCCGGCGCGGCTCGATCCCAATGTGCCCATCGAAGACACGATTGGCGCCGTTGCAGATCTGGTGAAGCAGGGTTATGTGCGGCACATTGGTCTATCCGAAGTTGGTGTGCAAACCGTGCAGCGGGCGAACGCGGTTCATCCAATCTGCGACGTCCAAATCGAATACTCTTTGGTGAGCCGCCGGCCGGAAGAAAGTCTTTTCCCCGCTTTGCAGGCCATGGGCATCAGTGCCACGCTCTATGGCGTTTTGTCGCGCGGCCTCCTAAGTGGACGCGCGCCGACGGGGCCCGGCGACTTCCGCGCGCACCTGCCCCGCTTCAGCGGCGACAACGGTGCACAGAACCAACGCTTGGTGCAAAGCGTTCGGCAATTCGCGGCTGACCGTGGGCAAACCGCCGCCGCGTTGTGTTTGGCATGGGCGCTTGCCAAACAGCCAAACTTCGTGCCGCTTATCGGGCCGCGGACGCCGCAGCAACTGGAGGAGTTGCTGGCAGCTCTCGCCAAGCCACTGACCACCGGTGAGGTGCAGGAGCTTGAAACGCTGGTGCCGGCCGCCGCCATCGCAGGCAGCCGCTATGCCGAAGCCCACATGGCACATCTCGATAGTGAACGTTAACGCCACCATCTTGAGGTTTGCTGTTCACCAAGAGTCCACTTTCAGCGCCGCCTCCAAGCGTGCCAACGCCAAAGCGTAGACATTCAATACCCGTTGCTTTTCTGCGGCGCTTGCGAAAACCCCCGTGGTCGCAACCTTCATCTGTTGCCCGAGCAGTTGCTTGCGAATGAACTCCGCGTCTGCGCGCACGAATGTCTTTCGGCCGGCGACGTTGACGTAGACGGGGCTCGTGTGTGCAAACAGGGGCGCGCCCAACTCGTTCTTCAGCACGCCAGCCGTGGTGCCGGTGTTCGGGGGCACGCGTGCGGTGAGCCACGATGATTCTGCGATGTCCACAGCGGCGTTGAACTCGGCAACAAAAGTGTCGCCTTGCTTGCTTGCCGCGACGCTGGCGATCACTTTGCCATTGCGGATCACCTCAAGCGCTCCAAAGTCCATCCGAGCCACGGCCTTCGCGCGCACGGGAACAGACGCGTGCGCCGCGAGGTCAAGCGTGTCACCGATGGTTTGGTCGCCCACGTGTAAAGACAAGAGGGCGCCGTTGGTAATGAAGCTGCGGCCTTCGGTCAATGGCTTTAACCAATCGCCCGCATCACGCATGTCAGGCACGTGCACATAAACGCGTGAAAAGTCGTACAAGAACCAATCGGTGCCAGTGGAAAAGGGCACGCGCAAACCGACGTTCAAAAAGCGATAAAAGGTATCGGCGTAAAGGCCATGCTCCGCCGGATCGCCGTCGAAGATGTTCACTGCCTGCGCTCGTTCCAAAATGACGCTTGCCACGCCTTCAGTGCCCTGCGTGTTATGACACCAAAGCACGGTGGCCCCTTGCTCACGTGCCATGTCAGCGCCCGTCTGCAGGGGCCAGCCGTCCGTGCCCCACTTCATGATGCCCGGACCAATGCTCACCGGTCGAATGAGTTTGCGTACGTTCAGGAACAACTGGTGACCATAACCTTCGCCGAAGGATGAGAAGTTGTGGCGTTGTTCTTCGCCGCTTCCGAAGATCACTCCCGTGCTATGGGTGAGCTCAGCCAGATCCGCATCGCTGTAACCATTGGTGACGTAATCGCGGTCCACGTCAGCGCGCTCGAGGTAAGAAAGAAACAATACCTGCAACCCATCGGCCGCGGGAACCTCCTTTAGATAACGCTCGGCCTTGCTGCGCGAAAGCTTCTGCAAATGCAGATGTGTGTTGCCCGCGCGCCAACCCTCGGCTGTCACATTTGAGAAGAATGGCAGTGGAATCTGGAGCTTTGCGGTGTGCCCAGGCCGCAGGGCCGTGCGGGCTTGCGTGAGGTGCGATTCCACTCCCGCGATGGCCTCAAAAACGACCGGTCCGCACGGCAGTCGGATGATGGAACGCGCCGGTAGCACAAACCATTGACGTGCTGGGTGTGCCGCCTCCAACCCCTCGCCGCGAGAAAGCAACCCGGAAATTTCTAGGGGTTCGCCTGCCGTGTTCTTTGCACGAAGGAGCCCGGGTATGCTTTGCCTGGTCTCCGCATTGACGATCTCGACGTTGGCTTCACAACCCGCTGCGGGGCCAACCGCTTGCGCGAAAGTGCTTAAAAATAGAGCAAAAGCGATCACGCCCGCACCATAGCCGATGTTCGCGACGCAATCACGTGCGACGCTGACGGTAAGAGAGGCGTCTAACTTTGTTGTGGCTGCTTGTGGGCCGGTGTCGCAACATTCGCCAGCGTGAGCTCCAAGAAGATAAACGTCGCATTGGTTGGTCTTGGCTTTGGCGCCGAGTTCATTCCGCTTTACCAGCGTCACCCGCACGCGCGCCTCGTGGCCGTGTGCCAGCGGTCGCCTGAAAAGCTGGCCGCCCTAGCGAAGCAATTCGAGGTGGCGAAGCAATACACAGATTATGCGGCGTTGCTTGCGGATCCCGAAATTGATGCGGTCCACATCAACACGCCCATTCCCGATCATGCGGCGCAATCCATCGCTGCGCTCAAGGCAGGCAAACACGTGGCGTGCACGGTGCCGATGGCCACCAGTGTAGATGACTGTCGCGAAATCGTGCAGCTTTGCCAAAGCACAGGCAAGCGCTACATGATGATGGAGACTGTTGTGTATGCGCGGGAGTTTCTATACGTCAAGGAGCTTTACGAAAATGGCACGCTTGGGCGTCTGCAATTTCTGCAGGCAAGCCACCAGCAAGACATGGATGGTTGGCCGGGGTACTGGGAGGGGCTGCCGCCCATGCACTATGCCACCCACTGCGTTGGCCCATGCTTGGCCTTGGCGAACGCCAGCGCCGCGGAAGTTGCGTGCGTAGGCTCGGGACGCATCGATGATGCGGGCGCCTCGAAACACGGCTCGCCTTTCGCCGTGGAAACCTGCCACATTCGTTTCGCCAACTCAGATCTGGCAGCACGCGTGTATCGCTCGCTGTTTGCCACCGCTCGCCAGTACCGGGAAAGCTTCGACGTTTATGGGTCGAAGGCCTCGTTCGAGTGGCCTTTGGTGGAAGGGCAGCCCCCGATTCTGCACACGAAGGGCCTGCCCGAAGCGCAGATTCCCGCAGCCGTGAAGGTGCCGGACTACGCACACCGGTTGCCCGAGGCCTTGCGACCATTTACGACACACGGCGTGTACAACGAAGGCGACAACCTGCATCTTTCGTTCACGCAAGGCGCCGGGCATGGCGGCTCGCACCCGCACTTGGTGCACGAGTTTATCAGTGCGCTTGTGCAAGATCGCGAACCCTTTCCCAACGCGCGCCAATCTGCCAACTGGACCTGCGTGGGCCTTTTGGCCCACCTGTCCGCGATGCAAGGTGGAAAGCCAATGGCGCTGCCCGATTTCACGTTGCCCCAGCGCCCATGAAGTTCGGTATGAATCTGTTGTTGTGGACCACGGACGCAACAACTGAAGCCTCCTTGCCGCTGTTGGAACGCCTTAAAGCAATGGGCTTCGATGGCGTTGAGGTGCCGGTGTTTGATCTTCAGCCCGATAGGTTCGAACGACTGGGGCGGCGCTTAGACGAGATCGGCTTGCTTCGCACCGCCGTGACTGTGCGAGGCGTGGCAGACAATCCCATCAGCGCAGATGAAACGGTGCGCGCGGCCGGCGTGGCAAAAACAAAGCTCGCGTTGCAGTGCTGCCAAGCTCTGGGTGCACCCCTGCTGGTGGGACCTGTTTACGCAGCACTTGGCGTGTTCAGTGGCACCCCGGCCACCACCGATGAATGGCGTTGGGGTGTGGATGGTGTGGCGGCTGTGATGGATGAGGCCGAACGATGTGGCGTTGACGTGGCCATCGAGTATTTAAACCGCTTTGAGATCTATCTTATCAACTGCGTCGCAGATGCACTTCGCTTCGTTCGTGATGTGAACCACCCCCGTTGCAAGTTGATGCTCGATACCTTCCATGGCCACATTGAGGAAAAGGATCTGGGTGAGGCGCTGCGCGCTTGTGCATCGGCTTTGTGTCACATGCACATGTCAGAAAGCGACCGCAGCACCCCGGGCAGCGGTCAGTTGCATTGGGGCAAGGTCTTCGCTGCACTCAAATCCCTTCGCTACGACGGCTGGCTGACCATCGAAGCGTTCGGCCAAGCGCTGCCCGAGTTGGTGGCGGCCACAAAGATATGGCGCCCGATGTACCGCGACGAGGACGGGCTGGCGCGCGAAGGCCTCGCGTTTCTCAAGCGATCATGGGCAACGGCGCCCGAGGCCCTCTAAGCCAGCGATTCCCAGTTCTCGGTCCGCGATTGGCAGGCCCACTTGTTTAAACCAAGGCCCACGAACCTTGATTGTAGCGAAGCGCTTGTGCGCCCTCGAGTGCGATCAAGTGGATCCAGCCGTTGTGGAACAACTCGCGCACCTGAGGTTGGGCGGCGAGCACATCGTCGATGCGTTGGTGGTCCACATCGATGACCACCGTTAACCGCCGCGGCTCATGCACGAAGCGTTGGCCGTCGTGAATGGATTGCAGCGGCAGCCCCACCCGCAAGTCGCCGCCGTTGCCTTCCCATACGCCCACGCCACCCACGACGTTGTGCAACACCTTGTTGCCGCTGCCGTAGAGCTCCGGATCCACCCGCGATGCGTAGTATTGCAGGTTGATCCAGCTGGCCACCACGACCGGTGCGCACAAAATCAGCGTCAGCACGCTGTTGTCTGTGTCGGCGCTTGCGTTGTAGTCGTGCAAGAACACGCGGCCTTGCAGGTTCAACGCTGACGTTCGGCTGCGCGGGGCTGCAATTAGGGCTGCGTTGTTTGCCAACGCCCATTCGGGCCGCACTTGCGAGGTGTCGGTCGCTTGCTTCTGCACCGCTTGTTCCAAATCTGCCGCGTGGCTTAACCCCAGCCGCGGCGCCCGCTCGACCCGGGCGTTCATGCCTGCCTGTTGCAAGGACGTCTGCAAAGCCAACAGATCCTTGTTGTGCGAAGCCGGCACTTGCTCAAGGTCAAACAAGATGACGTTGTCGGTGGTTGTGTTGTGCAACCCGGCGATGAACACCGTATCGTCGGGGATGGCGATCCCTGCGCTGGCCAGGCCCGCCCGCACTTGCGCGTTGTTGAGGGTTGATGCTGCCAGCCTCGCGTTCACGTCGCCGGCGTGACCGCCGCACGCGCCGCAATCCAAAGCCGAGGCATAAGGGTTGTTTGCGCTTTGGCTGCCGTGCCCACACAGCAACACCAACCGAGCGAAGTTTTGCGTGAGGCCCATGTTGCGCAAGGCTCCTTGTGCCATGCCTATGCGCGTTGTCAGGGGTACGTCCGCAGCAAAGGCCGGGGCGCCTTGCCGTGCCTTGGCCCCCTTACGTCTTGCGGCTAGCGCCGCAGCAAAGCCTAAGCCTGCTGTTTCAACGAATGAGAAGCATGAAGTGGCAGAGTTGGAGAACGCTTTCCATGCGCCCGCTTGCAGTTTGTGTTGCGTGTGTCGTTGCGCTTGCTCCGCAGGGAGGGCCTCGTGTGTGGCCACCGGTGGAACTAGCAGCACGGGGCAGCGCGCGCCGGCCTCGCTGGCCACGGGGTTGTGATGCACCGGGAAACCAAAGAAGCCTGCGAACCCAATCGTCTGTGACCCCGCGCTGGCCGCTTCAAGGTGCCGCCGAAACACTTCTGACCTGACGTCGATGCAAAACACCGCCTGCAACGTCGGCCGTTCACTCAGCTGATGCGATGGTTGCGCCGCGAGCGTGCGTGCGAGGTTGCGCTGGTATCCCGCTTCATAAGCCAGCTGCCACCGGCATAAGGCACCGATTGAGTGGGTGTCCACCACCGGGCCCCTAACGTTGCGCCAGTCGCTTTCCCGCTCGCTGCCTTGCACAAAGACGGCCCACAACGCTGCATCATAAGCCAAGCGAATGGCCAGCAGCTCATGCAAAGCGGGGTTGCTCTTTCCCCGCAGTTTGTCCTCGCGCACCAAGTATTGAACGTAGCCCGCCCACCCGGCGATGGAGGCAAGTTGCCGATGCAGGAAATCTTGCGTGCTCACCTGCCGCGGTGCCAGCAAAGCTAGGCACGTGGCAATGCATGCGTCTGCGTCTTGAGGCAAGGTCTTGATGAAATCTCGGAAACCCTTAATGCCGAACGCTTCAGGGTTCCGATCGTGTGGCGCCGCTTGCCGCCACGCTGCGAACGGGCCCAGATGCTTCCAAGGCGAATTCCATGTGGTTTGGTTGTCGTCGTAGGTGACCGCGCACCATTTCGAAATTTCTTCCACGATGAAGTTTTTCAGACGCGCGCGCGGATGAAATTCGTCGACAAAATCAGCCACCGTCAGTATTGGTTGGCCTTTCGCCGCGGCGGGCGTGGATGTGATCCACTGCAGCAGTCGTTCACTATTCCAGGTGGCGTCGGCTGCCGTAGCCACATCCTCCAAAGTTATTTGGCCAGCGTCGAAAGCTGCGAGGTATTCATGTGGCTGCAACAGCGGCGCTGCGCCCGTGGCCTTCTGCAACAGGGTGCAGGCTTGTGAAAAGGGCAGGTGAAGCAAGCCTGCGAAGGGGTTCACGGCCACAAAGTGTTTCAGTGGCCACAGTGGCGGTATGCGGGAAAGCGCATCGTCAAGGGCCTCTGGGCTAATGGTTGGAACCGCTTTAAGAGCGACGTCTTGTTTTGATGCAGAAAGCATTGAAGTGTCTCCAGGAGTTAGGCTACAGCCACAGGCAAAGGGGGTTGCGCGTTCGAGTGCTGCGGTGGCCACAAGCGGCCAAGCAACCGGTTACCCAACGTGCCGACGTAAAAGCCATTCAAGGCGTGCACATAGAGGCGCTGCCCTAGCTTTCGGTGGCCCATGCGCCACAACAACGTTTGAAAGAGGAACAAGCCCGCGAAGAGCGCGCCCACAACCGTGATGACCGTTGTCGAAGGTGTTAGGTGCGGTGTGTGCACGAAGAACCGCTGGGCTCCGGCGTGAAGGCCGAGGCCCAGCAAACAAAACACTTGCGTTGTTGCAAGTCCGAGCAACACAGCCTTGGGTTGCACGGACCATAACCTCGCCAGGCCGTATCCCATCGCCAACACAAACACCAATCCCAATACGCCCAGCTCCAAGTGGGCTCCAAGCGTGTTGAGTGCCGTTGTATGCGCGACGAAGGTGGCGGCGGCCGTGGCCAATCCCAACACAAGCGCGCCTGTGCGCAGCGGCGCCGCCTTGCGGGGCACAGCGCCGATGGTGGAGCCCGCCGTTAAAAACGCGTGTGCCTTGTAGAGCGAATGCGCCACGATATGCACGGTGGCCAAAGCAAAGGCGCCGAGGCCGCACTGCAAAAGCATGAAGCCCATCTGCGCGATGGTGGAGTAAGCAAGCGCGCGCTTGACGCTTGGTTGCGCCAGCATCACCACGGCCCCAAATCCCGCCGTGACGGCACCCACCAGCGCCAATACGGAGAGCACGTGCGGTGCGTGCACGAACAGTGGCGACAACCGAATCACCAAAAAACCACCGGCGTTGATGATGCCCGCGTGCATAAAGGCGGACACCGGCGTGGGCGTCTCCATTGTATCGGGCAACCATCCATGAAATGGGAACTGCGCTGATTTTAAGGCGGCGCAGGCCGCGATGAGCGCGCATGGCAGGCTGAGGCCTTGCGTTTGGCCCGCGTCGACGGCGGCAAACATCTGTGTGACGTCGAAGGTGTTGTATTGCTCCTGCAGCAAGACGATGGCTGCCAGCAAACACAGGTCGCCCATACGGCTGATGACGAACTTCTTGCGCGCTGAAAACACGGCGCCTGCGCGGGTGGGGTAAAAAAGAAGCAACTGGTGCAGGCACAAGCTGGTGGCCACCCAAGCCACCCACAACAAGAGCAAGTGGCCCGCGCTCACCAACAGCAAGACCGCGGCCAGGGTGTTGCTCAACCAAGAGAAGAACCGTGGCGCCTCTGCATCGTTGCCTAAGTGGTTGCGGGAGAAACTCATCACTGACGCGCCGACGAAGGAAACCAGCACCAGCATGACGGCTGACACTTCGTCAAGCCGCAGGCTCACCGCCCAGGCGCCATGCAGGTTCGGACCCGCACCCAGCGTGGTGATGTGTCCGTGAGTTGTCAGAAGCACCGCCGAAACAATCGCCGCCACGCACGCGCTCAAGGCCGCCGCGATGGTGAGCGAAACCGCGCTCTTGGCGCGCAGCAAGCGCGGCAGGCACCCCGCGACGAAGGGAAGAAGCGGCACGGCAAATAGTGTGAAAGCTGCCAAGGAAGTCATAGACGTAACGTAGCGACCCCCAGGCTTTTACGGAATTACATGTTTTAGAAGGTCATGTTAAGTTTAATTTAACGACGATGCCGTTCTTGAATTACCACCACCTGCGCTATTTTCGCGTGATTGCGAACGAGCTAAATCTCACCCGCGCGGCAAAGAAGCTTAACCTTTCGGCGCCCGCGCTGAGCATCCAGCTCAAGCAACTTGAGGAAAGCTTGGGGCATTCCCTGTTTGATCGCGGGCGTGGCGGTTTGCGGCTGACCGAGGCTGGGCGGTTGGCTCTGGATTACGCGGAAACCATCGGGCGCGCCGGCGAAGAGCTCATGGATGTGATGCAACACCAGGGCGTGGGCGGGCGGCAGGTTTTGCGGGTCGGCGCGGTGGCCACTTTGTCTCGCAACTTCGTCACCCAATTCTTGCGGCCGGCGTTGCATCTGCCGGACGTGGAGGTTGTGGTGCGCTCAGGCGCGATGCGTGAACTGCTGCCCGCTCTGCACACACACCAAGTGGATCTCATCTTGTCCAACCAGCCGGCCCGACGTGATGCCGAAACACATTGGCATAGCCACCTGCTTGCGGAACAGCCCGTGAGCTTGGTGGGGGTGGCGGCGTGGAAGAAGAAGCGGTTGGTGTTTCCGCAAGATTTCCGCGACGTGCCTGTGATCTTGCCCAGCCTTGAGAGCAACACACGCGCTGCGTTTGATCGCATCACCGCCGCGGCCATGGCGCGGCCGCGCATCGTGGCAGAGGTGGACGATATGGCTTTGCTGCGCTTGTTGGCCCTGGAAGGGGAGGGGTTGGCACTGGTGCCGCCCGTGGTTGTGCGCGACGAAATCAAATCGGGGGCGCTCGTGCAAACCCACCGCATCCCCCAGATCAAAGAAACGTTCTACGCCATCACGCCCAGCCGTCGCTTTCCCAACCCTTTGGTGGCAAAGCTGGTGAACCACACTTTGTCGGCGAAACAATTGGGGGTGCAGGCAAAGGCGTCATGAAAGTGGCGTGCGGTTCGCGGGGACCGCTGCAAAGTTTCTGATTTTATTTTGTCGCGAAGCCGTCGGTGGCTGGTCAACAAGAAGAGGAGCTCTTCTTGCGCGCACAGCTGTTCACTGCGTTAATCGTCACAACCTTGGTCTCAGGGTGCTCCGGCGCGGCGGGGTCCCCATCTGAGGGCGACGAGGCCGACGGCGGATCCGGTGGCGGCGCTTCCGGCGGCACCACAGCGCCGCCGCCCGAGGTGGTGCCAAAGCCGCGTGATTCTGCGTGTGCCGGCGCCGCGCCCAAGCCCGGCATCGCGGGCTTGCGCAAACTAACGCCATTTGAATACGACAACACTGTGGAAGAGTTGCTGCGCGCCACCACAAAACCTGGCGCCTCGTTCCCCGCATCGCAACTTGTGCTTGGTTTCGACAACAACGCCGACGCTGTGAACGCCTCCACCTTGGCCGTTGAGCAGTATCAATCGGCCGCCGAAACGCTGGCACTGGCCGCCGTCAAAGATCTGCCGAAGTTGATGGGGTGCAACGGTGGTTCCGCGGCCGCCGAAGACACGTGCGCCAAAAGTTTTATCAAGTCGTTCGGCCTGCACGCGTTTCGCCGCCCGCTGACCACGGCAGAGCTCGATCGCTTCACGCGCTTCTATATGGACAGCAAAGCGCCGAACGGATTCACAGACTCGGTGCGCATGCTCGTCGAAGCGTTCTTGCAGTCTCCGCATTTTCTTTACCGCGTTGAAGGTGCAGCGAAAACGGGCTCTGTGGCCGCGCCTTATGCATTGGCTTCGCGGCTTTCGTATCTCATTTGGAGCAGCATGCCTGATGAAACGTTGTTTGCTGCGGCAGCCTCTGGCCGCTTGAAGGGCGCCGGCGACGTGGCGTTGCAAGCGCAGCGAATGTTGGCCGACGATCGCGCCAAGCGCGGGGTGAATAACTTCTTTGGCCAGTGGCTTGAGTTGTCGCGCGTGCAGCGTCTTGAAAAGGATGCGGAAGCCAACCCCACGTGGACGCCGGCTATCGCCGGATTGTTGCGCCAAGAGACAGAAGCGTATGTGCAGGATCAGGTGTTGGGCGGCAAAGGCAACTTGAAATCGCTACTCACCGACCCCCATAGTTTCATCAACGCAGATCTGGCGAAATTCTATGGCCTCCAGGCGCCTGCAGGGAGCGGCTTCGGGCGTGTAAATTTGAACCCCAAGCAGCGTGCCGGATTGCTCACGCAAGGCGCCTTGTTGGCAGCGGCAGCCAAGCCTCGGCAAAGCTCGCCCGTGGCTCGGGGCTACTTCGTGCGCGACCGGTTGTTGTGTTCGCCGCCACCGCCTCCACCAGCCAACGTGAATGCCAAATTGCCCGAGCCCGACGGAACGGCCACCACGCGGCAACGCCTTGAAAGCCACCGCACGGATCCAAGCTGCAGAGGGTGCCACGAGCTTCTTGATCCCGTGGGTCTTGGTTTTGAACACTACGACGCCGTGGGCCTATGGCGCGATCAGGACGAAGGCAAGCCGGTGGATGCGACGGGCAAGATCAGCAGCGCCGGTGACGCCGACGGCGCGTTCGATGGCGCCATCGAACTTGCAACGAAACTGGCAGGCAGCCAAACGGTGCAGGCCTGCTTTGCCAAACAATTCTTTCGCTTCGCTTTCGCACGCGGCGAAACCGACGACGACGCATGCACGTTGGATGCCCTGAGTGTGGCCCTCGGTGGCAATGACGCCACATTCGCGCGCTTCATCGCTACGCTGACACAAACAGATCCATTCATGTACGAAACACAGGCAGGAGTTGGCCAATGAAGTTCCGGCAGCTGTCACGACGTGCGTTGCTTCGCGGTGCAGGCGGCATCAGCATCGCGCTGCCATGGCTTGACATCATGGCGCCGCGCCGAGCTTACGCCGCGGACCCGAAGCGCTTCATTGTGGTGTTTACTCCGAATGGCACGAACAACTACGAGCAGTTCACTCCGAAGGGAACTGGCGCGAACTTTACGCTTGGCACCGAAACGGCGCCATTGTTGCCTTGGAAGAACAAGATGCTCGCGCTCTCGAACGTCAACGCCGTGAGCGCTTTGAACTCCGAAGGCGATCAGCATGGCGTGGGCATGGCCGAAGTGCTTACAGCCACGCGTTGGGCAAAGGGGCCCGCGGTGGATGACGTTCCGATCTGGGGCGGCGGTATTTCCATCGATCAGCGGATCGCCCAAGACGTGGGCAAATCCACCATGTTTCCTTCGCTGGAGCTTGGCGTGCAAACCACCTTGGGTACAGAGGGGTCGGGCGTGCACCCATTTAGCCGCATGGTCTATAAGAGCGCCGCCACACCCGTGCCGGCGATCGAAGATCCGCGCGAGACTTTCAAGCGTTTGTTCAGCAACCTGGCACCAAGTGGCGCCGGTGCAGACACCTCGGGCCTGGACAAAGCCCGGCTGCAACGCAAAAGCGTGCTTGATTTTGTGAAGGAAGACTATCAACAGCTGGCGCCTCGTCTCAGCACGAAGGACAAGCAAAAGATTGATCAACACTTTACGGCCATTTCAGAAATCGAGAAGCGTTTGGGTGGCGCAACCACTGTAACGCCGGCTATGGGGTGCAACAAACCGGCTGAGCCATCACCCACTTTGGATGTGAAAAATCCCGCGAACTTTCCGCAAATTGGGAAATTGCAAACCGACCTGTTGGCTGTAGCGCTGGCGTGTGACTTAACCCGTGTGGCCACGTTGCAGTGGTCTTGGGCACGCTCAGATGTGGCCCTGCAGTGGATTGGCGTTAAAGATTCGCATCACGATCTGAGCCATGGTGCCGCGTCCGCCACGCTTTCGTCGATCAATAAGTGGTACGCGGAACAAGTGGCATACTTGTGCAAGACGCTGGATGGCTTTGACGAAGGCGGAAAAACCTTGCTCGACAACTCAGTGTTGTGGTGGACAAGCGATGTTTCGTTCGGCCCCACCCATTCTTTCACAAACATACGCGCCCTGTTGTTTGGCTCATGCGGCGGCTACTTTAAAACCGGGCAGCACATTGATTACGGCAACGCCAGCAAGGTCACCAACAATCAGCTGATGGTGACGTTCATGCGGGCGATGGGCATACAGGCCGCTCAATTTGGTGAGGCATCCGCGGCACAGGGCCCCCTGCCTGGGCCGATCACGGCTTGAACTTAGCGGTTGCGGCCAAGCGCGAAGCGTTTCTGCATTTGCGTCTCGCTGAGCGCAAACGTAAACAAGGCACCTCGCGACAGACGCAGTTGATCCAGATCTTCGCTGCCCAACCTGATCACCGCGTTCACATCTTCCATGGACCACTGCAAAGTTGAGGATACGGTTGGTTTGTCATTGGCCCACGCCAAAACAGGCTTGCCATCCAGGTAAAGCGTTAACAATGCGGTAAGCCCCGGATGAAAGGTGATGCCAAAGTGGTGCCAGCCACCGTCGGTGGTCCACGGGTACGTGAGGTCAATTTCGCCCGAGCTTGTGTTGGCAAAAACGGTCAAAGACGTACCAGAGACGTTCACATTTATGGCGGGCGTCAACAGGAGTTGCCCCGGCTGGCTGCCGGGCGGCAGCTTCATCCACAATTCAAAAGAAAATCCGCCACCTGCTTTTGTGATGGCCTCGCCCATGAGGCGGCTTGCGGCGGCGGTGGATTCCCCAACCAGATCCCGCATCCATAAGGCTTTTTCTTGCACCAAGCCCGCTGTGCTTGTCATGGGGGGCTTCAGCATCAAGGCAACGTCCGGCTCCGCCTTCGCGGAATCAGCGATCAGATGCGCCGCAATCTCGGCAAAAAACCATTCGACCGCGGGCGTTTCGGTTTGTGCGATGGCCATGTCGGGAGCGGCGTCGGGCGATTGCGCATCAACGCCGCCGCGCAACGAATCCCAGTCGAGGCATCCTGTGCCCAGCCACACGGCCATGAAATAAGGCGCGAGACCTGATAGGCATTGTGAAGCGAGTCGCATGGTTAGAAGTGACCTCGCCACTGCAGATGCAGGCCTTGTTCGGGCAACAAAACTGCGGCAAAGGTTGAGCGTTCACCTTCGGCTCCCGCAGGCCACCACCACACAGCCAAAGCCGCGGCCACGGTGACGCTGCCGGCTGCCATCATCGCGTAACTGACGTTGGTGGCTGCTTGCCAACCATCGATTGTGTCATCGGGGCACGGGCACTCGTTTTTGAGTTCGTTGAACCGAAGCCGCGCGCGTGTGTAAAGGCCTGCGCCTCCCAGAAAAACCACGGCCCCTGCTCCCGCCGCCCATAGCGGAATGTGAGAGCGCGGCTTTGGCGCACGAGGGTGCGCTGCCTCGGGTGCCGGTTCCGGCGCCATGGTTTGGCGCTCTTGCTCGACGCAAGCACGCATCGCCTTGATGTACGACTCCACTTCAGCACGTTCAGCCGCGCGTGGTTCGGCGGCCAGATACAATTCATAGTGGCGTAGCGCTGACGCGCAATGGGGAGGCACCCGCAAGCGATTGGCTTGGGCGATGTTGAGCAACAACGCGCCCGCAGGCTCAATGTCATAAGCGGCCTGGAAGGCCTTTATCGCGTCGTCGTACCGGCCTTGCCGGTAGTGTTCCGCGCCTTGCTCGAAATAAGAACGGGCTTTCGCGCGGCCCGCGGCGTCAACCTTGGTTTCGGCGTGGCAGGGTAGGCTGTGCGCAAGCCAACACGCCGCGATCGCCATCGCGACACAACGATGCCAGGGTGAAATCATCTCAGGGCGCCTAACGCGCATAAGGGTCCTTTATACCGTTAAGCAATGGCCGCGGTGGACTGTGTTCCACAGGTTCGGCTTTCGGTGTGGCGGATCTTGGTTTCGGCCGCTGTGTCGCACGCTTGGTGCGCCTTGAAACGGGCTTCACAGGCGCGGGCGCTGCAGCGGGAGGCGTCGTTGCCGAAGGTTGAACGTCCACAGGCGCCGGGGGGATCACCCTTGCCGTCGGCGGAGGCATCGCCACGAGGGGATTCTCCTGCTTTGCCTTGGGCGTGCGTTGCACAAGCACCGTCGCCACAGTTGCGATCGCCAGCGCCGCCCCCGGCAGCCACAAAAGACGGCTTTGACGCTGCGAGCGCGCTGGTCTTGCCGGCTGCACGATGTTTTGCAAGGCCGTCAGCAGTGTGGCCATTGATGCAAATCGATCTTGCGGCTGCAGCGCGAGTCCCTGCGCCAAGATTCGATAAAGGGCGCCTGGTACTTTGGTGTCCTTGGGCGCGGGTCTTAGTTGACCTGAGAGCACGGCACGCGCCAGCGCCGAGAGATCGCGCTCGCCATCGGAAGCAAAGGGCCTCTGCTTGTAAAGCGCGACATAAAGCGAAGCGCAAAAATTAAACTGATCCGTCGACTGATCGGCGCGTGCCCCGCGAAATTGTTCCGGCGCCATATACGCGGGTGTGCCGGCAAACGCGGCCGCCTCCGTCAGCGTCAATAAAAACGAACGCACACCTGTGATGGAAGTTGTGGTGCCTGCCACGCCATCAGGGTGATCGCTGTCCCCCGCGTGGGCCGCGCGCGCCAACCCAAAATCAGTGACGCGCGGCCGCCCGTCGGCGCCCACCAGAACGTTCTCGGCCTTGAAATCGCGGTGAACCAGCCCCGCCGCGTGCGCTGCCACCAACCCCTGGCCCGCGGCAATGAACTGGGCCACCACGTCTTGCCAAGCCGGTTTGTGCCGTGAAAGCCAGCGGGCCAAGGTCTGGCCTTCAATAAGCTCCATCGCGATGAACACGCCGTCTTTGAACGTGCCGGCATCGTAAACAGCCACGACAGACGGGTGAGACAACTGTGCCATGGCACGTGCCTCGCGTAGCAACCGATGCGCGTCTGTCGCCGCCTGCGCGCCCGCACGATCGGGACGCACGATCTTCAATGCGACCCGGCGGCTCAGCTGTGGATCGAAAGCCTCATAAACCAGGCCTGCCCCTCCTGCGCCCAGCAGGCCACCGATTTCATAACGGCCTACGGTGGCGCCATGCTCAAGCTTGATGGGCTCGCTGTCGTGGTCGTCGACGGTGGCGCCGATCTCTGGCTCGTCCAAACTGGGGGGCAACGCCTTGCGGGTTTGCGCCACCAACACGCGGCACCGACTGCATGTGCCCAGGTGATCGATGATGGCCGGTCGATCGGGACCCGCGGTGCCCCCGCCGACAAACAAGAGGATCTCGTCGTCATTGAGGCAGGGGCGCATGCCGTTCTCGTTCACACGTGAATTTTCCCAGTGTATCATGAGGTGTGAACGATTCCCAACGCCGGCCTTAGCATGTCCGGAGCGTCGCATTTACCCGTTTTACCGCAAGGTTTCCTGCCGCAGGATGTTCTGGCGGCCTACCTGCAGGCGGGCGGCGCCGCGGGCTTGGACGCCACGCGGTTGAGCGAGCTTTTGGTTCAGCTGTTTGCCAAAGCAAGCCTGCGGCATTCCACCTTCGTGGTGACGCCAGTGACGTTCGCAGCCGCTTTGGCGGAACGCACCGCCGGCGAACCCGATCCGTTGGTCACCCTGGCTTCTTTGCATGTGGAGGATCTGTATTTGGCGCAGGCCTGCGTCTTGGGTGACGCCGTGGCGTTGCGCTGCCTCAATGAAGAATTCCTTCTGCCTTTAGGCCAGCAGGTGCGCCGCGGACCGTTTGCGAACCATGCCGATGAAGCGCAACAGATGCTGCGCGTGCGCCTGCTGGTGGGGCATGACGGTGAGCCGGCGCGCTTGTTCGGTTATCGTGGCACGGGACCCCTGGCAGCGTGGCTGCGCCTCACTCTAACGCGACTGGTGCTGAACCTTCACAACGCAGCCGCGCGCGAAACAAGCTTGGATGATCACCTCATCTCCGTCAGTGCGGGGCAAGGCGATCCAGAACTTTCATACCTTCGGGATCACTACCGCGATGTGGTGTTGCAAGCTATGCGTGAATCGATTGAGGTGCTATCCAGTGAAGAGCGCGCAATTTTGCGCATGCATTTCATCGATGACTTGTCAGCGGCCGACATCGGCTCATTGTTTCAAGTTTCGGGCCGCACGATCCAGCGGCGCATTGCGGACACGCGCCGCCAGATTGTCGAGCGCGTCAAGGAAATCATCGGCCGCCACGTGGGGTTGAATGGGAGCCAGCTGGAAACCATCATGCGCCTGGTGCAAAGCGATTGGAACCTTTCGCTGCACCGTCTGCTCGCTGCGCCCACGGAGCCGTCTGGAAAATAGAAAGCTTTGTCCGCTTTCGGCGCCTGCGGCATAGCCCCGTCACAAGCAAGCTTTTCCTCGACTACACGTGACAGACAAAGACGTCCCCACGTCCGCGACGCTTTTGGCTCAATTTAGGGCCGGGGAACGCGCGGCCTTTTTACAGGTATATGAACTGTTTGCCGACAAAGTGGGCGGGGTGGCGCGTCGGTATTTCAATACGGCCTTTGATCAGGAGGAGGCCATACAGGAGATTTGGCTCATGGTGCACTGTCAGTGCGCGCAATTTGATGGCAGCAAAGGTGATCTGGGAGGCTGGCTGTGGACCGTGGCGACCAACCGTTGCAAGGAGCTGTGGCGCAGCCGTTCACGTCGCCCAGAGGTTCTGCCCGCTGATGCAGCAGATGATTCACCCACGCTATCTTTTGATCCGCCCGAGCTGCATGTGCAGACGCAGCGCTTGGCGGCTGCCATGGCTGCTTTCGCCGCTCGCCTTGACGCCACCGAGGCGCGTGTGTTTCAGCTTTCGTGCCTGGAAGAGCGCACGCACGATGAGGTGGCTGCCTTGACCGGCATGACAGCGAGGCAGTGCAAATACCTGCGTATGAAGCTTCTGGCACGCGCCGCCGCCGACGCCGAGCTTGCGAAAGCCGTGCAAGAGGTGACGCACCCATGAGCTTATGGCGGTACCGCCACAGAATCGCGCGCGCGGTGGCCGGCGATCTGCCGGCGAAGGCGGAGCTGAAGCTGCGCGCACACTTGCGATCTTGCGAGGCCTGCCGGGCGCACTACAACGTGCTTTCGCAAATGGCGAGCGTCAGCGATCCCGCCACAGCGAAGCAACGCCAACGCGCTCGGCTTGAAGCTTTGTTGCCTGCGCCGGTGGCAACGCCCGTGCGAGCCACGCGCCGGTGGGTTTGGGCGCTGCCCGTGCTAGTGCCTGCGATGGTGGCACTTGTGTGGATGCGATCGCACCCGCCCACTCTTGAAGAAGTGCAATGGCGTGGTGGTGCGGAGCCCGCGGCGTGGCCGCTGTCGCTTGTGATGTACGAGTTTGCGCATGGCCCGCAGGGGCCCGCGGTTGTTTTGGGCGAGCTGCCATTTTCGCGCGGCGTACGTGTGGCGCGTGAGGCTTTGGTGCAATTCGCTTACGCCAAGCTGCAAAAGCCCACGTTCTTGTTCTTGGTGGGGCAACAAGAAGGCAAAGCGGTGGTGCTTTTCCCGCGGCGTCCACAAGACGAGGGGCAGCTTGTGCCAGAGCCACGCGCGAAAGCTTTGGGCACGTCGTTGAACCTGCATGCCGCCTTCAACCCAGGCTTGCTGCGGCTAAGCGTGGTGCTTTCCGCACAGCGGCTCACGGCGGACCAAGCCACGGCAGCCGTCACTTCGGGCAAGCTCACTGGCTTACAAGTCTTTGGCGAAACGGTTAGGCTGCTCCCCTAAGCGACATGTTCAAGTTGGTGCGGCTCGCTCTGCTTCTCACCCTGGTGATTCCACCACTGCAGGCGCACGCCCAGGGGGGGCGGGAGCGTGAGTTCGGGCAAACGCTCGTTTTAATCGTGGGCTGGAACGGCGGCGGCTTTGGGCTTCCGCC
Source organism: Deltaproteobacteria bacterium (assembly GCA_033763315.1). Classification (GTDB taxonomy): domain Bacteria; phylum Myxococcota_A; class Polyangia; order Fen-1088; family Fen-1088; genus JAGTJU01. Next base: position 336,270 of record JANRKS010000005.1, read on the forward strand.
GCTGCGCTATGCCGACGACGACGCACTTCGCTTTGCTGCCACTTTGGGGGCCGATTCTTCAGGCCTCTTACGACCCAAGATGGTGGTGCTCACGCAGCTTGACGCGGAGACAGCTGCGCATGCGCCGAATGCGAATGTTGTTTCGGGGCCGCCGACGCGCGTGCGGTTGCGCGCCGCGATCGATGATTTCGTGCGTGACTTGGCCGCATCGAAGAAGCGGCACCGCGTGTTTGTGATCTACGCCGGCCACGGCCTCACCAATCGGCTGTTGCTTGCCCCTTCGGATGGCCAAGACGAAACTTTCTCTGGATACGAATTGCGTTCAGCGGTGACCCAGCTTGCACAGGCCAACGCGCACGCTGAGATCTTCGTGTTCATCGACGCTTGCCGCTCGCAGAGCCTGTTTACAACACGCGGCGGATTGGACGGGCCCGATTTGAGCGCCGTCATAGACAACCTTGAACAACAACCGTTGGGCACGCAGGTGGGTGTGTTGACGGCGGCCACCAGCGCCAAGCCCGCAGGTGAACTGCACAGACTTGAATCAGGTTACTTCAGCCACGTCTTGCTCTCGGGCATTGTAGGCGCGGCGGATGCCGATGAGGACGAGCACGTCTCATTCGGGGAATTGGCAGCGTTTGTGAGCTTTCACACGCAGGCGATGATGGGGCAACGACCCTGGTTTAGCCCGCCGCATGGCGATCTAGGCAGCGTTCTGTTTGATCACAGCCGCGACAATCATCGCCTGGTGTTCCCGCGCGGCATGGATGGACACTTCGAGGTGCGGGCCGCGCAAGGTCGACCGCTGTTTGCTGAGCTGTTCAAAGACAAGAACCAGCGCATAACGCTGTCGTTGCCGCAAGGCCAGTATCAAGTGCTGCAGACTTCACCAGCGCAAGGCACACGGCAGGCGGCTGTGGAATTGGCCGCGCGGGGCAGCGTGGATGTGCAAACATCGGCTTGGCAAGTGGCAGGCGAAGCTTCGCGTGGTGAACAGGATGGCGTTGACGCGGACACTTTGGGCTTTCGCGCGCCATTTTCCAGCGACGTGGTCGCCACGCTCAGAAGCGGTTACGACAGTGGCCGCATGTCGGCGGTGAGCCCATCGGTCGAAGCGCGGGATGCGTTTGCCCTCGGCGCGGCCGCTGGCAGCATGCCCTTGTCCCTGGGCGGCGTAAGCTATGGCGTTGCTCTTGCGTATAGGCACTTGTTTTCGCATTGGTTCGTGGGTGTTGGTGGTTCGTTTCTGCGCGCATCACACGACTTGCCAGATGAGTCTTACACGCTGGTACAGCTCCCAGTGCAAGCGCAACTCGGTGCTTGGCATGCCTTTACGCCGGCATGGTGGGCGTCCACGTGGTTAAGTGGGGGCTCAAACAGCTTGTGGCGCATAGGATCAGAAACGACAGGCGATCGCTTGTTGCCACGCGTTGGCGCTGGTGTGTCAGTTTATCGACGGCTACAAGGGGCGTGGTTCTTGGGCGTGTCGCCGGCGCTGCACAGTCAATGGATTGCCGTTGATGGACGAGCGCAGGCAGATAAGGGAATGACGATCAATTTTGAGGTGAGCTATGTGCGTTGAGCGCAACCGGTTTGTCTGGTGCCAATGGATCTCGCATAGAGGATGCATGCGCCGTTTTTTTACGTTGGCTTTGACGCTTATCAGCGCGTGCAGCGTGCCGCCCCTGACCACTGAAGATCTCACAGGTGGCAAACGTGACGCTTCGAGCGTCGTGGCTGATGCGGCGCCTGCGAAGGTTGATGGCCCGTCTGACGCTGGCGTGGCGCCTGACGCATCCGAGCCGCGGCTGGATACCGCCCCTATGCTTGATGGCGTTCTCAGCGGCATTGTGGTGGATGCCTGCACCGGCAAGGCGATCAATGCTTTGGTAGGCATCGCCGGTAAGCACTTATGTTCCTTTGCCGGCAAGGGAGGCTTCTATTTCACAGGCTTGCCCACGGGCATTGAACTCGAGTTGGCCAGCGCCGCTCCTGGTTACCAGGCATTTGGAAAAGCTGTGGTTATTTCGGCCGCCGGCACCACCGTTAAGATCGTTTTGGATCGTGTCGACGCGAGCTCGGAGGCGCCGTGCGGTGTGCCCGAACCACCGGAGCCGATGTGTTCGTGTCTGCAGCCGGGCTGCATCTGAGGTGGGCCTTCGTGTTGAAAAGGCTGAAGCAACAGCCTTTTGTCCGGAAACGAAGCGATGAACATAGAACAGGTATGCTCCAATCTCTTGCGCATGCTTTTCTGGGTTTGTGTCTAGCTTTTGGCGTCGCGGCCTGCGAAGCCGGATCGGGTGCTGACACGGATGCCACACCGCCAGACGCCGCCGCAGACACTGTGTTGCCGACTGCTGTTTCCCTCGGCAACGTACTTCTGCTGGCCGCCGCTTCTCACGCCGGGTGGGCGGTGCTGGCGCATGCCCCGATGAACACCTCGGAGGCACCCGGCCAGCTGGTTTGGCTAAACAACGCGGGTAAGGCAGTCGGGGCACCACAAGCTTTGGCCGGGCGACCAACGACCTTGGCCACAGATGGCGAGCAGGCCATTGCTTGTTGGGATCGCGGCGGCGCAGTCACGTGCCAATGCCACGCGCGCGGCGGACAGGCGTCGCGTCTCACGTTTGAGGTCGCAGGGTCAAAGCCCTCGCTGGTTTTCGGCAACGAGACTTACCTGCTGGTTTATGTGGGGATCGACAAGCAGGTGCGTCTGCAACGGGTTGCTGCTGCGTGCGAACCCGTGGGAGAGACCGCGGTCTTGCATCAGGCGTTTCTTGAACAATACGGATATCAAATTCCCGTAATCTCGACCATGGGAGGATGGCTGGTGGCGGCGGGCGATCCCGTGCACTTGCACCGCTTAGGGCCGGATTTCACAGCCCTCCAAGCGCCCGTCGATCTGAAGATGCCCCCTTGGTTCTATGGCAGCCTCGCCGCAGTTGATGATGACTTCATGGTGTACCTGGCGAAGCCGTACGGCGGACAAATATTCCTGGTCCAAGGTGCGAAGGTCACCGAAGGATCCGAAATAACGGCGGGAGGTAAGCAGGGGGCCGACGTTTTGTTGGCCACCGAGGGACGCCACGCTTTGGCTGTGTGGAACAGCGGAGGCTCACTTCAACAACACGAAATGGGCGCCGTTGCGGCCACGATGTTTGCCGCTGGGGACGCCACCACACCGAAGCCGCTGGGAATGCAGATGGAGGACTGGTCGCGTTACGCTCTTGTGAAGATAGGTGACCAGCAAAGACTGGCGGCCAGAGTGGAGGGCGAACTGAAACTGTTCAACTTGCACGGCTTCGAGCCGTCGCACTTAGGTGAGCGCTAATCTGAATGCGTTGTCGTAGGTGATGCCTCGGCGAACCTATCAAGCGCCTCGAGCAGCGCCTTTCGTTTTGTGATGCTTGGCAAGTGCCCCGTGTCATCGATCGTGTAAAGGCGAGAGCCCACCCATGCGCGGGACAGGGACCAGGCGGTCTCAATGGGACAACTCAGGTCGTGGCGACCATGTATGAGCACGCCCGCAATGCCGAACAGCTGGTGGGCGTCGCGAACCAGCGCGCCTTCTTCAAGCCAAGCCCCATGTTGAATGTAATGGGTGCAGATCCGCACGAGAGCGATCATCGCGGCCTCGGGTAGATCGCTATACACGTTGTAATGGGAGTTCGGTTCAAGCGAAAGCACCGCGTCCTCCCAGGCGCACCATGCACGCGCGGCAGCCAGGCGCACCGCCTCAGTGGGGCTCTGCAACCTGCGGGCATACGCGGCGACGAGATCTTGGTCGACGTTTACTTCGCTCACGTGGTCGCGAAACCTCTGCCACGCCTCGGGAAACAAACGCGCGACGCCACCGCCATACAGCCACGCAGCTTCGCTTCGACGCGAGGTCGTCACATCGGTGAGCACCATCTGAGTAACACGGCTAGGGTGGCGCTGCGCGTATGCGAGCGCCAGGGTTACGCCCCACGAACCTCCGACCACCAACCAGCGCTCGATGCCCAGATACAAACGCAAGGCCTCCATGTCCTGTACCAAGTGCGATGTGGTGTTTGCGGCCATATCGGTGGTGGGATCGCTTGCGTGCGGCGTCGAGCGGCCGCACCCACGCTGATCAAACAGCACAATTCGATACCGCGCAGGATTGAATGCCTGACGCATCCGCGGCGCACAACCTTGCCCCGGACCGCCGTGCAAAAGGACGGCTGGCTTGCCATGCGGGTTGCCGCTCACTTCCCACGCAATGCGATTTCCTTCGCCCACGCTTAACATGCCATGGTCGTAGGGCTCAATCGGCGGGTAAAGATCCATCAGGTCAACTCAGGTGGTGGGACCTTCACACATAGGCATCAAGCCCGCAAGAGAACCGCAAAAAGACACCAGGGCCTGAACGCAGGTGCTTGGTGGTTTGGGGTATCCTGGTCGTGAGACTGCGGAGGGGGTGCCGCGATGAAACCAACGAAGCCGGCACAAGAAATCACGAAGCTTGAGGTTAAATCTCGAAAAGAACTGCGGCGTTGGCTGCAGAAAAACCACGCACAATCCAGAGGCTGTTGGGTGATCACGTTCAAAAAGCATGTGGGCAAATGGCAAACCACCGCTGAAGAAGTGGGTGAGGAGGCCCTTTGTTTCGGGTGGGTAGATAGCAAAGTGGGTAAGGTGGATGCCGATCGGTCGATGCTGTTGATCACGCCTCGAAAGCCAAACAGCCGGTGGTCCCGCACCAATAAGCAGCGCATCGCAAAACTTGAGCAGGCGGGCTTGCTAGAGCCCGCGGGCGCGGCAATGGTGGCGCTGGCCAAATCATCCGGAACATGGAGCGCGCTTGATGCCGTTGAGGATCTGGTGTTGCCGCCAGATCTCAAAGCGCGCTTCAAGCTGGAAGCCAAGGTGGCGCTGCAAAACTTTGATGCTTTCCCACGCTCCGTCAAACGCGGAATCTTGGAATGGATTCTCACCGCCAAGAAACCTCAAACGCGGGCCGACCGCATCGAACAAACGGTTACCATGGCGGCGCGAAACGAACGCGCCAACCAGTGGCGGCCGTAGGGGATTTGTGGATTGCTTCGTAGCACGTGTGGTGGGCCAAGCGGGTGGTAGTGGCGCCGCGTTGCTCTCCCCGCTGAGCGCTCACGGAAGCGGCATCCACATACGCTCAACGCGGGTACCAAACCCCAGCTTCATAAACGCGCGTTTGGCGTCGGAGTTGAACGAATACACATCAAGATGAAGTTCTGTAATGCCTTCGGCCTCGGCCGCGCCTCGCATCGCTGTAACCAGCGCACGAGCAATGCCTTCGCGCCGTCGTTCGCTCTTCACGAAGATTTGATCGATGTAGAGCCAGTGATAAGCAAAGGCCATTTCTCTTTGCTCACCCTCCTTAACGGTGCCAACCACATAGCCCACCGTCTCGTCGTCGCTTTTTGCCACGAAAGCACGTGTATCGGGGGCCGAGAGCTGGACAGACATGATCTTGCCCAGCTGTTCAGGCGACACGGAACGAAAATACCATCCCACGTGTGCCACGTGCATCTCGTGAACAAACGTTTGCAGCCGACCAATGGCCTCGGCGTCTTTGATCGTGGCGACCGCAATGTGCATGCGCACCTACTGTACACGTCGTAGTGCGCCGCGGGCAAATGGGTGACCTTTGGGGTTTTTCGTATTTGCGGATCAGGTGACACAGCTGGGTGAAGAATTTGCAGTCGTCCAAATAAGCGCAAGCAGACGCCTGCGAGCAAGAAGGGTAGGGCCAGAAACTTTCCCGGCCACACTCCCATTATGAACCCCCACGCGGTCACGGCGACCTTACCCACGACGAGCACCGCCAACGCCAAACTATAAGCACCGTTAGCTCAGCTTTGAATGATGGCCCAGCATTTGCGGCAAGAGAACCTGCCCTTGCGATTCGCTGTGAGCAATACAACGGGCATAGGTTCTCTTAACGACCCATGGACTGATCTCGTCGCCAAAGCGAGACACCCTTTTCGAGTTCTTTCTTCACGATTGACCATGATCGCTCATACCCCTCGGGAGACGGATCGCGTTCTGCATCCATGAAATATGTAAGCGCCAAGGCGACCTGGCTCGGCGCTAGAGGCAAGTTCTTTGCGGCGTGGTCAATGAATCGGCCAAGTGACCACCCCGGTGACTTGGATATCTCAAGGACATCTATCAGGTCTCGCTTCGTTCCTCTGTCATGAACGGCAGCAGCCTTCATCACAGCGAGCATTTCAAGCTTTGCAACCGGAATCGCAACGGCCCCTATCTTGATCGGCGCCACCTTCGGGGGCACCTGCCGATAGGCGATGAAGCTGGTTTCGAAATTGCCGTAGTAGGCCCGCACCGTATGGGCGCTGTTTTGGGCAATACTTGTTGGCTTCTCACCCAGGGCACTTAGCTCCTTCTTCAACGCTTCTGCGTCAAATGCCTGCGCGGTGAACCAATCCAAATCGCGGGAAATGCGGTGCTTGAGCAGCAGCCCCATGGCCGTGCCGCCCGCAAGAAAGAAACCCTTCTTCTTCACAAGGTCCGCTTGCAAGCCAATGATGCGGATCTTCTCCGCATCGAGGATCTTCTTCTTCGTCGTCAACCCGCCCACTCAAATCCAAGAAACGCGCGCTCTGGCACGTCTTGCGTTGTAAGTAAGTAGCGCTTCCGCAAAAGCTTTCTCTCGGGCTCGTTAAATCCCGCCCCTGCGTATTGTCGCAGCAATTCACGCACGCCCGTTTCTGAAAGCATTCCCTTAAGCCACCTCCGAGCCGGCCGCGAACCCCTACGAACTATCTCTCGCACAATTGCGTAACGATGGTCCTGCTGCATCCAATCAAGCTTCGCCACGTCGTAGGTCTTCAAAAGCTGCGCCACCGGCAGCGGCAACGGCACGTTCGCCGGGGGCTTAGCTTTGGATCTAACCGTGCTCCAGCGCTTCTGAGCAGCCAGCTGCGCAATTTCTCTACGCCGTTGAGGCGACAACGACAAGGCGCGCGCACGCCCGCCCAATGGGCCTCCCTTAAGGCCCCCAAGCCGGCCCAATGCCACTGCATGAGGATTCTTCGTCGTCACTCATTGATGGTACCACCATACTTAGTCCGGTTCAAGCATATGGTAGGTCCTGTAGAACATGGAGTTGCGGAGGGACTTCGGTGAAAGGACCTCAAAATAGACGCCTTCGCTGGGCGAGAGAACCGGCAGGGTGGAGGGACGGCCCCATCACGATTGCATTGATTTCGGCGCCGCGGCGTGGATAGTAGGCGTTGCGGTCACATTGCATGCAAAGCCAGCTCCTTCTTTTTAGTGTTCCCGCGATCACCGCCGTGGCCGGCATTGTCACAATTGCAGTCGTGAACGGAGGAGGGCGAGGCTTCTTCGATATCGGGCGGCCGGTGATAGTGATGGTGTTCTTTGTCTGGGCCTTGATCACCATCGCGTGGCTAACTGTGATCGGTTTGCTGCACAGGGGATCGATAGGCGCGGGGCGACTGGCATACCTTCTCGGCGCCTGGTTGTTGGTATTTGCGTTGCCTCTGATTGATCGGGTGGTCAGCGCGCAGCAGATCGATGGTGATTCTCAATCGATTCTGCACTGGGTTGAAGCCATGATCGTCGTTCACGGCCTCCTTGCAACCTGGCACTTGGTTCTTCGTCGGCGCCGAAACGAGATGACCTCCTTGAGAGGACGCGAGTACTAACCCATACTTGTGTTGAAGCTATGGCGGTACCAGACTTGGAAAGGCAACGGGTCACGCGCGCTTTGACAAGGGTATGTGACAAGGTTCCCTTGCATGTGCGATCCCAGTTGAGCCATCATTTTCGCTTCGTGGGCTCTGCAGTCGAATTGTTCGAACGCCGGACAGGGTACTCCGACGAAAAGGGGCCCATCGAACATATCGTGGCAAAGTTCCGCTACAACGCCCGCAAGGGCAGCTGGACCTTGTACTGGTCAGATCGCAACTTGAAGTGGCATGAGTATGAGGGCTTCAAGGACCGTCGAAATGTTCTGGAACTCATCGCTGAAGTGGAACGAGACCCTACGCACATCTTCTTCGGCTGAGGGGCACGAACCCGCACTGTGTGTGTTTTGATCGCGGAGCGTACCGTTGGGCCGCAGGCTCGAGGGACGGCCTGCCGCGCACGCCAACTCAGCACCTCAAAGCACAAGCTAGGCTTGGCTTGCGTAGCTTGTGCGCCGTCTGGCCTTTCAGCCGTGGCCCAGGATCATGTTTGTGGACACGCGTGGCGTGCGTGCAGGTTAAAGCCCATTGCTGGTGAGGCGGCGCTAGGACGACGCAACGAAAAAGGCGTTCATGGCGCGAGCCACTTCGGCCCCGACGAATCATTGATCTTCCTTGGCCGCGTCCATGCTTGCATCATCGTCGCGAAGTGAGTCAGGACTTGAATCAGACCGAACGTCAGGTCTCAACAAGCACGACACGGGCTCCGACCTGACCCGATCGATCATGTCGCATCCTCGGCTATCCTTCACGATCACGCGGTTGTTGTACGTCTGGTCGGCATATCTGGGGCAGGAGCCATCCGGCTGACGTGCCCCACCGATCCGACCACCGTCGCACTGGTAATAGTCGATGGGGCAGCATGGCGATGGGGCGTCGGCCGCATCGGGCGCTTGGCTGCCTCCCGCGTCGCACGCTGGACTCAAGCTTAAGGGCGCTCCCAAGGCGACAAGCGCCGCAATGCGGCACCAACGCGACGTGATCAGGGCTCGAATGTCGCGATAGCGCCGTGAACCTGTGCTGAACGCACGCTGAAATGGCATTTCATCGGTTTCAGCAAAGATCGGACCACGGCGCGTAAAGCTGGGTTTCAAGCCCACATCGCCTTTGGCTTACCGTTGTTCTTGATTGGCGCCTACGCTTGCGTTGGCAGCAGGGCTTCTAGCTTATCGAATGAGCCCGTCCAGCCTTGTGTCATGCCGGGCTTGCCTTGATGGAACGTCTCGCGTTCAACGGCTGTGGCTTCGCCGTGCACTTGCCATTGCACCGTGACCCGCGTGCGATTTGGTTCTTCTTCCGTTAACGTCACGGTGGTCAGCATCTCTGCGGGCCACGTCGGCGCCAAGGGATGGCGTGCCGGTTGTTCGTCTTTGTCGCAGAAGGACTGCGTGTAGACGATAAGGTTCGGCTTCTGAATTTTCTGGTAGTTGCCTCTGCCGTACATGGTAAGACCATTGCCGCTCATGCAAAAGAAGGAGCTGCCGCCTGGCCTGATGTCAGCGCGCAGATACTCCATCGTCATGCCTACGGGCGGCAGCCACTGCGCGAAATGCGCAGGATTCGTCCACAGATCGAACATCGTGTTGATGTCTGCATCGAAGGTGCGATTGATCACGAACTTATCCGTGGGGGATAGATACTCGGCCAACCGATCCCAGGTGCTATCGCCACCAACCTGCTTGATAAACTTCTTTGTTTCCTTGGCGGCCTGCTCAGTTGCCAAAGCCATGGTCATCTCCATCAGCGTTTTGTTGCCAACCTCCTTGAAGTTGACCGTGACACGAAAGAGCGGCGGCCGATCTTCGTAACCGCCATGGTCGTACACAAGCCGCGCATACTCTTGCACTTCTAGAAACTTGGTGTGGTTCGGATAATCGGTGCCATCAGGGCCGTGCATGACGTATTTCCACGAGCCGCCCGTTCGAACGTCCTTGTACTCGTTGGTGATTGTGAACCCACGCGGGCCCCACCACTGCGCCACCTGCGCGGGATCTGTCCACGCTTCCCACACCATCTTCACGGGCGCGTCGAAAAGGCGCTCGATGTAAAGTTCGTTCGGCTTACTTTTGGTTGCCATCTTGGCTTCCCTTCTTCTTGTTCGTTTTGTTGGTGCGCTTTGGGGCTGCGCTCGTTTTGGCTTCAGCGTTTTTGAGCCGCATCTGCTGCTTTAAATACGCGTCGAGTTGATCGAAGCGTTGCTCCCAGATCGTTTTGTATTCGTCCACCCAGTCTGCGATCTCACGCAACGCCGCCGGTTCGATGCGGCAAGGGCGAAACTGGGCGTCGCGGCTGCGCGAAATCAGCCGGGCGTTCTCGAGCACCTTTAGGTGTTTGGTGATGGCCGGGGCTGAGATCGCAAACGGCTTCGCCAGATCCTTCACGGTGGCTTCTCCTTGCGCCAATTGCGCCAGGATGGCTCGACGTGTGGGATCAGCCAGCGCGAAGAACGTCAGCGTCAGCGTGTCTTCCATGGCGACGAACTATGCCAGTTGGTTAATTAACCCGCAAGTTAATTATAAGTTTAACGCCGGGATCGCTGCAGCGGTGCACCCTTGCGCCTTATCAGGGGTGCCCATATCATAACAATCTATAACAAGAAGCCGGGCCACCTTTGACGGGTGAGCCGCTGGCCAGCGGGAAGAAGGACTCCATGCAGTTTCGGAGCGTTCGCAGCCATATTTTTCGTGCAGGCGTATGGGCCACCAGCACGGGCCTGTTGCTCGGTTTGACGTTGGCTTGTTCCAACGAAGCCGCAGAAAGCCAAGCGCAGTCGAATACCGCTGGCGAAGGTGGAGAGGGCGCAGAAGGCGGCAGTGGGGGCGGTGACGATCGCGTCCCGATGGGAGGCTCTACCGAGCCCTCACCGGTCATGGTTGACGCCTCCATTGCGGACTCGGCGGCCGACGCGGGTGGAGAGGATGCGAAAGAGGCAGGAAACCTTGTCCCTGCAATCATGGGCGCCGGTTACGGAGGCATCCGCACAATTTCTTTCGACGACGGTCTCACGTGGAAAACCCTGGCGATCGCCAACCGGCGCAACGCAGATGACGAGAACTTGATCCGTGGGGTCGGCTATGTGGGCGGCGTTTGGATCGCTGTGGGCTGGAAGGTGTTTCGTTCAGTTGATGGTCGCCAATGGACCGAAGCGGATCTGCCCGGCGGTTGGTACGACTGCGTAAGTGAAAGCAACGGAAAGATCATCGTGAAGACAATCCGATCCGATTATGGCGGTCAAAACGGCGACACGTTGTCGTCAAGCGATCAGGGAAGAACGTGGCAAGAGGTTAGAGCTAACAAACCCGTTTGCAACTACACTCCCAAACCCTTTCCCGCGGGCAACGCGCTCGTGCGTGGCCGCGGCGGCATCGAGCGCTCCACTGATCAAGGCAAAACGTGGAAGAAAGTGTTTGAAGACTGCTGCTGGGTGGAAACGTTCGCTGCGGGCCGCGCCGCCCGTTAGGTGCAACCTTACGGGCGTCGTTAGTCGACGTAGAATGTGAAGCTGTCGATCACTTGGCCGCTTACGTTCTTGAAGTAGCCGGTGCCTTTTTTGGGATTGCCATCCACATCCCGAATCTTTGTGTAGCCCCAACCCAAGTTTTCGTTGGCGAACCGAAGAACAAGGTCAGGCCGCCGAAGTCTGAATCCTTTTTTTGCGACGAGGTGGGTGAGACAGCGTCAACGGTCGCAACAACATCGATTCACCGAAGGATGATGTCATGAAAACGAAGTCAGTTATGTTGAGCTCTTTTGCCGCTCTCCTTGGCGCTTGCTCTGGCGTGCCAACATTCGACGAGGAACCACTAGGAGCGGACGTGCAGCTGCGACAAGAGCCGCTCGATGGCTTACCCGCCAAGGCAGGCGGCCCGCCCGGCGATGACGTTGCTATGACCAGGCAATTTATCCTGGATAGCCTCTCGAAATACGTCCCGGCTGACATCAAGGCTTTGGGAAAGGCCGCCAACGATTTGGGCACCGTGTACAGCAAAGCAAAGACCACCGTCGAGGTGGCCAGAGCACTGGGGGAAGCTGTAGGACTATTGCAGAAGCGGCAATCAGCCGAGGAGGGCATTGCCGAGATCCAAAAGCGCCTTGAGTTCGTGATTCAACAGGTCGAGTTGCTGGGCGTTCGGCTGGACGGGCGGGAATCGGCACGAGATCGTGCCAACCGTCTAGGAATGGCGCTGCGGGCGGTGGTGACTGCCCAGCAGGCCATCGCCTCGGGTCAGAACTTCAACCCCGCCTGGCCGGCCGCCGAGAACTCTGGCCTAGCGGCGACGCAAGTCATGATGCCAGTGCAGTTTGAGTCGATCTATTCTCACCAGTCGGTTGCCGGCGAATGGGACAAAATGGTTAGCAGAAGGGCTGCGTCGCCGGGGGGGATCGCTTACGACTGGCGACTGGGTGTACCAGCCATGCTTCAGATCATCGCGGCCCGCATCAGCGTCATTGCGGCTCTGGACGCATCGTTCAAGACCAGCGGCATTTATAGGAACGAGCTTCTCGACTACCGAGCGAATATCCTCTCTCACATACAGAGAATGAACAGCGGTATCGAGTGTGGATGGGCGCCGGGGCCCGCAAACACAAACACGATCCGCGTAGGATGTGCGGACATTCATTCGGGTCTTGCCTCGTACCAGACCTTTGAAAACCCCGCAAACTTCTGGCTGTGCCTCGATTTGCGCACGGGACGGTTCAACGAGGATTGCTATCGGCAGGAGCACGCCAAATGGTTGGCGTTCCACCAAAATGAAGTTGCCACGTCGAAGATATTGCTCAGAGCCGAAGTCGCGAAATCGATGCCGATCTTCGAGATGCAGTCGCTGGCCGACCAGTTGTACTCGTACGCTTTCAACTCGCCAGAGCTCACGACGAGGAACCGGCGGATTCAGTCGAATAGCAACCCCAACCTATGCATCGATGTCCAGTGGGGTAACCCCGGCCGTGGCACACCGGTATGGCTGTGGCCCTGTGACGGCAACAACGCGCAGCAGTGGGTTTATGATCGGCGATCGGGCCTCATCCGCAACCCAGCCTACGACAAATGTCTTGATGTCCAATGGGGTAGGATCACCCCGGGGGCCCCGATTTGGACATGGGACTGCACGGGCGATCCAGCCCAGACGTGGACTTGGGATCCCGAAACGGGGCAGCTGCAAAATGCCTTGGGCACCGTAGCGGCGTTCAATCAGCCAACACAAGCCGATTTGCTCTTCACAGAAAACAGATACACCCCAGTCGGCCCGAAGCAACAGTGGATCGAGATGTTCACAGACTCCGACTCTTCGGCACCTCCCAAGATAAGCGGACTGAAATTCTAAGGTGAATCTCGGAGTGTCGCCTCGATTCGAATTCCCGTTTCAGAATGACTGAGGGCATTGTGCATGTCTGGCGGGCACGGAAAGGCGGGGCGGCCTGATGCAGCTTTTCGCGAACGCTGCGAATGCCGCTTGAGAGCGGCAGCAACGAAGGGGGGCGATGTCTGCACAACCCTTCGTTGTGCCTTCGCGCTATTCGGTCTTGAAGCCCACCTTGTTGTGAGTGCCGTCGCAATAGGGTTTGTTCGCTGACTGGCCACAGCGGCAGAGGGCGGTTTTCTCAACCCGGTTCAGGGTTCGGCCGGTGCCCGAACAGATTTCAAGATTGCCGCTCACAAGCAGTGGCCCATTCTTGAGCGGCGTGATGGTGAGCGGTCCGCCCCGCGTTGCCAAGGGTTGCGAGGGTGCGGTGGCAGGCTCCCCCGTTGCGGTGAAATTCGCAGCGCTGTGGCTGCCATCGCAAAATGGCTTGTTGTTCGAGGCACCGCATCGGCACAACGTGGCACGCAGCGCAGAACCGTGTCCGTCGATCGAGATCTCGGCGTGAATGGCGACGGGGCCATTCTCTCGCACGCGCGCAACGTTCACCAAGGGCGCTGATTCGCCCGGGGTTCCATCCAAGGGTTCAAACGTGATGGCGCCCGACGGGCAGTTGCGCGCGATTTCGGCGAGCTCTGGGACGCTGGCGTTATCGGGATGTATCCACGCGCCTTGCACGTTAGGCACGAAGACATCCGGTCGATCCAAAACGCAGTGTCTTGAGTGGATGCACTTCTTTCCTTCAAAACGAAGGATCGCTTTTTGCCCCGTCACCTCTTCGATTTTGCTCATGGTGGAAGAATTGCTTTTCTGCTCGCGAAGAGCAAGTCCCGTATTCGCCCGCGATTTCGCGCCTTCGGGATGTCCGGCTATTGGCTGGCCTCGGCCGCATGAACCAAGAGGCTTCCCTCCGGCAGATTCGTGCCAGCGAACTCAAGGCGATGCGTGACCAAGGTTTGCCGCACGAGCTCTTTGATGTGCGTACCACCGCAGAGCGTGCGCTATTTGCAGAAGTGCCTGCGGGTGGGAGTTAAGCTTCCAGATTGACATCGCGCCTTGGCTACCGAAGAAACAGGATGTCCAACGCGTCAGTTCGGCGGTCAATCGGGCCGGCGGAGATCTCGGTGCGATTCGCGAGCAACACGGTCGCGATGCCGCGGGAAGGGTAGATTCGCACGTTGCCGTGAAAGCCCAACCCGCCGCCCTGCTTTCCGAAGTAGGACTGGCCGGCCAACTTGCCGATCACCCAGCCGAGCGCGCCGGCAGGTTGTCCATTCGTCGTGTGCTGTCGTGCGAACAACTTCGCTTTTGTCTCCGCACGCAGCAGCACCGAATCGCTGCGGAGCAGGTCTGCAAGCACACGTCCCGGCGCTTGTGCCGTAACGAAAAGGCCGCCGTACGCACGGCCGTAAGGCAGGACGCGCGAGCTGCTGCTCCACGGGCCGCGTGCGTCGCCCCAGTAGCGCGCTGGCGTCATGAGCCGAAGCATCCAAGTGAGGGGGCTGAACCGACGAGCGTATCCCACTGCCAACGCGCCGGGCCCGTCTATCGCGAAACGCGCCGACGCAGCCGTGAGGCCCAAGGGTCGGAACACGTGGTCGTCGACATAGGCCGCGTAGTCCTGGCCGGAGGTGCTTTCGATCACCTTCTCCAACAGCCAGTAGCCGAGGTTCGAATAGCCGTACTTCTGCCCAGGTGCGTGGCGAAGGCGCGGGTGCTTCCCGAGGATCCGCTGGATCTCTCGGTCGCGATCGAACGACTGGCCTTGGACCACGAACCAATCGAGCGGCATTGGATCGGGCACGCCCGAGGTGTGAGCCAACAGCTGACGAATCGTGACGTCGTCGCCATACGGGTGGCGCTTGAAATACTTCTGAAGGGGCGCGTCCAGCTTGATTCTTCCCTGTTCCACCAGCTGCATAACGGCGATGGCGGTAATCACCTTGGTGGTCGAATACGCCATTAGGATCGTGGCCTCATTCATCGGCGTTGCGGAGCCGACGTCGCTCACGCCGGCCGTTGCGGAAAACAGCACGCCCTTTGGACCGACGACCACGTACTGGATCCCAGGCACCTCTCCTGATGAGACGAGCTGTTCCAAAGCCAGCCGCGCCCGCGCGGCCGGGGCTCCCTGGGTTACATCGGTGGCTGTACAACTTGGCATGGTCATCGATACCATCAGGACAGCCAAGGCGTGCGCGAGGAACGAGCCGATCTGCTTGGCGCCGGGGTTCATCGCAACGGCTCCGACGTGACCGCGACGTGGTCATTGGGCTCAGGGGAGGTATGGAACCGTGCGCACGTCATGCGGCGCAGGCTCTCATCGCGGTGCTCGGCCTCGTCGCGGGCGATCTGGCGAAACAACGCCGCAAGCGTCGCGTGCGCACCGTAGTCTTCGGCGAAGATGCTGATCCAGGGCTGCGATTCAAGCTCGGGGTGGCCAGCGACAAACGCCAAGTATGAAACTTCGGCGTGATCCTCGAAGTCGGCGTTCAGTGCGTAACTCCAGCGCGGGTTGAGCACGTATAGAAGCCAGCTGACGTGGTAGTAGACAAGCGCCAGCAGCTGCGGGATCGCGCGGCCGAGCAACCACGATGTTCGTTCGCCACTTTTCGAAAGCAGCTCGTCCACGATCAGGAGGTGCCACTGCTCGTTGTCTTGGGCAGCGCGTGCCTCGCGCACGTACTCGAAGATCCGGCGGGCCGAGCGGAAGCGATGGTGGGCGTGAGTGAGCGCGACGTACGCGACGCCTTCCCAGGC
Source organism: Deltaproteobacteria bacterium (assembly GCA_033763315.1). Classification (GTDB taxonomy): domain Bacteria; phylum Myxococcota_A; class Polyangia; order Fen-1088; family Fen-1088; genus JAGTJU01. The sequence continues at coordinate 352,123 of JANRKS010000005.1, forward strand.
CTGGTACGGCACGCGTGCGACCAACTCCAAGACCTGAAGCTTCTTTAGAGTCAGCTGGCGCCCGTACAGGGCGTCCATCGTGAAGAACAAGGCACGCGCCAGCCAGCCGTGGCGTCGCGGAGCTCGTGTGATAGTTTGAGGGGCTTTGTTGCGAGTGGGGTTGGTGGTCATGCCATTCGCTTGCAGCAACCGACGTGCCATCGCGACGGTGGCTGGTCAAACGACGGTGGCGCGCCGGTTCGCAATCTTCCGCCACAGCGTGCTGCGGCTGATGCCCAGGACGCGCGCGGCGCGCTCTTGGTTGTTGTCGCAGCTGTCGAGAACGCGGGCAATGTGCGCACGCTCCACCGCGTCCAGAGATTTGAGTTCGCCATCCGCTGCGGATGGCCGCGGTGGGGACACTGCGATGTCTTCTGGCAGATGCTCCACTGCGACAGCGCGATCTTGTGCGAAGGCAACGGCATGCTCGATGGCGTTGCCGAGCTCACGTACGTTGCCCGGCCACGTGTACGCTTCGAGCATCGCTCGCGCCCGCGCGGACAGCTTCAGGTCCGCTACGCCCAGCTTGCTGGCAAACATCCGCGCCAGCGGCACGATGTCGTCGCGTCGTTCGCGCAGCGGCGGGACATTCAGCGTGAACACCCGCAGCCGGTAGAACAGATCCTCGCGAAACCGACCGGCCGCGACCAGAGCCTTCAGATCACGGTGGGTGGCGCTGAGCACTCGTACATCCACGGGACGTGCCCGCGCTTCCCCAACCCGCCGGATCTCGCCTTCTTGCAGGACGCGCAGCAGCTTGGCTTGCAGCAGAAGTGGCATCTCGCCGATCTCGTCGAGCAGCAACGTCCCGCCGTCGGCCTCACCGAAGAGACCGGGCGTGCTGGCAGCGGCACCCGTAAAAGCGCCCTTGGCGTGGCCAAACAATTCCGACTCAAGCAGCTCTGAAGGCAGCGCCGCCACGTTCACGGCGAGGAACGGTCGCGAATGGCGTGGGCTGTTCGAGTGAATCAGGCGCGCGATGACCTCCTTACCGGTGCCCGTCTCCCCGTGGATGACAGCGCTGGATTTGGTCTGCGCAACGACGGCGCACTTGGCGAGCACATTCCGAAGGGCTTCGCTGCTGGCAACGACACGCGAGCAACGGCGTAACCCGTCCACCTGCGGCGCACGCTTACAAACGCCACACAACCGAATCCGTTCCATGGGCTCGCTGCAGGGGCCAACCACCGGGAGGTGACGAGTTTCATTTTGAGACGTCATGTGTTCGATTCTGGAGAATACCGGCGTGAATGCGCCCAAGCAACCAAGGCTTTCGCCGCTGGCCCGAGCGTTGCAGTCCCGGAGCTCCGAAAGGAGATCGTCTATGAACCAAAAGCGACCTGCACTCTTTCCTCCGCCCGAGGACGCATCGATCCGGCAACGCCTTGCCAGGTACCTGCTACGCGCACACGGGGCTGGGCTTGTGTTGCTGGCGTCGGGCAATGCCGTCGTGTCGTTCCGAGCGACGCAAATGCCCATCGCGGGCCCGTTCCGCTTCCTGTTCGAGAATCCGGCCGCCGAGATCGGACTGCTGCAGGCGTACCTACTCATGGCCGCGATTGGCGCGGTCCTGTTCTGCGGGTCTTTCGCTGTGCGCATCGGCCGCTTCGACGCTCTCGGCATCGCCGCGCATCTGGTGCCGTTGTTGGCGCTCCTGGCCTTCCGCCCCCTTGTGATCTCGTTCATGGGACCCGGCACCCTGCTGATGAGCGCCACCATCCATCTCACGTTCATCGCGATCGAGGTCGTGGCCCTGCTGCTGCAAGGCCGCATGGCGTGGTCGGGCAGAATCCAAGCCGGGGTGGTGGCGTCATGATCTGGGGACGTTCCATCCTTCGCGCACACGGCAGCATTCTCGCGGTTCTCGGCGCGATGCTGTTCGGTCGGACACTGGTAGGTCGGTTTCATGGTGCCGGCATGTTCTCCTTCTTGGCGAGCAACCACGTGGCCGCGATCGGATTCGCTGAGGCCTACGGTCTGATTGCCCTCACCGGCGTGGCCCTCGTTCTGGGAGCAGGGTTACCCCGGCCCCGCGCTCTGCACATCGTGGCCGCCGGGATTCACGCTTTTCTTACAGCGATCAACTTATCCAACTGGCGGTTCTACGCCGTGCTGGGCATGCAAGGCGCGGGCTACGGTTCGACCGCGATGCACGTGGTCCTTGCGACCGTCGAGGTTGCATGCGCAGTGATGTCCAGTGATGCGCGCGGGGCTACCTTACGAGGAAAGGCGGTCTGCGATGCGCGACCTTGAATCCATCGCCGACTGCCGCGCGTTGGTCGAACGCTTCTACGACGCCGCGCGACGCGATCCGCTGCTCGGTCCCGTCTTTGCCGCGAGGTTGTCGCGCGTGTGGCCCGATCACCTCGAAACCATGACCCGGTTCTGGGGCGCGGTGTTGTTCGCCCAACCCCTGTACCACGGAAGCCCGATCGAACGTCACCAAGGTCTACCGATCGAAGGCGCGCATTTTCGTCGCTGGCTCGATCTGTGGACGGAAGCCGTTGACGGTCTGTTCAGCGGTGCACGTGCCGAACACGCCAAGCGCGGCGCCGCGCGTATGGCCGAGCGGATGGCCAAGTCCGTTTCAGGCTTCGCTTCAAACACCACCACCATCACACCCGCTCGTCAATGAAAGGAATGAACATGATCAATACGCAAAAAGAAGGTCGAGTGTGGGCCCTCCACGCGCCCCTTGAGGTTGTCACGTTCGACATCTACCGTGACATCCATAAAGGGATCCGGGCCGAGCTGTTCGGCGTCACCACCGCCGCTGGCAACGTGGACCCGCACGACGGCACCGCGATCGCGTCACTGCTCCAGCGCTTGTCAGCACTCGTCGGGCTTCTGGACGGGCACGCCGCTCACGAGGATCGATACCTGGCGCCGCTCATCCAGCGCCAATCGGGTGCGCTGGCTGACGCCATCACGCAGGACCACCGCACCCTGGAAGGGCAGCTTCATCAGCTGGCGTCGACGCTGCAGAATGTCCCTTCGTCCAGGTCAGAACAGCGCTTGGCCGTTCATCGCTTCTACCTGTGCATGGCCTCGTTCACTTCGGACTATCTTGAGCACCAGGCGTTGGAGGAGCTCGAAGTGATGCCGGCCCTTGCTGCTGGGTACACAGTGCAGGATCTCTTGCATGTGAACGCCGAGATCCTCGCGGAGATCCCTCCTGAGACGATGGCCGCATCGCTGTCTCTCCTCCTGCCGGCAATGAACGTTGATGATCGCGTCGAGATGTTGTCCGGGATCAGAGCGACCGCGCCACCTCAGGAGTTTGCGGCCGTACTCGGCCTCGCGGCCACCGTCCTGCCCCCAGCGGACTACGCGGCTCTGGCTGCGCTCGGCGACAACATTGTTGCCGCCACGAGGCGAACCATCGACAACGACAGCGTCACTCGCGCATTTGTTCCTTGTCTGCCAGCCAGGGAAGAAGGCTCTCGGAGAGGGTGACAACTTTTCCGATGATTGGCGAACCGTTGGCTCCGCTGACCTGGCTTCACTGCGTTCTTTGCTCCTTAGCATTGAGAACTACCCATTCCTAAAGGCAAGGCTTGCTGGCAAAAAGGAATTCACGCCCGGCTGCGCATTTCGACCTGGCTTCGCCATCCGCTTTGAGCGCCGCCGTGGATCGAAGGTGCGAAGGCTAGACATACTCCTCTGCTTTAGGTGCGGCCTCCTACGACTGGTTCGGGGAGATGGCGCGGTTGAATATGCCGAAAGTATGACCGCGATGACCGATGGTTTGCGGATGATTATGGAGAGGGTCTTCCCTGGCAAGGACGACGTGTTGGAGGCCGCAAGACGGTATGATCGCCGCCAAGACGCCCTTCGGCAATAGAGGGCGTGACGACGGCGACTATCCGCGCCCAACGTATGAAAACTTGCGCGGGCAGCGCAGGTTCACTTGCACATGTGCTCGAAGACGGAGCGGGCGTCTTCGTGGTTAGTCGACGTAGAATGTGAAGCTGTCGATCACTTGGCCGCTTACGTTCTTGAAGTAGCCGGTGCCTTTTTTGGGATTGCCGTCCACATGGAAGGTCAGGAACAAAGCGCCAAATTGGGCGCCTTGATTGCTTGTGTAGATTGAGGCCCAGATCGGGCAACTCGCGTCTGTGGTGTTAAGGGAGGCGTAGGGTGCCGACGACGCCGTGGGTGCGCAGCGCACTTGATCGCGCAAGCCGGTGCCGCCTGTGCCCACAACAGCCAGCCAGCTGCGGCCCGGTCCGACGCACAAACTTGAACCTGTGGCGCATGACGAAGAAATGGTTTGGTTGGTGAAGCTGCTCAAAGTCTTCGTGCGGTGGTATGTGTGCTCGTGCCCGTTGATGATGATGGCGCCTTGGTTCTTGCAAGCTTCATAGACGTCGTAGCCCATCTCGTCGCCTTTGCCGCCCACTTGAAGCTTGTTCTGGTTTTGGTGCCAGTAACAGATTTTCGAGATTTCCGCCCGGCCTGAAAATCGATCGTTGACCCGCGCAGCTGTGTCGCCCTTCTTTATGGCAACCAATGACACGCCTTTGAACACTGTAAGGTAGTTGGCGTCGTGCGCACCTGCGATGCGCGTAGCGCCGCCTAAGTGGTTGCTTGCTTCGGGCAAGAATCCTGACCATGAACTGTCGTCGTGGTTGCCGCGGGCCAAGAACACCGGATAGGTTTGCCCCACCTTCCCTTCGGTGGCGCTCCACCAGCCGTTCGGATCGGCATCGTACGTCATGTCTCCGGCCACGACCACGGCTTGTGCACCCTCGGCAAGAACCAGGTTCAGCACGCCAGTCCAGTTGGCGCCGTCTGCTGTATCCCCAACGAAAGCAATCTTGGTGTTCGCCTGTGCTGGCACGGGTGTCGTCGTCCCGGTACCCGCGCTTGTGATCACGATCTGTGGTTGATTGCTGGTGGCGTTGCGTGAACTAAAGTCCATTCCATCGGTGGTGCCCGGGATGATGGCCAAGGAGTAGGTGGCGTTCGGCGCTGTTACCAAACTGGTGATATCCACCTCTTTCCACGTGTTCGCGCTTGCGCTGGTGATCGTGGCGATGTTGGTGGCATCGGGCGCGGGCTTGTTGTTCCAGGTGATGCCCGATTCGGTCCATGTATTGTTCGCCACACGGCGAACGTAGTAGGGGCCAGCCGATGCGTTGGTTACGTAGAAGCGCAACTTCACATTCGATATCGCGCCCACATTGCCGACGGCGAAGCGGAGGTATCCGTGAAACACGATGCCCGCATCGTCGCCGTCGTTTTGCACGGTTGTGGCTGAACCATAGTTGGTGTTGGCATATGTCCCGGAACGTACGTAAGAATCTGCCGCAAGACCACCCGTGGTGGTAAGACCGAAACGTTGCAGCTCGATGGCTGGGCCTTCCCCTCGCGGCACGCCCAGTTCCGACACCCTTTGTTCGTCGTCATCAGCCGCACAGCCCACAGCCAAAACGGCCATCAGCGGAGCTGTCAATGCAAAACCGCGAGCGAACGCATTCGATCCCTTTATCAAGCCCATGACCATCCCTTTCCTACGCGACGTAAAGAGGCCCGTGCCTCGTCCCCGCTGTTGTAAGGCCAAAGCCACCCGGCTTGTGTGACCCTTTGGGCAACTTCAAGTTGCGAAAGTGTGTCTGGTTTTCAACGGTCACCTCACGTAAGAAGGTCCGCGATGCTTGCCTGGCCTGCGCGCCCCCGAACGCTCGTCGCGCTTGCGGCCGTGGTATCGCACGCCTCGGCACTTTGGGGAGGCTTCGTGTGGCTCGACCACGCGCACATCACAGATGGACTCGCGATCGTGCCGCTGCGACACATCAGCATGGCATTTACACAGGGCTTCGCCGGCACAGGGTTTTATCGGCCCTTGATGGCGGCTTCGCTATCGCTCGACGCCGCTTTGGGGGCGCCTGCCTGGTGGTTCCACGCCATGTCATTGGCTTGGCATGCCGCCGCCTCTGTCATGGTGCTCATCACGGCCCAGGCTTTAGGAACGAAAACGCGTTCGGCTGTGGTAGCCGGTTTGATCTTTGCTGTTCACCCCATGGGTGCCCTGGTCACTGGTGCGATTGCGTTCCGTTCGGAGGCGATGATCACTTGTGCCCTTTTGGCTTTGCTCGTGTTTCATCTGCAAAGACGGCCCTGGGCGTCGGCCTGTGCGTTGCTCCTCGGGGGCCTTACGAAGGAGACGGCGTTGGTGCTGGGGCCGCTGTTCATCGTTGCCTTGGAAGTCGAGCGACCCAGCAAGCGGTGGAAGTTGTGGCTTTGCGAAGCGGCGGCATTCGCGATGGCCGTGATGCCGCGCTTATTGTTCTCGCCCGCTTGGCACGCGCACTTTGCACCGCTGACGACCAATTACGCGGTGGGCACACGCTTGGCGGCGCTACTAAAGACGGCCGCGCTTGCTGTTTTCCCATTTCGCCACACGGTGTGCGACGCTTTCCCCGTCACAGCGGCGTGGTCGTTGGTTTCGATGCTGGGAGCCGTGGTGTTGGTTGGGATTGGGTGGTTGGCGTGGAAGCAGCGTGGCCCTGCCGTGCTGTTGCTTATAGCGCTTCTGCCATCGCTTCACCTCGTGCCTATCATGCGCTGGTGGTCGCCCCACTATGTCTACGTGCCGATGGCGTTCGCTTGCATAGTGGTGGCCGAGCCTGTGGTGCGCCTTTGGCGCGAGCGCAGCCGTTGGGGCTCGGCTGTGGCCGTGGCCGCGCTGGTGATGCTGTGTCTGCAGAGCCTAAGTTCCGGTCTGCGCTATCGCAGCGACGTGACATTGTGGCAGCCAGAAGTGGCGCACGATCCAACGTGCCGGGAAGGCCACTTCTATATGGGCGAGGCCGCGCGCGCCGCGGGCCACCTTGACGAGGCTGTGGCTCATTACGAGGCTGCCGTCACCAGCCACGCGCGCGTGATCGCATATGTTGATCAAGGCGCCGCCTTGCAGAACCTGGGCGTGGTTCGCCTCTCGCAATCACGCTTTGACGATGCTGTCGCTATTTTCCGCAGCGCCTTGGCAGTGGTGAACGAGCCATCGGAGCGGCGCCAGATCACGCATAACTTGGCCACAGCAGAACTTCGTTTGGGTCACGCCGAACAAGCTGAAGATTTGCTTCGGCAGGAAACTGAACGCAACGACGCGCTAAAGGCTTCCTTGTTTGTGCGGGCACATGCGTTGGCTCGCCTTGGACGCCGCCACGAGGCTGATGTGCTGATGGCCCGCTATAAGACCGCCCTACCTTAAATGCGCGTTCTACTTAGGTAAGTCGGCCGCCACTTGGGCAGCAAGAATCCGCACCCCCTTATCGGCGTCAGAGGCAGCGATTTGCCCTGCCAAAGTGGCCAACGATGGATCGTTTGCGCCCTTAAGCGCATGTAGCGCGGAGAGCCGCACATACGCTGCAGGGTCCGAGGCCGCCGCAAGCTTGAGGGCCTCTAGAGCCGCCGGGTTGTCACGCAGAAGCCCCAGGTTGCGTGCGGCTTCGAGGCGAATCGATTCATGTGGTCCCGTGCGCGCGAGCTCCGCCAAAACCTGAACGGCTTTGGGATCGCCGGTGTTGGCCAACGCCGCCATCGCTTTCATACGCGGCGTGAACACCTTCTCGTCAGGAAGTTCAGTTGAAGGATCATTGGGGTTGCGTGGTTCGGCGATAAGGGGCGCTGCAGGCAGATCCGGATCAGTCAACGCCACATCTGACAACGCCGCCACCGCCGTGGGTGTTTTCTGTTGCCCCAAGCTTTCGAATGCCATGGCGCGGGTGGAACTCTGCTTCCCCTGCCGCGCTTCTTCAATCACGCGCGCCTCAACGGCGGGCCAAGGCAAGCGTCTTAAGAGGTTAAACAAGCGATCGCGTGCGGCGGGCAATGTGCTGCCATTAAGGCGGGCGATCACGGGCGTAACTGCGCCCTCGCCCATGCTCAGCAGCTGTTCCTCCCACGCCTGCGCTTGGCGCTCTTCTTCTTCGCTTAGCGCACGGGCCGATCCCACGAGCGCGAACCACTGTTCGGTCAACAGCTCGGCGGCCGTGGCTGGTGCTTTGGGCGGAGGCGCTGGCGATGTTGGCGGCGCTTGGATGGGTTGGTCCTGCACTGGTGTGGGAGCCGGCAGAGCAGCCTGAGTATCAACAGGGGGGGCCGGTGTCGAGGCTGACCGCACAGCAAAGCAAACCGCCGCAATCGCCCCCACCAATAACACCCCGAGGATGGTTCTGGCTTTCATGGTTGTTCCACAAGAAGGTCGTATGAACCTGAGTCTAGCGCCAACGTGGCTCCACGGTTGCCCTGCGATGCTTGCAAAGTTTTCAACCCGGGAGCGCGATCGAGCGGACGCCCGCTTTCGGTGGTGGCGCCAACCACTGGCAAATCAACGGTGGCTGTTACATTGGGGGGAACGCTCACCTTCAAACGAAACGCCTTGCCTTGCATGCGCCACGATGTGGTGATCGGGCCATAGAGGGATTCATAGCGGGCGCGGGCCCATGTCAAACCGCCACCCACTTGCGGTCGCACGAACACATGCGCACCTCCGGGCGCACGTGCATCCAAGGCGATGCCGCCAACGGCGTCAAACAGCCACACACCAACACCTGCATAGGCGAACGAATTGAGCGCGGTTGTCCTGTTTGTGTTTGCAAGGTTTTCCCACAAGGTTGTGGCGCCTTGATCGACCGCGCACATCCATGACGGGCAGCCCGGTTGCATCAGCACCTTGTACGCAAGATCGCTGCGCCCGATGCGCGTAAGTGCCGGTAAAAGATAGCTTGCGCCCAATACGCCTGCCTTCACGCGATATCCATCGCGCTCAAGAACACTGATAAAGCGCTTGGCGCTGGCCTCAAATAAAGGTGGCGGCACCAGATCAAGCCCAATGGCCAACGCATAAGCGCCCTGTGTGTCGCCGGTCAGTGTGCCATCGGCCTTGATGAATCGCTTGGCAAACGCCGCACGCGCCGCCTTGGCTATCGCGCCGTACTTTTGCGCGTAGGAGTCCAAGCTGTGACCCCGCTGCTCCGCGATTTGCACAAGCGCTAGGGCGGCGTGAACAAGTTCAGCAGAACCAACAAGCGCGGCATCCGTGCGAGCGCCTTGTTCACCTGGATCGCCAGCGAATGTGCCTGGCACATTATTCGCAACATAGTCAGGGCTGCGAGACACCACGAGATCCACCCAGCGTCCCATCGATGTCAAATGCCGATCAATCGCTTGATGATCGGCGTAACATTCGAACAAAGCCCAGGGCACGACAACGCCCCCTGATCCAGCGGCAGGGCCACCATCATGCCACCGTTGGGCCGGAGCGGTGTCTGCATAAGTGGCGTCTGCAGCTTGCGCATCCCGAATGTCGTCGGTCCATTTGCGCAAAAGCGTGCGCACGTTGCGGAACAGGCAGGAGGTATGCGCAATGGCTCGTCCTTGGGGCAGAGCCCCTGCGCGGTTTGCACCGGCGGGAAACGGCGTAGGCACGCTGGCGAAGCCTGAGCGTAAGGACCAGTCAATGTTCTGTATCAAACGGTTCAACCGTTTGTCAGACGATTCCAATTGTGCCGTTTGGGGTGCTTCCGAGTGCACCACGCGGCCCAAGATTGTGCTTGGCGCTGGCTTTGGGCCTAGGCCCTTCACTTCCACATAGCGAAAGCTGTGCAACGTAAACTTGGGCTCCCACGTTTGTGTGCTCGTGACGCCGCCTTTCGCTGTGAAAACATCCGTGGCCTCACAACCTTGCAGGTTGTCTGTGAGTAAGTTGCCATCTTGGTTGAGTGCTTCAGCAAATTTCATCGTCACAGTGGCGCCTGCTGGCACCTTGGCGCGCAATCGCGCCCAGCCCACAATGTTTTGGCCGAGATCGAACACAGCGACGCCGGGCCGCGGTTCGCTGACTTTTACCGCCGCCACATCCTGCACGACACGCATTGGCGCGCCGGCGTCTGGCACCAAGTCTCGTTCGCGTTTGGTGTCGTATAAGACCGCCGGCGACCAAGCGCTATCATCATAGCCCGCCGTGTTCCATCCCGGCAGCTCGTGACGGGCATCATAGGTTTCTCCGTCACACAGGTGCGCGCTGCGGATGGGGCCAGGGTGTGCGCGCCAGCTTTCGTCGCCCAACACAACTTGCTTCGTTCCATCTATGAGGGTGGCCTCAAGCTGCACCATCAGGCGCGGTGGCTGATCGTGGCACGCCCCCACCACGCCTCCCAATCCAGCCGTGCACCAGCCGCCCGCGACAACGGCGCCCAACACATTGTCGCCCTTACGCAACAGCTTCGTGACGTCGTACGTTTGAAACAGGGCGCGCTTTTCGTAGTTCGTATACCCCGGCGCCAACACATCATCGCCAACACGCTGGCCATTGATTGAAAGCTCGTACACACCAAACCCACTGGCGTACACGCGTCCCAACTTGCTCGCCGTGTTTAGCCGAAATGGCTTGCGTAGATACACGACAGATCGATCGCCAAGAGCCGCCACGGCTGCGTAGCCCGGCGCCTTTGCGGGCCTACCAATCCAACCGCCTTGCCACTCTTCATCATAAAGCGCCATCTCGAAATGGCTGGGCGCCGCGAATGGGGAGGGCCGATCCTGCTTGTCCCAAGCGCGGACGGTCCAATAGGCGCGTTGACGGCCTTGCAACGGCTTGCCCGCAAATGGCACATCAATAGAGGCCGCTGACGTCAGCTTACCGGAATCCCACACATCGGCGGACCCAGGTCGCAAAAGAGCGGGATCGCTTGCCACCAACACTTGATAAGCCGTCTGCTTTTGACCCCGTTCGTCGCTTTGCAAAACCCAGCTGAGCCGAGGCTCGAATTGCATCAATCCCAACGGGGCCACCCGGCCATCCCAGCGCAGGCCGGTGACGGTAAGGCCTTTTGCAACGGCGTCGGATCCGGTGGCCACAAAGACCGCAGCGGTCAACAAGACCCCTTGTATTCTCCACATGCGGGCTAGCGTACGTCCTGGTCCAACGACTCGTGCCGTCGTGAACTTTTCGTCGCGGAAAGTTTGCACGATTGCCCCAACTCATCCCTCGGCACCATTCTTTTGCGCCGTGGCCGCGTCATGACTTATCACCCGCGGCTTGCGTCGCCGTCAGCGCAACGAGCTAACTTTTTCTCGAACACCGCCCGCTCGGCCTTCGTTGGCGCCGATTCGATGGCCCGCAGCCAGTATCGCTGTGCTTCTTCAAACGCTCCTTGTCGGCGCAGCAATTCGCCGTGGGTTGCGTCCCACAAATAGTATCCACTTAGCCACGAAGGGGGCTTTGCTTGCCTAAGCAGATCTAATCCCGCTTGCGGCCCCTTCCATTCGGCCAGGGCAATCGCACGGTTGAGCGTGTGAATGGGTGAAGGCTGGCGTGCTTCGAGCATTTCGTAGAGCGAAACGATTTCATCCCACCGCGTTTGTTGAAACGTTGGTGCGATGCAATGTTCTGCGAGCACAGCTGCCTCCGCGTGGTAGCGGGAAAAGTTTTCGCCCTGAGCAGCATGCAGCAAACACTCGAGACCGCGGTGGATCCCGGCTTTGTCCCAAGCCAAGCGATCCTGCTCTTCCAACATTAGAAGCCCACCTTGCCCATCGTGCCGGGAGGCAAACCTTGCAACATGCATCTCCATCAACGCCATCAGAGCCCACGACTCAGGGGTTGACGTGGCCGGATGTTGCAGCAAAAGCTGTCCGAGCCGAATCGCTTCATCGCATAGTTCACGCCGAATCGGGGCGTCGTGTACCAAGGAGGAATAGCCCTCATTGAAGAGCAGGTAAATCACGCTTTGCACAGATTGCAGGCGGGAAGACAGGCGCTCTGGCTTTGGCGTGTTGGCCCATTCTTCTCTGGCTGACCATGCCTGCTTAAGGTGGCTGCGGCCGCGGCTCAGCAGCTTGTGAACGTTGTCTTCACTGATAAACAAGCGCGCGGCAATTTCGTGGGTTGCAAAGCCGCAAAGAAGCTTCAAGGCCAACACCAAGCGGCCTTGTTCGTTTAGCCCTTCCTCACAGCAAACGAACAACATGCGCAGTTGATCATCCGCAATCTCACCCCACAGAACCGGATCTGTTGGCTCTGGCGCGTCTTGTGCGCGAACAGACAGTTCGCTTTCTGCACCTTTGTCAGCCGTTCGATGCCGCCTTATCGAATCAAGAACATTGTTTTTGGCAACGCTTGTAAGCCAGGCAGACGGATTTTCAGGGACGCCGCCCCGTGCCCAGGCCGACAGGGCCTTTGCCAGCGCCGTTTGCACGGCGTCTTCGATGATGTCTATTTGCGAAGTGCGAAACAAACGCACCAGCGTGGCGACCAACCGGCCGTATTCATGGCGGAAAAAGTGATCCACCAAGACGTGTTGGGCCACACCTGGCGCGTTGCTTTCGGGCACCTGCTCAGAATCCCATCATTTCCCGGATTTCGATCACCGAATCCGGCATGTACACAATGGGGCATTCCCGCGCCACTTCGATGGCTTGTTCGATGGTTTCGGTCTGAATGACCGAATAGCCGCCGATGATCTCCTTGGCTTCCGGTAAAGGACCATCCGTGACTTTGCCGTCCTTCAAGAGCTTGGCTCCATGCTTGAGGCCGTCACCAACGTCAACCACCTGCGCTTTAAACTTCTCTTTCCAGGCCGTCCACTGCGCAAACATCTGCTGCATCTGTTCAGGAGACGGTTGGAAATCGGGGGAGGGGGGATTGCGATACAGAAATAGGTACTTTGTCATTTGGTTCCTTTGGTGCAAAAACGATTTGGGCCGAGGCCCCTGCCTTCACGACGTTGAGCCTGCACCGATTCGGACAATTTTTTTATCCATTTTCGGCGCCAGGCGCCGGGTGATCTCCTCTCACGCCCCCCGGTCGCGCAAGCCTTCGCAGTTGCAAAAGTTGCAAACGTCATTCCGATGAAGCTGTGGTGCGTCGAATTTGCTAGATTGCGGTACTATGTCGAACTCATCCACTGTTGCCAAAGCCGCACTTCCAGACACGGGCGCCGCCGATGTGCGGTGGGACTTGAATGATCTTTATCGCGATCTCGATGATCCGGCTCTCGATGAAGACGTGGCGCGGTTCTTGGCGATGGCGGAGGCGTTTGACAAGAACCACCGTGGCAAGCTGCATGAGACACTGGGGCAAGCGCTGCGTGAGCAAGCGGCCATGCAAACGCTTGGCAGCAAGGTGATGGTTTACCTGATGCTCCGTCGCAGCACAGATGCGGTTAATCCCGAGATCGACCGACGCATGGGCCAAGTTCAAGAAGCGTTCAGCGTGGCGGAGGCGAATCACCTCAATTTCTTCGAGCACGAATTGGTTGCGCTATCTGACGAGCAATACAAGGCTGCGCTCGCCGTCGATCCGTTCGCCCAGCATCATCGGTCTTTCTTGGACCACGCGCGCGCCAATCGCCAGTATCTTCTGAAGGAAGAGGTTGAGCGGGCTTTGACACTGCGTAGCCCGTTTGGCTCTTCGGAATGGGCAGAGTACACACACGAGCTTGAAGCCGAACTTCGATTCACGTTAGGCGACCGCACGCTCACACTGCCGGAGTTGTTGCACGTGGTCAGCAACGATCGCGACGCGGATCAACGCGCCCTGGCGCTGCAGACGCTAAGCGTTGGCCTCAAAGAGCAACGGTTTGAGCGCGTCATGGCGCGCACGTTGAATGCCATCATGGGCGCCAAGGCGGTCGAAGATCGGGAGCGTGGATATAAGAATCCGATCTCGGCACGCAACATCGGCAACCGCGTCGACGACGAAACCGTGGAAGCCCTGCACGAAGCCGTGGCACAAACGGGCGCTCAGCAAGCACAAAGGTTCTATCGCCTCCTCGCGGCGCATCTTGGGAAGAAGACCCTGCGTTGGTCTGATCGCAACGCACGCCTACCATTTTCCGACGATCGCACTGTCTCGTGGCAGGAGTGTGTGGACACAGTGCTTTCGGCCTACGGCTCTTTCAGCCCAACCTTGAAAGACATGATCAACACGATGTTGCAGCGGCGTTGGGTGGACGCACCTCCTTACCCTGGGAAGACGGGTGGGGCGTTCAACTGTGCCATCTTGCTGCCCAACGATGAGGCCCGTGCGTACAATCTTCTCAACTACCTGGGGTCCACACGCGACGTGATGACGGTGGCACACGAAGCGGGGCACGGCGTTCATGGCATGTTGGCAGCGAAGGCTCAAGGCGCGCTGATGTTTCAGGCGCCTATGGCCTACGCCGAGACGGCATCGATCTTCGGCGAAATGACGACCTTCAATTACTTGCTCGCGCGGGCCGAGACGGATCAGCAGAAGCTGGCGCTGTTGATGGATAAATGTGCCGACCACGTCAACAGCGTCGTGCGGCAAATCTCGTTCTCGAATTTCGAGAAGAAGGCACACGAGCGCCGCAGAGAAACCAAGCTGACGGTGGAAGACTTCAATGCGATCTGGATGGAGGTCACGAAATCGTTTTATGGCGCCGACGGAGAACTATTTACGTATGAGAACGTCGACAACCTGTGGTCTTACGTCACTCACTTTCAACGGCCCTTCTATGTTTATGCCTATGCGTTTGGCGAGCTGTTCACCCAGTCGTTGTTCGCCGTGCGTCAGCAATTCGGAGCCGATTTCGAGCCGATGTATCTTGATCTGCTGCGCGCCGGCGGCAGCAAGAACGCCGTGGAGCTGATGCAACCGTTCGGCCTGGATCCCCGCGACCCCACGTTCTGGCGCAAAGGCATCGAGGGCAGCGTGCAGAAGTGGCTGGACCAGGCAGAGGAGCTGTCGCGAGCGATTCTACGATAGCTCTGGCTCGCCTAGCGCGATATGTGGCTCGAATGGTCCGCCGGAGACGAGCTGACACAAGACGAGAGCCATAAACACGCGGTTAAGCCAAGCGGCCACAGAACCTGCATTTTCGCGACAGTTGTCGTCAAGCTCATAGAGACAGCCCTCCAGTCCCAACCGAGCCATGTTTACACACCTTCCGTTTAAATCCGACGGGTAAATCGAAGGTGTTTTTTGCCGACGCTCAGGCGGCCAAAAGGCATGATGATGCCACTAGCTTACTGCGTGGAGCGTGGCCAAGCGGCCTTGCCGAACAGCAAGATGGTGGAAACAGGAAGGACGACCCCCACGGAGGTAACAGTGGTTGCGTTGCTTGTGTCTGCCGAGACAGCCTGGTTCGCTAGATAGCCACCAAGAATCGATCCCCCAATGGCGCCCGCAACGGTCCAGAAGGCCAAAGCCGTGCCTTGGCTGTTGCGGACGTTACCGGCGAGCTCAGCTATCACGCCAATGCCGGCCCCGATGAATCCACCCACCATCAAGCCAGTGCTTCCGCCACTCACAGTGGCGAAGGCCCTGCGCGTGTCTGGCGCGTCACTCAGCGCTGTGCCGGCGATCATCCCTCCGCCATAAAGCGCGCCGACCGTGATCAAGGCGATCGCGGTTCGTCGTTTGGCGCTCCGGTGCCAACGTCGCTCCACAGGGCCATCGTTGCACGTGCGTCGCAGTTTCTCGGACGCGCGGGCTTGATCGATCCTCGGGCACACGTGTTGCGCGAACGAGTCAAAATCCCTCATCTGTTTTTCGTGCCCCCGCAACACAACCGGTTCCATGCGGGAGGCTACCTGGTCGTCGCGAAGGGCGGCAACGCGGAATGCCCCGTCGAGCTCCCAGCCCCAGCTTTCTTTGGTGAAAGATTCGCTTACTAGCGTTGTGAACGCAGCGTCAGCCGCAGGCCACCGCGCCAGCAGAATGAGCAATTCCGTCCGCGCTTCGAATTGTGATTCAGTTTGTGGTTTCCTACGAAACGACATTACCGCCTGTGCAGAGGCACCCCGTACTTGCAATGCGGTCACCAGCACCAAGAACGGCGCTACGTTTGTGGGCGACGAACGCATGGTTAATCCGCGCTCCAACATGCCCCAAAGTTCAGGCGATCGGCCAGCGTTCACCGAATCGCGGCACGACGGAGAAACTATGTCGCCTAGAGCTGCGAAATAGCCTTCAGGAAACGCGCCCTGTTGCGCGCTGGACGCTAAAGGAGCCAGCGTGGCTCGGACGAAACTTGTCAGTCCCGCGCAAGGGTCCCCGGGTGGATCCGCTTTCGACCACACCAAGGGCACATTGCTTCCAAGTGGACTCGAAAAGGCAAACATATCGCCGTTACGAAGCGCGATCCCCAGGCTGCTTGGCAATGGCGCTTTAGGAAGTGGCTCAGCACGTGGGTCACCCATCCGCCAGGACCACTGGCGGGTGTAAGTTGAAACGTGCCACGTGTCATTCCCGCGAGGAACAAGAATTCCGTCTGAAGGAATGGGCACCTTGAAGCTTGATTGAGGTGCAGCGGCAGGGTCTGCGCTGTTAAGCCGCGCAAGCCACGTGTCAGATTCCTTGCCGAGCCACCGCAAGAACAGGTGTCCGTTGCCATTAATCAAGACAACGGAGTGCGGCTTTAAATCCTCAGGCAAACGCTGTTTGACCCAAAGCCTTGCAGGCGGAAGCCACCACCACACTTGCGGTGGTTCATCGCCACGAGAGCCCTCCGCACGGCCCAGCACGGCCACCGCACCTTGCTCGTCGACTTTGGCGTCGACAACACAAAGATCAACGGGTGGTGCGGGCATCGTTTTCCATGTGTCGTCAGCGTGGCTTGTGACAAAGAAACCGAAGTCGCAGCTTTGCAATGATTGGCTTCGGTGCAGGATGCCGAAATCGCCGTTGGACAGCGGCAGAGAAATCGCGCTGCGGGATTTGGTAGATGGCAAAGGCGCAAAGGGTCGCCAGGCTGTTTGTCCTGGGGCGAGGATCTCGGGTGTTGGCGCTTGATCCAGCAGACGACCTTGGCCCCCCGCAAGGATCAAGCTTCCGTCCCGTAGGATACCCATCGCCGCATACCGCCGAGTCTGTGACGGGGATGGCATGGTCTCTATCGTTCCTGATTGTGGGTTCCACCGGTCGCAAAGGCTCCCCTCCGACGCGCCTTCGCACATAACAAGGCTGCCGTCGGGCAACTCGACATATGAAGGAAGGTCGTTCGATTGCCTGACCCCGGCGATGCGCCATCCGTCGGCAATGACCACATTCGCTGTGCACAAAAGGAGCACCGCTGTTGTCGTACCTGCCGTGAGCAATCTCAGTTGTGCACGTGACTCGGCACGGAAGCGCCCACGCCACTTGAACACGCGATCTTCGATTTCGTCGAGTTGATGTTTACCGGCGGGCCCCTCCAATGACCAAGCTGGAGACAATCCACGTTCGCCGGTCTCCCCATCGCCTGGTGTACGCGTGTGCATAGGGGCAATGGTCGCACAAGTTCATGGACACTTGCGGAGTTGCCAATGCGGAATGATGACTGTCCTGCGGTTTAATGTATCGCGGCCACCGCGTCCGACGACCTGCGCACCCACCGTGATTGCGACACAGTCGGCGACCTCCTGGGTCCCTGTGGCACGAATGGGTTAGGTCGGGCATTCGATTCCGAAGCAATTCAACCCCTTTCATCGCGGCGGCCATGTCTGCTATGGTGGGCCGGGGTCGCACAATGAGTCATCGGTTCAAAGGGAAATCGGGGATGAGGCTTAGAAGTTCGTCTGTGGTGCCATTGGTTCTTTTGCTTTCCGTGATCGGTTGCAGCCGTAAGGAGGATCCAACGGGCCTGATCGTGGAAGTCACGACTCAGTCGTTGGTCACACCTGCCGAACTGGATGCGATTGAATTGACCGTGACCAACAGCGAGAACGCGATTCTCGTCGCGCCGCGAAGCTACAGTTTGGTCGGGGATGCGAAAGTCGAGCTGCCTCTGAGGGTAGCCTTTCGTTGCGATGACGATGACTGTCTCGCTCTTAAAGTCAGAGTGGTTGGTCAACGCGAGGGTGTGCAAGTGGTTTCGCGCACGGCCCAAGTGCTACTGGAGGAACACAAGCTGTTGTTGTTGAGTGTGCCACTCGCCAAAGCCTGTGTGAACGTGGTCTGTGGCGACGCGCAGACGTGCATTGATGACGGTCAGTGTCAGTCTGACGTCATATCGCGTGGTCAGCTTCCCGCATTCACGCAAGACGACGATCAACCTGGCAACAAACCGGACGCGGCCATCGTTGACCAGCCGAAGGAAGACGCGGCCACGCCGGTCAGCGATGCGGCTAATCCGAGCGTCGAACCTGATGGATCATCCAATATGCCTCCCGACGCAGACCCTGGCTGCAGTGTCTGCAGCGCACTGGCGCACTGTGATCGCTCCGGCGGACGCGAACGCTGCGTATGCAACGATGGATATGCCGGCAACGGCGTGGTCTGCGACGACGTGGACGAGTGCGCCACGGCCAATGGCGGATGTCACGCCAAAGCCGTGTGCACGAATGAGGTGGGGGGGCGCCGTTGCACTTGCAGCCAAGGCTATGAGGGCAACGGGGTCATGTGCGTCGTGAGCGACGCCTGCGGCAGCAACAATGGCGGTTGCAGCGTTAACGCCACTTGCACAAACAAAGGCGGTGGCAACTTCGAGTGCAGCTGCAAGGCAGGCTACCAAGGCAATGGCACCGTCTGCGAAGACATCAATGAGTGCCTTTCGAACAATGGCGGCTGCGACGCCAATGCGACCTGCACCAACACGGCGGGGAGCCGTACCTGTGCCTGCAAGGGCGGTTACACCGGCAGCGGCACAACGTGTTCAGACATCAATGAGTGCACAACAAACAATGGTGGATGTGCCAGTGCGGCCAGCTGCACGAACACGCCCGGAAGCCGCACGTGCGCTTGCTTGTCCGGTTACACCGGCGACGGCTTCACTTGCGCAGACGTCAACGAGTGCGCAACAAATAACGGTGGCTGCAATACAAACGCCAATTGCACCAATACCCCCGGAAGCCGCACGTGCGCATGCAAGGCCGGCTATAACGGCAATGGAATCACGTGCACCGCTAACACACTTATGTGGAAAGCCATCGAACCAGATGGCCGTTACATCACGGACTATAGCTGCCAACCGCTGGGCACGGCGCCTCCCACGGGAGCCTGCACGCAGAAGGATCAGATCATCACCATTGGTTACGCCACCTCGAACGTCGGTTATCAATCGCGGGCTGTCAGGTCGGGCGCCTCGGATCAATTTTGTACTGGGGGCAACGTTGCCTACACGTTCACTGTGGGTGCTCCTGGCATCAGGGAATGCAATACCACGGGGCCCCTCTGGAACGCCGGAAGTGGTGGCTTCTTGTGCCTAGCGAACAACGGAACGCCCGAGGGCGGTGAAGTTTGGATGGGCTATACGCCTGGTGTTGGTTGGAGCATCGGGGGCTGCGGCAGCAGTTACCGCTGTGTGGCTCGTCGGTTCATCTGCTCCCAGGAGTAACCCATGCGTATTTTGTCATTCGTAATGGCTTTGACCGCTGTGTTGTTGGCTGCCGGTCCGACGTTCGCTGCGCCCCCGAAAAAACGGGACACGCGGACCGTGGAATCGCCCGCAGAAGCTTTGCTGAGCGAAGGCATTGCCCTGCGTCGCTCAGGCAACAATTTGGCCGCGTTGCCTAAGTTTGAAGAGGCGTATCGTTTGTCTCCGTCACCGCGAACCACGGCGCAGCTGGGCCTGTGTCTGGAATCGTTGGCCCGGTGGGTGGAATCCGAAAAGCGCCTTGAGGAGGCATTGACCTCGAATGACCCTTGGATCGAAAAGAACCGGGCGGTTTTGGCGGACGCCTTAAAAACGTCGCGTGACAACATAAGCTACATCGAAGTGCTGGGTGAGCCTGCGGGCGCCGAGGTCTTCATGAACGGGCGCCGGGTGGGCAGCCTGCCTCTGGGCACGCCCATAAAGCACGATGGCGGAAGCGCTCTGATCGAGATTCGCGCGCCAGGCTTCGTTACAGCCAGCCAAACGGTGCAAGTGGCCGCGCATTCTCGCTCCGAAGTGTTCCTAAAGGCTTTGCCCGATGCAACGAAGTTGGTCGCGACAAAGGGATCTGAACCACCGGATCAATCTATGGATGTCACAAGCTCCGCCGCCAACGAGCCGCCGAAATCCATTTTCTCTAGCCCCTGGTTTTGGGGAGCAACAGCCGTCGTGGTCGTGGGCGCCACTGTGGCGATCCTGGTGGCAACGTCAAGCACCACCACCGGCTCCATTGACTGCAGCACGTGTTCGGACAACATCAACCTGAACTGACGCCGCACTTGGGCTGGCCTATGATGGGGCCGACGGTGAAGCGGTGGCGCGGCAACTATGGAGCTCGACCTAGCGGGCGTTCAGGTGATCAGGAAGCGAAGCGCCAACGAAGGCATGCGCGAGGCAAGTCGCTTCCGACGATGGCAGCGCCGAGTCAGTGACCGTCGCGCTTACGACGGAACAGCGGTGATCCGCGCTGGCTTTCGCCGGCGCAAAAGTCGGCCAGCCAAAGGGACCAAGGCCAGCCACATGCCCTGCGGTTGCGGCACGCGCGAGGCCGCGCTGCAACCGCCACCCGCTGGCTTCGGATCTCGGGCACCGTCTGAAGCATTCGCATCCAAGTTCATCGTGCCCGCATCCCCTCCCCCGTCGGCGTCGCGGATGTTGCCGCCGTCCCCAACGCCTCCATCAGCCAAGGGCAGTTCGCAACTGAGCTCGATGGCCGTGAGCAATGGTGGAAGATCCAACGTAATCCCCGCCAGAGTGACCCGTAGCTCCAGAAGGTGTATTCCCGGCGCCAAGCCCGCGTCGATTGCTGTCGTCGGCGTGCCACAGACGGAATGCACTTCCACATCCACATCGCCGTTGGGCAAAACCTTTTGTGTGGCCAGGTGCACGAACTTTGAACCCACCTGTGCCCTAAGGCTCGCCAGAGGCCAGTAGGCCCGCATTTCGGCCGATAAGCTCATGGTGACTTTGGCCAACGCCGCCGTGACGGGCATCGTGACTCCAGGACAAGTGCCAGGAGTGAGAACTGGCACTTGTGCTGTGCCCATTCTGTGTCCGCTTGCCACGGCTACACCGATGGTCGTGGGTAAGTTACTTGCGGGGCCCGCTACGAACGCGCGCTGAGTTGTGGGTGCCGGCGCACAACCAATAGGATACGTGGCTTTGTATATTTTTCCTGGAACAAGCGGCGCGATCGGCCGTACACGAAATTGGTGCCAGCCGATTTGCACGGGCGTGAGCTCTACCTGAACCGCAGTCCCTTGATCATCTGTTAACGAAAATGCTGACGCATCCGGCCCGAGGCCATTGGGAGTTGAAGCATGAGCGGCCTCGTACAGAAGGACAGGCACGTTTGCCGGCAGTTGCGCCCCTTCGGCAACAGCGAACCGAGCTGGCCAGCATAACGGTTGCGTGCAAGCCAGCGCCACCTGTCCCCTAAGCACCAACATTGCCAATGCGGATCCAACGTACGTCGCCAGGGTTCGGTTCATCACGGACCTCCAAGTCGGTTCATAGGGAAAGCCGTATCGACCCTGTGCAAGAGTACGGCCAGTCATAACTTCCGCCACGCACCCGGAATAGCGGCGTCGACAGGAGACGAAACCACGACAATTGCGTCCGCATCTAGCTCGCTTTGGAGTGCGTCACGAGGATTCCTGGGGTCAGGCGGACGAGGTCGTTCCGCCACATCGTAGCACCTTGACCTTCGTCGATCCCACCGCGCCTCAAACCCGGGTTGTATCGCGAGCGAGGCTGGCCTAAGCTGGACTTATCTTTTCACCCAACGGTGACGGCCTAAAACATGCGCTTAACCATGTTCTCGCTCCTTCTGACGTTCCTGGTCGCATCGGGCTGCACGAGCGACTCAACGGATGACGGTGGCGGCACGGGCGGCTCGTCTGGCGCAGGCGGCAAAGCATCGCTTCCAGGTGGCCACGCCGGCACGAGCAGTGGCGGCCAGGGCGGGGGATCTGACGTTACTGTGGGCCGCAATGATGACGTTGCCAAACACGCCTGCGACGCGTGGGCAGGAAAGCTCAGCGCATCAGTGTCCGCGAAAACGATCAACGCCGTTGAGACGTCTGATTACGCGGAGCTGGCCGAGGCGAAGTTGACCGTCAATGGGGCCACGCTTTACACAATCAATCTGCCGCAAAACAAAGAGTCATGGGTGGCGGTGGACGAAAATTTTTGGACCGCGACGCTGGGCTTCTTTGCGCCTAAGGGCGTCAAGTATGAAGTGATCAACTCGGACATAAGCCCAGAGTCAGATGGCCCCTTGAAAAACGGTGCCTGCCCCGATGCCGAGCTCACCGATTATCGTGTGTTCTTCATGCACTGGACACCGGCGACGATCCACTTCTTCGCCGAAGGTCCACGGCAAGTGCAGTTCATGATCATGCGCGACGAGGCCAATAGCATTCCCGTCCCGCCCATGTGATGTCGCTGCGCCTTCGTTGCCTCATCCTTGTTGGCCTTCTGCCCGCGTGTGGTGGCAGCCCAAGCTCGGCTCCGCGCGTGCGCGTGCCCGTGGCTGCGCCAACCAACAACCCAGGCAGCGAAGCGAAGGTGCAGTTAGGGCGTCACTTATTTTACGACCCACGGCTGTCTATCAACAACTCGCGCGCGTGTGGCACATGCCACGAACAGAAGAAGGCCTTCACTGACGGGTTCGCGCGCGCCATCGGCGCCACGTTGCAGGTGCACTCGCTAAGCAGCCTGTCGTTGGCCAACGTTGCGTTTCGCCCCCAGTTGAATTGGCGCAACCCGATGCCGTTGTCGCTTGAGGATCAGCTGCTGATACCGTTGCTGGGCACGCACCCTGTGGAGATGGGCATGGCCGGTCATGAAGACGAATTGCTTGCGCGTCTTGCGGCTGAACCTCGCTACGCGCCGTTGTTTGCCGCTGCCTATCCCGGCGACGTGGCTCCGTTCACTTTGCTCCACGTGGCCCAGGCTATTGCGTGGTTTGAACGCACGCTCATTAGTGAGGACAATGCATACGATCGATTCACCGCCGGAAACGAGGGAGCTCTGTCAGACGTTGCGAAAGCAGGCGCCGACTTTTTTTTCAATGAAGCTGGCTGCGGTCAGTGCCACAACGGCCCTGATTTGAATCAAGATCCTACGCGCGTCAACGATTTTCATAACCTCGGTCTATACAACCTTGACGGTGCAGGCGCGTATCCCGACGGCGCGCAGGGCATGATTGAAGTCACCGCCCAGCCAGCAGATATGGGCCGTTTCCGTACGCCCACCTTACGCAACATCGCTTTAACGTCGCCTTACTTTCACGATGGTTCCACCGCCACGCTCAACGAGGCCATCCGCATTCACTTGGACGGCGGTCGCAACGTCACGCAAGGCCCGCGCGCAGGCGATGGCACCAAAAGCCCCCTGCGCAGCCCCCTGTTGGCGCCGCGTGCCTTGAGCGATGCACAGGTGTGGGCTGTGGAAGTCTTTTTGCGCAGCCTCACGGACGACGCGTTCATCACCAACCCGGCGTTGGCCAACCCGTGGCCGCAGCCTTGATCAAACTGTGATGCCCGGCATCGGCCCACCCGTGGCCATGCGCGGATCGCCAAACGTGGTGACGTCGGTGAAGCCCATGTAGTGGAACGCGTTCACAAGAACGTCAGAGAATGAGTACTTCTTCGCCACTTGCAGCAGACGCCCGGCGCGCAATTGTTTTGAAGCGCCGCCTGTCAACACCACCAGATCGTTGTCGGTGGAATGTTGGTCGCCTTGGCCCAATTCGTTCCAGTGCACGATCAGGGTGTTGTCCCACACTGTGCCGTCACCTTCGGGAATCGCCTTCAAGGCGTTGTGCATGTTGACGTTCAGTCCCCACAGATGCGCATTGATCTTGCGGATCTTGGCGAACGCCGTTTCGTCGCTGACGTGCGAGATATCGTGGTGGCCCTCTGTGATGCCCAGGTTGCTGTAGACGCGGCCGCTGGTGTTCCCGCTCCAGGCGAAGTTCACCACGCGCGTGAGATCGCAAGCAAATGCCATCGCCGCGATTTTGGAGAACAGATCCCCCACCACCGCGTGATTCTTATCGTCGCCTAAATTGATCTTCGTCCCCAACATCACCGGTTGGCAGGCGGCGCTCAGCGTTGGCACGTTTGCGCCTTTGAGCGTGCGTTCAATGTCGTTCAGCGATTGCAGATGCTGATCGATTTTTGATTGATCGCTTGTGCCCACCTTCGAACGTAAGGCCTTGGCTTCGGTTAACACCAAATCGATCGCTGATTTCTTCTTGTCAAGCTGCCTCAGAATCGCAGGATCCGGTTGCCCGCCGCTGTCGAACTTCACGGCGCTAAAGAGGCGCGTATACGCCGCATACGGATCCGTTTCGGGCGAGATGGGGTTTTGCTTGCCCACCGGTCCGCCGTGCGAGCACACCGACCAGATGTTGTTGCCGCCTTGACCCACGCGAAACACCAGATGTCGTTGTGGCACTGAAGGGTTGGCAGCAATCACGCGGCTGCCAATCGCAAAGTCGGCGCTTGGGCCCTCCACGTATCCAATGAAGCGATCAGTGCCGCCGATCGGGAAAGAGCCCGCTCCCGATTTCCAAGGCGCTAGGCCCGCACCCGCTTGTTGGTGGCCATCGGCGCGCTCGATGTCCGGAAGCTTGCCGTGGCGCTTGTCGATGCCGTTGAGCAACAAAATTTCGTTGCGCTGTGGTTCAAGCGGCTTGAGGAACTCGCCCAAGCCAAAATCTGTTTCGCCCGTGGATGTAAACCGCGTGCTGTGCTGGTTGCCGTTCGGCATGAACACGAACATCACGCGGCGTGGAATGGCGCCCGCGGCTTTGGCCGTGCGGCCGCGCATGGCATCAAGGAACGGCAAGGCCAGCGCCACATTGCCAGCGCCACGCAGCACGGTTCGGCGGGACAGGGGCTTTGTCATCGTGGTTTTCGTGTTTTTGAGCATGGCGTTCAATTCGTTTGTGGCCGGTACAAAAACGCGTCGGTTTGGGTCAGAGAAACCAGCATTTGCTTTAGATTAAAGCCCGCGTCCTTCCACGCTTTGGTCAGCTGCCCGCGCGAGCACAGATCAGCGTTGGTGTAGTCGCGGCCGTAGAAAAAGCGGAAGTTCTGCGCCAAGTAGCATTGTTGTGCGGCGTTGCTTGCCGCCAACTTCTTGCCGAACTCAAGTGGGTTCGCAACTTTGCCGTCAAGATCCACAGAGCTTGTGATTTCGCTGTTGGTGTCCACCGGTTTGCCCGCTTCTTCCATCGTGCGTGGTCTGCCAACGGCATCGTAGCCTTCAAACACCACGCCCACAGGATCGATCAAGTTGTGGCAACCGGAGCAGGAAGGATCCGTGCGGTGCATCGCGAGGCGTTCCTTTTGCGTGAGGCCCGAGGAAAGCTTATCCAGGTTCAAAGGCACGTTGGCGGGAGGCGCCGGTATGAGCTCGCACATCACATCCGTGCGCACCTTCACGCCGCGCAAAACGATCGACGTGCGCGTCGGCTTGTCGTGCACAGTCAGAAATCCCGCCTGGGTCAGCACTCCTGAAGCCGTGGCGCTGTTGGTGCGGGTGAATTCCGTGCCAAACGTGCCGCCTATACCGTAGTGCTTCGCCAGATCGGCGTTGACGTACGTATAGGGCGCGGACATCAGATCGGCAAACGTGCCTTGGCCTCCCATCATCAGATCGCGTGTGAATGCGGCCACTTCACCATCGAACAGGGTGGCTAAGTTGCCCGGCAGGTTCTTGAAAACCGTGGCATCGCGTGAAAAGCGATCCAGTTGATCGGTGTCGAGCCACTGACGGAAAAACTCGAGCGACCGCTCCGCCTTGGTGTCGCCGATCATACGTTTGGCCTGTGCAAGCACTTCAGCGGCTGTGCCAAGCTTGCCTTGTTTTGCAGCATCAAACAGCGCTGCGTCGGGCATCGATTGCCACAACAGATAGGACAGCCGTGATGCCATCTCATAGTGGTCCACCGCTGCGTACGATTTTCCCGCAAGCGCTTTGCCCGCTTCATACCGGAACAAGAAGTAGGGCGACTGCAGCATGGCGTTGACCACCCATTCAACACCCGCGCTGAAGTCATACTTCGTCATCGCGGCGTTGAACATCGTGGTGAAGCGCGTGACTTCTTCCGTGGTCAGCGGACGCCGGTACGCGCGCGTGCCAAAATTGCCTATGAATTCCTTCGCGCACGCGGCTTTGTCGCTGGGGTTGGCGCATTTGACGAAGTTTGGGTCGGCCGCGGCGGCGGCGGAGAGCTTGTCGGCGGCCGTGGAGAATTGTTCCGCTGCCAGGCTTGATACGGGAAGGAACTCGGCGTTGTTGCGAAAGCCAAGCGATTCATTTTCGGGGGTGAAATCGGCCGTGAAGGTGCGCACCTGCGCGGCCATGCCCAATAAGTCTGAGACGGTGTGGCGATACTCAGCGTTGCTTAGGCGGCGCATGGGGGCGCTGCCCGGATTGATCTCATCGCAGGCTTTCGAGCCCAACACTTGTTCAGGATCAATCACGGGCTCCGCAATGTCGCCACCCGCATTTGCACCCCCGCCAGAGCCGCTTTGCCCGCCTTCTGTGTCCGGCGATGCGGAGCCTGCAACGATCGAACCTGTACAGCCGGACGCGGCAACGAATGCCAAGCACGTGGCGACGAAAAACTTCATTCGTGACCTCCCGGGCGCAAAGCGGCGCCTGGCAACTTTCGCATCCTTCAAACCAACCCGAAGGATCGTGAGTGACTAGATATACCTAAATCATCGACCTACGACCACGGCGAATGAACGTCGGGGTGGCAAATTTATCCTACATATGCGTCGTGGGATCACGTGCGACCACAGCCTTAGGCGCGGCCGTGCATCAACTTCGTCAACGGTCGGCTGACCAGCAGCAACAGCACCCCTGCTACGCCGGAGGTGAACACGAAAATCAGGAAAAAATCGGCCTGGCCACCCAGGACCCGGAACACCTTGCCGGACGCAACCTGCTCCGTGAATTGCGCCAATAGGCCCGCCAAGAAGTTCGCCAACGCAGACGTCACGAACCAAAATCCCATGACCAACGAAGCAAACTTCGCCGGCGCTAGTTTGGTGACCATCGAGAGCCCCACGGGTGACACGCACAGCTCGCCCCATGTGATGAGCAGATACGCCAACACAAGGTAAGCCGGGCTGGCCAAGTGGCCCCCTTCTGAGACGCGGGCACCAGCCACCATGAACAAAAAGCCGAATGCCTGCAGCAGCAAACCCCAGGCCATCTTTGCGGGTGTGCTGGGTTCAAGGCCGCGGCGGTTCAAAGCCACCCACAGCCATGAAAACAAGCCGCCAAAACTGATGATCACCATCGTGTTGACCGATTGAAACCATTCGGTGGGAATTTCAAATCCAAAGACCACGCGGTTCGTGCGTTCCAACGCGAAGAAGTTCATCGATGAGCCCGCTTGCTCAAACGCCATCCAAAACACAACATTGAACGCGGCCAGCGCGAGGATCGTCAACAGATGGTGCACGTCTTGTTTCGTCAACGGCGCGTTGGCGATCGCCGCTTGTGCGGCATCGTGCGACCGGCGCGCGGGCGTTTCCCCTAACGAACCCAGGTAGCGCTTTCGGCCGGCCACATACATCACGAGACCACACACCATGCCTACGCCTGCGGCACCAAAGGCCACGTGGTAACCGAAAGCCGGCGAGCCAGCCAAGGCGCCGCACACCACTTGGCCAATCGTGGCCCCCAAGTTGATGCCCAAATAGAAGATCGTAAAGCCCGCATCGCGCCGGCGATCACCTTCGCTGTAAAGGTGGCCCACCAAAGTCGAGATGTTCGACTTGAAGCAGCCGGTGCCAAGCGCGATCAGCACGAGGCCCACAAAGAATGACGCGCGGCTGGCCAGCGCCAATGAGAAGTGGCCTGCGGTGATCAACACCGAGCCAATCAATATCGAGCGATGAATGCCCCAGAATCTATCGGCGAGGTATCCGCCCACCACGGGCGTGATGTAAACAGCCGTGGTGTACCACTTATAAACCGCTGTTGCGTCCTCCTTGCTGTAACCAAAGCCGCTGACACCGTTGATCAAGAAGAGCACCAACATGGCGCGCATGCCGTAGTAGGAAAAGCGTTCCCACATCTCGACGCCAAACAACAAGTAAAGGCCGCGCGGCTGAGACAGTGTGGAAGGGTCGCTATCCAGTTCGGGGGTGTTTGTCATGCCAGTGCCGCATCAAGTGCTAACAGATTGCCAAAGCGATCGAACGAGAAAGGGCGTGGAAGCGAAAGAACGTCGAGGTTTGTGGCGGTGGCCAAGGCGGCGGGTGACGCCTGCATTTGTTCCAGCGCCAAGGTTGATTCGATGCGGGCCACCTTCGCTTGCATGAGATCCTTCACGCCCAACGTCGTGAATATGGCGGCCAACGCTCGTTCATCGTTGGCAAAGTGAATTGGTAGCTTGGCAGATTGCAACGAGAGCGACGTCAGCGAGTTGGTGAACGTGACGGTGTTGTCTATTGCTTCTACAAAGCGTTGAGTTGTAAAGTCGGCCATGCCAATGCCCGACGCGTTGCCGTGCGACGCGGGTGTCAATTCGCGGACGAAAATGCGGCGAATGATGGGCCCGTTTGCCGGCCGGTGCGTGAGCTCCGAGCTATAGCCGTTGATGCCACGCCCCACGACGTTCGGATCCATGCCTGTGCCGCTTATGTCTTTGCCCAAGCGGTCGACGATGAGCAAATCCAATTCAGCAAAGGGCAAGCGTGCCAGCTGGGCGTCCGCCATGTGAAGCAGTTCGGGCTCTCGCGTGGCCAAGCTCGCGGCAGGCACGAATTCCACGTGCGTCGTTTCGTGGTGCGCGTTTTCGATCAACGCGAGTCCGCCTAACACCGGCGCGCTGTTAAGGATGACCTGCAACGACGCGCGAATCACTTGCTCATGCCCTGCCAAGGCGGCCGCCCGGTGGATGGCGCCCGCGCCCGCTTGCTTGCCGAGGCCGACCACCAACATCTTCGCGAGGCCACTGCCGAGCGCCCCACGAAAGTCCGTGTGGGGCTTTACGCGGTTCACAACGATGATGCCGTCGCTGTTCAGTGCCGCTTGGCTAAAATAGACGGGACCGAAGCTTGTGTGACCAAGCAAAGCGACATCCATGCTGTCGTCGAGCGCATCGTCGGGTAAACACACGCTCTGGGTGTTGATGCCGTAGGTTGCCAACACGGCCCGTTGCCCCGCGGCCTCGGCGCCGCCATGGCTGCCCATCGCCGGCACCAGGAACGGCCGTGCCCCTTGTGCGCACAAATGTTTCACCAAGGCACGTATGCATTCACGCAATCCGCTGATGCCCCGGCTGCCCACACCAAGAGCGATGCGCTTGCCTCGCAGGTCACCCAACGATCCGAACGACGTTGAGCGCAAACGCTCGTGCCACGCCACCGGCGGCGCGTGCCCGAAGCGTTGCCGCACCAACGCCAGCGGCGGCATCGAGTGCGCGGGAACCTCTGAGAAAGACACCCCACGCATATTGCCACACGCAGGCAAATCCGCGGTTAGGTCAACGGGACGTGCGTTTTGTTTTGACACGCATGGTTGCGCGGGAGGACAATGCCGCATGACTCGAAGCGTTGGTGGTGTGTCCGCTGGGTTGTTGCTTTCGTTGATGTTGCCGCTGTCTTTGGCGCACGCGGCGTCGGAGGAAGCCGCCGCAGATCCTTTGGAGGGATTGCCGCCGGAACAGGCGGCGGCCGTGAAGAAGGTGATGGCGCTTGATGCCTCGCTAAAACGGCAAACAGGCAAGGTGGAGTTGCAAGGTGGCATCGCCACGCTGACTCTGCCCGAAACGTATGTGTATCTGAACCCGGCTGACACCGAAAAGGTACTGGTGGAATGGGGCAATCCACCTGGCTCGCAGTCGCTCGGGATGCTTTACCCGAAGGAATCGGGGCTGTGGGGCGAACGTTCGTGGGCGGTGATCGTTAGCTTCAGCGAAGAGGGCTACGTCAAAGATGACGATGCGGAGAGCATCAATTACGACGAGCTGCTGGCAGACATGAAAAAGTCGAACGCGGAATCAAACGAGGAGCGCGAGAAGAACGGTTACGGTCGTTTGGATCTGGTGGGCTGGGCTGAGCGGCCTCACTACGACAAGGCCAGCCACAAGCTTTACTGGGCCAAAGAATTGGCAGCGCCGGGCGCGGCCGAACACACGTTGAACTATGCGATCCGCGCGTTGGGCCGCAAAGGTGTGCTTGAGATGAATGCGGTGGCGGGCACGTCGCAACTCGAAGCGATCAAAACCGAGATGAAAAACGTATTGGGCTTCGTCGAGTTCAAACAAGGCCATCAATACGCGGATTACACGCCCGGCGTAGACAAACTGGCCGCCTATGGCATCGGCGCCTTGATCGCTGGCAAAGTGGCGCTGAAGGTGGGCCTGTTTAAAGGTCTGCTGGTGGCGTTGCTTGCGGCCAAGAAATTGTTGGTGGCCGGCGCCGTGGCTTTATTCGCGGCCGTGCGTGCGTTTCTGCGCAAGCGAGGGTCGGCAGCGCCCGCCCCAGTGGCGGTGGCTTCGGCGCCGCCGGTCACCGGCCCAGATCAATAATCCCGCGTTGCAGGCCAATCGTGACGGCTTCCGTGCGATCGGCCGCGTTGAGCTTCAGCAGAATCGTGTTGATGTGATTCTTCACGGTGTTCTCCGAGATGCCCAAGTTGATGGCGATCTCGCGGTTTTTTGAACCTCGCGCCACTTCCGCCAGGATCTCCGTTTCGCGCGCGGTGAGTGAAGCGAAGGGGCTGCGCTGCTCGATCCTTTGCGCGATCTCACCCGTTGGCTTCACATCGCCATCCTTGGCGGTTCGAATGGCCTGCGCCAACTCGTTGCGCCGCGTTTTCTTCAACAGGTAGCCAGCGGCCCCGGCCTCAAGCGCGCGGTGGATGGCTTCATCGCCATCGTGGCTTGAAAGCATGAGCACTCGAGCTTTGTTGTCCATCTTGAGCAATGCGGAAAGGACGTCTAAGCCGTCCATGCCGGGCATGCGCAGATCAAGCAGCACCACGTTGGGTTTGAGCTGTTGGTAGGCCACCAAGGCCTCGGCGCCGCTGGCCGCGGACCCCACGATCTGAATGTCTGCTTCCACCGCAAGTAAGGCTTCAAGGCCTTCGCGAACGATGTCGTGATCATCAACCAGAAGGACGGTGGTTTTGTTGGTCATCAGTTGCTTGGCGATTGTGCGTTTTTGATCGGCAAAGTGACGGTCACTGTGGTGCCAGTTTCGGGGCCCTGTGTGGAAGACTGCCAGTCGATGTGTCCCGCCAGAGCCCGCGTGCGCTCCAGCATACCCTGTAAACCGTGCGTTCTGGGGCGACTTTGTTGGGTGTCGAAGCCGCAGCCATTGTCTTGCAGCGAAACGCGCAGGGTTGTGGCCGTGCCTTCGACCTGCACCAGCAGCTTCTGCGCGTGGCCATGCCGAATCGCGTTGGTGGCGGCCTCGCGCATAATCTTGACCAGTTCGTCGCGCATGGTGGAAGGCAAATCGGGAATTGTGCCTTGGCTTTTCACCTTGAGGCTTACGGGCGAACCGCGGACCATTTCGCCCAAAATGATGGCCAATCGGGCCGGCAAGGGCGCTTGGTTGGGATGTTCTTCACGCAAAGCCCAAATGGACCCCCGCGCCTCGGCCAGCCCCTGGTCGATCAAGTCGTTGGCGCGTTCAATGTGCACCTCGGCACGTTCGGGATCCTTAAGCTTCGCCGTGGCCGCCTGCAATTGCAGCCCCACGGCGACAAACGTTTGATCGAGGGTGTCGTGCAGCTCGCGGGCAATGCGCGTGCGCTCCTCCGTGATGGCCTTGGCTTGGCTGCGTTGTTGTCGCAACCGCATCACCCACAACCCTGCCACGATCGCAGCCAGTGCCAGCGCCACAGCCAATCGGAACAACCACCAACTGTAAAACGGCGGTACCAACTCGATGCTGGCTGTTCTGACAGGGCCCGCGGCATCGGGATCTTGACCGTCGAACCACGCGGCCACCTCGAAGGTGTAGCGGCCGGGAGGCACGTTGGTAAATCCCGCGGTGGCCCGATCGCCAACGGTGGTCCAAGCGTCATCAAAGCCACGCAGCCGGTAACGAAAGCGCAAACGGTGCTGATACGCAAATGTGGGTGCGGTGTAGCGGAAAAGTAGGTTGCCGCGCTCGCGAGGGAAGGTCAGCGATGACTCGCCTTGCATGGGCACATTCTCGCCATTGATCACCACTTCTTCGATGATCGCTCCCGCCTCAGGCGTTTGCACCGCGTGCGGAGGGTCGTGAAACAGCACGATGCCGTTGGTGGTGGGCAGCCACAATTGCCCTTGGGCGTCGCGCATGCCGGTGGCGTTCCATCCCCACAAACACGTAATGGAAGGCAAGCCATCTTCGCCTCCGAATGCCAGTGAATACACACGCTCACGTTTGCCCGCCCACTTGTCCTGCAGCACTTGTTCTGACAACCGGAACACACCGTCACGCGACGAAAGCCACAGATAGCCGCCCGTATCTGTAAATACGTGACCCACATGATCGGAAGCCAATCCGTCGGCTTTGGTGATGTTGTGAAGTTGCCCCTTATCCCACAAGAACAACCCGCTTTCGGTTGAACCGGCCCACAGACGCTCGCCTTGCACGGTGAGATCCGTAAGCTGCGTCTGCGGCGGCAATGAGATAAAGCGTTCGATCTTCTGACCGTCGAAAACACAAATGCCGTCGCGCTCAGTGCCTAAGGCGATGCGCCCATCGGCCAGTTGCACCATCGTTCGGATCTGGCCTTTGCAAGCGCTGCTGCGGAATTGCCAGGTGCCGCCGCGATCCAAAAACGTGAAGCCTTCGTCTTCGTAGGCGATGTAAAGCCGCCGCTCGCGGGTCAGCAACATCGTGGCCACACCATGTTGATCAACCTTCGGGCCGCGTTCAGCGCGTTCCCAGCGGCCATCGGAAAACCGCAGCATTGTCTTCGCCAGCGATCCAATCAAAAGCTCGCCTTTTTCCAGCTCAACGATCGTGCGCCAACTCCACACGTTCATCTCGTGTGGCACTTCGTGCTCTTGCACGATCTTTCCGTCAACAAAGCGCCGCACTTTCCCTGCGCCTGTTAACACCCACGTGCCGCCGGCGGCGCTGGGTATGGTGCCAAATGGCAGATCGTATGGTTCACCAGCGCCGATCACGGTGAACGGCGATGGCGGTGAAAGCTGCAATAGCCCTCCTGGCGAGGTGCCGATCCACAAATTGCCCTCGTGATCTTCGAGCGCCGTCGAAGGCCCGCTGCCGGGCAAATCACGCTCGCTGAGGAAGCGCTCGAACGTGCCGTTGTTCCATTCGTATAGGCTTGTATCTGCGGCGACCCAACGGCCGCCGGCACGGCGGTTGGTGATAAACCGGATGCGGTCCTGAACCTTAAAGGTTTCTTCGAGCACGGGCGTTTGCGCGCCGGGCAACAGCTTCCATAACTTTTGGTCACTTGTGCTTATGTATAGGGTGCGGTCGTCGGCGCGGTACATGGAGGTCACGGCGGGCTGAACCCACACTTGGTTTAGACTTTGGCCCTCGATGCGCCACAGCCCTTCATCGCCGCCGGCCCATACAACGCCTTGGGCATCGGTTTCCAACGCGTGCACGCGGGGAAGCGGCATGGAGACTTTCAATCGG